>NZ_CP150146.1:4800000-6804354 GCF_037963825.1 Paenibacillus sp. FSL H8-0282
ATCAATCAGGTATTCAGAACTGCTGCCTCTGCCACCCTCAACTTCAATTGTTGGAATACGAGGAGATTCGCTCAAGTGTAGACCCGAATGGCGAAGTGGCTCTTCTGCCTTCTTCTCTTGGGCTTGAACGAACTGTGGAGCAGGCGGTTGTGACGCCATTGGGGCAGGCTGGCTAGCAGAAATCGAAGCTGCAGATCTAGCTCCGCCGCTTTCGAGGAAAGTCAGCACATCCTTACGGGTAATCCGACCACCCATACCAGTACCAGCAACTAAAGTCAGATCGATGTTATGTTCAGCAGCCAAAGTCTGTACCGCAGGAGAATAGCGTGCACGCATCATATCGCCAGCAGTTGAAGTCGCACTTTGTCCTGCAGCATTATTAGAGGAATTAGCTGCAACTGTGTTAGTGTTAGTCACGTTTGCAGCAGCAGATGCAGTCACAGGCACGGCTATACGACAAATGACTTCGCCGACATTGACAACCTGGCCTTCTTCCGCCAATAGTTCACCCATAACTCCATCTATCGTTGAAGGTAATTCCGCATTTACTTTATCTGTAATAAGCTCACATATTGGTTCGTATTGCTCTACCGGATCGCCCGGTTTCTTCAGCCATTTGCCGATCGTCGCCGATACTAGCGATTCCGCCAGCTGCGGCATGATCACGTCAGTCAACTTTTGGTTGTCAGACATCTTTTCACTCCTTAAAAGTTTTACGAAGCATTGACTCTTAGAAAGACTACATAGTAAAACTTGCTTCGTAAGCATATTCTTAAAGTTTTACGAAGCTTCGTCAGCATCACCTGAGTTTTAGGAAGCTTCGCATCTACTCAACAAATTAATATTGTGCCAGCCGGAGCATTTCCGCCTTCACTTTTTCTTTACTTAGCATGAAAAACTTCTCCATTGGCGGGCTGATTGGCATCGCCGGAACATCGGGACCACAAAGACGGAAGATTGGTGCATCCAGCTCGAACAGACAATGCTCAGCGATAATGGCCGCCACTTCGCCGCCAATTCCGCCTGTTTTATTATCTTCATGCACAATCAATACCTTACCGGTCTGACGGGCAGCAGCAATAATCGCATCACGATCCAGCGGTTGCAAGGTACGCAGATCAAGAATATGTGCTGTAATTCCTTCCTCGCGTTCCAATTCTTCCGCAGCCTGCATAGCAAAATGCAGCGGGAGACTGTAGCCAATCACCGTAATATCCGTTCCCTCACGCAGCAGATTAGCTTCGCCAATTGGAACAGTGTAATCCCCTTCCGGTACTTCTTCCTTGATCAGCTTGTAACACTTTTTGTTCTCAAAGAAAAGCACCGGATCAGGATCACGTACAGCTGCCTTCAGCAATCCTTTAGCATCATAAGCGGAGTAAGGCGCTACAATCTTCAATCCAGGTGTACCAAAGAAAATCGATTCTGGACACTGTGAATGATACAAACCGCCGAACACCCCGCCGCCAATAGGAGCACGAATGACAACCGGGCAACTCCAATCGTTATTTGAACGATAGCGGATTTTAGCCGCTTCACTGATAATTTGATTCGTCGCCGGAAGCATAAAGTCGGAGTATTGCATTTCAGCTATTGGTTTCATTCCGTACATAGCTGCTCCGATGGCTACACCAGCAATCGCTGATTCAGCGAGGGGTGTATCCATAACCCGCTCTTCGCCAAACTGTTCCTGTAGACCTTTAGTTGTGGTAAATACGCCGCCTTTGAGACCAACGTCCTCACCAAGCACGAACACGGAATCATCGCGCTCCATTTCTTCCTTCATCGCGAGCCTGATGGCATCGATATATTCCATTATAGCCATGGTTTATGCCCCTCCTTTGAGGTCGGAATCACTGTATACATGCAGCAGTGTGTCTTCCGGTTTCGGGAACGGAGCATTATCGGCATACTCGATAGCCGCTTTAAGCTCAAGATTGCATTCAGCAGCAAGATCTTGTTCTTGCTCGTCACTCCACAATCCCAGACCGATCAAGTAATTACGGAATCCTGCTACGCCGTCCTTCTTCCAGTTCTCATCAACCTCTTCTTTGGTCCGGTAAGCCAGATCATTATCTGAGGTGGAGTGTGGAGACAAACGGTACATCATCGCTTCAATCAGCGTAGGACCTTCACCCGCGAGGGCTCTTTCCCGCGCTTCCTTAACGACACGATAAACCTCAAGCGGATCGTTTCCGTCTACACGCACACCAGGAAATCCATAACCCAGTGCACGGTCGCTAACCTTGCCGCCTAACTGTTTATGAACAGGAACAGAGATTGCGTACTGATTGTTCTGGCACATGATAATAACCGGCAGCTTATTCACTCCGGCAAAGTTACAAGCTTCATGAAAATCCCCCTGATTGCTGGAACCTTCACCGAAGGTTACAAAGGAGACGAATTTCTTCTTCTGCATTTTGGCCGCCAGAGCAAAGCCAACCGCATGAGGGACCTGAGTGGTTACAGGGCTTGACCCTGTCACAATACGCAGACGTTTGCTGCCAAAGTGACCCGGCATTTGCCGCCCACCACTGTTTGGATCTTCTGCCTTAGCGAATACGGACAACATAAGTTCGCGTGTAGTCATACCCACTGAGAGCACGAAAGCATAATCGCGGTAATAAGGTAAAAAATAATCATTTTGCCGGTCCAGCGCGAACGCCGCCGCCACCTGACCCGCCTCCTGGCCTATACCGGAGACATGAAAGTTGATCTTGCCAGCGCGCTGAAGCAGCAGACTGCGCTCATCGTATTTACGAGCGAGCGACATATATCTGTACATATCGATGACCTGGCCGTCACTAAGTCCAAGCTGCTTATGTCTGTTAATCGTTTCTACAGTACCTTGGGGTTCCATAAAGAGATACCTCCTTATTCATAAAGCCTGAAGTCTTACAGGAATTAAGACCAATTGTGCCCTGATCTTAAAACCTGGTACTAAGACTTGACTTGAGTATATTATAATCCCTTTCTACCCAAAAAGAAAAGCTAAGAAAAACTAAAATCCAATAGATCTTCCATCCACAGCTAACATTGCTTCTCCGATAATCTCCGAAAGGGTAGGGTGAGCATGTATAGCTTCACCAATCTCCCAAGGTGTTGCATCCAGTAGCTGTGCCAAGGCCGCTTCTCCAATTAGATCCGTCACATGAGGACCAATCATCTGCACACCAAGAATATCTCCACTGCTACGATCCGCTACAACTTTGACAAATCCATCCTTCTGGCCATATACAATTGCCTTACCAATGGCCGAGAATGGGAACTTGCCAATCACTACATCATGTCCAAGCTCTTTAGCTTCCTTCTCGGTGTAGCCCACACTTGCTACCTCAGGCCGAGTATAGACACAACGTGGTACTAAATGTGTATGATAAGGATGTAGCTTCTCACCAGATAGATGGTTAACCGCCATTATCCCTTCATGACTGGCTGCATGAGCCAATTGAAGCCCACCGATGCAGTCGCCAATGGCATAAATATGCGGCTCTGCCGTTTGCATACTAGCGTTTACAGCAATAATCCCTTTGTCAAAGCGAATGTCTGTGTTTTCCAGACCAATATTCTCGATGTTGGCCACTCTGCCTACGGATACAAGCAATTTTTCTGCCATTAGGCTTTGACTTTGCTCTCCCTTACGGGCTTCGATCGAAATTCCATCCTCCGTTACCTGGCAGGTTGCAGCATCCACTGTAGTTTCAGTCAGTACCTTAACCCCACGCTTTTTCAACAACCGTTGCAGTTCCTTAGCTATCTCTTCATCCTCTTGAGGCAATAACTGACCTGCAGCTTCAACCACAGTTACCTGCACTCCAAAATCAGCCAGCATTGAAGCCCATTCGACCCCAATTACACCGCCGCCCACAATAATGATAGAGGATGGGAGCTCTTCGAGTGTGAGAGCTTCATCACTGCTAAGAATCACTTTCCCGTCTGGTTCGAGACCAGGCAATACTCGGGGGCGTGAGCCCGTAGCGATAATAAGATGGCTGGAAACTACTGTTTCCATCTCCCCATCTTCCAGTTCCACAGCTACAGCACCGCTGCGCGGAGAAAAAATAGAAGGACCCGTTACGCGCCCTTTACCTTTGACAACTTGTATTTTATTTTTGCGCATCAAATATTGTACGCCTTGATGAAGTTGCTCAACTACAGCTTCTTTGCGTTTCTGTACCTTTGGGAATACCAGCTGTACACCGCTTGTCTCAATGCCATAGCTCTCGCTCTCATTGATTTCAGCATATACCTCTGCACTACGGAGCAGCGATTTACTAGGAATGCAGCCCCGATGCAGACAGGTTCCTCCCAGTTTGTCCATTTCGATGACGACAACGGACTTTCCAAGCTGTGCAGCGCGAATAGCCGCCACATACCCTCCAGTACCTCCGCCAAGTATGGCCACGTCACATGAAATTGTCATGATATGTATCCTCCAGTCATTACACGTAAGTTCATTTTACTTAGTATATTGTACTCTCTTTTTGCTCTATTACAAAACTTATAAACGTCATATGCAAATGGACTTTTTCTTGCTAAAGCGTTATCATATGGGTGAATCTAAAGGGCTAAGAGGGGTAGGAGACACTTATGAAACTGTTAATTTCACGCTTCATTGCCATCCTTATTCTTGTGTTTCCGGGCTTAATAGCAATGAAGGGCTTCCTCATGATGAAGGATGATATTTTTGATTACATATCCATGCATGGTGATGATTCTGTTGTGCCCCACTTTGCTTGGCTGCATTTCGGTGGTGGATTGCTGCTCTTCGCAGCTGGCATGACTTTCCTTGGTGGCTGGATTCTGGCTAGGGACCGTAAGAAGAATTACGTAGGTCCAAGGTTCAAGGAGAAGCAAAAGGTGAAACAAGCCGGAACGCAGGAAACGATCTCTTAAGAGGCTATGCTAAACTTAGGATCAGCTTTTTCATCTCATCATTTATTCACCTGATCATATGAATCACGAACCGCACACAATCAAGCCTTATTACCCTGCTGATTGTAATTTGTACAATAGATTTCCCCACATTCAAACCCTCCCAGCTCACCCGATCTGGTGCTCGTTATCTATCATAAATAACATAAAGGCGAGAACTTCATGGACGCAATCTGCGCTCCCTGAAAATTCTCGCCTTTTTCTTAAATACCCGCCTTATCAAGCGCCTCTTTCCGCCGCCCCTGTACCAACTCACTGTACAGTCCGCCTTGCTTCAGCAGCTCTTCATGAGAGCCTTGCTGCAATAATCTGCCGCCCTGAAGCACAAGAATTCGATCAGCTGCACGTATCGTGCCAAGTCTATGAGCAATGACGAAGCTCGTTCGCCCTTTCATCAGCGCCTGCAGCCCTTCCTGAATCTTGATCTCGGTCACTGTATCAATACTGCTGGTTGCTTCATCAAGCACAAGCATAGAGGGGTTAGCAAGAATCGCTCTCGCAATGGAGAGCAGCTGCTTCTGCCCTTGGCTTATACCGCTGCCATCCGCCGAGAGCATCCGTTCATAACCTTCGGGCATTCGCATAATAAAAGAATGGGCATTGGCCAGCTTAGCCGCCTCTTCAACCTCTTCATCGGACGCATCCAGCCTCCCGTATCGGATGTTATCGCGGATACTCCCTTTGAACAAAAAGGAATCCTGCAATACAAAGGCCATATGACTTCTCAAGCTTTCCCGCCGAATCGAAGTGATATCTAAGCCATCCAGCGTGATTTTCCCCTGATTAGGATCATAGAAACGGGATAACAGCCCAATTAGCGTTGTTTTGCCAGCACCGGTAGGTCCAACTAAAGCGATCATCTCGCCAGGCTTCGCTACAAAGCTGATATCCTGCAGCGTGTTAGAACCTCCATCATAAGAAAAGGCTACATTTTCAAACTTCACCGCACCCTGTACAGTTTCAAGTGATTTGGCTGCACCTTCATCTTTAGCCTCGGTCTCTTCGTCCAGCACTTCAAACACCCGCTCGGCCCCTGCCACCGCTGAGAGCAAGGTATTCCACTGATTCGCTAAATCATTAAGCGGACGAGTAAACTGGCGGGTATATTCCACGAATACGATGATCACACCCACTGTAATCGACCCACGGATCGCAAGCAGACCACCAATTCCTGCAACTATGGCGAAGCTGAGATTATTAAGACCATTCATAAGCTTGGGGATGAAACCAGAAATGGACTGCGCCCAGTAGCCTGACAGCATAATTCGCTTGTTGCGTTCATGAAAACCAGAGATGACGCGTTCCTCTTGTGAAAAAGCCTTGATAATCCGTTGTCCGGATAAGGTCTCCTCAATATAACCGTTAAGCTCCCCTACATTGCGCTGACGTTCTTTAAATAGTGGGCCTGTACGGCGTGTAATCCAGCGCATGCCTAACAACATCAAAGGCACTACGAGGAATGTGAGCAGCGTCAACAAGGGACTAAGCCACAGCATAACCCCTACGGTTCCTAGCAAGGTTAAGACACTTGAAAATATCTGAATAGCCGAGCTATTCAACGTAGAGCTGACGTTCTCGATATCATTGGTAAGACGGCTCATAATTTCCCCCTGCTGTCTCCGATTAAAAAAGGAAATAGGCAGACGGTGTAAATGGGAGAATAGCTCCGTACGCATCCGTAATACAGTTTCTTGAGCAATTTCGATCATCCATATGTTTTGCAGCCAAGAAGTCAGAGAATAAAAAATGTACACACAAGCAAGGCTTGTCAGAAAAACAACCCATGATCGCCCGCCGGTACCTTCCAGATAATTATCCACCGCTCTGCCAATCATGTATGGCCCCAGCAGCGCTAGCGCTGAGCTGAAGACAACCATGATCAGTACAAGAATAAGCTTGGCTTTACGCTCAGCTAGATAACTCCAGATCCGGATCAGCGTCCCTGACCAATCCTTCGCCTTTGCTTTGGGTTTGCCGCCAGATGCTGTCCCTAGACTTCGTCCCACGCCAAGTTCAAAATTCGGTTTAGGATGACGAAAAGGTTCAATTAATGCTTTGAACATGCTGCTTCGCCTCCTCTACCTGTGATTCATAAATCTTGCGGTACAGCTCGGAGCTTGCCATAAGCTCCTTATGCGAGCCTTTGCCAATTAATCGTCCCTCATCCAGCAACAGGATCAAATCGGCTGATGCCGTTGAACTGATTTTCTGAGTAATCAAAAAGGTTGTACAGGAGATATCCTTTAGCGCCTCCAGCAAAAGCCCTTCCGTAACCGCATCAAGGGCACTGGTGCTGTCATCAAGGATCAACATAGCCGGTTTTCTAACAAGTGCACGGGCAATCGTTAACCGCTGCTTTTGTCCGCCGGAGAGATTAACCCCTCGTTGACCAAGCATCGTGTCATAACCATCTGGCAACCCTTTTACCGTCTCGTGAATTTGTGCAGCTCCCGCTGCTTGTTGGATTTGTTCCAGTGTGGCGTGTTCATTGCCCCATGCAATATTATCGCGAATTGATCCGCTGAAAAGCTGCAATTCCTGAGGCACATAACCTATCGATTTCCGCAGTCTGGAAATATCGATATCAGCACTTTTTTCACCGTCAATCCAAATGGTGCCGTCTGTCTCTTCATACAAGCGCGGAATCAAACTCACGAGTGAGGATTTTCCTGATCCGGTCGCCCCCATAATCGCTACTCGCTCACCAGCAGCTACTTCAAAATGAATGTCCTCCAGGACAGAGATATCACTATTAGGATACTTAAAGCAAACGCCTTCAAATTTAACGTGGCCCTGAATCGGCTCACCTTGCAAAGTCCCGCCTTCACGAACTCCAGCTCCCGCTTCCATAACTTCTGAAACACGCTGAGAGGAGGCACGAGCGCGGGAAAACGTTACAACAAGACCAGAGATAGCTGATAACGCTCCAATTGTTCGCAAGGAGTAATTAATAACAGCAACAGTCTGACCCAAAGTAGCATCCCCGCTGGAAATGGCTATCCGTCCAAACCATAAAATCGCCAAAATCGCCGCATTCACAATAAGCATAACAAAAGGCATCGTCGTCTCAGTCAAACGCAAGGCAGACACTGTTGATCTCATCAAATTCCCGCTAAATACCGTGAAACGTTCAATCTCATACCCCATACGCACAAATACGCGGATCAAGCGAATACCCGTAAGGTTCTCCTGAATCACGCCATTAACTCCGTCTAAACGCTGCTGGACCGTACGAAATAACAAGGAAGCTTTTCTCATAATCCAATAGAGGAAAAAAATCAACAAAGGTAACGCCACCGTCAGCAGTAATCCCAGCTTCACATGAACAACTAACGCCATAATCACACTGCCTACCACAACAAGTGGCACCCGTGTCATAAAGCGCAAGCTCATAAAAATAGTATCCTGCAGCTGTGATACATCGCCAGTCAGACGGGTAATCAGTGACGAAGTAGCAAAACGATTAAATACTTCATACGTAAAAGACTGTACCTTTTCGTACAATTTGTCCCTAAGATCGAACGCAAAGCTCTGACTTGCATGGGCAGCAAAAAAAGAACTGAGTACCCCGGCTGTAAACGCAACTACCGCGCTGCCGATCAATACACTGCCCCACAGCCATACTACAGAGGTATCTTTTTCTCGGATCCCCAAGTCAATGATTTTGGAAATGATCAAAGGCTGTGATAATTCTACCGTCAATTCAATGAGCATCATTACAAGGGCAGCTATTGCAGCTACCTTATATTTTTTGAGAAAAGAGAAAATCAAAGCCATTCGCATACCCTCTTTTTCTATTCGTACAGTGCATCCCTTAACCGAGTTGACATCGTGGAAGCCTGTCCAGTTTTCAGTATTGCTCGACGCAGTGCTTTATTACTCCGATTCAATTCCACCAAATCCGCCATCATTTCTTCCAGCAAGCTTTCAGTGTCACTGGATAAATCTCCATTCTGCTGCAAAAGAGCTAACCGTTCCTTATATTCGTCTAATCTTTCAGTCACACTTATTACTTCCTTTCCCATCTCTTATTACCTCTTATCATACCACATCCAATCAATCGCAATGTTTTCACTGGATACATCTGATCCGAATATGATACTCTAATATGGTCGCATTTTTAAGATATAATCAATGTTTTTTACGAAAGGATAGATGGAAGTGGCACAATTGTTTTTCAAATACGGAGCAATGAACAGTGGTAAATCTATTGAGATACTCAAGGTTGCACATAATTATGAAGAGCAGGGGAAATCGGTGCTCATTTTCACTCCATCCATAGACGACCGGGACGAGGTTGGTTTTATTTCTTCTCGTATTGGGCTTCGGAAACAAGCAATCCCCATCGATGAGAACACAGATATTTATAATATCGTCAGCAGTAACCAACCTAAACCACACTGTGTACTTATTGATGAATGTCAATTTCTAAGCAAGGAATGTATTCTCCAGCTAGTGCGTATCGTTGATGAGCTGGGCATTCCGGTAATGGCCTTCGGACTTAAAAATGATTTTCAGAATCAGTTATTTGAAGGCAGCAAATATATGCTGATCTACGCTGATAAAATTGAGGAAATGAAGACGATCTGCTGGTTCTGCGAGCGCAAAGCTACTATGGCTCTACGAGTAGAAAACGGCAAGCCCGTATATAGCGGCAAGCAAATCCAGATTGGTGGCAATGAAGCTTACTATCCGGTATGCCGCAAATGTCACAAGAATCCACCGCTATAGCCGTGTATAAAAAGCATCCCAAAGCCATAAAGGCTATTGGAATGCTTTTTTGATTAAGAAGATATTACCCTAAATATCTTTCTTTAAGAATATTCAAATGATGATGGTCATGTCCAATCATAATGCAGGCCTGAGCTCTCGCAGAAAGAGTAGCCTCGTTAACTATTCCCTTCCGGATCCATGCTTCCTCCGGCAGAGTTTCCATTAAGAGTAATGTCGATTCTCGAACAAGCTTGTAGTGGGCCAGCAATGCTTTTAAAGTGTGCGCTTCGAAATTGGCGGTAAGTACATAGTCTTTCTCTTCAAAACCCGGCAGTGGAGTCGTATCCCCTCTGGCGATGCACAATAAACGGTAGGACATGATTCTTCCGGTATCAGCCAGATGTCCGACCATTTCCTTGATACTCCATTTCTCCGGAGCGTAACGATAGTCCCCTTGTTCTTCCGTAAGATTCGAAATAAAAGTGCAAATCTCATCCGTCTGCTCTCTAAAAATAGTAATGATGTCTCCTTCAGCTGGCACTAAATCGACATATTTTGATAATTCTTTGAGATACTCACTGCTTTCTGGACGTCGATCCATGTCTAAACCCCTCTCATTTTGAATTTTTTTGAAAAAATAGGAGGAAAATTATACTGTAGTTGTTGTATTTTAGCTCATTTTATACGATACTTGCAATAATAGGGTTAGTTAAACTAGAAGTCATCGGGAGTGTCGGCATGCTAGATTTTATTCTTTTTATGATATTTTCAATACTAGAGACTTATGCAATGTTTTTTCTGGCTTTCAAAATCTTCAAAATTGATCTATATCATAAAGAGATGGTGTTTGCTAGTTTTATTATGGGCTTTTGTTCTTATACAATTAGGATCAACTATGGGATTTTTCCATTAGATATTTTCTCACAATTTGCACTAATGTTTTGTTTTATGTGGATGTTATTCCGGATTCATCCCTTCTACGCTTCAATATTAACCGGGATGGCCTATCAAGCTTACTCGGTGATTCAAGCCAGTATTGTGTATCTATTAAACTCTGTAATGTCCATGCCTCTAAATACTTCGGACCCGATTACAAAAAACATAATGACAATGCAGATTTTATCAGCATTAGCCGCGATTCTCATTGGTATGTATGTGGGCTATAAACGTATTGGATTTGACTTTGTACCTGATAAACCCGATGTAAAAGTCAAACCAACAACTAGTGAAAAAATATTATTCGCTCTTAATCTTCCTACAGTAATTGTCGTTACTTTATTCACCTACTTTATTGAATCTAATTTCTTTTTCTTGATCCCAATTTTCTATGGGGTAATACTATGGGGATATCTATATTTCTCATACAAAAAGGACAGAAATAACTATGAGTCATTTAGCACTTAAAATTGTTGAGGTCATTAAGAAAAGTAATCCAGAGCAATCGCATTCAATTGAAATCATGCATTATGCCCTTAGCATTATTCTGAATACTTTATTCATTATTATGACTTCTTTATGCATTGGCGGGCTCACTGGACAGCTAAAGGAAACATTCTTAGCCTTATTCAGCTTCATGCTCCTAAGAATGTCATCTGGTGGTGTGCATTTAAAATCCGCAAGAGCCTGCAATATTGTATCTATCTTTATCTGTTCACTGATCCCTCATATAACTTATCTAATACATAACCATTTGATTTGGATTAATCTTTTTTCTTTACTTGTAATGATCTTATGTGCTCCGAATCCTGATGCTAATGCCCAAATCCCCAAAGAATGGTATTTGGGTTTAAAGCTACTTTCCATAATTCTGGTTTTTTTAAATTTTCGGCTCCATTCGCCTGTCATTGGATTGGCATTTTTAGTTCAATCCTTTACAGTCATAATCCCATTACAAAGGAGGACAATCAGATGAAAAAAAACTTAGCTCGTTATGCTTCTAACATTTTAGGTACTTCTGCTACTGTTTTTGCAACAATTCTGAAACCATTTGCTCACAGCCCTGAGATTCCAAAAGAACTGCGCAAGTAATTAAACAAGGATGGGGAAACGATGCGTGTCTTACAGAAAGACGGTTCCTCTAGTGATATTCTAGAGGAAGATATATTGTATTTCTCGAATTATAAGAATACAATATTCGTCCATACGAAAGAAGGCGAATTTATTCTCCCCACCACGCTTTCCGATCTTTCCGTAGCGTATGAGGGTAAGGGATTCGAACGCCTTGACCGCAGCAATGTCGTCAATATCAACAACATAGAAGGCTATGATCCCGGGCGGAAGATTGTATGCTTTAATCAAGGTACGCAGTTCACTACTGTTTCGGAATCCAATGAACCTCGCCTTAAGAAGTATCTTGCTTCACAAAAGAAAAAACCGTCAGAATAAAATTCAGTTTTTTAATAATCCCGGCATGTTCACGCATGCCGGGATTATTTTATTAAAAACTGAAACTTTTTAGCAATTTCCTCAAAATCGCACATTATGCCATAATAATCCTCAAATGTAAAGATAAATTCGTAGGATGAATGACAGGAGACGGATCCTATTCCAAATGATACCATATAGATAAACCTATAATAAAAACAATTAATGATGGAGGATCATAATGAATTACTATTTTCATCCCTCTCCACGGCCCTCATCTCTGGAATCTATATCTGACGAGGATTTACTAAGAATCTATGAGCTAGCGATTGATGCCCATGCGTTACCGGATTTCATTGAAATTATTAAAGAGATCATGAGAAGTAGAAATCTCATAGATTCTGAAAATATATAACATCCCCTTCCCCATTAAATTCACACTGACGCATGGTACACATTTTTCTTCAGCTTCAACCAACAATAAGCTCCTTAGGTCGCCTTAAGTCAACTACATTAACATAAAAAAGGTAGAGCCTCCGCGGCCCTACCTTTTTTATATGCACATATGATGGTTAATCTGAGATAAAAATAATGCTCTATTCTGTAATTTCTGTTTTGAAAACATTTTCCAATTTGCCGCCTAGTCTTTTCTTCAAGGGAACTTTAATATCTCTGCCCAATTCTTTAAAGAAAGTTTCAACATCACATTTCACATTTTTTGCAGTTGCGATTACCGCACCATCACCAACAATGTTTTGATTCGCTTCAAGAGGAACATCAACTTCGATGTCATACTTTTTGGATAATGTCTTGATGTAACGTGCGAAGATCTCCAGCAATTCCTCGTTATTAAAATTCTCTATAGCGACTTTGCCCTTGCTGGTAAACTTCATGTTAATTTTCATTATTAATATCCCCTTTTCTGTCAAACCATTTTTAGTTGTTAGTTTATGGATCAAGATGAATAGATGGCTGCAAGAAAGGGCAACATTCATTCATTTTTGAGATCATTAGCACAAGGCATACATTATTTATAAGCACCCTTTATTTGTTGTACTTTAAACTGAGTAAATTCTTTAAGTGCTTGTATGACCTGATCCTGTTCCTCTTCCTTCAGTTCATAAACGCACTCCCGTAGCCACTCGCCAAATAGAAAGGCTTGACGCCCTTTACGGGGGCTCTTTCTTAAGGAGTCGAGGTTACCCTCAAACTTATCGTTCAGGACATCGGTCAGATTGTATTTCTCAATCTTCTCTATTACCATTCCTGCCCCATATTCCGTTTCGTAAACTATAACTTCATTCGAATCAAAGGAAACGTACGATGTTTCTTTCCCTTCCTTCGCTCTGAATTCCTTAAGCTTGTTAAAGGCTGTCTCGTAGATGTAATCTTGAGACTGTTTGAGCTGTGGCAGCTCATATCCTTGCTTCAAGGTCTTGATATATTCAATATCTGGCATATAATCTGCCAAATGGTACATCCGATTCTTCAGATCCGTTCCAAGCGCTTCAATGATCTTGTCCAGATTGTCTTTAAGCGGAATGCTCTCTCCACGTTCGATTTTGCTAAGCTGTGAGTAACTTATACCGCTCTTTTCTTCCAGTCCTCTTAAGGTTAACCCTCTCGTCTTTCTGATGTGCCGAATGAAATTACCCAGCTCATCGGGATAGTTCTCAAAATCATTCATGGGAGTCACCTCCCTACTATCATAACACAACATAACAATTTGTGTTGGCTAATAACAATTATTCCTTGTTTTTACTTGCCTCTGAAGAGTAATTCCCAGTATTCCACGCCCAATATAACCCTATCTTTACAAAATACCGGAAAAAGACTCAGCGCTCGTCTGTAAGGATTTGGAATATGCTCGTTACTCGCCTCAGTTTTACTTTCTGCTTAAGCCCCATCCATCTTCTTGGTCTTACCTTCCGCTTTCTGCTCACTTTACTCACCTGGCTCACTTGGCACACTTGGCTCAACTAGCTCACCTGACTCACCTAACTCAACTAGCTCACCTTGCTTACCTAGCTCACTCAATTCTACCTCATCGGACCGAGGAGACCTTATTAAGCTGATTTCAGCCATTCTGCTCATCTATCGGACTCAGATGCAGCTATTCATTAAAATATATTACGATTCCGGGCAAAAGTATGACAATAAGAGCTATGGAGTCCGAAAATTTGGAAAAATGGACCAAAAAGTTAAAATAGCGGCAATACAGTCCGTTACGATCCCAAACCATCGAGGCTATCTGTTAAAACAAACTTTCTTGATAAAAGTAGCTCGTCCGAGCAGAACTTACCAAGTGTGAATCGCTGTTGGCGTACTTTAGCTTTAGCGTTCCTCAGCGAGCGTGTCTTAGCCTGCCTCAGCAAGCGTGCCTTAACTTTCCGTTCTCCATTTTCCCTTCTCCAATCCTTTGTGTCTCACTACCTGTTTTTACTTTTAATTCGCTTTCCCCCTCTGTGTACATGCGTGCGTACCCTGCACATATCCAACTAATCGAATTATCAAAAAAAACAGCCAGTCCCCATCAACCTGAGACTGGCCACAATCATTACTCCATAACACTCAGCAGGTTGAGGATCGTCTGTGCACTTTCAGCACGTGTTCCGTTTTGGTTCGGTGCAAATTGTCCCTCAGCCCGTCCTTGCATCAAACCAAGTCTGTACACTTCGCTGATTGCCTCTTGAGCCCACTGTGGAGCATAACCAATATCGTTGAATGCCGAAATGTTACGGCTAGCTACAGATACATTACTCTTCGCGTAAGCATATGCACGAGCCAGCATTGCAGCCATCTCCTGGCGGGAGATCTTCGCCTCCGGTTCAAACTGTGAAGCAGTCTGGCCGTTAATCACTCCAGCTTGTTTGGCTAACCCTACTGCTTCTGCATACCATTTATCTGCAGGTACATCAGCGAAAGCAGGTTCCGCTCGACCTTTCAAGCCAAGCGCACGAACTAACATCGCTGTGAACTCCGCCCGTGTAACCGCACGGTTCGGATCAAATTGGTCCGCAGCAACACCTTGTACAAGTTGTTTTGCCGCAAGCTGCTTCACAGCAAGGTAAGCCCAGTGATCGGACTTCAAATCTTTGAATGTTTTATCAACTTCTAAAACAATGTATTTACTAAAATGACTGACGGCAGCAGATAGATAACCATTCGTCCATGTACTGCTCATATATTCTAATTTACCCACGTCTTCGATAAAATAAATTCCTAATAAGCTTCGATCTACATCTGCACCGACCTTATAAGAAATCATAATCGGCTCTGCAAACTGTCTTAACGAGAAGGACTGATCATTTTGTGTGAATATGCTAAGCGACCATTCCCGCAGATCACTTTTCGCCCGCAATTGTGCACCCGCAAGTGTACTTGCACGAGTCAACAGGCCCACTGCTGTATTATCAGCTACAGGTTTCAGCCGTAGCGAAATCGTACTCTTGGCAAGAGCCTCAGCTGAGATTAGCTTACTTAGTTCTGCCAGTACTGTAGCAGGAATCGTAACGGATAAATCCTGCATAACCACTCTAAGCGGTGCGTGTCCAAGCAGCTCTGCTGCATTGCCTGGCAAAAGTAATTCCGTAACCGCCCCATTAACAGAAACCACAACTTCACCTTGAGCATTCTTGCTCTCTGACAGTTGAGAAGCCGTTATGGTGACTACGCCCGTTTGTGCTGATGCCGACGGAGTTGGTGTAGCGGTTGGCGTTGGTGTCACCGCAGGTCCCGGCACCCAAGCACCCGGCGTTGATGTTGGCTCTGGACGTGGTGTTGGTGTCGGTGTCGGCGTTGGTGTCGGCTCTGGGCTTGGTGTCGTACCCGGCGAGCCCTCAGTCACTATCAGAATATATTCAGTGCTCAAACCGTTATAAACAGCGCTGACTTTTGTTGTACCAGCACTCAGAGCATGAAGTTCTCCAGCCTCACTAATCATTGCAATGGAATGATCAGATGTATCAAAGATTACTCCCTCGAACAATTCTTTCTTGCTGCCGTCACTGTATACCGCCTGAACAACAACGGAGCCAATACTTCCTTGTTCCAGCGAATCCGGCCCATCCATCGTTATTTCTGTAAGAATAGGTGCTTCATCATTTGTTACTACAAGGTTATACTCCGAGGCGAACTCCCTATAGGTTACTGAAATCACAGTGGAGCCTTCCTGATGAGCCTGAACTAAACCCTGATCATTGATCGTAGCAATATGTTCATTCAAGCTGGAATAATGAAGTCCATCTAATATTGCGGTACGTTTCCCAGATGCGTAGACAGCTTCTGTTACAGATTGGTCGACTTCTTCCGGTTTAAGCTGTCTCTTTCCCTGAAGCTTAATTGCTTGCAGCGCATCTACAGTTATCGTACTTTCGGCAAAAATATTCGGGTAACCTGCCACTGTGACTCTTATCTTAGCTGTCCCTGGCTTCAATGCTGTAACCAAGCCATATTCATTTACAGTAACAACTGAGTCTGCCGTATCAGGAACGATGGTCCAAAGCTTTGTCAGATGATTAGCCTCATCCGGCCCCACCTTAGCTTGCAATTGCAGGCTAGCCCCAGGCTCAAGCTCTACAGCAGTTTGATCCAGCGTAATGGATTCCGGAACCAATTTGCCGATTACTAAACGGTCAATCTCAACCCCGTCTACTGTTCTTGCGGTAACCGTAATCTCGTTCTTCTCAATCTCAACAGCCGTATAGATTTGCTCATCTTCGTCATATATTTTTTCCTGCCAAAAACGTGGTGTCAGCGCATAGAACTTAGGACCCGAGGAACCGCCGATAACATACCGAGTGCCTTCGCCTTCTGCAACCTGTTTACCCTCCTTCATCGGAAAAGTTCGCAAATAGATATGATCATGACCGTTCATGACCAAATCTACGTTGTGCTTATCAAAGACCGGAACCCACTTCGCTTGTACCTGCTCATTCGAATAGATGCTGCCGTACGGTCCTTGATGGAAAAAAATCACCTTCCACTTTTTATCTGTAGCGGAAAGATCCTGATCCAACCACTCGGCCTGTTCAGTAAACGGACTACCTGAATGCTCTGTATTCATAACCACAAAGTGCGTATCCTTAATATCAAAAGAATAATTCGTACCTTTTACGCTCGCCGCACCGTTTTGCGGGTTATTGAATTGCGCCAGATAATCCCCATCTCCATTGGTTCCCATCACTTCATGGTTCCCGATAATCGGAACAAGTGTGGTATTCATCAGCTGCTTTTGAGCTGCATCAAACCACCAGTTCCACTGCTCTTGTTCAAAGCCCTTATCCACCATATCTCCAGCATGAACCAGCATTTCCGCATCCGGCATATACGCGTAAGCCGCTTCAATCGTATCTCCCCAAAGACCAAAACCAGCCTTAGAATCTGCTTGGGAATCTCCGATAAACAGGAATTTTGTAGAAGTGTCCTCACCACCACTTGTAACAAAAGCTCCTTGCTCACTTACATTTGACTCGCCATCACCCACACGATATACATATTCCGTTCCGGGGGTAAGCGCAGTGGCCTCCGCTTTATGAACTCGCATCGTTCCGTCATTGTTGGTGTTGTAAATTGAACTGCTGCCGGTAATTTTTATTACATTCGCAGCTTGAAAGCTTGTAAACTCCGCTTTTTTCACAAGTTCTACTACAGTATCCATGGTCAACGGTTCTGTCTGCCAAGTGAACTGGCGAGAAGTTGCTGCATCTTGGCCCATCGTAACATTAACATTACGCGGAGCTGCAGTAGCGTCATATGGAGCAACCTTGAACGTCATTACAGGACTATAGGTATTTCCTTTTACCGCCTGCAATTTAAAAGTTCCTTCTGCTGAAGTGACAAAGTCAGTAGTTAGTGTTCCACTTGCCCCTGAAGCAACACCTTGTACCTCCACTCCATCGGACAGCAGCTTTGCTCCTTCAACGACACTTCCATTCAGATCTTTTACCGCAAAAGATGCATCAAAGCCCTTCGCAAGATCATAATGGTTCCAAGTGAGCATCAACTGTGTCTTCACAACAGATTCAACAGCTGCTCCAATAAAAGAAATAGGAACTCCAGTACCCTCTGTAGAAGTTACCGATCCGGATGTATTTTCAATTACAAAAGCTTTGCTAATATCTCCAGCCAACTGCTCCTGAGTGTAGGGACCCACAAAATCATTTCGAACTGTATATTGAATTTGCCCGATGAGATCCGTATCTCCCAGATTGGAGGAATTGATATTCGTTAAGTTAAGACGCACAGTGCCCAATGCCGGATCAATGATGGACTCCACTTGTGTTTCTGATAACTTATTCCCCCGAATTACCTGCAAATCTTTAACTGCAGCCGGATTAAAAGCAAACGTAAGATTTCCTTCCTTCAGCTTGCTCGCTTTCTCTGCCGTTACGTCCAAAGTGTAGGTGTTGCCGGCATATACTACTTCTGGTGTTTTGTATAAATAGAACGGAGAGCCCAAATTTACTGTAAAATACCATTCTTTTATCGTCTGGTTACCGCTCAAATCGCGGATGGCAACTTTTACTTTATGACGGCCTTCTGTAAGTGGAACCTTTGGTTTATAAGTGATCTGACCTTTTGGAGGATAAAAGCCATGCTCCACTAATTGATCGTCCACATATACTCGTGTTTTGTCAGGATCGATTAAGGTCGTTCCCGGATGCACTACTGGATCATAACCATCATCCTCACCATTGACGGAAAGGGTCGGTGTAGCTGTTTTGACAATTTCGTTCACGCCAGGATATGCATCTTTAAGAATAGGAGGTATTCTGTCCTCCTCTAGCGGGCCATAAATGGCACGAATATCATCAACGTAAATAGCTCCCGCACTCTTATTAAGATTGCTTGTCTCCATATAGCGGACAGGCATATCCATCGTTAACGGGGTGGTTTTCCCCTTAGGAACGGATACTTCGACGTATTTCCACCCCGTCCAGTTCACACCATTTACCTGATCAGTAAAATCCACAGGCACTGCCGCATTATTGCCCTCCCGAATCTGTCCCCGCAGCCAGTGCTTTTTGCCATCTCCGTAGATCCACATACTGATCTTTTCAGGATACCCCGGAATCTGAATCCGATTGGCGGTTGAGCTTGCGGCTAAATAAGCACCGGATGTGCCTGTTTTATTAACAAAATCATATTCCAGCTTCAAGGCTTTGTCCCCGTTGCGGACAAAATCCAGATCCGACACTTCCTGAATCGCCACGCTGTTAGCTGCTGCACTAGAGGCTATATATTTATCAATGCCATTCTCAAAATCCTCCAGCATTACAGGCGGTAACCCCACATTTACTTCAAAAGAGGTCTCAACGTCCCTGTATTTAGCATAAATCTTTCCGTTTTTCCCGTTCTCACTCGTCGCCTGAAACAGACCCTTCTCGTCCACGGTTCCGATCTCGCCCTCAACCCGCCATTCGAAGCTAGGGTTGTCAGCTTGAATCACTTGTCCATTACGTAGCGCCTTCACAGTTAATTGTGCAGCAGCACCTGAAGAATAAGTTTTGATCTCATCAGGAAACCTAAGCTCTGTAAGCTTATCTACAACCTCAATTTCAGCACTGCCTTTGACTGCCCCAGCCTCTACAATTACATTTCCTGTGCCGGCAGTGATTCCTCCGGTGAAGACTCCGTTCGCATCGACAGTACCAAGGTTAGCGTCCACCTGCCAATTCAGCGTACCCGAATAAGGCGCCAGATGGCCGTTCTCGTCCACTCCTGCCGCTTTGAATATAAAGCTGGAGCCTTGCAAAATACGTTCCGTATTCGGCTGCACAACCAGCTTAGAAGCCGAAGGTTGCTCAGGGGCTGTATTGACAAGCAATAAACCGTTACCGGTTTTACGCTCGTAACCATCTGAGCCCTGATTCATCATTCGGACACCAGATGTACCCGGCATTCTGGCCACAAAAGTAGAAGAACCGCCACCATCCAGATTCATGGCGTTCACTACGCCCATACCCTTCAGAATGTTGCCAAGCTCATCGGTATCTACGCCCTCACTAAAACCTGGCGATCTTCCATCCACTTCGAATAGAACGAGACTTCCGTCCGCTTTTGTCCCAATGGCTGTCCGCGGATGAATTCCTAAAGGCCCTACGCCTTGTTGAACTACTCCGTCTTTTACCAGCGGCCCTTCGCCGCCAATGGCTACCTTCACATCATTCCATTCTCCGCTAAGCGCAAAGGTTGCAGTAACGTTATCGCCAACCGATAACCCTTGCAGAACAGCACGGGACGTACCCTGGGCAGATAAAACCACTTTTCCTTGGGAAAGCGGCGTATTGCCTTGATTGTTGCGGATTTCAGATACCTTCAGCTTCAAGGTCTGGCCGCTTTTCACTTCTCCCTCGACAATATCTAGAACAACCTCGTCACCCTCATTGGTTGACTTTGTAGTTGTATTATAATCTTCCGTATAAAGAACCAGCTCATTCGTATTTCGATAACGGTTGATGCTAGTCAGATTGGTTGTTTTTCCATTTATCGTCACGTTTTTGGTCAGCTTCGGCACCCCATAAATCGAGCTGCCATCTTCTTTTAAACCGAAAGTAAAAGCTGAAATCGAGCTGTTCAGGATTACACCCTCATCCATAAATAACCCATTAGGAACACCCGTAGCAAAACCGGAGATTTCATAGAAATCACCATTGATTCCTGCGATCACTCGGTTTTCAGGTGAATCCGCATACGTGGCCATTTCTGTAACGCCTTTCATACCGTATACCTTTCCATCCTTCGTACCTGCCCGCAGCTCCAAATTTCCTTGTTGCGGGTTGAACTCCACTGCATGTATCTTTTGTAAACCACGATCATTCTGGAGATCCATCCAGGTATACATCGCCCCAGGTGCAAGCTCTGTTTGGCGAACATCAATAACGGTTCCGTAGTCTGTTTCTGGTAAATCAGAGATGGAAGCGCGAACAATTGCCCCCGGTTGTAACAACGAAATCAACAAAACAAAGATAACAACAACATTAATTTGCCTTAGATACCTTCTCACTGTGTTGACATCCTCCCCACTTGGCTGTCCTAATATCGATCTGAGCTTGGACAACATCATAGGGTTAATATTAACTAGGAAGCGTAAAGGTTAGATAAAATTTACCAAGGCATACTGTTAACTTCGTCTAATCATTTCATCAAATTCATGCTTTAGCCTGTTGATAAATCTCCGGGCGGTCTGGGAGGTCTGTTTTGAAGCAGAGACAATAGCTCCTGAATATTTCGCACGGGTATCTGGTGATCGTAACTCGATGGTTTTCATGAAGGCAGAAGTCATCTCTGATATTTTTAGAAACGAATAATCCAGACCAATTGTGATGGCCAGTCCTTCTGCAACTGCATTCTCAATCGCCCGTGTGTTGTTACTTACAAAAAGCAAATTGATCGGCCCATAGCCAGATAAATATCGCTCTACATAGTCCTTAATGTAAGGATCATCGTATAAAACCAACGTCTGCCCCACTAACTGATCCGGTGTAAGGATTGAATTCAGGGCTAGCGGTGAGTGTGGATGTACACCAACTACAATTTTTCCTTCCATTAACCGTTCAAACTTAACCCCCTTATATGTGTCAGGCATTCCCTCCGGTGAGACCATAAGTCCAATGTCCATTTCATCCTGAAGTACATTATCCAGAATTTCTTTGGGTCCTTTTTCAAAAATCTCTATTTTCACATTTGGAAAATCTGCCTTAAAACTAGAGATTACCTTCACCATCAGATGCATGGGTCCAGGTATCGTAGCAATTTTCAAATGACCACTTAACGTATCGCTGTAAATCTGTGCTTCTTCTTTTAATTCATTTACTTTCATCAGGACTTCATTTGCTTTGCTAATAATGGCATTTCCTTCTGCTGTGGGAACCGCCTTTTGCCCGCGCGAACGGATGAACAAAGTAACTCCCAGCTCAGCCTCCAGCATGGTAATGGACTGACTCATTGCGGATAGAGTGATATGACGATTCTGAGCTGCTTTGGTTAAAGAACCAATCTTTGCGACTTCTACAATATTCTCGCATTGCTCCAAATTCATTTGAATCACCCCTTAAGTTAATCTTTACTTAATAACTATTAAATTTACTTAAATTTTAATTAATTTAGACAAGTGTTACAATGTAAATAAGTTAGTAAGTAACCAATTTTACTATATCAACTTTCATTTCTAGTATAACTATATTTCTTGAGGAGGAAACTCAAATGACAGACAAAAGAGTAGCCGTAATAACAGGTGGAGCCAGTGGAATCGGGAAACAAACCGCCATTAAATTTGCAAGTAAAGGTGATCAAGTTGTCGTTGCCGATTTCAATCAACAATTAGGTGAAGAAACGGTAGCACAAATTATTAAAGAGGGTGGCGAAGCAATTTTCGTCAAAACAGATGTTTCCAAATATGAAGATGTCGAAGCGCTGGTTCAAAAAACTGTAGATACTTATGGAAGAATTGACGTTATGTTCAACAATGCCGGGATCGGCCGCGTCACTCCTGTACTAGACCAAGACCTTAAGGATTATCACAGTGTCATTAATGTCAATCAGCATGGTGTAGCCCATGGGATTATCGCTGCTGGTAAAAAAATGCGTGAGCTCGGCATCAAAGGTGTGATCATCAATACAGCTTCTGTATTTGGATTCCTAGCTTCCCCAGGTACATTCGCATATCACGCTTCCAAAGGTGCGGTCATTATGATGACTAAATCCGCAGCACTTGAACTTTCGGTTCATGGCATCCGCGTGCTTGCCGTTGCTCCAGGCGCTGTAGATACGCCAATTATCCAAGGATATAAAGATCAAGGAATGGTTGACCAAATGAAGAGCAAAGTAATGGGTAACAAACTAACATTACCTGAACAAGTTGCAGACACTGTATACTTGCTCTCCTTACCAGAAGCTAGTGCAATTAACGGTAGTGTTGTAATGGCTGATGAAGGTTATGCTTCATTTAAATAAAGTATAGGGTGAAAAAAATCCAAGGCTTCCCTCGAGGGAGGTCCTTGGATTTTTTTAAAGTATTCAATAGATACACCCTACTCCCAAGTCCTCTGTTCATTAATCTCCAGCTTACGTTTAAACGCCTGCTCCAGATCAATACCAAGTTTATTGGCCAGATCAAAAATATTCCACACCACATCGTACATCTCATATCCCAAGTTTTCTTTCCGCTCCGCATCTGGATGAAAAGATACCGACAAAACCTCTTTGGACAACTCCCCAACCTCAGTCATTAAGTACAGCATTCTCTGCTCAATGGTGCTGGTATCAAACCCTTTGATTTCACTGAACTCCTTAACATACTGTTGAAACTCTGCTGCATTCATTTCCTTACGCCTCGCTTTTTGGTATAAAGTTATGTAAAGTAATTATTCCTGCGTATTTACCAATTATCATCCTTTTGATCTAAGAATACAAACTCTCCAAGACTTTGCTGTTTATTAGACAAGAACGCTCTCACAATGCCATAAAAAAGAAGCGATTCCTCATTTATCGAAGAATCGCTTCTTTGCATTTTGCTCACTATAGTGATACCTCAATAGCCAACTCGGTACAATCTGAATAGATCCACTCCGATGATCACCTTATTTACCAGCCCCTACTTCAGCCACTCTACGATTCTGGAAATGATGGATATCCGGACGCTCCAATCCTAGATGTTCACGAAGGGTACTCCCCGTATACTCAGTGCGGAACAAGCCGCGTGCTTGCAAGATGGGCACAACATGATCCACGAATTCATCCAAGTTGCCCGGCAGTACTGGTGGCATAATATTAAATCCATCGCAGCCGTACTCTTCGAACCACAATTGCATTAAATCTGCCAATTGTTCATAGGTTCCAACAAACTGCATATGTCCTCGTGCACCAAGCAAACGGCGGCCTAATTCTAATATCGATAATTTGTCCTTACGAGCCATATCCATAATCAGCTGAACCCGGCTTTTCATTCCATTTGATGCTTCTACTGGATCAGGAATCTCAGGCAGCTGTCCATCTACTGGGTATTCGGACAGGTCAAACCTCAACATGCCAGACAACATACCAACAACAGCGGCAGGAGGAATCAACTCCTGCAGTTCTTTATATTTACTTTGGGCTTCCTCTTCGGTCGCTCCAATGATCGGAGATAAGCCCGGCATAATTTTTAAGCTACCACGTTCACGGCCATAATCTGCTAATTTGGAATTGACGCTTTCATAGAAGGCCTTAGCCGCTTCAAGCGACTGCTGTGCCGTAAAGATCACCTCTCCAAAACTAGCTGCAAAATCTTGTCCTGGACCAGAAGATCCGGCTTGAATAAGTACAGGATACCCTTGAGGTGAGCGAGGAACATTGAGGGTTCCTTTTGTAGAATACCACTCCCCTTTGTATTCCACTTCTTTGATCTTCTTCGCGTCAGCAAATTGTCCCTCTTCGCGGTTGACGATTAAAGAGTCATCCTCCCAGCTGTCCCAGAGAAGCGTTGCCACCTCAACAAATTCACGTGCCATTTTATACCGAAGTCCGTGCTCTGGATGCTCCGGCTTCCCATAGTTATAAGCTTCCACATCAAGCTGGGAGGTGACAATATTCCAACCCGCTCGGCCTTCACTAATATGATCTAAAGAAGCAAATTTGCGAGCCACATTATAAGGTTCGTTATACGTGGTCGATACGGTAGCCGTTAATCCGAGTTTTTCTGTTTCTGTCGAAAGGGCTGACAACAGCGTCAATGGGTCCAGCATACCCGAAGCTGCTTGATCCGCACCCATCACATACAACAAATCCGCCAAAAACATCATATCGAACTTCCCACGCTCGGCGGTTTTTGCCAATTCGCGATAAAATTTATAATTGAAGATCTTATCCGCTCCCGATTCCGGATGACGCCAGCCATAATGATGATGTCCTGAATAATAAATAAATGCACCTAAATGTAGCTGATCTTTTCTGGTTCCCATAATGACCCTGCCTTTCGAATTCTAGAGTTCGTTAACCTTTGAATGTATCACGCCAATGCAGCCATCTTCTCTCCAGCAATCGAATTGCGGAATCCGAAAGTTTTCCTATCACTGCAAAGATTGAAATTCCAACGAATACTATATCTGTTTGCGAATAAGCTCTGGCATCCTGAATCATATAGCCTATCCCCGCACTTGTTCCCATCATCTCCGCTACGACGAGTACAAGCCACGATGCACCAAGTGATAAGCGAATACCAAGTAGAATATTAGGCATTGCAGCCGGAATAATCATTTTGCTAAGCAACTGCCATCTTGTATATTGGAAAATACGGGATACTTCAACAAGCTTGATATCAACATTACGAATTCCTAGGAAAGTGTTCAGATAAACTGGAAAAAAAGCACCTAATGAAATCATTAGTATTTTAGAAAATTCACCTACACCAAACCACAAAATGAATAACGGAATAAGGGCAAGTAATGGAATCGTCCGAAGCATCTGTAAAGATGGATCCAGTGTACGCTCTACCAACTTCCCAAGTCCTGTAGATAAGCCAAGCAGCAGTCCAGTAGCAGATCCCAATAAAAAGCCAAGCCCTGCCCGATAGGCGCTAATCCCCAGATGTCGAAACAGCTCACCGCTAGCTATTAAAGAAAAGAACTGCGCAATAATGGTAGATGGAGCAGGCAATGTCGTCGCAGAGACTAGATGGAGCGCAGCTGCCACTTCCCAAATCACCACTAGAGCTAGAGGTACAATCCAACCATGCAGTTTTTTTGGAATCCAGCTTAAACCATCGTCGTGACGCTCTATTTTATTACTGGATAGGTGATTGCTCATGATCCTTTATCTCCCCTATAACTGTCCTGCCATCTTAGCAATCTCGATTCCAACAGCTTCACTAATGAATCTGACAGTTTACCTACTACAGCAAACACGATGATCCCAACAAATACCACTGTGGTCAAAGAAAACGATCGCGCGTCATTGATTAGATAGCCAACACCTGAGCTAGAGCCCATCATCTCCGCTACGACAAGTCCAAGCCAAGCTATGCCCACAGACAAACGGATACCTAAAAAGATGTTGGGCAGTGAGGCTGGAATAATTAACTTACTCACCATCTGCCATTTACTGAATTGCAGTACTCTCCCAACATCAAACAACTTGTTGTCCACCGAACGGATTCCTAGAAATGTGTTCACGTATAATGGGAAAAATGAACCTTTGGCAATCAACAATATTTTTGAGGTTTCACCGAATCCGAACCACAAAATAAAAAGTGGAGCGATTGCTAAATGGGGCAGCGTGCGCAGCATTTGCAGCGACGGATCCAGCAAACGTTCTGTTTTGTATGAGAAGCCTACCCACAAACCCGCCGCTAAGCCAAGCCCTCCCCCTATTAAGAAACCAAGCAGTGCCCGCCAAGCAGATATGCCTAAATGTTTCGCCAGCTCACCGGACGCGGTCAAGCTAACCAGTTCCCGCCATATTTCACTTGGCCTTGGCAGCAATATAGGATTTAACTTTCCCATCGCTCCGGCTATCTCCCAAATCAGGAGTAAAGCAATTGGTAAGATAAGTCCAAGCAATACATTCGTCGTTTGGATGGAAAGTCCGCGCTTCTTTACTGGATTCTTCTTATGAATTAGTGGCGAGATCACAGCTTTTTCAGCACTGAATTGCATGTAAACAACCTCTTTTCTACATCTGTGGTTTCATCCGTTACTTCAAAGGTTCCTTCAGTGCTGCTTCAATATATTGATTGTCTGTTATTTTAGAAACTTCAATCTCTTTACGGATGTTCTTAATATTAAATTGAAAATCGGCTGTCTTCTGCAATTCTTCAACAACAGCATCGCTAATTGGAATGTTGATCATCTGGGAACGTTCAAACGTACCTTCGATTACCGCTGCCGGAATGTTCCGCTCAGCTGCATATCTTTCAGTCGCTTCAGCGCGATTATCTGTCTCCCAAGCTATAGCTTTGTTGGTTACTTTTAAATAAAGCGTAACTAGTTCTGGATATTTCTCTGCGAACGCTGAACGGGAGATCACAAAAGAAGGAGATAAGACACCCAATTGCTCACCATCCGTCAAAACCTTCCCTTTACCGGTCAATGCGTTAAGAGTAATATACGGATCCCATGTAGCCCATGCATCAACGCCACCGGTTTCAAATGCAGGTTGTGCTTCATCAGGCTGTAGCTGGATAATCTCAAAATCTGCTTCTTTAAGACCTGATTCCTCAATACCGCGATAAAGGAAGTTGTAAGCATTGCTGCCTTTTGTAACAGCTATCTTCTTGCCTTTCAGATCCTCCAGTTTCTGAGCAGTACTACTACCAGGTACAAGAAGAGCAACGTTATTCGTACCTTCTAATACTTGTGAGATAATCTTAATAGGAATACCCGCAGCTTGGGCTGCGATCACCGGCATGTTACCAAGAGTCGCTATGTCCAACTTATTAGAAGCGATCGCCTCTGTCATTGGGGGTCCACTTTGAAATTCCGTCCATTCTACTTTTACGCCCAGCTTATCAAATTCTTGCTCATACCATTTTTCCTCACGGGCTTTACCAAACATCCCCCCGCTGCCCTGCACGCCAATCTTAATGGTCACACCTTCATATTTGTTGGCGTCGTTCTTTCCCGCACTCTTTTCATTCGAAGCGCAGCCTGTTGCAAATACAGTCAAAACAAACATAAGAAGTAGTGAATTACGAAATAATTTCATGGATCATTTCTCCCCTTTTTATAAAAAAATGGACTCTCTTTATCTAGATACCAGCTCCAACATCGATTGCCGGTTCTTCTACTTTCTCAAACTCACTCAGAACCAGTCGACGTAATTCTTGGAATGAAGTACTGGATCTTTTTCGCGGAAACGGTAAATCGATGGGAAGAATATTGCGAATATGCCCAGGTCGGGGATTCATAATGACTACCCGCTCACCCAGGAATACAGCTTCATCCAGATCATGAGTCACAAATAACATAGTCGTCTTATTGCTCTGCCAAATATCAAGAAGTACCTCTTGCAGATGTGATCTAGTAAAAGCGTCTAGTGCGCCAAAAGGTTCATCGAGCAATAATACATCCGGATTACGGAGCAACGCCCTAGCAATAGATACTCGTTGGGCCATCCCGCCTGACAGCTCACGTGGATAGGATTTCTCAAAACCCTTTAATCGTACAAGTTCAATCAATTCATCTACTTTTTTGCGAACCTCTGGATTTTTAAACGATAAATTTGCTGCAATATTATGCTCCACCGTCAACCACGGAAAAAGTCTTGGTTCTTGAAAAATAAATCCCTTCTCAATACTCGGACCGTCGATCTGTTTGCCATTCAGTAGAACCGTGCCGCTATAGCTCGTATCCAATCCTGCCACAATTTTTAGCAAGGTACTTTTTCCGCAGCCGCTGGGACCTATAATCGTAATCAACTCGCCTTTTTTCACCTTCAGCTGAATATTGCTTAATGCGATAACATCACCTGCAGGCGCGGCGAATACTTTATTCAAATGTTCGATAACCAGTGTTTCCTCCGACACTCCATTCACCCTTTCCGATAAATTTAAACTAAACTATACTTATGTATTTAATAGGTATTCAGAGTAAAAAAATAATGAAATCCTCTGAAGAACCTTATCCGATTATTCAACTAGGTTTAATTTACATCATCTTATCAGTGACATTCCTCACATGTCAAACATTATTTGCCAAATGGGTGTATGTTTTGTGAAGTGGGGAGGTTTTGCGAATGGCAAGGACATGGTATTAGTTATAGTCGATAGGGATTTATCTAATTGGAGTTCAAAACTGCACAAAAAAATACCGCATATTTATTGGTTTTGGACCAATGAATAAGCAGTATTTTGAGGGCTGTTCACAACCGCCATCTCTTAAGGAACCTTATGCTAAATTCTGAAAATATCAGCATTGATAATAATTCCAGCTATTACTTTCTAAACGTTCTTTCATAATCTTCAAACCGTATTTTTCTAATTTGTTTACGATCCGTTGTTCTAACAATGATTCCTTCTGATTTGCCTGATGCGTCGATGCCTACTTGCGTGTTTTCGAATCTTTTTAAATAAGAATATGTACTCTCAAGAGAAGTTGGAAACTCGGAACCCTTTATGGTTTCAAGAAGTGGTGCAGACTGCAAATCAATACTTTCAATAAATCTCTTCTTCTCAATTTCATCATAAAATGGTTGATTTCCGTGATCACGCCACATCGCAATTTTCTCCTGCGATAACTCAAGAAGTCTATATAATTCATCCTTATTCAAGGAGAACACATCAAATACACGATACCCTTGAGTTTTTCTGTCAGAATAGTTCTTGGATGCTTTAGTTTTCCCTCCATAAGATTCCTGATAAATTACGGTTAATGCCCAGTCACCCTCAAGAAGGATATCTGCAATTACTTTTTCTGCTAACGGCTTAAGAAATTCCGCAATGTTCCCATAAGGATTACCGATTCTATCTCCTTTTGCATATAACAATTCTTCTCTGGAACCAATTAGATAATCAACTTCGTTATTATCATTTTTTAATAAAATGATCCTTGAATTTTCACCATCTACTTTTTCGCAAACAAAAACATCGTCTAATTCTGCGAAGCCTCTTGACTCCGTTAAAACATCATTTAACCGACCTCGTTCACCTAATTGATGATATGTAAGAATGCTTGGGTACTTTGTTAAAGAATTAATTTTCTTTAAATCCATAAACTATTCTCCCACTTTCAAATTCACTTTATATGACTCTTGTTCTTATAAACATAAACAAAGATAGCCAAGGAATATTTTACCACTGATTACGTGTTCACGTGTTATTCCTGATGGGATTGTCATAAAGAGTTCTCCTTATTTGTTTACCAATTTAACTTTGAAGATAAGTATCATCATAATCTACGTAATTACTTTGTTGATTACGCATGAAGGTTATACGCAAAGAAGGTTCTTATATGTATTTTCAAGTGATACTCATGTAATAGAAAATCAGCAAAATAAGAATATGTAAATAGTAGTAAACACCAATAAATCTTCTTTAATAATCTGATTCAAATATTGTTTCGTTTTTATCATTTGAGAAAATAATTTTTAATTGAGCAGTCGGATTCCAAATCCTACTATCTTTTATAATTAGATATTTTCCACCTGTATATTCATACTCACGAGTCTTACTGTCAATCACCACTGAAAATGTTTTAGCATCTTTTAAAACTTGCGTATTATTAATTACAAGGCCAATTGAACCTTTCTCTAAACCACCAATAGCTATCTCATCTCGTATCATAGCCGTAGATTTAGTATAGTCAGAAGCACTACGATAAATATAAATATAGGGCAAGCCTTAATAAATTCAAGCATGTACGTATCTAAAATAACAAAGGATTTACCCTACTAACTCCACTATAACATTAAATGGAATATTTTCCGCAGCTTATCTTCTACCAAGGCAATCAATTCCGAGTTGTAGCCATTAGGTATTTATAGGTTTTATGACCATGATTTATCAGTCTGTAAGATTGTATTATCAGATGATTTTGATACCTTTAATGCGAAATGATTGAAGTTGCTTGTAAACAATGTTACTCTATCAACGGTAAACTCAAAATCTGTACTCTTCAATACATCTTATAATAGTCACTATTTTTAGTTAAGAAAGGTAACACTATGATAAAAGTTGATAACTTATCCTTCGCATTCCCGCAAAAAGAACTATATAAAAACATTTCATTTACGCTTGAAGAAGCACAACATTGCGCTTTTATAGGAACAAGCGGCAGTGGTAAAAGTACACTGATCGATATACTGATGGATCCAGAAAAATATTTGTTCGAAGGCAAGCTAGAGATGGACCCCACCTGCAAAATTGGATATGTAAGTCAGTTTTCGCAACTAGACAAATCTAAAGAAACAACCGTTTTTGAATATATAGGAGAAGAATTTATTAAGATACAAAATGAAATAACAGCGATTCTCACTGAAATGGAAACATCATCAGATATTGATTCATTACTCGAAAAGTATCAATTAGCTCTAGATGCCTTTGATTTAATGGATGGAAATGATTTTGAAAGCAATATTAATAAGAAACTAAATTTAGCCAACCTCTTGAAGCTAAAAGATGTTAGGGTATCCGACCTAAGTGGTGGGGAATTCAAGCTTATTCAAGTGATGAAGGAAATGCTGACTAGCCCAGACTTAATGATTATGGATGAGCCCGATGTATTTTTAGATTTTGAAAACCTAAATGCACTTAAAAATCTGATTAATGCTCACAAAGGAATATTGCTAGTTGTTACGCATAACCGTTATCTATTGAATCATTGTTTTAACAAAATTATACACCTTGAAAACATGGAGATCCAAGAGTTCGATGGGCGATATATTGAGTATAACTTCTCATTACTTCAGACGAAAATTGAGTTACAAGAAATCGCAGTCGCTGAACAAGAAGAAATAGAGAGATACGATAACATTATTGATAATCTTAGAGCGATCGCAACCTATAATTCAGAAGCATCTAGAGGGAGAGCGTTAAAAGCTAGGGTTAAGTTTCAAGAAAGATTGGAAGCGCGAAAAATTAAAGCGCCATTCGTTGATATTAAGCAACCAAAAATCAGTTTTGGTGTGGACAATGAATTTGAAGAAGACATCACTGTTTTAAATGTGAATAATTATAGTGTTTCCTTTGATGAGTTGATTTTAGAAAATGTTAACTTTGAGATGAAACCTACAGATAAAGTAGCCCTTATCGGTCCAAACGGTACCGGGAAAACGACTTTACTCCGAGATATCTTTAAAAATAATCATGATTCAATTGAAATAAATGCTGATATTAAAGTGGCTTATCTTTCTCAGCTTCAAGACGAAGTGCTAAAGGATTCTAATACCATACTAGAAGACTTCATCGATGCTGGGTTTGCAACTTATGACGAGATTAGAGCACATCTTTCAAACTATGGCTTTGAAGGAGAAATTCTTACTCAAAAGATAGAATCTTTATCTGGTGGCGAAAAAAATATACTGCAATTGGCGAAAGTTTCTGCTAGCAAAGCAAACTTATTGCTTCTTGATGAACCGACAAGCCATTTAGACACCTATACACAAATCGCACTGGAGAAAGCCATTGAAGATTATAAAGGTGCAATTCTCATGATTTCTCATGATTTCTATTCTGTAGTAAATGGTATGGATTATGTACTAATCATTGACGAGAAGACGATTAGAAAAATGAGTATGCGAAAATTCAGAAAGATGATTTATGCAAGTCATTTTGATAAAGATTATTTAGAAAATGAACAAAATAAAAAAGCAGTTGAAATGAAAATAGAATTAGCTTTAAAAGACAATAATTTTGAACTTGCGAAAGGTATGGTTGACGAGCTAGAAGAGCTGATTAAGTTACTTTAAATTCCAACCTTCTGAATGAAATGATTACAAGAACGATGAAATAAAATGTTGGTGGAAAAGTATCCACATTAAAGACACTGATGAATAGATCTCAGTGTCTTTTTACTGCATTGATTTTATTGATAGCTCATGCCGCGGACAGTGGTCACTTATCAAAAAAATCTTTTTCAACACATTTTTTGCCAAACTTCTCTTCATCTCTCCGATTGATATAACTATAATGAAGCATCATGAGAAATTTTTATCAAAACAGTCTTTAGTCTCGCATTTAATTTTATACCATTGATAACCATAATCCGATAAGTTTGGTAGGATCAATAATTTGTTACCACAGCGGATACAATTATTTTCTGATAAATTTCCGTTCTTATAGTCCGCTAAGTAACCTTCTGCTAGTTCTACTTCCTTAATTATATTTTCTAGAGCAACATCGCTTATATCAAAAGGGGTCATATCTCCTCTATTTGCATAAATAGAGCGTGAAAAAGCTCCAAATCCACCAACCAGTTCGTGGTGATGGGTATTAATCCGTCCCCCACCTCTCTCAAATAATTTGATCATCGGTTCATATATATCTGGAAACTGTAATGCGATATTGTCGCGCGCATCAAGCAAAGAGCACCAGCGTAAATAATGTATACTTATTAATTTCATAAGCATAATATCAATTTTATTAAAATTCGGACACGTTTCTAAGAAAATGTCCCACTCATTTTCCTCCATCTTAAAACCTAATAACATATCCATACCTATGTATATACTTGCTGCTTCCTTAGAGATAAACTGCAAAAACACGCCGACTCTACGGTAATACTCTGCAATCAAATTAGCATCTGCTTCATATTCACCTCTAGATCTTACTTCTTCGTATCTTTTTTTTGAAATTCCAATGTATAAATTCGCATCAATATTCTTAATTCTTTCAACACCTGATTCGTAATAATTCATGAAGATTCCTCCGACTTAACTCACAAATGTAGTTCCCTATATCTGATAGAAGATTGGTTTATTTAACCAGCTCGCCCGATTGTTCCATGTCTGCTTGAGTTTCACCATTTATAAGATGGCTAATCTTTAAATAAAAACAAAACCCAATAAACCATTTAGGTTTATCGGGCGAGATTTAAAAAAGTTTATCGGCTTCAAAACAAGTTTATCGATTTTTATATACTGACTGAAAGTCGCTTCCAGCAACCCACAATCCCTTACCCCGCACTGCCCCTAACCCTTTCAACTAACCTTATGCTCAATCCGCAGCTTGTCGGCTACCATGGCAATAAATTCCGAGTTAGTAGGCTTAGATTTGGAGATATTAATCGTGTAGCCGAATAAATGGCTGATGGAGTCGATGTTGCCACGTGTCCAAGCGACTTCAATCGCATGGCGGATCGCGCGTTCTACGCGTGAAGGCGTGGTTTTGAACTTCTCAGCGATTGCTGGGTAGAGCGTCTTCGTAATCGCACCAAGGATCTCGATATTGTTATATACCATGGTGATCGCTTCACGCAGGTACTGATAGCCCTTGATATGCGCTGGGACACCGATTTCATGGATGATCGAGGTAATGTTAGCGTCGAGGTTCTTGCCCTTAGAGAGCGGCACTACATTCGATCTGGACGTCGACGAATAATTGTACATGTTGGAGGAGGAGCTCATGCTGCCTTGAGAGCCGACAAGCTGACGTACACGATTTGCCAGGACCTCCATATCGAACGGTTTCAAAATATAATAGGATGCACCAAGCTGTACAGCTCTTTGAGTGATGTTCTCCTGACCAAAAGCAGTCAGCATGATGATCTTCGGTTGAGGATTCAGATCCATATCACGTAGACGTTCCAATACACCTAGGCCGTCTAAATGCGGCATAATGATATCAAGAATAAGAACATCGGGAATTTTACGCGCTTCGCTAAGCATTTGAAGCACTTCTTCACCATTGTAGGCGATACCCGTTACGGTCATATCTTCTTGCTCAGAAATGTACTCGGAAAGCAAATTCGTAAATTCCCTGTTATCATCGGCCAACAACACTTCAATATTCTGCACTGGCTGCTTCCTCCTTAATTATATCTGCTATTCGAAAATAACATTTTTTTCTTGTCTCTTACGTTTTCGACATGGAGATCGAATTCCCTTCTGTCGAAAATTATTTTTCTTTATTTTTTTTCTGCGTTGGATTATAATTAAATATTTTATCTCAATGTTCGAGGTTCTTCGTAATCGTTCGACAAAAAATCTTAAGGCTAAACCGCCTTAAGATTTAATGAATACCTATTCTCCTGTTTGGTCACACCTGAATCTTGAAGCATCCATTCGATGAAGCATCCATAACCGGACTTAGGATCATTTACAAATACATGAGTTACGGCTCCGATGAGACGGCCATCCTGTACGATAGGACTTCCGCTCATGCCTTGAACGATACCGCCTGTCTTATCGATAAGACGTGGATCGGTGATCCGCAGCACCATTCCTTTAGTGGCTGGCGTTTGCTGATGTGCTACATGAATGATCTCAACCTTAAACCGCTCCACCTGCTGTCCGTCAACTACAGTTAGGATCTCAGCAGGACCTTCCTTGACTTGATCGCTCATCGCCACGGGGATAGGTTCTTTGTAAAGACTGTGCTCGGGATTGGAGCTCATTTTACCGAAGATGCCGAAGTCAGTATTGCTCTCCACATTTCCAAGCACTTGGCTTTCTTTCAAAAAATGCGCTCGTTTCTCGCCCGGATCGCCATCCTGGCTTTTGGATATGGAGGTGACACTGGACTGAACGATATGACCACTGCCTACAACAATTGGAGTACCGGTATTCATGTCTGTAATCACATGTCCCAAAGCTCCATATACACCTTGCTCTGGAGCATAAAAAGTTAATGTGCCAACACCCGCTGCTGAATCACGAATGTACAGGCCTAACCGCCACACTTTGTCATGAATGTCATACGCGGGCTTTAACTTAGCTGTATGCTCTTTACCTCCGCGTTTGAAGACAATGGTCAAGGGGTTATTCGCTTTACCAGCACGATCCACCAGCTTGGCCACCTTGGACAACTCGTCCAATTTCTCACCATTCATGGAGATCATCAGATCACCCGGCGCTAAACCGCTGACCTCTCCTGGGGAAAGCTTAGTTTTCTCGGATACTTCAATCAGATGATGACCAACAACCAAAACACCTGCTGATTTCACTTTCACACCGATCGTTTGACCTCCCGGGATCACCTTAAGCTCGGAATGAATTCCTTGTGCAGTCACCTTGGCTGGTTCACCTTGCAGTGGTGCAGCAGAACTTAGGTTTGTTCCCGTTATGCCCGATAAACTAAGAAAGAAGGCAAATAAAAGGCCTGGCATTAACTTCCTGAGGTTAGGCTTCAATGGCTGTCACGCTCCCTTTTGCTTCTTTCGCTTGACGAAAAAGGTGGTCGCCAATTGCGTACCTATAAGATAACCTTGCCCCCAGGCTTTTATTACTGTCAATCATTGCTCCGCTTAGCTTGTTGCAGCCTTACTTGCCTCGGCCAGATTAAGCATTTCCTGCGAGTGGTGCAATGTTTTTTCGGTAATTTCTACGCCACCCAGCATCCTGGCCAGCTCCATTACACGTCCATCGTTCGTTAGGGATTCCACTTCAGTCATGGTTCTTCCATCCTCAACCTTTTTGCGGATTAAGTACTGATGGTCAGCCATACAAGCCACCTGCGGCAAGTGAGTAATGGAGAACACCTGACAGGTAGAGGACAGCTTAAACAGCTTATCTGCGATGGACTGAGCAGCTCTGCCGCTGACACCAGTATCCACTTCGTCAAAAATTAGAACTGGAATTGCATCATGGCGCGCAAAAATACTTTTCATTGCCAGCATAATACGCGACAGCTCACCCCCAGAGGCAATTTTGCCAAGAGGTCTCAGGGGTTCGCCCGGGTTAGGGGATATCATAAATTCTGCGCTGTCTATCCCTTGTCTTGTGAGGCGAATACGCCGACCATTGTATTCGACTCCACGCGGGTCCTCCAGCCTGTCCAATTTGACCTGCAACGAGGTTCTTTCCATTTGAAGGTCTTTGAGCTCACCCTCCACTTGGGTGGCCAGATCAGCAGCACAAAGCTTTCGTGCTTCACTTAATTCCGTAGCTGCTTCCATTAATACAGACAGCAACGAATCGCGCTTCGCCGTCAGTTTCTCCAGATATTCATCTTTATTCTCAAGCAAATCAGTTTCCCGGTGAATTTGTTCATAATAAGCCAAAATCTGTTCTACACTTTCTCCATATTTACGTCGGAGTCCAGTGATCAAATCCAAACGATTCTCTATTTCTTCAAGTCGCATCGGATTGAACTCGATATTTTCCCGGTAATCACGAAGCTGAAAAGCAGCATCCTCTAGCTGGTAATATGAGGACTGCAGCTGTTCGAGCACTGTTCGCAGACCCTTCTCATCGTAACGAACTGCATCCTCAAGTCTGGAAATAACATTACCGATCGATTCCAAGCCTTGTCTGTCGTAAAGCAGCTCATATGCACCCGATACGGAATCCATCATTTTCTCACTGTGGGATAGTTTGACCCGTTCTTCGGTAAGTAATTCATCTTCTCCCGGTTTTAATCCGGCGGATGAAATTTCTTCAAGCTGAAAACGATATAAGTCAAGCATTTGGTATGCCTTCTGGCTGGATTCCTGCAGCTCTCGCAGCTCTTTCTCCACCTTCGCGAAGGCAGAATACCTTTCCTGAAAAACTGCCTTTAGCGGACCAATAATCGGTTCTCCGTATGTATCCAGCAGTCCCAGATGCCGTTCCGCCTTCAGCAAGTTCTGGTGCTCATGCTGGCCGTGTATATTAACCAGCTGCTCGCCGATCTCGCGAAGCATGGTAAGATTGACCATCTGCCCATTTACACGTGATGTACTTTTACCTTGAGAGGTAAGCTCGCGTCGTATAATAAGATGCTCCTCGCGCTGGGCCTCAATGCCAAGACGCTCCAAAGTCTCCCAAACGGGATGACCGCTGGGAAGACTGAAGAGCGCCTCCATCTCCGCTTTTTCACAACCATAACGAATGGAATCCGCAGAACCGCGGCCTCCAACAATCAATCCAAGCGCATCAATAATAATGGATTTACCTGCCCCGGTCTCCCCCGTAAGCACGTGGAAGCCAGGATAAAAATGCACATCTACCGCCTCAACGACGGCAAGATTGCGTATAGACAAGGTTTCTAACACTAATAGAGCACCTCCGAGAAGATGACAGGCATCTGATTAATTATAATTAAGAAATATAACCCATGATTTGTGAAATTACGGTCTTGCTGTCCTCAGGTAAACGGCAAATGATAAGGATTGTATCATCACCAGAAAGGGTTCCCATAATTTGCGGCCAGTCAATATTATCAATTAAAGCAGCGACAGAGTTAGCCGTACCTGGTAAACATTTCATCACCACAAGATTAGCCGAGGAATCGATCTGCACAAAATTATCCACAAGAACGCGCTTAAGCTTCTGAATGGGATTGTACCGTTGATCCGTTGGAAGTGAATATTTATATCTTCCATCATCCATGGGTACCTTGATGAGCAACAGCTCTTTTATATCTCGAGATACTGTGGCTTGAGTAACTTGAAAACCTGATTCCCGCAAGGCTTCCACAAGCTCGTCCTGTGTCTCGATATCCTTTTGTGTAATAATTTCACGAATCTTAATATGTCGTTGTCCCTTCATTGTTGCCTCCTGGTATATAAAAAATATGGACTCAGTTTGATTCTCCGTCGTCTTTGCCAAGCTTAATGACATGGATCGATGCTGTTGCTACATTAACATATAGAACGCCGCTGCATTCCGGATAGATCAGCAGGTAGGGAAGCAAGGTATCACGTAAGCCACTGCCAGTGAAATCCAAAGGCTTGCGTGGTCTGGAAAGGATAACTAAATATAACGAGCCTTCCTCTTTTGTCGCCACATAATCTATAAATAACCGGCTATACATCTGCGCCCCATTTACGTTGAAAGACAAGGGGATTTTTAATTTCCCTCCAACGACCTCATATCCTTCATCCTCAAGTATATCAATAGAGGGATGTGGAATAATCACTTTATTGAACGGAATCTGATCCTTCATAAAAGAACGCGGAGAACTCTGCAGCCATACATATATCCGATATATTATAAAAATCGATAATGCTACCCCAATAAACGCCATAACGACCTTGTCAGAGCTACCCGCCACTATCAATCACCTCGGTGATTTATTCGCGTGAAGCCCTGGTAAATCCTGCTTCTAAGCTGTCTTTTTACGAGCTTTCCGCATAATTGATATTATTCGCTAATTCAGCAATTTACAATTACAACAAGCACAGTAAATCTAAAAAAGATTCAAAATATAAAGACCCGGATTTTATACCGGGTCTTTATTTTAATAAATTCAATCCCTTTGAGCAAATCTGCTCCCTCAATCTTAACAGATGAAGAGGAATTTTCAAGGTTGAACTCTTCAGACTTCCCGCTCAAAAAAACACCCCGCTGACCATTTGAGGTTGACGGGGTGTTCATAAAGCTCTAACGGCGCGCGGAGTTTCCATGAGTAGAACTCACATTAAATGTACCCGTAGCCTGCTTAATCACTTCATCAGCAAGGGATGGAAAGTCCTCCACTGGAATGACTGCTGCAACAGCAGCTGCCGGCTGTACGGATGATTCTTCGCCTTCCGCCACTTCTGGCGTCAGTCTCCAATGAGCAAGAAACTCAATATTGCCTTCCCCGCCTGTAATTGGCGAAAAAGTCAATCCATGGAGACCGAATCCTAACTCTGCAGCCATAGTCAGTACATTAATCAAAACCTCTTTATGGACAGCGGAATCACGAATCACACCTGATTTTCCAACCTTCTCACGTCCAGCCTCAAATTGCGGCTTGATGAGTGCAGCGATATCTGCTGGACGTTGCAGCAAGGCTTTGAGGGGTGGGAGAATTATTTTTAAGGATATAAAAGATACATCAATACTGGCAAAGTCCGGAACAGGACCCTGCAAATCTGTAGGTGTCATATACCGGAAGTTCGTACGCTCCATAACGCTCACTCGCTCATCATTCCGCAGTGACCAATCCAGCTGGTTATAGCCAACATCAATGGCGTACACATGGCTAACACCATTCTGAAGCGCACAATCTGTGAAGCCGCCAGTGGAAGCACCAATGTCCAGCATGTTCCGACCGGTAAGATCAATATTAAATTGGCGAAGAGCCTTCTCCAGCTTTAGGCCTCCACGACTGACATACGGATGCACAGAGCCTTTAACCTTAAGGGTAGACTCCCGCGAGACCTTCATGCCAGCTTTTTCAATACGTTCCTCATCCGCGAGCACCAACCCTGCCATAATAGCAGCTTTAGCTTTCTCCCGGCTTTCATAAAAACCTTGCTCCACAAGCAGTACATCAATCCGTTCTTTACGGTGTTCCATGGTCATCTCCCGATCGTTCAAGGGTTACTAATTTCCGGCTTCCACTTAGGAAGACGAAGTCGTTTTGTAATTATAAGCACTTAGAGCCATCATGGACTTGATACGTGCACATAACGCTTCTACGGTAAGACCTGTTTGCTGACGTTGTTCTTTAATGGAGCCATGCTCCACGAAGATGTCGGGCACACCCATCAGATGTACACGAGCGTCATAAATTTCATGCTCCGCGTAGAATTCCAATACCGCACTGCCGAGACTTCCCGCTTGGCAAGCCTCTTCAATAACAACCATATTGGTTCCAGCATGAGCCAAATCAAGAAGCATGGAGTTATCAAGCGGCTTCAGGAAACGCGCATTCACAACACCCACCTGAATCCCTTCCCGCTTCAGCAAATCAGCGGCTTCTTCTGCCACTTGAACCATAGGACCACATGCCACTACAGCATATCCTTCTCCTGTACGCAGTCGTTCCCATGATCCTATAGGAAGGGTATGCAGTTCAGCGTCCATTGCCACACCTGTTCCGTTAATACGAGGATAGCGGTAAGCAATTGGACCGTCATTATATTCAAGTGCCGTCTTCATCATATGACGCAGCTCATTTTCGTCTTTTGGCATCATCATAACCATATTAGGGATATGGCGCATAAAAGCAACATCGTACACACCCTGATGAGTCTCACCATCCGCACCCACAAATCCAGCACGGTCAATGGCGAACATAACATTGGCGTTATGGCGGCAAATATCATGGACGATCTGATCATAGGCACGCTGCATGAAGGTAGAATACACGGCGTATACCGGCTTCATCCCTTCCATAGCCAAAGCTGCACACAAGGTTGCCGCATGCTGCTCTGCAATCCCGACGTCAATCATGCGATCCGGGAATTCCTTCGCAAAAGGAAACAACCCTGAACCGCCTGGCATCGCAGGGGTAACTGCAATCAGACGCGAATCTTCACGTCCCAGCTCAATCAGCGTACTGCCAAATACTTCGGTGTACATTGGAGGACCTACAGCTTTAAGTGCCTGACCTGACTCAATTTTGTAAGGGGAAATGGCATGCGATTTATAAAAATCAGTCTCCGCCGGTTTGTAGCCCTTGCCTTTGGTCGTCAGCACATGCACAAGCACAGGACCCGCCACGTTATCTGCTTGATGGAAGGTGTCGATCATTTTCTCCAGATCATGTCCATCCACTGGCCCAAGATACGTAAAGCCAAGCTCTTCAAACAATACTCCAGGAACCATCATATATTTAAGACTGTTTTTTAACTGTTCAGCGGTTTTCGCTAATCGTCCACCGATGGCAGGAATCTTCTTAAGCAGCCCTTCAACCTCGTCTTTGGCACGCAAATAATGACGGTCCGAACGAATTTTGCTTAAATAATTGTGCATCGCCCCTACATTCGGAGCAATCGACATTTCATTATCGTTCAAAATAACCATCAGCTTACGCTTCTCATGGCCAATGTGGTTAAGCGCTTCAAAAGCCATCCCGCCGGTAAGCGCACCGTCACCAATCACGGCAATCACCTTGTTGTCTTCGCCTTTTAGATCACGAGCCATAGCCATCCCCATCGCTGCCGACAAAGAGGTGCTGCTATGTCCAGCCTCCCAAACATCATGTTCGCTTTCAGAGCGCTTAACAAAGCCGCACAATCCCTGATATTTGCGCAGGGTATCAAAGCGATCTTGACGGCCGGTCAGTATTTTGTGGACATAGGCTTGGTGGCCAACGTCGTAGATCATTTTGTCACGAGGACTGTTGTAGCAATAATGTAAGGCCAGCGTGAGCTCCACCACCCCCAGATTAGAACCGAGGTGCCCGCCGGTTGCTGTAAGCTTCTCAATCAGAAATCGTCGAATCTCCTCTGCAAGAGTAGTTAATTCTTCGACTGACAGTGATTTCAGTTGTTGTGGATCATTTATTTGTGGAAGCAGCACGAATAGTTCCCCGCTTTCCTAGATGTTGTAAAATATATAAAAACCATTATAACACAAACGAAACGGCTGTCGAAATACAGCCGCTTCGAAAGTTCATACTTAGTGATCACGTGCCATTAAATAATCTGCAATTTCCAGCAGGCGCTGGTTGTCGTAAAAACCGCCATTCAGCACAGCATTTCGGGCTGCTTCTGTAAGCTTCTTCACCTCAGCACGAGATTCCTCCAACCCAATAAAATAAGGGTAGGTTACCTTCTGCTGCTTGATATCGCTGCCTGTTTTTTTACCAAGCTTGCCTTCATCACCAACCAAATCAAGAATATCATCCTGAATTTGAAAAGCGAGTCCGATGCTAGTGCCAAAATCACGCAGAGCTTCAAGCTGCTTCTCTGTTGCCCCTGCAATACGTCCGCCGGCTAACAGCGAAAAAATAATTAAATCTCCGGTTTTATGCAGATGAATATATTTCAGCTGCGCTAGATCTGTTAGTCCTTGCTCGCCTTCCATATCTGCAATCTGACCGCCGACCATGCCGCGTGGACCTGCCATTTCCGCCAGATCCTCTACTATGGATAAAACATTTTCAGCAGGAATGCCAAATTTACGCGAGGCTTGTACCACACTGTAAAAAGCATGGGTCAAAAGCGCATCACCCGCAAGAATAGCCGATGCTTCACCAAAGACTTTATGATTCGTCAGCTTGCCGCGCCGATAATCATCATTATCCATGGCAGGCAGATCATCATGAATCAACGAGTAGGTATGTACCATCTCAATCGCAGCAGCAACAGGCAAGGCCGCTTCTCGGCTGCCTCCCAGTGATTCACAAGCAGCGATCACAAGCAGCGGCCGGAGGCGTTTGCCTCCTGCCATTAGCGAATACTTCATCGCTTGCTGTAAATTTTCTGGAACCGTCCAAGCTGCGGGAAGAATAGTCTCAAGCTCATGTGAGAGCAAATCACTTATCGACGCGATGTAATCCTCCAGCGGCTGCCGCATGCTTTCACTTGCAGAGCTTCCCTCCAGATCATTCTCAAAGCGATTCATCGGCGTCCCCTTCCAGACGTGCACCAAACGGCTTTTTGCGCAGTTCTCCGTCCTCTTGGGTAATCATTTCGATCTTACGCTCTACTTGTTCCAGCTTGCTGCCGCAAAGCTGCGACAGCTTCATGCCCTGCTGAAATAAATCGATGGCCTTCTCCAGAGGAACGTCGCCGTGTTCAAGCTCACGAACGATTTCCTCCAGTCGGTCCATAGCGCCTTCAAAATCAAGTTCCGCTTCCTTCGTCATCGTCTTTGCCATCCTCCTTCATCCCCCATACTTGGCAGTTCAGCTGTCCGTCATTCATCTTTATCACCACAAGATCGCCAAGCTGTACTTCAGTCAGCGATTTGATTAAATGTTCTTCCGCCTCGTCATACACTAAGCTGTAGCCTCGTGACATTACTTTAAGCGGGCTAAGCGCATCCAAATGGCGGATCTCCGCCACATAGCGAGATCGCTTCTCCTGCAAACGAGCCTGCATAGCGCCCATTAACTCACGGCGCAGACTGTCTGTAAGCTGACGTGCTGCGGCAACACTATCGCGCGGATGGAACCGCTGCAGACTGTGATGCAGCACCGCCTTGCGCTCGCGGGAACGGCTGAGCCGTGCATCCGCCGAGCGCTGGAGCCGCACACGCAGCATGTCCAGCCGCTGCGTGTGCTGAATCAGCGTGCGGCGCGGGCCTGCCAGCGCCAGCGAGCGCTGCAGCACCGAGTGGCGCTCGCGTCCACGCTGGGCGCGTTGTTGCAGCGCCTGGCGCAGCCGCTGCTGCAGCTGGCGAAGCTGCGCAGCTAGCTCGCCGGCATGAGGCACGGCCAGCTCAGCGGCCGCTGTGGGCGTAGCCGCGCGGAGGTCGGCGGCGAAATCGGCAATCGTGAAATCGGTCTCGTGGCCGACGGCCGAGATGACCGGAATCCTTGATGCCGATATCGCTCGCGCGACTTCCTCCTCGTTGAACGCCCACAGCTCCTCCAGCGAACCGCCGCCGCGGCCGACGATAAGCACGTCGGCTTCACCCATGGCGTTCAGCGCACCAATCGCCTTCACTATCGAAGGCGCAGCGCCTTTGCCTTGCACCAGTACGGGATAGATTACAATAGCTACCTGCGGAAACCGCCGCTGAAGCGTAATTACAATATCTCGTACAGCTGCTCCTGTTGGGGAAGTAATCACACCAATACACTTCGGGAACCGCGGCAACGAACGCTTGCGAGCTTCTGCAAAAAGGCCTTCTTTTTCAAGGTTGCTCTTCAGCTGCTCATAGGCCAGATATAAACTGCCAATCCCATCAGGCTGCATATGTGTGGCGTAGAACTGATATTGCCCATCCCGTTCATAGACGGTCACATTACCTCTGGCAATTACCCGAGCGCCTTCCTTCGGAATAAAAGGCAGCCGCTGGTTATGAGAAGCAAACATAATCGCTTTAATGCGGCTGCTCTCGTCCTTAAGTGTAAAATACATATGCCCGCTGCCATGATGTGTAAAGTTGGATATCTCTCCGCGAATCCACACATCCGAAAGTAAATTATCCGAGTCTAGCTTCATGCGGATATAACGGTTGAGTTCTTTGATCGAATAAACCTGCCGCTCTGCCGCCATGAATCTTACCCCTATTCCAGGCCGTGACGGCGTTTAGCCGCAATCAGCGTGTTGCTCATCAGCATTGTAATAGTCATCGGACCAACCCCGCCTGGAACAGGCGTGATGTATCCGGCAACTTCTTTTGCACTTTCATAATCAACGTCACCTGCGAGTTTACCGTTATCCAGACGGTTCATGCCCACATCGATGACAACAGCACCCGGCTTCACATAGGAAGCATCAATGAAATTAGCTCGTCCGATCGCTACAACCAAAATATCCGCTTGACGGCTAATCTCTTGCATATTAGCTGTACGGGAATGGCACATAGTTACGGTAGCATTTTCGCGTTGCAACAAGAGGGAAACTGGCTTTCCTACAATATTGCTACGACCAATTACAACGGCATGTTTACCTGCCATACCTGTTCCTGTACGTTTGATCAGTTCGATTACTCCTGCAGGAGTACATGGAAGAAGACTGTCGGCACCGATGACCAGGTTGCCTACATTGACAGGGTGAAAGCCGTCTACATCCTTTTCCACGGAGATTGCATCAATAACAGCCTTCTCCTCGATATGCTTAGGCAATGGGAGTTGAACCAGAATTCCGTCGATATCATCGCGTCCGTTTAGCTCTGCTACCAGTGCCAGAAGTTCTTCTTGAGAAGTGGATTCATCCAATTTATGCACTTCCGAATGGAATCCTAAGCTGATACAAGATTTCTCCTTATTGCGAACATAAACCTGAGATCCCGGGTCTTCACCTACTAGAATAACAGCCAAACCGGGCTTTACGCCGCGTTTCGCCAGTTCAGCAACCTCTTGGGCAATGCTAATACGAATTTCCTCGGATACTTGTTTACCACTGATGATTGCTGCTGTCATGTTAGTCTCTCCCCTTTTATATACTTTACTATGGTTTATAAATTAAGAATGGTCAGCTTTAATAGTATCTATCTCTTGGATCATCTTGCCGAGTACTCCGTTAACAAACTTCCCGGAATCATCCGTTCCAAAATGCTTGGCCAAATCGATCGCTTCATTCACCGCAACCTTCGCAGGCACATCATTGGCGAACACCATTTCATACGCTGCTAAACGTAGAATCTGACGATCCACACGTGACAGACGGCTCATTTGCCAGCCCTTCAGGTAATGTTCAAGTATATCGTCGATCGCTACCTTGTGTTCCCATACCCCATTCACATGTTCTACCACATAGTGTTTAAGCTGAATCTCGTCCGTGATTACACGTTCGGTTTCATTCTCTTCTGAAGCTTCCTCGAGCAGCATTTCTACGGCTTCCGCGCTTTCCACATCGTTCATTTCCATCTGATACAGGCTTTGGACAATAATCTCTCTAGCTATACGTCTTTTCATGTGTTCCTCCTAAAATCTTATATCGCATTAAAATATTCACTTGTACTGCATCAACGTCTACGACCCAAATATCGCTTCACACTTATTCATTCTTTCCCTATTCCTGTGAGGATTATTGCACAAAGCGAAGATACCTTCAGAGGAAGCTCGCAAATATACCTATCCCTTGTCGCAAAAAAACCGCAAAGCCTTTCTTCCGGGGGCAACGGACAACACAAACTTACGGTTTCCTGCTCCGGGAAAAAGACTATCGCGGTTCACTTAAAGGGACGCCAGCGTCCGGATAATCGCGAAACCAACTCCTGCCATTGAAACAGGGGCGCTTGCGCGGTATCCTTTCTTTTGCCGAGCGTATATCCGATGAACACTACCAGTGCAAAGAACAGCATATCCCAAAAACCGCAAATTAAATAAATCAAACCCAGACCAATGCCGAAAGTCACTCCGGCGATTCTACCCCCGTGACTTTCCCATACTTCTTTCCAAGACATAAGGGAAACTCACCTCTATTCCACTCGACTTTTGAAGCTTGGAGACTGCGTGAGGTTAGCAATATATACAGACACATCAGCAACCGGAATGCCGGTTGTCTCCTGCACAAAATCATGCACCTGACGTTGTACTTCTGTCGTAAGCAACGGTAATGAATGCTCACCGTCCACTACTGCACGAATTGTAATTTCAAGGCCAGCCTGCGAGACACGAATACGTGACTTGAGATCTCTGATTCCCTTCACTTTACCGGCAGCCTTAAGACTCAGATTCTCAATAGTTTCCATTGAAATCTGGATATCCCCATACTCTGTACGCTGATCGACCGAAGGCAATGAAGCGCGATCACGGCGCAGAGAGATGTAGAAAAATCGGATGCTCAGAAGGAACAAGACAACTGCTACTATTATTGCTGTAATATAAGCTGCTGGTCCATTCTCAATCTCCAAAGTTCTAGGAATCGCACCGCTTAAGAGGAGGATGGCAATAACAGATAGTATTCCGATACTTAAGCTGTAGACAAACAGCAAAAGTCTGTCCAAAATTTTTGCCACGAGTCTCATAACCTCCTTAAATTAGAGTAAACCCTCGACTTTGCTGTCGGGGGTTTATGGAAGAACGATGACTGCTATTTCACACGAAGAATCGTTTCAGTTTCTTCGTTCTTGTCTACAGTGTTGTTGTTCTTGAATTGCACATCATGAATATGCACATTCACTTCCACAACAGTCAGACCAGTCATAGTCTCGATGGAGCGCTTAACATTACGTTGAATTTCAGCAGCCACTTCAGGAAGGCGATTGCCATATTCAATAATTACAGAAACATCCACCGCAGCTTCACGTTGTCCAACCTCTACTTTAACTCCTTTGGACAGATTCTTACGTCCAAGAAGTTCAACAATACCACCGGCGAATCCGCCGCTCATACCTGCTACACCTTTAACCTCAACGGTCGCCAGACCTGCAATAACCTCGATTACTTCAGGAGCAATCTGGATTTCACCGATTTCCGTCCGTTCGTATTCTGTCGGCAATGTACTCATTTTAGACTTCACACCTTTCAAGAAAGATTGTTCATGATTTCAAGCGTAAAGCACGTCTCTTATTAAACATACTATATCATTTGACGAACTTTATGACAAACAAACCGAAGTCGTCCTAAATTTCATACTCTTCAAGAAACTTAATGTCAAAGTTACCATCCAAAAATACAGGATGCTCCAACAGTTTCTGATGGAAAGGGATGGTGGTATGAATGCCTTCCACGGCGAATTCAGCCAAGGCGCGCTTCATCTTCGCAACCGCTTCCTGACGTGTAGGAGCCCAGACAATCAGTTTTGCAATCATAGAATCATAGAAAGGGGAAATCGTATATCCTGGGTACGCCGCACTATCTACACGAACGCCAAGGCCTCCTGGTGGCAAATAAAAGCCGATTTTTCCTGGTGAAGGCATGAAATTACGCTCAGGATCTTCAGCATTTATACGGCATTCAATGGACCAGCCATTAATCACGATATCTTCCTGAGTGAATGACAGCGGATTGCCTTCTGCTACAGAGATCATTTCCTTAATCAAATCCACACCTGTAACCATTTCTGTTACTGGATGTTCAACCTGAATCCGAGTATTCATCTCCATGAAGTAAAACTGTCCGTCCGGTCCAAGCAGGAATTCAAGTGTTCCGGCTCCCGAATAATTCACGGCAAGTGCTGCTCGAACTGCTGCATTACCCATTGCTTCCCGAATTTCCGGTGTGAGCACTGAACAAGGTGCCTCTTCAATCAGCTTTTGGCGACGACGCTGCACGGAGCAGTCCCGTTCACCTAAATGCACTACATTGCCATGTTTATCTGCAATAATCTGAATCTCCACATGCTTCATGCCTGTTAGGAATTTCTCCAGATATACACCAGCGTTACCAAACGCCTTTTGTGCTTCCTGTTGTGCAGCAGTAATCTGCTTCACTAAAGATTCCTCGTCCTCAGCAATCCGTATTCCCTTACCTCCGCCACCTGCAGTAGCCTTAACGATGATTGGGTACCCAATATCGCGGCCCAGCATGACAGCTTCCTCTACATCGCCTACAAGACCATCTGAGCCCGGGATAATCGGAACTCCAGCCAGTTTCATGGTTTCCTTCGCCACAGCCTTGTCACCCATACGGTTTATGGCATCTGGAGAAGGTCCTATGAAGATAATATTGCAAGATTCACAAATCTCTGCAAAATCCGCATTTTCAGCTAAAAATCCATAGCCAGGATGGATGGCATCACATTCCGTTAAGGTGGCTACACTCATAATATTTGTAAAGTTCAGATAGCTGTCCTTGGCCGGCATCGGACCGATGCAGTAAGCTTCATCAGCCAACCGGACATGCAGTGAATCCCGGTCGGGTTCCGAATAGACCGCGACGGTGGAAATGCCCAGTTCACGGCAGGCCCTAATAATGCGGACCGCGATTTCGCCGCGGTTGGCAATCAACACTTTTTGAATGTTCATGCGTTTCCTCCCAAAGTTTTGCGAAGCTTCCGCTCCTTAAGTAGTCTGCGGTATTTATTCCGGTTTAACCAAGAATAGTGGTTGACCGTATTCTACAAGCTGACCGTTCTCAGCAAGCACAGACACGATTTCACCTTTGATCTCCGCTTCCAGCTCATTCATCAGTTTCATCGCCTCAATAATGCAAACCGTTGATTTTTCACTTACACGGTCTCCAACATTAACAAACGAAGGCGTTTCCGGAGAAGCGGCACTATAAAAGGTCCCCACCATTGGAGACACAATTTTATGTAGTTTGCCTTCTGCAGCTGCTTGTGGCTGCTGCGCTGGAGGAACTTCACCTACTACCGGATAGGATACTTGCGGTACGCTCTGCGGCTGCGGGGCAGGCGTAAAGGGATAGGCAGCATAAGGAGTCGCCTGTACTGCTGTTCCATCAGCTTCAGGGCGATCCGGTTTGCGAATTGCAAGCTTCATTCCTTCGCTTTCGATCTCCAACTCATGTACAGAGGAGGTCTGGTCCAGCAATTTAATCAATTCCTTAATTTCGCTCAACTTGAACATATATCAGTTCACTCCTTCAGCTTTCTCTCGAAGCCACTTCTTAAGCGGACAAGATAACTTTATGTATTATATCACAATCGGTAAAAATGGAAAGAGCCCGGGGCAACCCGAGCTCTTTCGTCATTTTTCTTTTAATTTTACAGCTTATTATTGCTCAGAAACGTATTGTACACTAATTTTATCTTGAGATACACTCAGTTCCTTCATTACGAGATCCACGATGCTAACCGCTTGCTTTACATCCAGTTTGTCGCTGAGAACGACTACTTTGTAGCTGTCTCCAGCTTCTTCCTTTACAATCGCTTCTCCATATTTTTGTTGAAGCTGTTCTTCAATACCGGTAATTTTGGATTCTTTTTCTTCAAGATTAAGAAGTTGTTCTTGAGCGACTGCGTTATCAGCAGGTGTTTTATCCATGTCATTAATCAAAGCAAGCAAGTCTTGTTGGTTCTTAAGATTCTTTTGCTCACGTTCATAAAGGTAGTTAGTGAACATGCTGCTCGCCGATACACTTTGAGAAGCTACTTCATCGAGAATTTCTTTGTCATTTTTAGCTGGAGTCTTGGTTGTTGTATTTGCGGCTGTATCTTTAGCAGATGTATCTGTTTTCGCGGCATCTTTAGCAGCAGTGTCGGTTGTTGCCTTCTCTGAGTCACTGCTATTTGCGGCAGCTTTACTGCTATCGTCCTTAGCAGCTGTAGTTGTACTTTCGTCCGTTTTAGCAGTAGTAGTGTTATCATCCGTTTTAGCGGTAGCAGCACTGTCATCCGTTTTGGCGGCAGTAGCGCTGTCGTCCGTAGTAGCGGCGCCAGTAGTGCTATCTACAACGCCTTCATCGGCAACAACATCGCCTTGACTAACAACTTCGTTCACAACAACACCTTTGTCGCCAACCGTTGGCAACGCTGCACCTGCTGTGTCTTTCAGGGAATCAACCTGCATTGTGCCAGCCGTGTCTTTTGGAATCGAAGCACCTGAGTCTTCAGTGAATAAATAATATGCAGAGAGGACCACCATCAAGCTGAGCATAGAAACCAACCATATCGTTTGTCTTTTGCCGTTCATTCCTAATTCCTCCTAAAATTTAATCTAGTGGCTGCTTCGGAAGCACTCACTTATTGACTTTCTCCTGCTACTCTTGTTTGCGTGGTACTACTGAAATGCGCTGGATTGGGACGTTCAAGCCTTTTTCTATAGCCTGCTCGACAAGTCCACGAACAACCTTGTTCTCTGCCCCTTTGGCAACTACCAGTACGCCGCGTACCTGAGGTTTGATCCGCTTCGTCACGATGGGTGTCTCGTCCCCTGATTGCGAGTAGGTTACGATTTCGCCATCCCTCGTATATTGTGTCGTATGACGTTTCCCCCCACTGGCATCCGTCTCTTCACTAAGCTGTTGGGAGTCATTCATATTACGCACCACGACAATTTCTTCTGTAGACTCCACTGTAACCATGATGTCAACTGTACCGACGCCAACGATTTTCTCCAAAATTTCCTTCATCCGGTTCTCCATCGCTAGTTCGATGCTGTCGAACGAATTGGTCGTTGTGGTTGGATCACTCTGCACCAGCGCCGTTTGAGAGGACTGATTCACCGGCGGCTCGCGCCCTGTATTCTCGTTATCAATCCTCTTCACATTGACGAAGGAATTGAATAGCATGATCGCTGCGCCCAGCAGACCCAGAATGATCAGCCAGCGAAAGGTATGGCTTCTCTTCGGACTGCCGGCCCCACCCCCAGCCCACTGCTCAAGCTTTTTCAGCCAATTGCCCACTCCCATCCCTCCTAAAAATTATAGTTTCTTAGAAATATCAAGCTCATGATTTGACGTCACTAGCCAAGCTGCCATCCACCTGAATGACTTTGGGATCCAAATCCCACTTCAGTTCCAGCAGCTTTACAATGGACTCCATTTCACTCGCGGACGCGCTGTCTTCAGCTGCAGTTCCGTTCACTGCTTTATTAGGTTCAGCTGATGATGTTGCTTCACTCTCTACGTTATCTGCCGGATTAGCGCCAATTTTAACTTCTACAGGTGCTACAGGAGAGATTGTAATGGGTGCTGTAGTCGCAGTGCTGGAAGCTCCGGAAGTACCCGGGGAGTTAGCCGTTGTCTGAGGCATAGAGACCCTTACATTGGAAATGACAGGAACGTCTTCGTTACCAGTGCCGCCAGACTTCCCCATGCCCAGCGTTACGGTGACATTAACCCCGCGTTTGCCGGTCTCACTGATAATCTGCTCTTTCATCTGACCCGCCACCTCTTCGGCAGCGAGCTGCAGACTCTGTTCCTGACGGCCTTGTGCAAGCTTTTGCCCATCTGCCAGAATCTGTTCCAAGGATGGGTCTCCCTTCCCTCCGCCAGTGAACAAACCGCCCTCTTTCTCTTGCTGTCCCATAGCGACACTCAGTTCGGAGATTGCATCACCTTTCAGGAGAGAGACGATAGGGCTGAGCATCGTGAGCAGGATTAGGAGACTTAGCACCAATCTTGCATAACGCTCCATGGATTTGCTTGGGAGCAGCAATTCAACAAATGACGCCAACAGCACAACCAGGATGATCTCCCGCAGCCAACCGCCTAACCAGCTCATGGTTTCCCTCCTAAAAGTTTGGTTGCTTCACCTCATCATTACGGTCAAATTGCCCGCAGTCAGCATGATCGTAACCGCCATAAAAAACATTAAGGAAACAGCAGCCAAAGCAGCGAACACGTATACCATGCTTTTTCCAATCGTCTGGAGACAGACCACAATCGGCGTCTCTCCCAGCGGCTGCATCACAGCGGCGGCTATATTGTAGATAAGGGCAAGCACCAGGATTTTGATTGCCGGAAAAGCACACAGGAACAATATGATAATGACACCCGATAACCCGATCGCATTCTTCACCAGCAGTGAAGCTGAGATTACTGTGTCTGTGGCATCCGCGAACATTTTGCCGATGACCGGAACAAAATTCCCTGTAATATATTTAGCGGCCCGAATGGTGACCCCATCCGTTACTGAGCTTGTTATCCCTCGAACGGAAATTACACCTAGGAACACAGTTAGCAGTACACCTAACAATCCAGCACCGATGTTTCGCAGCAGATTAGCCAGCTGGGTTAGTTTATATTTCTCCGACAATGCGCTGACCAGATGCAGCACAGCCGAGAAGAACAGAAGCGGAAAAACAAGGGTGTGGATCATGGTGCCAACCGTATGAATCATAAAAACAATTAACGGATGGGTGACGGAGACCGTAACGATATTCCCCATCGAAGCCAGCAGCGCGAACAGCAGTGGAATCATCGCCATCATGAAATCGATCATCCGATCGATAGCATCCTTTGCATAACCAATAGCGATATTGAAGCTGTTCACGGCAATTACCAGCACCACCATATAACAGAGCGTATAAGCGACCTTACTGACCGTTTTTCGCTCAAAAGCGGTTTGCAGCGTCTCCAGAATCATGCTGAGCACACTGATCATCACAATCGTCACGAGCAGCTTTCCGTTGTACAGTACCTCATGCCACATAAAGCCTAGAAGCCCAGATAACACACCCTTTAAGCTGAGCCCCTTATCTCCCGGAAGCAGCATGTCCATTAGCGTGGGTGTGGCCCCGTCCGGGAAAAAACCACCATAATCCTTCATCAGCTGATCCCAGTACGACTCGACTTTATCTTTGGGTAAATTATTCACCTGGCTCTTGACCCACTGGTCTACCGGGGAGGAACTGCCGGATTCTGGTGTTGAGGAAGCTTGCACACTCTGAGCTGTACCTGCAAACCATAGAATGAAAAAGAATGGAAGCAGCAGCAGTATTATTTTTAGTTTTGGAGGACGGAAAACACTGTGCTCTTGCATAATTTCTCCTCCCGATCCGTTGCTCAGCTCTCTTCACGATTGCTTTAAGCAGGCAGTAGTTTCATGACGGTTTCGATAATGATGCTGATGATGGGTACGGCTAGTACCATAATTAGCACTTTGCCGGCGAGTTCTATTTTGGAAGCAATCGATTCCTGACCGGCATCTCGTACAATCTGTGCACCGAACTCCGCGATATAGGAAATGCCGATGATTTTGAAAACAGTCTTCAAATAAATCATTTCCATCCCCGATGACTCAGCCACCCGCTCCAGTGTAGAGAGGATCATTCCGATCTTGCCGATGAGAAACATAAAAATTAGAATTCCTGTTGTAGTAGCAAGAAGGAAGGCGAACATCGGTTTTTGTTCCTTCAGTACGAGAATCAATATGGTCGATATCAGCCCAATCCCAACAACTTGAATAATCTCCATGGCACGCCTATTGAAAAAGAAAGATCGTTTTTATTTCCTGCAGCAACCCGTCCAGCATACGAATCACCATGAACAGCACGACTACGAACCCGATCACGGTGACCCAATGTGCGAAATCCTCTTTTCCCATCTGTTTGAGCACCGTGTGTATCATGGCGATAATTATGCCAATGCCGGCAATTTGAAAAATCGCATTGACTTCAATATTCATTCCTGGCACCTCGCTAAAAGATCAAAATGACGATCAGTACTCCAAGCAGCAGACCCAGGCTTTTACTTAACTTTTCATATTTGCCTTGATCCTCTCTGGCCACCGACTCCTCCTGCTTCAATTGCTGCAATGCTAACGCGATATGAGTGCTCTGATTCGACCTATCGCTTGTGCCGAGAGTACAGCTGAGCTGGCGAAGAATCTCTCTTTCTGTCCCCTTCATAGCGGTAGACTTCCAATATGCTTCCATCGCCCGCTGGATGGCATCCTGGGCGCTTCTGTCATAGGGAGGGCTCATCTCCTCCGCTGTTTTGACAAACAACGATTTCAGCGGGTCCTTCGACTGATTCCCAATCCGCCGCATGGCTTCCGGCAGTGGGGTGAAGCCGTACATGATCTCTGTTTCCAACCGCTGTAGTGCTGCTATTAAACCTCTGATATGTCTGGGCCTGTCTGCATATTGACGAGCAAACTGGAGACCTGCAAGCGTACCAGCCACCACAATGAGCACAGCACCGAACAGCTTAAGCATGCAAATCACCACCTAGTCGATCCCCGGGAGAGATAAGCAGCATTCCTCTTTTCTGGCCATCCAGAATACGAAACGTGAGGCCTGCTTCTGAACGATGGAGTATGACATATCTCTCGAACATCTTTTGTTCCAGCAGTCCTCCAAGACCCGGCCTACGAGCCAACTCTGTTACATCTTTTCCGTGAGCGGAAGCAATGACAGATATTCCGGCATGCAGGGCCTCGGTAACTGCTTCGGCATCTTCAGGACGCCCAATCTCATCCGCGATTAATACATCTGGCGATAGCGACCGGATCATCATCATCATGCCTTCTGCCTTGGGACAGCCATCAAGAACATCAGTCCGCGGACCCACGTCAAAAGCGGGAACACCACGCCGGCTGCCAGCAATTTCAGACCGTTCGTCAACAATTCCCACCTTCAGCCCCGGTCTAATCCCTTCGCGCTTGCCCAATTCCCCTAAGGAGATTTGTCTTGCAAGATCGCGGAGCAGGGTAGTCTTGCCATGTTGTGGAGGGGAGAGAATCAAGGTGTGCATCATTCGCTGCCGCCCCTTGTCCAGTAAATAAGGCAGCACTCCATCTGCGATTCCAGGTACTTCTCGAGCAATACGGACATTAAAGCCAGTGATATCACGAAGATGCTCTACACCTCCGCCACTCAGTACTGTCCGGCCAGCAAGTCCTATCCGATGACCGCCGGGAATCGTAATAAATCCTTTTCTCAGCTCTTCTTCCATCGTATATAGCGAATGGTTGCTGATCAGGTCTAGCAGTCGATGAGTGTCTTCCCGATCCGGCTTGTAAGCTTCTTCAGGCCTCTGCGTCAAACTGCCATTCACTCTTAGAAAGTGATATTTACCAGAGTAGTTAATTTCCAGCGGACGACCTTCACGGACACGAATCTCCTCCACCATTCCTAGCAGCGGAAGGGGAAGGCACTTTAACAGCGCTCTTACTTTTTCAGGAAACAATTGCAGCCAATCATCTGCCATACAAAGTACCCCCAAGCTGTCCTCTACTTAATTGCTTTATTCCATATTTATGCTTGTACGCGCCCAATATGCCTATCATCTATCATTTTTTCAAAATCCCGATTAAGAGAAAGGCTACACCGCAGCCCACCCAGCCTAATTTGCTCCATGACAGCTGCTGTGCCATCCCAGTCAGACCAATAGCTGTCGTCAATATCAATATGGTCGGGCCTACCAAAGCCAGTCCAGAATTGACAGCCAGCGCCTTATCGACCTGATTTAATCTGAGCATTATCAGCGCAGCTATAATCTCTGCACTGCCCGAGAACAACCGCAGAGTCGCCATCCAGCTTACATACTTGTCCAATCTACTCCACTCCTTTTACTAATTCATTCATACCAAAAGAGATCTGAGGCTTGTTTAGCTTTCTATTATTCATGGATATGCGTGGCTTTTTCACTTTAGACAATGAGAAATGACAGATTTGCAGATCAGACTGTGAAAGAATTCATAGTGAGTGGGTTCATAAATAAATATAATCAGTACGATAAAATAATTTTTACGAACGCCTTCATCTGTGGTATCCTTTTTAATTGGAAATATAGTGAGTTTATATTTTCAAAAAAAGGCAAACTAAAAAGACATAAGAAAAAGAGGGGATTTGTGTCATGCACGTACGAAATTACGGGCTACCGCTCAGCATGCGGTCCGTAGTCAGACCAGTAAGAGAAGCGGCAATCATTATTTTTTCAGCTTTTTTAGTCGCCGCAGGGATGAGATTATTTCTAATTCCTCATCAACTGTTAAGCGGCGGGGTAGCAGGGGTGGCTTCAGTCATCGGGTATGTAACTAATCCGAAGTACATCTCAATCATTTATTTTGCGATAAACCTTCCTGTTCTGATCTGGGGATTTATTGCAGTGGGGAAAAAGTACATCTTACTAAGCATGCTTTCCGTTTTAGCTACCACCTGGTTCATGACAATTATTCCTGCGGTGAAAGTGACCAAAGACCCGATTTTGGCTAGTATTTTTGGCGGCGTAATTATTGCTGGCGGGGTTGGATTTTCTCTCCGTGCCGGGGGTTCATCTGGAGGATTTGATATATTAGGCTCGATTATTACACGTAAGCGGGATATTCCTATTGGGAATGTACTCTTCGTAATGGATGGGATCGTTATTCTGAGTTTAGGCTTCTTTAAAAGCTGGGACTCAGCCTTATACGCTATGCTCTGTATTTTTGTGAAAAGCAGAGTGGTTGATATGATTCATATTCGTCATGTTAAGCTAACCTGCTTCATTGTTACCAAGGAACGGGATAAAATGCTGAATCGTCTTAGAGAGCTGCCTCATGGCATCACAGTAGTCAACGCAGAGGGCGGTTACAGTCACGAGGGCAATACAATGCTGATGACCGTAACGACCCGCTATGAGCTGTCAGAGCTGCGTAAGACTATCCTTGAGACGGATCCAAGCTCTTTCGTCAATGTACTTGAGACTGTTGAAATTCTAGGCCGGTTTAGACGTTTAGGATAAATACCCATATAGATGTAAAAAGGAACGCTGCATTCAAACCTGCAGCGTTCCTTTTCATTTATTGCTGATGCCCAAAAAGGAGACCCCGTAGCTAAATAGCTGTAGGATCTCCCTTTTTATTGATTGAACGGCTCTTAACGACGATCCTTAGGACCACCAACAAAGGCCTGCTCAGTTGTATCCAGATTATAAGCGGTGTGAAGCGCCTGAATGATCGATGGCAAATTGCCGGATTCGATTACACAAGAAACCTTAATCTCAGACGTGCTGACCATCTTAATGCTTACGCCCTCTTGGGAGAGCACATCAAACATTTGAGCCGCAACACCAGGATGGCTAACCATACCCGCGCCAACAATAGAAACCTTAACGAGGTTATCCTCGGACGTTACTTCACGGTAAGGTAAAGTTTTATGGATTTCTTTAATTACTTCCTTCGCACGGTCCAGTTCATCAAGTGAAACTGTAAATGAGAAGTCAGCCTGCTCATTCTGCACACCACTTTGTACAATGATATCTACGTTTACGCCTTCTTCAGCCAGCTTGCCGAAGACTTGAGCGAGTACACCCGGTACATCAGGTACTCCTAGAATACTGACACGTGCTACATTCTTATCATAAGCAATCCCACTAACTACGACTCCTTGCTCCATGCTTGCTTCCTCCTTCACAACAGTACCTTCATTATGATTAAAGCTCGATCTAACGACCAGCTTAACTTGATGACGCTTAGCATACTCCACTGCACGCGGATGTAGTACCGCCGCTCCCAGATTGGCAAGCTCTAGCATCTCATCGTATGAGATTTCGTTCAGCTTGCGGGCTGTTTTCACAATGCGTGGATCTGTAGAATAGATACCATCAACGTCGGTATAAATCTCACATACATCTGCTTGAATAGCAGCCGCAAGGGCTACAGCTGTCGTGTCCGATCCTCCGCGGCCCAGGGTAGTGATCTCACCATCCAAAGTCATCCCTTGGAAACCGGCAACGATAACGATCTGTTCGCGTTCCAAAGACGCTACTACACGGTGTGGATCAATATCATTGATACGAGCTCTACCGTGGGTTTCGTCTGTACGGAACCCGGCCTGCCATCCTGTATAAGATACTGCATTCCGCCCGATCCCATGAAGAGCTATGGACAAAAGAGCAACGGAAATCTGCTCTCCTGTTGTCATCAGCATATCCATTTCACGTGCAGGCGGCTGCCCGTTTAATTGCTTCGCCGTATCGATCAAATCATCTGTTGTATCCCCCATAGCAGATACAACTACAACGCAGCGATGTCCCTCATCCTGCTTGTCTGCGATGCGCTTGGCAACACGTTGCATGCGTTCTGTGTCGCCGACGGAGCTGCCTCCGAATTTCATAACATAAAGTGACAAAGTCCCACTCACTCCCCATATCGGTCTATGTAGTTGCTTCTAATCGGTTTCCCGCTTTAAACCAGTATAATACGAAAATAGCGTAATGCGTTAATGATTTCATTAAAAAATTATTGATTTTCCAGAAGCTAACAAAAAGATAAGGTCAGCTTCAAGACACTAGCTGACCTCATTTCACTCGTCTTCCAGTTTTTTATTGAGAAGCTGGTCGATAAGTCAGGGCCATCACTCCAGAACTGAATCTTTTGGAGTCCACTAGCTCCAACGTCTTCTCTTCACCAACGTTATCGAACAGGCGCTGACCGCTACCCAGCAGAATCGGGAAGACCAGAAGCTGATATTCATCGACAAGGCCAAGCTGCATCAGGCTCTGCGCAAGCGTACGACTGCCAAAAACGAGAATATCTCTCCCCGGCTGCTCCTTCAGCTTGGACACCTCCTGAGCAAGATCGCCCTTGATCAAGCTTGAATTGCTCCATGTTGTTTCTTCGAGAGTTGTGGAGACTACGTACTTAGCGTATCCATTCATCATTTCACCGTACTCACCTGTCTGCTCAACCATATTTGGCCAAGCCTCTGCAAAACCTTCGTAGGTTGTCCGTCCTAACATTAGAGCGTCAGCAGCTTTCAGTTCAGCAAACTTGAAATGCTCCTGTTCTTCACTTCCGAATGAGAAGGTCCATTGTGGATTTTCCATAACACCATCAAGGGATATGAACTCAGATATAATTAATTTTCTCATATGCGCCTCCTTCTGATCCTTTAATTCGTAAGTATAACATTCTCACCCATACTGTTCCTCATGCATCCTCGTTTATATACCAAAAACCCCCCACCGTAATAACGGGGGAGGCTGATTGGTTATAAGTTCGGCAAGTATGATGCTTCCTACGCGCGGGAGATATATTTACCTTCGCGAGTATCAATAAGCAGCACATCTCCTTCATTGATGAACAGAGGAACTTGTACAGAATGACCTGTTTCAAGCTTGGCCGATTTAGTAGCGCCTTGAGCAGTATTACCCTTCACACCTGGCTCAGTTTCAACAACCTTCAGCTCTACGCTGGTAGGCAGGTTAATCCCAAGGATTTCACCTTGGTAACTGATGATGTTTACAGTCATGTTCTCTTTAAGGAAGTTCAATTCCCATTCAAGCTGCTTGCTGGACAATTCGAATTGGTCATAAGTTTCGTTGTCCATGAAAGCATGCTCCGATCCGCTTGCATACAAATATTGCACGCCACGGTTCTCAATAATAGCACGGCCAATAGTTTCACCAGCACGGAAAGTACGCTCAACAGTGTTACCATTGCGCAGGTTTTTCAGCTTAGAGCGAACGAACGCTGCACCTTTACCTGGTTTAACGTGCTGGAAATCAAGAACGGTAAAAATATCACCGTCCACCTCTACGGTCAAGCCTGTCTTAAAATCGTTTACTGAAATCACTAAAAATCCCTCCTGAATTCGATAATTAAACTACTACTTTTCTTACTTACAGTACTGTATATTCTTTGGACGAATGGGTCAGCAGCGATATTCCGCTCTCGGTGATCACAATATCGTCTTCAATACGTACTCCGCCAATCCCCGGCAAATAGATACCTGGTTCTACAGTAACGACCATTCCCGGCTGCATGATATCGTCACTCAGCTTGGACAAACGCGGCCATTCATGAACTTCCATTCCAAGTCCATGACCCGTGCTATGTCCAAATTGATCACCATATCCGTAGCTAGCGATGATATCACGTGCCAGTGCATCACATTCCCGTCCAGTCATACCCGGTTTGATATGTGCCAACGTATGTAGCTGAGCTTCCAGCACAATATCATAGATTTCTTTCAGCTTCGGATCTGGAGCTCCGAGTGCAATGGTACGAGTCACATCTGAGCAGTATCCATCGAGTAATGCACCGAAATCAAGCGTAATAAATTCATTACCTTGAATTACACGGCTGCTTGCTACGCCATGCGGCATGGACGAACGTTCACCTGAAGCAACAATCGTATCAAACGATGACGCAGTTGCCCCGTGGGTACGCATATAGAATTCCATTTCCAAATCGACGTCTCTTTCAGTCATGCCTGGTTTGATCACATTCAGAATATGATTGAATGTAGCATCAGCCAGATCAGCTGCACGTTGCATAACAGCAAGCTCTTCAGCATCCTTGAACATACGGAGGTCTTCCACGGCTTTGGAAACTGGAACTAACACTGCCGGCTTAAGGGCTTCCGCATATGAGGTATAAGCGCTGAATGAGACATCATCCTGTTCGAAACCAACACGTACCTCACTGCCTGTTGGCAGCAACTCGCGTACTGTATCAATAAATTTAGGACCATGCTCTACAACCTTAACTCCTACCGCTTGATCCGCAGCCTGTGTCATGTACCTGAAGTCAGTTAGCAGATAACAATCATCGCTTGTCACCAATACATAACCGGACGATCCGGTAAATCCACTTAAATAGCGGCGGTTATAACCGCTGGTTATCAACATTGCTTCCAATCCTTTATCCTGCAAAACCTTACGCAGCTTGGAGACGCGCTCGTTACCCATTTTCATTCTCCTCTCGAAATAGCCACATTGTATTTTAACATAGGGATATCCCCTTGAGAAGTTTTTTCGAGCCGTTAGGCAAGTGCAGTCGCTTGCTCACGCTTTCGTTCGTCGGTATACTCAATCGCCGCTGTGTATCCAATGAACATCCCCCAAAGTAAAAAAAGGCAGAACTCACTAATCACAGTGTTCCACGGCAGCTTAAAAGGCGGCTGCATAAGAAACATTTGCGAGCCGGGAATAAATATAACTACCCACCACAAAACACCATAAACCAATCCTGGCCAAGGTCCCTTCAGCTTGCGCAGAATAAGCACATATAGCAGTGAGGCTATCACTGAAAATAAGATGAAAAACAAATAACCCACGAGATGTCCATACATTGTTGTCAGAAAAGTATGTTTAAAAAACGGCTCTGCTAAATAACCGGGACTAACCTTGGTAAAGCTGAACCAGTAGATTAACCAGTGCAGCCCTCCCCAAATCAAACCTGCGAAAAAACCTAATTCGAGCGCAAAAAACCAAATATTAGTATGATCTGATTGTTGTTGATGTGATTTGCTCATAGAATTGCCTCTCTTTCCGTATTTTTAATAACGATTTGTCTCTCCTTGTCCATATAAGGTAGTATGTGCAGCAAAAGGCGATCCAACTAGTAATGTCTTCAAAAATTAGTTACAATGTATTATATAAATCATATTAATTACGGGAAGGTGAATTGGTTGTCCCAGGAAACTCCCAGCTATGGCGGCCAAGCCGTCATTGAAGGCGTCATGTTCGGCGGCAAGCATATTAATGTAACAGCCGTGCGACGAAAGAATCAGGAGATTACATTTTTGGAGGTGCCAAGAAGCGATAAGAGCTGGGTCACTAAACTGCGCAAGATTCCGCTGCTTCGCGGCCTTGTCAGTATTATAGATGCCAGCGCCAAAGGCTCTAAGCACTTGAACTATTCGGCTGAATCCTATGCCGAAGATGAATTGGAACCCGAAGAACTGGCGAAAGAGAAAGCTAAGCCGAAGAAAAAGGACGAAGGCTGGAGCCTCGGAATGATTTTTGGCGTTGCTGTAATGGGTATTCTCTCCTTCTTATTCGGAAAGCTCATTTTTACGCTTGTACCAGTATTTGTCGAAGATTTTTTATTCAAGAATGCATTTGATAACTATGTACTGCACAACCTCATAGAAGGCGGCATTAAAATGGTTCTCTTGCTGGTCTATTTATGGGCGATTTCGCAAACACCTGTGATCAAGCGGCTATTCCAGTATCACGGTGCGGAACACAAAGTCATCAGCGCCTTTGAAGCAGGTGAAGAGCTGACTGTCCAGAACGTTCAGAAATACAGCCGTCTGCATTACCGCTGCGGAAGCAGTTTTATGATGCTGACGATTATCCTCGGCGTTATTATTTACTCCGTAGTACCCTGGGATAATCTTTGGGAACGTGTGATCCAACGGATTATTCTGCTGCCTGTCGTAATCGGTGTTTCGTTTGAGGTTCTGAAGGGTACCAACGCAGTAAGAGAAATTCCAGGTCTCAAATACTTGGGATACCCTGGACTATGGCTGCAGCTGCTCACTACCAAAGAACCAAAGGATGATCAGGTAGAAGTATCCATCGCCTCTTTCAATCGTATGCGTGAGCTTGATGCAGAGATTGAAGCCAGAGGATATACGGAGGCAAGTGTGTCAGGCGGCATATTGGATCCTGCGAAAGGATGAGTGTCCTATGATCAGGCATGCTTTAATTTTTTGGATTTCAGTAATTCTTGCAATATTCGGTTTTGTGATTGGAGTCTTGACTGAGCCTTTCTATACGCTGTCGAAGCTGATTCTCCCCTTAGTACTGTTAGTGATTATCTATTATGCTTACAAAATGGGACCAGGGAAATACGCTCGCAGCAGTAATGGATCTAGAATCAAAGTCAAACCTTCGCAGAAAACCATGACCAAGGTTGCTGGGATTCGCAAGACACAAGCAGCACCGGGCAAACGTAAAAGTTATCCCTTCCAAGTCATCGAAGGAAATAAAGGGAAAAACGATGATCAGCTTCCGAAGTACCATTAACTAAATAAAAACAAACACCAAAAAGCATCTCCACGTTTCAAAATAACGTGTGGGATGCTTTTTTTCTGATATTATAAAGCTTGCTTTTTATCTGGGGCGCCACTCCTTAAAGAAGTCTTCCCCTGCCTTCAGTCCGGCGGCATACAATTCGTCGCTTTGCATCTTCGTAATATTAAATTGGGTCGTGCCTATACCAAGCGTTGGGATGGTTACCGTGCGGACATATTTATCATCTTCAATATATTTCTCATCATGAGCAGACAGCATGGTGCTTACCATAGCTTGCAGCATACTGAACGGCCCCCTAATCCTGTGGGGCTGCGGGTCGGTTTTACCTACTGTTTGATACCCTACCGTAGGGATTCTTCTCCCCGGCACTTTACTATTCTCATTCATCCCGTCAAATAGCCATAAAGGAAAATTGCTTAATAACCCTCCATCCACAACGTATACAAATTGCTCAATAAAAGACTTCCCTCTAGCAGATTGTCCATTTAACCTGAGCATCACTGGATCAAAAAAATAAGGAATACTGCAGCTCATGCGCACAGCCTTAGCCACCTCAAAATGTTCAGGAGAGATTCCATACTGTTCTAACCCATCTGGTAAGACCAATATCCGGCCATTGGTAATGTCGGAAGCAATTATAGATAGTTTGCCTGGAGGCAGATCACGAAAAGTGATAATTCCCTTTTTTAGCAAAAGCGATCTCATCCACGATTCCAAGGCTTCACCCGAATACAATCCCTTCTTCAATAACACTCGCAGTGCAGGACCTACCCAAGCCGTATTATAGATGGGAGCTCGCTTCATAAACGATGAAAAAGAAGTTCCTTGGATCATCCGACTCATTTCCTCACCTTCATAACCCGCAGCCAGTAAAGTCGCTACAATTGCGCCTGAGGAGGTGCCAGCGACCTTTTTAAAGGTTCGCCCCGCCCTTTCCGTGGCTTCAACTGCTCCAGCGAGAGAAATCCCTTTTACTCCCCCTCCTTCAAACACAGCGTTAATCTCCATACACAAAAACCCCCCGTTTCCCATAGATTCTATTGCTTATCTATGAGCACGGGGGAGCATTCATGACTCCTTATCTAGAACAGTTATCTTATTTGGACTGAAAATAAAAGGTCAGCAAATTTGATAATCCAAACGGATTGCGGACAACAATGTCATTTGCTCTGAACATAATACTGCCTGCAACCTCTTTATATTTCTCATTATACTTAAGCTGGTTGATGATTTGGTCGCCACTTTGCCATTCTGCTTTCTGGTCACTTGCTCCAACCTTATAAGCAGCTTGTCCAATATAGAGCTTAACATTCGTATTCTCTACCTCTTTAACCCACCAATCTACTAGCTTATCGTAACGGGCAGTACTAAAGGACAGACTCCAATAAATTTGCGGTGCGACATAGTCAATCCAGCCTTGCTTGATCCATGTCCGAACATCGGCGTACATATCGTCATAAGCGGTAACTCCAGCTGTGGTATCCGAACCTGTGCTGTCTTTTTTGATATTACGCCATACACCAAACGGACTAATTCCATAAGAAACCTTCGGTTTCACCTTATGAATCTGTTCTCCCAATTGACGGACGAATTCATTAATATTATCGCGGCGCCAATCCGCCTTAGAAGACAGGTTCTTCGTGTTATAAGTCTTATAAGCAGTATCATCGGCAAAAGATACACCTGAAGGATAGAAATAATCATCCAAATGGACACCATCTACATCATAGCCTTTGACGACCTCCAACACTGTATCGATAATGTGCTGGCGGGCTGCTGGGATCCCTGGATTGATGTATTTTTTACCTCCTGCGTCTACAATCCATTCCGGATTTGACTTAGCCACATGATTACTTGCTAATGCGGATGTAGAAGCATCCGTTGTCGCGCGGAATGGGTTGAACCATGCATGGAACTGCATACCGCGTGAATGTGCAGCGCTGACCATATAGCTCAACGGGTCATAACCCGGATTTTTTCCTTGTGTGCCGGTCAGCACCTTAGACCAAGGAACTAGAACAGAAGGGTACAGGCTGTCTGCTGAGGTTCTAACCTGTACAAAAACAGCATTAAAACCAACAGCTTTTAGCTTGTCCAGCAGATTATCAAATTCTTGTTTTTGTTTCGCTTCGTTACCTGCAGAAGCTACTGAAGGCCAGTCCAGATTAAATACTGTAGAGATCCAGGCTCCCTTCATCTCCTTGTTAGCCGACGCACCAGGAATACTTGGAACTGTTGGCGAGGTCGGTTTTGGAGTCGCTGTAGGGGTTGGGGTCGGCGTAACGACTGGAGTCGCTGTAGGTACTGCTGGTGTTTCCGGATCAGCAGCCTGCGGCGGCTCTGTATTAGAGTACAAAGAAATATGTTTGGTAGCCTGATCCCAGATAACCTGTAACCCCAATTGCTCACTTACAAAACGAAGCGGCACCATAACCCGTCCCTGCTTAATCTGTACTGAGGTGTCGAGGGCTACAGAAGCATTATTAACTAATGCACTTTTCTGGCCACTGGTCAGCTTGATCTCTGTATCTCCTTGCGTGATTGTTACTGTCTTACTGCTTTGATTCCAAACTACTCCAGCATTCAACCCTTTACTAATGACGCTAATTGGCACCATCGTTACATTCGAAGCTGTGATATACGGCGGCACATCGCTTGCCAGCGCCTCGCCATCCAGTTCAATGGTAATCTGCACAGCTGCCGCACGTGCCCCAGGAGACCATAAAGGCAGAAACAATACTAATACTAGCAATCCCAACATCCATTTACGATAATTCATAATTCCTCCCCAAATCTAAAATAATATGTATCCTATAAAAAAAAGAAAAAACGGATCAATCCTCCAAGTTGATGTACCGATTCCACCCTTCAAAAGAGTGGTATCAGTCTCAGCCAGAAAAAGGACTTATCCGTTTTGACGCTAAAAACTGGGAAAGGTTGCACTAAACAAAATAGAAACGGCTATACCATCTAGTAGTTTATGCTCACCAAAGCCTTGCTGGGCATAACTTTAAGGACGATATCCGTTTCGGGAAAAAACATTTCAAGAATCGCTTGCCAGTTCATTGTGAATAGCATATAAAGTCTGCAGACGTTCTTCATCGCGGCGGAAATATTCCACCAACGTTTCGATACGTGTAATCGAATCCCAACTCAGGTGGTGCTCGATCCCTTCAACATCATTATAGATAAATTCCTGCTGTACTCCGATCAAACCGAGGAATTCTTCCAATAGTTGATGACGATCAACAAGACGTTTCCCTACTTTTTTCCCTTTGTTGGTTAGGACAAGCCCACGATATTTCTCATAGATGAGATATTCGTCCTTATCCAGTTTTTGGATCATCTTGGTCACAGAGGAGGGGTGTACTTCCAGTCCCTCGGCAATATCCGAGACCCGCGCATAACCTTTCTCATCAATGAGCTTATATATGCGCTCCAAATAATCCTCCATGCTGGGTGTTGGCATTAAAATTTACCTCTTTTCTATAATGAACCTGGCGCCGAGCCAAACCTTGCTCTAACAATGATACATGTTTCTAACGCCCCTTGGCAAGTCCTTCAAGAGAACATGCTGAGGAGTTACCCATGATTGCCATGCTTCTAATGAGACTCAGTTAGGCATAATAAACGTACTCATCTTTCAGAAGGAGCGTGAATTCATGACTATAGTGACACCTGAGACCCCTCCCGTAAAGAGAACCATAAAAGCTACAGCCCTTTTTGTCCCCGAGCTTGTTTTCTTCGAGCCGGATGCTTTAAATTACCCGAAAGGTGAACGAATCATGGAATGGGTGAAGGCTAACAATATTCCCTATCGCATGACTACATCGCATAACCGTATAATGAATTTCCCGGGTGACACAGAGGTCGAGCAATATAAAATTGCCAAAAGAACACTTGTAGTCGGCCTGCGCAAAACCTTAAAGTTTGACCAATCCAAACCCTCCGCAGATTATGCAATTCCGATCGCAACTGGCTGTATGGGCCACTGCCATTATTGTTATTTGCAGACTACTTTAGGGGCAAAGCCTTACATTCGTGTATATGTAAACACCGAAGACATCATTGACGCCGCAAAAAAATATATCGAGGAGCGCAGCCCTGAAATCACGACTTTTGAAGCAGCCTGTACCTCAGATCCGTTAGGACTGGAGCATATTACCGGGTCTCTGTCAGAACTCATCACATTCATGGCAGCGGAGCCCCTTGGCCGCCTGCGCTTTGTGACCAAATACCAACATGTTGAACCCCTACTCGATTTGCAGCATAACGGACATACCAGAATTCGTTTTAGCGTGAATGCTGACTATGTGATCAAAAATTTCGAGCCTGCTACCTCGCGGTTTGAAGAGCGAATTGAAGCGGCTGGAAAGGTTGCCCGCGCCGGCTATCCACTGGGCTTCATCATTGCCCCAATTATTTGGTATGACGGCTGGCAGGAAGGCTATGCGGAGCTGCTGGCCAAATTAGCCAAGACCCTTCCGCCGGAAATCGGAAAAGGTCTAACCTTTGAAATGATTCAGCACCGATTCACCAAAACAGCCAAGACTGTAATTGAGAAACGTTACCCGAAATCTAAACTAGAAATGGACATGGAGAAACGCAAAAAGAAATGGGGCCGCTGGGGACAGAACAAATATGTCTATCCGGATGAACAGCAAACCGCCCTGCGAGAATTTATCACAGAGCGGATTTTCGAGCATTTTCCGGAAGCAGGTATTGATTACTTCACCTAAAAAATCAGCCAATCCGGCGTTATTCCTTGTAGCCACACTGTGATCCGAAACATTTGATCCGTGAACAGCAAAATACCCATAAATACCATAAGGACGCCGCCAATCTTCATCAGCAGATTCGAGTACTTGAGGATACGCTTCACTCCGCCTAGGAAAAAGGCTAAAAGAAAAAATGGCAAAGCAAATCCGATGCTATACGCGGTAATCAATGTAAACCAAGTGCCTGGGTCGCTTGCCGAAAGAGCAATAATTGCCGTCAAAATCGGCCCGATACAGGGTGACCAACCCGTAGAAAAACCAATTCCGAAAATAAAGGAGCCCACATAACCCGCCGGTTTCCATTTTAAATCAAGCTTACGTTCACGAAGTAAAAACTGCGGCTGAAAAATCCCAAGCAAAAACAAACCCATTACAATAATTAGAATCGCCGACAATTGCCGGATCAGATCACGCTGGCCATTAAAGAATTGCCCGAATAATCCAGCCCCAAAACCAAGTGTGTAAAAAACTGCAGAAAAACCTAATATAAATGCCAATGTATGAGTCAGGGTGCGTATACGAACCTCTTTAGAGTTGCTGCCTGATTTTAATTGTTGAACGGATAACCCAGTAATGTACGATAAATAAGAGGGGTACAGCGGTAAACAGCATGGCGATATAAACGATGCCACCCCTGCGGCTAAAGCAATTCCTGCATTGATATTAGACAAAATAGCGGCTCTCCTTCCGGCATTCGAGTCACTTCATGGAGCTGCTTATGGCTCCTTTTTTTCGCTTATCGTCCTTACAAGGACACCGAAGGCGTTTATGCTTGCCTAATGTGATACCGATTACTTAATTCGCTGTTTATGCTGGCAATCCCTTTTTACCGATCAAGGTTAATACCAATAATGATATGAGCAAAAGCACAATAGTTGCACCGGGAGCCAAATTCCAGACTCCAGCTACCACTAGTCCGCCTACAACGGCAATCTCCGAAATAATAACCGCCAGGATGACCGAGGATTTAAAGCTACGGGATAGCAATAAGCTGATTGCGACCGGAATAGTCAACAAAGCAGATACCAACAGCGAGCCTACGATCTTGATGGCTGTGCTAATCACAAGTGCTGTCAGAATGGTGATCAGCATGTTAAGCAGTTTCACCGGAAGCCCACTTACACTTGCTGCATCCTCTTCAAAGCTAAGCAAAAAGAACTCTTTAAAGAACATCGAAACTACCACTACAACAGCTATAGTCACTATGCCTACAACGATCAAATCGGTATTATCGAGCGTATAAATGCTGCCGAACAAATAACTCATTACGTCCGCATTATACCCTTTTCCTAAGGTGAAAAAGAGTGAAGCCAACGCCACTCCGCCTGACATTATAATGGCAATCGACAGCTCCGCATAACTCTTATAAGCCTTGCGAAGCTTTTCAATCGCGAAGGACGCTACCACTGCAAAGATAAGGCCTGCGCCCAGCGGATAAAATCCTGTTAGAAAACCGAGTGCCACCCCCGCTATAGTAACATGAGCCAGCGTATCTCCGATCATGGATAATCGTCTAAGCACAAGAAAAACGCCTATAAGCGGCGCTGTTATACCAATCAGCAGTCCGCCCGCAAGCGCCCGCTGAAAAAAATCGCTAAATAGTATTTCCAACTTAAACTCTCCTTCTTTCGGAACCTTTTCGAACCATTCGAACATTAAAAACCTTTTTCAAACCTTTTTCGATCCCTCCCAAACCCTCCCTTCCAAGGGAGGGCCCCAAGGGCTCTGCCCTCTGGACACCCGTTAAGTGCAACTAGCGTAGGAGTTAGTGTTACTGAACATAGTTAGGTTGGGGAAAGATCGCTTTCGTCCCTAGAGGGACACGCTTGTACTTTGGTGGTGCTTAGGATAAGAGAAAACAAGAAATAGGAACAAGGTCGAAATACTCCTAGTAAAAACCCTGTCTACTGACTAACTTCCACACGCAAGTTATGTATGCACTGAGAACAGAGGCAAACCTCTGCTCAGAGTTTAATTATGACTTAAGAGAGCGTGTGCTGCAGATTCTCTTCTGTGCAATTCTGGAGATCATGTGAGTGGCGGGAGTAAAAGTTGATTTTACCATTTGTCTGCACGGGCTCATGACCTAAATAATTTTTGATCATGTCGATATCATGCGACACCATCAGGAAGGTCATATGATGATGAGCATGCATATGGGTAATTAATTCAAAGAATCCCGCTTGCGATTCGGCATCAATACCCACAGTAGGTTCGTCCAAAATCAGCAGGTCAGGATGGTTAATCAGCGCCCGAGCCAGAAAAACACGCTGCTGCTGACCGCCTGACAGCTGGCCTACTCTTTTCTCCGCGATATCTTGTATCCGCATGACTTCAAGTGCATCCTCACATTGACGATGCTGAGCCTTAGATACTCTGCGGATCAGATTCTTGTTATTATATAGACCTGACAGAACTACTTCACGCACCGTTGCTGGAAACAATGGGTTGAAGGCATTCTTTTGCGGAACATACCCGATCCGTTCCCAGTCTTTAAACTTGCGGACAGGCGTTCCGAATAATTTAATTTCACCAGAGCTCGCTGGAAGCAAGCCTACGATCATTTTCATCAATGTTGTTTTACCAGCACCATTAGAACCAATGATACCAAGGAAATCTCGTTCTCTTACACTATAGTTAAGATTCGATATCACCTTCTGTTCCCCATATGAAAAAGAAAGATCCTGTATATCGATGATATGCTGATGGCAGTCCAAGGATACCGATTGCATGCTTAAGTACCGCCTTTCCCTTATACTTTCCTTATTATTGTAAGGCCATAATCAGATTTTGCAAATTTTTCTCCATCAGAGTGAAGTAATTATCGCCGTTCTTCTCTTGCTCCGCAGTAAGTCCCTCTACCGGATTAAGCACCATAGTGGAAACGCCCGCTTCGGCTGCCAGAGTCTTAGCCAGTTTATCGGAGACAAGCTCTTCAAAAAAGATATACTTAATACCTTCATCTTTTACCATTTTCGCAAGCTTCACTAAATCCTGTCCGCGCGGCTCGGCGTCTGGCGAAAGTCCCATAATCGCATGCTGATCCAATCCATAATCACGGGCAAGGTAAGAAAAAGCCTGATGCGATACTACGATCTTATGGTTGGGCAGCTTAGCAAGCTCCTCTTTGAATTTACTGTCTAACGCCTGCAAACGTTCCGCAAGCTTATTGTAACGCTCTTCATAACCTTCTTTATGCTCAGGATCCACGGACTGAAGGCTTTCTTTAATATTCTGAGCCATGACAATGGCTGATTTTGGACTTACCCAAGTATGCGGGTCTGTATGCAGGCTGTCTCCTGAGGCATTACTGTTATGATCCGTGTCCTCATTTTGATGAGACTCTTCCTCACTTGCCCCATGATCATGCCCGTCATCTTCATCGGTCATGATATAATCAATACCTTGACTTACTTCAACCGCCTTAACTTTACTGCTGCTATCAAGGCCTTTTAAAAAGTTAGGAACCCAGCCTTCTAAGCCTGCACCGTTATATAGAAATAGCTGTGCCTTAGAAGTGTTGATAATGTCTTGACTGCGCGGTGTCCAATCATGTGGCTCCACACCCACTGGAAGCAGGTTAATAGCATTGATATCTTCCCCGCCAATCTCCTTAGCAAACTCGTAAATAGGATAAAAGGTTGTAACTACATTTACTTTCCCTTCAACTATACTTCCACTGCTCTTAGGTCCGCATGCACTTAGTGTAAATACAAGTACCAGTGCAAGGACGAGCAAACTTATACGCGATTTCATTGCCGCCATTATATTGATCTACCCCTCAAATCGTAAATTTTACTATTAGTAGTATAATAGTAATCGTTACGATAAGTCAACAAAGAAACCTCACTCAGAAGAAAGACAGTATCGTCCTTTATAAAAAAGGAATGCTCCCACAACCAACCCGGCTGAAGGAGCATTCCCTTGTTCAAGCAACCTCATTAAAAAATTTCCACAACAGGATTGTCTTATTTCACTACTGCTCCGTTTGGCATGCTGTCCGGCACGGTAGCGATCGTTAGCTGGTCACCTTTAGAAGCCGCCAAAATCATCCCTTGGGACAACTCCCCACGCAGCTTCACCGGCTTAAGGTTTACGATACAGATCACTTTACGTCCCACCAGCTCTTCCGGTGTATAGAATTTCGCGATACCAGAAACCACTTGACGTTGTTCATAACCCAGATCCAGTTGCAGCTTCAGCAGCTTGTCAGCTTTTTTCACTGGCTCTGCAGCAATAACCTGAGCTACCCGCAGCTCTGCTTTAGCGAAATCGTCAATGCCGATTTCCTCTTTATGCTCTTCCACTGGCTCGGAGTCCGCAGCAGCAGGAGCAGCCGCTTCCGCCACTTCAGCCGCAGCTTTACCAGCGCCCATAGCCTCGGCAATATAAGCTACCTCTTGCTCCACATCTAGACGTGGAAAGATTGGATTGCCTTTCACCAGCTTTGTTCCTGCCGGAATCAGGCCAAAGGTCTTACCGCTATCCCAAGTCGTTAACTCACCAGGCTCAATACCCAGCTGTTCCCAGATCTTCGCTGGTGTTTGTGTCAAGAACGGCTGCAGCAGGATTGAAGCGGTACGCAGACCTTCCACCAGATGTCTCATCACAGAAGCCAGCTCGGCGGTTCTATTTTCATCTTTGGCAAGCACCCAAGGTTGTGTCTCATCGATATATTTGTTGGTGCGGCTAATGAATATTCCGATAGCTGTCAACGCCACGGAGAACTCCATTTTTTCCATAGCTTCTTCTACTTTGGCATAAGTATTCTCAGCCGCAGCTTGAAGCTCACCATCAAATGCTGTTACATTTCCTTCATATGCCGGAATCTCGCCTGCAAAATACTTTTCAACCATAGCCCCTGTACGGTTCAACAGGTTACCAAGGTCGTTGGCAAGATCATAGTTAACCCGGTCTACAAAGCTTTCCGGTGTGAACGTGCCATCCGAACCAAACGGTACTTCGCGCAGCAGGTAATAACGCAATGCATCCAAGCCATAACGATCAATCAGTGTCACAGGATCAACTACGTTACCTTTAGATTTCGACATTTTTCCATCTTTCATGAGCAACCAGCCATGGGCAAACACCTTTTTCGGAAGGGGTTCACCAAGCGCCATCAGAATGATCGGCCAGTAAATCGTATGGAAACGAACGATTTCTTTACCAACGATGTGTACATCCGCAGGCCAGAACTTGTCATACAAGCTGCGATCCTCGGAACCGTACCCCAGAGCTGTAATATAGTTAGTCAACGCATCAATCCACACGTACACGACATGCTTCTCGTCGCCCTTAACTTTTACGCCCCAATCAAAGGTTGTACGGGAAACTGCAAGGTCTTCCAGTCCGGGTTTGATGAAATTGTTAATCATTTCGTTCTTACGGGATTCCGGCAAAATAAACTCTGGATTCTCCTCGTAAAATTGCAGCAAACGATCCGCATATTTACTCATCCGGAAGAAATAACTTGCTTCCTTCACCAGCTCAACCGGGTGACCGCTATCTGGGCTTTTTGCACCAGTAATCACGCCGTTATCATCACGCACAATATCAACTAATTGCGTTTCTGTGTAAAAGGTTTCATCTGGGATACTATACCAGCCCTCATATTCACCTTTATAGATATCTCCTTGCTGCAGCAACCGATCAAAAATATCCTGTACCACTTTTTTATGACGCTCTTCCGTAGTACGAATGAAGTCATCGTTCGAAATGTCCAGCTTGCGCCATAGCTCCTTAATACCAACAACAATGTCGTCTACGAACTGCTGAGGGGTCTTTCCTGCTTCCTCTGCCTTCCGCTCAATCTTTTGTCCATGTTCGTCTGTACCGGTTAGATAACGCACTTCGTAGCCGCGCAGACGTTTGTAACGGGCCATTGCGTCTCCTGCCACGGTTGAATAAGCATGTCCGATATGTAGCTTGTCACTCGGATAATAAATTGGTGTCGTTAGGTAAAACGTTTTTTTCTCACTCATTCAGTAATCATCCTTTCTTATTAAAAAACAAAAAACTCCCGCCCCCATAATGGGGCGAGAGTATAACTCACGCGATACCACCCAAATTTCCTGTCTCTTCACAGAGCACAGGCTTCGCCAGTTCCCTCCTGGGAACTGTCCATTAACGCTGGATCACGCTGTTATCTTACGTGAACCACAATTGCAGTTCCCGCTCGAACACAGTTCCTCCCGGACCATATTCAATCTAACGCTCCATACCGGATTTCAGCACATTCCGGCTCTCTGTAATGGACGTAACGATTTACTTATCCGTTCTTCGGAATTCATACTATTACTTGTGAATATACCCAATGGTAAGGCCCCATGTCAAGTTGCAGGGGCAGAATCCTTCTCAGCAGATTCATCTAGAAGAGGCGGCACAGGATCAAGTCCTCCAGGATGAAAGGGATGACATCTGGCAATCCGCTTAGCTGCAAGCCATGAGCCTTTCAGTGGACCATGGACTTCAATGGCTTCCAGGGCATAGGCAGAGCAGGTTGGATAGAAGCGGCAGGTTGCAGGTTTAATAGGGGAAATGTACCTGCGATACACCCGAATAGGCGCCTGAATCGTTCTGCGTAGGGTCACCATTTCTAAAGTCCCTTTTGTTTATCTGATGCTGCAACTAATTCTTCTTCCCGGTTCTCTTCACATTCTTTGCAATAACCGAACACCTCAAATTTATGCTTGACTACCCGGAATTGATCGGGTGTATCCGTTAAATTCATCGGGCAGAAATTAATCGGGTAGGTCTTTTGGCATTGAAGGCAGATCATATGATGGTGATGATCCTGATGATTGCAGCTTCCCTTGAACTTCACTCCGTCTTCAAAGACAATCTGTTCAAGCACACCAAGCTCTTCCATTACACGAAGATTGCGGTACACCGTATCAAAGCTAAGTCCGCTATACTTACGGCCCATATGCTCATATACATCCTTCGCTGACAAATATCCCTTATTCTCGCCGAATAACTGGGCAAGCGTTTTGCGTTGGTCGGTGATTCGCAGTCCTTGCCCCGACATGACTTCTAATATTTGTTCTGTCGACAGCATACGCTCATCTCCCATAAGATCAGTTCATTTATATTTCACTCTCTTAATAATGCCCCAAAATAAATGCCCCGTCAATGAAGCACCATGAAGCGCCCCTACGCAACCTCTGAATTATTATATTTAAACAAAAGCCCGGCTGCGTATTCCTTTACGGAATATTCAGCCGGGCCTTTATTGTAGATAATTCCCCAATAGAGCTTATAGGGATATTCCTATTTGTTATTTCTTTGCTGGAAGTGGAGTGATGAGGAAATTGACCGGCAAGTTACTGCCTGAAGCTGCTGTGAACAAAATCTCCACAGAACCTCCATACTCACCACTACGATAAACCACACTGTTCATGTCAGCGTTCGAGAGACTTCCCACGCTTGGCATATGCACGATTTGGTTATTAACCATAACCGGCCCCATATAGTTACCGCCACGTGGATTAAACGTAATCAATGAGTTTGGTGCAACATTTTCGAATCTGATCTTGTATAATACCCCGAAATTACCGGCATTGGATGCTTCCGTACCTGCCATGGGGTCTACGCCAGCCAGGTTCTTATCACTGGAATTATCGCCTAGCAGAAGTTTTGCAGGAGTTTTTCCTACCTCATCGGTAACCGTGATAATACGAGTAGAATCTTCGTAAGTTCCCCGATTATGCACTCCGTCTCGATCCAGAACTGGAAGTGTTGGAAGTGTAGTCAGTGGATCTTTATTCGCATCAATCAACATGACATTATAATCGATTGGATAATCACTAAATAAGTCCGCTTGAAGTGAAACAATTTCACTTGGTTTCATAGCAATTTGGTTTAGATCGGTCAGAATTGAGACACTTTCCCCTGGTTGCAGAACAATCGTTTTATAATGCTCATTTGTAAGCATAGATTTCCAATAACGTTCTACAGACATTTTACCAGTACCTTCAGGATATGTGCTTGGGCCTGCAAAGCCCACATATTCGGTTGTAAGCGTCGTTGGGTACAAATTGTTATTCGTAGCAATCACATACACTTTAGCTTTAATATTCAGGTTATTCTTGTGGTGAATCAAGAAGCGGGTTTTACCCAAAGAAGTCTCACGGTAAGTAACACCTTCTGTATACACCGTTTCTGGGCTGTTGCTGCGAATTAGTTTATAAGGCTCGGAAGAAAGATTATAAGCTACTTGCTGCCAAGTAGGGACCATCGATCCATCGATGCTAAACACACTGCCCGGAGATGCAAATAATCTGTTGAAATCTTCTTTACTGTACAAGATTTCATCCGAAATATTAACGGTTTTCTCAAACGTGCTGATCGCGCCATGTGAATCTTTTACTTGGACAGCAATTGTCGCTGGACCCGGAGTAAAGAAAGCCTCGGCCTTGTTCGTCCAAGTTACGGTAATTTCATCACCATCAGGATCGCTACTTAGATCGGTATAAGTAATCATTTCACCCATCTTGTATGAATCCTTGTCTGTAGTGAAATTAGCAACTGGAGGTGTATTAGGTTTAAGCACTGTGATGGTCATGGTGTAAGGATCACTCCACTGTTGATTCGCATCCATTACGGAATAGGTTACTACATAATATCCTGGTTGATCATAGATATCCTGCTTGTTACCTCCCCAGCTTTCATCCACAATAGCTACACCATTTGGTGACGAGCTGGAGGTTACGAAGGTCACTGGTTCACCGGCGTAAATTTCAGTTGGCACTGTGAAGGAAGCTTTAGGTTTGTTGTTTAATGTAAGGATTACTCGTTTTTGCACATTATCAACGGTATATGGAATGCCCAGTGCTCCAGTTATGGATGTCAATGGAACCATGAAAGTCCCCTTGTATTGGTAAGCTGGACCTTTCATCGTCTTCTTCTCACCATTAACTGTATAGACCTTGCTGTCGGTCTTAAAGCGCATAACGTCGCTTCCCTTGGTAACAATGGTTTCTTTCGTTTTATAATCATAAACGTATTTCACGCCTACACGTTCTACCATAGCCCGGATCGAAACGTAGGATACGCCGTTTTTCACTGCCATAGGCTGATTAGCTAAATATTCCTGGCCGTTCTGATACATTTTGTTGCTGTTCATCATAAGAATAAGCTGACTGTTAGCCACAGCACGAGCACCATCTGTTGTTGTAGGTTCTGTAGTAACTCCAGGAGTTGCAGTCGGAAGCGGTGTTGCAGTAGGTGCAATTGTTGCTGTAGGTTCAACAGTAGCCGTAGGATCAACTGTCTCTGCAGGAATTGGAGTTGGTGTTGGTGTCGGTGACACTACTCCTCCTGGCGTCTCCGTCGGCAACGGCGGCAATGGATCAGTAGATTCTGGCATTACCTCCGGCGCAGCTGAAACAACTGTCCCAACTACAGTAGTATTACTTGGGGTATTATTGACAGCTTCAGCAAAAGCCGGCACTGCCGCGGCGGCCTGAGATACGGCCAAAACAGCAACTAACGTTAACTTTTTCAAATCCATGATATAACTCCTCTGCTCCTATTTGTAAATATAAGTAGGTCTCTGTCTTTTTCATACTCCTCTTATATTCCCCGCAAAATGCTGCCACCCACGGTAGGGCGGCAAAAAGCTTTTGCCACGATCGTCATAACAAACATAGTATTAGACGCATGCCACCATAAAAAGTTTCATTATTAAGTAAAGAAAGATTAACGCTGTATTAAATATTGTTGGACAACCACGCTGTTTCCCCTGAAAAAAATGAGATTTTTTCTATAAATATGTTTATTTTTCGTCTGACTATATTCGCTTTCATTTGCTTTTGTTACAATGTATGGAAGAATATCTTTTACATGCGAGGGATAACATGTCCAAAAAAATCTCCATCCTCGTTCAATTAATCATGGGCTTCTCTCTAATCATCTTCACCATCGTAGGATTCACCATTTTTTTGTCCTACCGCTCTTCCTCTCAAGCTGTTCTAAACCGCTCCAACCAATATATCCTGGAATCCGTCAAGCAACTTCAAGGTAAAATGGACGCAATTCTTCAGGATAACGATAAGCTTTCTTCTACGATCATGTTCAGTCCCTTGATTCAAGAAACCTTGGGAGACTTAGCGTTGTCACGTTCACCTCGTACAGACGCCATGGAAATTACTCGTTACATAGATCAACAGACACGTTCCATAAACTCTGACATCCAGTTCAAGCTGCTCGGGCTGTCCGATGATCAGGTGTATACCAACAGCAGTTCCTTAAAGGTCATATGGGACAGCGAAAAGGAAATCCGCGATGCTTATTGGTTTCCGGCTATAGCACAGAATAAAGGCCGAATGGTCTGGTTCGGTGTAGATGTATGGCAGAACGGTAATATCCCTGTGGTGATGGGAGCCAGACAAATTAATGATTGGAATGATCTAAACCGGTTAGGAACCCTGTTTCTTGTCCTCCCTGTCGAGGTTATCCATAACGCTGTCAGCCAATTTCACCTCGGCAAAAATGAGAAAATCCAAGTCGTTGATTCATTTAATACCATTGTCTATTCCACAGATCCAAAAGAAATTGGACTCTATATGAACGACGGGCTTCTAAAACAATTCAGCAATCATAAAGCCAGAATCATTCCACAAAAAATAAACTCACGCAATCTGTTCGTATCCTATGCCTATTCCGACTATAGCGAGTGGAGCGTTTTTGCTTACATTGATTCTAAAGACGCTGTTAAAGATTTAAATACGATCCGCCGGAATATAATTTTAATTGGCCTGCTGGGGATGGGTGCTGCCCTACTATTCACTTTCTTTTTCTCTTGGACCCTATCCAAGCCCCTTCGTAATCTGGCAACCAAGCTGAGCAATGTCGAACGGGGAACTACTTTACCTTTTGTAAAAACAACCATGAACAAAGAAATGGCTATCCTTTATTCAAGCTATAATTCGATGCTCCAAAACCTGGATCATACTATCGCTGACCTATCCAGCAAACAAATCAGTGAAAAGCAAGCTCAGATCGTAGCACTCAAAGCGCAATTCCGCCCGCATTTTCTTTATAACACTTTGAATACAATCTATTGGTCGCTCGCCAACAAACGCATGCAGGAAGAGTCCCAAATGGTACTCGCTCTAAGTGACCTGCTCCGCTATAGTATTGACCGCGGATCCGAATTCGTTACTGTTGAGGAGGATTTAAAGCAATTAGAACGGTTCATTTTTCTCCAGAAGCTACGCTACGAGGACAAATTGCAGATTGATCTTTTTGTAAATCCTGAGGTTATGAATGGCCAGCTAATGAAATTAACCCTTCAGCCACTTGTCGAAAATGCCATTACTCATGGACTTGAACCCACACTTCGGGAAGTATGGCTAATTCGCATACGCGCCTATAGTGAAGGAACATCTCTGGTGTTAACTGTAGAAGACAACGGGGACGGCATGAGCGAGGAAAGTATGGCAGACGCATTAGTCGGCGGTGAGGTTAATCCGGAGAAGCTGCTTCATACCGGAATTGGACTATCCAATCTAAATCATCGCATAGAGCTAATCTACGGACAGGAATTTGGTCTACAGCTATCAACAAGCGAGCTTGGTGGCTTATTTGTGAAGGTCACTGTTCCATTACAGTATGATCAAAGTTAAGGGGGCACAACGATGAATGTGTTAATCGTGGACGACGAAAGTTTTGTTCGCCGTTCTCTGTCAGAAATGCTGGGAAGTGCGAATCACAACTTTAGCATTATTGGCTCGGCAGAGAACGGTTTGGAGGCTGTGCAATTGTTAAAAGAGCATATGGTTGATCTGGTGATATCCGATATCCGAATGCCCGGCATGGATGGGCTGGAACTCGCAAAGCATATCCATGAATGTTATCCAGACACTGAAACCGTGCTGCTCACAGGTTATCAGGACTTCACCTATGCCAGTCAAGCCATCCGTTATGGTGTAAAGGAATATTTGGTTAAACCAAATTCAGTAGAACATATTCTTGAAGTCGCAACAGGCGTATATGAACGTCTTCAATTGAAGAAACAGCAGAGGCAATTAACGCAGCTAAGAGAAAAAAACCTTCGGGAGAAACGCTTATCTGATCTTCTTTACGGCATCCCGTTACCCTATTTTGAAGAACAACTTATTCCTCCTTTTCATTCCTTTGTAGTCGTAACCGTAAACCATCTTGGAGTGGGCATGCCACAGAACTGGTCGGAACAAGCCATGTATGCAGCGGTTATAAATATATTAGAAGAATGTTTTGCGCTGTATGCCAACGTTGTTGGCATTCAAGAGGAGCAGGAAGCCATCATGCTATTATTCTATCCTCTTGAGCAGCCTAACCGCGTTGATGAGGTATTGACACAAGAGCTGCTGCATAAGCTATCGGGCATTCTGAAATCGCCATTCTGTGCAGGGGTCTCTAACCCTCACTATCAATTGGGGGCACTCGCAACCGCCTATCATGAGAGTCTGGAAGCTTGTCAGCAGGTCAAAAAAGAGAGTACGCCATCCGTTATCTTTTTCAGAGACCTCTCCATGCATTCGGCTTCTCCACAGCTCACTGAACAACTACAAGTAAAGGCAACGCGCAGGGTAATCTCTATGATGATTGAGGTTATGAATTCCCGGCTCCAAGAAAATCTCTCCCTCAAGATGATCGCAGACGAACTGTATATGAATCCTACCTATCTCGGCCGATTGTTTAAAGATGATGTAGGGGAACCATTCTCTAGCTTTCTTACCAAACTTCGTATTCAAAAAGCTACTGAATTATTAGAGAATGTTACTCTCAAGGTATATGAGGTTAGCGAATTAGTAGGCTTTAAGGATCCTGCGTATTTCAGCCTCATTTTTAAGAAATACATGGGGATGACTCCTCAGGAATTTCAGAAGCACAACAAATAAAGCAGAGGTGTGTTTCTCTTGAATGTAAATGGTAAGTTGATTACTGTCCTATTAACATTTGGCTTGTTACTTAATACAAGTGGTTGTCAGCTCTCCCCTTCCAAGGAAGATACCGCTTTACAAGACCCGATACAGCTGAACATCTGGCTCACTGCTGGATCAGGTCTTGAGTCGCTCATTGACCAGTATCAATCCCAGCATCCCGAGCTAGAGATTCATATTCAGACCTCCACCTCCACGCAGCTTCCAGCCAAGCTACAGACCTCATTCGCAGCTGGATACAGTTCGCCGGATGTGGCTGCCATTGATATTAGCTATTTGGATCGCTTCAAACAGTTTCCTGATTATTTTTATAATCTAAACACTTTTGATGCTGACAATCTGAAGGACCAATTTCTGAATTGGAAGTGGCAGGAGGTGCTGGGTAATGATTTTATTTTTGGATTACCAACGGAAATTGGTCCCTATGCCATGTTATATCGAACGGATATATTCGCATTATCAGGCCTCCCTACTAAACCAGAAGAAGTGGCTAAAGAAATCCAAACTTGGGATCAATTCCTTGAAGCGGGCACCAAAGTACAGGAGAGAACAGGAAAAGCTTTTGTAAATGACTTGGAGAACCTCTATCTCACCCTTCTACGTCAGTCCAAGCTTCAATATTACAGTCCCACAACACAAGAATTGATCCTCGACAATAATCCAGCGGTCAAACGAGCCTGGGACTTCTCAATTCAAGCCCTTAAGCTAAATCTGTCCGCCAGTATTGCAGTGGATACCCAACGCTGGGGTGCAGGCCTGCTCAACGGAGATTTTGCAGTCATGCTCTGTCCGGCTTGGATGATTGGTCATATCAAGAGCAGTGCTCCAACTGCCAGCGGTTTATGGAATGTAACACAAATCCCAGAAAACAGCGCTAATCGCGGAGGCTCCGTTCTGACCTTACCAAAGACAGGTAATCATCCTGATGAATCCTTTGCTCTTATTAAATGGCTAACCGAACCAACGCAGCAATTGGTTTCTTTCAAGGTACAAGGGGCTTTCCCTTCCACCCCCGAAATCTATGATGACCCAGAGATCCACGATCTGCACGATCCCTATTTTCCTAATTCAGAGCTTGGTCTGACCCTTTCGTCAGCAGCAAAAGCAGTAATTCCGACCTACTACGGCCCTCATCACGCTGACGTGGAGACAAGCATGCTCGAATACTTGACCAAAGCTGAAAAAGGCGAGCTAACTCCTGAACTGGCTTGGACCCTTGCTGTTCAAGCCGCAAAGCGAATAGACAGCTCCTTCCGCTAAGTACTATCATAAAAAGGCTCTCCCCGGCTAAATCAGCCTGCCGGGGAGAGCCTTTTTTGAATTCATTTTCGCTTTATTTTTGCGCAGCCAGGAAAGCATCCAGCTGTTTTTGTTTCTCTGCAATAATCTTATCGAGCCCTGCCTTTTTCAGCTTATCAGCATACTTAGTCAGTACGGTATCAGGATCAACAGAACCCGTATCCAAGCTGATGTCGTATTCATCCATTACAGCTTTACAAGCAGCCATTTCAGTCTTCATTGAGGAGGCATCGAAGTTGAAACCAAGCGCTACAGAGGCTTTACCTTTAGAGTTAAAGGCTTTGAATTGTTCCCATTTGTCTGGAGCTTCACTTTCCCACACGGGGTTCAGGAATTGACTTCCAAGCATCCAAGCTGCAGCCGTATTATAATCAGCTGTTTTATCTGTAGCTTTGATCGTATCACCACTTACGACTTCATAGTGCACACCTTTTATACCGAAAACAAGCAGATTGTTGATATCTTTATCTGTGTGCAGAATATCTAGCACCATCATGGCCCGGGCCGGATCACCAGAGGAAGCGGAGATCGCAAGCATAGATCCAGCAGCATCACTTGTAGAAATCGTTGGATCATTGAATGCAATTTGTTTCAGCTTGCCAATCAAGCCGGTAGCATTCGCCAGCTCACTATCTTTACCTGGTTTAAGCGATTGCACTGTCATAAAGACATTGCCAGCCTTCATTGCATCCTGAGTCGAATTTGTAGCAACAGCTGCGTCTTTGTTAATGTAACCTTTTTTCATATACTCACGAGTAAGTTTAATGATTTCTTTATAACGATCCATCTCAATCATCGATTGAATCTTAGTATCTGAGGAATCTTTAAGCAGAACACCAGGAATGGCAGCATCACCAAGTGTATCGTATTGTGCCATGTACTGTGAGTTAAAGGTCTCACCTTGTTTGAAATACAATGGAGTCAGGTCAGGTCTTTTCTCCTTCACTACTTTGAGAACTGCATCCAGATCTTGGATGGATTTCACATTTGACATATCGATGCCCAGTTCATCCGCAATATCGGAGCGATAGACAACCCCACCTTGTGCAGCCAGCTCCTTGTTTGTAGGAACAGCATAATTCACACCATTGATCGCTGAACCTTTTAAGAATTGTGGATCCAGATTTTTTAGAATTCCTTGGCCGTATTCATTTAGGAGATTACCATATTTGCCGCTATCGTCATTAATCGGGAGATAAGCGCCTTTAGCTGCATTCGTTACGTAGTTCTTCCATTGAGCTGTAAAGATGATATCGAATTTTTCCTGACTCGCAATTTTCAGATTGACATCATTGTCCCATGGACCCCAATCGATCGGTGCGATATCCAATTTGGCGTTGATTTTAGGTTCCAATAACTTATTGATTTCATCTTCTACAGCTTTTTCATCCTTTTGCACGGCACCGACATAAATTAACTTGACGGTATAAGGCTCCAATTCTTTTGCCGGTTCGGCAGTAGGATCCGCGGCTGGCTCATCCGTAGCAGCAGCATTGGTAGCGGTTGCATTTTCGCTTGGAGCAGGTGAAGCTGCTTCATTATTCCCGTTATTCCCACCGCAGCCTGCTAAACTAAGACTCAGTACCATCGTTAGCAATAGTGTCATTAGTGCGCTTTTTCTAACAGCTTTCATATACACCATAACCTCCCTCAAAATATTTATATATGCTGAATCGGCCGTTCACACCTTAGCATAAAGCGGCCGAATTAAGCCATTACAATCGTCCTTAACCTTTGACAGCACCCACGGTAAGCCCTTTAATAAAATACTTCTGGAAGAAGGAATATACAAACACGATAGGTCCAATACCAATAACAGCCATCGCCATTCTTACCGTTTCTGTTGGAATATTGATTTCTACACCCTGTGCAGCCAAGGCAGCCATCGCCTGAGGACTTGCTGTCAGGAATTGAACATTCAGCATCGTCTTATACATTAGGTATTGTAAATTGACATGACCTTCGGGTGAGATAAAGATCAAACTAAGGTACCAATCATTCCAATAGGCCAGGGTCTGAAACAAACCTACTGTAGCTAACACTGGCATAGACAAAGGCAAAATAATTTGAACGAAGATCCGGAATTCTGGTGCCCCATCGATCTTAGCAGATTCGATTAAAGCTGGCGGTATGGTATTGGCAAAAAAGGTCCGTAAGATGATAACAAAGAAAGCAGAAACCAGCAGCGGCATAATTAGAATCCATAACGTATCCTTCATATGCATCATTCGCGTGTAGACCAGATACCAAGGCACAAGGCCACCATTAAACAACATTGTAAAAAACATAAAAAATGAGAAGAAATTACGATGTGGAAAATCTCCACGTGAGATAGGGTAAGCGTACATAGCCATAATGATAAGACTCAGAATCGTGCCCACCACAGTCACAAATAACGAAACGGAAGCTGCATCGATAATTTGCCAATAATCTTTTAACAGAAATTCATAAGAAGAAATATCCCACTTGTTAGGAAAAAAGCTGTAGCCGTTCTGGATAACGGAATTCTCGTCCGAAAACGATACAATAACTACGAGGATCAGCGGCACCACACAAATCGCTGTGTATATCCAAAAGAATATATTAATTAGCAAATTAGATATATTAGATATTTCATTGGGTTGTCTTTGCCGTTTTGTGCGCTTCCCTGTACGCCGTGACGACCCTATTGCTGTTTCTGTCTGGCTCAACACTCCCACCTCCCTTTAGAATAAAGCATCATCTTTACTGATTCGCCGCACTGCTAGATTCGCTAAGAAAATCAATAGAAATCCTACAACAGATTGAACGAGACCCGCGGCTGAAGACATTCCTATATCACCGATTGCGAGGAAGGTTTGATATACATATGTGTCGATAACCTGCGTCGTCGAGTATAACGCTCCTGCATTTCTCGTAACCTGAAAGAATAATCCGAAGTCTGCGTTAAAAATCCTACCTATCTGCAGCAGCGTCATTACTATAATAACTGGGCTGATTAGCGGCAGTGTGATTTTTCGAATCTGCTTCCATTTAGAAGCTCCATCAATAAGTGCAGCCTCATAATATTCATTATCTATTCCAATAATAGCGGCCATATAAATAACCGTTGTATACCCAATCTCTTTCCATATCTTCACGATTACTAGAATCCCAGGCCAATATTTGGACTGTGAATACCATTCGATAGGATCTACCCCAAAGAACGGGAGTAATGTCTTGTTCATGAACCCATGCTCTGCACTCAGAAAGCCGTATACTAAGTAACTTACGACGACCCAAGAGAGAAAATAAGGGAGAAACATAGCGCTTTGATGGAATTTCGATAGCCATCTGCTGCGCATTTCGTTAAACATAATTGCGAAAGCCAGCGAAAAAAATAGCGTTAGTATAATAAACGCTGTATTATACAATAACGTATTCCTCGTAATGATCCAGGCCGTCTCCGTCGAGATTAAATATTTGAAGTTCGCTAACCCGACCCAATCACTACCTAGAATCCCTTTTTGGTAATTGATATCCTTAAATGCAATTACCGTTCCTAACATCGGTATGTAGTTATTGATGATTAGAATCACTATCGCAGGTAACATCATCAAATAGAACACCCAATATTTCTTCATTACTCTAAGAAAATTCGGCGTTCTTCCCCTGCCTGGTTTCTTTACTTCTGACAAGCTGACGGAAGGATTCGTCACACTCATTTTTGGTTCCCCCATTCTCCATCATCCCATTCTTAAGCCCCAATTACTCTTGCTTGCCTAACGTTTTGTGTATCCTCCTTACACTCTAATTAAAACATATGATAATTTATGGGAGTATAGGGAACATATTATATTTCTATAAAAAAAGAGACGATTATCCTCGAAAATCGAGGAAAACCATCTCTTCAGCCTATAATAGAGGCAAAAAATTTAATTAATCATAGCTTATGTACCTTAATCGCATTTATCACAGCCAAAGGCTGGTTGATAATCTTTGCTCTTTATCACAGCCAAAGGCTGGGCGATAATCTTTTCTCTTCATCACAGCCAAGGGCTGGGCGATAATCTTTTTCTCTTCATCACAGCCAAGGGCTGGTCGATAATCTTTTTCTCTTCATCACAGCTAAGGCTGGTTGATAATCTTCGTACTTTATCACAGCTAAGGCTGGTTGATAATCTTCGTACTTTATCACAGCCAAGGGCTGGTCGATAATTCCTGCCTTAAATTAACTAGGCGATCGGTCCTTGTGTTCCCAGAGAGGCCCACATCCGTAGGTGTGGGACGGCCCCTATACTACGAAGAGGGGTGAGGGAGAAGGAACGGAGAGGAAGTTTGGAACTGTAGGAGCGTAGCGTTCGCCTTTATCCTCGGATTTCAACCGCTAATAGCGGTTTCTAATCAAGAAATCTGAGGATAACAGCGACCGGAAGTCCAAACATTCCTTGGAGCGACGCTAACCTCACCACTCAGCAACAAACATTCCTTGGAGCGACGCTAACCTCACCACTCAGCAGCTAACCTCACTGCACTTCGGTCCGGCATCGGTCGCGATACTCCTTAGGCGACATTCCTGTCTGCTTCTGAAATACCTTGGTAAAATAACGCCGCTCCTGATAGCCAACTCCCGAGCCAATCATCGTAATACTCTTATCGCTGTTAGTTAGCATAAACTTAGCAGCTTCAATTCGTTGTAGGGTCACGTATTCCACGAAGGTCATAGCAAAACGATTCTTAAATAAGAGACAGAAATAACTGCCACTAATCCCGATCTTATTCGCCACTTCCTCAATCCCAATATCAGAATGGAGATGTTCTGTGATGTACTTAGCTGCTTGGTTCATCAGCTGATCCGGTGTTTTTTTGCCAGAATCATCTTCACCTTCAGGGATTTCCTGAAAAATTGGAATGCTATTATACAGTTTATTCTTAAACTGCTTACTACGGATCTTAGCCCCAATCTCCCGTACCTTATTGCCAAGCTCTTCATAATGTATCGGCTTACAAATATACTCTTTAACACCTAGCCGAATCGCTTCCCGTGCATAATCAAACTCCTGATATCCGGTAAGAAGCAGCACCTCGCTATCCAATCCCATCTCCCGCAACTTACCGATAAAAGTTAACCCGTCCATCACTGGCATACGGATGTCACATAACACAAGATCAGGCTGTTTCTCCTCGGCAATACGCAAAGCATCCATTCCGCTTCGCGCCATACCGACAACCTCCATCCCCATCTCCTGCCAAGGCAACACCCTGTTCAGATTATTCAGAATTGGGGCTTCGTCATCAACCAATAATACTTTTAGCATAATGATCTTCCCCCTGCTCGTATTTAGGTATGACACATTGGATAATAGTACCATGACCTGGACTAGAACAGATAAATATTCCGTACCTGTCACCGTATTCAATGCGGATGCGATCTGCTACACTGCGAATACCAAGACCTCTGCGTTCAAGATTCATCCGGTTATCCCGTTCAGCCTTAACTTCTTGCTCCACAGGATCATTCACAATATATTGAAAAATAGCCAACTGAGAAGGTGTAATACCAATACCATTATCTTCAATACGTAAAATCAAATCCCCCTGCTTCTCCCAAACTTTCACAGAAACATGACCTTTGTAATCAATGCCCTCAAATCCATGTTGAATGCTGTTCTCTACAAGCGGTTGTAACGTGAGTTTAAGGATACCGCAACTCATCAATTCATTCGGAATATCGATCTCGTATTCGAACAAATCTTCAAAGCGGAATTTTTGTATATCCAAATAATTGCGTAAATGTTTAACTTCTTCATCCAGTGTAATCTCTTCCCGATCCTGAATGCTGATTCGCAAAATACTGGCCAGCCTGTAGACCATCTCACTAACTTTTTTGCCTTCATTCTGTATAGCGAGAACATTGATTGATTCTAATGTATTGAATAAAAAATGTGGTTTAATCTGTGCCTGCAGAACACGCATCTCAGCTTGATTCTTGCGACGCTGCTCCACATGAATTCTGTTAAACAATCCATTGATTTTATCCATAAGATCATTAAAACCCTTAGCAAGCAGCGTTAGCTCATCATTCCCTTTAACTTCTACCCTAGTGGTCAGATCTCCGTCTTCAACCCGGCGCATAAAACGAACAATGACAGCGATGCCGCCGGTAATCCGGTTCATAAAAAATAAATTGAAGATCACAGCTGCCAATAAGCAAAGGAAAATCACAGCGACGAACCAGCGAGCAAATACTGTAACTTCATGAGACAACGTATCCCAAGAAGTCACAGATACCAGACTCCATGGATAGTCCTTCAAATGATACATGGAAAGAATGCTTTTCTCCCCGTTGTACTCTGTTTTGAAACTCTGAAACCCTTTTTTAAAGGTAATCTCTTTATCCGCGAAAGACTGGAAGTCCTGTCCATCCAGCTTTTGATCTGGGTCAAAAAGAATCATTCCATCATCATTTACAAGCATAAAGGAAACATCCTGATTGCTATCCCCAATTTTTAAATTGCGAAATATGGATTCGAACTCCCAATTCTTGATCTGCACAACTAGGATACCTATGTTCTGAAAGAAGCTCAATTCCTTCACTAGCCGAATTTGTGTAAACACAGGTTCAGTACCCGTAAGCTCGGGATACTCGTGAGGAGCCAGCCATTTCGGCACACCATTTAAGTCCATAACTTCCTGGTACAGATCACTTTTTTTGAATGTATCATAGGGTAGCGTTCGGAAATTTTCCTTGTTAAAAAGCGACACGATTTCAGAGTTACCTCTACCGTTAAAATTGTACAAAAATGCATAACTGATCGATGGATGATTAAACAACAGACTACGGAAATTGCGCTGGCTCGCATTCAGATTCAGTTGCTCAGCATCAGTCAAATCCTGGTTGTTAGGATCATCTGCACTAAGGGCCATATGAAACACCGAGGTAGCAATTCCGTTGTCTGTAACGTTATCCATATCTTTTAATACATTAGAAATACTGTAACTAATCGCTTTAAGTGAGTATTCCGACTGCTGGCTGTACTTTTTTTCAATAGAATTATAAGTCACAAAAAACATAAGCATGCCTAGAATAAATAAAGGAATGATAATCAGGCCCAAAAATGCCGTAAATAATTTATAGCGCAAATTCATCGGCTAGTGCTCCTGACTGAGAATAAAGTTATCCTTTTACGCCGCCCGCTGTTACACCTTCAATAATCTTCTCCTGAAGAATTGCATAAATGATAATTACCGGCAGTACGCTGAAGACGATACCGGCTGACATTTGTGCATAGTTCATCTGGTATTGATCACGGAATTGGACCATACCTACTGGAAGCGTTCGCAGCTCGTCATTCGACAGGAAGTAGTTAGCTAGCAAGAACTCGTTCCAATTTCCCAGGAAATTAACAATGAATACAGTAACCATAGCCGGAACCGTTAGAGGTACAATAATTCTAGCAAAGATACCCGGTGCCTTCAAGCCATCCATGACCGCAGCTTCTTCTATTTCTCTAGGTAAATTTCGCATAAATGCTGCTAAAATAATGATGGTAAATGGAATCGCATTGGCGATATAAGGAATGATCAACGCCCAGTGGGTGTTCAGTATTCCTAACTTACGTACAATCGTATAAATCGGCAGCATTAAAGCATTATTCGGGATGAGCATTCCTACTAAAACCAGTGAGAACAAAATAGTATTCCATTTCCCCTGACGCATCCGCGTAACCGCAAAAGCAAACATAGACGCAAGCAGAATGGACACTACAGAGGCAAGGATCGAAATGTACAAACTGTTGAAAAAGTAAGTACTAATCTTGGCATTTACCCAAGCCTCCACGTAGTTATTGAAGACGAATTCCTTTGGGATGCCAAAAGGATTAAGCGCAATCTCATTATTATCCTTTTTCACAGATGAGAATAATACGAATAGGAAAGGAAATAGGATCACTAACAAATAGAATAAAAGGGCAATATGTGGCAGACTCTTTTTCAGGGCGCGTGGCATCAGTATTCAATCCTTTCTGTACGACGTGCAATCAGCAGCTGATAAAGGACTGTAACCACCAGTGTAAACGCAAAGATCAGGACAGCGATGGCATTTCCGTATCCATACTTAAAGTTCGTGATCGCATATTTAATCATGTATGTTGCCATTACATCGGTTGAACCTGCCGGTCCACCTTTAGTCATAACAATGACGATATCCGCAGCCTTCATTGCTCCAGCAATCGATAGCATAATTACAACCGAGATGATTGGTACGATTAGTGGAAGCGTGATACGAGTAGCGCGTTGAAATCCAGTTGCGCCGTCAATGGCTGCAGCTTCATCCAATTCACCAGGAATAGCTAGAATCGCCGCTAGGACCATAACGATATAAAATCCAGTCCACTGCCAAGCATTCGTCAACAAAATAGAAAGCATTGCAAATCTTTCATCTGACAGCCAGTAAATAGGATTAATTCCTACTAGACTAAGGAGCTTATTAAAAAGTCCAATGTTGGGCTCATAGATAAACCCCCAGAGAATACCGATAACCGCTGTAGACATAATGGAAGGCATAAAGACTGCTGTCTTATATAAGCCCTTTAACTTCTTCACATTAGAAATCAATAACGAGAAGAATACGATCAACGGTACCTGTATACATACGGAGAAAAGAATAAACCAACCGTTGTTTTTAACGGATATCCAGAATCGTTCATCTCCTAGTGCTTTCTCATAATTACTTAATCCGGCTGATTTAACCGTCTCCGATACACCGTTCCAACTAGTAAAGCTGTAATAAATAGAACTAAAAATGGGGTAAATGAAAAACATCGTGAACAATATCAATGCTGGAAGAACGAAAAGGAAAAATACCACTGGATTTCTTAATGCTTTATTCATGACTACCTCCGGTTGCTTTGACATCTGGCGAATAGTGAATGCTTCAGATCAAGTGCAAACACATATTTTCTTTGATTTTAAAAATGTACCCTGGATTTAGCACCAGGGTACATTCAGTTTGCAGCTATTTATTCAACTGCTGCGTTTGCTTCTTCTTGTACCTTTTGCAAAGCTTCGCCCATTTTCTCAGGAGTCGTCTGATCGCCAATCAGTTTTTGAATTTGAATGTTACTGATTTCTGTAGTTACATCAGCTTGAACAAGTGAGTCAAATGCTGGGAACGAAGATTGTGAGTTGTTAAGTACACCTACGATTTCGCTCATCAGATCATCAGTAATATTCTCATTCAATACGTTTTGGTCAATCTTCATTGCTGGCAATACACCATCTTCAACAAGTCCGCGCAATTGCATTTCTTCATTAAATAAGTTTTTAATAAAAGATTTCACAGCAGCCAATTGACGTGGATCTTTCTCAGCAGATGCAGAGAAACCATAACCATTGTTCACATCGCGCATCAATGCAGTTTGGTCACCCGCTCCGCCTTCAACTGCTGGGATGTTGAAGAATCCAACTTTACCGATCAAACCTTCGCCAGATTGGCCCGTTTTAAATACGGAAGATTTCCAAGTACCATCATACAGCAGGATCGCTTCACCACTAGTGAATTGTGTTGTGTATTCAGCATATTCAAAGCCAAGTTCGCCTTTTTTGAAGTAGCCTTTATCAACCCATTCTTTGTATTTCGCAAATCCTTTTACTACATTTGGATCAGACCATTTAGCTTCGCCTGTTGCAAATTTAGCAGTTACATCCGGACCTGCATAACGTGACCACAGGTGGTTAGCTAACATAAGTGGTACCCAACCAGCTTTGGATGCACCAGCCAAAGGTACTTTTCCATCAGCCTTGATATCAGCCAATTGTTGTTCCAATTCAGCAAATGTTGTTGGAGCCTTCCAGCCCTTGCTTGTATAGTATTCTTTGTTATAGAAGAAACCTTCACCAGAACCACCGATAGGCAATCCATAGATTTTTCCTTCATAAGTGAAAGGATCTAGATTTGAGAATTTATCCTTAATTCCAAGTTCCTCAAGAATTGGAGTCAGGTCAAGTAATTTACCTTCTTTAGCATAGATCTTGGAGTCAGGGCTACCGAACAGATCGAAGATTTCCGGTGGATTACCCGCAGCCATTTCACCACGCAATTTTTCTTTACGGTTTACATCTGAATCTACCCCATCGAGTTTAAAGGTCAGACCCGGTACATCCTCTTGTACTTTGTTAACTACTTCTTCGAGAATAGCCAGACGTTTCTGCTTGTCTGCACCGATTTGAGTGTGACGAATCGTCATTTCAAATGGCTCGTTATTTACCGGTTCTTCTGTTGCTGGAGCATTTGTAGCGGCTGAGTTAGTCGCGGTAGCGTTTCCATCTCCTTTGTTAGAAGACGCATTGTTGTTGCCTCCGCAACCAGTCAGTAAAGCTGATGATACGAAAATCAGGGACAATAGCAAAGTCATACTTTTTTTCATTTCTTGTGACCCTCCCTATATATTGATGTGCTTTACACTTCTTATTATAGAAAACAGATTTCATTATCGTAAGGTTAAGATTCATCCACTATAGGGATAAAAATCTCTAATGTAAGCGGAATCAACTACATGATAAGTTATATTTTATAACATTAAAATGTTAAATCGCTTTATTCATTTGTTTTTCTCATCACAAAAGTTTGTTTTTCTTTAAAAACATTTAATTAAAATATTAAATTAGTCATATTACCTGACATATTTATTTATTATCTACCCCATAAACCACGTGTAACTATAGCATGTCTTTATTAGGAATAATATAAAATTCCCCCTCAGAGGAGCTTTAACCCCTCCCTTTTTACTTCCTCATAACAAAAAACCGCACCTTCAGTGATCAACCACTGAGGGTACGGTCTCTCTTAAAAATAAATATCTATTATACCAACGCCGTTTGCTTACGACCTTCTTCGACCAAGCGGTATGCCCGTTGCACTTCTTCTTCTGTTGGAGAAGGTACTCCATCCAGTTCATAAGCTTTGCCGAGCATTTCCCATTTATAGATACCCATCTGATGATAAGGTAAGATTTCGAATTTCTCGACGCCATTTAAGGTTCCAATATAACGACCTAAGTTAATGAGATCCTCTTCACGATCATGAATACCAGGAACATATACATGTCGGATCCACATCTTACGATTATGGTCTGAGAGCCAGCGTGCAAGCTTCAAAGTTCGATCATTGGATTTACCGGTTAATTTGATATGCGCTTCTTCATCAATATGCTTCAGATCAAGCATAACCAAATCTGTTACATCCAATAAGTCATTAATCTTGTCACCTTCGTTGTAACCATTACTGTCTAATGTGGTGTGCAAATTCCAACGCTTCTTCACTTCCGTAAATAACTGCTTTACAAATTGCGCTTGCAAGGTTGGTTCTCCACCGGATACAGTTAACCCGCCACCGGATGAACGATAGTAGTTTATATATGGCTCGATCTCCGAAAGTACTTCTTCTAGAGTCATTTCTTTACCTTCATCTAAAGCCCAAGTATCAGGGTTATGGCAATACTGACATTTCAGCAAGCAGCCTTGCATAAATAAGACAAATCGAATACCAGGTCCATCAACGGTTCCAAAGGTTTCCAAAGAGTGTATGCGACCTTTAATCATAGGATGTCATCCTTTCGCCACGACAGACTAACAGTCCCTTTTTCAACGATGAAGATCCCTGTCCTTGAGACTGTCATATCCCTATATCGCGGCAATAAAATTTAAAATTTTAACAATTCTCAAACAAGATATTACCGCCCTTGAGACAAGGGCGGTATCTTCCTTGCAATTATTTCAATAGTAGTACTAATTCAAAGATCTTCATGACAGGAACAAATTACATCGAACCGTGGAATGTACGGTTGATTACATCCATTTGTTGTTCACGAGTCAGCTTGATGAAGTTAACTGCATAACCGGATACACGGATAGTCAATTGTGGATAGTTCTCTGGGTGCTCCATAGCGTCCATCAGCTGTTCACGGTTAAATACGTTAACATTCAAATGCTGAGCGTTGTTATGGAAGTATCCATCCATCATGTGTACCAGGTTAGACTTACGGGAATCCTCGTCTTTACCAAGTGCCTTAGGTACGATGGAGAACGTATTAGAGATACCATCTTGTGCATCGGAGTAAGGCAGTTTAGCTACAGAGTTCAGGGAAGCCAAGGCGCCTTTCTTGTCACGTCCGTGCATTGGGTTAGCACCTGGTGCGAAAGGTTCACCTTTCTTACGTCCGTCAGGTGTAGTACCTGTCTTCTTACCGTACACTACATTCGAAGTAATGGTCAGTACCGATTGAGTCGGTACAGAATCACGATATGTTTTGTTTTTACGGATCATAGTCATGAAGGTTTCAACCAATTCTACTGCGATGCTGTCTACAGCATCGTCATTGTTACCGTAGCAAGGGAATTCGCCTTCGGTTTCGAAGTCGATCGCAATACCTTGTTCGTTACGAATAGGTTTTACTTTGGCGTATTTAATTGCGCTTAGTGAGTCAGCTGCAACGGACAGCCCAGCAATACCACAAGCCATCGTACGCAGAATGTCACGGTCATGCAGCGCCATTTCGATACGTTCGTAAGAATATTTGTCATGCATATAGTGAATGATGTTCAAAGTGTTAACATAAGTCTTAGCCAACCACTCCATCATCGGTTTGAAACGTTTCATTACTTCGTCATAATCCAGATATTCAGAAGTGATCGCTGGGAATTCCGGTCCAACTTGTGCTCCGGATTTTTCATCTACACCACCATTGATAGCATACAGTAATGCTTTTGCCAGGTTGGCACGAGCACCGAAGAACTGCATTTGTTTACCGATACGCATTGGAGATACGCAGCAAGCAATCGCATAATCTTCACCCCAGTATGGACGCATTACATCGTCATTTTCATACTGAATTGCACTAGTTTCGATGGAAACCTTAGCACAATATTTTTTGAAGGCTTCAGGCAATTTTTCGGACCACAGTACAGTTAAGTTTGGTTCCGGAGCTGGACCCAAGTTGTACAGGGTGTTCAAGAAACGGAAGCTGTTCTTAGTAACACGAGTTGTTCCGTCTTCAGCCATACCACCGATGGATTCAGTTACCCATGTTGGGTCGCCGGAGAACAGATCATTATAGTCAGGTGTACGCAAGAATTTCACGATACGCAGTTTCATTACGAAATGATCGACGATTTCTTGTACTTGTTCTTCAGTCAAAGTACCTTCAGCAATATCGCGTTCTGCATAGATGTCCAGGAAAGAGGACACACGGCCCAAGGACATCGCCGCACCATTTTGTTCTTTAACTGCTGCCAGATATCCGAAGTATACCCATTGAGTAGCTTCTTTGAAGTTGGTCGCTGGTCTGGAAATATCCATACCATGAGCGGCTGCCATTTCTTTCAATTCGCCAAGTGCACGAATTTGCTCGGACAGCTCTTCACGCAAACGAATGATATCTTCAGTCATGGAATCAACTTCAAGCTCAGTTTGTTGTTGTTTTTTGTCTTTAATGAGGAAATCAATACCGTACAGAGCAATGCGGCGGTAGTCGCCGATGATGCGTCCGCGGCCGTAAGCATCAGGAAGACCTGTAATTACGCCGGATTTACGCACAGCTCTCATGTCTGGTGTATATGCATCAAATACGCCTTGGTTATGCGTTTTGCGAATGTTCGTAAACATGTCAACGATGTTTTGTGGAAGCTCGAAGCCATAAGCCTTCGTAGCATCAACCATCATCTTGATCCCGCCGAATGGCTGGATGGAACGTTTGAAAGGAGCATCAGTCTGTACGCCTACAATTTGTTCCTTGTCCTTGTCAATGTAGCCTGGAGCATGTGAAGTGATTGTGGAGACAGTATCTAGGGAAACATCCCATACGCCGCCTCTTTCTCTTTCTTCCTTGCTCAATTGGGAAATAATCTTCCACAGTTCAGTTGTGTTACTAGTAGGTCCTACGAGGAATTCTTCGTTTCCTTCATAAGGCTTAATGTTACTTGCGATAAAGTTGTTAACGTCAACTTTTCTGGACCATTTACCTTTTGTAAAACTTCTCCAACCGGATTTCACTTCTTGTACATCTTTTTCAATCACCGACATGCTAAATCCCTCCATCTATATTTATAATATTTGTAGAGATCGCGGGCTTGAAGGTTGATCCCGTGTCTCGTGATCCCAAGAAAGATATGGTTGTTCGAAAATTCACAATCATTGTTCCATGTATGGGACCGTTGTTTATATAAACATTTTAGTTTATTTTCTATAAATAGACTGTGACAAATATCACCTTTCGGGTGATATTTGTCACTTATATCTAATCCACAACCATCCTATTATCTACTTAACCAAATATTAATTATCAAATCTTCCGTAGAAAGCATTACGGTATACATCTGCAAGTTCAGATACCAGTGGCAGCTTAGGATTGGCAGTTGTACATTGATCTTCAAATGCACGGTCAGCCAAGTAATCTACACGGGATTCAAAATCCTTAGGATCAAAGCCCAATTGTTGGAAGGATTCTTCGATACCCAGTTTTTTGTTCATGTCGCGAATAGCATTGATCAGGCTAGTTACACCTTCTTCAGTTGTGCGAGCTGGCAATCCCAGAATACGGGCGATTTCTGCATAACGCTCGTCAGCTACGAAGTGTGAATATTTAGGGAACGAAGCGAACTTCGTAGGTTTCTTAGCATTGTAACGAATAACGTGTGGCATAAGGATCGCATTAGTACGACCGTGAGCAGTGTGATATTGACCGCCCCATTTATGCGCCAAGCTGTGGTTAATACCCAGGAAAGCATTAGCAAAGGCCATACCAGCAAGTGTTGATGCGTTATGCATTTTTTCACGGGCAACTCTGTCGCCTTCAAGAGCCGATTTTTCAAGGTATTGGAATACCAATTGGATTGCTTTAATTGCCAGACCATCCGTGTAGTCACTCGCCATAACAGATACATAAGCTTCGATGGCATGTGTCAATACGTCCATACCTGTATCAGCTACAGCAGTTTTTGGCAAGCTATATACGAACTCTGGATCAATGATAGCTACGTCTGGAGTTAGCTCGTAGTCAGCCAAAGGATATTTAGTGTGTTGTTCAGTTGTTTTATCGGTAATAACTGCGAAAGATGTTACTTCCGAACCCGTACCCGAAGTAGTTGGAATCGCTACAAACTTAGCTTTGTTTCCAAGTTTAGGGAATTTGTAAACCCGTTTACGGATATCCATGAATTTTTGTTTCAGACCGTTAAAGTCAGCGTCTGGATGTTCATAGAATAACCACATTCCTTTTGCAGCATCCATTGGGGAACCACCGCCAAGTGCGATGATGCAGTCCGGTTGGAATCTGTTCATCATTGCTGTACCTTTTTCAACTGTAGTTGTCGATGGATCTGGTTCAACTTCCGAGAACACTTCGATCGCTACAGGAGTTTGGCGTTGACGCAGGTAATGTTCAACTCTCTCAACATATCCAAGCTTAACCATCATTGGGTCAGTGATAATTGCGACACGTGTGATATCAGGCATTTTGGTCAGGTACTGAGTAGCGCCTTTTTCGAAATAGATCTTGTCAGGTACTTTAAACCATTGCATATTCACGGTACGACGATTCACCCTTTTCACGTTGATCAAATTGATTGCTGTAACGTTTTGCGACACGGAGTTACGACCATAAGATCCGCAGCCCAGCGTCAACGAAGGGATGTTAGTGTTATAGATATCGCCGATCGCACCATGAGTGGAAGGCGAGTTAACAAGAATACGTCCTGTTTGCAGACGGTTGGAGAACTTCATGATTACTTCTTCGTTGTTGGAGTGGATAGCCGAACTATGGCCCATACCACCAAATTCAACAACTTGTGCTGCGCGTTCAATACCTTGATCTGCGTTTTTAACTTTGTAGCAAGCAAGCACAGGACTCAATTTTTCAGCGGACAATGGATATTTAGTGCCTACACCTTCAAGTTCTGCTACCAGAATCTTAGTGCCGGCAGGAACTTGAATGCCGCACATTTCAGCAATTTTCACTGCGGATTGTCCAACGATTGCTGGGTTAACTGCACATTTATCAACGTTCATAGCGCCGCTAGTCAGTTTGGCAGCTTCTTCTTTGTTAACAAAGTAGCAGCCATTAGCGATCATTTTCTTTTTCACTTGATCGAAGATTGGTTCTTCGATAATAACAGCTTGCTCGGAAGCACAGATCATACCATTATCAAATGTTTTGGAAAGAATGATGTCCGTTACGGCTTGATCGATATCCGCGCTCTTTTCGATGAATGCAGGTACGTTACCAGGACCTACGCCAAGAGCTGGTTTACCACAGCTATAAGCTGCTTTTACCATTGCAGAACCGCCTGTTGCAAGAATAAGTGCAACGTCAGGGTTGTTCATCAAAGCGTTTGTTTTGTCCATCGTTGGCATTTCAATCCATTGGATACAATTCTCAGGTGCGCCAGCTTTTACAGCCGCATCATGAAGAATTCTAGCAGCTGCTGCACTACACTCTTGCGCAGATGGGTGGAAACCGAATATAATAGGGTTCCGTGTCTTAATCGAAATCAACGCTTTAAACATCGTGGTGGATGTAGGGTTGGTTACCGGTGTGATACCCATTACAATTCCGACGGGCTCAGCAATTTTTTGGAAGCTCTCATAAGCATTGTCTTCAATAACGCCTACTGTTTTATCGTATTTAATTCCGTGCCAGATATATTCTGTCGAGAAGATGTTTTTAGTAATTTTGTCTTCGTAAACCCCGCGGCCAGTTTCTTCTACAGCCAATTTAGCGAGGTACATATGTTTGTCGAGTCCAGCCAACGCCATTGCATGAACGATTGTGTCAACTTGCTCTTGATCCAGCGCCATGAATGCCTCATGTGCTTTTTTCGCTTTATCCACCAAAGTCTGAATATACTCTTCAGCGGTAGTTTGTTTAACTTGGGCGGCGACTTCGTTCTTAACTGCCATCTCCCTCGTCCTCCTGTCAATTTTTAGGTTGTTTTTCTCTACACATTTATCTTATCACATCATTTCCACCTTGTATAGTGAAATCTTTCACAAAGTATAAAGTTTTTTTGATTTGTTTTCAAAGCGCTTTCATTCGATCATATTATAGGTTTTTTACCATTATTTATGCTGTGTTATTCCTTAAATCTAAATTTTATGTTTAAAAAGACAAGAACCGCTACCCATTTTCTACCTTTCCGCTCGCAAAAATATTTTAAAAATGCAAATCTAATTTTGTTGACACTCTATTTTTCTCATGACCCTCTAAAAAATAGTCGGAAGCCATCTGTCGTGTTGATTTATAAAAATATCAATAATATAAACATAAAAAAACCGACTCCTAAAGGAGCCGGTTCTGTTCTTCCTTGCCTATTCTACTTTAATTGTATCGAAGAATTTCTCTTGCACTGTTTTGGCAGCAGCTTCAAGCTGTGTCTTGGAATCTGTTCCTTTTTTGGAGAACAGCTCTTGTATTACATTGGACATGGTTGCGTAGTAGTCCTGTGTATTGTATTGCGCTTCCGGTTTACCGTCCAGCAAGCCTAAAATATCAGGGCTGTATTGATATACATTTGTATATTTATCATACACAGCTTTTGTTTTCTTGCCGAAGTCAGAATCTGCAGAATAGTAATCTAAGAGCGGCGGAATAAAGTATTTGCCATCCGTTGTACGTTGTTGCAGAACTGCATCCAGTGCTTCTAGACCTTTATCGGAGAAGTAATCAAATGTAATATAACGGAATGCCATTTCTTGCTCGTCTGGTGTTGCATTTGGATTGATTACAAGGTAGTCACCACCAAGTACCCCAGTGTGTTTTCCGCCTTTTTCCATCGCAGGCATTGGATACGTAAGTACATCTTCTGGTTTCAGACCGCCTTGATTCAACGCTTGCTCAATAACACCGTCAGAACCAGCCATTACCATTGCTGTACGACTTTGTTGGAATGCGCCTACAGCATCGCCCCAGCCCAGTGCCCAGTCCTGAGGAATCGCGTTTGCTTCCCATCTAAGTTTCTTGTAGAAATCCAGCGCTTTAATCCCAGCCTCAGAATTAAAAGTAGCTACAACCTTACCGCCTTCAATCTTCTGAATTTCACCGCCAGCTTCGAACAGGAAGTTGGTCCAGTTCCAGCCTGCTTCATTCCCTTTACCCATTGGAGCAATACCGGAAATCCCTTTTTTGGTATCAGCTACGCCTTTCGCGGTATTCAGCATATCATCCCAAGTCCAATCCATAGATGGAACAGCAACGCCTTTTTCATCCAGCATTTTTTTGTTGATCATTGTGGTTGTTACATAACCCTTTTGAGTTACGCCGAATACTTTTCCGTCAATGATAAATTGGTTTTGGAGAACCGGGTTAATTTGATCCTTAAATTCGTATTTATTCCACAGATCCGTAATGTCAGCTACCCAGCCTTTTTCAACTAGGAATTTTGCTTCTGTAGCGTAAGTGTTAAAGAAGGTTGGAGCTTCATTCGCTGCCATTTTGATGCCGATTTCACTTACATTGTACTGCCAATCGTCTTTGACGATTTCAACATTCGGATACTCCTCTTGGAAACGTTTGATCTTGTCATCTTCCTGTGCTCTAACTTCGGTTAGGTCAGGGGTTGGATAGTGAATTTTGATGGTCACTTTTCTTTGTGTGATATCATCAGTTGGCGCTGCTGTAGCACTGCCAGCATTATCTGTTGCAGCATTCGTTGGCGCAGTAGTCGCTTCCCCTTCCTTGTTTCCTGTTGTGTTTCCGTTATTGTTGTTACCGCCGCATGCGGTTAACAATGATCCGGCCACAAGGAGGCTTAGTAGCACGCTAGAGTACTTACGCATTGAAACTCCCCTTTTCAATTCATAGTTATCTTACATATCGATCATAAAAGAGAAATCGTTTACAAACGAGGTGCATTTATATTCCTTTCATGTGCATGTTTACGATCCGTGACTAAATTCGTCGATCCGCGCTTATCCCTTAACTGCTGATAATGCAACGCCACGCATAATGAACTTTTGGAAGATCAGGAAGACAAGGATCGGCGGCAACGATACGATAAATAGGATAGCGAATTTAATATTCGTATTAAGTGCCTTTACATTAATAACGTATTTATAGATTGCTGTCGCGAGCGTATATTTCTCTTCACTGTGCATAACCAGAGATGGCCAGAACCAGTCATTCCATGCAGTAGAAAAGATAAAGATCGCCAGCGTAGCAAATATCGGAACCGACAATGGCACTGCAATGGAGAAAAAGCTTCTCGGCTCAGAGGAACCGTCGATCCGCGCGGCTTCAAAAATTTCAGGATGTATCCCATCAAAAAAGTTCTTTAGAAGTAGAAAATAGAATGTATTCGCACCAGCCGGCAGCCAAAAGGCAGCGTACTGATTCAGTAATCCGAGCTCTTTTAGATTGACAAAGTTGGGAATCATGTAGCTGGTCGCCGGAATAAACAATGTCATCAGGAAAAAGAAATAAATTGCCTTTCTGTAAGGAACATTCATACGAGAAATGCTGAAAGCAGACATTCCCAATACGACTAGTGTCACGACCATATTCCCCACAAAAATATAAATAGTGTTCTTAAGGAACATCAGCAGATCAATGTAGTTCATCGCTTCTTTAAGGTTGCTGAAGTGCCATTCCTGCGGGAAAAAATGCGGTGGGAATGAGTTCACCTCTTGATTCGATTTCAGTCCGTTAAATAACGTCATACAGATCGGATACAGCATGCTAAACACCATAATCAAAATAACCACGCACATCAAGCCATAAACGATCTTATTGCTTGTTTTTTTCAAATCATGTTCTGAGAGAATCCCTCTATCTGCGCTCTTCATCTTAGTTGTCCTCCTTGTTAAGCTTGAACTGTAAAATGCCCAAACCACCTAGGACTATGAACATTAGCATGCCAAGCGCAGTCGCTGTTCCATAATCGAGTCGCGTAAAAGCATATTTTACGATCAGCAGCGCATAGGTAAGCGTAGTATTATTCGGTCCACCATCAAGCAGCGCCATTTGTGACTGATACCCTTGTGAAGTCCCGATAATCTGTAATATAAACATCAAAATGATCAAATTACGTAGCGAAGGCAATGTGATGTACTTTATACGTGCCCACACACCCGCCCCATCAATCTCAGCTGCTTCATACCAATCCCGCGGAATGCTGAGTACAGCAGCCAAGTATATTAACATCCCTGATCCAAACTGCTGCCACGTCTCCATAAAAACAAGGGAAATCATCGACCACCTTGTATCTGTCAGGAAGGCAACCTGGTCCACACCAAGCGAGCTTAATACTGCATTGATTGGGCCCACAGGATCATAAAGCCATCTCCAGAGTCCATATAGCACCACACCAGGCATTACAAAAGGTAGGTAAGCCGCTACCCGTACAAAGCCCCCGAACCTTCTCAGCTCCGAGATCATAATAGCAAAAGCAATCGGAACCCAGAACCCGATAATAAGACATAGAAGCATGTAATACCCTGTATTTTTTAACGCGGTCAAAACATCCGGATCACTAAGGGCTCTAGCATAGTTCTCAAAACCAACAAAGCTATTCCCTTTTACAAAATCAACATGGTAGAAGCTGTACAACAAGCCTTTAAAAATTGGCACCCACAAGAACATTACAAAAATAATCACAGCAGGTACGAGGAACATATATCCCCAAAAGTTTTTCTTCCAGCGGTTTTGCTTGTAAGGTGTACCCTTCAGCGCCGGCGGATTTTCGGATACAACTGCGGTTTGATTCATCAGGCTCCCTCATTCCATTTTTCTTTCAGCATTTTTCGCAAAATGCTTCCTACCTTAAATTGTAGAAAATGAGGGTTGTACTGAACATGTCTAAATCTACCGAAGTAGTATGTGTTTTTACTTCTTCAATTCACTGGGGCTAATCCCATAATATTTTTTGAAAATTTTACTAAAATGCTCCGGTGATTCATAACCTACACGCTCGGCGATTTCGTATCTGCGAAGATCTGTGTTCAAAATCATCTCCCGGCTTTCTTCCATCCGCAGCTTAATTACATATTCCCACAGGTTGTAACCTGTATTTTTCTTAAACAGATAGCTCAAATAATTGGGGCTGACATGGTTTTTCTTAGCCACTTCATGGATGGTTAATCCTTTTTGCGCATAGTTCTCGTCAATATACTCTCTCGCTTTCTCTACAATCAGATTGCTGCGTGTATGAAGCTCTTCTACTGAAGGATCGGTTGTGTAGCTGTTCCAATTAAAATCCCCGTAGTAAAACACATAATGGTCATTGTGTTCATTATTCCAGAGAATGGCTTTGGAGGCTTGACGGTTCAATACAGCCATAAAAGAAAGACCCTTGAGAATCTGGCTGATGCCGATAACTGCATTTAAGTGCAGATATTTTTGAATATTAAAATGAAGACTACGGCCAAGGATATCTAGCCTATTAATTTGGCTGGCAGACGAATCTTCATAGCTTTTTTCATCCCACTGAATAATGATCGTAATCTCTTCATCCTCTGCGTAAAAGGCTGTCGAGTTCCACTCCTGATCCATCAGCTCTTTGGCGATATTCAGCGCGGCATAACAAAGAAGCCGTCTGTCCCGCAGGGTGTAGTGCTTCTCCTGATTCATTCCAGCCAGAGGCACCTTAATTTTTAAGACGGAAAAATACGGCCCTTGCAGCTTCAGGTTATCTAGCTTTTGCAAGCGTTCTGCATCACACAGTACACCTTCAGGCTCAATGAGCAGCTCATTCAATAACTTGCTGTATTCCGGAAGCGGCTCTTCCAGCCGAAAGCTTTCGTTAATTCCTGACATGAAAATATCCAATTCTGGTGATGGTTTCCCCATCTTAAGCAGCACATTTCGCACCGAATCCAGAAATTGCTCACTATTCAAAGGTTTGATCAAATAATCCTTCGCTCCAAGCCTAACCGCCATTTGCGCATATTGAAACGTCTCGTGTGCAGAAATCACGATGGTCTGTACCCAGGGTTTGGCCAATTTTGCATGCTGCATTAGATCAATCCCGCTCATTGCGCCCATCTGAATATCAGTAACGAGCAGGTCTATTTCCTCCATCCGAATGCAGTCCAGCGCTTCAAAACCACTGTTTGCTGTATAAATATGGTCTATGTTTAACCCCGAAGAAGCTAATAAATTGCTCAGCCCTTTACAAATCAAGGGTTCGTCATCCACAACTAATATATTGAACATATCTGTATGCTCCCCTTCCTTAGTCCTGATTCTCTGATTTCGGAAGCTTAACCGTCACCAATGTACCGCCCTCTTTACGAGGGGTATAGCTGATGCCATAATCAGAGCCGAAGTGTAAATGAATACGCTGGTTAATGTTGCGAATCCCGTAACCGCTGGCCGGATTTGGACTGTCGTCATTCAGCACAGCTTCGATGGCCTGATAATCAACAGTCTTATAGCCGTTATCTTCAATAGTGATCTCGACGGTATCGTCCACACAAACTGCACTAATGATGATTTCCCCATCCTCGCCCATATTTTTGACACCATGAATAATAGCATTCTCAATTAACGGCTGCAGGGTAATTTTAGGAATTAGATTTCTTTTCGTATCTGGATGAATCTCCATTACTACACGAAATATATAATCATACCGGTGCTGCTGCAGCTTGATGTAGGCCGTTGCATGCTCCAGCTCTTCTTCAAGGCTAATCAGCTCCCTTCCCCGACTGAGGCTAATCTTCATAAGCTTGGATAATTCCTTGATCATCTCGGCGGATTCAACGTTACCTTCCAGCGAGCTTTTCCAGTAAATACTCTCCAAAGTGTTGTAGAGCAAATGCGGATTGATCTGCTGATAGAGCAGTTGAAGCTGTGATTCCTTCTGTTTTAGCTCCATCTGGTATTTATAAGTAATTAGTCCATTTAGCCTGCGGGCCATGTCATAGGTAGATCCAATCAGCACACTGACCTCATCGTTACTCCCTCTTTTTGGCGTCTCAGGGACACGATTGCCTGGCTCAAACTTCCGGACGAAAAAAGCTAACTTTTGCAAAGGCGTCATTAATGAACGCCAGAAATAAGTAATCATGATTAATCCAAAAACAGCATAGGCCACAGTTATGTATTGAATCACACTTTTCATTTCGTTTTGTTGCTGCAGCAGCGCTTTTACGGCGATTTTGTAGACTAGCTTCTGTCCTAAGGCATGGTTATTATTGACCACATAAATAAAATCCGAGGTAATAACATCCACGGTTCCTTCCAAATCCTCAGCAACGACCGTCTCCGGCAGCGTAATGATCTCACCAGTATTATTCGTAGTAGAAGCGAGTACACGATTATCCAGATCTGTTAAGTAAATATCACCATCAGGCAACGATATGGATTTAAGGGATTCTCCGATTTTTGCGTCCATTTTGGTAATGACTAAAACCCCAATGGTCTCAGCTTTTCTGGAGATGTTATTGACAGCTCTCATATAGGTAAGAGTCTTCAAGTTTTCTGCTTGTGCACTTAGCTTCCCTGTAAATTTTAGAGATCCGCGACCCTTTTTCTGGACAACCTCCTCGAACCAATAGGGCTCTTCCGCTTTAGAAAAGAAATATACCCCCGCCTTCTTAACCTGCGGGAAATTGGGTGCAAAAAAATAATAATCCTCGGGATCGTATATATAAAGGGAATAATAGATGCCGTCCCCACGCTCAGCTCCCTGCGAGTAACTGACCAACAGCTTCTCTATCGTCTCATATCGTTTAACCCGCTCCAGGATGGTATCCGAACCCGTCATATTAATCTGCTGAATCAGAGGGTTTTGAATTACAGTGGTAGTAATTTTATTTACGGTATCGATATCTCGGTTAATGATGGTGAAGTTTTGCTTGTTCAGCTCTACATAAGCATTCGTCACATGGCGCTTCAGAATTTGCTCAGCCTTCATATTCCCGTAAATGTTCAAAAACAGAATGGGCGAGATCATAATCAGAAACAGCAGGATAAGCTGTTGTTTGACGTTTAGCTTCAAAATCGGCCTAATCAGCCTAGACAACATCGAGATACACCTCCGGGTTCAATAACTATATCAAAGTGATAAACGCTTACATATGTTTATTTTAAAGTTTTTTATGTTCATTTGTATGTAGTTTTTTCTGTTGGGCGGATTTGTGATAGAGGGAGTCATGGGGTCATTACGAGGAAACTTTGGACTTCCGGCCGCTGTTGTCTCCAGATTTTTTGATTTATACCGCTACTGGCGGATAAAATCCGGAGACAAAGGCGGACGCTTCCGCTCCTCCAGTTCCAAATTTCCTCTCCATGATCTTCCTCCCTCTCTAAAAAAACGCAAACAGAAAAAGGGGTGGGCGACGTAAAGGACACTGCGTGGGGCTAGGAGGAATGAACTCTAAATGGAAGAAGTGCGATGTATGTTCTTGAACACTTGAATACTCAAGTACTTCAATACATGAATTTACTTTGTCTGTTGGGCGTCTGGATTGCTTGATGTGCGATGGTGGCGTTGTAGGGCGTTGGATTGCTTAATGTGCGATGGTGGCGTTGTAGGGCGTTGGATTGCTTAATGTGCGACTTACTACTTATTCGGCGTTTTACATTCCCACATACCCTCTTCACGATGAGTTATCGGACTCAGATGCAGCTATTTGAACAAATTCCTGCTTTTACGGGGAGGTGCGGACTCCAGAGGCGTTATTCGTTCCAAACATGCGCGATACGAGGGCTTTTCGAGCCAATAGCGGCTATGGAGTCCGATAGGTTCGCAAATGAGCCGGATTATTACTTATAGCGACTATGCGGTCCGATAAACTGTTGAGCTTTTTGACTAACCTTCTGAATTATTTACTGTGCGACTTGCTGCTTGTTGTGCGTTTGGATTACTCAATGTGCGACTTACTACTTATTCGGCATTTTACATTCACACACACCCTCTTCACGATGAGTTATCGGACTCAGATGCAGCTATTTGAACAAATTCCTGCTTTTACGGGGAGGTTCGGACTCCAGAGGCGTTATTCGTTCCAAACATGCGCGATACGCGGGCTTTTCGAGCCAATAGCGGCTATGGAGTCCGATAGGTTCACAAATGAGCCGTATTATTACTTATAGCGACTATGAGGTCCGATAAACTGTTGAGCTTTTTGAGTAGCCTTCTGAATTATTTACTGTGCGACTTGCTGCTTGTTGTGCGTTTGGATTACTCAATGTGCGACTTACTACTTATTCGGCGTTTTGCATTCCCACACACACTCTTTTCACGATAAGCTATCGGACTCAGATGCAGCTATTTGAACGAATTCCTGCTTTTACAGAGAGGTTCGGACTCCAGAAGCGTTATTCGTTCCAAACATGCGCGATACGAGGACTTTTCGAGCCAATAGCGACTATGGGGTCCGATAGGCTCGCAAATGAGCCGATTTATGGCTAATAGCGACTATGGGGTCCGATAGAAAGTCTGAGCTAGCTAAATACAGAGACTTTGCACAAAAAAAGACCGCCCCCAAAGTCATCCGCTACTTTGGAGTCGGTCCCATGTTCATTTAGAGCCTTAGTCTGTCAGCAGCTCATACAATCCTTTTACGACCAGATCAGCTTCCTTCAGCACCTCAGGTTTGCCGATACCAACAACCTCCATCCCAGCAGCTTTACCTGCTTGAACGCCTGCCTCAGCATCTTCAAACACAACACATTCATCCGGCTGCAAGCCTATCTCCTGAGCCGCGATCAGGAACACCTCTGGGTCCGGTTTGGCTAGTGACACTTTGTTGCCGTCAATAACTGCATCAAATAAGTCTGTAATGTTCAGCTTATTCAAAATAAACTCAGCGTTCTTACTGGCTGAACCTAACGCAATCCCAATCCCACGTGATCTCAATCCTGTTAGGTATTCTTTCACTCCAGGCAGCAGCTCCGATTCCTCGAGTCGAGAAATGTATTCTACGTACAGGCGGTTTTTCTTCTCCGCCATTGCCAGCTTCTCTGCTTCCTTAAATTCCAGGCCACCCACTTCCAGCAGGATATCAAGTGATCTCATCCGGCTCACACCTTTAAGTCGTTCGTTATCCTCCTCCGTGAATTTAAAGCCAAGCTCATCTGCAAGACTCGCCCACGCCAAATAATGATATTTGGCTGTATCTACGATCACGCCATCCAGATCAAAGATGGCGCCTTTCATATTTTCCAACATTGATTTGCTTCCTCTCCGTTGTGTATTAATATTTATAATCCCGTTTCGTCAAAGGCCAGTCGAAGGGTCTCACCTGCGGAGCAAGACTTGCCTTCTCCGCCTCGCACCGAGAATACTAAGTCTCCACTGTAATCAGCAGCTGTGATCACAGTGACTTCATCCTTTCTGATCCGCAGTTGGATGGTATCGCCGCGCAGGGTAACCGGAAGCTGAACGGACTGCCAATGTTGCGGCAGAGATGGATTGATGTGCACAACCCCTCCATCGTAGTCCAACCCAGCGAAGCCAAGAACCGCAGCCATCCAAGCACCACCATTCGCAGCCGGATGAGTCCCTCCGATGTAGAGATCCCCTACATATTGCTTAGATTCGCCGGTGAGATCGACGGTAGCCGTACGCATAAAATACGGATAGCCCCAATCCGGTGAACCAATATCAGCAGCTACCAAAGCGTAAATACAAGGGCTTAAGCTTGATCCGTGTTCCGTACGCGGTTCGTAAAATTCCCAGTTCGCTTGTTTCACTTCCTTGCTAAAGGAGTGCTTGAACAAATTCAGCATCAACACAACGTCTGCTTGTTTAAGTATGGTTGTGGTGGTAGCTAAGCCATTGCCGCCGCCAAAATACTCATTTTTATTAAGCACACGTGATTTCAGTTCTGTTAGTTCTACATCCTCCAAGGTGAGGTACCGGTCGAATTGTTCAATAACAAGACTGGCAGGATCAGGCTGTGGAACATAAAAGCTATCCAGCATCGTTTTGAACTCCTTCAGGAATGGCCCTGAGCTAAACTGAGCGGACAATTGACTGTAGTCCTCAGGATACTTCTCTTGCAGCAAGGCTGCCGTACGCAAGGCAATCTCAAGCGTCTCTTTAACCAGTGCATTCGTAAAAGCATTATTGTTCACACGCTCATGATATTCATCCGGACCTGTAACATCCAGAATCTCAAACCGCTGTTTAACCGAATTATAGTAAGCGTAAGAGTAGAAAAAGCGAGCGCATTCCCAGATCACCTCTGCTCCTCCACTAGTTAGCAGACTTTCATCCCCTGTGAATTGAACATATTTCCAGATCCCATGCACAACGTCACCACTGATATGGACCTGCTTATCGCGGAAATAGGTGCGCATCGGCCGGCCTGTAAATACATCATTCACATTAAACAAAGTACAGGCATCGTCTCCCGTATCCTGACTTTCCCAAGCATAAAATGCGCCCAAAAATCCATATTCCGCTGCCTTACGGCGAGCACCATCCAATGTATGAATCCGGTACATCATCAAGTTCCGCGCTACCTTAGGATCACTGTGCAGGAAAAACGGCAACATAAACATTTCCGTATCCCAAAATACAGCTCCCTTATATACCTGACCCGATAATCCCCGGGCTGGAATAGACACCTTCTCCGAAACTGTAGGCGCAATGATTAACAGCTGATAGATACTATATCTCAAGGCAAATTGGGCAGCTTCATCACCTTCGATGATTACATCACTGTGTGACCATCTCTCATCCCATATCAGACGGTGAGACTTAAATAACGCCTCGTAACCCAGCGCCTCAGCAGCATGGACAGATTTAACAGCTTCCGTCTCCGGCTGATCAGCATCAAGTCCAGTATAGACTGCTACATACTTAAACCATTCATACGTCTCACCCGCACGGGCATCAAAAGAAATCCGGCGAACAGCAGCACCATCTTCCAGTAGCTCCTCACCAAAACTGAATACCGCCCTCTCCACCACAACCACCGGGATCTTCAATTCTCCGCTAACAGATGAAGAGATCAGTACCTCGTCCTTCAATTGCACCGTTTGTCCGTAGAGATGAGGCCCATTGATATCCCACACATCTACGTCAATTCCCGTCTCAATGGCTACACGGCAGTCATGTGTGCTGCGAATAGAGTATTTACTAACGAGCAAGTGAAGATTATCCAGGCTTACGAAACGATCTGCGGTAAACGTCAACGTCCCGCCGTCAGATACAGCAAATTCAGTGCTCCGATGATGAATGGCATTTCGGATATTTAGCTCCTGAGTATGAGCGACCGGTTCACGGTCAAGCACACTTAAGAGCTGATCATTACAGAAAATTTTGGTCAACAATCCATTAGGGGCATTAACGGGTTCTCTCCATTTGTCTCCTGCTCTGTCATATAGACCTGCGAGGGTGACAGCTACTAGCTCGGTTTTGCTGAATTCCTCCAGTGTGCCACGATATCCCATGTAGCCATTGCCTAGCATATATTTGTTACCGTTTGTCGTCACCAGCTGTTTATCAAAACAACTATCCTTTACGGTCCAATTCATCCTGCCAGCATCCCTTCGCCTAGCGGAAGCGTCTTCCCGGAAGCATCCACTGTAATCGACTGTCCGTACACTATAATTTCGGTACTTCCACCATTAACCGCAGTGATTGTTACTGAATTTTTGTCGACCACAATTCTCAGAAGCACTCCTTCATACAACACTTGGAAGCTATATTCATCCCAGCGTTCTGGCAGGGTTGGCTGAAAGGACAGACGCGCTCCATCCGAACGCATTCCGCCAAAGCCGTAAACAATATTCATCCAAGCAGCAGCAATTGAGGTAGTATGCAGCCCTTCACGGGTATTGCGGTTATAGTTGTCTAAATCCAGTCGAGTAGCAAATTCAAAAAACGAATATGCTTCCTCGGGTTTGCCAATTTCACTTGCCAAAATGGAGTGGATCGAAGGTGACAGCGAAGACTCATGAATACATCTAGGCTCGTAGTATTCATAGTTCGCCAGCTTCGCTTCTTTAGAGAATTGTCCGCTGTACAAGAACATAAACATAAGTACATCCGGCTGCTTAATCATGTCATAGCGATACAAACGATCATATGACCAGTTCGAATATAATGGGAATTCTGTTACCGGAATCGAATGAATATCAATATGTGGCATATCGAAGAACCCATCATGCTCTTCATAAACTCCTGTCACTTCGTCAACCGGAATCCGCATATGCTGCGCCTTATTTTCCCAATCGGTGAGTTCCTCGTCATGAAGTTCTGTTTTCTCTACCACAGCTGCAAAAGCAGCAGGAGCTTGTTCTTTCATCTCCCGAAGAGTCTCTAGGGTGTATTCAAAAGATTGTTGAGCCATCAGATTAATGTAACAGTTGTTATTGACCATCAATTGGAACTCATCAGGACCCATTACGCCAAAATAACCATATTCCCCGCTGCGTTGCCCCCATTGACCACGTGTAGCATAGAATCTGCTGATCTGAATCAGCATCTCAGCCCCTTTACTAAGCAGGAAGCTTTTATCACCGGTATTTTTGACATAATGCCAAATGCCATAAGAAACAGCAGTCCCTACATGAAGCTGAAGATTAGAGTGCTGCCAGAGATCACAGCTTTCTGTTCCATCTATAGTAGCAATAGGATAGCAGGCTCCCTCACAATCCACTTCTTTAGCGCGCTGCATAGCCTGTGGCAATGTTTTATATCTGAATTCCAATAAGCTCCGGGCAGCTTTTGGATTATTGAACATATAGAACGGTAAGCAATAGGATTCTGTATCCCAAAAAGCCAACCCACGATATACTTCCCCCGTCAGCCCTTTGGCGCCAATATTAAAACCGGGATGGTCGCCATGATAGGTCTGATAAAGCTGAAAGATACAGAAACGAATACCCTGTTGATTCTCAGGATCGCCCTCAATTCGGATATCACTTGTCTCCCAGATGCCCTTCCAATAAGCTGTCTGATCAGCGATTATTTGAGTATCCGTCAATTGGCTTGCGGTTTCAGCAAGAGACAGACCTTTGCTCCACAGCTCTTCAGCTGTATGGGCAGAATCACTATCCGAATAGTTCATAACCAGTTTGGTAAAATAGGAGACTTCTCCTTTCGTAAGGTTGAGGGTGAAATTTTGTCCAATAAACTTATCACTCTCAGTAGCAGTGAGCTGTAACGGCTGCGAGGATTGTAAGGTAAAGCTTGAGAACAGCTTATTCCCAGTATTCACTGTACTCGCCATAATAGCAGAGGACGCTCCACTTACTCCGCTGCGGAGATTGTTCCACATACATTCGCCGCGTTCTTCATGAATAATGCCGAAATCAAGACCTGCACAAATGTCCACGCTCCCCGAGAAATTAAGGGGTTCAAATTCCACCCGCTGCAACCCCAAATGAGACATAGTCATACTGACCAGACGTGTAAAGACTACTTTTAGCGACTTGCCATCGTTTAGATGCCAGACTAGCTCTCTCCGATACGTACCCTTACGAAGATCCAACCTACGCACATAATCCGTTACGTTACTTTTTGCTAAATCAAGCTGTTCACCATCTACAGATAGACGTGTATACAGCCAGTCCACTGCATTCACCATATATCTCAGCGAGCGAATAATCCCTTTGTAGTGATTGCCAATATCCAATTGTTCATTTAATCCATTAAAATAACTTCCTTGCAGGGTGTCACCTGAATACCCTTCCTCTGCATATCCCCGTACACCCATATATTCATTACCCAATGAAAAAATAGATTCCGAAGTCCGATTTCGCTCTGGATCAAAGCCCTCTTCAATAATTGCCCACGGATCAACCTTAAGATATTTGTCTGCTACTTTTGCCATATATGATTTCTCCTTCTCCTGATTTTTGCTCCAATTTCAGGATATCGCTGCATAGCAGTAGAGCCAATGTCCGACCGTAATGAAGATGTGTGCATTTATACGGAGTTGAGATAAAACTAATTTCTTGAACATGAATTTCAACTGTGTTATATGTTACAATCTAACGGGGACGCAAAAAAACAGCGATTAACCCAGTATTTGAGAATAATGGATAGCCGCTGTTCATATATCATAAACGTGAGATCACTTACTCTTTTTTAGTTAAAAAGAATATTACATCGAACACTTTAGAAGTGAAATTTATCACAATGTTGAAAATTCGACACTTTTAAACGATTTTTTATAACCAATTCGAGGGATTTTCAAGGTATAATTAATTTAAAATTTACTGAAAAACTGAGGGAATAAAGGGGATGTCGATTATGCTAAAAGAACATTACAATGTTATCGAAGCCCACGGAAATACAAACTGTTTCTCCGAACAGAATTTCAACAGACTTCTAGTTACAATGAAAGAGCGCATAGTTCCAGAGGGTTCACATCTATTCTGGGAAGGCGACTACTCGGATAAATTGTTTTATATCAAACGTGGACGTGTGAAATTAACTAAATCTACTGATGAAGGTAAAGAACTCATTCTTTATATGTATCAAGCTGGTGATATGGTAGGTCAAGCAGATCCATTCTTCAGCACTAAGCATAGCTTTACAGCCGAAGTGATTGAAGAAAGTGAAGTTGGCGTCATCGAACAAAAGGATCTAGAAATTCTCATCTGCCAACATTGTGACTTTGCTATCGACTTTATGAAATGGATGGGTATTCATCACCGTCTCACCCAAACTAAATTCCGTGATCTAATGATGTACGGCAAACCAGGTGCACTCTGCTCCACTCTCATTCGTCTTGGCAACACCTACGGTGAGAAGAGCAGCGACGGTGAGAATATCCTTATCAACAAAAAAATTACGCATACAGATTTGTCCAACATGATCGGTGCCACTCGTGAAAGTGTTAACCGGATGCTGAGCGACCTGCGTAAAAAAGATGCTGTTGAGTATGAGAACGGTATGATTGTCATCAAGGACCTTGGCATGCTGCAAGAAATTTGCCACTGCGAATTGTGTCCGAACGAAATCTGCCGGATCTAATTCCGTTATAATATACCCTCTATTCACCTCAATGAAACATACATGACCCAATTATTCTGCATAATATAAAATAGAGTGGTCCAAGGCGCCTAATGCAGGTGTCTTTTTTTTATATTCAACAAAAAAAGAGCTAAACCCAAGATCGGTTCAGCTCTAATATAGTTAATTAAAAATGGATCTTAACGGTTGTTGCGAGCACCACGCACTGGTGAGATCACCCAATAGGCCATACCGACGAATACGCCTCCACCAATGATATTCCCCAAAGTTACAGGGATCATATTATGCAGCCATCCAGCTATCGTAATGGTTTCCGGATGATTTGGAAGCAACACAGCAACACTAAGCAGAGTCATATTAGCCACACTATGCTCATATCCACTTGCGATAAAGGCAAACAGACACCACCAGATTAAAATTAGCTTAGCAGATTCACTTTTAGCGCGTGAGGACATCCATAGCGATAAACAGACCAGCCAGTTACACAGGATTCCACGAAAAAACAGCTCGGAGAACGGGAGACTCATTTTTTTAGCAGCGGCTGTAAAAATCAAATGCTCCGGCGGCGCAGCACTGAACAACCCAGTCCCACGAATTAAAAGTGCTAAAATCACTGCACCTACCACATTCCCGATGAATACAAGAATCCAGTTCTTAACGGTATCCCAGATACTGGTTCTGCCTGCCAGTGTACTTACAGTAAAAAACATATTATTCCCGGTAAACAGCTCTGAGCCTGCAAATACTACAAGCGTCAGGGCGATGCCGAAGGATGTGCCCATAATAAGCGGTTGGAAAGGAGATTTGGCAGCTGCCAGTGGTGCTCCTAGGGAGAAAATAAGGATAATTCCAATGCCTACATAAGCACCTGCCAATAGGGCTGCTAGAAAATATCTTGGCAAGCTTTCATTCATTTTGTCCCGCTTACTGACTGCCGTCTCTACGATGCTCTCCACACTTTGCGTAAACATAATACTCCACCCCACCGTTTTCTATTAAATCTATTACTACACTCTTCGGTGTCTACACGCTCACTGTAACTTTCTCTCCGTCCAGTGTGACTGGATAAGTCACCACACTACCTTGGTCTGGTGCCTGCACCTCACCCGTGCGCAGATCGATTTTCCAATCGTAGAGTGGATCGTACAGATAGTGACCTGACACGATCCCTTCAGCAAGCGGGCCCCCCTTAGGATGAGGACTGCGATTCTCTACTGCATAGATGGCTCCGTCAGAGGCACGGAACACAGCCAGTTCAATATTTCCAGCAATCACTACGCGGCCAATTTGCAGCAGGAAATCCTGTACTGATCCTATTGCATACGTTTGTGTGGTCTTATTCATTGGTCTCTCCCCTTCTGTGTGTGTTATATCCGTTAGACTCTTGTTTCTTCAAAAAGCGCAGTACGAGTGCTGCTGTCATTGAGCATTTTTTTCCAAGGATCCGTAACCTGAGTCAGAGCAAAGTCAATCCGTGCGGCCAGCTCCTTGCGGTTATCTTCATTATTCAAAATGACCATTTGAATCTGCTCAAGTCCCATACGCTCAACCCACTCGGAGGTTCTCTCCAAATAATTGCCGGTCTCACGGTAATATTGCATCACAGAGGAGCACACTTCGATCAACTCTTCATCGGTCTTTATTTTGCAGAAGGAGTCAGCGATTCGTGGCTTGATCCCACCGTTACCACCGATAAACACTTCCCAACCGCCATCATTACCGACGATGCCAATATCCTTCGTACAGGATTCCGCACAGTTACGCGGGCAGCCGTTGACAGCTATTTTAAACTTGGCAGGAAAATCAAGACGTTCATACTTACGTTCTATGAGCGCGCCCATTCCCAGCGAATCCTGTGTGCCGAAACGGCAGAACTGTGAACCCACACAAGTCTTAACGGTACGTAGCGACTTGGCATAACCATAACCTGATGGCATATCGAGCTCTTCCCATACTTTCGGCAGATCCTCTTTTTTCACCCCGATTAGATCCAGGCGTTGCCCACCCGTCACCTTCACAACTTTTACATCATATTTAAGGGAGACATCAGCGATTTTCTTCAAATCCTCCGGTGTCGTTACCCCGCCGTACATGCGTGGAATAACGGTATAGGTTCCGTCTTTCTGAATATTGGCTCCCATACGTTCATTAACAAAGCGTGATTCCTTCTCGTCTTGATGTGTATCCGGATTTATCATCCCCAGATAATAGTTAATCGCCGGACGGCATTTAGAGCAGCCTTCCTCTTGTTTCCAACCCAGTACATGCATAACCTCTTTAGTAGTACTAAGACCTTTAGCTGTAATCTCAGCAACAATCTCATCCCGGCTAAGCGTTGTGCAGCTACAAATTCCTTGCTTGGCAGACTGCTCAAAACTATCACCCAGGACAAATTGTAAAATTTGTTCTACAACCGGTTTACAACCTCCGCAAGAGCGCGTCGCTCCTGTACATGCTTTTATTTCGTCCACAGTAGTAAAACCATTTTCTATGACCGCATCCACAATCGCTTTTTTCGTAACCCCGTTACAGCCACAAACGATTTCTTCGTCCGCCATCGCTTCTACGGATGTGCTCTTTTTGGCTCCACTTCCGCAGCAGCCCGTACCCATAACCTCTGTATAAATTTCATCGGTCATTACAGCGCCTTGTTTTACTAACTTTTGCAGGTTAGCCGACTCTGTCACATCCCCGAACAGGACTGCACCAACAATGACATTGTCTTTGAGCAGAATTTTCTTATAGGTTCGCTTCCATTCATCTTTGCTTGAGATTACAGTATGTTCAGGAGAATCCATAAACTCACCTGCAGAAAATACATCCACTCCGGAAATTTTTAATTTGGTGGAGACAACAGAACCTTCATATGGGTTTGTATCGCTTCCGCAGAGATGTTTAGCTAGAACCATCCCCTGCTCAAAGAGCGGCGCTACTAATCCGTAACAAACTCCGCGATGTTCGGCACATTCGCCAATGGAATATACATTTTGCATAGAGGTCTGCAAATAATCGTCCACTACAATCCCACGATTAACGGCAATTCCGCTTTCTTTTGCCACAGTTATATTCGGTTTGATGCCTACAGCCATAACTACAAAATCAGCCGCAAGTGAAGTGCCATCACTAAATTGTAATCCACTTACTCTCTGTTCCCCGGTCAATTCTACTGTTTGTTTGCCCATGGCAAATTTCACGCCTTGACGCTCTAGCTCAGCTTGCAACATAGAAGAGGCATTACGATCCAGCTGGCGCTCCATTAGATCTTCCATCAGATGCACTACAGTAACGTCCATGCCAAGGTTCACAAGACCCTTTGCCGCTTCCAAACCAAGTAAGCCCCCGCCGATTACCGCTGCTTTGTTGTATTGTTTAGCCGCAGCCAGCATCGCATCACAATCTGCAATATCCCGGAAACCCACTACGCCTTCCTTATCACAACCAGGTACAGGTAAAATAAATGAATTCGAACCCGTTGCAATAATCACTTTATCGTAAGAAACAGCCATACCGTTATCCGCAATTACTTGCTTAGAATGCTCGTCAATTCGTGTAACTGTTGTTGCTGTATGCAAGGTAATGTTGTTATCTTCATACCAATTCCAGTCGTTTAGGATGATATCGTTGATGGTTTTGCTACCTTCGAGAACATAGGACAACATGATCCGATTATAATTGGGATGAGGTTCGCTTCCAAAGACCGTAATGTCATAAGCTCCACCTAGCTTCAATATCTGCTCTAGCGTACCTATGCCTGCCATACCGTTGCCTATTAATACTAATTTTTCTCTCTTCGCTGCCATGGTTAGGTGCCTCCTCATTCTTATCCGTTCTTGTTGAACTTTGCTTCAACTTCTCTTCTACATAATGGAATTATACATTTCAAAATTTAAGAGAGATTGTGATTACAGTCACATTAAATGTGAATGTTTTCACATAAAAGTAAGGCAACTTTATTAGGTTATAACTCCCAATAAAAAAAGCCAGATCACGGGTTCTGAGCAACCGTTGATCTGGCATTTATGTACTTTTTTTTAACGTATAGCCAATAAAATCTCCAATTCATCCTGCACTCTAAGCTTCATGTCCATTCCATTCTCAAGCAGCTGCTTCCCATTCACCTTCATCTTCCAAACTTCATTGCTAAGAGGAGTATAATCACCAATGGATAACACCTTTTTGTTGTCTTCGGTCAACTGCACCACACTGCTGTTCTTCAACAAACCTCTCACTGTTAAATCTTCAGTAAATCCCATAACATATGAATGATTCAAATTCACTTGCTCACTTCCACCATTCACGGTCAACAACACAATTTGAAGGGGTTCCTCTTGTTCCTTAGACATCGCCGTAATTACTAATTTTGATTCATGCCCGACTGTTCGATTCCAATCCTCAGGTCCAATGGTCTCCCCATCCATTTGCAGCTCCCAATTCATTCCTGGACCGAGTGAAATATTATTTACCGTTAGAATGCTTGTGTTATCCTCAGAAAAGGTGGCCTTCCCACTACCTTTCAGTAGGTCAAAGATCGTTATCCCTTTTCTGTAGCTCTCGCTAAGCTGCTTGTCCAAAGGGTTGGTAAGCAAGTCATTTCCCGCAACGATAAGCGAAAGCGTAGGCCCGTCTGATCCTGCTAAGCCATTATTCCCTTCATTATTAATGTCAGCAAGAGTGGAACACCCACCTATTATGAATACGATGACTAATCCTAGTAACAACCTCCACATATATTTCGTGGGCATAGTGACACCGCCTTGTCCCGCCTAATGACCACACAGCGTCTCAGGCTTGTAGTAAGTTATGCATACTGTCTATTTAAGAATAACGTAAATAAGCTTTGTTCTCAAATATAAAAAAAGTCCCCTAAGGGACTCTATGAAAACTCATTTTTTCTACTGGAATCTAGGGAACAATATATTATTCTCCAGATGAACATGTTCAAAAGTCATGCTCTCCAGCTCCTCTAGCCGGGCATAAGTCAAACGATAGGTTGTACAAGCATGAGCCGGTGGGGTGAAATCAGCTGTTATTTTGCGTATTTGTCTCAATATATCGCCTGCTGTGTCATGTTCACTCTCAAGGTTAACTAATGCCTCACGAAGTATGGTCAGCCCTTCTTCACTTGGATTGGCATCATACGCTAATAATTTTGGAAACTCGTCTTCCTCTTCTTTAGCTGTATGCTGAAGCAGATCTTCCTTGAGTGCATTAAACAAACTATATAACTCTTCTAAATGAGGGGAATCTCCGCCATGAACCCGGTATACCTTAGTTACATTTTGGCTAATCAGGGGCAGCTCTTCACGCAGGTAATGGTGATGTTTACTCACGATATGCTCGATTAACTCTGCAGAAGGTGCTGTGTTCCATGCGAGTTCTTCTTGAGGTACCGGATATTCCTCGAACAGCTTGTTGAGATCACTAATGATCATCTCTTGATCTAGTCCACGCTCTACAGCTGCTTCAGCAAGAGGTTTGGCGCCTCCACAGCAGAAATCAATCCGTTTGGACTTGAAATAATCCGCAGCTTTTGGGAATTGTAGCACAATATCTTTTACCAGGGCATCTGGAGTAAATCCAGGTTGCACCGATTGCTTATGCTGTAAATCCGAAATTCTATCATTAGGTTGTTTAGTTTCCATAATAGTTCCTCCTCGGGATATGTGATCAGGTTCTGAAAAAATCTTTTCTACCTGTTCACCTTAACCCTGAAAGGAGTTTTGACTTGTGATTGTACTCACGAAAATTGTATCTCTTTGTTGAACGAAAAAGGTCAATTATGGAGATAAATCCCCACAATTGACCTGTCCTTTGTTTACCACACGGGCATCAATAATGTTATTTGTCTTACATTTATCTAATTGGTCACACCAAATCTGTATCTTCTATTGAACATAAGCCTGCATATACGTTCGCTTACCCTTTGCGTCCTTCAAATAAGGTCCTAAACCAGCAAAGCGGGAGTGATCCATATAAACACCAGTCATCCATCTGCCTTCTGTTAGGCCTCCGTTCCATTTGAGGACAAGGTCAGGGGCGGATATCCATTCCTGATATATATTTACATTTTGATCTTTGTACTCTTTACAAGGCTTAGACTGCTCCAGAAGACGTAGATCATTAAGGTAAGTTGGCACGAAATAAGAGGATATCGTATGCAAATCATCTTCATCAAAAAAGGGCTCATCCCCTAAAAAGGGTTTGAATAATACGGTATTCTCGTACATGGACCAAATTAGGGCTTGTAGCACCATGCTTTGGCGAATGCCATTATGGAACTTATATTGTCGTTGATTACTCGCCACATTCACTTCTTGAAGAGGTTCCGTCGACTCCAGACAATGCCGTTCGCAGCCGATACATTTCCAGCCAGAAGGACTTTGAATCCATTTTTGAAAAATAGTCCCGCTATCATTGTTGCCTTTGTAGAGTGAAGAGATAATGCTGTAAGGCACGCCAATCCACGCATCCCATAAGGAATCTGGAAGATGGCTATGCAGCATGAACAACGTCTTGTCATAGATGAGCTGTACTTTGATCGAAGCGTTCTCCAGCTCAGCAACATCCTTTTTTCCATACGTTATTTCCCGGGAAAACAGGGTGGTCTTCATCTCCCTCGCCTCCTAATAGTTTTGCTATGCCTGTACTCCAGCTGAGTAGATTTGAGCAAAAACCAATATTGCAAGCGTTTCCATGCAAGGAACATACAACGTTTTTTCTATTATATTACAGATTTTTTCGATCTGTGCAAGGTTTTTATTTAAAAATTGAAAAGCCCTCCTCCGTTCTTCAGGAAAAAGGGCCACAACACGACTTTGATTTCTACTCTACCCAGCTCTCAGCCCAAGACTGAATCTGCTGCATAACAGGCTCCAGCGCACGGCCTTTGTCTGTTAGTTCATATTCAATACGCACAGGTGTTTCCGGGTATACATGTCTAACCAGAATACCCTCACCTTCCAAATCCTTCATCCGCTCGGACAGCATCTTATCGCTCATTGAAGGAATGAGGCCGGAAATATCTTTAAACCGCTTCGGTCCACTCATCAATGTCTGAATAATAAGTCCATTCCAACGTTTGCCTAAGAAAGAGAAGGCTGTCTCAAATCTGGGACACATCGAAATTTGATGTTCTTCCATTGTTCTCACCTCTCACTAGCGAAACTTACTATTAGTTAGTATATATAATATTAACACATTTCATCCCTGATGAACATCGTTTACTAAAAAAAGTTCATCTGACATTATCATTATATCCTCGTTGTCAATCCCCTGTATGTGCTTTAGATTCCCTTTTAGAGATCGCTTCTGTCACGATTTGCGCCAAGTCATCATTTCCGAATAAGGAGAGTACGCCCAGAACTGTGTCATCAGAAATATCCCCTGCTTCCTCCGCAGAAACCGTTAGGGCAAGCGCTTTTCGCAAGGCTTCATTCCCTTCTTGCTGTGGATAAGCCTGTAAATATAAACTGTGCGGGTCGAGTCCTTGATTCACGCACCACTGGGCGAATACAAGGATCATCATCTCTTCCTCACGCTTATAGCTTTCGATGATTTGTTCCTCCACTAATTTACGGTTGTCTTCCATATTTTACTCCTTTCTTAGAGACCTCATTCAGCAAGCTGAGCTGCCAATCTATGACTAGGCAGAACTGCTGAAGCAGCAATACTGCATAACTCTGGTGTATTTATATTGTTCAGGAAATGATCTACCACTCCACCAAAACCTCTTCTATCCAGCACCGTATCCCAGCTTCCAAAGCCCTGGGTCCGTGGCAAAGCATTTTTTTCATATAGGATGGCTTGGTCCAGATCTGCCACTTCCACCGAACGTCCATTACCGTGCAGCTCCAGCTTCTCCAAATCAACACCCGCCTCACGAAGCATGCTATACATCCCCACTGAGCCTTGCTCCCAACCCAGCATTCCAGATGCCTGCACAAGTCGCCCCTCTCCATTGGATTGAAGATTACTGCGAAGCAGCTCATACTGATCTCCACATAACCATAACAGCAGATCAAGCATATGAATCAAGTCGTCATGCACAGTCTCACGGCTGCTGCCTAACTGCAGCTTTGTGCGATGTTTAATCGCATGGCAATGGCTAATGCCTCCGGCTTCCTCGAGCCAACTCTTGGCAGTGACATACATTGGGGCAAACCGCCGATTAAAGCCCACGCCTAGCAGCAGCCCTTTATTTTCTGCCAGCTCTGCCATCCTTCTGGATTCTTCCAGATCATAGGACAGCGGCTTATCTACATACACCGAAATCCCATGTTCGAGACATTTTGTTACTATATCATAATGGGTCGTCGTTGGGCTATGCACAAATACTGCATCCAGGTCCCAAGACAACAGCTCGTCCAAATTTGTCGTTCCTTTAGGAAAACGGTAGGCATTAACAGCTTGCTCTACTGTTGTGGATGAGTGACTGAGAACCCCCACTACCTCAACTTGTCCATGCTGAGAGAGCAGTGGCAAATATACTTTGCGGGCGATATTGCCAATCCCGATGATGGCGACTCTTTTGCGTGCAGAAACGATCACTGATTTAACTCCCCTCTTTATAATTCAAGAATTTATCTCTCTCTTTGTTCTCTATAAATGCTATTATACCTGCTTGGCGTTCGCCGACAATGATCTTCACTTCAATATTTACTTTTTATCCCGTATGATGAGATGAATGAGTGGAAGAAAGGGTATATTAGCTATGAGAAAATGGTTCTCGATTATTCTTTATGTTTCGGGCACAATCCTTGCGTTTATCTACAGATATGACATCCTTAGCTGGATGAAAGAGGATCATAATCTTTTCGGCTCTATAGGGATCGCAACTTTACTGGCTCTCTTTCCAGTTGTACCGTACAAAGCGGTCATCGGATTTTTTGGTTATGCATACGGAAGTTTGGCAGGTGCTTTAATTTGCTGGGTAGCTACAACCCTTGCTGCCGCATTCCTTTTCGGCGTAGTGAAGTTCTTATTTCAAGATCAAGCGAGAGCTTATCTGACTTCTATTCCCCTACTCGAAAAATTCACAAAAGGCATAGAACGGCGGCCCTTTGCTTCTATTGTCTTAGCACGTCTCTTGCCGATTATCCCGCAGACAGCAGTTAACATCTATGCCGGAGCAGCCGGACTGCCCTTCTGGAGTTATCTTGCTGCCTCAGCTATTGGAAAAATCCCAGGCATCGCCTTGTATGCCTTCCTTGGGGATCAACTGTTCCAGAACCCAGGTAATGCGATTATAGCCATCATTGTTTATGCCATTGTGCTTATTATAGCCGGACTAAGCTTTCGTTACAGTTCACAGGAAGTAAAAAAATACTAGGTAACAGAGAGCTTATTTGGCGTAAGCTGGCAGGCTGTGGTTATTTGCTTTATAATTAGATTGTGATCTATTTAATTGCATTACATGAATGGAGGGATATTAATGAGTGAACATCAGACTAACCATATAAATTCCAAGGCGGAAAAAGCAACCTTTGCAGGTGGATGCTTCTGGTGCATGGTCTCGCCGTTCGAGGAATTGCCAGGCATTATTAGTGTCGTCTCCGGCTATACTGGCGGGCATACAGTGAATCCTACCTATGAAGAGGTATGCTCCGAAACTACAGGACATGTTGAAGCCGTACAAATTACGTTCAATCCAGAAATTTTCCCTTATAACAAGCTGCTTGAGTTATTCTGGCAGCAAATTGACCCAACCGATGCGGGTGGACAATTCCATGATCGCGGCACCTCTTACGGAACGGCTATCTTCACCCATTCTGAAGAGCAGAAGCAACAAGCAGAGGCTTCCAAGGCAGCTTTGCAAGAAAGCGGCCGATTCGCTAGCCCGATTGTTACCCCGATCCTCCCGGCAGCAACCTTCTATCCTGCCGAAGAATATCATCAGGGCTACCATCGTAAGAACCCGGGCCACTACAAACGTTACCGTAAGGGTTCCGGACGAGAGGATTTTATCGAAACCCACTGGACACATAAAGAAGACAAACTAAGCTTGAAAGAACGTCTGACGCCACTTCAATATGAAGTCACTCAGAATAGCGCTACAGAGTCACCTTTCCGAAATGATTTTTGGGATCACCACGGAGAAGGCATTTATGTAGATATCGTATCTGGTGAAGCATTATTCAGTTCGCAGGATAAATACGATTCCGGTTGTGGCTGGCCCAGCTTTACACGTCCGATTCGCGATTACGCCGTGAAGGAAAAGACGGATCTCAGCCATTTGATGGTTCGCACAGAAGTGCGCAGCAAAGTAGCAGATTCCCATCTAGGTCATGTCTTCGACGATGGTCCAGGGGAAAACGGCCTGCGCTACTGCATTAATTCAGCGGCATTGCGGTTTATACCCAAAGAGGATCTGGAGAAAGAGGGCTATGGCGAGTATCGTGTACTCTTCCAGCCTGCCTAATCTTCGATAAGGCGAAATACTGTGCTGTCTTATAGAAAAGCCTCCAATTCACGGTATACCATGAATTGGAGGCTTTTTAATTCATAGGAGCTTATTCTTTATTCTCGTCCTCGTTAGCTTTCTTATCCTTTATTGAGGTTGTCACCGTTGGCTCTGCTGGTGCAGGGAATATCTCCTTGTTCAGTTCCCGATTTTCCTGCCGTATCCGCTGGGTCTGCTGCTCCCGTCGTGCACGGATATTTTTGCGGGCAAACCAAACGATGACTAAAATAATGCCCGCACCGATTAGAATCGGCAATGCGCCTGCAAGAATTACAAAAATCCACTGAAACATAACAGATAGTGCGTTCAGGCTTCCTTTTAAAGCATCCGATGCCCGTTCCAGCAATGGACCTTGCTCTGCCTTTTCCTTCACGGCTAAGCTCTCATCCGTCTGGTACACTCTAAGCTCTACCGTTGAAAAAGATACGTTCTGATCTATATATCGCATTCTGCCTTTGATCTGCTCAATCGTTTCTTGAATCGAACCAAGCTCGTTTGCAAAGGCGACCAGATCACTTGATTTCGTTGCTTTTTTCATAAACTCTGTGTATTGAGCTTCCATTAACTGCTTTGCCTTTAGACGCGACTCCAGATCAACATACTCCTCCGAGACATCCTGACCTTGAATACTGCGCTGTAGCGATTCGTGTTTTACTTTTTCCAAATTATTCAGAAAAGGAGAGAACCCGGAGGCAGGCACCTTAAGGATAAACGTCCCTCCTTGCTCATATTGCGACATGTTTTCGTTAAACTCTATAATATATCCTTTAGCCATCGTTACCATGTTGCGGATTTCAGTCTGAGCTTTACCGTAATCTTCTACTTCCATAGTCAGATTGGCATGATAGATTAGCTTCTTGTTCAACCCTTCCACGACATCACTGCCCGTGAATCCCGCGTTCCCTTGATCCGTGTTCTCTGATGTCAAACCTTTTTCAACTGGGGCTTCGTTGCCTCCCGCTGCTGTCTCAGCTTCTGCTGAGGTGCTCTTATCCGCTAATGTAGCTTTCGAAGATTGCTCAGTGGTTGCTGCAGCAGAATTACTCGTATTTCCGCCGTCACCAGCTAATTTGTCTGCCGCCGAATTGTTATCACCCGAGCCACAACCTGCCAATACCACCGCAAGAATTAATAAACATAAGTAATGCAGACCCCATTTGCGCATTCTCATTCCTCCAAAAGTGTAGTGGTTATCCCTAGCATTGTAACGTTACGGAATGTCATGTTCTGTACAGATCTCTTCCGTCTCTCATTTCTATAACGCCCCAAAACTTGGAAGGTTGCACTGGAATATGGAATTTCGGTAAATTTCTTTTGGTCTTTCATGTTGAATACACAAAAAGCCGCATTTCTGCGGCTCTTATTGGACATATTTTTGATGTGGGAAGGTGACCCGAAAGTTAAAGAACTCATTTGCTTACAAACTCATTATTTGGTACAATTACCACGTCTAACCTAGTAAAAAAAGCCAAATACCCTCTATTCATAATGAATGAGGGCGTGACACGGCTTTGTTGAGACAAGCTCCACCTTGCTAAACAGAGCCGTTCATTGAATGATACTATCAATTACTATAAGGGGAGGTGAACCCTCATGGCAAAAGACGTAGTTTGTGAAGTTAACTCCTGCACCCACTGGGCAGAAGAGAACAAATGCAGCGCTGAATCGATCTTCGTAGCTTTCCACAGCTCCCAAGAACCAAAACGCGCAGAAGAAACAGATTGCAAAACTTTCGAAAGTAAATAAGTAAATGCCTGAAGGGACCCTCCACGGTTCCTTCTTTTTCTTTTTCATTCTAACAAGATTGAGAATTATTATCAAGTAGCTGATTATAAAAAAATAAGTGAACTAAAAAGCCAGGGTAAATTATCCTGGCTCTAATTTATTTATATCTATTTTGATGCAATAACCCCTGACTTTTCCCTCGCAATAGCAGCAGCGCTTACCATGTTACGTAGTGCATCCTCTGTCTCCTGCCAGCCACGTGTTTTCAGACCGCAATCCGGATTAATCCAGAACTGTTCAGGGTCCAGCACCCGCAGCGCACGATCGATATTCGCCGTCATTTCTTCTACAGCCGGAACCCGCGGGCTATGGATGTCATACACTCCAAGACCGATTCCTTTATCATAGGCCTGCTCCTCAAAGCTGATAATCAGCTCCCCATGGCTACGTGAAGTCTCAATGGAGATTACATCAGCATCCATAGCCGATATGGAATCGATCATGTCATTGAATTCGCTATAGCACATATGCGTATGAATTTGTGTCGTAGCCTTCACATGGTTCGTAGCAACGCGGAACGACTTCACTGCCCAGTTCAGGTAATGCTCACGGTCTTCTGCCTTAAGCGGAAGTCCTTCACGTATAGCCGGCTCATCCACTTGAATCATTTCGATGCCTGCATCTTCTAGCGCTTTTACTTCATGGCGAAGGGCAAGAGCAATTTGATTGGCTACCTCTTCCCGGCTGAGATCATCACGTACAAATGACCAATTGAGGATAGTTACAGGACCCGTCAACATTCCTTTAACCGGAAGCTTCGTCAACGATTGTGCATAGACACTTTCTTTAACAGTCATAGGCTGTATAAATGCAACATCCGCGTAGATCACCGGTGGCTTAACGCAACGGGAGCCGTAGGATTGAACCCAGCCATTACTAGTAAACAAGTATCCGTCCAGCTTTTCTCCGAAAAACTCCACCATATCTGTACGCTCGAACTCACCGTGGACCAGAACATCCAGACCTAGCTTTTCTTGGAAGGTAATTGCATCCGCGATCTGCTCACGAACAAATCCATCATAACGCTCCTGATTCCAGACCCCTTTACGCCATTTCAATCTCGCCTGACGCACTTCTACTGTCTGCGGGAAGCTACCAATTGTAGTGGTTGGCAGAAGTGGAAGCTGCCATTTCTCTTGCTGCACCTTTAAGCGTTCAGCAAAAGGCAAACTGCGTTGGTCCGGCAAAGCTGCAAGTGCAAGCACTTGCTCCGCCACATCCTTACGGCCACGCTCAGGTAGTGCGCGGAATGCTGCAATAGCTTCACGACTAGCGGCCAGCGCTGCTTTAGAAGCTTCTCCTTTATCTGCGAGGGCTGCTCCGAGCAGACTAAGCTCTGCAAGCTTCTCATCGGCAAAAGCTAACGCATTCTTAACTGTCGCCTTCAGCTTCACCTCACCTTGAACGGTGACTGGGACATGCAGCAGACTGCAAGAAGGCTGAAGAATAAGACGATCAAGCGGCACATGAACACTGAGCTTTTCTACCAGTTGCAGCTTAGCGTCTAAATCGGAACGCCAGATGTTCCGTCCATCAATAATTCCGGCACCCAGCCATTTGTCCTTCGGCCAACCAAGACGTTCGATAGAAGCCAGATTCGCTCCACCATCGTGCACAAAGTCAAGACCCAAGCCTTGAACAGGCAACTCTAGCAGTGCCTCCAACGGTTCAGCAGCTTCAAAATACGTCTGTAAAATAATATTCAAGCCCGGCACGGAGCCGGCAATTTCTGTGTATATCGAGTTAAGCAGTGTTAATTCTTCTTTACTTATGCCTGTAACAATCGCTGGCTCATCGATTTGTACCCAGCTTACCCCTTCTTGCTTCAGTTCCTGTAGCAGTTGAACATAGACTGGAACAAAACGTGCAGCAATCTTGGCGATATCTGCCGCTGCGTAACCTTTGGACAGCTTAAGGAAGGTATACAGACCTAAAAGTACCGGTTTACCTTCAATCCCTGCCTGCAATTTAGCAAAACGATAAGCCGCTAGAGGTTTATTTTCAGTCAGGCGTGGTGTTTGTGTGCCGATCTCTGGAACGATATAGTGATAGTTCGTATTGAACCATTTGGTCATCTCACAGGCAGTAGCCTCAGTATTACCACGGGCCATTGCAAAATAAAGATCAAGCCCGATGTCGCCGCCATCATACGTGTACCGTGGAGGTACAATTCCAAACATAACAGCCGTATCCAACACATGGTCATAAAAAGTAAAATCATTCACCGGAATAAGCTCAATTCCTGCCTCTTGCTGGGTCTTCAAATGCTGCAGCTGAATTGCTGCCATTTCGGAGCGGAATTGCTCTTCATTTATTTTCCCCTGCCAGTAGGCTTCCAGTGTCTTTTTCCACTCGCGGTTCTTTCCGATTCTCGGATATCCAAGATTACTTACTTTTACTTTATTCGTCATCTCGATACACTCCCTCTTCCATCTCTTATTTCAAACTCCAAAGCTACTTGCTTTCCTATAAAAAAGAGCGCCCTTCCCTAAAAAAGTCAAAGGGAAAGACGCCCATGATATACCCATGGTTAACGTCTAACACCTCCCTATCTTCCGTAGGTGAAGCAGTGCTGTTGAAACAGGCAGGTCTCCTGGCTAGCGGCGTCAACATCTTGAGCAGTCTTCCCAGCAGAAGTAAATTGCCAGTGACCTCTGTTGCTCGAGATTCTTCCGTTACAGTGGCGGGACCGCATCGGCTTCGAACCGAATTTCCCTATTAAGCCTACCGAATTACTATTTTCCGGTCAGCACCTGTCTCCGATATCATTCATCATTTGAGTGTCTTAATCTGATGTCATCATACGTGAAAGCCCCAGCAATCTGCAATAGATTACTGGGGCTTCTGTTATATCGATTCCTTATAACGGACTTAGAAAAATACGAAATATACTACAGCAGCAAGAATTATACGGTATATAGCAAACGGTAAGAGCTTGATACGATTGATCAGTTTTAAGAAGAATCGCATCGATAACAGCGCAAATAGGAAGGCACTAATAAAGCCTGCGATAAAAAACGGCAATGCATCCATGGTGAAATATTGCCAGTTTTTCATCAGTGACAACAGACTGGCACCTGCCATGATGGGTACTGCCATAATAAACGTAAAATCAGCAGCGGCACGATGGCTCATCCCGAGGAGTACGCCACCAGAAATCGTCGAGCCCGAGCGTGAAAATCCAGGCCATAACGAAAAACACTGTACAAGACCTACACCAAGTGCCTGTTTGTATGTAATCTGATCTACACTCTCAGTTCTGACCTTCTTCGGCCCAAACAGATCGGCAATAATCATTAATACAGCCCCTATCACTAGACCAATTAACACCGTTGAGGTAGAGAATAAATGCTCATCAATATAATCATTAAACAGAACACCTAACACACCTGCAGGCACTAACCCTACCAGAACCTGAGTCAGCTTGAGGTGCCCGCTCTGCTCCAACTGCGGTAGCTCCTCTGTTACAGGATCCAACTGCTTACGGCTGAAACGCTTTAAGCCTAACAAATCAATGAACCGATTTCTAAAAATCACAACAACCGCTAATATTGAACCCAGTTGAATAACTACTTTGAAGGTATTTGCCGTATATTGTCCAAATAACTCCTGTGATTTCAGCCACATATCATCAACAATAATCATATGACCCGTGGAGGATACTGGAGCAAATTCGGTTAAACCTTCAACAAGCCCCAAAATAATGGCTTTAATAATCGTTAATAGCTCCATGTGTTTCCCTCCTTTTTAATAGTCATTTCTATTATCAGTCCTCTACCCGCTTAGCCCTCAGTGTTCATTCTCCGGCTGCGTTTGCGGAAGTACAGAAACCCAAGGATAACTAATCCGCCAGCAATTAGTACATAGACTACATTGGAGTACACATCCATGTACATGGCAATGTCTTCCCAGGATTCGCCCAATGCCGCGCCAATAAGCACAAGCAGCAAATTCCATCCCAATGTGCCAATCGTTGTGAAGATCATAAATACTCCAAATTTCATGCCCGACATTCCCGCCGGAATCGAAATCAGACTGCGGACCAGCGGAACCATCCGACAAAACAATACAGTCCAATAGCCATATTTATCAAACCAGGCGTCAGCCTTGTGGATATCTTTTTTAGTGACGCGAATTAGGCCCCCCCAGCGTTCAACCAGCTTCTCTAACCGGCTCACATCCAATAATCGGCCAATATAATAGAGAATTACTGCACCCAGTAGTGATCCAGCCGTGGCAGCAATGATTACACCAGGGATCGTTAAGCTCGTCGTAGTGGTCATAAATCCTCCAAAGGGCAGGATCACTTCTGAAGGAATTGGTGGAAATATATTTTCAAAGGCCAGCATCAGAAAAATACCGAAGTAACCAAACTGCTCCATAAAATCTGTAATCCATGCTTGCATCTTGTTACCCCCATTTCTCATATCAAGTTCTTCTTCAGGTTGCGTAAATAGCGGCTGCGAATAAAAAAGAAGTATAGTCCTTGAGCAGCCAAATATCCGAGTAACACCGCGCCTGTCTCCGTTGCGATAGATAAGTAGAACAACCGTTGAAGCGCAATAAAGGCAAACACACTGTGTAAAATAGCTATTCCGACCGGCACAAAAAACAACAAAGACAGCTGAATCGTAACTATTCGATTGAGTTCTTTATCCGTAAGCCCCATCTTGGACAAAGTGGAATATTGATTGCGATCATGATCAAGATCGGTATATAACCGGAAGTAAAGAAAGCTGCCTGCCGCAATAAAAAAGACAGTACCCACCAGCAAGGAAGCAAAAAGCATTGTGTTATACAATGTTTTCTGAAGCTCAAACAGCGTGCCGCTGATCACAATCGCATACGGAGAATCACTTTCATAGGACTGTTTGCCTTTATGGGCAAGATCAGCAGCGATACCTACCGTCTGCGGAAAATCCTCTACATAAAAACCTGTATAAAGATCCGTCTGCACGGGATCAATAGCGCTGTAGAGCTCATCACTGATCACGACACCACTAAAATCCCCGCCATCTCTACCATCCAGCTCCGGCAATAAATATTCGGCAATGGGGACTTGCTCGGTATAACCTATTTCTTTAATGGCAAGTCCTTGCTGCAAGGAATAGACCGCTTTTACTCTGCCTTCTGTTAAACTGCGATCCCGCTGCGAACCAATCATCACCAGACCTTCGTTGCCCACCAGAGCACGCTCAGCCGTTGTGAAACCTGCACGTTGCAGGGCGAGATTATAATCACTGAAAGCAATCAAGGGAAGGCGTAAAGTGCGATCGGGTCCAGTCTGAGCTTCGACCTCAGCATATTTAATCGGGATACTAAGCGCTTCATAAGGGAGTCCGTGCGTCTTGAGCTCTTCCTTAATTTCGTTCAGATGCTGATCAAAGGGTACACCCGTCTGATTTCCTTTGGCTACATAACCCACTGCTGCGGGATAATCCAATTTCAGCTCTCTGGAAAGTGTATGTATCGATGCAAATACCCCTACGGAAGTGAAGGAGACTGCGGATACAATCGTCACCATAAAAAACATCCGGCCATTCTCTTTCCAGCGGTAGGACAAACCGGATAAAGTGATGATATTCGTACGATGCCAATACAAGCGCCGAATGTCCTTAAGCAGCTTAACCAAACAAATACTTAGCTGGGTATAAAAGAGATACGTCCCGATAACCGTAATCGCAACGACCGGAAACATGACTTTCTCTACGGAAGCAGCTTTTGCAGTAGCCGCCATATAATAACCACTGATCAGCAGTACAGCAGAAATAATAGATAATACAAAGGATACTTTGGGTTCTTCTTCTGCCTTACGCTCTCCCTGAAACAGACGCATCAGTGACTCATTGCCGATAAAAACAAAGGTGCAAAGCGATATCAGAAAAAACAATAACACGAAGCTGCAGATCGTAAGCACAAGTGCCTGCCATGGGAGATGAAAGGTTAACAGGGGAATTCCCAAAAAAGTAGATCCGATCATCAAAAATAATTTGCCCAGAAGTAACCCGAGAAGGGTACCTGTCAGGATGGCAGAGGTGCCGATCATCATATTTTCCAGAAAAACCATGGTGTTCAGCTGTCTCTTCGTCATTCCATGCATCAATAAAATTCCGAACTCCATCTTGCGCGACTGCAGGAAGGATCCAACGGATACGAGTACGAACAAAGAACAAAAGACATAAATAATTGCCTCTGCCACCATCATCGTATGAGCCGCCGTACTATAAATTAAGCTCTTTGAAATATCCGGATGGTAAATAAACAAAGCGCACACGAAAAAGATCATCACCGAAAAAGCACTGACGACAAAATAAGCGGCATATTTGCGTTTATTACGTGTTACATTCCTATAAGCGAATTGCCGAAAGGTCATGGCTGGTTCCCCCAAGCAGAGACAGCATATCAATAATACTTTGGAAGAAAGCGCCTCTATTACTGCCCTTGTACATTTCACTATAGAAACGTCCGTCTTTAATAAAGATGACCCGGTTGCAAAAGCTCGCAGCCACTGCGTCATGCGTAACCATCAGCACCGTAGCTCCTTCTCCCTTATTCACCTCTGTCAACATATTCATGACTTCCCCTGAGGCTTTGGAATCCAGATTGCCTGTGGGCTCATCCGCCAAAATTAACGCTGGACGATGAATCATCGCCCGGGCGATAGCCGCCCGCTGCATTTGTCCGCCTGAGACCTCATACGTGCGCTTCTTCAACAAATGTTCGATGCCAAGCAAGGTAGTGACCTCTTTCAGCCTGCTCTCCATCTCTGGGACACGAGCACCTGCAAGCGTCAAAGGTAATACGATGTTTTCCTCTACAGTGAGCGTATCCAGCAGATTAAAATGCTGAAAGACGAAGCCTAGCTCATGACGGCGAAAAAGCGCCTTTTCTTTTCTGCTAAGCAGATTAGGATCTCGGCCGTTGATCAGAATCTGACCGGAGGTCGGTTGGTCGATGGTGGCAAGCGTGTTGAGCAGCGTTGTTTTCCCGCTCCCGGATGGACCCATTATGCCAACAAACTCCCCCTTTTCTACAGAAAAGCGGATATGATTCAGCGCCTGAGTGGACACTTTACCCTCATATATTTTTGATAAATTATGAACATCTAGAATGGGCAAGTGTTACCTCTCCTTCTTTCGACTGGATTGCCTTCATTATACAAAGTGTACACATGGGCTGCTATTTCTGAAACTTACAATGCCCTTACACATTTGTAAGGTTTGTTATATCCTGCTCCCTAAATACAATCCGCACGGTGGTCCCGCTTCCTTCTTCGGAACGGATACTCACCTCATGTCCAAGCTTGCCGCAGATCTGCTTCACGAGATATAATCCCATCCCCGTAGATTCCTGGAAGGTTCGTCCATTCACCCCGGTAAAATATGCATCGAACACGCGCGGCAGATCTCCTGCTGGTATGCCTACTCCTTCATCCCGGATCTCAAGCACAGTCTGCTTATCTTCCGTGACCATCCCTTGGAAAAAAACATGTTTGCCCTCTTCAGTCGTATAACGAACAGCGTTCGTAATCAGCTGCGTAAGGACAAAAGTGAGCCATTTTTCATCCGTGGTTACGGTAATCTGCTCATCTATTTGTATAGCTGGAAATACTCTTTTTCGAATAAAAAGCCGCTTCTGCTCAGAGGTCACACCACGTACGATGGTCTCCAAATTCAGCCGTTCCACATAGAAATCGTGCTCAAAAGTATCCAGACGGGCCGTATAAAGCACGGTATCCAGTCCTTTTTTCAGACGATCCAGTTCATCACCAATTGCCGTAAAAGGCGGACCATCCTTATCCTGAATGATCAGATGAATGACAGACAACGGCGTCTTCATGCCATGTACCCATTGATTAATAAAGTGAATATGCTCTTCTAATTTGTGGCGGTAGCTGTGCAAATCATTTTTGTAGAGGCGGAATTGCGACCCCAGTAAACCTCGCAAGCTTACGGCTAGCGGAGAATCCTGTGTAGGGCCACCTGCCTCATTGAGAGAGGAGGGCGTAGTCTCCAAACGTTCATAGAACGTGCGATTGGTGACGTAACGGTAAGCGAGGTAGCCAATCAGTAGACAAGTGCTGAGCAGCGCGGCATATAAACTTACATTCAGACCGCTGCCTCCATCCAGCCGATACACTAATGTGATCAGGACTAGCTGGGCTAGATAGACCACGATCAGGGGGAACTGTTCCCGTAATAACAACTTCATTCCTCATCCCCCCAATTCGGAATCAAACGATAGCCTTGACCGCGCACGGTTTGTAGTCCATCTGTGATAGCGAGAGCGGCAAGTTTTTTGCGTACACGTGTAACATATACATTTAAGGTATTTTCATCCACGAAGGCTTGATCATCCCAGATTTTTTCGAGCAGCCTGTCCCGGGTAACGATGACGCCTGATTTTTGCATTAGCTCATCTAGTATCTTGGCTTCCGTGTGGCTTAAGTCCACTTTAGCTTCGCCTCGGGTAAGGATTAGCCGCTCTACATCCAGCGTCATTCCGGCAACGTTTAGTGTGCGTTCATTATTCCCACCGGCATAGGTGCCGTAGGCGCGCCGCAGCTGACTTTTGATTTTGGCCATCGCGATTTCGTAATCAAAAGGCTTAGTGATATAATCGTCGGCTCCATTTTCCAGCGCCATTACTTGGTCCATTTTGCCATCGCGGGCAGATATAAAAAGAATAGGGCAGGTTGAAATTCCGCGAATCTGGCGGCACCAGTAATAACCATCGTATTTTGGCAAATTAACATCAAGGAGTACCAGATGTGGCGTGAACGCCTCAAACTGAGTGCGGACCCGCTCAAAATCACTCACCGCCTGCGTTTCATATCCAAACTTATGTAAATAATCCTGCAGCAAAGCCACAAGTCCACGGTCATCTTCTATAATAAATATTTTGAACATATCATGCCTCCGGTCCAGCCTTAACAATATAAGGGGGTCTGCCAAATAATATATACACCGTGCATAGGGTTAGTCAAATCGGAAGGAAGAAAAAAGAACCCATGAAGCACCTGTTTACGGCACCTTCTAGGTTCTTGGATAAGTTAGGTTTAAGGATATCAACTAGTCCCATTGTTTCTTCTGAATCCCGGCAAGAACTCTCTCTACAGGTGCCCAGCCGATAAGTTCTGGTTGGCTCCAGCCCGGAGCAGCTTGCAGATGGCAAATTTCCATGTAGTGATCTATCCTAACTATATCCCAGGCATGAATGGCCTCGCCATTCCCAAGGGCCAAAGCTACATGCCCCCAATCCTTAAACTCACCGTCCACCAACCCTGAGCAAGCATAAAAAACAAACGCGCCAGCTGGCGGAGCCCCGGTATTCTTGTGCGCATCGTACAGCTCTGCGGATTCGCGTGCATCGTTGCCTCCCCACATTTCGATCCCATTGCTTCTTTCATAGGCATCTTCAACAAAAGCAAGACAACGCAGCGGATACTCCTGCGACCCCAGCCGCTCCTTAGCCCAACAAATAGCACTCTCAATTTCCTTGCCAAATTCCACGTCCATTACCAATATACATTCCTCCAAAGTACGATATAGTGTTGAACACATCATACCTGAACCTGCTACTCATGAGCTGGTATTATATAGTTATCAATTAAACTATCCCAATTGTACCTGAGTGGTCATCTACTTCGGCCAACCATTACTTAAAAAACATAAAAAACCGTAAATGAGCATAGCTCATTACGGCTCTAACAAACTATAAATTGGTTTAAAGATACAGGAGTGGTGATAGTGTAGTGTAGTGGTGGTGGTAGCAGTAACAGTAGTGGAGGACAATTTAAAGTTGATATTGCAGACGCCGAACGGTGATATCCTATCGAACATAAGTAACTTATTGCTTGTTGGAGTAGCTCATCTGCGGGATTTATACCGTTCATTTAGCCATATACGCTCCATCGGCTTCATTCTACGGGATTTATACCGTACATTTGGCTATATATGCTCCATCGGCTCCATTCTACGGGATTTATACCGTACATCTGACCGTATACGCTCCATCGGCTCCATTCTACGGGATTTATACCGTACATCTGACCGTATACGCTCGATCGGCTCTATTCTACGGGATTTATACCGTACATCTGACCGTATACGCTCGATCGGCTCCATTCTACGGGATTTATACCGTACATCTGACCGTATACGCTCTATCGGCTCCATTCTACGGGATTTATACCGTACATTTGGCTATATGTGCCCCATCGGCTCTATCTGCGGGATTTATACCGTACATTTGACCGTATACGCTCGATCGGCTCTATTCTACGGGATTTATACCGTACATCTGACCGTAGGTGCTCCATCAGCTTCATTCTGCGGGATTTATACCGTACATCTGACCGTATACGCTCGATCGGCTCTATTCTACGGGATTTATACCGTACATTTGGCTATATATGCTCCATCGGCTCCATTCTACGGGATTTATACCGTACATCTGACCGTATACGCTCGATCGGCTCCATTCTACGGGATTTATACCGTACATTTGGCTATATGTGCTCCATCGGCTCTATTCTACGGGATTTATACCGTACATTTGGCTATATGTGCTCCATCGGCTCTATCTGCGGGATTTATACCGTACATTTGGCTATATGTGCTCCATCGGCTCTATTCTAAGGGATTTATACCGTACATTTGGCTATATGTGCTCCATCGGCTCTATTCTAAGGGATTTATACCGTACATTTGACAGTGTCGAGTAAATCAAAGGCACTTTTGCTCTTCTTTCGCACCACGCTAGCTCATTTGAGTAAATCAAAGGCATTATTGCCCTTCTTTCGCGCCACACTAGCTCATTCGAGAAAATCAAAGGCACTTCTGCCCTTCTTTCGCGCCACACTAGCCAATCCGTGCAAATCAAAGGCACTTTTGCTCTTCTTTCGCACCACACTAGCTAATACGTGCAAATCAAAGGCACTTTTGCCCTTCTTTCGCGCCACACTAGCTCATTCGAGTAAATCAAAGGCATTTTTGCCCTTCTTTCGCGCGATACTAAACCTTTACAGTAAAACAAGGGCATTTCTGCCCTTGTTTCACCACACCCTATAGCGCCACCGCTGAAACGACGCGTCCTCTTGTAATGTTGTATACCTCGTATGTTCCACATTTCGCACGCTCTTTGCTTCATATGCTCAGCATTTCCACGCTCACTCCACATTTCGTATGCTCTTTGCCTCATATGCTCAGCATTTCCATGCTCACTCCACATCTCGCACGCTCTTTGCCTCATATGCTCAGCAATTCCACGCTCACTCCACATTACGCACGCTCTCTGCCTCACCTACTTAGCACTTCACACGCTCACTCCACATTCTATATATCCTCTACTTCCACGCTGTGCAATGCGCTCACGCAGACTTATCTACCATCCAGCAGATTGCCGAGTCCGCCAAGTACGCTTCCTTCTTCTTTCCGACCGCTGTTGCCAGCAGCGGACAGGATGCGATCGGCCATTCGGCTGAATGGCAGCGACTGTACCCACACCTTGCCGGGTCCGCGCAACGTTGCGAAGAACAGGCCTTCGCCGCCGAACAGCGCGGTTTTGACCCCTTTTACAAACTCAATATTATAATCCACCGAAGACGTCATAGCGACTAGACAGCCAGTGTCCAGCTTAAGCGTCTCTCCCGGTTGAAGTGTGCGTTCCATAACATAACCACCAGAGTGTACAAATGAAAGTCCGTCACCCTCCAGCTTTTGCATAATAAAACCTTCACCACCAAAAAAGCCGGTACCCAGCTTACGCTGAAATTCAATACCGATTGAAACGCCTTTTGCCGCACAAAGGAACGAATCCTTTTGACAGATGATTTTTCCACCGTATTGCTGCAGGTCGAGCGGGATGATTTTGCCTGGGTACGGAGCAGCAAAGGTGACACTTTTACGTCCATAAGAACCACTGTGTGTAAAGACAGTCATAAACAAGCTTTCACCTGTCAACAGACGTTTGCCCGCGCCCATCAGCTTCCCCATCAAGCCACTTCCTCGCGAGCCTCCGCTGCCGTCGCCAAATATCGTCTCCATTGTTATTTCCTGATCCATCATCATGAAGCTCCCGGCTTCGGCAATTACACTCTCTCCTGGGTCAAGCTGCACCTCTACACACTGTATTTCCTCACCCATAATGGCATAATCAATCTCATGAGCACTCATCCCGCAGTTCCTCCTTATAATTAAAGTCAACATGTGACTTATGAATGAAAATATATACGTGCGTTGCGATTCACGGTTTCGCAAATCCTAACTATCCATGAAAACCGCATATATTCAGCAAAAAAATCAACCAGAGGTTCTGGCTGACCTTAATCCGGTATCCCTGAAAAAAGTTATTTATTCCAGCTTTCTTCAGGTTACTGTACCACATCTCTTGTCAATACTTGATAATATGTTACAATACTTTTTATACTTAAATGTTTATTTAGTAGTCTAATTCTAATGATAAAGGTGAAATGAATGAATCCACAATCGGAATATGCAATTCTGCTATACTATAAATTTGTAAAAGTGCCGGATGCAGAACAATTCGCCCAGGAGCATTTGGCTTACTGCAAAGAGCTTGATGTAAAGGGACGAATTCTCATCTCAGATGAAGGCATTAACGGAACACTATCAGGTACGGTTGCCCAAACCGAGCAATATATGAAGGATTTGCGCGCAAACCCTCTGTTTAGCGATATCGTCTTCAAGATCGATGAGGCTGAGGGTCATGCCTTCAAAAAGATCTTCGTTCGTTATAAAAAAGAACTCGTGACGTTCCGGGTCGAGGATGAACTGGACCCTAACGTGATTACCGGAAAGCATCTGGCGCCTAAAGATTTCTATGAAATGATGCAGCGCGACGATGTGGTGATTCTGGATGGTCGTACCGGTTACGAATTCGATCTTGGTCATTTCCGCGGCTCCATCCGCCCCGAAGTAGACAGCTTCAAAGAATTCCCGGACTGGATTCGCGAGAATATGAGCGACCTTAAGGATAAACCAATCCTGACCTACTGTACAGGCGGGATCCGCTGCGAGAAATTAAGCGGGTTTATGATGAAGGAAGGTTTTGGACAGGTGTACCAGCTGGATGGCGGCATTGTGACTTACGGTAAAGACCCTGAGGTACAGGGCCAACTGTTTGATGGAAAATGTTATGTCTTCGATGAGCGGATTTCCGTACAGATTAATCATACCGACGAGGATATCGTTGTCGGACGTTGCCATCACTGCGGTCAGCCAGCTGACCAATTTATCAATTGTGCTAACGATGCTTGTCATCTTCAGCATATTTGCTGTGAGGACTGTGAAACACAGCACAGTGGTCATTGCTCGGACGAATGCGAAGCAATCACGAATGCCGTGGGCTAAATAAAAGGACAAGCTGGCCGCAAATGTTTCTACACGATTCAAAGACGAGCACTAGTGAGTCTTAAGTTAACTAAAGGGTGGCGTACAGGATTCTCACTGTACGTCACCTTTTGTTATGAGCGAAACGTCCGAGCAACTCCCCTAAGGACTGCACCCTTTAAATTACGATATATCCAGCAAAAAAAAGTCAACCAGAAACTCTGGCTGACCTTAAATGTAGTATATCCCCGAATAAGCTGTTTATACCAGCCTTCTTCACATTACCGTACCATCATGCGGTTTACGTAGTGTAGATTGAATCTTTGGCGCCTTCACTAGCTTTGGTTTGCCTAAAGAGGTTGTAAAGGTGATCACATAGCCGGCTACGACTACTGCCATCACTGTATACATCGTTTCTTTAACAGGCATATAAAAGAGTGATAGTGCCAGAACGATTACATCCATCATGATGAATACCGTACCTACTTTGATTCCCTTCCATTCACTAACCAGCAGCGACAAAATATCGTCTCCACCGCTAGCCCCGCCACTCCGCAGGATAATTCCCGCTCCTAAACCTGTCAGTACGCCGGACAAAAGAGCTGCTAATGCCAAATTGTCCTGCAAGTTGATGACCAAACCGGAATAACGTTCCATGAGACCATAGAAGATTGTAAAAGCTCCTACAGAAACAAAGGTGTTGCACACGAACGCTTTCCCTTTGAACATCCATGCTATCAAGAGTACTGGAACGTCTAGAAGCAGAGTTGAAATCGAAGGTGAAATTCCTAATACGTATTTGCCAAGCAGCGATAATCCTACGAATCCGCCCTCTGACAAATGATTCTGAAAATTGATGTGATAATAAGTAAATGCAAGCAAAAATGTTCCAAACAAAATGACTGTCAATCGGAGCAGTACATTCACTCCGTAATTGTGGTTCCTCATACAGGTCTCCCCTTATCGTATATGGCGGCTAGACGTCCCACCAACCTCTACGACGGGTAAAACCGGAGGTATTGCTCCTTCGCATATATATACTCCTTCCCCTCGCAGAGGCGGTTCGTCAAGTAACAACGGTTTACGCACCTTCTACAGGGAAGCTAAGTATAAGACAGATCATAACGTTTCCAAATCGTCCTTTGGGGAATCGTCCTTCGGGGACACATGGTATCCTGATCCTTTCTCTAATTTGATAAGTTCTGTTTACATTATACCACGGAGCCACCCTACTCTAAACAGTTTGCCAGAAAAAAGCAGGAATCACTCTGTACTCCGCAGCAAACGGTTGATTGTTTCACGTCTTACACCGATCAATTGTCCTATTTCTTCCTGGGTCAATAACTCTGTTAGCGCTGCGCCATGAGAGTAGTCATTAAACCAGCGGGTTAGCAATTCCATACGTTCTGCAGGTGTACCTACAGTAAGATGATCCAGCCGTGTCTGCATAAACCGTACCTTCTCCTGAAGCAGTCTGGCGATTTCCATCGCTTGACCAGAATCATCCCGCAGTTGTTGATACCATTCTGCTGATGGAACTGCCTCCACCTCGCTCTTCATCATCGCAACTGCCGTTCCATGCGCCTCCTTTGGCGAAATGAGTGAATGATGGGGAACCATCTCACCGGGATACAGGATGTTGAATAACACCATGTTCCCATTCTCATGAAGTCTTGTGACCTTGAACAGCCCGCTTTTTACCTTAAATAAAAAATCACAGCTGTCTCCTTGGCGGAACAAGACTTCCCCCTTATGTAATATCATCTCGCTCGCTCCTTTTCCTTCTGATTATATATATTTTCAATTATATAAAATTAAACCTCATTTATGGAGATAAATCTACCTATGGCGAGGAGGTGGGTGATTAATGTCCATACAAAAACTGCTGGGTGCCAGAATAAAAATTCTGGTACCCAGCAGTTCAATTTATTTATAAAGTTACTTTGCTTCAAGCGGTTTCTTCCATAATCCGAGCATCAATCCGGAGATGACCGAACCGATCAGAACAGCTAAGAGGAACAACAGCGCGTGGCTTGAAAGGGCAGCTACAAAGATCCCGCCATGCGGAGCCGGCACGTTGATATTCCAAAGCTGTGTAAGACCTCCAGCAACGGCCGAACCAAGAATACAAGAGGTTAGGACACGAAGCGGATCGGCTGCGGCGAATGGAATGGCCCCTTCCGTAATGAACGATAAGCCCAGCACATAGTTCGTTAAGCCTGATTTACGTTCTTCTTCTGTGAATTTATTCTTAAAGAAAGTAGAAGCCAGTGCTATTGCAAGTGGAGGCACCATCCCCCCCGCCATTACAGCAGCCATCATGAAGCCGTTGGTATTGCCACTGGTAGTGAATACACCGATGGCAAAAGTATAAGCAGCTTTATTGAAAGGTCCACCCATATCTATGGCCATCATGCCACCGAGAACCAGACCCAAAATAACAGCATTAACAGTTCCAAGATCATTAAGCCAATCAATCAGCCCTACATTGATCCAGCTAAAGACCGGATCGAACAGGTAATACATCAATCCACCGGTAATTAGAAGCCCGAATACCGGATATAACAGGATCGGCTTCAGTCCGTCAAGTGTTTTAGGCAGACCTGCAAATACTTTACGTAGTCCGATAATTACATAACCCGCCAAGAAACCAGCAGCCAGCCCGCCGAGGAACCCAGCGTTGGAATTCAAGGCCATGTAACCCCCAACCATACCTGGCATCAGAGCCGGACGATCACCAATGCTAAGCGCTATAAATCCAGCAAGGACTGGAATTAGGAAATGGAAGGCACCATCTCCACCACCAATTGTCTGCAGTAACTGGAACAGCGGATGATCTGCTCCACCTACTTGTTCAATCAGGAAGGAGATTGCTAGCAGAATACCGCCACCGACTACAAACGGGAGCATGTGGGAGATCCCATTCATTAAGTCCTTATATATTTTACTGCCGATACTGCCAGATTTCTCTTTAGACCCTTCGTCATTGCCACCGCGACCTTCATTGTGATAAATCGGCGCTTCCCCATTCATAGCTTTACGAATAAGCTCTTCCGACTTACGGATGCCATCACTTACAGGTCTTTGCAGTACAGGTTTACCGTCAAAACGGGCCATTTCCACCTTTTTATCAGCTGCAACAATTACACCGCTTGCACGCCGAATCTCATCAGGGGTAAGTACGTTTTTGGCCCCTTCTGAACCATTCGTCTCTACACGGATATTAACTCCCATTTCCAGAGCTTTTTTCTTAAGGGCATCTTCAGCCATAAAAGTGTGTGCAATGCCTGTAGGACAAGCAGTTACAGCTACGACAAAAGCTTGGGAATCCGGGTTGCCCACGATTACACGTTCAGGCTCTGACTTCGCGGCAGTTTCAGCAGCTTCGTTCTCTTTCTCCTTAGCTTCACCTTCCGCCTGCTTGGCATCAAACAAAGCTGATACCTCGTCAGGAGTCTGAGTATTCATAAGCTGTTCAATGAACTCGCTATCGATCAGTAGTCTGGACAATGAGGCCAGTGTACGAAGATGCATATTGCCTGCTCCTTCTGGAGCGGCAATCATAAAGAAGATACGTGCTGGCTCATCATCAAGGGATTCAAACTCCACTCCCTTTGCGCTCTTAGCAAATACAACCGTCGCTTCATTTACCGCTTTAGTCTTAGCGTGCGGCATTGCAATGCCGCCGCCAATCCCAGTGCTGGACTGCTCTTCGCGCTTCAGAATCATCTCTTTAAAAAGGATCGGATCATTAATTCGGCCACTTGCAGCAAGACTCGCAATCAATTCATCAATTGCAGCTTCCTTAGTTGTAGCTTTTAGATCCATGATCATCGTTTCTTTTATCATTAAATCCGTTATTCTCATCATGCTCAACTCCCTTAAGTACTTTGAATGCTGTCGGCTTACACTTCTGAGATTTGGATCAGCGGTCTCAGCTGTTCAATGAATTCTCTGTCCGCTAAGTCATCAGAGAATGCGGTTGCACTGCCCGAGGCAACGCCTGCACGGAACGCCTCCAACAAGTCTCCTGTCAAAGACAGTGTCCCTACAAAACCAGCGATCATGGAATCTCCTGCACCTACAGAATTTTTCACTTTACCTGATGGTGCGTTGGCGTGGTATACCCCTTGCTCCGTAATGAACAAAGCCCCTTCACCCGCCATGGAAACCAGTACATTTTTCGCTCCTGCATCCAGCAGCTTGCGTCCATAAGTAATAATCTCTTCCCTCGTATCTATGGTTACGCCGAACAGCTCTGCGAGCTCATGATGGTTCGGTTTAACCAGCAATGGCTGATACGCCAGTGCTTTTTGAAGTGCAGCACCAGTAGTGTCAATGACGAATTCCGCTCCGCTCTGTTTGCACACAGATATAAGCTTGTCATAGAAATCTGCACCCAGTGATGGGGAAACGCTTCCCGACAAAATCACTACATCCTCCGCGTTCAGGGCAGCCAACTTTTGCAATAGTGCATTGGCTTCAGGATCATGAATGACAGGTCCAACACCGTTAATCTCCGTTTCCTCTCCATGCTTGAGCTTGATATTAATCCGCGTATCATCAGAAACAAACACGAAATCGCTTGAAATTGACTCTTCGTGTAACCAATCCTCAATATATCGGCCGGTGAAGCCTCCAAGGAATCCCATAGCCTTATTCTGAACCCCAAGCTGATTAAGCACTCGGGATACGTTAATTCCCTTCCCTCCCGGAAGCTTCAAATCACGTTTCATCCGGTTCAAGTCACCCAGTCTCAAATCTTCCACTTCCACGATATAATCAATGGAAGGATTAAGCGTTACAGTATAGATCATGATTATCCCTCAATTATGTTGGTTTTCTAAGCTATAGATTACCGATCACAAGTACGGCATCTGTAATTTCTCCAAACGATCACACGGTAATTCATAATTGCTTATCCTATATAAAATTTATACCAGCGTGAAATCCACACCCAATTGCGTGATCTCACGGATGAATTTGTCAGACGCTCCTGAATCTATAATGCAATGATCCATTTCCGTCACATCTGCAACCTTGCTAAAGGATACCTGCCCCAGTTTACTGTGATCTGCCAGTAGAATAACTTGCTTGGCGACTGCGATCATTTTGCGTTTTGTAGCTGCCTCTAACATGTTCGGAGTTGTGATGCCTTCCCGCAAATCCAGTCCATTAGTGGCAAGAAAAGTTTTATCCACTCTCACCATATCTAAGGAACGCTCTGTCATCGGTCCAACAAAAGCCATCGTATCCGGGCGAAGCATACCGCCTGTAATTGAGACTTCGATATTGCGGCAATCCCGCAGTTCATTCAGCGCCATAATCGAGTTCGTAATGACTTTGATATTCGAAAAGTTCTTCAGCTCTCTGGCAATCTGCAGTGTTGTTGTTCCTGCATCAAGCAGTATTGCGTCACCCTCCTGAATCATCTCCACGGCCTTACGGGCAATCCTTTGCTTCTCATCCAACAAATGGTCTTCCTTATCAGGATAAGCTGCCTCAAAATTAACACTCTGCAGGGAAACCGCTCCGCCATGAGTACGCTTTAATAGCTTGGCTTCTTCCAGCTCCTTCAGATCACGGCGCACAGTAGACTCAGATACGCCCATTTCCTGACTTAGCTCCTGTACAGAAGCTCTTGAGTTTTTTTCCACAAAAAGCACGATTTTTTGTTTTCTCTCTTCCTCAAACATCATCGTGGCTCGCTCCTTTATGTGACAGCGCGACCTGTGCAATTCCTTGCGCTCATCTATGAATTTTCTTGACCGTTAATTGATTACATGTGACCGTTATTGATCGTTTGTGCTCGTTTATGATTTTAACAGCGTTTTCATCCTGTGTAAAGTGCTAAAAAGAGACAGTGCAAAATTACATCCGAATTGCCTATCTCATATGCGGCATTTATAACATATTAATAATACATACCGGGAAAAGCGGGTGATCAGAAATGGCCAATGGAAGAAACAGCGGGAGAAATAAAGGCAACAGCAATGCTAATAAGAATGGGACCACCAATAACAATAACCCAGTGGAATCCGCAGAACTTAGCGCTGAGGATTATGAGATCATCGCAGCTGGACTTGTAGCGTTAGGTGAGATTTTTTCCTTTTTATCTCTTGTTAAAGCAAGACAAGTTACCAAAGAAACCGGAGGCGAAGATGTAGTTCCTGAAATCTTTACTTTATCCACTAGAAAATCTCATAGACGAAAGTCAAGATAATCTGTGAAAAAGCAGATAAATAGTTATATCTCCTTGTTAAATTGCGAACTTTTTACTTGGCGTAACCTTTGTAACTAGAACCTCTATATGGGTATGCCAAGAACTACCTAAAAGGAATTGCCCGCTTTTGAATCAATACTTGTAAATTAGGGTTATTAAACTACATAGACATAAATTTGAATTTTGGGGGATGTTTTTATTGCCACAACAGAAGTATTTTCGGACAAGCCTTGCTATTATCGCCTTTTTACTGATTTTGTACTTAGGCTCCAAAGTAATGTTTCTCTTCGCCCCACTGGGTGCCATTTTCAAATTATTACTTGTTCCTATGATGTTATCAGGGTTCATGTACTACCTGCTGCGTCCGTTAGTAAGAATCCTTGAGAAAAGAAAATTATACCGGGCGTTCTCCATCCTGCTCATTTATTTTCTGATTGCCGGCTTGTTCGTTCTCTTCTGGATTCTAGTCTGGCCGACACTGCAAGAACAAATTCAGAACTTTATTGATAACACTCCTTACCTCGTGCAAGGTTTGCAGGATCAGTTCAATGCATTGAGGGAGAATCCGACACTGTCACGTTTTTTCAAAGGGGACTCTGACGTCGCGGCCCGTTTATCAGAATTTCTTAGCGATACTATTACCTGGGTTACCAATTCCATGTCCAATTTGATTGGCGTTGTTTCCAGCATTGTAGTGTTAATCGCAACTTTGCCCATCATTCTGTACTACATGCTAAAAGATGACTATAAGCTATCGCCTAAGCTTCAAGGCTTAATTCCGAGAAAATATCGTAAGGAAGGGCAAGAGATGTTTGGAGATATCGACAGCGCCTTAAGCAGCTTCATCGTCACACGTGTGGTGCTAAATGTCGTACTCGGTATTATGTTATATATAGGGTTCCTTATCATCGGACTGCCTTACTCCCTGTTGCTCGCCGTAATTTCAGTGCCCCTTAACTTCATTCCATATGTGGGATCATTCTTAGCAGCGATTCCGGTAATTATAGTGGGTTTCATTGAATCACCAACGATGGCCATATGGTCCCTGGTTGTAATCTTCATTGCCCAGCAGATCCAGGATAATGTACTCTCACCGATTATTTACGGAAAATCATTGGATGTTCATCCACTGACTACGGTCATCCTTGTCCTTATAGGTGGAGACTTCTACGGTATTATCGGAGTTCTTATTGCGCTCCCTGTTTATATGATTATAAAAATTGTTTTCCTGCGCGTGTATGAGATTATTATTGCAGACCGGATAGATGAAACTGAGCCTATCAAAAAAGAGGAGCTATAACGGTTGTAATCTACTTCGTGAACGGGCGGAGCTTATCTATAAAATAAAAAAGGGTACGTCTCCAATCACTCGGAGTCGTACCCTTTTTTATTCTTTACAGGTGCCTGAAATCATCCTCGTAAAGAACGAACTACAAAGATGTGATTGCCCTTCATCAGGTTTTGGCCGTTCTGAAGAGTAACTGAACCTTTCGTATGTGAGGTAATAATCGTATTAAAGGCAATAAGCTGATCTTCTTTCCAGACGCTAACCGCCGATTTAAAATACACTGCATTGTCAAATTGCTGCCGATCCCTCATCACATAACCTACGGAATGGAGAACTGGAGGCAGCGCTCTTTCTTTTGGAGCCAGAGCCTTAATAACAACAATATCCCGAAACGGCACAGCAATTTCCTGATGGCCAATCACCGCCACCGATGCGGAAAGGTCCCATTTGCGGAGGATTCCCTTCATAATGGTATAAGGTTTCTCCCCGCAGTACATTATAACGGGTTTACCTACCCAATGCTTCATAGCTACCTCCCCTTCGCATCACTCCATAAATTATAAGTCCGGAATAAACCAATCTATTCCTGCCAACCCCTGCGACTCTAAAAATTGGTTGGCCTTTGAGAACGGACGACTGCCAAAAAATCCACGATGCGATGAAAGTGGGCTTGGATGAGGCGATTGCAGCACCTTATGCCGGCTTTTATCGATGAAGGCGCCTTTTTTCTGCGCATGACTTCCCCATAATATAAACACCATAGGCGTAGATCTTTCATTTAGCTTTTGCATAATAGTGTCTGTGAATGTCTCCCAGCCCAGACCTTTATGCGAACCAGCCTCACCTTCACGTACCGTCAGCACGGTGTTCAGCAACAACACTCCCTGCTCTGCTAAGTGCAGCAAAGAGCCGTGGTTCGGAACAGGCACACCGACGTCCTCCTTCAGCTCTGCATAAATATTGCGCAGTGACGGAGGGATACGTACCCCCGGATTGACAGAGAAGCTTAGTCCGTGCGCTTGTCCGGGACCATGATAAGGATCTTGACCTAAAATAACTACACGGGTCTCCTTATAAGGCGTTAATTTCAATGCTGTGAACAATAATTCTTTTGGCGGATAAACGGTATGTTCCTTATATTCTTGTGTTAGTGCGTCCATTAATTTTAGAAAATAGGGCTTTTGCATTTCATCCTGCAATACCTCATCCCAATCGTTGCCAAACATCCCCAAACTCCTCCTTTAACCGAAACCATAGCGATATAGCTTTTTTATTTCCGACCATAATCCGCTTTGATCTCGCCCCACTCTTTGGTCTGCCACTTGAGCACCTTATTGTCATATGTATTGGTTTGCAACCAACGCTCTGCCCGATCAATAAGCACCCAAATTTCCTCTGTTGAAGAATCGCGCGGCAAGGTTGTTGCCACCTTCTTCTGCTTCACCCACTTCATTGCATTTACTGAATCACTGTAGACCGTTTTATCGCTTCCCTCTTTCTTTAACAACGCCAAGGCATGAACAATCGCTAAAAATTCGCCTAAATTATTAGTGCCCTTTTTGATCGGACCACAGGAGAAAATGATATCTCCCGTTTGTGTATCTACACCCTTATATTCAACAGGCCCCGGATTACCACGAGTCCCCACATCTACTGAAATACTGTTGTAATCAATCTCCTCAGAGGTCTCTACTGTAGCACTGCGTTTAAAAGAACTAGTCCCCTTAGACTTTGCTGCACCAGCTGCCCCTGTTCCCCAATTCCCCTTCCAGCCCGCTTTATATGCCGCATCAGCTGCTGCTTTGGATTCATAGGATTTATATTTTGCACCGGTATAATGATCTGTCTGTGCCTGGCATTCTGCCCAAGTGCTATAGACTCCCGGTTGTTTACCTTCCCAGACTACATAATATTTCTGTTTGGCCATGGATAATGCTCCTTTTCTACTGCCTGTACTTATTGTAATCCATATTGCTCGTGAATTCATCGGATAAATCACATTTTTCAGGTCATACTATACGCCAGAGATGTCCAGGCCTATATTACCATTTGTAGATTGATTGGTAAATTACTAACTAATCACTCTATAGTAAGCTCGAAGGATATCAGTACAATTACTTAGGGAGGTTATACAGATGAGAAAGATAGCAAGTGTTGCTGCGGTATTTGCTTTTGTGTTAATGGTCGGATGTGGAAATGCAACAAACAATGCCAATAATGCTACTGCAACAAGCACTCCTGAGAACACGAATAATGCGGGAACCACTAATAATACAGGCACCGCTAATAATCAAAATAACACCACAGATGCTGTAACCTCAGCTTCCGTAGTAGATAATGAAGAAGCCTTCAAACGCGCCATCAGTCCAGAAGGAACCTGGATTGCTGCTACACTTAAAGACTTAACCTTCACCGAAGATCTCGTGGTGGATGGAGAATTCATGAATAAAGAGGAACCCGCCAGAAAAATTGCTCTATACACACAAGATGCGGATCACAACATCACCAACTCCTTTAAACTGACTGCTCCAAAATTGACCATCAAGAGTAAAAATGCCCGCATCCAAGGCGGCACTTTTATTGGAGATGTATACGTAGAAGCGGATGGATTTACCCTAGTGAACGCAACCGTTGAAGGTAATGTTTACTTCGCAAACGATCAATATAAATCCACCTTTAATTCATCCGATCAAGGAAAAGTAACTGGTGTTACAGAAGTGAAAAAATAAACTTCAACCCCAAAAAGGTGATCTCAAGTCGTTAAGACTTGAGACCACCTTTTTTTATATACACCCTTATTCTTGATAAAAACCATCTTTGAAAAAGTTGTACCATCCCTCGACGGTTTCGATTGGGAAACCCTCTAACTTCTTCATAACTTCCCTTGCAAATTCTAAAGAAGCTGTGCCATTAGCTGTAATAATATATTCACTCGAAACTGCCTGTTTTTCTATATAATTTGCTTCTCCTTTATAATTAGGAGCATTTTGTTTTAAATAATCCAATGAATTTCCGGTATGCGGTATGTTGTCTAAATAGCCATGTTCAGCCAAAAAAGTTGTAGCATCACATATAGCGGCTATAGGTACACTCTCCTGCAGACATTTTTCAATCATTGGAGTAATAGCTGAATTATCATTCCAGCCTGTGCCACCGATTAAAATTAACATTTCATACTGAGCAGGTAAACTGTCTAAAGTATAGTCAGGTACAACAGTAAATCCACCCATAGATTTGACATTGTCGCTAGTTAGAGCAACTGTTCTTACTTTATATTCACTTTCCTGCTTATTTAGTTCGGCACTAATATATCCGCTTTCCCAATCAGCGTAGCCATTGGATAGAAACATCAAAACTTCTTTTTTCATATATTAGCACTCCCTTTAAGTTCTAACGCCACTTCCGCCACTTCTCGCCCATTTACCAGCAGCACAATCCGGTGCTCTCCTGGATAATGACGCCGAGTTGTTAAATCAGCCCAACGATGTGTCCGTTTACCTGACAGAATTGTACCTCCAGGTACGGTCTTATCCGATAACAAAAAAGATTTACGGGAGGTTCGACCTGCCGCTTTCACGAAATAGATTCCGTATTCAATCCGAATCCGTGCCGGAGCTCCCTCACGAACTTGAAGCTTATACTGTAATTCAGAGCTTTCGCCAATGGTCAGGATTGAAGGTTCCAATAGAATGAAGGCACTCGTTATAAGTGGAGCAGCTTCGTCTGTCTGCTCTGCGTATCCGAATAAAGCCATAATCTCTGGCTCAGCTTTACGAATCAAAGAACGGCAGCCGTGCCGCACAATCCAGTCTGTATCGGGATGTGTTCCCTTCCAGCGCCGAGCGGTACCGAGCACCACTTCCGGATGATCCTTTGCAATATCATTCAAATGATTAGCGACACTTTTACGCACATACAGGGATGTATCCGCCTTAAGCTGCTCAAGTACAGGTAATACCGGCGCTGGGTCAAGCTTGAACATGGGGAGCGCCTGTCCCCAAGGCAGACGAGGCCGACAGCCCTCACTAGCCAGCCTACGTACATGCTCATCAGGGTGCTTCGCCCATATCTGCATTTGAGCCATCATCCGCTCTGGTTCCCGTAAGAGAAACGGCCTAACTGCAAATTCAGCCGATGATTTCGCTGTGAAACTTTCCAGCGCCTGCATAGACAACTCCCAATGTTCGTCTCCTTGGCCATATACCTCAACGAAATCCGGAAAAATCAAATAAGGAAATCCTACACAATCTTCAGCAATGGCGAATAGGATAGCCAGCGCTTCCTCATAAGGAAGCTTTAAGTGGCTGCCCAACGTCTCGGTGATCCGCCGCATTCTAGCCTTCAGCTCAAGCGTTTCCCACGGTTCAGTCATGGCTGAGCTTACAAATGCCTCAGTCTCGAAGACATTATGTACGCCACAAATCTTTTCGCCGAACTCACGCAGAAATTGTTCATTGTACATTGCTTTTAAAGGTTCAGCCATTCGATAATCCCTCATTTTCTTCTTTAGATCAGCAGACTTGATTCTGTCAGGAAATCGTAGCACAGCCAATTTGACAACAGTATGTCAACTTTGGCAGCTAAGAATTAATAAGTACCTTTACCTCTTCAATCCCTTGTTGGGCTCGACTGTTTAACGCGCGTTTATCTTTAAGGTTATGTTCTTTAAGTTCGTGTCCAGGATCAATGACCAGCGGCTGTGAGATTACATCCTCGAGAATTTGTACAGCAACCTTACAGCCTTGAAATAACAGTTCTTTTGTGATCACCTGGTTATGAGAACGAATGATTTCAAGCATTTTTTCCGCATAAATCAGTCTAACCAAACTATCAGCGCTCATAATATTCCGCGAAGCAAAAGAAACCACTTTTTCCACAATCCAGCTATCCTGATAATTCCGCGAGATGGATTCCAGTATCGTAATCGCATCCCAGTCCCGTATCGACAACTGCTTGACGTGCTCCATAGCCCATTCCTGCAGCCATTCCAGCTCCACTTCTCTTGGAATTTCAAAACTTTTGTACTCCTTAAGTACTCCTGCTTTATGCATATTTAAAAAATGACCCAAAAACTGAATGTACAGTTCCTTGGCTCTTTGTGTCGGTTCTGTCATCTGGCAATCATCCTTTCATTATCCAAATCATATCCATTCCCCGGTTTCTTTTCAAATTAAAATAAAAAAGGACAGGTAGCGAAATCATCGCAATACCTGCCCTTTAATAACTTCGGGTTATGGTAAATAGTTTGCTTCAACCGGAGGGGTTTTCTCCACTATTTTCAGTTCTAGTCCTCCGAATCTCTTCGCCAGCTTGTTATATACCAGCGCTACCAGCATACCCACCAATCCATAAATGAGTATCAAAATAACCGGCATAATCAAATAAGGGATACCCATAACAACAATAAACGTCTCTTTAATGATAAGCCCGACCACCACCATCCCTAGACCTACTATAAACAATAGCAATGTAGGAATGATCATAAAATAGATAGTTGTTTTAAAAAAACTCTTTTTGTTAATTTCCAGCACTTCATAGTCTTTCATTATGTAATCCCCTTAATTTATTTAGAGTGGTAAAATTACCCTCTTCGTTTCATTAAAGACGATCTTAAATACAATTTCAACCAAATTTCTCATATTTTCGACTTTTACCAAAGAATTCTTCCTAAAACTCAACGATAAATCATGGTAAAATAACTCCTATGGTTTAATATATCATCATGTACAAGATGTCACCGGAGGGAATAACATGCCACAAACATTAGTGAAAAATATTGATTTTTTTATAGCTGCCTTATCCCAAACCTATATTTCTGCGCTACAGCTTGATCCTGATGGAATGTATTCAGAGGTTGCTTCAGGAATTGTTGAACTGTTCTCTGACGAACAAGTACGGCTGAGAAGATATGACGGATCAGTATCCCATTATGCAAGAGACAACACCAAATTTCAGCGATGACAAAAGGACGTGAACTGGAAAAAGGTCATTGTGAATGATCCTCTTCCAGCTCACGTCCTTATTCACTCTACACACAACTAATCTAGCACAATCCATTCGCCTTCAGCATCCGCTGACTTCATTTCTGCTTCCACGATTCTTAAAGACTCCGCTGTACTCTCTGGCGTACAAATAATGATAGGCTTATCCTGGATAATAACATCCAGAAAATATACAAGCTCTCTATAGTAGCCAACATCCGGTGAAAGTTCCGCTAAATAGCCTGTCCCGTCATTCGGATTGACCTTGACCTCGCTGCCATCAAACACTATATTTCCACGTTCAAAATTAACCCGGTACCCCATGTAAAAACCAAAATCACCTTCCAGCGTCCAATCCACCTGAGCATTAATTACTTTTGCATCCTTATAAAAATAGTGAGTCGATGCGATATCATATCCGCTACCCGGAAGGACATTACGTCCTAAGGATGATACTTTATCCGGTCTGCCGAACAGATAGTTAATCATATCCGTATCGTGAATATGCATATCCATAATGCCTCCACCGCTTAGTGTCTCATCAAGAAACCAATCCTTAGGAGCACCAGATCCCCTGTAAAAATACCCTTCCGTGACCTGACCGAACTGCCCGCTCTCTATCACTTCTTTTAAATATTCATACCCCGGCCAAAAACGGAGACAATGTCCGATCATCAGTTTTTTCCCACAGCGGGCTGCCGTTTCCACCATTTCCAGCGCTTGTACGGAAGTTCTGGCCATCGGTTTCTCACAAAAAACATGATATCCACGCTCCAGCAGCGAACAAGTCATTTCCGCATGCAGATAAGTAGGAACCGCAATGTCGATCATATCCAGTTCCTCACTGGCTATCATTTTCTCCAGATCATCGTATAGATTGTAAGCTGACAAATCATAGACTTCCTGGGCAGTGCTCATATTCCCGGCTGCTTTTCCATCCTTTAATTCCTCAATTCGCAAATCACAGATGGCTTTAAGGGCAATGGGCTGCCCCTCTTTCGTTAAGCGCACATAATTATCAAAATGCATCCGGCCCATAAATCCAAAGCCGATCAAGCCTATTTTCAACATCGTGAAGTCTCCTTTACTAAAAGTATGGTACTTAACGTATCCGTATCCAGGCCCCTTCCTGATCAGCCGATTGGATTTCAGCCTCAATGATTTCTATGGACTGGGCAGCACTTTCGGGCATACATAGGGTCACTGGCTCATCGTTCTGGATGATTTTCAAGAAATATACCAACTCTCTGTAATATCCGGTATGCGAAGAAAGCTTCGCAATGAACCCCGGTTGACGATTAGGATTTACCTTAACTTCCGCGCCATCAAAGACTACATTTCCCCGTTCAAAATTAATCCGATAGCCCATGTAAAAACCAAAGTCGCCTTCCAGTGTCCAGTCCGCTTGGGCATTGACCACTTTTCCATCCTGATAAAAATAATGAGTGGAGACGATATCATAGCCACTTCCCGGTAAAACCTTCCGCCCAAGCGTTGATACTTTATCCGGTTTCCCAAACAAGTGATGGATGATGTCCGTATCGTGTACATGCATATCCAGCATACAGCCGCCACTTAGCTCATCATTGACCAACCACCCTTTAGGAGCACCGGAACCCCGGTAAAAATAAGCCTCTGTCACTTCACCGAACTCACCGCTAGCTATAATCCCCTTCAAATATTCATATCCCGGCCAGAAGCGAAGACAATGACCAATCAGTAATTTTTTTTCACTGCTTTGCGCCGCCGCTACCATCTTCCAAGCTTCTGCGGAATGTCTCGCCATCGGCTTTTCACAGAACACATGATACCCTCGTTCCAGCAGCGAACAAGCCATTTCAGCATGCAAGTACGTAGGTACTGCAAGGCTAATAGCATCTAGTTCTTCTTTTTCGAGCATATGCTCCAAATTCTCATAAAGGCTGTAAGGGGATAAATCATATACCTCGTGGGCCGTGTTCATATTCCCCGCGGATTTAGTATATTTAAGGACTTTAATCTGCGGGTCACAAATGGCAACCAGAGAAATCGGATGGCCGTCTTCCTGCAATTGAACATACTGATCAAAGTTCATTCGGCCCATAAATCCAAAACCCACCAGCCCCACTCTGAGCACAGCCTTCACCTCTCTTAAACTTAGTAACTAGTGCGTCCTAAAATAGCATCCATCGCTGCAGAAGTATTAAAAATGATTTGCTCCGAATAATGCGTATATGGCGGTATCATTTCTCCAGTAACATAATTGCTGTAGCCGATCTCTTGCAGTGCTTCCATAACAGCAGGATAATCCACATCCCCAGCAAGTAGATCAACAAATCCATGAAGTCCTCCGGCTGCCCGGCGGTAATCTTTGAAATGCACCTTCTTGATTCTATGGCCTAGAATCCGTATCCACTGCTCTGGATAACCAGAATGAACGATATTCCCTACATCCAGATAGGAACCTACATAATTGGAGCCTACAGCATCTATAAAAGAACGTAATTCGAGCGGAGACAGCAGGAATTTATTCCACACATTTTCAATCCCAATAGAAACACCCGCCATTTTTGCATCCTGAGCCAGATCACTGATCGCCTTCAAGGCTCGATCATAAGCTTTTTCATAATCGACTATTTCACAGCCCTCAATAAAATCCACACCAACCGCACCAGGAATGACAAGAATCGTATCTACGCCAAGTGTTGCTGCCAGCTCCAATTGTTTTTTACATACATCGATAGCCTTCGTCCGGTTCGCCGCGGATTCACTTGTCATGGCATATGACCAATATAGTCCTGTCGCCAGTCCTGCAATTTCTAACCCCATCTCCTGAATGGAATTTTTGATCTTAACAGCTTCTTTCTCAGTGGTTTGCAGGCCAAGTTCACCCGATTCATTCAAAGATAACTCAATTCCGTCGAAACCTGCCGCTTTAGCCAGACGTGCACATTCTTCGATCTCAGTACCTTCGCGAAACGACCAAATGTTTATTCCCTTTTTCATCTGAATCCTCCTCAAATTTGTTATTTTCCGTTTTTTAAGATTTTTCCCTAAGTGCGCTTATATCCTTGATTTATTTATATTATAATAGATTGTAAGTTGAATTTATTTAGGTGAACAAGAGATTTGTTGCACGATTCCGGTCTATTTAAAAATTCATTTTATACTGTATGGGAGGTTTATTCGTGGCTGAAAAAGAACCCCGTTATCCCCTGAGAAAACAGGTCCCCTCCCGGGAGTGGTCACCTGGCATTCACTACGCACAATTCCAAACCCTCTCACCTTGCCTCTTTCCAAGAAGAAGATTGTATGATTTCGAGCTGCTATACGTTCGCCAGGGGAAATTATCAACAAAGATGGATACGGAGGAATATATCCTGAATTCAGGACAACTGATATTTCTTTCTTCCGGGGTACATCATCAAAATGCGATTGTCTCAGATTCGGAAACCAAACTCATTGGGATCCATTTTGATTTTTTTGGGGAATCGATTATTACAAGCGATGAAGACATGCTGGTCAATGAGGAGGAGGTTATGGACGAGAAGTTTGCCTTGGAAGCTGTGACCGCTCCTTTTATGCCATTGTCACAGGAGCCCATTTATACCCCGCCACCCGAATGTATCCATGCGATGGAACAGCTCGTGCATGAATTTACGATGCGGCCTGCCGGTTATGAATGGGTCTGTCGGGGGTTACTGCTCGGCGTTCTAACCTCGCTGCTCCGAACACAAAGCTCCCGGAATACAGCCAAATCTTCCGTTCATACCGGGCGGATCAGAGCTTTAATCGATGAGATGGATTCAAAGCTAGCAGACCGCTGGAGCAATAAATCCATGGCTGGTGCCATGAATATGCATGAAGACCATTTCTCCAAGTTATTTCGTGAGGTGGCTGGCATGCCTCCTGGTGAATATCTCCGTTCCATCCGGCATCGAGAAGCACGCAAGCTGCTGCGCGAAACGGATTGGCCGATTGAACAGGTCGGGGATAAGGTTGGTTATCCTGATATCCATTATTTCAGCAGGGTATTTACTGCGAATGAGGGAATTTCTCCGCGGGCTTATCGCAAAATGTCCCGGATACTCTAGATACGGAAAACTCAAGATATCTCAGTCCAAGTAAGAAAAACTCCCAAAAACATTGAGGGTGATGGATTCTTCCTTATGATTCAAAAAGGCAAATGCCCCCTTCCCTGAAAAATCGAAGAAGGAGGCGGCGAACGTTCGTGTTTTCTGCGTTAATGCAGTATGCGGGGACGGCTCTAAAACTAATTAGGGAAAAACTCCCTGAAAACAGCCAATATTCGCTCTAAATGAACGAAATCAGGGAATTCCTCCCTAATAATAAGAGGAATAACTATAATTACTAACGAATCAGCTAAACTTTGGGGAGGTTTTCCCTGATTATTAGTCTGATGACCAAATATCCCGGAATTTCAGGGAGAAATTCCCCAATCACTCTATCGAAGCAGTACAATTCAGGAAAGTTGGAGATAACAGCAGCCGGAAGTCTAATTATTCGCCGTAGTTACGGCTGACTCTTAATGTATGATCTCAAATTGAAACCACACACTTTCCATCCCACCCAACTCTATTTCTTGGATCACGGCGTTATCCATCAGGATCGTCGTCTTTTGGATCTCGGAAGTGTTATTTACGGCACAATATCGACCCGTCTCAGGATACGCGTGACATTCAACATTCGGATTCACTGAGAACCATGAATACAATTGCTCCTCTTGATGTGCGGCCCAAAAGATCGCTCGGCTGAGTAGTCTGGTATTCTGAATACTATAGGGAAGCCCCGCGATATAAACGCCCCGCCCCTGACCAAATGAGTTCACGGCAAGATTGCAGCTGCCTTGATGCACGTCCAATATTTCTGCTCCGGCCTCCGCTTGATAAATCATGGTCATCCCTTCACCATAATTAATCTCACCTTCCAGATCTTCCGTTATGAAATGACCCTGCACAGGCGTTACCTTGGGCTTATTGATGCTTGCTGTAAATCCAATTTCCTTCTGAACACCTAGAATATCCGCTAGTTGAAAAAGAACCCCTTGATGTTCATAAGCTGATGGATCACCAATCCCAATAAAACCGCCCCCTTGCTCCACCCACTCACGAAGTGTTGCCACAACTTGCGGATCGCTCCATTGATCTCCACCGCTCCAAGAGGTGTGTACATCACCCGCGTTAATAATCACACCGATACTAGGATCAATCCCACTTAACCTGATGTCATCAAAGCTTATAAACTCAATGTCGAACGGCAAGCCCGCCAATGACTCTAATGCTCCTATGTAGGAATAACATCTTTGATTCCATAATGAATGAGCCACTTGATGTGTCTGCCAGCTTCGAAGGGAGCCCCAAGTATTCAGAACCGCCACTTTAAAAGGAGCTTTAAAAGGCTGTGTCCCTTCTGCATTGGCATGAATCCCTTTGAACTGCTTCGCAATCTCTGTCACATGATCTATAAAATCCGGGAATTGATGCGCTAGACTTAAATATCCGCCATACCCCATCCTGCCAACTGGTTTACGCATGAGCGCACGCCGGCATTTGATCCAGATCGGCATGGACTCTCCGACAGGGTCTCCCCCTTCAAAAAAGATATCTGGAAAGAAGTAAGGATAGAAACGTGCCTCGGTATCCTTAATAGGTATATCCGCAATCATACGCGTTGTAACGCCATCTCCTGCTGCCCCTACCACTGCATCGAGCCCGATCTCCGGAAAATATTTGCCATAAGGCTCTGTGCCAGCCCAGTGATCCCCGAAGAACATAATCGCTTTCTTCCCGAAATCATGCACCATATCTACACATTGTTTCGCATAACCTGCGATGAATTTCTGATTGAAGTCCATCCAGTCCAGATATCTTTGGGTCGGGTTCTTAAATGGTGTGTTATATCGCCCCTGATCCACAAAATCTTCCGCAGTCAATCGGTACCCATAAGCTTGCTCGAATTGCTCTAACGCAAGTGGACTCACACAACTCAGATAGCCAAACCAATTCACCTGTTTCTCCTTACCTTCCTTGTTAAATATCAAATCAAAATTATAAAAGAAGGTCGTAAAACGTACGATATCAGTCTTGGGATGTTTCTTTAGCCAATCCTCCAGCACCTTCAAAACATGCCCTTGAGCCTCGGGGTAACGAACATCCAACGGTAAACGATGCTCCTCATCCCAATCATTCGTGATGTGATTGTACATGGAGACCGGCTCCCATTTCTGGTAGGCCAAGAAACTGACCGTATACTTGTGAAATTGTACCGCCTGTTCAAGTGTGACAATTCCCTCTGCGTAACTCCAACATTCAGAAGGTAATACTTCTCCTGTAGTCCGGTTTACAACCTGCCAATATTTTTTTATATCCACATCTGTGTTAGGAATAAATTGCTCGGCAAAATAATCAGCCATAATATCGATGGCCTTCACCTTTGAAGTTACTATTACTGGAGCAGACATCAGATAAATCTGCTGTCTATATTGCGGATGCTGCTTCGCCCACTCGTTGTCCTCACGGACAAGACAAAGCGTTGAATAAATTTGCAGACCCATATCGAGAATGTCCTGCGATAGATTCGTGCCATCACTGTCACGTACGGCATCTACACCCCATCTTTCGACGAGATCGGCTATGACCTCTTCCATCCCTGTTTCACCAGGCAGTGTAAATCTTCCTTTGTCCACGTAACTTCCCTCCATATCTTTGTTGTTCAGCCCTTAATTCCGCCTGCGCTTATTCCTTGGAGCAATTGCTTTTGTCCTATCACATATAAAAGAATCGTTGGAATCAACACTAGGATCAGCGCGGCAAAAAGTGCACTCCAATCAGTAGCATAACGTTGTACCTCAAAAAGATTGGCTAAACCTACTGGCAATGTTTTTTTGCTATCACTTTGAATTAAGACCAATGCCAGCGGATACTCATTCCAAAAGCCCATCGCTGCCAGCATACAGACCGTCACAATGCCCGGTTTAGCAAGCGGCGCAACAATTCTGACGAGCACTCCTGTGTTGCCACAACCGTCAATCTTAGCGGCCTCTTCATAATCTCTAGGGACGGACTTCAGAAATCCACTTAATACAAAGATGGCAAAGGGAAACTGCAGAACAGCATAGATTAAACTGAGCATCCCGCGATTGTCTAACATCCCGAACGAATTCACCTGCAGAAATAAAGGAACCATAATATAGGAGGCTTGCAGAAAAATACAGGCCATATAAAGGTTAAGGATTAGTTTGGAGCCCCAAAACTTAAATCTCGTTAAGACATAAGCCATAGGAACCACAAAAATAACTAAAATCGCCGTGGATAACACCACAAGAAAGATAGAGTTCAGGAAATAACTCCCCATCTTGGATTTCTGAAAAGCACGTACATAGTTATCGAAGTGTAGGGCTTGTGGAAAGGAGAAGGGGTCGGTCAGAAATTCTGTATTGCTTTTAAATGAGGCTAAGAGATTCCATATAAACGGATATAACAAAACAATGGTGGCTACAATCAGAAACAGCCGCGTGATCCAGTTAGCAATATTCATTTTTAGAAGACTCTGTTGATTGCTTGTCATCCTTCTCCCCTACCCTTCTGCTCGATTTGTAAGTAGTCTGGACAGAAAAGAAAGCACAAAGGCGAACACCAGCGTAAATATAGCTATAGCCATGGCATAACCAAAGTTCGCATTCTGGAAGGCCTGCGTGTACATGTAGTGGAGTAAAACAGTAGTTCCACCTGCCGGACCACCGCCAGTCATTACAGTTACAACTATAAAACTTAAATTGATCGTACCTGCCAGAGACAACACAAACGTAATGCCAATAATATCTTTTAGCAGAGGGATCGTAATACTGGTAAGCTTCCGGAAATATCCCGCACCATCAATAGTCGCCGATTCAAACACATCCGCAGAAATCCCATCAATCGCAGCGATATACATGACCATATAATAACCAACCGCTTGCCAGATCAGTGTAACGGCTACACACCACAATGCTGTTCGGCTATCTCCAAGCCAGGGTCTGCTCAGTTGATCTAATCCGATGCTCCCCAGAATATTATTCAAAATGCCCATATTGGGATGAAACACAAAGGACCAGATAATTCCGACTACCGTCAAAGAGATGATACTAGGAAAGAAAAATACGGTTCGGTAAAATCCTCTTTCCTTCAGCTTCGTCTGCGTTAATAGAAAAGCGAGCACCAGCCCAAAAATCAACGTAATCACTGGCACGACCAGCATCAGTTTAAATGTATTACTCAGAGCTTTGAGGAACATCTCATCCTGAAACATATATTTATAGTTATCCAAAAAGATAAACTTGTTCTCATCACTCATCCCAGTAGCATCCGTAAAAGACATAAAAAATGCCCGAAAGGTTGGAATAATCATAAATACGAGGGTTAACAGGAGCGTTGGAATCGTGCATACCGCTATGAATAGCTTAGGATTTCTGGTTTTCGCTATCCTAATCTTTGATTTCCTCTGTCTAGGAGCTACTTCTGCCAGCTGCATTTCAGACATCTTTCACACTCCCCTTCATACAAAATGCATCCCGTTCATAGATAACCTTATCCATTCTTAACAGGATGCATTTGCATGAGATACTATAGATTATTTACTAGCCGCTTTCTCTTTACGAATCTGTGCAAAAGCTTTTTCCACATTATCCATCCATTGATCTGTGGTCATTTGGCCTGTCATCACTGGTGTGACCGTATTCTTGAACATTTCAGTGACTACACTAACCTTGGAACCCTTCGGTAATGATTGCCAGCCCTGTAAAATAGAAATGGAACCATTATAAGCCTCGAACATGTCATAGACACCTTTAGTCAAAAATGGCTTAGACAGCTCCTTCGCATCGTTAAGAGCATACGCCCCATTCGCTTTTTCCGCGAATAGTTTCACAGACTCATCGGTATACAGGAACTTCAAGAATTCCTTAGCGAGCTCAGGATTCTTGGCCTTAGCAGGGATGGAGAATTGCTCGTAGCTGGAAAGCACATACTTCTGATCGCCTTTATTGAACACAGGTACAGTTGTCATCCCAAATTCAAACCCATTTTCTCTAGGTGAATCCTTCATTTCATTTTCCATCCAGTTGCCGTTTACGATAAACAAAGCTTTACCCATCATCATATCGGTCTGCGACTGTGTATGGTTCAAGGCAACCGTGCCGTCCATCAGATAACCGTCTTTAGAGATTTTATAGAAAATATCCAGTACTTTTTTGATCGTGTCGTTCTTAAATGAACCTTCCTCATAAGCAAAGACTTTATCCAGCGTTTCTTTTCCCCCCGCACTCGCAATGGCCGGGTAGAGAATTTCCTCCAAATAATCCGGATAGATGCCTTGGTAAGTGAATAAAGCCCGCTTCGTTTTGGTTCCATCTGCATTAACCAGATAGTTCTCCTCTTTGTTCAGCTCATCCCCTAAAGCAAAGAACTCCTCCCAAGTCTCAGGAACACTCCAGCCTTTTTCTGTGAACAGTGTTTTATTGTAAATCAAGCCCATCGGTCCAGCATTAAAAGGTGCGAGGTACGTCTTTCCATCTTGATAGGGCTGAAATCTTGTACTGTCCAGCATCCCCGGTAGAATCATATCCTTAAGCGTCTCCTCTTTATCAAGCGCTTTGCTTTCAAATACATCGCTGATATCTAGCAGTCCTTTTTCTTTAATCAGTGAAAGCACGATGCCACTTTGCTCTGTATCTGTAACGGATAGGAAGTCGGGAGGATTACCCGCAACAATCTGCGGCCGGATTACTTCACCAACTTTAGGATTAATCGTCATGTTCACTTTCACACCTGGATAAGCACTTTCGAATTTGCTGACAATTTCATTCCAATAATCCGCACCATATCCCCCTTGGAATACAGCAATGCTAAGTTCCTTGTTATCAAAATCTTTAGCAGGTTCTTCTTTAGTCTTCCCGGCGTTCGTTGTACTTGTAGCTTGCGCGGTGCTCGTAGCTTTCGTTGAATCAGATTCATTCGAGGCAGCAGGTTTATTATTGCTGTTCCCACAGCCGAGCAACCCCACACCTAGCAGCATTACTGCTAATAATGTACTCATAGTCTTTTTCATAAACGCCCTCCTTAAGATATTCTTGTAAACGCTTTTTTAATAATCTAAGTATAGAAGGATTTACGCTATATTTACATTTACAATACAAACCTACCTATGTATTATCTTATCCATCTTCCAATGCAAGCTCGTATAAGCTTATTCATCAGGGTCACATAACCTGTAAACTTAGCCGTTAACGGAATGGATAATATTATCCATTCCATAGATTATTCTCACTTTTCGCCGCTGCATATATATTCCATTGTTCTTTTTATGTTAACTTGTAAGTAAAAGATAGTGAATGGGAGGTCATCCACCTGAGTCGACGCAAAGGGAAGCTGCATTTTCCTAATCCTCCGCAAATCATGCGCAAGGTTAAAATTCAAAATCGCTTAACCGTCATTTTCTTAATCGTATCCGTGATCCCAATCATCTTTATAGGTTTCTACTCCTACACCATTTACTCCAAATCTATTAACAATAAATTAAGTAAATCCACATTTCAGGCTTTAACACTGCTTAATCGAACGATGTTAAGTGAACTTAACAACTATCAATATCTTGCAGGCTCTGTTTCTACCAATAGTATTATTCAGGAGCGTTTATCGGCAGCACCAAATGAACCCGCTCCTAGCAATGCTGCCATTAATCATGCCATGGACAATTTATATAGAACCATCTATCCCGGATATGTCCAGAACGTTCGGGTCATCGACGCCAAGAACCAACCTATTTATGAATTAGGCTACGATGGCATCCCCAATCCTAAGTATGAAGAAATTATGAAACAAGTAGAGCTCAATGCCCCTTATGACAGTCTTAACTACGCAAAAAGCTATCGCGCTTACAATACCATTGTCCTGGGCCGGAAAATTTTTGATCAAGATGACATTGGCGTTCCCTTAGGTCATGTGTTTGTTTTTATTGGTGGGGAGTTATTTTCAAAAGTCATTCTTTCCAGTGTGGATTTAGGTACAGGTTCCAGTCTCCTTATTATGAATAGGGAGGGAAAAGTAATGTCCTCGAATCAAAAGGATACTCCGCTAGGAGAACCCTATTATAAAGATGAGCTTTTTAAGCAAATCAAGACACAAGAGGCAAAGAAAAACCATTCCTTCCAAGGCATGGTCAATGGCAAAATGCAGCAAATCTCCTATATTAACAATAATCAATTAGGCTGGTACATGATTTCTACCGTGCCCTTCTCTTATATCAATTCAGAGACAAGTAAAATCACCACTGGACTACTTATTGTTGTCAGCATCATTGTAGTCGTGTGTATTCTAATTATTATCGTATTGTATAAAAGCATCCTGAAACCAATCAAACAAATCATCGTCTTCTGCAATCAAATTTTTTATGGTGATCTATCGAGCCGGATCGAAGATCACAGCAACGATGAAATGGGCGTGTTGGCCAATAGAATTAACAGCATGGTCAGTAGAATGGAACAGCTGATGAAGGATCAAAAGAAAGATCTGAAAAGAAGACGTTCGCTCGAATTGCAAATGCTGCAATCGCAGATTAATCCTCACTTTCTTTTTAATACACTTAACTCCTTACGATGGCTGGCGATGATTAACCAGGTTCCCGTCCTTAGCGACGGCATCTCCTCACTAGCTGAATTGCTGCGTAGTACCATTATCGATCAAGATGAGCAAATCACCATCAAGCAGGAGCTGAACAATCTGGATCATTATTTTGCCATTCAAAAAATACGTTATGCCGACAGGTTTGACATTGAATATGACTTGGATGAGTCTTTATTACAGAGCATGATCCCCAAGCTCATCCTGCAGCCGATCGCAGAGAACGCGATTCTTCATGGAGTTACAGATATAGGAGGAAAAGTTCTAATCCAAATTAAGGTATACGCAAAAAATGAATACACCCTTATTATTGAGATCATCGATAACGGAAAAGGGTTTGACACCACCAAATCTGAAAAAGCTGACAATCTGTCGGGTATCGGAATTTCAAATGTGGCCGATCGCATTAAACTTCAATACGGTGAGAGTTACGGGCTGTTCATCACAAGCTCAATGGGTCATGGAACCTGCTGCCGCCTAATTATCCCTAAACAAACATACGAACTTAAGGGGTGATACTATGTATCCTATGTATAATGTAATGCTAGTGGATGACGAACCTATTGTTAAAGTCGCGCTCAGAACCATGATTCCATGGGAAGAGCTTGGATACATGATCTGTGCTACTGCCTCTGACGGAGTTGAAGCCTTAACACTTGTAGACAAGTTTAATCCCCATATCATCATTACAGATCTCAAAATGCCTAATATGGATGGTCTGCAGCTGATAAAAGAACTGAATAACAGAGGGTTTGCAGGAAAAATTCTGGTGGCGAGCAACCACGGGGAGTATGAGTTAGTTCGTGAAGCCTTAGTGCTTGGGGCTATAGATTATATGCTGAAGATTAGTATGAAAACGGGGGATTTGATCCATTTGCTGGAGAAATCTACGAAGCTAATTCAAGAGCAGCTTCAATCTAGGCAGCAGCAGGAGACCCAAACACAGTTATTACAGCACAATTTAAAAAGCGTGAAAAATGCGCTGCTAAAAGATTATTTCACCGATCCTTATTACGATGTGCAGCAGCTTGATCAGCATGATGCTATAAGTTTCGCTTTCAGCGAAAGCAGCTGTTATTTATTCTACGTGACTTTTGAGCAGAATAACGCCACCCAAAACGAAAGACAAAATCACATCTCCGTATCCTTTATTGAAAACATTATCTTGGATATCTTGGAGACCGTAGATCAGTTAGAAATTATTCAGCTAGAATCTAATGGGCTGCTGCTTCTAATCTCCTGTGATACCTTAGACGATCATCAAATTATCCGCACAGACTTTATCCAGAGGGTCATTCGGTTAATCAAAATGTATATTTCTATCACCCCTACTATTGTTTTTTCTGATCCTGTACGGGGATATGCTGAAGCAAAACGAACTCTAGAGCGATGTAAAGAATCCTTGCAAATCCAATTTTACAACGAAATAACGATTATAGATCCAAAGGATGTCCATTTAAAGGATACGCTGGACTTCGAGGATGTACATGATTTCTCGACGCAATTAATTCAGTACTGGAAGCTTTCAGGGGTTGAAGCCGTTAATCAAGCAACTCAGCAATTTCTCGACACCTGTAAATCCAAGCAAATTAATCCTGCTGAAACCAAAAAGTTCATCGTAAATTGTCTGCATTATCTTCCCTTATGCGATGCTCATCTCATTGTCGAGGATCCGAAGCTTTTGAAGACCTATATAGAAAATATCGCCAGCAGTAAACGTACCACTGACGTTCTATCTATAATGGAGCTTGTGTTCCAACTATTCTCCCATCAAAAGCAACAGATCGTAACTACACACAATAGAGATGTTAAACAAGCGATTGACTATATCAACACACATTATCAGAAGAAGCTCACCTTATCTCTGATTGCCAAGCATGTCAACTTAAGTGAGAACTATCTGTCCAGAATCTTCAAAGAAGAAGTGGGGCAAAGCATCATTCACTACATTAATACTGTGAAAATGGAAAAAGCTGCAGAATTAATACTTAAAGGGAATCCATACATTAAAGAAATTTCCACGCAAATCGGTATACACGATCAATTTTATTTCACCCGGTTATTCAAAAAACACTTTGGTGTTAATCCTAGTGAGTATAAGAATCACGTTCAGGCCACGCTTGGTTCAGAAAATTAAGACCATTCAAACTCTTTTTATGATCCTTTCACAACCTGAATGTTATTGATGAACCCTTCTTTAGGTGCAAATATGGAATTAAACAACAACTCTTTGTTTAACCGCTCCAGCTGCAGAAGATGATGACGATAGTGCATTTCAATAAGTAGGAACCATTCCTCCGCGCATAGTCCACCAAATCGCGGGTGAGATACGGTATTTTGTTTGGACGCTTTTTCAAGAGAGGGTTCGATCTCTCTCATTCTTTGAATGACTGTACGTAACCCTTGAATTAATTGTTCTTTGCTCTCCGGCTGCTCCGGCGTATATTGGGCGGAAGGCGGAACCTGAATACGAATGGGCGGAAAGCTTCCTTGCGCAAATATAGCCGCACCATCCTCAGTTTTCCCCACATGAGCTACTAAGGGATCTTGGTCTAGCACAAGGCATTGATCAATATTACGAAGCTGCATATACAGCGCCGAGTTAATGAGATGCTGAAACATCTGTCCGATGGACCAGGCGTTTTCACTCGGCTTTTGCTTCAACTGCTCCAGATTGAATCGCTCCAATTCTTGAATATAGTATGTCGCAGTTTCTTCAAATCGTTGTAAGACTTCTTTTGTTGTAATCATCATATATCAGCTCCTGTAGTCATTGATGGTCCAAGTATACAAAAACGCTACTGACAGCGTTATGTCAGTAGCGTTTTAACATTATTTCTATTTCATTTCTAACCTGATCACGGAAAGATTCGGGCTCCAGCACAACCATACCGCCTCCCCAGCCAAGCACCCATTGCAGCAATTCCCCTGGCTCGCGAACGCGAAAAGTAACAAGTACCCCCTCCGCATGCTCCTCAATAGTTTCCATATAGAAATTATTTGATTCCCTTACCTTATCGGCTATGTCAGCTTGGACTAAGATAAGCACATGAACGTTGCGATCATCAGGAGGTTGGTATACCTCCAGATGAAAATCTGCTGGCAGTATAAATTCATCTTCCAGATTAATAAGCTCCCTCATTCGGGATAACCGGAAATGACGGATGTCTTGACGCAATTCACACCAGGCGATGAGTACCCATGACCCGTGATGAAGCACAAGTCCATAAGGAGCAACCGTACGAATACTTTGACGGTTCCCATCGGCTTCGGCGATTCTTTTGGAATAACGAAATCTTATTTTCCTTCCCTCCAATATCGCTCCACGAATGGCTTCCAAACATGCCTTCTCTTGTATGGGTGCTATATCTTCTGCGGATGCAAATAAACGAAAACTTTTGCGAATCTGTGATGCTTCACTGCGGATAGCTTCCGGCAGGATGGCTTCTATCTTTGCTTTAGAACTTCTAGCCTTATTACCATAGTGTGCATCAAACCGCTGCTCGATAAAATCAGTTCCGATAAGCAATGTCACTGCTTCGTCCAGCGTGAAACTAACGGGTGGCAGGAAATACCCCTCGATTAAGGAGTAACCCTGCCCTGGCGCTCCTATAATGGAAACGCCCGCTTCACTCAGTGCCTGAATATCCCGATAGATCGTTCTTACGCTCGTTTCAAACGTAGCAGCCAAATCCTCCGCCCGCAACATTTTGTTACGCTGCAGTTCAAGCACTATAGCTAACAACCGGTCCATTTTGTTCATACGACTCCCCCTCCCCGAACAATCTCATCAACAGCTCGTCGATACCCACCCGAGTTCCGAAACGATTCACTGATATTGGAGACAGCTTTTTTATAAGATAAATCGCTTAATATATGATCTACTGCTTCTCGTAGTTGAGTTGCAGTTAAACTTTGCATTTGTAACTTAATGCCTGTTCCGACATGGACGACTTGATCCGCAATTATTGGCTGATCCGCACTTTGTGGAATTACAATTAGCGGAACCCCGTAATAAAGCCCTTCATTGATACTGTTCATTCCACCATGTGTAATAAATAACTTTGTGTATTGCAGTATATCCGTTTGTGGAACATAATTTTTCACGAAAAAGTTTTGCGGAATTCCCCCTAAATCAGTGATTTGGACTTTATCTCCAATTGACATCACAATAGTGTGCTCCGTGTTCCCCAATGCTTCAATACAAAGTTTATAGAATTCAATGGCTTGGTTAAAAACTGTGCCGAGTGAAATGTAAATTGGACTTTTCCCCTTAATTGCCATGAGGTCGAAGTTTTCTGGAGCTAATCGTGAAGAGATGGAGGGTCCTACAAAGATATAAGACGGGTCGAAAGCTTCTCCCTCAGGTTGAAACTCCCTAGTTGTATAAACGATAGTAAGTGGGGCAGGATTACAAAACACTTCATAAGGGGATTGGATGTCCACATCATATTTGCCCTTCACCATTTGCGTCAAGCTTTGGAATTTATCCTTTATAGGATTAGTTACTTCTGCAGGAACTGTAGTATAAAATTGTTCTAACATTTCATCGAATGCTGCTTTTGTCTGCGCAAAAGAAGTACAGGAGCTAATGGCCGGAAGCCTAAGAATTTGAGCTAACAAACGTCCACAACCAAACATAGAATCATGGATGATGTAATCAAAATGCTCCCCTTTGATCTGTTCAAGAACGCTTGGAATAACTATATCTGCCGTAAGTAAAAGACCGTTGATTCTTTCGAGTACATAATTTCTTCCACCTGAGATAAAAGCTTGTATAAATTTCTGATCGTCAAATGTTCGTACTGTAGCCCCCGTCATCTCCATACGTTCTCTATAAGCTTCTATACAAAAGTACACTACCTCTTCGCCACGAGAAATAAGCTCTTCCACAACGCCAATCGTGGGATTAATATGTCCCTCTGATCCACCATTAATAAATAACACACGCGCCAATTGTAATCCTCCTTAACTATAAATCATTTTTATATTAGATATTATAAACATTAATTTTACTTATATCGCTCTAAAAGGGTATAGTAATATAGGTTTTAAAACCATTTTAATAATATAGAGTATACCCTTATTAGAGGAGAGATCATATTGGAAAGAGTAGTTGGAACAGTTGTACGTGGACTTCGCGGACCTATCATTAACAATGGGGATAACATTGAAGAAATCGTAGTTCAGACGGTATTGAATGCAGCAACAGTCGAGGGTTTTTCGATCGAAGATCGTGACATTGTGACCGTAACTGAATCCATTGTTGCTCGGGCGCAAGGAAACTATGCAACGATCGACAATATTGCTGCTGATATAAAGGGGAAATTCGGCGAAGAAACTGTAGGGGTCATTTTTCCAATCCTTAGCCGTAACCGGTTTGCTAACTGCTTACGCGGTATTGCCAAAGGGGCACAAAAAGTAGTCCTAATGTTAAGCTATCCAGCTGATGAAGTAGGCAACCACCTTGTAGACATCGACGAACTAGATGCTAAAGGTATCAATCCATGGACAGATGTATTAACAGAAGCTCAGTTCCGTGAGTTTTTCGGCTATATTAAGCACCCATTCACAGGTGTTGACTATATTGAATATTATAAAGGTTTAATTGAAGCTGAAGGTGTGGCTTGTGAAGTCATCTTCTCCAACAACCCAAAAACCATTTTAAACTATACAAAAAATGTATTAACTTGCGATATTCACACTCGCTTCAGAACCAAACGCATTCTCACAAACAATGGTGCTGAAAAAGTATTTGGTTTGGATGATATTCTTACACAATCAATCGATGGCAGCGGCTTTAACGAAGCTTATGGTCTGCTAGGATCAAACAAAGCTACAGAAGAAAGTGTAAAGCTATTTCCAAACAACTGCCAGCCTATCGTGGATGGTATCCAAGCAAAAATCAAAGAAATTACAGGTAAAACTGTAGAAGTTATGGTTTATGGCGATGGAGCATTCAAAGATCCAGTCGGAAAAATCTGGGAGCTCGCAGATCCAGTTGTCTCCCCTGCTTACACTGCCGGACTTGATGGAACACCAAATGAAGTAAAATTGAAATACTTGGCCGATAACAACTTCTCTCATCTTCGTGGTGAAGAGTTAAAACAAGCCATTTCTAAATACATCCAGAATAAAAATGATGATCTAGTTGGTGCGATGGAAGCCCAAGGGACTACACCTCGTAGATTAACTGACCTGATTGGATCATTATCTGATTTGACTTCTGGTAGTGGCGATAAAGGAACACCAATGATTTATATCCAAGGTTATTTCGATAACTATACAAAATAAGAGTAGTACAACAAAGGGAGTCTCTAAACGAGGCTCTCTTTTTTACTTTCTGGGTTATAATAAAAGCAAACAGCGGCAGGCGGAGGATACTATGAACATAAGAAGGATTAAATATTTTATCGATCTCGTGGAATGCAGAAATTTTACGGAAACAGCTAAAAAGAACTATGTTTCGCAGACCACCATTAGTCAACAAATCGCCGCGCTTGAAGAGGAATTCAACATTCAATTAATTGACAGAAAGCAGATCCCTATTGAGCCAACCAAAGCCGGATGGCTTTTCTATGGCGAAGCCCTCATCCTCTGGAAGCAATATAATCATATGAAGCTGAGCATGGAAAACTTTCAAAAGTATAATACGCAATCCCTGAGTATCGAATATGCGGCGATGACGGATATCCAAAGTTTGTTGAAATTGATTCCCTCGTTTCAGGATCATCATCCGAATATTAAGCTGGAACTGAATAAAGTATTGCTAAAAGATATTGCAGAATACTTGCTAAAAGGGATTTACGACGTGGCTATTGCCTTTGATTCCGAGTTTCAGGGAAAAGAGGACATTGTAACCTATCCCTTATATATGGGACGTTATTGTGCGGCTGTGAGTCATCACCATCCTCTCTTTCATCATGAATCGATCGCCAAAGAGGAGTTATATGAACATCCGCTAGTCATGCTGAATCCAACAGTTATTGGAAACTCTTATCATCTAATGATCCAGCATGCAATTGAAGACGGCTATCAGCCGAACATTCTTCGAACCGCAGACGATGTGGAGACAGAATTGTTTTATATCATCACAGAGAATTTGATTGGCTTTTTCCCGGATAACTATCAGCTCGCTTATCTTCAAGATGAAGTCCGGCTAATTCCTTTAGATGATTCACACCATACCTTTGCAATCGAAGCAGGTTATCTCAAAAATAATACAAACCCGGCCTTGCCCTCCTTCCTGCAACAAATCCAAATTGGATTTAGCAATCGACCATAAGTTTTATGTGTTAGACTATGTTCTTTTTTTCACATACTATAAGGGTATAAATCATATCCACAAGGAGTGACAACGATCATGGGTAAATTATTGTTGACTGGTGTCGATGGAAATCTAGGGAAGCAAGCTGCGGAATACTTGTTGGAGCTGGTAGATAAAGACCAAATCATTTTTTGCGCTTACGATCCGGCATGTTTGAAAGAATATGCGGAACAAGGGATTGAAACACATGTGACCAACTTTAATAACAAGGAAGGCCTTGCCGAAGCTTTTGCTCATGCCGATAAACTCGCTCTAATCTCCATGCCTTTTGTTGGAGAGAAACGTCAAAATGCACAAAAAAATGTGGTTGATGCTGCCAAAGAAGCTGGAGTCAAACAGATCATTTATACTTCTTTGGTCAACGCAGCCGATGAAAGCAATCCAAGCGTAGAAAAAATTGACCATGTGTATACCGAACGTTATATTCAAAGCGTTGAGCTAGATTATATCTTCCTTCGGAATTCCCAATATGCGGAAGCCATGATAACCAATTACTTTACGTATGTGAAGGGTGACGGGGTATTAACAAACAATCAAGGTGACGGTAAAATGGCTTATATCTCGCGGAAGGATTGCGCAAAAGCCGTTGCGTATGCCCTAGCCTCCAATAACTATCAGGAAGCGATTCTAAATATCAACGGGCTTGAATTGATGACAATTACCGACTTCATTAAGATTGGTAATGAAGTAACGGGCAATCATATCACCTACAAAGAAAACACGGACGAAGAAAATTATGCCGTATTCGAAGCAATGGGCGTGCCTAGAACCACCGATGGTGCATTTAAAGAAGGCTCCGAAGCCCCCTTTTCTTCAGAAGGTATGGTTACTTTTGGACAAGCTATTCGTGAAGGAAAAATGGATGTTTATACGGACGACTTCAAACAACTTACTGGTCAAGACCCTTTGACCGTGAAATATATGTTTGAACATGCCGATGAATTCCAGGTTGGCGAAAGACACTCTAAAGACAATTAAAAGCTGCCACTCTTACTTCTTAGGCTAAATCACCCCCGTTTATTTAACGGAGGTGATTTCTTTTATATTGAGCGTGGCACAAAAACTCCGTAAAGCTCAATCATATGCTCGCCCTGGAGATAATTAGGGAATTCCTCCCTGAAATTCGACTGATTTGACGGTAAATCTTGATATTGCTCTGTTTTTAGGAAGTTATTCCTTAATTTCATTCATTTAGAGCAATTATCGGCTTTTATTAGGGAAGTTTTCCCTAATCCTCCATCACAGTATAGATAGAACTGGCCAAGTATATCGGTAAACTCGCTGTAGAACAAAATGCACCTTTAACCGTACGGATGAACATCCGAATGGCTAAAGGTGCATTATCTTTATCTCTGTCTACTTTTTAATTAGAGTTAGTTCCAGATCTCTTCAGCAATTTCTTTAATATAAGCAAGCTTACGCCATTGCTGCTCTTCAGTCAGGTGGTTGCCTTCTTCCGTGGAAGCAAAGCCACATTGCGGGCTAAGGCAAATCCGGTTTAGATCAACATATTGCTTCGCTTCCTCAATACGCTTCAGAATATCCTCCTTGCTTTCAAGCTCACCAAATTTGGATGAGAACAGACCTAACACAACCTGCTGATTGTCTTTCAAGAAGCGCAATGGCTTGAAGTCGCCTGCACGTTCGGTATCAAACTCCAGATAATAACCCGAGTAGTTATTGATATTAAGAAGCGTTTGCGCGATAGGCTCGTAGCCTCCACCTACTCCAGCATAAGTCGAAACATAATTGCCCCGGCATACATGGGTCGTTACAACAAGATCTTCCGGCAGACCGGTTACAACTTCCTCATTCAATTTTGCAAGTTCGCTTGCATATTCAGCTACGTTCACGCCAATCTGATTCATAAACGCTATAAACTGTTCGTCGCAAAGCGCTCCCCACGTACAATCGTCGATTTGAATACTGCGGCAGCCCGCTGCATAGAAGGCAAGAATCGATGCTTTGTATGCTTTGGCAATATCCGAGATAAGCTCTTCGCGATTCGGGTATAATTCATTTGTGCTTTCTTTGTTTTCCGCCCGATCTAGCTCGAACAGGAATTGTGCAGCCGCAGGAATCGATTGACGCGCAACAACGTCCTCACCAGCAGCATCTTTTAAAAATTCATAATGCGAAACAAAAGGATGGCTGCTGTAGCTTATTTTCCCGGTCAGTCGGGCTGTTTCTGGTCTGGACTCTGCACCGTTAAATTGGTAACCTTGATCAATAATTGTCCGATCTACACCGTCAAGTCCCCAGAAGAAGTCGAGGTGCCACCAAGAGCGGCGGAATTCACCATCGGTTACCGCTTGAAGACCCACCTCTTTTTGTTTCTGCACGAGCTTAACGATTTCGTCGTTCTCTACTTCCTTCAACTGCTCGGCAGTAATTTCACCATTCTTGAATTTTAATCTAGCCTCTTTCAACGCTTGGGGGCGCAGGAAGCTGCCCACGATATCATATCGAAATGGAGTAACGGTTCGTTTTTGGGGTTTGGTCTGAATGCTCATATATTAATCTCCTCGTAAACAAATTATTAGAATTAATATAGCATAACCGACTGACTATACCGATCTACCAATGCGCTATGGCAGGTTATAAGTATTAACTATAGCTAGATTCAGCGTGATAATTAGAAGGGCATGCCAAAAAAGAAAGAGGCGCATGAGTAGCGCCTCTTCTTTAACAAATCATATCGACGGATATTACATAGTAATTAAACTCCGCAGTAACCTCGAACCCAACCGACTGATATAGGGATAATGCATTTCTATTTTGAGTGACCACGCTAAGACGAATCTGAGTATTCTTCTGATCTCGCAAGATTTTAACTACCTCTGAAAGAATTTCACGACCGTATCCTCTGCCTTGACACGAAGGAAGCACACAAAAATCATGTATAACCGCAGTATTTGTATCTAAATCATTGACTCTGATCATCCCAACCGGAATCATGTTGTCCACAGCAATGTAAGTAATCCGTGCCGGTTCTCTTGTACGAGTTAAATAATTCCTAGTCCAGGACTCTGAATCACCAAAGGCTTGTGATGAACATTTAACCATGAACTCTAAATCCAGATCTTCTTCCAATCGCACAACTAAACCGGAGTGGCTTGATCCAGCGATTTGTGCCCGATTAAAAACCATGAGGAATTCAGACGGTGCAGCACTTGCCCCTAAATACCGTATATAATCCATCCCTGATTCAGAATTAGAAGGTATCCTAAAACGGCAAGTTTGTATGCCTTGCATTTGCATATCTGATGTGGCACAAGAATGCCTCATCTCCGTCTATCTCCTTAAGGCTTTCTACACCCACCCTCAAACTTGACTTGTCGGACGTCTTGCAAAGGTGTTCTAATATTCGGATTTGGTCAATGTAATGCTTTGAAAAGTCACTCATTGTACTAATGTTATATTCTTGCATCCAGTACCCTCATTAAGAAGGAAATACGCAGTTTATGGACGAGTAGGCGTTATCCTTCTAAATTCTGTCCACTTAATGATAGTTACCAATGGAACCGCCTCCTAAAAGTCAATATCTTCACTCTAAACCAGGGTAATCATAAAACAAACCTTATAACTAAAAAAATGACTGCAATTATAACCACAACGATCAACAGATTGGTTACCTCGCTCCAAAATCCAGGAACGCCTTCAGTATGATATTTTTGCGCATTTACATCATGGTTTGCTTTATGGCCTCCAGGGTCCGTCATATTGGGATTAGGTCCTGAATTAAAAAAATCAGACATAAAAACAACTCCTTTCCATGATTATAAACCATATTATACCAGTCCATTACCATTTAAACGACAAATTAATGCCACATTCAGTATATCGTTTGTCGGAGGACTTTAGGGAGATTTTTGACAACCCTATCGTAAGAGTGATCAATCATTAAATAGATATCCGACTCTGGTAAGGAGCCATCCAAAACAATCGTATTCCAGTGTTTTTTGTTCATGTGGTATCCTGGCCGAACGCTCTCATGCTGCTCTCGCAAGTTCCCTGCAATCACCGGATCACATTTTAGATTTATGTAAGCATAATTCCCCTTATTCTCAAAAATAAGCGCGAACATTTTACCGGCAATCTTAATCACCAATGGATCGAATCCGAAAGGATAGTCCTTTGTTGCTCCGCTCTTTTTTAAACAGTATTCAATAATATTATGGGTCAAAATCAGTCCCTCGCCTTCTCAGCCTAACCAATTTGGGAATAAAAATAAGATAAGTGTTCCTTTGATAAGGCTTTATCGATTAGTTCTTTATCATAGCTATTTTTTTGTAATGCAGCGATAATCGCTTGTGTCCTATCTGATCTTTTTCGTCTTAAATTAGATTCCAACTGTATTTCTAGCGGAACCGTAGGAATAGTATACGGTCCGATATCCACGTTTTTGAAATGGCTCCAAATGAATTGTCCACCTTCCCATATCCCATCACCATCCATAGAATCAGGAATTCCAGCTGAATTGGAAATATGAACAACCTCCACCTTAAATCCATCGATTATCCAACTCCCTTTTGTCCAAGAAAATCCCGAAGAAAAGGTTTGAGTGAATGTAGGTTCTTCTAAAGAAGATAACCAGTTATCCCCATGAGGAAATTCACATTTATCCAAAAGGGAAAATCCTTTAAGAAGTTCTGCAAATTGGTCAATCCCTTCCTTATTCCTTGTATAAATATCAACGTCTCCTGGGGTCATTTCACAGCCCTGAAGAACCGAACCGACCGAGCCAACCAAGATCCATTCTAAATTCGAATTCATTTTGGATGAAAAATAAAGTTCACATACCTTTGACAAAGCTTTTTTCCAGCTATACATAACTTCACCCCAAATTAACTAGTAAGTTCAAGTGCACGAAACCTGAATAACCTCAAATACGTTAAAGTATTATACAAATCCACAGGAGGTTTTTAAAATGAGATACAGTGCTGCAGGCGCACCAATAATCTGTCCTTGCTGTCAAAACGATACTTTTGATCTGGATTATAAACTGCTTAACACAAGCGGCGCATCATTTTTAGGCTTTGACTGGGCGAACAAAAACGCTGCCATCCTTATTTGTAAGCGATGCACCCATATTTCATGGTTTATGAAAGAACCAACATCTGATTAGTGTTTGGTAGAAATAAAGTATTAGACTGGATCCATTAAAAGAAGCAGCGGCGGACCAAGACTTGATAAATAAAGTCTTAGACTGCCGCTGTTGTCGTTCCATTAACGTTCCACGTGAGCGTAATCACCTTAAGTGAAAAGTCATCTTACCGTCTGGTAAACGAGACCTATGGCTCCAGAATCAAAGGTCTTGTTTTCAATTAGCTTAAGATTTCTCTTCTCCTTGAGACCTTGGAATAATGGCAATCCCTTACCGATCAGGACGGGAGAAACCGTAATTTTATACTCATCAATTAAATCAAGCTGCATAAGGTAGTGTGCGAATCTAGGACTGCCGAGGATGACCATATCCTTGCCGGGCTGCTGTTTGAGGTTATTGATCTCTTCCTCGACAGCTTCCTTCACAAGTCTGGAATTATTCCATTCGACTTTCTCCAGCGTCGTGGAAAAAACGATTTTGGCTGTCTTTTCGATCCACTCGGCATGATTCCGCTCATACTGCGAAGCTGATGGGTTCGAAGGGACTGATGGCCAGTAACTGTGCATCATCTGATAAGTCCCGCGTCCCCAAATGACAGTGTCGGCAGTACTCAGAATTTCTTTCGCATGGTTCTCCAAATCAGCATCGTAGGAAACCCAGCCAATGTCCATCTCACCATTCGGCCCTTCTACAAAACCGTCAAGCGATGCGTGAAGAAATAGAACGAGTTTTCTCATTTTCAGTTCTCCTTTATTCATGAGGGGTATCTACATTAGACATTAACTACATTTTAGCAGATTTCTACTTGGGTTGTTTCTTATGGATTGCTAATCTCAAACGCTTTTTTCTTCACTTTGGTATTTTTATCCACATTAACATATTAGCAAACGTACGTTCGTTTGTAAATGCACCTTTTTCTAATTTTCAATTCATCTTTCATTTCTTTAGAGCCGGCATTTTCCTGTGTTTCGTTTGTTGTTCGAATGCAAATGCAATCCGAATGAGTGTCGGTTCACTAAATGCCGTTCCTGCAAATGTGATCCCAAAGGCTCTTCCATTCTCTTGAAAGCCTGCGGGCACTGCTATAGTTGGATAACCTGCTCTAGCACTTAAATCAGCTCCGACATAAGCAGGAAACAGGATTGCATCCAATCCATACTTTTCTAAAGCATGATCGATCCCCATATTTTGCGAATAATATAAGTCAGAGATAGACTCTACTATATATTCCGAATGATTCAACGGTTTATCTAGCTGTGATCGATAGTTCAGCATATCTTGTCCATATTTCAAAGCCTTTTCCGAATTCCGCTCGTTCCATTCCATCAATTCATTTAGGTTATGGACAGGAAGTTGAGCCGGAAGGTTATATAAGTAATTTTCAACGGAATGCTTAAATTCAAGATTCATTTTGTTATATTTCCACTCTCTATGGAACGATGGAATATCTATATCTTCTATTATGTTGGCTCCAGAACCTTTTAATTTAGCCACAGCATCATTAAATAAATGTTCATCATATTCACCCATGTCACAATAATTCTTAGGTAGAGCATTTCTAAAAACGCCTATGGTCGCTTTATTTAATCCGTCTTTATCCAAAAATGCTGTGTAGTCCATAGTAGAATATTCATTTTTCCAAGTAGCAGGATCACTTTCATCTTTTCCCGTAAGCGCATTTAATAAGATCGCAACATCTGTCACATTCCTTGCCATAGGTCCAGCTGTATCCTGAGAATATGACCATGGAATTATGCCTGATCTACTTATTAGACCTACAGTTGGCTTTAAACCAACAATTGCGTTTTGCACAGCTGGACTTAAAATAGAGCCAGACGTCTCTGTCCCCACGGCTACTGTTGAAAAGTTGGCTGCAACGGAAGCGGCAGAACCCGTACTGGAACCTCCCGGAAAATGATCACCGTATGGATTTTTGGTTTGTCCTCCTATTGAGCTATACCCAGCCCACATGGATGATGACATCCCATTTGCCCATTCCGTCATATTTGTTTTTGCAAGTATAATGGCCCCAGCATCCCTTAGTTTTTGGACAAGAAAAGCATCGTTCGAGCTAACATGGTTTTCCAAAGCTAATGCGCCCGCAGTTGTATGCATTTTATCATTCGTTTCAATATTTCCTTTCAATAATACAGGCACACCATGTAGAAGACTTCGTGCTCCGCTTAATTTCCTTTCCTGATCTAATGCCTCGGCAATATAAATCGCATCTGGATTCATTTCCATAATAGAGTTTATCATGGGACCACTCTGGTCAAACGTTGCTATCCGATACATGTAATACATAACAAGTTCCCTAGAACTAACATCCCCTCTATCCATTGCATCCTGCAGTTCGAGTATCGTTATTTCTTCACTCTTTATTTTTGCTAATTCGAAGATATGTTCCATGATAACTCCTGCTTTCCATTTGGGTCATTTATGTAATAGTGTCATGTTCATATATTTTAGTGGGCCGTCCCCACTCGAAGTTATCCAGACCTATCTCCTTAAATCCATATTTCTCATAATAAAGAATATGATCCGTCGCCAAGTAGACTTTTGCATAACCTAGTTGCCCAGCTATTTTTCTGGCATGCTCCAACAAAACGGCTCCCAGTGCTTTGCCCCTCTCACTTTCGTCAATAAACAATGGCGCAATCCAAGGTGATAAATCTTTTCGAGTTATAAATTCCTGCTCAATTAATTGATAAAACCCGATGATTACATCATGTTTCAACAGCAAAAATGTAAAAGGGAACTCCTCATCTTTTGAGATTAAACTTTCTTGTATATTGGGGAGCACAGCTTGTTGTACTTTTGGCCACCGTTTTTTGACATACTCAATAAGCTCATTTTGACGAAGAGGACATTCTTGTAAGGATTTAATATCTAGCATCTAACCATCCCTTCTTGTAAAAAGAAATTCCTATACCCATGCCTGCTCTCACAATAGTCATCCACCAGCTCTCAAAATGCAGAGCAGCAAGCCCCGAGTGGGGCTTGCTGTAGGTTGTAAATACTAAAGTAGTTTATAACGCTGGTTCACTTCATTACTTGGAAACCGGTGTATAGATCAGGCAGCGCAGAGTCTTCTCCGGATAGCGCAGCTCTACCGTGTAGGAGCTACCGTCTTTCAGTTTGACCAAGACCGCTACTACTCCGCTTTTGTCATATGCACTGTCTTTAATGATAGATGAGCTGGTTATCGCACGGGTCTCGCCCTGCTTGTCCACCACAATGGATTTAGCGGCTTGAAGCCAGCTGGAATCCTGGCTAATCTGTTTATTCATAGCTGCTGTAATCGGCGTTCTCTTATAGGACAGGTCCACTATCGTGGTATCAAGTACGGTCCCGCTCTTTGCATCCACGAACGTATTATACATGAAATAAGACTTATCCTGAGCCCGCAGTGTCTCTGCACGGTAAGGTAGAAAATTAACGAACCATTGCCCTTTCGAATCAGGAAAAGGTTTATAATATGAGGTCTGAGCCTGCAACTTTGAGAGATCGACACCGAATAGACGGCTTACGCTCTCTTCTGCTCTGCGTAGGGCTTCATCCTGACTGATGTCCTTCTTATCTGGCTGTGCCACGACAAGATTGAGGCTTACCACATAATTAAAGCGATAATTCCAGTCGATCAATTGCAGCATTTCTTCATCAGTCAGTTCGCGCTTAGGAATTACATAGGTAAATTTGCTTTGATCCAGATAAAATTCGGAACTCCCTGATTTCAAAGGTAGCTTCTGCTGGGGCCGTAAGCCATCGTACTTGTATTGATCATCCAATAACATCCGCCGCTTATTCTCCTGGTCCGTAAATTGCCGCGTAAGCTGTTCATCCTTGCCAGTGAGCCTGGCCTTCTCTGCATACTCATTAATCTGCTTAATTTCTTCAGCAGTGACTGTGCGCTCAAAATACGACTTGATCGTCGAGACCGGTGTTTTGGTTGCAACCTTAAGTACCGGGATCTGGCTGCTCGCCAGTTGAACAGCTGGCTTCTGGTTGAGTTCTTGCGTGTAGGAAACGTCCGCTTGAGACACATTCTGGTTCACTGTAGTATAAGCGACGATTTTGGGCACTGCCAAAGCAGTGAGGGCTAGCAGACCACCGGAAATCGCGATCACCCCGAGGGCTGATTTCACATTTTTACTCTTCATTTCTCATAACCTCCATAGTGTAAGTGGGCTTGACTTACATGTACTTTAAGATACGAATGTTATAAAGTACGAAGCCCCTTGTTATGAAGTTGTAAAATCATTTACAGACTCGTTTTAAATATTGGAGCCAAGCAACAGATCAAGAATTGGGAAGCATACGCTGCCCATGTTGACATAGTCACAATTACTCATAACAGAAATAGCGATTTTTTTATCGGGAAGCAGGAACAAATTACTCAAGAATCCAGTATCCCAGCCGGAATGTGAGAGAATACGAGAACCCTTATATTCTCCTAGAAACCAGCCTAACCCTATCTGTGCATTTTCCGGATCATAGCCCGTTTGTGCATGAGGTTTCCACATTTCATTATAGCTACCTGGCTGGAGGACTTCATTGCCGTTCCCGGCTGTTCCACCGTTTAGATGCATCAGCAGATATTGGCACATATCTTCGGCATGGGTATATAAAGTGGAGCTAGGTGCATGGGCCCTGTTATATGGAAAAACACTACTAACGCAGCCACCACATTCATGGGTAGCTCCAAGCACATGAGGTGCAGCAATATAAGCTTCAACCTCCTGTTTAAGAAAAGAACTGGACTGCATTCCTGTCGGTTTCAGAATATTTTTTTCCATATACTGCTCGAAGCTCATATCGCTGACTTTTGCTATCATATCTCCCAAGATCTCATATCCTATATTACTATAGGCAAATTTCTCTCCCGGTTGGCTTAACAGCTTGTGGTGACCTATCCCTTTTACATATCGTTCAAGACTTTGCTCGTCGTATTCAGGGCGGTCCCACGCGTAATCTTCCTCATCAGGCATACCGGAGGTATGATTCATAAGCTGTCTTATTGTTATATTTTGATACCGCTCATCCTCTAACTTAAAATATGACAGGTATTTAGTGATGGGAGCATCCAATTCTACCTTACCACGCTCAACTAATTGCATAATGGCGGTTGCTACGAAGGTTTTGGAGACAGAGGCTTGGTGAAACAAAGTGCCACGAACAACAGGATCACCCGTCGATAAATTTGCCGTCCCATATTCACCAGTAAACAGAACTTGGTTGTCCTTTACGATTCCGGCCGCTAATCCCGGAAACTTTTCATTTTCCACAGACTTGATTAGCATTTCATGCAAAATATCCTCTATCTTCTGATTCGTGTACATTTTGACCTCCCCAATGACAATAAAGCACCATTTCCAATAAATTCACCCATACAAATAATAACATCTTATCGACCCTTTATCTGGTAATAAATAATTATAATCAAATAAACAGGTGCTTACTTGAAAAGGCAGCAATTCATTCCCCGAGCTTCCGAGCCAGCCTCCAATTAGAGGACCCACAATGCGTGGTCTTTCTACCTTGCTAATAATATCCATGAATCGTCTTCGCCTGCCCTTCAACAATCATAGATTTTACGGCTGAAACAGACGGCTGCCGCAGCTTGATAACCTCTAAAGCCTCAGTAACAATAGCATCCGCGGCTGATTTCCGGGAAAAACTCTTCATACCCTGTACCTTTTCATCCTTGTACCCAAGATGTTCCAATCTCTGAAGCTGCTCTACTAACTGCTCCCCGTTTCGGGCAATCTCTATTAAATTGTGCTCAGACAACCATTCTGCATTGCCTGCCTCCTGACCGGGGAGCGGACGATAGACAATTACAGGAAGTGCTAGAGCCATCGCCTCAGTCAAGGTAATCCCCCCTGCTTTGGTCAACAGACAGGAGGATATGCACATTAGCTCCTGCATTTCTTCTGTATAACCCCGTATGTGAACCCGAGGATTCTCTTGAAAAAGCTCTTCCGTAGCCTTCTGGAGCTTATGATTATTCCCGCACAATACCATTACATCAAAGTTTGATTGCTGCAGCGCCTTTATTATTAAATGGTTAATATCACTCAACACGCCGTAAGCCCCTGCCGCAAGTAATAGATAATGCCGATTTCCATCTAGTCCATGCTTACGTAAAAGGGCTTCACGTTCCTGAGTCTGTTCAAAAGCTTCACGAATCGGAATCCCGCTAACCACAAGCTTTTCTTCAGCAATACCTAATGACATCAGTTCTGCTTTCATGCTTTCCGTAGCGATAAAATACTTTGTGGTTTGTGGATGAAGCCATCTGCCATGAACCACATAATCCGTCATGACAGTGAAAAGGGGGATCCGTCTCCCCTTTGTTGATGCAAGCTCTGCAGCGGCCAAATAAGGAAAGGTATGAATGATAATATCCGGTCCGATCTCGTCGATGATCTTTTGCACTTTTCGCTTGCCCATAGAATGAATCCATCTGCCCATGAACTGGTCTGGGTTCATCTTGCTCGTCAACTTGTACACTAATCCATAAAATTCTTGAGTATAACCTGTGCTGTTCAGGTAGAATCTGCGGGACAGCTCGTTCAGAGTAGGGTAGACTGCAGCGAAAAGATCCAAGGTGACAATCCGGCTGATCCCTCTACGTTTAAATGAATGATCAATCGCTTCTGCTACTTTGAGATGCCCGTCTCCAAATGCCGAAGTTACAATAAGCACTTTAGGATCTGTGTTCATGAGAAAGCTCCTTTTTCGCTTGGCCTTCTCTAACTCTAACTCTGAATCGTAAACAGATAGTGATGAGATCCTCAACAGAATATTAACTTCAACATTTTCTATAGCGCGAAGCAAACGAAGAAATCCGCAGAAAAAAACACAGTGTATCAACCTCCAGTAACGAGAGGATTAATGTTCTGTGTTTAGTTAAAGGCCAACTGGACCTTCTGGTGGGTTATGAGGAGCTACTTATGAAAAGACCATAATTGCTTTTGCGAAAATTTGTGAATGGAGTTTTTGTTTTTCATCCATGTATTTCCTTTCACTATTAAAATATAAACAGCTATGGCAAAATAAATTGCGCTCCAAATCCAGTCTGAGAGGGTTATTAAATGATGCTCATATAAGTAGTTGATGTACCAGATCCCCACCGGCAAATGTACAAAAATTGCGGAGACTAATCCTGGATTATACATGCTTTTTGCTCTTATATTAATGACGACTCCATGGAAAATGATTTGGAAAAAGCCCATTAAAACAGGTGCCATCCCCAGCCATACTACTGACGGGAAGAATACAGGGAGCAAGTAGAACACATAGGCGATGACCACATTAATAATCATTGCCGACTGTTTATTTAATGGATAGTTGTCAGGGGATTCACTTTTAAAAAGGGCTATATTGAATATGCCTGGAAAGTACCCTGGCCAGCGGTATTCCTCAAATTGATGAAGAAGGATCGCCACAAAGCTTAACCATAATATGCTGTTGATCCACGGTATTGTTTGCCAATTCATTAGAAGATACATGCATATAACAATGCCAATGAATAGTCCTATATCCTGCCAATATTTTCTTAAAAAATTCATTTAATCACCTCAATCTGAGTTTATTAATGAAAGTATCTTGCAAAGAGCAGGTCAATCTGTTCCTCTATAGGTGCAATCTTCACGGAAGCTCCTGTTTCTAGAATAGGACTCATAAGTGCCGGTAGAAAAAGCGCTCCAAAAATCTGCATCGTCATGGTCATCAGGTGCTCTGGTTGCTGTTCATCGGTTAACTCTCTTAAAGTATTTTGTATCTTAGGAAACCCCAATAGATTCAAAAATGATCCATATTCATGCTGGGAGGAGAAAACGGTCTTGCCCATCAGGATGATTCTGGAGAGCAATTCGGGATATTGAAGGATCACTTGCAAATAATCCAGTAAAAATTGCCTCAATCTATCTCGTGAGGATATAGAGAAATCGTCAAGTATGGCAAAGGTATGCTGAAAGCTGTTCAATATCAATTTGATGGACTCGCTAAACAAATTTTCTTTGGACCCAAAGTAATAGTTAACTAGAGCGACATTCGTGCTTGAGGCTTCTGCAATTTTTTTTATAGTAATCCTTTCAAAGCCTTCTTGTTTAGTCAACTCCAGTGTGGCACGCATAATCTTCTCTTTTGTTTCCAACTTTTTGTCTGTCTCCATACGCAACCTCCAAGTATATCCCCTTTAATTTAAATGACATTTAAAATAACGTTTAAATTTAGTATAGCAATCTTTTTCCTTTTTGCAACTTTTATTTATCCGAAATCAAACCAAGTTTAAATGAAAAAGCAGCCGGTTGTTTGAGCGGCTGCTTACATGTTTTTATTAAATTAATGTTTCCTGTTAGCTTAATTGATTACCTTTGAAAAGTGTGTCTGTATTTGATATATATCCATAAATGAAAAATGTATTATTTTCTTCTCTATACGGAATTCTTAATTCATGTAAAATCGAAAGAAATTCTTTACTTATGTCAATTAATTCAGGAGGAAGCAGATTCCCCTTGTGCTTCTGATACCTTGGTCTAACCCGTATCCATTCTACAGAAAAAAAAGGTGAAAGTCCTTCTATCCAATCCCCTAAATACCAGACGTCGTTTTCGAAGTTCTCTGGATAAGGTATATCGTCTAAGACATACTTAGCTTGATATGGAGGGGTAAAAGGTAGTTTATTTAGTACATCACTTTGTAAGTTTCCCCACTTAGTGTCATTCATAACTGAACATAATTGTTTCTGTTTAATAACTTCATGTACCCTTTTTTTAAAATCCTGTTCATAACCCACAATCAAAAATCCTCCTGAATAAACAACATAAATCCCACGCTGACCTGCCTGTGTGTCATTATTGAGTTAACGTTTCCCGGTAAATTAATTCAAAATTAGTCAAGTTTAATAATCTTATCAAAGCAGTATGAATCTTTGTCATAGCCATTATGCACATAGAAAGCATGGGCGTCGGTTCGCTTAAATCCGCTACATAAAATAATACTTGATATTCCCATTTCTTTAGCATAATTCTCAGTGTGTCTTAGTAGTTCTGTACCTATCCCACTATGCTGTAATTCCTTTTTAACGGCAAGCCCTTGAATATGTAGATAACCATTCGAAGACCCTACGGATAACGCCTGAACTATAGTGACAAAACCAACCACTTCATTTTCAAATAATGCAACGAATGTTTTATAATTCCCAGCCTTATTCATGTTTTCCATAGTAACTCGAAAATTTTCAATATTAACATTGCGAACACCAAGTACATCATTCCATAAAAAAACAACTTCAGCATAATCATTTGCTACAACTTCTCGTATCTTAATTTCCATCCCCTCCTTTATAGAAATATTCAAGCAAAGGATTCGACAGTGGATGAAGCAATCCTGCCCGTTACTTCAACAAATAAAAAAGGAGCATTGCCATGGCAATGCTCCTCAGCTATCGTTTCCCGTAAGCTTTATAGATTGCCTCTTTTTCAGCCTGCAATCCCTAGAATCCAATCTCTCATTAGTTTGTTGATTTATAATATTCTGATAAAATGCCCTCTAAAACTTGCTTATACTCGTTTTTATTATAAGAAGAGTTATCAACTTTTATCTTGGTAATGTTTAATCTGTTAAAAATCTCTTCTTCTAATTCCCTTCTTACTTTAAGAACCTGCAGTGTTCCATCTAACCCTTTATAATTTTGTATTTTTCCATACCCCTGGTTCGTGTAATATTCAATAAATCCCTCTGACCATTCCTGAGATCTTTCCTTTACAGCCTTTCTGAAAGAATGATCAAGATCATTCTGCTGTACGTATATCAACAATGGATTCAGCCGCTCTACAATTGTTGCCAGTTCAATAACATAACTTATAACGTCTTCCTTCTTCGTACCATGTTTAATCATGCCTATAGTTACAGGGTTTTGTATAAAACAACAATCAAAAACAAAGGTGTCTGCGCCATACAAAACACGATCCGCAAACTTCGTCCATCGTTCTGTTATCAGTTTCCTATTCTGATCTAGCGGCAATTCATAAATATCATGCTTAAAAACTGCGCGATGCAATTCATCTGGAAAACTTGACCAGACTTCACTTTTTATTTTCCGATATTCTAGGAAGTAATCGTTATCTTGTTGAATCATTAGATTACTCAACAAATCTTTAAACTTTTTATGGGTATTCAATAATTCATCCCATTCAGTTTTCTTAAAGAAAGCGACTCCATCATAATCAGCAGGATGTTCCAAATTACCTTCTAAAAATAGCTGGGATGTAATGTTCACTTCCGTAAGAATTTCATGAACGAGCTGAGCAGTTGTTGTTTTACCAGATCCTGGCATTCCCTCAATCAAGACTAATTTCGATCGCATAATAAAGTTCCTCCACTCGCTAGTAGAAGGATAAACAGGTAGGAATCAATAGAGATGCGGTTTCCCCCGAATAAAAGCGAATACCATCAGGTATCCGCAGGATGGGTATATGATACACCTTTCCCTGCATACCCTGTAAGATTAAAGAAAAGCACACCTAATAAAATAGTGTAATCACTATTTCAGGCATTCTTTCAAATTGTTAATCTTTACAGAGTATTCCACATGATAAGGTTTATGCTCCTTTGTTAGCATCTCTATTGTTTAGATTAACAGTAAGCATAGGTAAATACAATCAGGGACTTTCTAAACAATCCTGCCCGTTAGCTTAACGGAACTTCGATATTATTGTTATTATCTGATTTAGGATGAAGACGATTTTCTATCACAAAAAAATGATTGAAAATACCTATTACTCGTATTTTGTTATCTGCCTCTCCAAAAATTTTTGTTTCTGCTGTCATAAAAATAATCTGATGTGTGAGACTTGATGATTTCAAGTCATTAATAGTATGAAAGCAATTTGAGCTTTCGGAACTGTCACATTTAAGACCGTGAACCTTATGGAGGTAATTATCATAATATTGACTACTTGGTTTTGTATAAGCCATCACAAATAATAATATGGAAACGATTAGAAAAGCATATTTCTTCTTGATAAAGGCACCTCATCTCTTATGGATAATCGTACTATATATACCGCATTTAACTGCCGAATAGTGCTTTTGAATACACTTATATCCACGTTTGAAACGATTTATTGACCATCTTAACATTGTTCATTTTTGCCCAACTCTTTAAATCCGAGATACCTTTATCTTCATCCTTTGAATACCTAAATGCCATATCTAATGGGACGATCTTCCTCCTGTAAGGTAATATCCCAATAACAGGTTTAAAGTACCCCCTGGTCATTATCACTTTAATATCCTTTGGATTAATCATATTTCCATTTAATATAATTTGCTCATTGGATAGGCATAACTCCGTTGGTTTCTTAAAAAATGTTCTGTACAATGCGAGTAACAATAAAACTAAACACAAAAGAACCACAGTTAACGAAGTGTAGAATACCCCCCTCTGATTCCATAATCTCAATCCAAGAATAGATTGACTCGATATAAGAGCAATCATGCCTATAATAGTTCCAATTCTGGATGGATTCTTAACTGGATATTTTATTTCCGTCAACATGGCTCCCCCCTGTTCAAATCCCATACCTTAGAATACCACATATTGGAAGTATTCTGCCCGTTAGTTGAACATAGGCAGCCGATCCATTGACCGACTGCCTGTGTGTCGTTATTGAGTTATCGTTTCACGTTAGCGTAAAGTTCAGGTAATGAATCGACATGTGATTCGACTTCAAAAATAAATTCTTCGAGGTTATCGCAGTCAAACCAAAAATCAGCGAAAAGGTTCTCTTTGTCGTTTCCCAATCCATTTCTTATTTAATAACCAAAGTAGTTTTAGTCCTACTGCTCATTTTTTTAAATAGTAAGAGGGCAAGAAGTAAAGCTATGCATACAGCGGCAAAACCCAGCCAATTCAAATATAGGACAGATGTACGACTGATGACTAACCCGCCTAATCCAGATCCCAGTGCAAAGCCAAATTGGATGAACGAAGTATTTACACTAAGAGCAATGTCCGGATTTCGAGGCGCCAGAGTAACCAGATATAGTTGCTGGGCCGGGGAAATACTCCACGTTGCTAACATAAAAATCATTAAAACCAAGATTAAAAGCAACAGATTGACTCCGGCTAGAGCAAATAAAAGCAGAGTCGCTCCTTGTAACAGAAGCCCGAGACAAATGGTAAATTTCGATCCCTTTGCATCTGCCAGTTGTCCGCCCAGCCTTGATCCGACAAAGCTGCAAATGCCCGCCAGGAACAGAACACCGCTAATTTCGGTCATGGAAAGAGAGGACGTGGCTTGCAAGAAAGGCGTAATATAAGTAAACAGTGTAGAATAGCCGCCGACATAAAATAACGTAATAACCAAGGCCATCAGAATGGTTGGATTTTTTAAAATAGAGAGCTGCATTCTGAGGGTAACCTTCTCCTCTTCTTTGATTGCCGGTACCTTTTTATAGATGATAAGTAATGGAAAAATACTTAATAATCCGATTAAAACAAATAGCACTCTCCATCCAAACAGCTCACTAAAAAATGTTCCCACAGGAACACCAAGCACTAGTGAACTGCTAAGCCCCATCAAAATGATACCGATGGCATTGCCCCTTTTTTCTTTTTCAACGAGTCGGGTCGCTATTGCCATGGCTACAACGGTAGCGATTCCTCCGCTAGCCCCTTGGATAATACGTATCCATAGTACTGTTTCATAAGCAAGATCTACAAACATAAGTCCGTTGCTGGCAATAAACACACCTAGGGTGGTCATTAGTAGTTTCTTGCGGTCTGCATTGATCGTTAATGCAATCAAAACCGGAGCGACAATGGCTGCAGAGAGGGCAAACACAGTCACCAATAATCCAACTTCAGAAGTAGATACTCCCAAGTCCACAGCGATCATCTCAATAACTCCTGTAATAATATATTCAATGGTTCCAATCAGAAAAACAGCCAGTGCCAGAATATAAATGATCCGTTTATTTTTCAATTTCCCCCACTCCACTTCTTCTGTTATCTATTTATAATGGGAATTTGTATTTCTATGAATTGTGCATCTCGTTCTGGAGATAACGGTAAATATAACTCCCTGCCCGGTTCGTTCTCCTTGATCTGATAGTTGTTTTTCTCAATCCATTTAGCTAAATGAACACAGGCCGCACAATCAAAACTAGTATTTGAATGAAAAGCCATTGTGGCCATCATCGGTTCAGGAGGAAGAGTCCGTAGCTGAAACGGTTCTGGAAATGATCGCAGCTCACAGGTTAAAAAATACCCGACTTCAAACTCAAACTCATCCTCTTTTCCTTCGACTTCTTTCCACAAAACAACCTGAGGGCCTTGAATGAATTGACGATTTTCCGTCGTTATAAACTGATCAAATTGACGAAGCAAATCCGGAATGTCCTCTTCTTTCCCGCATGCTTTCTGATAAAGAAACAATTGAGCACCCTCTGCTTTGACTCTGATTTCTTGACCCGTTTCGAATTGCCCCTCTTTTTCTATAAGCTGCATACGTTCCTCAATCCTGACAAGTTTAGCTTGTTCCGTATCGATGATATGCTGGATTTCGCTTCTTTTCAGCTTAAACATGCCTTGAATATTTTCTAATGAAATATTTTCCTGAAGCAGCTGTTTAATTTGAGGCAATGTAAAACCCAATTCCTTATAGATTAAAATTCGGTTGAGCTCAAGGAGCTGATCTGCGGAATAGTAACGGTAGCACGTATCCTGATCCACTTTTTTCGGCCTTAGTATGCCAATCTGGTCGTAATAACGCAGTGTTTTTAAGGATACCTTGCTTAGCCTAGAAAATGCACTGATTTTGAACAAAATATCATCTCCAATCTATAACATAAAGTGAGTATACAGTTTCCCGTGCAGGGGAAAGTCAAGGATGCTTTTATTTATTTGAGAAATTACTCTTAGATGAACAAAAGCAGCTGATCGTGTTGATCGGCTGCCTTCTTATTTATATTAAGCTTCTTTCCAAGGTTTAATTGGTGCGTTATAAGCCAATAAACGTTTTCACCTTTGCCCATCCTTCAATTATCGCACGGTGTAGCTAGGTTGGGCTATAGGTAGCTAATTCCGCGCGCGGTGTAGATAGCTTGAGCTATAGGTAGCTAATTCCGCGCACGGTGTAGATAGGTTGAGCTATAGACGGCTAGTTTAAACACTGGGTAGCACGTTTAGGAGCAAATTTGGCAGGCGGCGTTCTTTTCACCAACTGTTCGGACTCAATTGCTCTTATTTCCATAATTCAGCTCGTTTTGCCACACTATCGGACTCAGTTGCAGCTATTCGCTCAAATGTACTTCTTTTCTGCGCAAATCAAGGGCAATAAGAGCTATACAGTCCGAAACCTTCGCAATATGTACCCATATGCTGAAATAGCTGCAATACGGTCCGATACGATCAAGATCGCGCAAAAGGCGGCTAGGTTGAGCAACAGGTAACAAATTCTGCGCACGGAGTAGCTAGGTTGGGCTATAGGTAGCTAATTCCGCGCACGGTGCAGCTAGGTTGAGCTATAGGTAGCTAATTCCGCGCACGGTGCAGCTAGGTTGAGCTAAAGGTAGCTAATTCCGCGCACGGTGTAGATAGCTTGAGCTATAGACGGCTAGTTTAAACACTGGGTAGCAAGTTTAGGAGCAAATTTGGCAGGCGGCGTTCTTTTCACCAACTGTTCGGACTCAGTAGCTCTTATTTCCACAATTCAGCTCGTTTTGCCAAACTATCGGACTCAGTTGCAGCTATCCCCTCAAATGTACTTCTTTTCTACGCAAATCAAGGGCAATAAGAGTTATACAGTCCGAAACCTTCGCAATATGTACCCATATGCTGAAATAGCTGCAATACGGTCCGATACGATCAAGATCGAGCAAAGGACAGCTGATCACGCAGCTGGCTGATCGTGATTTGAACCAACGTTTCCCGTTAGTGGAACAAACTACTCCCAGTAAGGAGTCCCACTAAAAAGAAATTCTTCTTTATTTACATATAACCTAAATTCCCGACTTGCTAATTTACTAATATGACTGGGTAACCACTCATTAGATTCAGGCAACCCAAGCCAAAAATTCATTGTTTCGAGTTGGGCAGCTACAAAGAAGCCTTCTAACTGTTGAACATAGTTATGAGGCAGGTCGAATTGTTTGGCGTATGATTCTAGCAACTGGCTTCTGAACGCTGGGTGGATATAAGAAAGTGCCCAACCTAAATCGAATAAATAATATCCGAACCCGCAAGCTCCAAAATCAATGGCTCTAGCTTCTTGTTTATGAAACACATAATTACTTGGAATCAAGTCTGCGTGAATTATCCCCCAGTTGCCAGGTGTTCTTTCTATATCGTTCATCATTAAAATTGCACGCTCACCGGCCAATTGCAGAATTTCCACATCATTTTTATTGAGCTCACCACCGTCAGCAAGCTGTTTGAGCTTTTCTAATGATTGTGAAATTCTAGTATTATCAAAGGATGGTCTAGTAAATGATTGCGGAACCTTCCAAATAGATGATTGTTTATGAAGCTTTCCGATCAATTCGCCTACGTACTCGGCATCATTGACTGTTGGAACAAATTGTTTTTGCTCACCCTCTACCCATTTTACCAATGTACAGTTCATGTCAGCTATCTTAGTAACATATTCACCAATGTTATTTTTTATAGGTGACGGTAACACCAGATCAGTATCATTTATTAATGATTCCAGCCAAATCATTTCTGAATGAATGACTTTTTCCTCAGACCAAATACTTTCCATCGAATCATTTTTTGATAGATGTAAGCGCAAACTATAGCAGTTACTTTCTTTATCTGTCACTTTATAGATAGTGTTTGCATTTTGACCAATATGAGCTATTGATTGATAAGTAATTGAATAACAAGTTAATGCTTCTATTGCAACATCATGAGTATTTAACATGTTCTCCTCACTCCCCCTGAAACAACCGAATAAGGACATCGTACCATGACTTTTTCTAATAGTTCGGGAGAGAACTCTTATATTTATATTTTATCCACCACTTAGTTTATTAAGGTAACTTGCCCGTTAGTTGAATAAAGGCAGCCGATCACATTTACTGAAGGGCTGCCTTTATCGTGTTTATTGAACTAGCGTTTCCAGTTAGCTTAACGCCATTGCCTATGCATCACCAATCTCCGATATACGAGTCTACTTTACTTTATTTAATAAGTTTGTCACCATTCTACTCAATGTCCCTTGATCGACGAAAGGAGCAAGGCTTGCCAGCAGATCTGGGCTAAGATGTTCAGCTTCGACTCCACTAATTAACTTCTCGAGATTTTCACTGTCCAGAAAAGGTGCGAGGCTTATGATCCGGTTCGCATCAATAGTGCCATCTGCAACCCGGTCTACCAAGCGGCTTAACGTTTCTCTGCTAATAAAGGGTGCCAGCCCTTGAACGAAATGCCAGCTCAAGCTACCCTCTTCTGCTTGTTGAACCAACCGATCTACATGTTCTCTTTCAAGAAACGGGGCAATTCCAACAAGATTGTGCACTTCTAAGGAACCGTCAATCGATTTATCTACCAGTCGGCTTAATGTGTCGCTGCTGACGAACGGAGCGAGTCCAGTAATGGCATTCCACACAATTTCGCCCTCTTCTGCCTGACGAACCAGTTCATCCAATGTATCTGTTCCAAGGAACGGAGCCAGCCGCATGATCACGTCTAACTTAAGGACGCTGCTGTCTAATCGTTCTGTAACCTTATGCAGAGCGCTTGCTTTTACAAACGGTGCTACTTCTACAAGCTCTTCCACCTTCATCTCACCGGTATTGACCATCTCTGCAACTTGGTCCGGCCTGTTCTCTGCGATCTCCTCAACGATCGTTCCTAGGTGCTGGTGCTCCCGATTTTCTGAGTTGTCTCCTGCATTTAAAATGTCGTCTACCGTTTTGCCGAATAACCTCGCAAACTGCGGAAGCGTTCCGATATCCGGTAGCGAGTCGCCCCGTTCCCATTTCGATACCGCTTGATGACTTACATTCAGTTGATCGGCAAGTTCCAATTGGGTCAAATCCTGGTCTTTGCGAAGCTTCGAAATATAAGCTCCAATTTTACGCAAGTCGAGCATTGTATACCTCCAATAAAACAAAATGTACAGTGCGCACTGTCGAAAACAGCATAGCATTTCCTCAAACGCAATCCTATCAAGCGGTGGTTGAATTTTCATAGGCGCTTTATTCAACTGTCGGTAGAATTCTCCACTTTTGTCACTTTCATTTATAGGTTTTTTCTACAGTTCATTTCCATTATCCTGCCCGCTAGTTGAATTACACCACGTACGTTCATAGGTCCATGCAAGCACAACTTCACTAATTGATCAACATGAAGCTATCACACGGAATCTTTAATGGACACGAGAAATGGATGGAGAACTTTTTTTATTTCCTATAGCCATTTGAACGATAATCTGAAGCACGATGATTACAGCCAAACCATAGAATGCTTGAACGAAGCTGCCTGTTGCATCGTGGAGCCAGCCAATCGCTAGCGGCCCAAGCGCTCCGAGAATGTAGCCACCAGATTGGGTCATTGCGGACCAGCTACTGGCTTCCTGAGCATTGCTTGTTTCATCAATGGGCAACATCAGTGCAATCGGGAACAGCCCACCCGCCCCAATACCGAGAGGAATCGCCGCGAGCCAGGGGCTAACGGATAGGTTCAGCATCAGGACACCCATCAACTCCAAAAAAGCACACCCGACAAGCCAGAATACACGTCTTTGGTAACGATGTACAAGCATCGGAATGAACAAAGTAGAGGGCAGCGATATCAATGTAAATAAAGTTTGGATTTTGCCGGCAGTTTCTTGGCTATACCCCTGGCTTTGGATTGCTGGCGCAAGCCAGGCGGTCAACGAATAGAAGATCGCTGCCATCAGCCCGAAGAATAATGTCAGCACCCAGGCACGTTTGTTGTTCACCGGAAGTGGTGCATTAAGTACACTCGAGATTTTACCGGATTGTCGATCTGTGCGCGCAGACCAGGCTAATCTCAACCAAATCGGCAACGCAATGGCTGCCAGTAATGCCCATACAGCCAACGAGCCTCTCCACGAACCACCCAATGTATGCTGTAGCGGAACCGATAGTCCCACACTAATGCTGGCCCCCATCACCATCGCTGTAGAGTAAATACCCACCATGGATGCCACTCGGTCAGGGAAATACTGCTTAATGAAGCTGGACAACAGCGGCCCTGCCAATGCAATTCCTACACCGGAAAGAAAAGAAGTGAACATCATCAAAGGAGTTGTACCAACAAACCATCGTAATCCCGTACCTAACCCAATGAGGATTAAAGCCAGAACAATTGCGCCCTCATTTCCCCACCTTCTGCTTAATCGTACGGAGAACGGAGCAAATATGCCCATGCATAATACCGGAAGTGCGGTTAACAAACTGGCGGTAATCCCGCTTATACCCAAATCATTCTGAATGATGCTCATTAGAGGAGAAATGGATGTAATGGGTGGTCGTAAATTCAGTGAAGCCAGGATAAGCGCCAAGACGATATAAAAAAGTTTCATTATGAATCACCTCATGGTAGTAGTATCGATGCATTCTCCCATGATCCTATTTGTTAATAACAGATCTTTGGGAGGTGCACGATTAAGTATAGAATCATTACAATGATTGAACAATACTATAGTTTCTATTAAAATGATTACTAAAACCAATGATTAGAGGTCATTCATATGGAGATTCGTCAGATGGAAAACTTCATTGCTGTGTGTGAGGAGCTTCATTTTACACGAGCAGCTGAGAAGCTTGGCATATCTCAGCCTACGTTGAGTCAACAAATACGCGCACTTGAGGATGAACTCGGAGTTCCCTTATTTGACCGAGTCGGCAAAAAGATTGTGATGACTCAAGCAGGAAATCTGTTTTTGGAGCACTGTGTACAGATGATTCGGCATTTACAGAATACCCAGGATGCGTTAGCTGAATTACGCAATGATCAACGAGGTCGGTTGGTAATTGGTGTTCTCCCTTCCGATCTGGACTACCGGCTCACCCCATTGCTCGTGAATTTTCATACGCGATTCCCCAAGGTGCAGCTGAAGCTTATCTCATCGATCTACGTCTTGAATCAAGTACTGGATAATGAAGTAGACATCGGGATCGAGATCACCTCTGCTCCAGATGATCGGCTTGTACGCATTCCCTTGTGCAGTGAAGAATATGTACTTGTCGTTTCTGAGAATCATGATTGGGCTGAACGAAGCACGATTGTAATCCAGGAACTGTGTAATATCCAAACTGTGATGTTCCCCGAAGGATTTACAGGCAGAGAATTGGTTGATGGCTATTGCCGTAAATATGGATTCAGCTTAAATACGATCATGGAGACCAGTTCGGCAACTTCCATTATTAGCTTGGTGAAAGCCAACGTCGGAGGAACATTGCTGCCTTACCGTTTGATCCAGGCAATGAATGAACCAACATTACGCTGCATCCGAATTACAGACGATCCGCCATATCGTCACTTTGAGATCATTCATCGGTCCGACCGTTTTCTGACAAAATCGGCAAAGTCATTTATTGAGAAAACTATCGAGTATTTCAATTAAAGGTGAGTTGCGAAAGAGATCGCTTCTGCTGCCAGAAGTAGAGTATAGTAGGAATGAAAATATATTAGGAGGCTACAGCCATGTCACAGGAGATTTGGATTAACCTGCCAGTCAAAGATGTTGAGAGGTCAACTGCCTTTTTCAATGAGCTTGGATTCCAAGCGGTGAGTGTTGGGAACGAGAGAGCTAAGCTTGTAATAGGTCAAACAACAATTCTGCTGTTCCCGGATGCGGCGTTTGAGAAATTTACTGGTTCAAAAACCGCAGATACTTCCCATAGCGCTGAAGTAATCTTCTCCATTGGTGCTGAAAGCAGAGAAGAAGTAGATGCTTTTATCCAAAAAGCAGAGTCTGCCGGAGGAAACATCTTTGGCAAGCCAAGTGAAACTGACGGCTGGATGTACGGCGCAGGATTTGCCGACCTGGACGGTCACCGCTGGAATCTGCTGTACATGGATGAGAGCAAAATGCCAAAACGCGAAATTTGAAGCGAAAAGCCAACACCAACAAATCCAAGATATGGTGTAATGATTCGGGCGTATACGTTGATGAAAAGAGCTGGGGAACGGAATGAATAAAGAAAATAGGGACTTCGCTGAACGAGTTCGATGATTTAGCTGTTCAACTGTACCTGAACATTGAATCAAAGTGGACTATATTTGATTTAGTTCCCTCTCAATACCCTAGTAACGAAAGTCAAATTGCAGATATTTCTGAGGAAGAAAAATACAGTCAGATCATAAAGATGAGACGTGAAAAGATTATAGATATACAATTGGGAGACAGCACTCCACATTTAATTATAAGCTTTGAATCAGGTAGCATACTATTTGTTATTGGTTTTCATGAGAAGTATGAATGTTGGCAGGTGGGAGTAGAATCTGATAACTGGCTAGTTGTTGCATGTCCAATGAATGGAATTGCTACATGGACTTCAAATAAATTTGAATAATAATAAAACACTCCATTGTCAGGAGTGTTTTTTCTTTTATATTCAGATATACATTTAATGGTCAAACTGTACTTTGTGTTTGGAAGCATTGAGGTGAAGCGTATTATATATAATCAATGAATTCATTAGTTTTGTTATATCCATAAATTATGATGGAGTCGGTAGTTACTTCACCTGGAACATGTATTTTTTTCAAGATTTGAATTAAATCAGCATTTATCGAGTCATCTTCAGCATGAATTTCTAACCACTCAATAAATTTGTAACCACCATCTGAAAAATGGTAATACCAATCTCCATCCCAAAGGCTGATATAGCCAGTATCAATGTCTTTAATCCTCCATTTGGTTGGAAAGGCATAGTTGAGCATTGCTTGTCTTATTTCTTCCCATTTTGTGTTGTTCATTAAAGGTTTTAGTTCATTTGAATCCATATATTCACCTTTTTCATCCATCAGTACTGCACGTGTTTATTCCAGTTCATCATTTTTTCTTGTACAAAACTGCCCGTTAGTTGAATGAAGGCAGCTGATCGCATTGACTGACGGGCTGCCTTATCATGTTTATTGAACTAACGTGTCCCGTTAGCGTAATGCAATCAGTAAAAAACTTACCCATACCTACGGTTCACCACTTTGGTTGAAGCGGTGAATTTTGGAGCCACTCTTATATCAACCGAGCACTCATTTTCGGCACGTGACAATTTTCCCAATTAGCTTTTATGAACGCCCGATGCATGAGCGAGCGTGTTGTACTTGAGATAATCATCATATTACTGATCGTCACTCTGCTGTGAATTGTTGTGTTGAGTTCACACCCTCCACAACTTGGCCGCTAGACAGATAGTAATCTCTTTGCACTGAACCGTCTGTTTTGGTGCTTTTGACCACAAAGACCTGGCCTACTTCTATCGGCATCAGATAGTTATCGTAAGGAAGATAATTGTCCACCAGTGGAAGGTCTTGGATATCTTCATAGGCGTCCTCCAATCGCCAAAATTCTCGATAGGCGTAATCCTTGAACCCGTTCAAATCCTGCTTACCAAAATAAGATGCTGCATATTCCTTGCCCTGTAAGGAGATGTAATCTACTCTGGATGGCTCAATATCTTTAGCAATCCAACTTAGGTTCTCAGAATAAATGTTATCGCCATAATGCTCCTGTAATTGATTGCCCATACAAGGGATGGATTGGGTCTTATAGTCCATTTCATCAAGCCCGGTATGCGCTGAGCCGTAAATGCCCATAACGCTCTCATTGCCCAACTTCTCAAATTCGCGAATAAAGTTTTCCGTCATCGTGTCTTCCCGATATACGCCGTCTTCTTTGCTGTAAAAAACACGGCCTTGCCGGATCGCTTCCATTGTTAAAGTATACTTCTCCGATTCTCCCAGATCGTTTGCCACAAGATAAGATAAATAGCCGCTCCCGGTAGTTTCATATTGATGCCCGATGTCTGTGCCGTGGAAAATCGTCTCCGGACACTCGCTCTTTATTTTTTTGTAGAACTCTTTGACATCAGGGTTGTGACTACGTGTCCGTTCCCAATCATCATAAATCTCCTCTAAAATATCGTCATTGTCCGACTGCATCCATAGATTCAAGTATTCGGCGGTAAAATAGGGCAGCTCGACGAATAAGTGCCTCATGCCCTCGTTGTGGTAGTATTGAGACCACAATTTATATTCCTTGTCCAATATCTTGGCTACGCCGTGTGCTTCACCGTACAAATAAATGCTGCCCGATGCTTGCGCTACCACAGGTGTCACTATAGTCGGCTGCGCAGATTTGCTTGCTGTCTTGCCTGCGGTGGAATTATCGCAGGCAGTAAGGCTACTGACCACAAGTATAACGATCAGGGCAAGCAGCAAAGGGTATACAAGCATCATTTTCGCTTTGGCTACGAAGGTGAGATTATGGTCATTCATAAACTTAGATCAACCTTTCATGTACATTTATAAATCCATAATTGGTATTCCCTAGCTGATGTGAGATTTCCTGCTCTCTCATCCTCAACTCTATATAGATTAAGGGGAAATGTGTCCTTTAGCGTAACGAAGGTAGCCGTTCATATAGACCAGCTACCTTCGTTTTAGATTAAGCTATTGTTTCCCGTTAGTTCAATAGAATCAACAGTTTCAGTCCGATGGTATCCTCTTGTCTATGATTCAAGCCACCACTTTCAATCCTATGATAAAATACTTATAAATCCCACTATAGCCAAACGGCCAAAGCGGATATAATCTTACTCTAAATTACTGGAGGTAGCGCTCCATACTCGGCCCACTGCTCTTTTGTCGGGCCGTAAAGATCCGGCACACTAAGGCCTGCCTGACGCATCAGTACTGTCATCTGACCACGATGATGAATCTCATGCTTTACGAGAATTTCCAGCATTAAGCCGTTTGGCCATTGATCACCATACATATCGCTCATGATAAGCAGATTCTCATCTTTCCAACTGGACTGTATAGCATCAAGGAGCGCTTGTGAGGTCCTCTTATAGACTGACGCGATGTCTGCTGCCGAAGCTGGCACCGGCATATCTTCGCCTGGTCCTTCGAAAGACAGTCCCGTCCGAGATGGCATTTCGTGCAACGTCTGTACAAGGTGCCATGCAACACGTCCAAGCGTTCTATGATCGCTTGTTATCTGTTGACCAAGAGACTCGTCCGTCAGCATCTCCAGTGTCCGCATTGTTGCTTCCGTTTCATTCTGCCAAGTTGCGGCAAAATCTTTAATGTGTTTATACATATCCAACATCTCCTTTTTGTAATGGAATCAAGTTTATTGTACCGAACATTAGTTCGCAAGTAAATATTTACATTTACTTAAACTACCCCCGTTAACTCAACCGTTATTTATGATACGGCTCACCGTAGTATATCTAAGCATAAATTAGAGTTTGACCAAACTTTACACATTCTTGTATAAAGCGAAAACCACTCCTTACTATGGAGTGGTTTCTTAGAATCTCGCTTTTTTGCACTATCATTCTCAATGGAGTTGATTACGCATTTGTATCCAACATTGCTGGAATATTTATTTCTTTTACACAAGAGGCTTTGGAAAGGTTCATTAAGCATTTAACTAAAGAAACAATATCTTGAAGAGGAATCTGTGTACCGCCATACGCAGACAAGACTTTCTCAATTCCATCTTCCAATGGAATTTGGGTTGCAATTTCACCAGGATTTATACAAGTCACACCGATCCCATACTTTTTTACATGCTCCCTTATAGAATTTCCAATACCACGCAAACCGAACTTAGAAGCTACAAATGAAACTTGCGTAAAATCATTATGTTCAAGACCTGCCGTAGAACCAATTAAGAAAATTTTTGCGTTATCTGACTTTTTTAGATTCGGTAAAAGCTTCTGTATGCAGGTAATAGCTGAAGTAACATTTACATTAATGATGTTGACGATTTCAGCTGGGTCATCTTTTTCAAAATCATAGTCATCCCTGAAGCCTTTGCTCTCCCATATCCCTACATTATATATTAATACGTCTATTGTAACGTCATTTACTGTATTCGCAATCAGCTTGCTTGCATCAGATTTCGCTAAATCAGCCTCAATCCAATATTTCTGTACACCATCTTCAAGATTTAAATTGTTAGGATAAGTTCTAGAAACCACCCAAACACGATCACCTTTTTCTGGCAATCCTTTGAAGAATGCCTCACCTAATCCTTTACTTGCTCCGAAGATAATAAAATTTCTCATAAGTTATCCTTTCGATATGATTTATCTCTGCATTTAATCATTAAATTCACAGTGAATGCTGAAAATCATTCAATATAAGAATCACCAAGAACATTGAATTTTTATATGACGCTTCCCTCAACAATGAATTTATACTTACTTATAATACGGTTAAGCATGATTATGTTCAACTATCCTGCCCGTTAGTTGAATAAAGGCAGCTGATCCACTGACCGGCTGCCTTATGTCATCATTTAGCTATCGCTATTCGATAGTTTAACAATCAAGATTTCTGCACGCCGTGACCACTCTTCTAATGTCTATGCTCAAGGATGTTGATAAGTTTGCCAAACGGATCGCGGACATAGAATCGCCGAACACCCCAAGGCTCATCAACAAGACCATATTCTATCGGAAATCCAGCTTTCTTCATGCTTTCAAATGTAGCATCGACATCATCTACTTCAATTGATAGATCAGGCGTAGGCGTTTCTGAGCCACCCTGTGAGGCAAAACTAATCTGAATGCTCATCTCCTCGTCTAAACCATAAGTTCTAATCCAACCATGATCCATCATTAAATCAAGACCGAGCACATCCTCGTAGAAGCATTTAGCTGCCGTGAGATCCTTCGTGTTTATATTGGCGACGATTCGTTTGACCTTCATTTCAAACCTCCCAGACAGAAGTAGATTATCCTTGAATATAAAATGCATTCAACATATAACAGTTAATTCTAGCCTCGACGTTCCTGACCTTTATTTATCCATATTTAGCTGCGGAGGCTCACCGAGCAGAAAACACCAGAAAACACCCGAAGAACTGGCATTAAGTCTGGTTACGAAATCTCCGTACTAACCACCTCAACACAAGAAGCACCACGATTCCGCAAATGGTATAACTGATTGGGCGAATAAATTGCTCCACGATACCCCAGTTGTCACCTAAGCGGTATCCCAGATAGATCAAAGCTAAGTTCCACGGGATACAGCCGAGTGCTGTAAATGTTATGAATCTCCAAGCTTTCATTCCAGCAACCCCTGCGGGCAGTGAGATAAAAGTACGAATAAAGGGCAACATACGAGTAAAAAATACGGTACTCTCGCCATAACGCTCGAACCAACGCTCCGATTGCTCCAAATGATGCTCATTTAGGAGAATATATTTTCCGTATTTTTCTAATAACCGGCGTCCACCAGCCTTACCAATATAGTAGGCAATGATGGAACCCAGTAGGTTTCCGAATATCCCAGCAACAGCAACTTCCATAAAAGTAAGCGAGCCTTGCGCAATCAGCCACCCACCGCTGAGCATAATCACTTCACTGGGAATGGGGATACAGGCACTCTCTAGAATCATCCCTAACCATATGCCCCAAATACCCATAGAATTAACAAGGTGAAGCGCGGATTCAGATATCCACGTAAATAGTTGATGCATGAGTGTTCACTCCGCTTCATAAATTTTACTATTCCTTAAGAAAGTCTCGTTATAATTGAACAAAAAACGGGGGGAAAACAAAATAATGATGAAATTCAATATACACAAATTTTTGTATGGCATATTCGTTATAGCCGCTATCTTGCTGATGTTCCCTAAATTTTCTTACAATGATCCCGATACCTTCTGGCATATAGAGCTAGGACAATATATGATCGGGCACGGACAAGTTCTACATCATGCCATACATACTTTTTACGGAGATAAGCTGCCCTACGTCCCTCATGAATTCGGATTCCAACTGCTCGTTGCCCCGCTTTATGCAGCTTTTGGATGGCCGGGTGTGTATATTTTGACCGCTGTATGCTTGTTCTTTTTAGTGCTCGGATTGCTTCGGCTGGGCAAGGTTTCACGCAAAGAACTGGGACTCCAAGAAGACCATGTTCTCCTGCTCCCTTTTGTGCTGCTAATTTCTTGCTGGATTTATTATAATTATTTCAAAGGCCGTCCACAGATGATCTCTTCGTTTATGATTGTCTGGTTTTTCGTATATTTACGTGAATATCAAATGAGTTCTCAAAAGAAATATGCCGCTGCGATGATTGCCCTTTCTATTGCCATTGCCAATTTCCATGCAGGAGTATGGCTTGTAATTGCTGTATTTACAGGGATGGCTCTGCTTGAATCCTTGATCCAAAAAACGCTGAATGGGCGTAAAATCATAGTCTTCAGTCTCGTCTGGTTCGTTGGCATTCTAAATCCAGGCGGCGTAAAAAGTCTCTTGTTTATTTTGACAGTTACGAAGAAAAACTTTAACCTGCTGATCAATGAATGGCAGCCGATTCGGTTCAATAGCTTGGAGAACTTGCCCATCTTACTATTGCTTTTGTTCTTTGCCTGCACACTTCCTTTTGCACTCCAGCGTAAACCGTTCCGTTTTTTTCTTATGCTTGGGATTCTATACCTCGGTGTATCAAACTTCAAGCAAAACCTGTTTATGTGGCTGTTCATCCCCTATTTTGCGGCTGTATTTTTTGATGCGCTTCCTGAGTTCACCAAAACAGGTATTCTAGTCCGACAAAGTACATTACGCGGGTTACTGGCAGTTGGTCTGCTGCTAAACATTGCTTATCTATTCCTTGTACCACCAGTTATTGACGCCAAAAAATATCCTATAGATGAAATGGACTATATTCTGCAGCATACATCTGAAGGTACACGTCCCAAAGTTCTCGCCCACTACGGTTCATCTGGCTATGTCATGTTTCGAGGGGGAGATGTGTTATGTGATGGCAGACAAGATCCCTTCGTGACAAAAGATTCTCTTGGCGTATTGGGTTGGACTGCTTTTGAACGCTCGATGCACGGATTCTCTGAATACCTTCCCGAGATCGTTAATTACGATCAGCCCGATTATGTAATTACGAGCAAAAAGGTCTCATATAAACTACTCAAGGAATGGACACAAAAATTCGGTCAGCCCGTATTTACGGGGACCTATGGCAGTGTCTTCTCGTTTATCCCAGAGTGATGATCCGGCTCATTAATTCCTCACTCTGTAGAACGCAAAAAAAAACGCTGACCTGAGGCAATCTAGCCTATAGTCACCGATCCGCAAATAAGTATTCTGATTAATAACATCCGCATGGTAAGGATATACATAATTACGACAAATAAGAAAAATAAGTTAGTAAAATATCAAATCTAGCGTTGATTGTTCCTTAATTGTATAGTATTTTATGGAAGAAAGGTAATTTAAAAGAAGGGAGGAATTAAAAATGGACAAGATGTGTATGGAAATGATGATGAACATGTGTATGGATGATATGATGTCTAAGATGAACTGTATGAAGATGGGCATGGAAAAAATGTCTGAAATGGGCATGATGGATATGAACATGGATATGATGATGAAAAAAATGCAGGACTGCGATGAAATGATGACTATGTGTATGACAATGATGCGCGAAGGAATGCAAATGTCTAAGTAGCCTATAGACCATCGTAAGTTTGGCAGAGCAGACTAACTGCATGCCTTTTTTTATTTTCTATTTATTATTACAATGTGAGCTTAAATTATATCCTGATATATCTACTCTGAATCTTCTTCGATAGATTAATCCGTTCCTGCTTTAACTCCCAGACTTTCTCTTTCCACCGGTACTGCTCTACTGGATCCGCACTTTCCCTCAGCTTATTAAATAAATCCATTAATATTGCATTTATATCGTCGAATTGAATCCACAGCTCTTTCACACTTTGTTCTGTTGTCTCAGCATGAGAAGCCTTACTCAGCTTATTCAAACGGTCTATGATGTCAGCATGCCACTGTCCATCGTTAATTGCTTTTGCGTAGTTTAGAAGATCCAGATAATCATCGACAGACATTTTCACCGACTCCTTATTCTGTGTATACCCAGTATTATACTCGGCATTATAGAAATTGCAATAGTCTATCTGTAGAAAAGGCATCTTCTCAGATGCCCCCGCAATGTTATTCCCAATCCGTTACTGGATTTTCCCGCCTTCAACGACAAGCTCATCAGTATATCCTTCACCGTAAATTTCATTTAAGGTTTCTTTGTAGGCTTGATGGATAAATTGTTCTTTACCAAGGGTATCAAGTTCTGTATTAATCCAGTCCAGCAATTCCTTATTCCCCTTTGCCACTGCTGGAGCTATTGTATCCTGACCCCCGAAAGCAGGAATGCTGACCGTAAATCCAGGATTTGATTTAGCCCAAGCAATGAGTTCTGTATTATCGTTAGCGATTGCCGCCCCCCGACCATCTTTAAGCGCTGCAAAAATCTCGGTGTACTGATCGAATTTGAGCAATTCAATATCCGGATATTCTTTGGTAAAATAGGTTTCCGCTGTCGTACCTTTAGCTACAATGAGCTTTTGCTTGTTCCCTTTTAATTGATCAATGGAAGTGATTGGAGCACTGTCTGGGGATACGATCCCAAAGGACAATTTCATGTACGGATTAGCAAAATCCACTTTTTCTTTTCTTTCCTCGGTGACCGTAAAGTTAGCCATAATGATATCAACCTTACCCGATTCAAGATATGCCACGCGGCTGGCAGCATCAACTAACACAAATTCAACCTTCGATTCATCCCCTAGCAGATCCTTGGCAAAGCGTTTGGCAATATACACATCAAACCCTTGGTTTTTACCCTCAGCGTCCACATAACCAAAAGGTGGTTTGTCTGCAAATACGCCGATCTTAATCTTCCCTTTCTTCTTTAGCTGTTCAATAGAAGTGAATTTAGAAGATGCTGAGTTTCCGTTGTTATCCGAACTATTTCCGCAAGCAGCCAATCCCATCAATAATATACTTACACCTACCAGCATCGTTAGCCATTTCAAACTTTTCTTCATTTCTCTTCCTCTCCTATTTCTATAATTTTTCGTACTGAAATATATCCAGAAAATGCTGGGCACGTTCTGTCGCAGGGTGGGTAAAAAATTGTTGCGGGGCAGCGATCTCACATATCTTGCCTTGATCCATAAACACGATCCGATCCCCAACCGATTTGGCAAACCCCATTTCATGAGTCACGATGATCATCGTCATTCCTTGCTGAGCAAGCCCTAAGATGACATCAAGCACTTCCCGAACCATTTCCGGATCCAAGGATGCTGTCACTTCATCAAATAACATAATCTCCGGATTCATACATAAAGCTCTTACTATAGCTATTCTCTGCTTTTGTCCACCGGAAAGCTGGCGTGGATAGTCCAGTTTACGCTCAAGCAGCCCAACCCGCTCTAAGAGCTGTTCCGCTTGCTGCGTTGCTTCTTTAAGCTCTCTCTTTTGTACTTTCAGAGGGCCTAGAAGAATGTTATCCATAACCGTCAAATGCGGGAATAACTCATAATTTTGAAAGACCATTCCGATATGCTGCCTAACTTCACGCCAATCTACAGCAGCCCCCGCGAGGTTCTGCCCACGATATTGTATCGCGCCTTCCTGAACCGGTTCCAAACCGTTAAGACAACGTAGGAACGTACTTTTTCCACAGCCAGAGGGACCGAGAATAACGATTACTTCTCCTTTTTCGACCTGCAATTCAATGCCGTCCAGAACCTTTCGCTCTCCAAAATATTTGTGTAATTGTGTAACCTCCAGCAGGAGTTCTCCGGAATCTGCCATTACAACCGTTCCTTCCTAAGCCTTAATTTTGCCATCTGCTTTCAACTTTTTTCGAAAGTCTGGATAACGGAAAACATACAGAAAAATATAATATAAAGATAAAGCCGTATACCCAGAATGAAGCGGTGGGCGCTTTTATTACGCCGAGTTCAATGATCTGCTGCCCGATCTTTACCACCTCAATCACTCCAATCAGCACCACCAGTGATGTTGTCTTGATCATTCGTGTGGCAAGATTAATCATTCCCGGCAGCATTCTGCGTACAGCCTGCGGGATCAAAATATGCCGATAAAGTTGACTGCTGCTCAGACCTAGCGCCCTAGCAGATTCCACCTGATGTTTTGGCATAGATTGCAAAGCTCCACGAACAAGATCGCCAATTTCCGCAGCTCCCCATAAGCTGAACACCAATATAGAGGTAGCCTCCCCGCTGATATCGATATGAAGTAATGGAGAGAAACTGAAATGTACTACATACAGCCACACTAGAATCGGAATAATTCTAAAGGTCTCCAAATAAAGACGTAATATAAACCTTAATGGCCTCGATCCCAGCGTCCGGAGCAATCCCATAACGATCCCTAATAACGTACCGATTCCAATAGAGAGAAATGAAATTTCAATCGTTACAAGTAAGCCCCCTAATAATCGTTCGAAATTAGAACCTTCAAAAAGCACCTCAATCCCCGAATTCTGCATATCTCACCTTCCTTTCCACCCAAGTCAATAAAAGCGATAAGGGCAGGACTAACACCAAATAGGCGAGTACCAGAAGGAGCAGAGACTCCGCTGTTTTGTAATGCATGCCGATCAAGTCTTTTGCCACATTCATCAAATCCATTAAAGCAATGGCACCTACAATAGAGGTCTCCTTCAGCAGAAAGATCGCATTTGCCCCTAAAGAAGGAATACTTATCGCAAAGGCTTGGGGAAAAATAACATATCTGACCAGCTGCAGCTTAGACAGTCCAATGCTCTGACCTGATTCAATCTGCGATTGGCTAACTGCCTCGAACCCACTTCGAAAAGCCTCCGTCATATAGCTCCCGCCCAAAAATGTCATGCCTACAATCGCACAGGTCATTTCACTAAAGTGAATTCCGATCTTAGGTAAGCCATAGTAAAGAAAAAAGAGCTGCACAAGTAAAGGGGTGTTCCGTGAAAGCTCAATGTAGATCTTAATAACATCACTGACGATTTTGACCTTATAGTACAAGACGATACTGAACAGTAATCCAATAAGGAGTGAGAATACAATAGCTAACAACGCTAGCTTCACTGTCAGCCACATCGCCTCACCATAAAGCGGCAAACTCTCGTAGATAAACTCCCAGTCTAAATTCATATCTGAGTAACCCGATCCCCTTTTCTTAATTTCTAATAATTATCAAAATCTTACATTAAACCTTACGCGTGGTGATATGATTTTATTCATACTATTCCAAGTAAATAACTACGTTTTAAAACTCTTGTATAATAGTCCACAAAAAAAAAAACCGCTAAGAGATTAGTCTTAGCAGTTTCCTTCTTCTATAGGATAAACCTTGCCCCACCCTAACATCCCACTACCAATAGCCTCGGATGCCGGTCTGCAAGCGGATCAACGCTTCCATATAATAATAATCTCCCCAAATCATATGACCATCAGGCACACGTCCACCTCTCACATGATAAGAACCATGCTTTAGAAGTCCCTCTGCTTCCGGATTTCCAGATGTCGCATAATGTTCCACTAGAGATTTCATGCTACGGTGTAAAGCAACTTCATAAATGGCCCGGTCCGGATCGTCTACGCCTAGGTGATCGAGCAGTTCCAAAAGACCGGCTGCGGCAATCGCCGAAGCCGAGCTGTCGCGAGGGGTCTCCGCTCCCACTATCACATCGAAATCCCAATAAGCCACACTATCCTCCGGTAGATGGCTGATAAAATAATCCGCTAGGCTCTTAGAAGTCTTAAGAAAATCCTCATTCTGCGTATAGCGATACGCCAGAGCAAAACCGTATATTCCCCAAGCTTGACCACGTGTCCAGGTCGATCCGTCCTCATAACCTTGATGTGTTCCCCCACGAATTGCATTTCCGGTAGCCGGATCAAAATAAAAAGTATGGTAAGAGGAGGCATCCCCACGCACAAGAAATTTCCGGCTCTTAAACGCATGTTCGAGCGCTATTTCATAATAGCGCTTATCTCCTGTTTCCTCCGCTGCCCAGAACAATAGAGGTAAATTCATCAAGCAGTCAATAATGATACGTCCCGCATTCTCCGGGTCACTCTCCAGTCCCCAGGCCTGAAGAACCCCTGCTGGTTCACGCCAGCGCTTGCACAGCGTGTCCGCAGCTTGCAGACCGACAGCTCGCGCCGCTTCGCTGCCCGTTATTTTCCACTCCGCTACTGCGGTCAGTGTATACAAGAAACCAATGTCATGATGGTCCAGGGCGATGTGCTGATCCAGACGATGCTTGAAGTCCCCTAACCAAGAGGCTGCCGCCTCCTTATAGCATGAATCCTTACTATATTCATAAGCAAGCCACATCATCCCAACATAGAAACCCTCTATCCAGTCGTCGTTGTCTCCCCATTCGTACTGTTGCCCCTCAGCGATATGAGGCAGTTTGCCCGGATGGTTAGCCATATTGCTCCCAACTTTGTGAATCGCATCCTCAATAGCCTTATTCCACATCTTTGTTTCTCCCTCCCCTTAAATCAACAGTATGCAAAAGTGTATCGTTACTAGGTTCGTATACAGCAATCCTTCCGTCCGAGTGCCATTGAATAAGCGGCGGTGAAGCAAGACTTGCCTGGTTCTCCGGAGTATTCGTCGCTCCGAAGACAGCAGATATCAATACTTGATCTCCCGGTTCCAGTCTGGAGCACAAGCTCGGAAGAAGTGTCCGCGGCTTCAGCAGATTGGTATTTGGCTCGGGATATACGCACTCTCCCCGATCAAAGCCGCTTAGCCTATGTATGGCACTGATTCCCCAGGGCAGCTGCACCGAAACAGCAGTGTTCGATACCTTAATGATTTCCCGTTCACTGTGCGAGAAGCCAGCTGACTGGCCAATGGCAAATCCACCCTCCGCTACATCCAGCCGCCGGGCAGTATGAATGCTGTGAACACGAACATGCCATAGACCTGCCGGAATAATCCATGTCTCCACATGTACATCACTCCAGGGATGCCAGCGGGAATATACATAGCTGTCCCCGATTTCCCAGATCTCGCAGAATCTGCGTACCCGATAGTGTTCATCACATTCGCATAGTGCGAGTGTAGAATCGTAAGCGCCTTGAACCAACCCGTAACCCGCTTTCGGGACACTAAAGCCAAACAGAGTGGAATATGCAAATTTAGAATATTTGGCTGCACTATGGGCCATATCAAAGTTAGCCATCTGGCCAGAGGTATAGGCAATAACCTGCCTGTTTCCTTCCGGACGACTCACAAGCATTCGCGCCTCTTGGAGAGCCCGTACCTCTTTCAAAATAGGCAACGGCTCTTCCTCCGCCTGCCAAAAAGGATGATCATCTGGCAAGGCAAGAATAAGCATAGCTTTAAAGGCCCAATACGGAGATCCGGGGGCGTTGTAGTTCTCTGTCATGACTAGATTCGGATAAGCATATCCGATGCTAAGCAGTCCGTCTAATCCCATAATAGGTTGTTCAAACCACCAACGAAAATGGCGCATAATGATTCCTTTAAGAACGCCATATGAAAAAGGAACCATATCTGCATACACCAGCGCACTCCAGAATGAAACCTGTGCAAAACGATAGGTCAGGCTACGACCAAAAGGAAGTGCGCTTCCGTCCTCAGCGAACCAATAAATGAAATCCTCGGCAAATCGTGCGGATCTTTCCCGATAAACAGCAGCTCTCTGAGGATCATCATCCGCCATCAACTTAGCGTATATCAGCGTATAATAATGCATAGCAAAAGCAATATAATAGTCCCTCTGATCGGTCAATCCATCGGAATACCAACCGTCACCAAGATAGTAATTATCGATCTGCGCTAGATAATCATCCATTATGCTCTGATCATAAGGTAATCCGACTTTCTTGAAGCCCACATTCACAAGAACCGTGAACATCAGCCAGTTATTCGGATTGGAACGATCCACATGATTAATCTGATTTAGCCAGTTATATACATTTATTTTCTGCGTGTCACTCAGCGGCTCCCACATTTTATGTGGTGCAAGAGCAAGCCCCAGTCCCAACACGGCCTGCTCTACCATACGCTGATCTTTGGAAGTAAATTGCCCCCAATATTCTTCATGCTCCGGGTCTGTCCCGTTGATGATTCCTTCCAGAAACATCGGCCAGAGTGCACTTTCCCCTCCACCGCTGGCATGAGGAACAAGGCCCCATAGAGGACGGGCAAAAGCTTCCATAAGCGCTGTAGCTTCATTGTAAATCGATCCTGTAGCGCCCATATTAATTCCTGCACAACCAGAGGTAAATCTGCGCTCCAGTGGAGTATATAGTTCATTTAGGAACATCTGTAATTCATTTTTAGTGCCCTTTATTCCCACAGCAATGTTTCCTCCTGTCCACACTCAATGCCAAGCGGCATATTCACTAGGCCTCATGCCCATTTCCCGTTTAAACAGCTTGATGAAATAACTTTTGTTGGCATATCCCAGATACTCGGAGATCTCTTCCACTGTCTTTTCAGATTGGTTAAGCAGCTCCTTTGCCTTCTGAAGCTTTAGCATATTTACATATTCGATGAAGTTCTGGTTTGTTTCCCGTTTGAATAAGCGGCTGAAATAACTGGCATTTAAGTTAAGGCGGCCTGCCATGTCCTCCAGCGTTATTTTCTCCGTCACATGACTAATCACGAACTGCTGGGCTTTGATGACCTCACTCCGTTTAGACTTGATGGAGAACATACTTATTTTCCGCGCTAATTCCTCCAAGTACTGCACCAGCCATTGTTCCAAATACTCCAGAGTTTCAATGTCACCAACCACGCTAAAAAGCTTTTCTTCGGTTATAGGCAATGGAGATTGCAGAAGCTGTTTCGTCTTCATCTGCAAGTCCATCAGCAAGCGAAGCACACATTCCTTGACTTCATTCGGATGGAATTTTTGCGAGGCCACCCATTCCCTCCATTCCTTTACATGAACGCGAAGCTCCGTGTTCCTGTTCAAGGCAATATCATCATTGATAACAGCGTATAAGGTTCCATATTCAGCATAAATATCTTCTCCGGAAAAGCAGACTTCTTCAAAACGGTGGATTCCCGCCGCAGGGAGATAAAAGCGCTGTATTTTCTCCCTCAGCATCCGCTGCAATGTTCCACGAATTTCCTCAGGACTGCGCGCCTCAGCGCCAAATAAGCAAGAGACAGAGAGTTTAAGATATTTTTGAACCGCAGAGGCTGCATTTTGAATGGAGTGATAGATTGCCTGGTGATCTTTAGAAGGCTGGTCGCTGCAAAAGAGAATGACGATCTCCTTATGGCTGTATCTCGAAATAAACAGACTGTGATCAGCCTCAAGCACTTCCTGCATAATATTCTCAACCGCAAAAGAAATCGTATATTCACTCATCCGGCGCACCCTTGAAGCTTCCTCTGGACGGTCAATTACAATAACCAGCGGGATATAGTTTTTGGCGTGGATCATAATTCCGTTTGATCGGGCCTGCTCGATCCAAGCCCCCTTATCCCAGGATTGATACAAGGTATCTTTTAGAAACTTTTCCTTCAGCGCGGCGCGATTTTGAGACTGTTTTTGCTTATAAACCAGCATCTCCGTATGCTGCTGCCTATTCAGTCCCACTTCCGCTACAAGGGTTCTAATCGCTTGCTGTAACTGCTCAATATCCAGTGATTCTTTTAAAATATATTCTCCTACGTTTAATTTCAGCGCTTGCTGGGCGTATTTGAATTCGTTGTGGCAGGAGAGAATAATCGCACGGATTCCGGGCTGCACAGCTCTGAATAGCTCCAGCATCTCCAGCCCGTTCATCTTGGGCATGCCAATATCGGTAATAATAAGGTCTGGTGGACTCTGCTGTGCTTTTTCCCAAGCCTCGAGACCGCTATAATAACATCCGATGAGTTCAATACCGAGCTCACTCCAAGGTACGGCCTGCGACAAATAACGGATAACCGGATAGTCATCATCCACCAATATTGCCGTCAGCATTTTCCACACCCACCTTTCCGTAATCCAGAGGAAACTCCAGACAAATCTCCGTGCCCACATCAGGTTCACTTTGAATATTCAGCTTAAAAGAAGCGCCATAAATCATACTGAGGCGTTGGGCCACATTGCGTAAACCTATGCCGGAGAACCCTTTTCTGTCCTCTTCTGTAATTTGTTCGCTGCTGTATGCGGTTTCACGAAGTCTTGTTAAAGTTTCCGGTGACATCCCGATCCCATTATCCTTAATGGTGATAACTAAGCTTTCCGTAGTTGCAACAATACGAGCTTCAATAAAAATCTCGCCACCAAACTGCTCGAAGCCATGGATGATGGCATTCTCGATCATGGGTTGAATCATAAATCGAGGCACCAGTGCTTCAGCGCTCCCGTCCGCTAAATTCATTTCCAGCCTGACCTGATTGGCATGGCGGAAATTCATTAAAGTGACATAATGCGATATCGTATCTGTCTCCTCACGAAGCGGGATAAACTCATTGTCCCTGTTAAAGGTCATCCGGAGCAAAGACGACAGGGAACCAATCAACTCAGCATTCTCCCGATCGCCTTGCATCAGGATATTTAAGCGAATCGAATTCAGCAGATTAAACATAAAATGTGGATTGATCTGCGCTTGCAGCATCTCTAGTTCGGCTTTTCTTTTTCCCGTCTGTTCATAAGTGATTTGTTCAATCATAGACTCGATCCGATCCAGCATCTGGTCAATGGTGCGGGCGAGCTGTGCTGCCTCATTATTCCCTCGAATAAACGAACGTTCATCCAACTGACCACGACCTATTCGCTTTACAAAAGCGCTTAATTTTACGATTGGCTGAGTCAGCTTTGAGATTAGAACGGTTAAGAGAACGGAAAACAAGGTAAAGAAAAGAATCTGCACCGCCAGGCTGATAAATAAAATCTGCTTATTTTTGGACAAGGCTGCCTTCAGCGGGATAATGCTGACCATCCGCCATTTGTTACTGCTCAGCTCCTGATCAACATATAAAAACTTCTCTCCGTCGATTTCCACAGTGTCAAGCTCGCCATCCATTTTCAACCACGTCATCGTCTCTCCGATTCGGGTCTTGTCAGCATGGGAAACTACAGTTCCCTTGTCATCCAAAAGCATCATCTCTTTATCATTATCGTTATTTAGATAAGGACGGAGCTTACGCTCATTGATATTAATAATTAAATATCCGATGGTACTGCTGGAGGTCGATTGAATCGGCCTCGCAATGGTTACCCAATCAGCTGAGCCTTTATCAGAATAATTGTAGTACGTATCGTGCTCCGCTCTCCAATAAGTCGAAATGGGTTGAATTTGTTTCAGCAACGATGTCCAATTTTTGTTGTAGAAATTTTTCGGGTTAAAGTCACTGTAAGGATAGCTGGTATAAATCAAACCATTTTTTCCGATTAACGTCACCTTCAAATATTCTGTTAAAACAAACATATCATCCAGCATCCGCGACATACGGTTATACTGAATGATCTGCTTTGGTGCACGGAGCGACTCTGAATCGGCAGACATCATCTGCCTGATCTCGCTGTTCTGGAGCACAAAGTTGGACTGTTCCAGTGTCTGTTCAAATATGGCATTCATATTGGCGCTGGCTGCATTTAAAGATTCTCTTGCGCTACCAACCGCTTTCTCCAGAATGAGATCCCGGGTCAAATAATCTGTAACCATGTAAATGCAGACAAGCGGGATCAGCACGCAGATCAGCGATGACCAGACAAGTTTCTTACGGAGGGATTGATGCTTTCTAAACACGGATTACAGGCCCCACATCTGTTTGAATTTGGAGCAGGAGGCAGAAATGCTTTCCTGCCCCCACATTATAAGCCCCCTTTGAAAAGCGTACAATCAGCCTCCGCTTACTTTCCGCTATTGTTCTGAACAACTTCCGTTATTTTTTTATCGATATTGGCAACTGTGACATCCAGATCCTGTTGGCCAAGGAGATACATCTCCGCTTCTGGAATAACATTGTTCTTAGCTTCATCCGCATATTTAGCCGGAACCTGCGTTGCACCAGGTGTCGAGTTCTCCATCGTATATTTCAGAGAATCTACATCAATCTTAGAGGAATCCTTAGAACCACTCACAATTGTATCCACTAATTTATTCGTATCCGATTTGGCCCAGCCAGAGAAAACGCGTCCACCGATTTCCAGTCCTTCTGAGGTATACCAGCGCACAAAGGTATAGGCAGCCTCCTTATGCTTGGATTTAGCGGCTATTCCCATGTAGGTCGGCTGTACGGGTGAGTAGTGTTTGCTCTCACTGTCAAGTCGGGGGATCGGCGCAAACGCGGTAACAAAGGTTGCCGGAATGGCATCCGTTCCACCCGATTCCGCAACCATCCAGTCGCCCATCGGAAGCATCGCTGCTAAACCGTTAAAATACTGATTTCGGTAGGCTAGTTTTTGCGAAATAATATCCTCATAAGGAGTGGCACTCTTATCTTCGTACATCATTTTCTTCATCATCTGCAGATTAGCCTTAAATTGCGGGTCAAGTGCATTGGAGGTTCCATCAGCTTTTAGAAAAGTATTATCCGTAGACTTGCTCATCAGCTGGAGCTGGAAATAATCCGGCCAATTATGCAGATATGCGCCAAAACGTTTCGTTGCGCCCTCACCCTTGGTCAATTTCTTGGCATACTCTTCGAAATCCGCCCATGTCCAGTCGGTCGGAACCGGTAGGCCCGCCTCATCTAACATTTCTTTGTTAAGGAGCACGAACCAGCGCTGCATGGAAGACGGTAATGCATAGATTTTGCCATTGACCGTAGTGTCCACCAGATATTCATCTGCGAGCTTATAACCTTCCTTCTGAATATAGTCATCCATCGGTTCCAACAAACCGATATCTGCACGCTGTGAATAGTTGGTATAAGGCAGTTCGACAATATCCAGCGGATCGCTCGCAGCCGCCATCAAATCCAGCTTCTGCATAGAGGCAACCGAATCACCTTTTTCGTTCAGCAAATCTACTTCCACATGAATATCGGGATGCGTCTTCTCAAACTCCGCGATAATCGTGCTCCATTTCGCTTTGGCTTCTGTCTGCCAGGTGCTCAGCTTCAGGGTAACCTTCTCTGCTGCAGGCTTTGAATTTCCACCAGCATCGGGTGCATTAGTCGCTCCTGCATTATTGGTTTTCGCATTTCCGCCGCAAGCGGCCAATGATAACGCCATCGATGTGATGATGAATGCAGATAATAATTTCTTTTTCATTTAGACCCTCCTATAAATGTGTTGGGCATCACTTGCTTAATAACCAGTGACTATGTAACTGCTTACAAGAACATCCTAACATGCAGGATTGACGAGGAAAGTTCTCATATTCTACCGAAGAGAAACTATTTTGACTTTTATTATCCTTTCACACCTCCGAGGGCAATTCCCTCAATAACCTGCTTCTGTCCGAGTGCAAAAATGATCAGCAACGGCAGGATTGCAGATACCGCACCAGCCATCATGAGTGAATAGACATCCCCGTATTGGTCGCCGAACAACCGGATCCCCAGCTGAATCGTAAACAGCTCCTTGGATTTTAAAAAAATGAGTGGATATTGATAGTCGTTCCAGGTCCAAATAAAGCGCAAAATAGCATAAGTAGCTACAGCGGGACGGATCAGCGGAAAGGCAATCTGTAGAAAAGAGCGAAAATGCCCTGCTCCATCCATCCGCGCCGATTCAAGATACTCGTTGTTTACCCCCATAAAAAATTGCTTGAGCATAAACGCTCCAATAATACTAAAGCTGTTAATCAGGATTAATCCCAAATGTGTGTCAATCAAATTCAGCCAGTTAAACAGTAGAAACTGTGGAACCAACGATGCCTGCGGAGGAACCATATAAAGTGCCAATACAACTATAAACATCGCATCCCTGCCCGGAAAACGTAGCTTGGAGAACCCATAAGCAGCAAGTGCGCATATCAGCACATTAATTATAGTCGTAGCCAGCGTAATATAAATGGAATTTCCATAATAGCGAGCAAAGTCACCCGACCACACCTGTTTATAATTTTCAATGAGGTTCCACTGCTGTGGCAACCATTGAATCGGAAAGTTAAACACATCTTTCTCCAGCTTAAAGGAAGTGGATAACATCCATAGGAATGGTAAAAGAAATGCGATACCTAGCAGTCCCATGGCGATGGTCCAGAAGGTTCTGGATAAAAGCTCTTTTTTCACTGTAATTTCTCCTTTCCGCCTTTAATAGTTGACCCATTTTTTTTGCGCCAACATCTGCAAGGCTGTAATGATCAGGCAAATAAGGAACAGAACGAGTGCCATGCTAGAGGCGTAACCTGTCTTCAGCTGATTGAAGGCTGTATCATATAACTCGTAGACGATAACGGTCGTGGAGTTAGCCGGCCCACCCTGGGTCAATACTTGTATCAGATCAAAGATTTTAAATGAGCCGATAACCCCTGTTACCAGCAGGAAAAAGGTAGTTGGCGAAATGCAGGGAACCGTGATGTTGCGGAATTTGCGCCAGACGTTGGCACCGTCAATATCAGCCGCTTCATAAAGATCCTTAGGAATACTCTGTAAACCTGCAATAAAAATAATAATGTTGTAACCGAGCTGAATCCAGACTTGAATCAACATCAGCGACGGCAGAGCATAATGGATATCCGCTAACCATTTGGGTGGGTTGTTCCACCCCAGTGACATCAGGAATTGATTGACGGGTCCCAGCGAAGGGTGAAACATAACCTGCCAAACCATAGCGATGGCAACTACACTGGAAATGTACGGAAGGAAATAAATCACTTTAAACAAATCCTTCAGAAAAACCTGTTTATCAATCAGGATAGCCAGCAGCAGGGCAACGATGATCGTAACCGGTACTGTGATAATAAAGAGCAAATTGTTCAGCAAGCTTTTCATAAAAGCATCATCATGAAACAGCCTGATGAAATTATCTACGCCCGCGAACTTAATCCCCCCTAACCCAGCCACAAAGTTCCAGTCCGTGAAGCTTAACAGCAGTGAGCCCAGCACCGGGATCAACGTCAAGATGATCAGCCCAAGCATAAGCGGAGCAACGAATAGATATCCCGCCATCGCTTCGCGTGTGTCCATGTTAAGATGAAACCTTTTTTTGCGTATCATAGTTCTCCTCCTTTACTTATCCATAATTGTAGAAAAAGTAAGCAGTCTTCATAAGAACTAGAATTGTTCATTTTGGAACGAATTTTACCGATCCTTTAGTTATGAATTCTTTTGCACAACGCAAAAAAAGCGCGAGCCAAGCTCCCGCAGTAAACAAAATCCATATTGAGTTTTACATAAAGCAATCGCGTTATACCGGCGTAACCTCTACAGCCCCTTTTCCATCAACGCCCGCACTATTCAGCTTTTTCCGAAAAATCATAAACAAAACCACACCCATCACACTCGTTATTACCTCAGTCACAGTCATCGACCAAATCACACCATGCAGGCCAAAAATAGAATGCAATACGATAATCATCGGTATAAATAATACACCTTGGCTTATCGCCATAATAGTGGTGGGTGTGCCTTGCCCCGTTGCTTGAAAAATGCTCATAAATAATCCGGTAAATCCATTAAATAAAGCGGAGATCAGCATCGCTGCCAAAATATAAGTTCCCATGCTTAACACAGAAGGATCGCCTGAGAACCAATGAAGAATCGTTCCTCTAAACACATATACTAGACTTACAAAAACAACTGCAATGCTGCCTATATATGCAAAAGCGTATTTGATGCTGGATTTAAGTCTCTCCGTATTTTTACTAGCAAAGTTAAAAGCAAATAGCGGAATCAATCCCAAAAATAAACCCATCGATAAAAATTCTGGAATCTGCACAATTCTTAAAGCCACCCCAAATCCGGCGACCACACTCTCCCCATATTGAATGGAATAGTTATTTAACAAAAGCGTGCTGACAATTAAAAAACTGGCTTGCAATAGCTCGGCTGTACCTATTTTATAAACCTCAAGCTGATCTCGTACAGATATCTTGAAATGCTTCAAAAATCCTCTTAAATGCTCACTTTTCGTTTCCAAAAAGTAAATATAATAAATGGCAGAGCCCAAATTTGCTAAAACCATAGCCAAAGCAGCTCCGGCAACATGCCAATTCAGCACGAGAATAAATAAAGGATCAAAAATCAAACTTAATGCCGTACTGATAAAAATACCATACATCGATTCCTTCGAGGCACCTTCCGAACGGACCAGTTGTTCCAAAGCAAAATTAAGCACAACAGCAAATCCGCCTGCAAAAAGAGTGAGCACATAAGACTTCGTAAAGTCTAAGGTAGCAGCATCTGCACCAAGCATTCGCGTGATTGGATTTATAGCTAACCAAGCGATGAGCGCGATAAGAAGCCCCACTACAATACTCCCGTAAAAAGTATATCCGGCAACCTTTTTCCCTTTTTCCGTCTCTTTTTGCCCCGCCAAGCGAGTTATAAATGTTCCTCCGCCTACCCCCAGCACATTTCCAAAAGCCATTAAAACGGTAAAAATAGGCAGGCCCAGCGTGATTGCGGTCAGCATACTGGTATTGTGTAATAAGCCGATGAAGTAAGCATTGATTACATTATAAATAGTACCCACAGACATCCCAATCATCATGGGAATCGATAAATGAGCGATCGCTTTTTTCATGGGCGCCGACTCTAAATAATATTGATTTGAGAACTCATTTGTCATAAGTGAACCTCCGAACGTTTATAAACTTGAACTAACTTTTTGAAGTAAAGACTTTAAGGTTGCAGTTTCTTCCGGACTAAGCGCCTTAGTAATGCTTGCTTCTACCTCAGAGAAAATCTCATTGAACTCTTCCACTAAAAGAGCACCTTTTTCCAATACAAAAATACTCTTTTGACGTTCATCATTTTCAGGAGTGACACGCTGGATATACCCTTTCTTCTCCAACCCCTGAAGCATACTGGTAATGCTCGCCCCCTTCCTGTTAAAGACCTCCGCTAAATCCTTCTGAATAACCCCTTCTGCTTGATTCTCAAAAATATAGCCGATCATGCGGCCTTGTTGTGAGTTCAGACCTAACTCATTTAACCTGGTGTCAGCTGTACCTTTTATTTTTATCCCAATCTCTCGTATTAAATTAGAAAATGGTGTGTCTACAACGGGTTTGTTCATTGTTATTTCCTCCTCTTGCGGATTAGTTAGAACTCTAAGTAACATCATTATCATAATAGATAGAACTCTAACTGTCAAGGTTCTAACTAAATACAAAAAACTCCTCTCCAGCACTTGTCGAGTAGACAGGTACTGAAGAGGAGTTTATAGAGAGAATTACATCACAAGTTCTTCTAGGTTTCCAAATAAGACTTTTGTTGATTTCAGTTTGGATTCATTGCCGACAACTGTGAAATAATTTTGTTCCGTCACAGCCTTAAGCAAATCGGCATACTGTCTGATGTCTTCCGGTGTGGTCGACAAGATTTCATCCCGTTCCTGCTGCAGCTCGGCCCCGGTCACCTGTTCAAAATAATGCCGGTCCGCCCGCCGTCCCTGAGCGCTTGGGCTCAGCGGCTGGTCCAACATGGACAGGGTGCCGATAATTGCTTTGGTCATCTCGTCGGCATCCGCTTCATATCCTTCGGTGAATCGGTACGCCTGATCATAAACCTCCAGCGTCTCCTGCAAATTGGGATCACGGTAGGAAGTGAACATCAATATCCCATCTCTGCGCAGCATCAGGCTGCCGCCATAAGCTCCGCCCTTCACGCGCACGGCATTCCACAGATAGGTGAGGCTCATGATTTTTTTGAGCACCTGCATTTTGCCGGAATACGTAAATCCTAGCTTGTTGAAGTCGTAGCCTTTAACCACATATTGCACCTGGCTGGAAGACATAAAACCTTCATTATCCGCATGCCCCTGCGCCGTAATCTTAGGTTTATTCACCACTGGCTGATCCTGAATATCCAGCTTCGCTACATTAGCGGCGAATTCTTCATACAAATCAGGGGTACCCGTCACGCTGATGATCAAATTCTGTTTATTGAATAAAACCGTACAGATATCCTTCAGCGTGTTTGCCACCTCTGCTCCCTGCTGATCGATCTTCTCGGCAAGCTCACGGATAAAGCGGTAATAGGCCACGCCACCCTGTTGCTCCTGATACGCTCCCATGTCCGAAAAATAAGACATCAGGCGGCTGGCCGCGATTTCATTACCTTTTTGATTCAGGACTGATTCCATCTGTGAGGCTTCCCGCCGGACGATTTCCTGTAGCTTCGTCAGGTTATCGAGCGCGCTGGTATAGAGCATCTCACGCAGCAGATCCAGCGATTCGCCAATATGCCCCGCCATCACCTTAACCTGCGCAGTGAATTTAGGCTGATAACTGGTCCCAGTATCTTTTGCAGCGCCAAAGATCTCATTTTTGAAATGAATGCCTCCGGTTTTGATCCCAATTTCACTAGTGAGCTCTTCAATGCTGTAAGAAGCTGTCTCCATTTGGCCCAATACCTCTGCCAGCAGCACAAGATAAGGAATTTGCTCAGGAGCCACAACACTCGTATCCCAATAAAACTTGCAGTACGCAATCTTTTGAGTAGATACGTCATGGTGGATCAGCTTTAGACCCTCAAGGTTATATTCATGGGATGGCACCTGAGGTTCAGCACTGCGGTTAATGTCCTGTAGAGATAAACTTGGCAGCTTCTGCAAATCCTCGGCTGCATCTGCACGACCTTGCCGCGCCAGAAGATGCCGTGTACTCTGCACAAGCTGCTCCAGCTGGTCTGGTTGCTGTGATGATTTGTATTCACTTAATTGACGCTGGGTGCTCGCTTCCTTGTCAGCTGCAATCGTCTTGGACGGGTTCAGCACCACCAGACTGCAATGATCACTGTTCAGTAAGTAGACCTCAATCAGCTTCTCAAAATAACGATCCGTTATCTTTTCCCGAATGGTAGTGAATACCTCTTCATAAAGCATATGAGTAGACGGCTGACCGTCATAGAGCCAGGACTTCATCACTTCGATATTGTAAGTAAGTCCCTTTGGATATCGGCTAAAGTCCGCTTCCCGCAGCTCAAATTCCTTGCTGTTGACCGCCGCCAGCACCAGCTTCTCATCCAGCCCGTTCTTAACCAAGCTGCTTAATGTGGTCTTCACCAGCTCCACGAAGGCATCTTTGGCGGAGGCGTTCGAATGTGTCAGGGTAATGCCAAGCAGCGGCTGAACCATACTGTCGGAATAAAAAGCAAAGGCATCTTTACCCAGACCGCTTTCCAGCAGGGCTTGCTTAAGCGGAGCTGCATTGCTGTCCATCAGCATGCTTTTCAAAATATCAAAAGCCAGATTCAGTTCCCGATCCGTAGAGGTTCCAATTACATAGTTCAGACTCAAATAAGTTTTGTCGTCGGCCGTTTCTGCTTCCAGAATCGGATAATCCGCTACCAGCTCCGTCATTCCGGTAGGCTGTTGTAGGGGAATGGAGGTATCAAAGCTGTTTTTTTCATAACGGCTAAGGTATTCCTGGTCTATAAATTGCAGCTTCTCTTCAATAGAGACGTCTCCGTACAGATAAAAATAACTGTTGGACGGATGATAATAATTGCTGTGCGCCTCAAGGAATTGCTCATACGTAAGCGCAGGAATCTCCTGCGGATCTCCACCTGAAGAATGACGGTAAATCGTGTCTGGATACAACGACTTTTTGATCCTGTCCATCAGTACCGTAAACGGCGAGGAATAGGAACCCTTCATCTCGTTGTAAACCACGCCTTTATAGATCAGCTCAGCTTCTGTTTGCTGAAGCTCGTAATGCCAGCCCTCTTGCTCAAAAATCTCCTTTTGCTTATAAATATTCGGCTGAAAAACACTATCCAGGTAGACCTCCATCAGATTGGAGAAATCCTGCTCATTCCGGCTTGCCACCGGATACATCGTCTTATCCCCAAACGTAAATGCATTCAGGAATGTCTGCATCGAACCCTTTAGCAATTCTACAAAAGGTTCCTTCACCGGATATTTCTCCGAACCACATAATACAGAATGCTCCAAAATATGAAAGACCCCTGTACTATCTTCAGGCGGGGTCCTGAAGCTCACACTGAATACCTTGTTGTCATCCTGATTCTGCACGAAAAGCAGCCTGGCGCCGCTCTTCAGATGTTCCATCGTGAATACGGCGGAATCGATCTCCCGGATAAATTCCTCATTAACGACCTGAAATCCATAATATATATTGCCTGTGATCAAGCGGCTCATAGATTTGCCTCCTCTGCACTGGATGTGATAACTCTATCTGAAGCTTATCATATCCCTGGACGTTTATTCCATTAATAGAAGGCTTCCGGGATTAATTTCTGCAGTCTGACTAAAATTGCCGCTGCCTGCTCACGCACCAGAATCTGCTTTGGATCGAAGCGGCCCCCGCTGCCGGTCATTACTTCATGTTCATTCACGGCCTGAATCGCCTGGCGGCTCGCCTCTGACAAACTGGAAGTATCGGCAAACTTCACACGATCCGGGCTGCCGTACGTAGACAACCGGGCGGCTTTGGTTACCATAACCGCCGCTTCTTCCCGCGTAATACCGCGGTCCGGCTCGAACTTACCGGTTGGAGAGCTGATAATGCCCAGCTCCTCAGCCTTGGCGATGGTACGGCTGTACCATTTGTCCGCCGGAACATCCTTAAAGCTAGAAGTGGCCTTGGCATCGGGGAACTCATGCAATAGCCGCAGCAGCAGGGTCAGAAATTCAGCCCGGGTCAGCTTCTGCTTAGGAGCCAGCACATTTCCGCTGGCACTTACGCCCTGAATATATCCGCTGCTGAGCGCTGTTGCGATATCCAAACGTGCCCAAGCTGCGACTTTATTGGCATCCGTAAAGCTGGCCAATTCCGGGGAAGAGACATGCAGCGCAAACGTCCGTTTGGAAAGTGCTGGAGCGGCATCTTTACGGTATTTGGTGACTTGCACAGGATAGACACCGGGCTTCATGTCGGCAAATGACACCTTTCCCGTGCTGTCAGCCACTACGCTTTTTCCTTGAAGTGTCACAGTAGCGCCGAAAGCCGGAAGACCGCCCAGCTGACCGTTTGACTTGGTGATATGGAGGGAAAACGGCATATTGGCGCTTGCGTATCCACCCATTTCCTGGCCGTTTTTATCTTTCCATTTCACTTCCATCCGGTCAAGCAGTTCTGTATCGTCCGCGTAGTAAACAAGCAGCTGATCCCCATTGCCTATCGTCAGTCTGTACGGGCTATTCTCAGGATACATCCATGCACTGCCCCCGCTGAATACAGCAATCTTCCATTCTCCGCGTCCATTGTATCGCCCGTTCTGAATCCCCTCGATAGCTGTGAAGGCCGGTTTAGCTGCATCCGCATTCAGCTTATACGCCAGACCCTTCGCCTGTAAAAAAGCTGCCGCTGCCTTCACAGCATCTCCGCCAACAATATGCCCCCCGGCAACGGTGCCACCGGGTCCTTCGACCTGAATTGTTGCCCGGTCAAGTCCAGCATGATGCAGTCCGCTATACAGCATGCCAGCCTGCTTGGACAGCAGCTTATAGGAAGTCAGGGCAAGATAGGCTTGAACAGTTGCGGGACTATCGTTTCCTCCGCCTGCTGTCTGTGTAAAGCCGCCACCCGGAAGCTTCCGCGCCAGCAAATGGTCCAGCAGCGAGGCTCCGCCTTCCTTGGTGAAATCTGCTGCATCGACCCCCTGCGAGGATAAAGCAACAATCACCTGCGCTGTCGTCGCAGTATTACCATCGAACCCTCCGTCTAGCTGCTGCTTGCTCTTAAGCCACAACAAAGCCTTCTCGATCGGCTGCGCTGTTTGTTCTGAACTCACTTCCGAAGCAAGTGCGGTTAGTACCCAGGCAGTAGCTACCAGATCTCCTTGCTTCTGCCCGGCCAGCGGCCAGCTGCCATCCGCTAGCTGCATATCAAGCAACTGATAAAACAGCAAATCGGGGTAACGGTTTGTCCGCTCCAATGAATTTGAAATGGAATTCTTCGAGGTAATATAGGCGGCTGCTACCGCTGCTGCCCCTTCCGAATCAATTCCGGCATGATTCATCAGGAATGGATAAAGATCAATACCAGCGATGTTGTTGATGTTGCCCCCCGCAGCACTGTAAGCCAGCGCTGTTCGAGTTAGCTCTGCCACCTTGGTGAACTTGCCCCGCTGTTCCAGAATCTTATCGGCAGTCTGCTCCAGATATCCCTTGGGCAGACTGCGCCCATTCTTGAAGAAACCTACGGCTGCTTCGTCCGGGAATGGCTGTATCGTCAGCAGCACATTCTGTGCCCCTTCCAAGGCACTCTGCATCTCCGCTGTGAATACCGCGGTTGTCTTTTGTGCCGGAGACGGCTCCGCCATTACCCTGTCACTCAGCAATACAAGCAAAATACATAATGCGGTAAGTGTAACCTTCCTTATAGTCCGGTTTATGGGTGTAGCTCTCATATTCATTCTCCTCCAATGTAGTTTGCTAGAACTTTATAAGTTAGACGCAGCGAACTGGGATTTTGTTCCTGAATATGTTGTAATATGTAGCTTCATCCAGCTATGAATTAAAAAAAGACCGCACTGCTACCCGCTCACACGATAGCCCTACGATCTTTTCAAAACTCTTATTCAGCCTGAGCAAACCCCAGCTCACGGTATAATGTCCGCTCCAGATAATCGTGAAGATAGAAGCGGGATTTCACAAAATGCTCCGCCATATCGGATGGCTGGTAACGCTCCAAAGCCGCTTTCATGCGAGGCAAAACGTTCTCACGTCCGCGGCGATTTCGCATGTAATTGTTCAGCAGCGAGTGCCTTTCCGCTTCGTCTCCCGGATAGAGCTCCCAGCGGTAGACATATTTGTGGATCGCCCGCGAACGGTCCGTCGCCGCTTCAAAATCATGCATAATGGCAATCAGCTCTGCTTCATCCTTATGATCCTTCACCTTGTCCAACAGCTTCCAGATAACATCATAATAATCTTCCAGCTGATAATTCCCGAGCTGAGCGTGACCTGTTCTAGGACCGATGCCATGAAACTGCTCCATGAATCGATCGATAAATGTTGCTGAGTCCGCTTTACGGTTCCAGGCCAAATCGGCGTGCAGCAGCATCGGATACCAGGTCGTCTCAAAGATCCCATAAGGAACACCAAGGCTGAACGGCCCTGTCCAGTTCGTGGCGACCATGCAACCGAGGTCCAGCTTATCCACTGTCTCCGCCCATTGGAGCAGATTATCCGTTCGGTTCAATAGTACCGGATAATTCTGATGTTCAGCCCAGTCAAAACTGCGAACCGCCGGTGCTCCCATAACCTCGATGCCTAGTGACCTGAATTTATCCGCAAGAGAAGAAACCTCAGCTTCAATATTACGTCCGTTGTATATCCAGATCATCGCCGCACTCCGCTTATCCAGCTTTGCCAGTTCCTCCAGCGGGCATTTGTCCAGCATGTCATGCCAGAAAATCGCTTTTTTACCACGGCTGGCTGTATATTCAATCAAAGTGTTCAAAAAAGCGATAAACGCCCGCTCCCGTACCCCTCCGAACAACGTTTTACAGCGTTCGCATTCACATAAGCTGTATACCTCGTCACAGCCGAGGTGGATGTAGCGGGAATCCGGATGGGCATCCATCATCTCCTGTAACAGATCGGTAATCAGCTCGAAGGATTCCGGATGCGACGGGCAGATCTCCCCGAGGGATAACTCCGTTTCGCGCAAGTGCCGCCAGGTGTCGTGGCGAAGTACATACTCCAGATGTCCAAAACTCTGCTGCAGCGGAATGATCTGAATAAAATATTCTTGGGCTGTGCGTTTCAGCTCCTCTAGCTGTGTGAGGCTTAACGAATGCTGTGGATGCACGAATTCCGGGTATTTTTGAAATGGAAATTTATCTTCGTATTCAATCAGAACCGCATTCGTTTTATACCGGGCAAAATCCGCCAAATACGATAGCAGCAGCTCTGGCTTGGAAAATGTCTGGCGAAGATCAAAGTTCATCGCCCGCAAGGTAGTGTCAGGCCAGTCCGTGATAGACACAGCAGGAACTTCCCCTACTGACTTACGCAGTTGTAGTAACGTTTGTAGCCCGTAAAACAGACCCGGCGCATCCAGTGCACGGATTACCACCCGGCGCTCCGACACCTCCAGCCTGTACCCTTCCGCCCGGCCGTTAAGCAATTTCAGATCCACTTCATCTGGCTGTGCTCCTTTCGTTTCTGGCTGCGAGAGACTCTGAAGAATAAGTGAATATCCTTTTCCCGAGATAACATGTGTACATTCCAGCTCCGGAAACGAGCGGCGGCAATGAACCACCAGTCTCGGATCATGCTGCTCCATGTAGAGGCTCAGGCTTACATCCTCGCTGAATTGAAAAGCTTCGCCCTCTTTCACTTGGATCTGCTTCGGTTGCGGTATCAAGCTCTGCATCGTTCTCCTCCTAATCTTTGCTGTAATTAATTACTGCAAGCCTTGCTATGACCCTTTTTCCAGCATTCCAGCACGGTAAGTGTCCTGTCGTCATAGCAGAAGCTCACGAGATCGGCAGGTGCTCCAGCCCTAAGCCCTGCCGCCTGCTCCAGCCCCAGCAAAGTAGCCGGATGAGCAGAAGCACAATCCCAGGCTTCATCCAGCCGGGCTAATCCAGCCTCCGCAAGATAGGCCACCTGATCTGGAAGCATCATGGCGGAACCTGCAAGCAGCTGCTGATTGCCAGCCAGATGCAGCCGCCCTTCTGCTGTTAATACAACTTCCCCACCAATGTGCAGGTGATAAGTTCCCGGCGGCATTCCGCTCAGTGATACAGCATCGCTGACCAAGATGGTGCGGCTGCGCTTCATCCGTAGGATTACTTTCAACAGAGCGGGTGGTAAATGTTGGCCATCTGCAATCATACAGCCGTATAGTTCATCCGCCGCCAGCTGCTCCCACAAATAGTTGGGATGACGGGGCAGCGTCAGATGTGTGCCATTGCCGAGATGCGTAGACATCACCGCTCCTGCGGCAACCGCCTCCCTAATCTGCTCGGGGGAAGCTGCTGTATGCCCTATGGAAACAAGGATGCCTGATTCACTGCACCGGGCGATAAATGCAGCGGCGTTTGGCCATTCCGGGGAGACGGTGAGGATACGGATAAGCCCTTCAGCCGCTTCTTGCCAGCGGCATAACCTATCCCAATCCGGCGGGCCAATATGTTCCCTTGGATGGGCGCCGCGCGGACCCTCTTCTGGTGACAGAAAGGGGCCTTCCAAATGAATTCCTACAATCCCCCCAGCATCTTCCGGATACAGCGAAGCGGCTTCCGCAATGGCGGAGACCGCTTGAGCCAGCGCTTCTTTGCCATTAGTAATCAGAGTTGGACAATAGCTGGTTACCCCGTTTCCTAGCAAAAGTCGGGACAGTTCCAATACCGTGGCAGGCTGTAAAGGCAGCGTGTTGAGATCCAGTCCCCAGCCTCCGTTCACTTGCAGATCCACCAACCCGGGTGCCAGCCAGGGCCAATCGGCCCTGGCTGGACTCTCCGCAAGTTCGGTGACCGAAGTGATTCGTCCCTGCTCGACACTAACCTCAACCGGCAGCCCAGTTTTATAGTGCTTTCCCTTAATTGGCGCGTTCATAGGCCGAAGGCAGCCCGATCCGTGAACATCGTGATCTCCGGATGGGTGCGCAGAATAGTAGCTGGACATGCCGTGCTGATCGAATCATGAAGTGCCGCGTGTAAAGCCTTGCGTTTGGACACTCCCGGTACAATTCCGTACAGGTGACGGCCAGCTAGCAAGGCTGGTACCGTAAGCGTCAGCGCATGGGTTGGCACCTCGTCCAGCGAGGTAAAACAACCGTCATTCACCTGCTGGCGGCGGCAGGCTTCCTCCAGTTCGACCGCTTTGACCAGCTGCGGGTCGGTAAAATTAGCGACTGGCGGATCATTAAACGCGATATGCCCGTTTTCCCCGATCCCGAGGCAAACGATATCAATAGGCGCCTCGCTCAACAAAGCCGAATATCTCTGGCATTCCTGCACCACATCAGCGGCGAGACCATCCAGCAGTTCTACCCGGCCAGGGTTAACCCGACTGTATAGACGATCTGTCAAAAAACGGCCGAACCGCTGGGGAGCCGAAGCCGCAAGGCCGATGTATTCATCCATATGAAAAGCATTGACCCGGGACCAATCCATCCCCTGCTCCCGAACCAGCTCCTCGTACAGTTCATTTTGCGAAGGTGCGGCAGCAAACACAATTCGGACCTGACGCGCAGAATCTTGAAGCAAAGCTCTAATTTTCTGCGCGACCTGCGATGCCGCCGCAGCGCCCATCAGGTTACGATCTTCGTAAACCTGAACGGACATCTGCTCTACTCTGTGTGTCTCTAAAGGCTTAATGATGTCATTCATCCCGCTCATCCTTTCCGGGCAACTATTGTCCTTGGCACCAGACAGATTAATTCCCGTTTAACTGAATGTTCTGAACACGGTCGTAAGCTTCCCTATAAGTAGCCAGCAGCTTATCCACGCCGAGATTGTTCATCTCCTCCACATATTTGTCCCAGTCGGCCAGCTTTCGGGAGCCGGTAACAAACTTGGCAAAGCTTTCATCGCGGTGTTTTTGGATCGCCTGGCCGGTAATCGCAATAATTTCATTCTCTTTCTCCGTAAATGCAGGCCGTGGCTGCATCATGGACGGATCATATTTCGTCGCTTCTTCAAAGGCGTACTTCAAATTGTCTGAGAACAACGACAGATGTGCACCAAAGTCGATCCAGGTGTACGTTCCGCTAGTCTGAAGTCCTGTCTGTTTCCGCATTTCGATCACATCGTTGTACTCTGGTTTGAACTTGATCGTGTCGCCTTCCTTCACATATGTCTCACCCTCCACGCCCCAGCTGCTGAGCGTACGTCCCTCTTCGGAATAGAAAAAGTCCATATAACTCATCACATCATCGATGTTCTTCGAGGTTGAAGCCACGGTTAGGCCACCTTCCATATAATGAAAATACGGGTTCAGTTGCTTGCCGCCGGCAATGCCCGCTGGAGGAGCCATGAACTGCATGTTGAACTCCGGATTTTCCTGCTGCATCGCATTGTTAAAAAAATCGATCCGGCTGATGTAATCAATGGTCACAAACGATTTGCCCGTGGACACCATGTCCTGCCATTGCTTAGTTTGCAGAGATAGAAAGTCGGGCGGAATCAGCCCTTCGTCATAAAATATTTTCCACATACCCACCATTTCCTTGTAACTATCTTCCGTGGGTCCAAAAAGCCACTCTTTTTTATCAAAATCATAATAAGCCCCTTCACCCGTCCCGTAATTCACTGTCATATTGGCATTCATTTCATCGGGAATTTGTCCGTAGCGGATCGAAAGCGGATAGCTGTCCGGATATTTCGCCTTCAAGGTTTTTAGAGCTGTATGCAGCTCCTCATATGTGGCTGGTGCCTGGATTCCTTCTTTGTCAAAAATGTCTTTACGGTATAACCAGATCATGCGGTTCGTCTCGCCAAAGCCCTGATTCGGGAACATATACATTTTGCCATCAGCAGACAGTGCAGCCTTCGCTTCCTGTGGATACTGCTTTACCCAGGCGGTCAGATTCGGCATTTTGTCCATATACTCCATCAAATCCACCAACGCACCCTGTTGCCCGAATTTATTCGATTCTTTGCGGTTAGGCATATACATCAGATCCGGCATTGCCTTCGAGGCAATCGCCAGGTTCAAGCTCTCTTCAAGCTTTCCGGAAGGGGTCTGTACCTCGAGTGTGACACCGGTTTTCTCCTTCAGCCAGCTCCAAATAGGCCAGCTTTTCGAATAAGGGAACGTAGCATTGTTGTCTAAGAGCGCAGTGAAGGTTTTTTCCGTTTTGGACGAATCAGCAGGTGAAGCGGTACTGCTGCCCTGAGTATTACTCTGCGGCGAGGTGTCATTGCCCCCTCCGCTGCAGCCAGTTACTACGGTTGCTGCAATCATCAGTGGCAGCAGTACAGATTTCCATTTATTCATTACGATCTCTCCCTTATTCTGAATTTGTGACGGTTCCACCCGCCTCAGCCTTTAACCGCGCCAATCATGGCCCCCTTAACGAAGTACTTCTGCACAAATGGATACACAATCAGAATCGGAAGCGTCGAGACCATAATCGTCGCGTACTTCAGCGATTCTTCTATCACCATGTTGTCACCTCCAATGCTAGTAACATCCCCTGAGCTAGCACTGCCAGCCAGCACCAGATTGCGCAGCAGTACTTGCAGCGGGAACAAATCCGGTGAGCGCAGGTAGAGCAGCGGGTAAATAAAGTTATTCCACATGCCAACCGCGTAAAAGAGCGCTATGGTGGCGAAGGAAGCTTTGGAAAGCGGAACAATAATACGGATAAATATGCCGATATCATTCAGTCCGTCGATGCGGCCAGACTCCTCCAGCTCTTTAGGAATGCCGGAGAAAAAGGTCCGCATCAGAATCAGATTCCAAGTGCTAACCGCACCCGGCAGCACCATGCCCCATACGGTATCGACCATATCCAGGGAGCGAACCACGAGGAACGTGGGAATCATTCCTCCGCTGAAAAACATCGTCACCACAATCAACAGGGTGAAGCTCTTGCGCAGCGCCATATCACTGCGTGAGAGTGCATAGGCACCCGTGGAGGTGACCACCAGCGAGATAAGGGTGCCAAGCACGGTGTAAATGAGTGTATTTTTGTAAGCCACCCAGATTTGCGAATCTCCGAGTACAAGCTTATACATATTCAGGTTAAATCCCTTAGGCCAAAAAGAAACGGTATTCTTCATGACATGCACATCACTACTGAGAGAGACAGCGAGCATATGCAGGAACGGATAAAGCGTGACCACCACAACCACGAGAAGGATAAAAGTGCTCACGACATTAAACCAGGATAAACGGGGTGATCTCATCACCACACCTCTTTTCTACCATAAACTTGTCTCGCTTACACGACGGCTGATGTAATTTGCTGTATAGATGAAGATCAAGCTAATCACGCCCATAAAAAGATCAATAGAAGCGCCATAGCTGAAGTTCCCCTGCACCATACCCACCCTATAGACATAAGTACTGATAATATCCGCTGTGTCGTAGATCGCCGGGTTCTGCATCAGGAACACCTTCTCGAAGCCAATCTCGAGCACTTTACCGATATTAAGAATCAAGGTGATCACGATGGCGGGTGAAATGCCGGGCAAGGTGACATGCCATATTTTACGCATGCGGCTGGCTCCGTCCATATCAGCGGCTTCATACAGCTGCGGGTCGATAGCGGTCAACGCGGCCAAGTAGATAATGGTCTCCCAGCCGATATGCTGCCAGATCTCCGACAGGACATAAATACCGCGGAACAATCCAGGATCGTTCATGAAATTGATCGGTCCAATCCCTATGGCACCAAGCAGATTATTAATCAGCCCTCCGGTTGGGGATAAAAACATGATCACCATACTGGCAACAATGACATTTGAGATAAAATGTGGAAGATAACTTACGGTCTGCACAACTCGTTTGAAAGCAGCCTTGCGCACCTCATTAAGCAGAATCGCCAGTAGAATGGGTGCCGGGAAGCCAAAAAACAGCTTATATAAACCAAGCAGAAAAGTGTTTTGCATCAGCGGCCAAAAATCGGGATTCTCTATAAACATCCTGTAATATTTGAGTCCCACCCAATCACTGGCCCAAATCCCTTTAAAAAGATTGTAATCCTTGAAAGTGATAACTAATCCAAACATCGGTGCATAGCGGAAGATCAAATAATACAACAGGCACGGCAGGAACAGCAGCCAGAGCGCCTTGTTTTTATTCCAAGTTCGAAGGATTCCCGCTTTGTGGCGTTGAGGTCGTTGGGGTCGCCGGTGCACTTTCTTTCGCATTTTGTCCTGCACTACGCTAGCTTGAGCCATATGCATGTCTCCTCTTGTTAAAATGATCATAACTCATATAGATGTCAGATTACTTCCCCCTTTTTTCCGGGATTTGTCTCCGAATTATAGCTGCATTTCTTTGGAAAGCGCTATCTACATGTTATATAACATTTCGCCTTAACTGCGGATTTCCATAGAATAGCGTACAAATCAGCAAAATTGCATATTGTTGGTGTTAGCTTTTTGCCGCTATGATAGAATTAATCCAATTCTTTTACGGGTGCATCCAAAGGGGGATACATATGAAGGGATCCGTTACAGGCAAATTTGCGCTGAATGCCCTGTTCGTTAAGCTGATGCTAAGCTTCCTCAGTGTCATCTTGATTTTGGCATCATTTAATCTGTTCTCCCATCTGTATTTAAGCGGCAAAATCTATAAGGAGATGATCCGGCAAAATGAGCTTGGCCTCGCACAAACGGTCGAAGGCTACGAAAATCATTTCCGGTTGACCCAGAACATCATTCTTGCCCTCACCCAATCCGATTCATGGACTGCCAATCTGGGCATTCTAAGCCACCTGAAAGAGAACCGTCGATATGATATCCCGGCAGAAGTGATATCGGATCTCTCAACGCTGTATGCTAATCCTTTTCTGCATATCGAAAATTTCATTCTCTATTTTAAAAAGGAAAATTATGTACTGGAGAGGGAGGGCCTAAGCAGCGCCGCAGATATGTTCGGTAAATACTACTTCAGTGCAGAATACCCTCCGGAGTACTGGAGCCGGCAAACGATGGACAATCAATTTTTAAAAGTCATGCCCGCCGTAACCTTTACCGAGAAAACCATACATTCCACCCGTACGCTCGGAAGGTTAATGCCAGTGCTGGTCAAAGCGATTCCTTATGAGGAAGTGTACGGCATTGTCATGCTGAATCCGCAGCTGATGCAGGCCGCCTACGGAGATGCCGGCAATACCCCGTTCTATATCCTGGATGCGCAGAAGAATCTATTGTTCTCTACATCAGAGGGTAAACTGCAAACAAGCCAGCTTCCGGAAAGTGGCAATGCCCATGAGCGGGTCGGAGACCAATATTACTTCTATGAAAAAGGTAAACAGACTGGATTCACCTATATCCGAGTGACCCAGGTGGCGGCTATTGCTGCGGAAATGCGGGGGATGCAGCTATTGCTGGCTGTATTACTCTCTGCCGCAGTACTGATCAGTGTTCTCTCATCCCTAATCTTCAGCCACCGGCTTAACCAACCGCTCCAGCGCCTGATTGCCGCCTTGGACCGTAAGGCAGGCAGCCGGCCTGAAAAATTGAGCAGTGTGAAGGAATTCGCCATTATCGGCGAACGCCTGAGCTCCATTTTGGAGAGTAACCGCTTCATCCAGACCGATCTTGATCATAAGAACTCACTGGTGCGCCAATATGCCTATACTCATAAAGTGAAAAATATCCCGCTGAGTAAAAGCCTCGCGGAGCTTGAAGATGTAAGGCAATCCGAACAGCCCTATGCCTCCATTCTGTTCAAGGTCAGCTTCAAAACCTTGCCGGACGAATTGGAAAAACACACACTGATGTTATGGAAGCTGGTTCAAAACTTGATCACTGGTGGTGAAAGCGAAAGCGTCGCACTCCAGCCGGAACATGATCAGCTCATGCTGCTCCTGTTCAATCCCGGACCGCAGAGCAGTTTTCTGCAGGCTCTTGATACCCTTAAGGAGCTGCTGGATTCGGAGACATCCTTATATCTGACTATTGCTGTAAGTCCGGTATATTCAGGCGAAACCTCATTTACCGATGCCTACAATAATCTATCGATGTTGTTAAATGAGCGTAGATTGAACGGGGAAACACAAATTATCGTAGAACCTAGAGCCTCATCCGCCAAATCCTTTCATTTAAAGGTGACACACGGAGAGGAGCTGCACAATCTGCTGCAGTCTGCCAATGAGGAGGCTGTATTCGCTTGGTTGGATCGTCAGCTGGAGCAGCTGCAGCACAAGGACGCGGCGGCGGCGGATTTTCGGGCATTTGCCTTGGGAGCAGCGGAACAGACGAGCAAAACGGTGACGAGGCTGAATCTGTCCCAAGCGGAAGCGGAGCGTCTCTTACCACCCCGACTAGAGCCATTTAACGCTTTCCACTCAATGGATCAATACAAGGAATGGCTGCGTGATCTGGTTCGTCCTGTGCTCGTGGTCATCAGTAGCCGCTCGGAGTCGCGCGACCCCATTATCAGCTTTGTGCTGGATTACTTAGACAAACATTACGGCGAGGACATCAACCTCAACCTAGTAGCAGACAAGTTAAATTTAACTCCAGGTTACCTGTCCAGCATTTTTAAAGAGAAAACAAACATCAACTTCAGTGAATATCTGAACAATCTGCGGATTGAGCGGGCCAAAGAGCTGCTAATGAATCTGGAACTGCGGATTCAGGATATCGCGCTTCAGGTCGGTTATCAGAACGTAAATTCCTTCATCCGTATGTTCAAACGTTGTGCCGGAATAACTCCGGGCGAATACCGCAAGCGCTATTCCCGTGATGATTCACTCCCCTCCTCCGGCCTTGGCTTGTAAAGAGGCTACATTGCAGAGGAGAGGACAAAAAAGGCCCCCCATTGGCTGGGGGCCTTTTTGTTGTAAAGATTTGCAATCAGAATCCCGTTTTCGGAATCTCCATTGGCACAATATTATAGGGCGCTGTCATACCCGTCCGCACCTGATACATCTGGTCATGGGCCTTTCTCGCTGCTTGCACGAAAGGTTCATATGGACGGTTGCAGACATCCACTACACCGATTTGATAGTTTTCTCCGTCATAACGTCCGAGCACAGGCTGATCATTCCATTGAAAATAATGAACTCCGATGAGCTGCGGGATGGCTGCCCCCTGCTCCACATAATAACGGTAAGCCTCACCGCGCTCCTTCTGGGTTGCCACCGCACGGATCCCATAAGCCAACATGCCGCCTTCAGCCGCACCAAAATGATATTCCCCAATCATGACTGGTTTGTTCAGTCGTCCGCTGATCTGGGCGATCTGGTCCTTGTCAGGACTGAACTGATAGCAGTTCATAGAGAATACATCAAACCATTCGCAGCCCTCCAGCACCTCATCACTGCCAACCCAGGCATAACGCATTCCCAAATTCAGATGATTCGGATCCGTCTGCTTGCAAAGACGGGCTGGCACTTCTACATACCGTCGAATCATGATCCGGTTAAACTGGTTATAATCCACTTCTCGGGCAGAAGTGAGATTATCCCCGGTTACATTCACATTCGATACATCGTATAAATCCTCGAATTCTTCAAAAACGCTATCCCACGCCATGTTTAATCGTTCCACTGTTTTGTACTTTTCTGCAAGCCAGCGAATGAATTCCTTCTTACTGGCATAACGGACCGGAGATTTCAGCATCTGCCCGGTCAAATTCAACCCATCCACGAATGCCCAATGCGGCTCATTACGCATGAAATAACCGACCATTCTCTGGTCTTCCCTTAATGGAAGAAGCTGCTCCGCAAAGCTCCCGGCATTCCGCTCATACTCCGGGCTAAACACATCCGGGAAATCCCGGAAAATAGTTTGCTCCGTCATAGGAAAGTCCACTAGAGGATAAACATACGGAAGCTGGGATTCGTTGATAAATCTATCATTGGACCAGTTACCGATGGTGTTGAATCCCCATTGTTGTAAGCGAAAATCCGTCATAGCCACCCAGTTAGAGCGCCACTCCGCCCCAAAAGCAGTGATCAGATTAGCAATCTCGAAGCTGAATTCCTCACCATCCTGTGACCAAGCTTCTTGATAGATTCCTTCCCGCTCCGGCAATGAGGGTATCAAGTGTTCCATGCCAGTTACATGCATAGAACAAGCTGGACCCACACAGTCCATCCCCGTACTGAACAGGGCATAACCCTCTGGATCAACGAACCACCAGCGGCTGCCGTCAAACTCCGTGCGGAAATATCCAGTTGCCGCGAATCTCAGCGCCTTCCAACCTCCGTACCTGCTGAGGTCACCTCCATTGTGATCAGCATGTTCCGCAAGTTTCCGCTCTGTGCGCAGCCGATCCGTCATCGCTTCTGCATCAACCGTTTTCCCTGGCCAATCCCTTCCCTTTAATTGGCCCAGATCATCTATATATGGTTGCTGTTCATACTCAAAGACGGGCTCAGTTAGACTTAGAGCCAAGCCACTAATTTGCACAGCTCTACTTGTTGTTGAAGGGAGAGTAGCGATAGAGAATCGGGTGATATGTTTGCGATCGATGCCTGCATCTCCCCTCAGTACTGTCTGCATCACACCCGGATAACGGGGAAGGAACAGCTTCTCACCATTTAAATGAATCAAGGGTAAACAAATTTTCGTGCGCACACCGGGTAAAATTCCTACATGATAAGTAATGACGCGATGATCCCGATCATAAAAACTGAATAACAGCACCAGAACGTCACGGCTTTCATGGTAAACCTCCGCATTAACGAAACCATAATCGCACCAAGCGGCGGATTCCAGATGCCCTGACTGAAGCTCAAATCCACCACCTTCTGGTGTAGTGATGAACTGAAACGTCTCAGAGGAAGTCGCAGTAAGTTGTGTATGGGGGTCACTTTTAAACCATTCCATAGGGAAGGAGACAGATAAACTCATCGGTATACCTCTTTTCTCTAAACTGTTTACCTTACTGAAATCAGTTGAAAAAGCTGCGGGTCTGCACCTATACGGGGATCATGGCAGCGTTTGGATTCAAGAAACACACAACCCCAGCCCCCACGCTGTTCTCCTGCTACGGTAAGAACTCTTCCGTCATTGCTCCCAATAGTCAGTGAACCTGCTTCTGTCTCTGTAAGCAACCATATAAACTGATCTTCGTTGTCACGAATAGGCTCCAGCAGCAAGGAATTCAACAGGCCAATAGATAAGGCCTTTTCACTGTTTCGAATTCTCACCCTACCCTTCTCCCCGTATTCAACCGTCCATCTCTGCTGCTGATCTTCATACGAAAGCGTCCGGACTTCGACGTTCAGGGTCTCCTCATGTTCAATGGATTGATTTCCCGCCGCCAGATAAAGCCCCATTCCTAAGCTTTTCAATCTGAACAGACCACTACCAGAGCCGCATTCCACAGCTACGATTCCCTTCCTTAGGTCAATCACCGTTCGCTCTGCCCAGTCAAGCTTCATTTCCCGGTCAGAAGGAAAGCTGAGCGGCAGAAATACATAGGAAGAGGCATAATAATCCGCAGGGTCCCAGCGATCCCCAACATACAGGTAAGAGCACTGGTCATTGTCTGTTCCTACAATAGGAACTATAAAAGCAGGCTGGCTGTCGTATGTAGTGATGTCGCCCAAAGGCAGCAAGGGTGACCAACGACCAAATAATTCCTCGGACCAGGCATAGGTTCCTTGGTTAGGCAACCAGCCCGTACAGGCGGACGAGATGAGGAAGTATACACCCTGACGTTTCATTAATACAGGTGCTTCACGCGCTTGTCCGGGCCACAAGGTCTTGACCTGTTCTTCTATGCTGAGGTAATCAGGTGACAGACGATACATAATAAGATCAGCATTTTCCCTTGCCGCGGAGATAAAATATGCCGTCCCATCGTCATCCTGGAACAAGGTGCAGTCCCGAGACATGTTACCTATCGGATTAAAGCTGCCCCGGTAAACATAATCCCCATCTACCGTCCCGCAATCAGCGATCGCGCAGCGCGCATCAGAGTAGTCGCGTCCATTTTCCCAATGCATCCACATAACAAATCTCCCTGTAAGTTTGTTGTAGAGTACTTTTGGGCGCTCAATTACCGCACCCGTTGGGCGCCCCTCCCTGTCCAAGGGTTCAAGCTCTAATGTGGTGCGATGATAAATCGGCTGTACCGGTGAATCGAGTGTGAGCACATCATTGCGCCATTCCCAATTCACTAGATCCACAGATCGGTAGCAGCTCACTCTCCGCCGATCCATCCGGTTCTCACCAAACCAGTAATAATATCCATCCGTATAGAGCATATGTCCACCATGTGCATGTACAGGATTTCCGCTCATATCCAGAAGTGGAGCGCTATTTAGTAGGGTGACTGTACTCGCATTTTCGTCCATGATTAACCTCCAGAGGATCAGATTTTTAGACAAAAAAGCAGGTCCGGCCAAGGATGACCTTAACTGAACCTGCTGTTCTTGCGAACTTATTTCAATCCCATCTGAGACATCACATCCACCTTGCTAGCATTGTTATACCATTCGTTGATTTCTTCGGAAATTTTCGTACCGCCTTTGTCATGCCATTGCTTCACGAAGTCATCGTACGCAGTTAGCGGCTCTTTACTGTAAATAATTTTGGTGAAGGTTTCCTTTTCCATCGTATTCAGTTGCTCCCAAGTTGTCTGCATGGTCTTGGTAGGTGGACCGTTAAATGCATTTGGAAGCAGTGACTCTCTATTCTCATAGGAAATCACATATCCCTCTTTGGCTGTTTCATCATTTGATGCCGATCTGATCAAGACCCCATTCTCAGCTTTTGCACCTTTGGAAAGATCATAAAAAGATTTACCTGGGCCATCCACACTTGGTGTATTTTTGGTAAAAGCCATTTTCCCTACACCTTGAGCGGCATCCAAAGGCGTATTGAATTTCTTGGAATCGAATACCACTTCATCGCCAACGATGTCATAATCATATCCCTGAGCATAACCATATTTGAAATCTCCGGTACCAAATGCTGCATCGTAAAGCTTGTCATAATACAAGAAGAAAGCTTCCATATTGTTAAAGTCTTTATTAAACATAAAGACACCATCGTTCTGTTGACCGGATTGGTAGGTTCGATCCCCACTTACACCGTTAATTGTTGGGTAAGCTTTGATTTTAGCCCCTTTTACGTTAGTTTCCACATCTTTAACACTGCCGTACAGCCAAGGACGGCCAATAATAATCCCTGCTTTACCTTCAGTGAAATCCGCCAGTGCATCCCATGCACCCTGTGTAGCCAACTCCTTATTTAAATACCCTTTGGAGTACCAATCGCGAAGTTTAGCTAACGCATCTTTTGTCCCATCAGCGACGGAACCGTAAGTGAGTTTTCCATTGTCGTTATACCATTGGCCGGGGAGACTCTTCCCTGTATAAGCACTAAAAATCATTACAGAGTCGCTTACCCAGCCCGTGTTGTAAGAATCTTTTCCCGAGAAATCAAATCCATAAGTATCATTTTTTCCGTTACCATCCGGATCATCATTCGTAAAAGCAGCGATTACCTGTTCAAATTCATCTATATTTGTTGGCGCTTTTAAATTTAATTTATCTAACCAATCTTGACGGATAAGCATGACTTCACCTTCAGTGAGATTGGGCGAGATCGCCATCCCATAAACCTTGCCGTCCTGGATAACCGGGTTGAACGTTGTTGGATATTGTTTATATATTTCTTTCAGACGCTCAGGCATATATTTGTTAATGTCTTCCGCAATATCTTTTACAAGTCCAGATTGAATCAGATCATTTTCTAATGAGGTGTCATACACTGGCAAAACATCCGGAAGCTTCTCGGAACCAGTGAGCGCTAAACGAAGTTTCGTATTATATTGGGAGGCATCACCGCCCAAAAGAGTAGTTTGGATGTTAATCCCTAGATTCTCGACACCCCAGCGGGTCAACACATTATCATTTAAGCTCTCCCCGTTGATATATTTACCGGCATTCTCATCTTGTTGCTTGGCGATGTTGATAGTAATAGGAGGAACGTATTTGCCGTCTTTGAGAACCGCTTCTGCCGCAGTAGATTCTTTACCGTTTGAGCCGCAGCCCGCTAGCAATCCTGCCATCAATACAGTAGTCGTTATTAAGGCCCCTGTTTTTTTCATCAATAAGCTCCTTTGAATTAAAGTTTTATGTGTTGGTCACGTTATTCTTTTACAGCACCCAGAACGATGCCTTTGACAAAATACTTCTGTAGAAAAGGGTACACAAGGATAATGGGCAGTGTGCTAATAAAAATTTGCGCAGCTTTGATACTCTGTTCTGACAACGCGGCTGCTTCTGATTGACTAAGTGCCATACTCTGCGCTGAACCTTGCACCACTACAGTCTGTAAGAATGAAGCTAACGGATAGTCCGTTGTATTCGACATATACAAAATCCCATCAAACCATGCGTTCCAGCTCCCCACCATGATAAACAATCCAACGGTTGCCAGACCGGGAAGGGAAAGCGGAAGATAGATTTTCCGGAAAATGACGAAGAACGAAGCCCCATCGATAAATGCCGCCTCTTCAAGCGCCTTAGGGATTGTTTTAAAGAAATTCATAATCAGAATCAAATTATAAGCTCCGAAGGCACCGGGAAGCACGAGCGACCAGATCGTGTCCTTGAGCCCAAGTTTCGTAACCAATATATAAGAAGGAATCAATCCACCGGAAAACAACATCGTGAATATAAAAATCCACATTAAAGCATTACGCCCACGGAAATCTTTGGACAAGGCATACCCCGCCGTTGTAATAATGAACATGCTGATTAACGTCCCCAGTACCGTCCGGACCACTGAGATTCTCATGGAGCCTGTAAAATTCGTGTTTTTAAAAGTTTTCACATAGGCTTCGATATTAAAGTCCACCGGCCAAAAGGATACCAAATTCCCATTTACCGCTGTCTTACTACTAAATGATTGTGCTAGCAAATGAAGCATAGGCAATAAACACGATAAGGCTACTAGAATCAGGAGGATATGATTGAAAATCGAAAATATCCTATATCCCTTGGATTTATAATACACTCCCATTCCTCCTAACAGTTTTGTAAGCTTAACAACTTCGGCTTAAAATATTTTATAGTTAGCTACCTTGTAAGCAATTCGATAGGAAATTACGATTAATATGAAGCTGATGCCGGATTTAAATAATCCAACAGCAGTACCAAAACCGTATTGGCCATTCAATAAGGATGACCGGTAAACATAAGTATCGATGATATCCCCCGTACTATATACGAGTGGATTGTATAAGTTAAAGATTTGATCAAATCCTGCATCCAGGATATTTCCAAGGCTTAACGTTGCAATTACGATGATCATCGGCATCATACTCGGTAAGGTAACATGTCTTATTTGTTGGCGGCGTGACGCGCCGTCGATCTCAGCTGCCTCATAATAAGAAGGATCGATCCCTGTAATCACCGCTAAGTAGACAATCATGCCAAATCCGAAGTTTTTCCATAAATCACTGATGATGATCGTCGGTCTGAACAGCGTAGGATCGCCCAGAAAGAAAATCGGTTTCAGTCCGAGGAAATTCGTAAGAAAATGATTTATGCCCCCATCCAGACCTAAGATATCAATCATGATTCCGGCAACGGTTACCCAAGAGAGGAAATGCGGTAAATAGACCAAGGTTTGAATACTCTTTTTAATCCCCATGTTTCTAATCTCGCTTAGCAGAATCGCCATAAAGATAGGAACAATAATTCCGACTATAATTTTGATTACAGCAATAATGAGGGTGTTGATAATGGATTGTGTTGCCTCTTTATATTGGAAGATTCTTGCGAAGTTATCCCAACCAATCCAAGTTGAACCTGTAATTCCAAGCCAGGGCTTGTAATCCTGAAAGGCCATCACTAATCCGACCATAGGACCGTAGGCAAAAATTAGAACGAATACCAAAGCTGGGATACATAAAACATACAATGGCCAATTTTTTTTGATTTCCTTTTTCCAAGGATTCTTTCTGCTTTTTTTAACGTTGGCTTTCTCACTCCATTTGAGCTGGGTATTCATTATCTGTGCTATTGTGCTTACCCCCTTTTACATTCTTGGCTGCTAATTTCTTTCTGGTTTAATGTTAACAAAAGCGCTTTCATTCGAAAATGTCTCAAATTAAATATCATAACCACTCGCTAAACATCTTTATAAACGCTTTCATTTTGCGAGAGCTCTTCTCTTTTTCTTTTGGAATATATGGCTTATGATGAATTCACACGAGTCCTAGCGACAGGAGTAATGCTTATGATTAAAAAAGTAAATATGAAACGATTCATATATTTTTTCGTTTTTTTCCTTTTACTTACCTTAAGTTTGTTTTTCGTAATGAACTCCCTAGGTTCCAAAACCATTCAAGAGAGCTTGGTTAACTCCTCCAAAAATCAGCTAGCCTATACGGAAAGCATTCTGGATGGCATCATCTCTGAGGCAAGTTTGTATGGCATCCAATATACAGCCGACACCTCCGTACGTTTCTATCAAAGCAAAATACAAGAGATGAACAATTACGATGCCCAGATGAAAAAAAACGATATCTATGACCGCATATCAGCACCACTTCTCTCCAGTCAGGCGATTGAATCTATCGGTATCTACTGGAAATCGGACGGCACTTTTATTTTTACGGGTCATGATTCGCTTGCCAAACAGCCCTTTCAGAAAGTCACGCAGCGAGGCTGGCAGATTGTTAATAACAATTTGTATTATTTTTCAATCTATCCTTATATTCATGAACCTAAAAATCCTGCCAATATTCAGTACATCGTGGGCGTTAAGCTGAAAAAGGAGTATTTAACAAGTCTTTTAGAAAAAGCAGTGAGTGGCGGCGAGAGCTCCAATGCCTTTTTACTTGTGAACAAGAGTTTAATGATTAGCAATAAAGCGGTGGATATTCGAATCGAGGAAAAAGCCAAGGAGACGATAACACCCAATGCACATGAAATTTTAAAGTTTGACTATCATATCAACGATGACGATTATTATGTTTTATCAAAGTATATTGAGCCGATTGATACGTATCTTGTTACCTATACGCGAATGAGTGATTTTTTGAATCCGCTTAACCGGAATAAACAGGTGTTTTTTGTCAGCATCTTAATGATCTTGATCATTGGTCTTATCGTGATTTTTATGTTCTATCGAAACTATTATCGCAATGTATATCTGCTCGACAAGAAATTCTACCAAGTGGAACAAGGGAATTACAGCACCAGAATTAGTGAGAACCCGGACAATCAATTTTATAGTCTATTTAAAAGCTTTAACCACATGGTCGCCAAAATACAGGCTTTATTCGCTTCATTAAAAATAGAAACCGAGCTGCGCAGAAACGCCGAAGTGAAACAGCTACAGGCTCAGATCAATCCACATTTTCTTTACAATAATCTGTTTTTTATTATGGCAGTGGCAAAAACTTCACCGGAAGCCGTAATGCAGATGAGCAAGCATTTAGCAGAGTACTATCGTTATTTAACAAAAATGAATTCAGATAATGTTACGTTGGCTTCTGAATTGCAGCTTGCCGATCATTTTTTATCCATCATGTCACTTTCCAAAAAAATAAATTATGAAATCAACCTGCCTCCTGAACTGGGAGAGCATCTGATTATGCCACTGATTATCCAGCCTATGGTCGAGAACGCAATTCAGCATGGGATTGAAGAACAGCAAGGGGCTCATCGCGTTACTATAGATGTAAAAGAACTTGATACTGGAGCATTAATTATTGTTGCCGATGACGGTAAGGGGCTTACTGCTGAGGAAATACACCAGCTAATGGCCAGACTTGAGAATGAATCCCCACCTGAAGGATCAAGAGGAATTGGTCTTTGGAACATTCATCATCGCCTCAAAAATGCGTATGGTGAATTAAGCGGACTGCGGTTCTTCATCAATGACTGGGGTGGTTTATCCGTGCTGGCATTCATAGATTTCTCGCTGGATGAAGGAGGACAATATGCGATTATTGATAGTTGATGACGGACATTACATCGTTGAATATTTAAAACACCTGCTGGATTGGAGCAAATTTGGAATTGAGCATATTGAGACGACAACAAATTCGATTGAAGCCAAGGAGCTATTGAATCAGAATCATATAGATATCCTTATTACAGATATTCGTATGCCCGAGGTATCCGGCATTGATTTACTGCATCATGTTCATGAGAAAAAGCTCAATACCAAGGTAATTTTCCTTTCCGGTTATTCTCAATTTGATTATGCACAACAAGCCATTCGTTTGGGTGCACTCGATTATTTACTCAAGCCGGTTGATAAAGAGGATATGGAAAAAGCCATGAGTCAAGTTATTAAGAGTATCGCTGAGAAACCCCCAAAAACCCCAGTGGCAGAGAAAAAGATAGATGGGCTAGGTTACTTGCTTTCTGTTATTAGCGGACCTTCCCCACTACGTTATGATCACAGCACACTCGATACTGCTTTACGGAATGAGCACTTTTGCTTTTTTCACGTCTCAGGGCCTAGAGGGAAAGATGAAATGATGTTAAAAGATCATAATGGTGGACGGGACTTTATTTGGATCACTCCATCAGCCATTACTGGAATTATTCCAGAATCCAATACCGAAACTGTGGCAAGCAGCGTCGATTCCATTTCTTTTTCCGAGCCGTTTGAATTTTCTCAAAAGCATGCTGTTCGGCATATTTTTTATCATTTCTTTTTTAATGAAAATATTGGGGCCAGTGACTTTACTATGCTGAGTGCCTCTAGTGCTCTCCCTAAATTAGAGCTTGGAGAATGGGAACAAACCAGAAAAAACATTTTAAAAAACTTTGCCAAGCTCACTGTCAAAAAACAAAAGCTCCTCTACCTGCTCGAATTCATTAATTTGCTGTATTCCACAACCGATAAAATCCAATCAGGTGAGGTCGCAGACTGGATTTTCAATCAATTATCAGAACCAGATACGGCTCTTCAATCCATCTTGCAGAGTCTCACCCAATTAGATAGAAGCGCTAAATTTTCCAATCAAAACATTGTTCATACCATTCAAGCCTATATCTCCAATCATATTAGTGATTGCTTGAGCCTGGAGGACTTAGGGAAAATTGTTCACCTACATCCTGTTTACCTGTCCAAATTTTATAAGCAGGAGACGGGTGAAAATTTATCGAGCTACATTTCTTCTAAACGCTTGGAAAAGGCCTCCAAGTTATTGATCGATTCCAACTTACATGTGCTCGATATTTCACATCTAGTCGGCTACAAAAAGCCACAATATTTCATTAAGCTGTTCAAAGATCAGTATGGCATTACGCCTTATCAATATCGAAGACAGCAGATTAAATGAAACAAAAATTGAACAGATCAACAAAAAAGTTTACACTTTGAATGAAGTAACGAACCATGGAAAGGAAACCTGCTAATGTTGCGCTCCTCCTACACCATTCGCTCGGAAGAACAAGCTTCTATGCTTCTGTTTGATTCTATTGGCTGGGAACAAGCCGAAACTCCGGCATATTCATTCAACGGCCAGAACCGGACGGAGAGAAGTTGTGTTATTTTTCAGTACACCTTATCTGGAGAGGGTAGAATTGAAATAGACGGGGTTGTTCACCCATTAACGAAGGGCAAAGCTTTCCTAGTGACTGTCCCCAGTATACACAGATATTATTATCCGGAGGAAGGTACAGAGCCCTGGGAATTCATTTGGCTGAATGTACGAGGACCTCTAGCTATTTCACTCTGGAACCAACTGATCGCACATGGCGGTCCTATTATAGAACTCCCTCAGGAATCGGTTCCGATGGATTTATTGTGGAGTATGTTCAAGGACATCCAGGTTGATGAAGAAAGAGATTTGCATTTTCTAACGGGGAAAGCCTTTCAGTGGATATTGTCCATGGAGAAATACCTCAAGAAACCAAGTTTGTTAACCACCTATATAAAAAATGACAAACTCCATGCCGCTATACAATTCATGAAAAATGATCTGCACAATAATAACCTTAGCTTAGACGATGTCGCCGCACATGTTGGAATTTCTAAACATCATCTTTGCAGGCTATTTCAAAAAAACATCAATCTCTCGCCTTTTGAGTATTTAAGAAGGAGACGGATCGAGCTGGCAGCATCTATGCTGAAAACAACAGATCAGACGATCTACCAGATCGCTGTGGACACCGGGTTTGACAATGCCAGCTATTTCGGCAAAGTTTTTCGTTCCTACTTTGGAGTTAGCCCCTCCACTTACCGCGAGCAGGACCTAGAGTTCCTGTCCAAACATGTGTTTTTTGAAAATTGATGTTGCTAGGCATGTCTATTCGGCTTCGATAGAGCTGAGTGGCAGGCGTGGCAGGCGAATTCGGGGCCGGTGGATGCAAGTAGTAACCATTCAGATCTGGTGGTGCCAACTCACAAGCACCCTCCCCCGCTTTCGGACCCAGATGAAGCTATTTGCCAATTTTTCGTCTTTTGAGTACAGTTTCGGACTCCAGTGCAGCTATTCCTTCGAAAGAGGTGCATATTAGGTACTTTTCGAGCCAATAGCGACTATGCGGTCCGATAAAACTCCAAATGTGTGAAAAGACTGCGGTTAGCGGCATCTGAGTCCGATAGCACTGTGTTGGCTGGGTAAGCAACTTGCAAGGCGCACCAATTCGCGTACGCTAGCCCACGGCTAGGGAAGAAACTTGCTAAACACCCTAATTCGCGTACGGCAGCCCCCGCCTAGGTAAACATCCTGCTAAACACCCTAATTCGCGTCCGAAAGCACCGAGTCCCCCTTCCCCCGCCGCTTTCGGACTCAGATGACGCTATTTGCCAATTTTCCGCCTTTTGAGCACAGTTTCGGACTCCAGTGCAGCTATTCCTCCGAAAGAGGTGCATATTAGGTACTTTTTAGAGTCAATAGCGACTATGCGGTCCGATAAAACACTAAATGTTTGAAAAGCGAGCGGATAGCGGCATTTGAGTCCGATAGCACCGTGTTGGCTGGGGAAGCAACTTACATGGTGCACCAATTTGAGCCCGCCGACTTCGAGTTATAAACACTCAATTCCAGTGGCGTCAAGCTACTTACAAGGTGCACTAATTCGCGTACGGCAGCACCTGGCTAGCAAAGCATCTTGCTAAACACCCTTATTCGAGCCCGCTATCCCCGGCTAAGGCTAGGTAAACATTCTGCTAAACACCCCATCCAATAACAGCTTCGGGCGCGCAGCTAGTCACAAAAGAACTCAAAAAAGGAGAAAAAAAAGGAAGGTGCTCAGCAGCCAATGGCTTTTGGGGCACCCTCCTTTTTTGATTAAACTTCTCTAAGCACGAAAAGTAAGCTTCTGAAATCGCCCTCGAGCTGTGGAAGCGTGAGTCCGAAGTGCATCAGCTCATCCCCTCTGTATACTCCGCCGTTAAACTCAAGCTTATACGATTTCGCAGGGTCGAGTCCTTTCAGACGCAATCTGCGCAACGGTGGATTAGGCCCGGCCAAAACTTGGAAGTAGGTGGCGAAGGCTTCTTTTTTATCAGCGGAAACAAACATCCATGCCGTCTCGTTTCCTTCAAAAGGACTAAGCAGTCGATAGAAATCACCGTACTGAATCAGCATTCTCAGTTCCTTGTACTCCGAAACCTGCTTGCGGATATCCTCGCGCTCAGCTTCAGTAAGCTTGGTCAAATCCAGCTCGTAGCCGAAATTACCCGACATCGCGACATGACCACGTGTCTCCAAAGGTGTAATACGATGTACCTGATGGTTAGGAACAGCCGACACATGGGCACCCATTGAACTCGCAGGATACACCATACTTGTTCCGTATTGGATCTTCAATCTTTCCACTGCATCCGTATCATCGCTAGTCCAGGTCTGTGGCATATAATACAGCATTCCCGGGTCAAATCGTCCGCCCCCGCCGGAGCAGCTTTCGAACAAAATATGAGGGAAACGGGAAACGATACGTTCCAGCACATCATAAAGTCCAAGGATATAACGGTGTGCCGTTTCACGTTGACGTTCGGCTGGAAGAAGCGCTGATCCAATCTCCGTCATATTCCGGTTCATATCCCATTTCACATAAGTAATCGGAGCGGATGATAATACCGAGCTAACTGACTCGACGATATAATCACATACATCCTTACGGGATAAATCCAGCACTAGCTGCTGGCGGGCTAATGAACTTTTATGCCCAGGTACATGGAGACACCAGTCTGGATGTTCACGGTAAAGATCACTTTCAGGCGATACCATTTCTGGCTCGAACCATAATCCGAATTCCATGCCCATTGCCGTGATATCTTCGCCTAGCTTTCCAAGACCTTCAGGCAGCTTGCGACGATCCTCTACCCAATCTCCCAGGGAGCTGTCGTCGTTATCACGTTTGCCGAACCAGCCGTCATCCAGCACGAACAGCTCCAGGCCTAGCTCTTTGCCTGCTTTAGCAATTTCTTTGATTTTATCCGCGTTAAAATTAAAATAAGTCGCTTCCCAGTTGTTGATCAGAATAGGACGCTTGCTATCGCGGAATTCACCTCTGCATAACCGGGTCCGATACAGACGGTGATAGGTTCTCGATAAACCGCCAAGCCCTTCACTGGATCTTACTAATACTGCTTCAGGTGCCTGAAAGGATTCGCCCGGTTCAAGCAACCACTGAAAGTTAAAAGGTTGAATACCGATCCCTACTCTGGAAATTCCGTATTGATCCACTTCTGCTTGGGCGAGGAAACTCCCGCTATACACAAGGCTGAATCCATAAACTTCGCCATGGTCCTCTGTCGCATCTTTTGCAAGCAAGGCCATAAAAGGATTCTGCTGATGGCTGCTGGAGCCGCGTTTGCTGTCAATCCGTTGGATGCCAGGAACGAGGGGTCTTTTGTGAATATGGCGTTCTCTAGTCCAAGTACCGGATAATTGCAGCATGTCATAGTCAGAATCATGGAAGTCAACATTCGCGCTTAATACTCTTTTCAAAACCAGATTGTCCTTACCCAGATTCTCAATCCGCACGGAACGTGTTATAACATCCTGATCGTTAAATACAGTATAGCTCAAGGCAGCGATCAATCCTGTTTTATCATCTTGCAGTATAATTTCCAAGGTCTCTGCTTCTTCATCACTTTCAACATAAGTAGCAGGCAGACCTTTGAGTGCAGGTTTTCCTTTATTAATGGTGTAGCTCTTATAACGGAAATCCGTTACGGTCGTGCCATCTACTAGGTGAACCTCCAGTGCCGGTTCGCGGAAATCCCCGTTTCCATAGGAAGGGAATTCGCTTGGCAAGGTGTCGAGGGAGATATTTTTATCCTCCTGCAAATAAGTTGGACTAAAAGAGCAACGTTCCACCAAATTCAACGGGTGTTGAAATTCTCTCCCTGCCAATTTTGGGCCCCAGTAGACATGCGCTGGAATAACACCTTTGATCATTTCAATAATATAGCTGGATTTCTCTGACTGTAAATGAAACACCTTGCGGTTGTCGTCATAATAAATACCCATAATATGTTTGCACTCTCCTTAAGGTAGCTCAATAGAACGTTTATTGTTTGTAGTTAATGCTTCTTCGAAGTCTATTTTAGAGTGAAATGGAAGGGTATACAATCTTAATATCTATACCTATTATAGTAAAATATTGATCTATCTATACACAGGATCTAAACCACTAGAATATATATCATCAAACTGTCATTTGGAGATTGGTAGCCTAGGATATAGTAGGAAAATAACCTTTTGCTTAAATATCAAAGACGGAACGTACAGTAAGCTGGGCACGCAGTTCCTCAGCTGTAGCTGGTTTGTCGAGATCTTTTTTGGCAACCGTAACGATTCTTGAAATGCCAGCTGACAGGTCGAAATAGTTATCACTGAAGATCGCATCTCTTTCCTTGAAATCAAGTCCAACGAAACGGGCATATGCTTTTGACTTCACAGTAATAACGAATTGTTCTGCTTCCTCTGTGACTACGGCTTCAAGCTCAGGATCAACAAAGCTGAAGTGTTTCGGCTTAACGAACAAGACGGTTCCCCCGCTTATCGTCTCCCCCTCTACCTCAAATACATATTCCAGATAGGCTTCACGTTTCTTCTCTTTTGTATCCAAGACATGACCAAAATCAAGCCGATCGAACTCGGCACTGCTTAAAGCCTCAATCTTCACCGACTTCGCACCTTCCATTAGAACCTCTGATGTCGGAGTAAGCAGTCTCCATCTTAATTCACCGCTCACTTTCTCTCGGCTCTCATTAGAGACATGCAGACAAACTACGGTTCCTTCGTCATGTGCAGAAGCAAGAACTGGAGCAAAAAAACGTCTAGCCGTATAATGCATTGCTTTCCACCGGCCATAATAATCGATGCTAGACCAAGAGGCAACCGGCCAACAATCGTTCAACTGCCAATACAATGCGCCCATGCAGCGCCCTCTATGTCTACGCCAATGCTCTACGCCACAGCGCATGCCTTCGGCTTGGATAAGCTGGGACGCATAGAGAATAGATTCAAAATCCTTCGGATATTTGTAGGTCTCGCCGATATAATAGAGAATTTTCTCATTTCCGGTATTGTTCTTTTGGTGGGACTCCATGACATAGGAGAAAATATTGCGATCCTCCGGCAGCGTAAAGGATTCAATCGTCTTCAAGCTTGGGAAGGATTGCAGGCCAAACTCAGACATATAACGCGGATAGAGCTTCCGGTAATCGGTAAAAGGCTCCTTGCCATGCCAAACTCCCCAGTAATGCATGTCTCCATAGTTCTCGTCATTCGGCTTATCAAAGCTTCCTTTAGAGGAAGGAGAGGCACGCCAGTAAAAGGTATTGGGATCAACTTCCTTAGCGATAGCCGGCAGAAGCACTTCATATTGCTTGATATAGTCGGCCTTTAGCTGGAGCGAATAATGATTCTCCCAATCCCAATCGACCCAAGCCATCTCCTGTTCGTTGTTGCCACACCACAAGCCTAACGATGCGTGATGGCGCAGGCGCTTCATGTTGTCGATCGTCTCATGTGTGATATTGTCCTCAAAAGATTCTGTCAGAGCATAGATTCCACAGGCATACAGATGATCCTGCCAGACAATAAGCCCATATTCATCGCATAGATCATAAAAATAATCGTCAGGATAATAACCGCCACCCCATACGCGAATAGTATTAAAGTTAGCAGCCACGCAGCTTTGGAGCAGGCGATCCGTGCGTTCCATAGTCACGCGAGGCAGAAGATTATCTTCCAGAATATAATCAGCACCTGTAGAAAAGATAAGCACGCCGTTGACTTCAAAAGCGAATGATTGTCCCCACTGGTCTTCTTCCTGCTTCACAGAAATCGTTCTTAATCCAATCCGCAGTTCTCGACGATCCAGCTCCTGTCCCTTCTGTAACAGCACAACCTCGACGTTATACAGGGGTTGTGCACCCAGATTATTCGGCCACCACAGCTCTGGCTCGATAATTTCCAGTGTAATATGATGATCTTCTCCGGCAGTTTCGAACACACGACGTTCAACGGCCACACCTGCTGGAGTGTGAACGCTGACTACGATTTCCCGTTCAACCTCCTGCCAGCTCTCTGTTCTTACCCGAACATCCAGAGTAACCTTATCCGGCTCGTGAAATTGTGTAATATAAACATCGTCAACACGGGCACTGTCATACCCCTGAATGGAGAGACTTCTCCAGATTCCAAGATCGGGCAGCTTCGGACCCCAGTCCCAGCCGAACATGGAATGTGCTTTGCGCAGATGGGATATTCCCTCCACTGCATCAGCACAACTGCTAAGCGGCAGCTCCGCTTGCTTCCGCAGAGCAAATTCCACTGGGGAACGGAAAATCGCGTGAATGGTGTTATCGCCTTGCTTCAACACTGACTTAATGTCCACTTCATACGTCCGGTGCATATTATCACTGTTCAGAATGTTATTTCCATTCACAAAAAGCTCGCATAACGTATCCAACCCCTCACACAGCAGAAATACGCGCTCATGCTGTAACACTTCAGCTTCCACTTGAAAGCAACGCTGATATTCGTAATCGTCATTGGATAATTCCAGAACCTCATATTCCTGCTCACGATAGAACGGATCCGGCATTTCTCCGGCATTCAATAAATCGTGATAGACAGAACCTGGCACACTAGCCTCCAGCCAGCTCGGCTCATGCAGACGTCTCATTTTCCATTTTCCATTTAGATCTACAAGATGCATTTTCTCCCGCCTCCAAAATGTGCTATTTTGCCTTCTTAAAGATCAAGTCTATCAATAATATCTTTATATTTCTTGTGTTGTGTTCTCGAGAATCATGTGCTATTTTAACATCACTAATACCCTGGAGGACGAACATGCTCAAATACACCGAGGCAAGCCATATGAATCCTGAACTACTAGCAGACCCTTTCTGGGTGGAGTCCTTAAGTCAGGTATCTCCAGAGCATACGCATGATTTCTATGAATTTTTCATTCTCACAGAAGGCAGATGTCAGCATATTGTTAACGGGACAGCGCAGCTGCTTCAGACGGGCTGCCTTGTCTTTATTCGGCCCAGTGATACCCACAGATATGAAGCAGATGGTGATAGCGATTGCCGTTTCCTGAACATTCCCTGCCGCAAAAGCCTCATTGAAGATGCTTTAACTTATCTGAATGAAGAGGAGTTTTTGCACGGATTGCTGAACACGCCTCTCCCCCGAATCGCCATGTTATCTCAGCTGGAAATGGCTAGTTTCATCCGTTCTATGGAACGCATTCGCATCCTATCAACCCTAGACAAGGTTAAGTCCCGGATTTTTCTAAAAGGCCTGCTCGTCGATACACTCACCCAGCATTTTTTCTCCGCAGAGACAGTCGCTCAACCAGAATTCCCGCTCTGGCTAGAGCATGCCATAACCAAAATGCATTTAAAGGATAATTTGCACCGTGGACTTCATGCCTTGTACGAGCTGTCAGGGAGAAGCGCCGGCCATGTGAACCGTGCCTTCCGGCAATACTTGAACCAGACACCTACGGAATATATCAACCAGCTAAAGCTCAATGTAGCCCGCAACCTACTGCTCACTACCGAGCTGCGTGTGGTCGATATCGCTTTGGAATCCGGCTTCGAGAATGTCAGTCATTTCTATCATCAATTCAAAAAATTCTATCATCAAGCCCCGCTTGATTTCCGCAGGAATGCACATGTTAATCGGCTGGTTTAGTTTTTTTATACAACAAAAAAAGCTTCTCTCTGCTGAAATGCAGAGAGGAAGCTTTTACATAGATAAATATATTATTTTGAGTTCCACAATTCCATACGTTCGCTATACTTCTGATTGAAGATTTCTTCTACTTTTTCATCCCCAGCTTTTTTCATATCCGCAAGCATCTTGTCGAATGTAGAATTGGCTTCGGCTTCAGAAGGAGCGATGATTACTCTCGTAATGCTTTGGTCCATAATATCTTTTACTTTTTGCGCGGTCAGCGCTTCAGGCGTTCCGCCGTCAGGACCTAAGTTATCAAATTCTGCTGTATCCCATACGGAATCTCCAAGGCTCTTAATGGCCATTTCGTCAATTTCACTACGTTGGTATTTAACGGCCATATCGTATGGCTGTTCATTGGCATCCAGACCATTTTTAACAAACCACAACCATTTACGAACACCACTCTTCTTCACAGCATCGTCCCAGTTATCCTTGAAGCTTTGCAGGAATGCAGGGTCTGGTTGTCTCTTTCCATCCACCATGGTGTACTGCTCGCCTTCCTTACCCCATAGCAGCAAATGTTGTCCTTCGTCACTCGCTAGGTAGTTGAACAGCTTGATAGTTTCTTCAGGGTGTTTGTTATTTTTCGTAATGGCAATAGCATCCCATCCAAGTGAGCTTCTTGGTCCGAATGTTGTTTGGGAGGTCTCTGTGCCTGGTGCTACAACCTTGTACGGGAAGAACTGATTATCATCTCCGCCATCCTTCTTCAGAGTCCCATTTGCGTTACCTGGGTCCCAGTATGCGCCTGGTGTGGAGAACACTGCGCCGGTAGCCAGCTTTTGAATCCAGGTTTGTGTTTTGCTGATGGCAAATTCTTTTTCGATTAGACCTTCTCTATACAGACTGTTCACATAAAGCAGCATCTCGCGATACTTTGGATCCTTAACATCATATTGTAATGTTCCATTATTATCGTAGTAGGTTCTCAGACCCCACATCCCTTTAAATGTACCCAGGTTGGCGCCCATATTTTCACCGTTCATCGTCATTGGAACAGTTTCTTTTCCATCAATTGTCTTGTTTTTCTCTTTAAAATTCTTTAAAAGTGCTTCAAACTCATCCGTTGTGAGTGGGGTGGAGCCATCTGCCTTATCTGGAGCCAGGTCAGCAACCAGATTTTTTCTCATCAGCATACCGAAGACAGGATCACTATCCAGGCCATACCAGTTAGCTAGGTAATAGTTTTTTCCATCTTTATAACGTGTTTTGATCAATGTGTCGCCGTACATTTCTTTAATGTCTGGTCCACTTTTCTCAATTAACTCATCGAGTGCTATAAATGCGCCACTTGTAATGTATTTATCGAGAGAAGCATCACCCCGGCTCATTACAACTACATCTGGATAGTCACCGCTGGCTAGCATCAAGCTCAGCTTTTCCGTAGGATTACCCGTTGGCTGCTGGATTGAGATCGAAATGCCCGTTTTTTTGGTGATTTCCTGCGCAATAGCATCAGTGAAAGGCTCACCCTTGGTATTTGAATCAAACCAGGTCAATGTAATCGGCTCTTGTTTTTTATCGTCTCCGGCCGTTTGGTTTGTATTGTTTTTTCCATCATTTGAAGCACAACCCGCTAATACACCAACGGCTAATGCGGCAGTAATACTCACGTTCAACCATTTGTTTTTCTTTATCATAGACACCCTAATTCCTCCCATTAAGTAAGTTACTTCATAAGTCTATCAAGCAACCAAGCAAGTCTGTCCGCTCACCCCCCTTCAGGGCCGCCAGCCGGACAAGATTTCTCCAGCTGACGTTCGGTTTATTTAATCATATTAACTCTTAACCGCTCCCAAAGTCATACCCTTAACAAAGTACTTTTGCAGGAATGGGTATACCAGTACGATAGGCAATGTTGCCACCATCGTCGCTGCCATCCGGATAGTATCACTTGAAACCGCATTCCGCTTAGCCGAGTTAGCTAGCATTTGCGATTGCGATACCATGCCTCCGGTTTGGAATTGACTTAATATTTTCACGAGTACGGCTTGCAAGGTCTTTAAGTCAGAACTATAGGTAAACGCATAGGAGTCAAACCACGAATTCCAATGTGAGATTGCCTGAAAAAGTCCTACAGTCGCAAGCACGGGTGTGGTCAAAGGTAGAACAATCCGGAAGAAAATCGTCAGGTCATTCGCCCCGTCTACCTTCGCCGACTCCTCGATCTCACCAGGCAGCCCCTCCATAAAGGTACGGACAATAATCATATAGAAGACATTCATCAACCCTGGCAAAATAAATACGGAAAACGTGTCAATCATATTCAGCGCTTTAAGCACCATGTAATAAGGAATCAGTCCGCCTCCAAAATACATCGTGAAGACAAAATATAGATTCCATCCTTTACGTCCCATCAAATTCCGGCGGCTTAGCGGATAAGCAAGCATCGTAATGACAAGGACAGATAGCGGCGCTCCAATTACGGTACGTTTGACAGTAACCCATAAGCCATTCAAAATCTCGCTATCTTTTAAGATTTGACTGTAGCTATCAAAGGTGAGGACTCTGGGCCATAAATAGACGCCACCACGTACGGTATCCTCAGCAGCATTTAATGAAAGAACGAGAATATTCCAAAAAGGCAGAAAGGTAACTAACAACACAAGTATAAGAATGAAATAAACTATAAATTTAAAAATATGATCCCCGTATCTATTCGAAATCATCACAAGCGCTCCTCTCTTTTTCGTGTTTAGAACAACGCTTGGTCGTTCACTTTTCTAGAAATACGATTCACAATTACAACAAGTATAAAGGCAATCACGGATTTAAATACCCCAACGGCCGCCCCGTAGGAGAACATGCTGTTTTGTAGCCCGTATTTATATGCATAAATATCGATAACCTCTGAATACTCAAGCACGGTATTGTTTTGCAGCAGGTATTGTTGTTCAAAGCCCGCATTCAAAATGCCTCCGACGGCTAGAATCCCTAAAATAACAATGGTTGGACGCAAGGCTGGCAACGTAATATGCCACATTTGCCGGAAGCGACTGGCTCCATCCACTCTTGCTGCTTCGTAGAGCTCTGGATTAATAGCGGAAATTGCAGCAAGATACATAATGGCGCTGAAGCCCATTTCCTTCCACATGTTAGACAAAGCGATAATCCACCAGAATAGTGGTCCATTTTGTAGAAAAGCAACCGGTTCCTGAACAATGCCCAACGTCACCAGTAAATTGTTAAACATCCCATCGGAAGCCAGCAGCGTAATCACGATGTTTGCAGCGATAACCCATGAGATAAAATGCGGCAGATAAGAAACCGTCTGTACAAATCTTTTGAAAAATCCCTGCCTAGCTTCATTCAGTACAAGTGCGAGTATGATCGGCGCTGGAAATCCGAATAACAAGGTCAGCAAGCTTGTAGCGAGCGTATTACGCATTACACGGTAGAAATCTCCGGTAGTAAAGAAATACTCAAACCACTTGAAGCCTACAAACTCTGCATGGAAAAATTGTTGAAAAAACGTTCCTCCGCCCGGCTGATAATTCGTAAACGCCATATACATCCCAAACATAGGACCATAAGAAAATAGCAATGTCGCAATTAAGGCAGGCAGCATCAGCAAAAATAACCATTTCTGCTCTTTTAATCTGTACCACAGATTATTGCCTCTGACTGTTTTGATAGCGCTTGCTTTATGCATCAAATACCCTCCCTTTTTATTTAGTGCAGCATGTCGAGCCACATCTCGATTCAACTTCTCTCCTATTCATCTTAAGTCCGCAACAGGTGGCTTTCTATACTTCAATCCTCCGAATGATAGCGCTTTTTAAAGGAGTTTCGGCAGATTCGAGCATTGGATTTCGATATTTAGTCTGCTATGATGAACATGGCAAACAGCGAATTTACAGTAAAGAAGGGACTTCTTCTATGCGCCATATATATAGGAAATATATTTATATGCCTTTTATTGATTTGAGCTTTCGTTCCAAGCTGTTCAGCGTATTTGTGCTAGTGACCATTGTTCCGATGATGCTTTTCGCCTACCTTTCCTACGAATTAACAAAATCAAAATTAACGGATCAGATTTACAGCAATATGATGAATTCAACAGCTCAGATTAATAAAAATTTGGAAAACAAGCTGGACAGCTATGAACATATTTCAGCTTCCATCTACCTGGATAACAGACTTGCCAGCTACCTCACGAGTGAATACCAGGATGATCCTTCTTATCTGGATGTCTATCAATATATAGGCAACCGCATGGACACGATAATGACTGCCTATCCTGATTTTGATAGCGTTTTCATTTATTCGGACAATGAATCACTTCCCAAAGATGATTATTATATCAAGCCGGTAACAGCTGAGGTTAAAAAGACCGAGCTGTTCAAGCAGCTTCAGCAGTCACACGGGAATATCATTCATCTGTCCTCACCGCAAACCGAAGATAGTCCGGCCATGTTTACCTTAGCAAGATTTTTGAACAATAACCGCAATCAATATCCCTACGGTATTCTAGTCTTCAGAATCTCCGAATCGGTAATCTATTCTTTAATGGAGGAAGAAGCGGGCGGGAAAGATATTTTTATTATTAATGACAAAGGGCTTATTCTCTCAGCAGCAGACAAGCACTTATTAAATACGAGCCTGCCGGAATTGCTTGATCAGAAATTCGATGAATCGCCATCGGGCAGATTTGACACAACTTACAAAGGGGTAAAGGCTTTCGCCGTCTATAACACGCTCAAAAATGGATGGAAAACCGTGTCCATCTTCCCTTATGACAGCATTATTCAGGATGCTAAATCACTCTCAGATCTGATTATCAAAATCTCACTGGGCTTTATTGGCGTGGCCCTCCTGCTGATTTACATTACGGCGTCGCTATTCAGCAAGCGTATCCGTACTTTAATCCGGATGATCCGCCGCCTGGAACGGGGGGATTTCAATCATAGTACAGAAGAACATTTGGGAAATGATGAGATTGGCCAGCTGCATTTTGCCTTCAAGCAAATGACCACCCGGCTCAAAAGTCTCATTACCGAGGTGTATCAGAAGGAGCTGCAGAGCAAGGAAGCCGAGCTTGACCTGCTGCAAGCGCAGATCAACCCTCATTTTCTGTACAACACACTGGGTTCCATCTCGTCGCTTGCCCTAAAACATCAAGATACGCGTATACAAGATTTGGTGCTTCATCTAGCCAAGTTTTATCGAATCTCCCTGAATAAAGGGAAAAGTATATTGACCATCCACGAGGAATTAAAGCTGACCCAGAGCTACAACGCCATTCAGCTAATCCGCTTTAAAGGACAACTGAACATTACCTACACAGTGGATGAAGCGATTCTGCCCTACTCTACAGTCAAACTTGCCTTACAGCCTTTTGTGGAGAATGCAGTGCTTCATGCCGTGTGGAGCCAAGAAAGTCCGCTAAATATTCATATCAAAGGTGTCATGGAAGCGAACGATATTATTTTGTCAGTAATCGATGATGGCATGGGGATGAGCCGCGAGACCCTCAGCTCTTTGCTTGAGGATAAGCCTGGACGAGGGTACGGAATCACTAACGTTGATCGCCGCATCAAACTGAAATTTGGTGAGCACTACGGCGTTAAAGTGTTTAGCAGATTAGGAATAGGCACCACTGTGCAGATTCGTTTACCCCAAAAAGAGGTGTAGGAGCGGTGACGAGGGGATTCTCCATTGCGGGGATCGTTTGGGTCGCTTCTCCTTGGATTTGATGGGATCGATGGGATCGTTTAGATCGCTCGGTAGTATTGCTCCCTGCTCATTCGTATCGGACCGAGGGGACCTTATTTCGATGATTCGGGGCATTTTGCTCGACTATCGGACTCAGATGCAGCTATTGACTCATTTACACAATAATTCCGGACAATTTTATAGCAATAAGAGCTATACAGTCCGATACCTTTGTAGAATAGCTCAAATATCCGAAATAGCTGCAATACGGTCCGATGTGTTCGACTTTGCGCGGGATTCTAATTTGACGGAGTGTGTTCTACTTATGCTCCCTCCTCATTCGCATCGGACCGAGGGTACCTTATTTCGATGAATCAGGGTACTTTGCTCAACTACCGGACTCAGATGCAGCTATTGACTCATTTGCACAGTAATTCTGGACATTTTTATAGCAATAAGAGCTATACAGTCCGATACCTTTGTAGAATAGCTCAAATAGCCGAAATAGCTGCGATACGGTCCGATGTGTTCTAACTATGATCTACTTTGCCGGGGTGTGTTCTACTTTTGCACGGGATTCTACTTTGCTGGGTATGCTCTACTTTTGCGCGGGATTCTACTTTGCTGGGTATGCTCTACTTTTGCGCGGGATTCTACTTTTCTGAGGTGTGCTCTACTTATACTCCTTCCTCATACGCATCGGACCGAGGGGACCCTATTTCGATGAATCAGGGCATTTTGCTCGGCTATCGGACTCAGATGCAGCTATTGACTCATTTGCACAGTAATTCTGGACATTTTTATAGCAATAAGAGCTATACAGTCCGAAATCTTTGTAAAATGACTCAAATATCCAAAATAGCTGCGATACGGTCCGATGTGTTCTAACTATGATCTACTTTGCCGTAGTGTGTTCGACTTTTGTGCGGGATTCTACTTTGCTGGGGTGTGTTCTACTTTTGCGCGGGATTCTACTTTGCTGAGGTGTGCTCTACTTTTGCGCGGGATTCTACTTTGCTGGGTGTGTTCTACTTTTACACGGGATTCTACTTTGCTGGAGTGTGTTCTACTTTTACACGGGATTCTACTTTGCTGGGGTGTGCTCGACTTTTGCACGGGATTCTACTTTACTGGAGTAAGTTCCGATAGATAGTAAAGTGTGGTATTAGTAACTGCCAAACAGTAATGTACCTAATAGCAATGTACCTAATAGTAATGTAGTATCTATTAGTAAAGTTCGATAAAGTAGCTAATTTCATTAACTGATCTATCAAAAAGAGCGACTCTCCGGTTAATGGAGAGTCGCTCTTTTGTAGTCATTTCAGCTTACTTCAAAATCAAATTATAGATCACTTGAGCCGCTTCTGCGCGCGAAGCGATTCCTTTTGGTGCAAACCGTTCATGACTTTGACCTTGAATCAGTCCTAGGCTGGCCGCTTCATTTACAGAAGAAGTGGCCCAAGCAGACACCTGATTCATGTCGGTGAACGCTGCGGCAGTTGCACCGTTGGTTGTTTCACCATTGGTTTTTGCGCCATTAGTTGTTGTACCGTTAGTTGTTGCACCGTTGGTTGTTGCACCATTGGCTGTTACGCCGTTGTTCAGCTCGTAAGCCTTCATTAGCATCACCGTGATTTCTTCACGGGTGATTGGTGCGCCCGGCTCAAACTTGGACACACTTCTGCCACTCACGATTCCCGCCTTGTAAGCGATTGAGATAGGCTCCGCATACCAGGCAGATGGAGCAACATCAGCAAAGCTTTCTTTTCCTGTCGCGGTCAGTCCAAGGGCATGAACAAGCATCGAAGTGAACTCGGCACGTGTAACTGCCCGGCTTGGTTCAAACTTTACTTTGCTTGTGCCCTGCACATATAGCTTGGACGCCAGCTCTTGGATTACTGGGTTAGCCCAGTGATTGGCCGGAACATCGACAAAGATGCGGTTCAACTCCAGCACAGCATATTTGCTGAAGTGGCTGACCTCAGCTTTTAATACACCGTTAGCATAATCAGCTTGAATATATTCCAGCCTGCCATTGTCCGCGATATTATAAACACCGCCTCGTTTAGCATTGAAGCCTTCTGCCACTGGCATGATGAGTGTTATTGGCTTATCAAATGTAGCGAGTGTGTCTGTAATGCCTGACTTGGTGGTAATAGAAAGACTAAATTCATAGATGTCTCCCTTGAGTACAACAGCCGCATTAGTAGAACTAGCCACTGTAGCAACCAACTCATCGGCCTTGCTGCTGAGGTTCACCATCTTCAGTGCAATCGTGCTATCTTCCCACTGTCCCTCTGGCAGCTTGTTTTGTAGCTGGTGAATTAGCTCCGCTGGTACCTGCAAGGAGAGCTTACCCGCATTCAAAACTAGGGTGTGGTTCGCCAACTGTCGGACTACAGCAGAGGATAACTGAACTTGCTGAATATCCCCTTTAATCTCAACCACTACCTGACCAGAAGCACTGTCCACTTTCAGCATATCTGGCATGAGAATCAAAGTGCCCGCAGCATTCTCTTGACCCGAAGTACTGTCAGAGGTACCCCCATTGTTTCCTGGATTCCCAGGATTACTAGGCTCTCCTGGATTTCCCGGTTCTCCTGGATTACTAGGCTCTCCCGGATTTCCCGGTTCTCCTGGATTACTAGGCTCTCCCGGATTTCCCGGATTTCCCGGCTCTCCCGGATTACTAGGCTCTCCCGGATTTCCCGGCTCTCCTGTAGAGGCCTCTTTGACTGTGATTTCTGCCGATGCTTTGAACCCACCATCTACCGTCTCCACAGTAATGGTGGCCTTTCCAGCTTCTACAGCGGTTACTGTTCCGTACACTACGGTAGCTACAGAGGTATCGCTCGAAGTCCAAAGTACTGCTTTATCCGTCGCATCATCCGGCGATACTGTAGCCGTCAACTTACCGGTTTCACCAGCGGTCAACGCAAGCTCTGTCTTATCCAGTGTTATACCGGTTACTTTCTTAGGTGCAGCCGTCAATTTTACCAGTTTCGACTCTGTCGGCTGTAAGGACAATTTCATAGCTCCTGTGGCAGAGGAAACCTCTCCTGTCCAGAGATCTTGCTTAGTATAAATCTCTGCAGTATCCAATCCAGCGCGGCCAAGATCAACTTGCTTATCTGCCGAAGCAGATGCACTGTAATTGAATACGGCCAGATAATAATCATTGCCATCCTTCATAACAAAAGTATCGGCGGCATTGGCGTTTGTATTTCCTTCAAGTGGCTTGAACACTTTTCCTTTTAAAGCTAAATCGAGAACATCTTTGTTGTTGAACAAAGCGGTCATGTACTCCTGTGCTTTTGGATCGTTAACATCGTCAGAGCCAAGCAGTACTGTTCCAGCGATAACGCCAGAGTTCATACGGGTACGCGCTTCAGTCAAGCTGGTAGCACGGGCCAATGCCAAATGATCAGGATCGGTGTAGGTGTAGATCGTGCCATTTTGCCAAAAGCCATAGGTTAATGAATTCAGCATATATTCGGTTTCATTGATCTTGCCGTAGGTGTCGCAGGAAATTCGTCGGCTATGCGCATATTGGCTCGGGAAAATTGGCGCAATTGATGCGCTAATGAACATTTTTCCATCCAGACGTTCTTTCACATAACGCATTCCTTCATTATAAGCTTGGATTCCTGTCGTTATAGTTGGATCGAAATGTTGCCCCTCAAGCGAACCATGCGTTAAGAAATCCAATTTGATGAAGGTGAAGCCCAGAGCTTTAAATTTGTCCAAAAAATAGTTCATGCGCAATTGGGCACCAGGATGTGTTACATCCAAAGGAAAAGCCCCGTCCAGAGTCGGCAGCGGTTGACCCGCGGCATCCTTAAGGACAATATCGCCGTAAGTATATTTATTGTCAGATCCCTCTACAATCTGGTCCATATTGTTGCCCCAGTATACAAACGGTGCCCAATAAATACCCGCATGCTGGCCATTCCCTTTAATAACCGATACGGCGTCAGTCAGCTGCTTATCATTCAGATTATCCCAATAAGAATCCATGTTAATAAATACATTGCCGTTATTATTGAAATTTTGCAGATTCTCTTTGTAGTAATTGGAGACATCCACTACATCTTGATACGAAAGCGTACCCTCGTAAGCTCCCCAGCTATTAAAACCAACCGGTACGCCTTGTGGCAGCTCGGGGTTTAGCGCAAGTGCAGGTGTAATGATCGCATTAGCTTTGCCATACTCCTCAAGCCCTGTACGGTAATCACTGAAGGCCCCTACCATGATCATAGGTGAGGACAAGTTTGTTCCACTTAAGCTGCCATGAGGCTGGGTATCCCGGGTAACATCACTAGCTGCACCCCCATATACGACCAGCTCATTCAGCCGATTGGAGGAACCTTTCCAGTCGATGCCTGTCTTCCAGGTATCATGAGTTACAGAGCCAAGCACAAGGCCGCTGCGTGTCGAGTTGTTAAACACAGTCGTCATCTCATAGCTGGTATCTGCACGATTCATAGATTGAGATTTATAACGAATCCAAGCATCATTGTCAAAAGGAACCGTAAGCACACGATTATCCGCACTAGCTCCGATATCCACACCACCTGTACGTTTTACGGTAATAGGTGACATATAGTTGGTCTTGACCGCTGTATCGCTGGCCGCATCCAGACGGGTCAGAAAATACTTTTGATCGTCATAAAACTTGTAGACCTGCTTTAACGTCGGTTTTCCTGTGGAAGTGTGGACAAAAGTTAGCTCCACGCCTTTGCCGAAACCATCCTGAATGTCTACCGGAGCACCAACACTTGTATGACTCTCATAGCTTGTAGTCTCAACGAGCGTATCGCCGATTTTGATACTGCTATAGATCCCATGCAGCTTCTGTCCGTCAGCCCAGTTATAGCTTGCATATCCAGACTTGGTATTATAGGACACTTCATATTGGCCATTTGATACAAGCAATCCGTAAGTATATTCGGTAACTGTGATAGCTCCGTAGTTCTTCGAAGCGCCCGGTGTTCCTAAATCACCGTCCTCCTCTACTGGGGGATTAGGATCCACACCCATGGCTGGTTCAACTATAATTCGGTCCAGATCTGGCGCATACCCGTTGCCATCTGTAAATTTGATTGTATTCTCGCCTTCGTTCAGTGACAGTGTAAGTTCATACATTCCAACCGTATCCCAGTCCGGTGTCTTGGGCAGCTCATAATACTGCTCTGCTCCACCATTCGCACTAACGTAGAAGCTGCGTGGGTCACCTGAAATATAGGCGACTGTGATTCGGTAATCATCAGTCATAGGGGCTGTAATCTTGTTGAAGGTTATGGAACTGCCGCTATTCAAGTACCCTACCTTCTGACCACCCGAAGCATTCGGACTTTCGGAAACTTGGGCCTCACCTGTCAAATCATTGAGTGGAGATTCTGCTTCATAGCTGAGGGTATAAGGAATAATTTCTATCCGGTCGAAATCTGGAGAATACCAATCATGATCTGAGAAGGTGATAGTATTCAAACCCTCTACCAAAGAGGCCTCCACATCATAGGTTCCCACGGTGCTCCAGCTTGCCGTCTTTGGCAGGTCGATCATTTCATCCAGTCCATCGTTAACCTGCATATAGACAGGACGTTGATCGCCGGAAATATAGGAGATGCGGATTAAATACGTTCCCGCTGCTGGTACTGCAACATTTGTGAACTGTAAGGAACTGTTTTTGTTCAGATCCGTTACGATTTTACCGCCAGAGCCCACACTGCTGTCCGCCACTTTGGCGTTGCCTGTAAGCATATTCTCAGTAGCCTCGGCTTCCAGGATCACCCCATGCAGCTTCTCCTTCCAGTCACCCCCGGGTCCTTCACCTGGATCGCTGTCGTCCAGTCCACGGATTACGATCTTATCGATGTCCGGAGAATACCAGTTGTTGTCATCGATCAAGATGGTATTAGCACCCGCGTTCAGCGGAAGCGTCACATCATAAGTGCCTACCGTATCCCAGTCCACAGTCTTGGACGGTTCTTCAAATTGCTTGTCACCGCCATTGGCACTGATATTAAACGGGCGCGAATCGCCAGAAATATAATACACTGTAATTTTATAATTCCCTGGCTCGTTTACGGTCACATTATTGAACAACAAGGAGCTGCCTTGATACATGCCGCCAACTTTTTTCCCTCCGGAAGCCGCTGGGTGGTCAGAAATTGACGCATTACCCGTCAGAATATTCCCATCCGCTTCAGCTTCATAGCTATTTATATCCTCGGCGTAGACCTTGCCGGCAAACTGACCACCGCTGCCTAACACTAAACTGATCATAAGAAAGAACAAGAACCCTCTTTTCATTACACGTCCAAACATTTAATCCCTCCATTTAACTTTCTGATATAAGAAAAGCCTTCCGGTTGCAATTCATCAGTTGTTCCTCTTTCCAAATAACGTCTTCAGAACTCCTCTCCTTGTTGTAAGTAACGTCATGTAAGGAATGTACGGCCCGTACCGATTACTCTCTCAAGAATGCTGTATCCAACTATTGCCGTCTGGATTTCTTGAAAGCGCTATCGCAATTAGATGTGTAAAAAAGCTTCCTTTAATCGCAATAATGAATCAAGCCCCTCACATGTGCTGAGTTGTAATACATGCTTATTGTAAAAAGCAAAGGGGCATCTTTCCATATCGCAAGTTTACAATTCATAAAGGAAAGCGACTTTTCTTTCTATTCAGTAAGCAGAAGTGCGGAAGGTTAAATATTTTTCCTGTACTCGTTAGGTGTGACCCCAAGGTTCTTCAGAAATAGAGAAATAAAATAAGACGTGCTTTCGTACCCCACTCTCTGGGCAATATCTTGAATCTTCAGTGACCCGTCTGCGAGCAGCTCCTTGGCCTTATCAAGCCGAATACGGGTTAAATAATCGTGGATCGTGATGCCTGTTTTATCCTTAAAAATAGATCTTAAGTAGTTCGGTGACAGATAAACCTGATCAGACAGACTATTAATCGTAATCGGCTGATCGTAATTTTGTTCAATCACGGTGCGAACCTTGTGGACGAGCTTTGTATTTTTATCCATAAGTCGCTCACCTAGCATGCTCACGGCATCACCCGCAGTGCCCAGGATTAAATCCTCGATCTCATGTAAAGTCAGCGCATTATAGATGGAATGATAGAGCTCCGCCCGCTTAAAACCCTCGGGAACAGACTGATGCAGCTGCTCTAGCAGTTCATCAACAAGATCAATCGCCCAATCACAGATGATTTTTTTCTTGATTCTCAGTGTGGCCAATCCCACGAAATATTGATGCAGCTTTTGTGCGGCCTGCTCGAAGTCCAGCTGATGGATAGCTTCAAACCACTCTTTTCTCTCAAAAGGTGGCATATGTTCACTGTCGAACTGATTCGAAATAGCCGCGGCATGAATAATTAAGCCCGTGCCTTTATAAAAACGTTCATTTAAAATCACACGCGTCTGCTTATACAGATTATGGACCAGCGCTAATTCTGCGGCCTGCGCTCCGACTGCTGCCGTCACCGTAAAATCCAGCGCACTACGAATAGCCACAGCTAAATCCTCCCAAGCATAATAGCCAGGCTGTTGAGTCGCTTCCATGAATACACCTGTCTCGCCATCCTTGTAAGGAACAAAAACAACCTCTATATTTTTCGCCTTAAAAAAGTGATCCAGATAAGAAATCAACCGGCTCATACACTCTTCCAGACTCTGCTGCTCACCCTCCGCCTCTTTGGGATCGATGCTGAACAGTGCCATGGTATAATGATTACTCTCTGGGAGACGTGTCAGCCTATTGAAGTTATTTGCCAGCTCTGCGGCTTGCTCCGCATTTTTTTCAAAAGAAAGCTCCTTAAGAATCTTAGTTTTAGCAGCCTCCATAGAACGTTGTTTCATCTGAACCTCTTCGCAGCGTGCTTTAACCTTTTCGATAACGCTTTCAATTTCAGTCAAATCTAGCGGCTTCAGTAAATATCCAACAGCTCCTACATTAAGGGCCGATTTAACATAGTGGAATTCATCATGTCCGGTGAGGAACATAATTTGCATCTGGTCATAACATTCATGTATTTTTTTAGCCAACTCAATTCCATTCATTATCGGCATCTGAACATCTGTAAGAATAATATCCGGTTGAAAAGCCTCTATTTTCTCCAAAGCTTCTCTACCATTGCTCGCTGTTCCGACTACATAGATGCCCATCTCTTCCCAGCGGATATAATCTCTCATCATCTCAAGACCCATTTCTTCATCATCTACCAAAAAAATACTATACACCTGAGGTTCCCTCCTTCTTGTTGTCTGTATTTGCTCCTATTATATTCTTTTCCCCTTAGTCGATCATCGACCAAATAAATGTAAGTCATTTTCAGGCATGAATCGTTACTTTGTAAGATCTAATCCCAACGTGCTCGTAAAAAGGCTATCGGGTCCTAAGCAGACCAGATAACCCTTCGATACCTACTCATCATTATTCGGACGCATAATGAAAACGGAGGCTCATCGCCCCCGCCGAATCATTATAACAGCTCCAATTGGCTGTTGAAATAGTAGCTTCCTCCTGTTTCTGCTTGGAAGGTAGTTCTCTGATCTCCCCATCGAAGGGTCACCGTTCCCGGTGCGTAGGTGCGAAGCGTAGCTTCCGTCAACTGCCCCTTCTCCCAAACTACGTCTACCTCTACCTTTCCTTTGGCTCGTAATCCAGACACCGATCCTGTATTCCAGGCTTGCGGAAGCGCTGGCAACAGATGAATTTCATCCGCGTGGCTTTGCAGCAGCATCTCTGCAATGGTAGCCGTCCCGCCAAAGTTGCCATCCACGACAAAGATATTGCACTCTGCCCCACCAATCCCTGATTTGGAGAAACTGAACAGATTATCGAAGCACAGTCCGCTAATTAAATGAGAGATATGCTTATACGCCTTCTCCCCGTCATATAGTCTGGCAAAACTAAGACCGAATAAGGCGGCGGTGAACTCTACATCCTCCAGTTCTTCCTGAGCCATCCGGTTCTCCAGCGTTACCCTTGCTGCCGCGCTTAACTCCGGTGTTCTGTCCGGTGTAATCTGGTTGCTTGGATACAAAGCGAACAAATGAGCCAAGTGTCGATGCTCAGGTTGCGCTTCTTCATAATCTTCAAGCCACTCCTGCAGCTGACCTCTTTTACCAATCTGTAGCGGGGGTAACTTAGCCATAGCTTCCTTAAGCTTCAGCTGAAGCTCCACATCTGTATCGAGCAACACCGCAGACTTCAGGCAGAACTCGAAAAGATCTTGCACGAGCACTTGATCCATGGCCGAGCCCATAGACAGCTGCTGTGCACCCTCGCTGCTATCTGCGGGATAGAAGCTGTTCTCTGGCGAGTTAGAAGGACCCGTCACCAGCCAGCCATATTTCGGATGAATCGTCATATAGTCGAGGAAGAATTCTGCGGCTTCTTTTAGCACAGGATATGCCTGGCGCTCTAGAAATACACGATCCTGACTATATTCATAATGCTCCATCAGATGGATTGCAATCCATAATCCGCCTGTGACATTGAGCCCCCATGAGGTTTCCCAGCCCGGAGCTGTAAACCCCCAGACGTTAGAGAATACATGCGCTACCCATCCTTTGCTGCCATATAAATCGCGTGCAGTTGATTTTCCCGCCTGAGATAAATCTTCAATATATCGCATCAATGGAAGGTGGCTGTCTGCAAGGTTCACGACTTCTGTCGGATAATAATTCATCTGTGTATTAATATCGAGATGATAGTCGCAGCTCCAGCCCATACGGCAAGCCTCACCGTCATTCCAGATTCCCTGCAAGTGCAGTGGAAGAGGTGAATCTTCTCGTGATCCGGCAATGGTTAGGTAGCGGCCATACTGGAGGAACAATGCGAACAACTGAGGGTCCTCAGCCTGATCCTGTGCCAGTAACCTAATCCGCTGATCGGTAGGCAGACCTTCTTTCCCGGAGCTACCCAATTGAATATCCACCTTTGCATAATCCTGACGGTAATCTTGAATATGATCTTCTTTTAACTGTGCATAACCTTTGGTTAATGCCTGCCTTAGGTTGCTGTAGCTCTCCGTCTCCCAATCCTGATTGCTCCGGCGATAATCGGTACTGACCCCAAAATAAATCCGGGCCTCATTAGCTCCGGAAACTCTTAATCGGCCATCCCCCCTGTAGATCGTACCGCCGGATAGACTTATTTTGAGCTGCCCTTTTGCCCATACCCCGCATTTACCATTACTGTGCACCTTTTCTGTAGCTTGCCCCTTGAATTCAATAGTGTCGCCATCCACAACCTCAGTCGTAAACGATTCTGTCCCACCTTCGATGGCAATCGTAAAGGATACACCTCCAGGCCTATCGCTCCAAATTCTTGAAACTACCAGATCATCGGCATGTGAAGCGAAGACCTCTCGACGGATTGTTGTTTCGCCGCTCTCATAGACCGCCCCAGACACTGCACTTGTCAATTCCAGCTCCCGCCGAAACACACCGCCTGATTTAACATCCGCATCCTGGGCAAAATCAATAACCACCTCGCATAATCCCAGGTTCGTACCGAAATTTTGTTTTTTAGGCTGTAAATACTGTTTGGCTAAACGATCACCGCTGTCATAATCGCCGGCAAAAAAGTGACTTCGCATCTCTTCCAGCGCAGTTCTACCTCCGGCAGGAGCAGGGTCGGGATCCGTTTGCCCAGACCAATAGGTCACCTCGCTCATGCTCCACACCTCACGATGCGGCGCCGCCATTACAACAGCACCTATTCTTCCGTTACCCAACGGCAACCCTTGCGACCAGCTTGTTGCAGGGGTTGAATACCACAATTTAAAATCGCTCATTTGATCGTCTCCTGTCTGTAATAGACCTTCAAAAGTTGTTGTTAATTAATCCGCTTTCTCTGTTATTAACATTGTATATTTATCGCATTTATCGTAACATCATCAGTACTACTAGTCTTTGTTGACTCGTTCATTCATTTGACAATTTATCCGTAATCCCAAACATTTAACTACAGGCCAAAATTAAGAAATGCTGCTAGCAAAGGGGTATAGTATGAACAAACTATCTGAAATCACACCGTATGTTGGAGCAATCATGCCTTATCTGTACGACGGAAGCAGCAATGAGCATCTGCGCGTCGGCAATGCCTACGCCTTTCATCTGTTTACCGATGGCCCCGGTGAGATGGAAATCGACGGAGTTCGTTATCCGATTGAGCGTAGAACACTGGTGTTTCTGCGCCCCGGCCAGCCACATGCCTTTCATATTTCCCCTTCTCATCCACTCTCGTCCTACAATGTCTATTTTGATTTGTGGGACAAGCAGTCGCCTATGTCTACTAATCTTTCTTTTATCCATGCGCCTGAACCCTTTAGGCTTGAGAAAAAGGCCACCGAAGTCCCCTGTGCCGAGCTGAAAGAATTGCCCTGCGTTTTCCCGCTAGCTAAATATCCACAGCTATACGATAGTCTTGTGATGATTGCCAAAATATACAATGAAGCGATATTCTACCGGAATGAAGCGGTTCATAGCTTGTTATACGGTTGGATATTAAGCTGGTATAATGCCCTCCATCAGCATCAGCCAAGCGATTATCGGATTGTCCGCCTGTTGGAGTATTTGAACACTCATCCCGAACGTGGTAAATCTATCGAAGACTGGGCACAGCTCTGCGGACTCAAGCGAACTTATTTTCATGAGCTGTTTCTGCGAGAAACCGGAATGACGCCGCGCGCTTATCATCATAATCTCGTTATGCGGCGGGCGGCAGGTCTGCTTCTGGAGAGCGAGCTAAGTGTTACTGCCATTGCTGAGAAATTGGGCTATCCTTCAATCCATCCCTTTTCCAGACATTTCAGTGCCTGCTACGGCATAAATCCCACACAATATCGCCTTAATCCGCAAAGCCGAATACAAATATAGGTTGTAAAAAAGAATACGCGCTATCCGCAAGAAGCAGAGGGCGCGTATTCTTTTGTTATTTTGCCGTCAATTTGAAGATTTTAGATTCTGCGGGTTCAAGCGTAACTTCCAGCTTTCCTGAGATTTCCCCTTCTACACCTTCCCATAGGTCCAGCAACTGGTAAGCAGCTTGAGCATTCAGCCCTGCCCGTTCTAGTGAGAGGGATTTAGGAGCAGATTTCGTGACATCGTAATTGAAGACAGCTATATAAAAGGCATTTTCTTCTGAAGATTCGAGCACAAAAGTATCACAGGATTGCTTGCCGAGGTCCCCTTCTATCGGTCTGAAGGTTTTGCCAAGACGAGCAACATCCATAATGTCCTTATTGCTCAGCCAAGCTTTAGCCCGGGCGGCGGCTTCCTCTTTTCGGAAGTCATCCCCTAGCAGCAGCACCGTTCCCGCGATCACCGAAGCGGTTAGCCGGCTCCGGCCTTCATGCCAGCCCGTAGCTTCCTGGTTATGGCTCTTGTACAGTACGGAATGGTCGGGATCATTGAAACGGTACAATGAATCGCTCATCCACCAGCCATGGGTCAAAGAGTTGAGCATATATTCTGTGTCCTGCAGCGTGCCAAAAACATCACAAGAGACACGCCGGCTATGTGCAAATGCATAAGGGAACAACGGTGCGATGGACAGATTAATAAAGAACGGTCGACCAATAACCTCTGGAGACAGCTTATTCTGCAAGTAGGACATACCGTAGTGATACGCCGCAATGCCCGTCGTAATCTCCGGATTGTGATGCTGGCCTTCCAGTGCGCCATGTGCCAGGAAATCCAGCTTGATATACTCGAATCCTTCCGAGATGAATTTTTTTGTATACCAATCTATTCTTTGCAGGTTCCCCGGATGTGTGGGGTCAATGGCTAGCCCTCCATCAACATCCGGCAGAATCTCTCCTTCGCTGTCCCGAAGCAGGATATCGCCATAGGTGTATTTACCGTTCGTACCCTCCACGACATCTCTGAACTGAGTAGGACTTCCCCAGAAAGCGAAAGGGGTCCAGTAAGTTCCCGGTCTATGACCATTCTTCCGCACTAGCTCAAGTGCATTTTTCATTTCTTCTGCTGTGAAATTATCCCAAAAAGCGTCAAAGTTGATGTACAGCGTATCCTCATTCTGGAATCCTAACGGCTGCACTTCTTTTTTCAAAAACTCACTGGTCGACGTATACAAATCATAATCCAGATCAGCCATTGCAGCAGACCAGCTATTCCAGCCAACAGGAACGCCACCCTCCCAAGCGAGTGGAGCTTCAATCCATGTATTGGCCCGGCCGTAAGCTTCAAGACCTTCTCTGTAATCATCATAAAAACCTACGAATACGAGCGGAGACTCCACTCTTTTGCCTTTTACATAACCGTGCGGCTGAAAGTCGCGGGTTAATTCACTCACAGCCCCACCGTAAAGATCCAGCTCCTCGATCTGGCCGCTTCGCTCGCTTTTGATACGAATACCCGTTTTCCACACCTTGTGAGTTATGGAACCCATGATAATTCCTCGCCGGCTATCCGGCGCGAACACTGCCGTTACCTCGTAGCTCTCTGTATCCATAGGTGGCTTCACCACTGTATATCTGACCCATTTATCGTTGTCGTAAGGCACACGCAGGATGCTTGGTTCATCCGGTTGACCTGACTCGCCGCCGAGGGATACCGATTTGCTCTGAATGACCGCCATGCGGTTCGCTTTGATATCCTCATCGCTTGCGATCACACTTTGCATCAACACATATGAGGAGGACTCATAAATATAAAAATGCTGCTCCAGCTGTGGCAGCAGGGATGTTTCATGCACAATCACTAGATGAACACCTTTGCCAAAACCTTCACGAACGACCTCTTCCTGCAACTTCAGCACGTGGCTCTGATAGTGTTCAGTATTATATTCCCGGCCCTGCCAGCGAAAGGCGCTGCGAATCCCCTTTACATGTGCAGAAGTCCCGCCGACAACGGATGACTCACCCGTTCCGAGATCAATCTCCAGATTCACCAAGCCATTGGTTACACGGATAAGAGACGTTGTGTCTGTATTCACGTTTACGGTTGTATTACTGTCAGTTAGCATAATTTGCCTCCTTGTTGCTGCATTTTGGACCTTGAGGGCCGCAGTCTCAGTAGCTGTATCCCCCAAGTATGACCTCATTATAAAGAGCGGATAAAGCGTTTTCTATACAACAATCTTCCGATCCATACCGCGATTTAACACATCCTACCTAAACTCTGCTGGTCCTGAAGCTTCATGCTGAAAATGCAAAAAACAGCAGCAGGACCAAACGTTCAGGTCCTACTGCTGTTCATACGCTTATAAAACGGATTATTGCTGATCACCAATGATAAGCTTGTAGGATTGTCCCGCGGTTGTAGCGAAACTTACCCTTCCTTCGGCGGAACGTTCACACTGTATATCCTGACTACCACAGGTTACCTTAAGTGGGGTATCCATGCGGATCACACATTCTGTGCCCAGCAGGGAAGTGATCTGCGCTTCCACTAGCTTGCCGTTGTCCCACTGAATGCTGACTTCAAAGCCACCGCGGGCACGTAAACCTGCAACTCTTCCCTCCTGCCATTCATTCGGCAATGCAGGCAGTAGTTCGAGATAGCCGCGGTGAGATTGCAGCAGCATTTCGGCAATCCCGGCGGAGGCTGCAAAGTTGCCATCAATCTGGAACGGCGGATGCGCACCGAGCAGATTGGCATAAACTCCGCCGTGATTATATTGCTCCGACTCCCCGTCCTTCACCAGCCGCAACATATTGGAGAGCAGACGCAAGGAACGGTTTCCATCCCGGAAGCGGCTCCATAAAGCGACTCTCCAGCCCAGACTCCAGCCTGTGCTTTCATCCCCGCGCCGCTCCAGCGAGGTTCTTGCCGCAGCAAATAGCTCAGGGGTCTCTTCTTCTGACAACTGGCGGCCCGGATAAATTCCAACCAGATGCGAGGTATGTCTGTGGTACATGTCCTCATCCTCAAAATCAGAGGACCATTCCTGCAGTTGCCCGTACTTGCCAACCTGCAGTGGCAATAGACGCTCACGGGTACTTTTCAGCTCTTCACGCAAAGCTTCATCCGTTCCAAGAATCATTGATGCCTCGATACAGTTCGTGAACAACTCCCAGATCAGTGATATATCCATTGTGACACCCGGGCTGACCGCAGCCACACCCTCCGCTGTCCGGAATTTATGCTCTGGTGAAGTGGACGGGGAGGTCACAAGATTACCCTTGCCGTCGTCAATCAGCCAATCCAATGCGAACAGAGCCGCCTCCTTCATGACAGGATAAGCCGAAGTCCGCAAGTATTCAGTATCTCCGCCAAAAGCAAAATGTTCCCAAAGATGCTGGGTCAGCCAGATGCCGCCCATTGGCCAATAAGCCCAGCTTGGATCTCCATCGCCATAATCACCTACCGGTGCAGTGTGTGCCCAAAGATCCGAGTTATGATGAGCTACCCAGCCCCGGGTGCCATAGTTGGTCCGAGCGGTATCCGCCCCTCTCTTCGCCAGATTGCCGACGAAATCCAAAAGTGGCTCATGACATTCTGCCAGATTGCAAATCTCAGCGGGCCAATAGTTCATTTCTGTATTGATATTCAGTGTATAGTTACTGCTCCAAGGCGGACGAGTAGAGGCATTCCATATTCCCTGAAGATTGGCGGCCTGCGTTCCGGGACGCGAGCTTGCGATCAGCAAATAACGTCCGAAATGAAACAGCAGCTCAACTAGACCCGGATCTTGCGCGGAGTAAGTCGTAATCCGCTGCTCGGTTGACATTCCTTCCGGTGCCAGCGGCTTGCCCAGCCGAAGCTTCACCCGATCGAAAAGTGCCCGGTAATCAGTGATATGCGCTTGAAGCAGGCTGGTGTAAGACTTGCCTTGAGCACTTGCCAAGAAGGAGGCTGCAATGGTGGAGGCATCTTTTCCTTCAATTCCCGGGATTAGGTCATACCCGTTAAAACCTGTAGCCGCACTGAAATAAAAGGTTGCCGATGTCGCACCCAGCAAATGAATCCCACTGCCATCAACCTTTACTTGGCCGTCATCCGCCGTCACGGAGAGTTGTCCTTCGAAAGCCATTCCCTTGCTGCTGCCTGATTCACCGTATCGGATGGGATTGTCGCTCCCGAAATAGCTTGGATCTACATGCTCCGGTGCCGTTCCCGATAGAACATAGCTGTCACCTTGCGAATAAAGGTTGTGCCGGAGTGGACTTTCCAGCGTGGCATGCACATTCAATGCGCCTGGCACACTTGCGGTCAAACGAAGAACAAGCAACTGATCAGGATGAGAAGCGAACATCTCACGGGTATAAGTAACATTGCCAATCTGATATTCAATGCGATGCAGCGCATTTTCCACATCCAATGTACGCTGATAAGAATGATAGACGTTGCCATGTTCAAAACGAAGCAATAGATCACCAAAAGGTAAATAAGATTGAGTATACGGCCCCATCATTTCTCTGGTCAGCGTGTCCGCCTCAACATAACGACCTTCTTGAATCAGCTGTCGCACCTTTGGCAGAACGTTCTTAGCACCGGGATTGTTACCCTCTTTTGGGTATCCTGACCAAAGCGTATCCTCGTTCAGACTAATTTTCTCCTGTTCCACACCACCGAAGATCATACCGCCCAGACGTCCATTCCCAATTGGAAGTCCTTCCGTCCATACATTTGCTGGCTTGTCATATTGAAGTTTCATACGCGCTCTCCTCACCATCTGTCATTTAATAAATTATCAGTAATTTCAACCTCACTGCAGGCATTTAATTCAATCGCATCATCAAGATTCGAAAGACTCGCCTCACCACTGCCTGCCAGAATTCCATTGCACTTAAAGACCAGTCCGCAGGTGCTCTTGGCACTAAGGGCCAACACATCAATACTTTCAAACTTGTTATTCGTGATGACAATTCTCTGGTGAACGGGAGCACGCTTATCTATCTCCACATTCTCCGGCGAAATATAGATAACCGGATGCTTTTGACTTCCACATTCCAGAAAATGATTGCCGCTGATGATCACATCCTCCACCTTGCCGGATTCATACCAGGACTCAGCATCCACTGCAATCAGAATGGCATTCATATGCATCCGTTCAAAAATGTTACCCTTAATTTCCACTTTGCGCCGGGTTGTCACAAGAATACCGCGGGTGGGTACTCTCGCGAAGTGATTATTAGTGACTTCAACCTCTGGAGTCCAGGTAACATTCTCTATAACATCATGGCTGCCTATATCATCAGGAGCCGGATGAGCCAACGTCAACAAAAGCTCGCGTGTATTTAGCCGCTTCACTTCGACCACTTCATTAGCCGCATAAGTGGTCAATGAACCGGAGCGAACAAATTCAATTTCGTCCCCCGGATAGAAAGCCATGAATCCGTAGGTCTGATGATGCATGAACCGGACCTTTACTACATTCGCCGATGGCTGCTCTACGATCCGCAGATAAGTACCATGGACATTAACGGGATCGTCATGTGAACCGGAAAAATTACTATCGGCAATGATCACTTTTCCCCGGCAGCTAGACATGTGAATAAAGTCCGCAAAGCCTGTGACCGTTCGTCCCGTTTCCGGACGCGGTGAGAGATCCATACGGCGGAAGCTGAGATTCTCGCTGAACTGGCCAACGATGCCAAGTCCATGCAGAAAATGTAGCCCAATATCGCTCAAGGTGATGTTCGAGCTTTCCGTAATGAATACGCCCACCTGATCACGGATGCCGTCACGGCTTTGTAGAACATGCCCCGGAATAACCTCAGGCTGAAAATTAAAATGCAGACGGAGCTTCATCGGCTCCAGTTCCTCGACAGTGTCTGCCTGCTCCAGCCAGTTATCCATCCGCCAAGTCGTATTGCGCTGCGGATCATAAGTCTGCATTGGGCCTTCAGAAAAGCTCCAGCCCTCACCGATCCAGACCAACTTATCCTCCCTAATCTCATAACGTGAATCGGGATGTACTTGGACATCGAACGAATGGTCACCGCTTTCGGTAATCGTCATCTCCGTCACAGTTGGCCGGGCATAGTCGGTATGTAAATTACGGATCTCCACATTCTTGCAGCCATCCAGCAGGAGCATCGTTTGCTTGCCGTGAAAAATAAATAATGAACCATTGCCTTCCAGCGTTAAATTATATTGTCCCTTCAGCAAAATACCGATGGTCTTAGTGACATCCCTGTTCTCTTCTTCACTGGCAGTATTAGAGATAAAATAAGGTTTGCGGATGGCCTCGTCCGGATAGAAATGATAGCAGCCCTTCGGGCAATCCAGTAGTACTGGACCGGGAATTTCAGCGACAGCCTGTATAGCCCGAACCATGGCTGGCTGCGCGTCTAAACCAGAATCCGGCAGCACTCCATAATCCGTCAGGCGGATTACAGCAGGAGTAGTTAAGGCGTTATTTTCAGCAGAAGTAATCATCGGCACCGCCTTTCTTTTTTTGTAAACGCTTAATATTTGGCAGTATAATCTCTCCGCTTAAAATAATCAATTGTGCAGCAGTTTCAGAATACGCAGACTGGTGCCTTTACTCTGTTCATCCTTCAGCCCCGTAATGCGTACTGAAACATGCAATTCTTGACGTTGTTCCTGGATCGGAAACATGGCGATAATAGGCCGAAAGGCAAGCGGACACCATTCATCGAATAAGTTCACAGCTTTATAAGAACTGCCATTTAGCGAATATTCAAAAATCCCGCTATCCGGTCCGTAGAGCAGCATCAAGCCTGCGCTTTGCCCGGTCACTGTAAAAGAAAAAACAGCCTCCTTGCTATGGGTATACAGATGCTCTGTTCCAAAACGCCAGTTCATCAGCGAATCTCCTGCAGCCAGTTCGCGAAGTTCGTAACCGTTCACAAGATCAGCCGCACGGAAATCAAGCAGGCTGCCGTATTCATAATTTTGCTCCGCCAAAGGTGGAATATCTAAAGAGCTTTCGCTACTCAAATTCGTCTTGTTAGGAACAAGCGCTGTCTCCAGATACTCTCGCAAAAAAGAGGCATACAGCGCATGACCTTCATCATTGGGATGATATCCATCCGGTGCCAGCTTAGTCCACTCCATTTGTTCCGCCTCTAGCTGCGCATAGACTCTAGCTGCAAAATTAACAGAGGGAAGCTGATAATGTTCAGCTACTTCTTCATGGACAGCAATATTAAAGGGATTACTCCCGGAGAGATTCTTCTCTGCTGCTGTATACAAAAAGCAAATATCAGTGCCCGGTGACAACCGCCTGCATTGGCGGACAATGCCCTCCATCCCTCTAATGGATTCTTCCCGGTCATTGCCGTCATTGACGCTAAATTCAACGAATAACAAATCAATTGTGCCCTGCTGCAGGACATGCTCCTGTAATCGATGAGCACCTAAAGTTGAGTTCGTCCCCCCCACTCCCGCGTTGATGAAGCGGAACTCCTGATCCGCAAACCGCTCCTGAAGATACTTACCAGTGAGTGCTCTCCAGCTATATGTGTCTGCTTCGGAAGCACCTGCCCCCTCCGTAATTGAGCCGCCTAAAAAGGCAACGGTTACAGTCCCTTTTTCCGTAAGCCTGCCGTTAATTTGAGGTAGTCCACGGCGCGGAACTACAAATGAATGATTGCAATGATTCTCGTCTGTCATAACTCAACCTCCATCCACAAAAACCCATATTTTCCCCTGAAATCAAGAAATCAGGTGCGGGGTCTATCATACAGCACCTGATTCTGATTTCAATATTTATTTTTTTGAAGTATCATAAGCCTTTTGTAAAATTTCGAGATAACGGTCAAGCTTCAAGTTCTGCAATCCCTTTACATAAGCGTCCCAGTCCTTGTTCAGATCCTTGTTGCCTGTGATGAATTGCAGCTCATTTTGTTCGATGTAATTTTTCAAATTTGTCTGCAGCAAGCTGGCTTCATCAATCTCACTTGGATCAATCCAGATCGACCAGATGGGGAATAACTCTTTAGGCTCATGACCTTCGTATAGCAGAGTCGCATCATACAGTCTACGTTCATAACCATCAGAAGCAAAGATGTCGGTACCTTGAACGTAAGTATCACGGTATTCTTTAGGCTCATAGAAGTGAGCCATACCACTCCAGCCTGCATTACGTGGTGCTGCGCCTTCTTCACCTGGAATTAGTTTGATCATCGGTTTAACATCTTTACCCAACGCCACATCACCTTCGACCGGATCTGTCCAATCGGTTCCCTTCAGGCCAGCTGCGCCATTCGTTTGGCCTTCTGGTGTGAACATATAATCCACCATCTTGATCAGTGTAATTTGTGCTTCTTCACTTGCTTTGTTTGTGATCACGAATTTTGCACCCGGGACTACGCCGCCTCCATCATGAGTCGCATAGGAAATTCCTTGAGGTCCCGAAATCGGAGGCAGCGGGTTGTAATGTGCTGAACGGGTATTCCCCGGGTCGATGTTTACGAAGATCGCTGGGTGCATACCTGCACCTGCACCTAGAATTTCTGCATCAGCATTTTCACCGATTTTCTTAAAAGCTTCCGCGTTTTGTGTAAAGGCACCCGGATCAATCAACCCTTCGTCAAACAGGGATTTAATATAGGTCAATCCTTCTTTCCACTCCGGAGTAATGGCAGCAGATTGCACCTTTCCATCCTTCATGTTCAGGTAATTACGATCATCATCATAAACAAATGCGTTCATCAAGAAAGGTACGATCCGTACGCCGAACTCCTCGATGGAACCGCTTAGCGGCACTTCATCGGCTTTGCCATTGCCGTTCGGGTCTTGCGTTTTAAAGGCTTTCAGTACATTTTTGAAATCCTCAGTGGTCTTCGGCATCTCCAAGTTAAGCTTTTTCATCCACTCAGTATTCAGCCACATTTTGCTAGGATAGGAACAGTGGAAACATTCTGTATAAGCTACAAGTCCGTAAATGTTGCCATCAGGTGCAGTATTAAGCGTTCTTAGGTCAGAGTTCTTTTCCATGGCTGCTTTAATATTTGGAGCATATTTATCAATCAGATCATTTAGAGGAATGAGTACACCTTGCTTACCGTATTTCAGTAGATCGGCCTGTGAGAATTGATCAATATAGTGAGTAAGCAGGTAAGCATCCGGATAGTCACCACTCGCCAGTGAGATCTGGCGTTTTTCCTGAGCACCATCCGATGGGTTGATCTGCCAGTTGAATTTGAAATTAAATTTCTCTTCTACATGTTTTGTGAATTTATTGGTCGGAAGGTCGATGCCGGATTCCTGAACTGAGAACACGCTGATCTCAACCGGCTTGCCAGACGAACCCGAACCAGAACCCTGCTGCGTGCTGGATGCGTTATCTGTATTTTTATTTACACATCCGCTAATTACAACCGTAAATGCCATGACCAGAATTAGTAAAGTTATCAAGCTTTGCTTCTTCAAATATTATCACTCCCTTTTGTAATTTAGCAGGTGATACGATGATACCTTAAGTGTGTACTCCGGGCATACCTCCTTTCCAAAAAAGAGACTCCTAAGATCAACCCTTGACGGAACCAACAAGCATCCCCTGTACAAAATAACGCTGTACGAAAGGATAGATAACAAGTACCGGCAAGGTGGCAATCACAATTAAGGAATACTTCAGCAGCTCGGAAAGCTGTTGTTTCTCGACCAGTTTCCCCACGTCCATGGCCCCACCAGCGCTGTTGTTCTGAATGATGATGCTTCGCAGGACAAGCTGTAAGGGGAACAAATCTGCTGATTTCAGATATATCAGCGCATCGAAATAGGCATTCCATTGACCTACCGCGTACATAAGCACCAACACTGCGAGAATCGGTTTGGATAACGGGAGTACCACGCTCCAGATGAATCTCATATCACTACAGCCGTCGATTTCACTAGCTTCCAAAAGCTCCTCCGGAATCGAGGATTGAAAGAAGGAGCGGGCAATAATGACCTGCCAGACCCAAATGGCGTTCGGAATCAGCAGCGCCCAGCGAGTGTCGATCAGATGCATCTCCTTCACTACCAAATAGGTGGGAATTAGCCCCCCACTGAAGATCATGGTGAAGGTAATGATCATCATCAGTGTATTTCGTCCGAAAAAACCTTTTCGAGACAGCGGGTAAGCGATCATGACCGTTAAAGTTATACTAATCAGCGTTCCCGCTGCGGTGTAGAAAATTGAGTTTCCATAACCAGTGATAATCTCAGGCGTATTCAGCAATACTTTGAAACCTTTGAAGGATATATCTACAGGCCAGAGCCAGACACGACCAGAGGTCACGGCTGCCGGACTACTGATTGAGCTGCTGATGATAAAAATAAGCGGATAAAGTACAGCGATCACCACAAGAGTAAGCACGATATAGATTGTGATCAGGAACGCTTTGTCGCCGACGGATTCTTTAATCTTTTTTTGAACTGCTGCTGCCATAGATGAGCTCCTTTCCTACCAGATGCTGTTCTTAGTGATTCTTTTCGCCAGACCGTTTACTGTAAATAAGAGAACCAAGTTGATGATGGAGTTGAACAGGCCCACCGCAGTTGCAAAGCTGTAATTGGCATTCAACAGGCCGACCCGGTAGACATAGGTGGCAATGATCTCAGAATTAACGAGGTTAAGCGGGTTCTGTAGCAGGTAGACTTTTTCAAAGCCAATCGCCATTACATTCCCTACATTCAGAATCAAAATGATAACGATGGTTGGCACAATCCCTGGCAGGTCGACGTGGCGGATTTTTTGGAACCGCGAGGCTCCATCAACTCTGGCAGCTTCATAAAGTGTTGGGTCTATCCCTGCAAGCGCTGCCAAATATACGACTGCACTGTAGCCCGCTGTCTGCCAAATATCAGACCATACATAAATCGAACGGAACATGCCGGGTTCACCTAGGAAGTTAATAGAATCCAGTCCGAAGAAGTTGAGTGCAATGTTGGCAAAACCGAGCCGTGGGGCCAGAAAGAGCATAACGATTGACACCATGACAACCGTCGAGATGAAATAAGGGGCAAACGATACAAGCTGAACGAATTTCTTAAACCTTCCTCCCCGTACCTCATTAATCATGAGCGCAAGAATAATCGGGATTGGAAAACCCGCCAGCAGCTGATAGCCACTAAGCATAATAGTATTCTTGAGCAGTGTCCAAAACTGCGGATTCTCAAAGAAGAGCTGAAAGTTTTTAAATCCGACCCATGGACTTCCCCATATCCCTTTTATGACGTTATAGTCCTTAAAGGCTAGGACAGTGTTCAGCATCGGATAATACTTGAAGATGATAAAAAACAGCAAAGGCGGAATCACAAGCAGATGTAACTGCCAGTGCTTTTTTATGCTTTTGCGAGCATTTTGTAAGAATACGGGGCCTTTGCTTTTCGGCAACGACTTGCGATGTAGTACTAATTCTTTCTCCAGAACAATTCCCCCTAAGCAGATGTCTGTGATTTGTGATAGCGCTTTCTACGGATTGATCATAGATGACTTTTATCTCCAAAAGAAAGGTACACTTGGGTGCTTCAGCGTACAAATCGCCCTATCTGAGGAGCACAAAATAGCAGTAGAACGGCCATTTTTCCGAATTGTAGGGTTGAAATCAGAAAAAAGACTGCATCGTCCAAAGTGGACAGTGCAGCCTTATGTTATGGCATATTTTTTTATTCATCCACAGATTGTCTGTAGGCACTCGGGGAAACACCCATCAACCTTTTGAATGCGCGTCTGAAGGAATGTGAACTGTTGTAGCCCACCCGAACGGCAATCTCATCCACCGTTAATCCGCTCTCTTTGAGCAGGTTGATGGCCTGATCCATTCTGACTTTTATCAAATGGTCGGAGAAATTAACACCCGTGACCTCTTTAAACAGCTGGGAAATGTATTTTTCCGGCCGCTCCACCTGTTCCGCCACCCGGTAAAGGGTTAGTTCCGTATCCGAATAGTTTTTTGCTGTGTAGTCCTTAATCTGCTTGATGATTTGAATATGAATATCTTTCTTTTTATTCGCAATGAGTCCGCACAGCTCTTCCATAATGTCAAAAAATTCGTTCTGGATCGTCTCAAGCGACTCTGATGAGCCAATGTCTATGACCCGCCGTTTGACACTCTCGATATCTGAATATTCGGTAAATGCCTTTTGATCCAATAGCTTGAGAAAAGTCCCCTTCATTTCCCCGACAAGCTGGTGCTTCATTTCGATGGATAATTCTCGCTGCTCCATATTCTGGACAATAATCGCACGCACAATCCGTTTGGCTTCCTCTAGCTCTCCGGCTCGAATCGTGCTGATTAACCGTTGCTCCGAATCCAGCGGATAATAATAAGTTGTATTCTCAATTTGAGCTTCACTGCTCCAGATAATCCCTTTTTTATTCATGTAAACAGCATATTCCAGTGCCTGCTTCGATTGATCATACGAAAGGCTAACCTCTGTTACCTCTGTGAATAGATCCCCGAACCCCGCCAGAATGGTAATGCGGTACTCATTAAAGACATTTATAGCGAGCTCCTCCATCGTCTGGGTGATATTCGCTGCTTCCTGTTCCTTGTCAGCTCCTTCTTCCCTAGAAAAGAACAGCGTTACAACTTTATCAGAGCCCATATCCGTCATCAGGACATCCACGCCAAGATCAGCCAAGGTCTGTTTCAGCAGCAGCCGGGAAGCACTCAGCTCGTTCAGAATTTCAACACTGTCCATACCCGCATAACCGTTAATCTGAACAATTCCTACGTAGCCAGTATTCTGATTCATGCTGATATCCGCCTGTTTGGCGGCAGAGATAATTTCATCCCGCGTTTTGAATTCACCGGCAATCAGCCGTTTCAGGAAGGCATCTCGGACCAGAGGAAGCTGGCGGTTAAGCTCGGACTCGAGCAGCTTATTTTTGGTAATCATATCGGCTATATTGCCGCTCAAAAAGTCAAATTCATTTCTCTCCGAGGCTTCTTCTTTGCCGAATTGCTCCTTCATGACACTGAGCATACGGTTGATTGGCGCGCTGTTACGGTAAGCTAATATCAGTCCGGCAATCAAACCGATAATTAGAGTGCCTCCCGTAATTTGTATGGAGATTCTCTTGATTTTGTTAGCATTCTCCATCAAAATATCTTGAGGAATCCCGGTCTGATACACCCAGCCATTGGAATCGGAACGGGTAGTAATCACCAGATCATCCTTGTAAAACTGACTGACCTTGTTCTTATCAAAAGCTGGATCGTCGAGCATTTTGACCATTTTCTGCTCATCACTTCCTTGCAGAACAATCGTATTCCCTTTAGCATCACTAATATGCACCCAACCCCCATATCGCTCGGTCAGGCCTGAAAGCAGGCTGGAAATATTTTTTTCATCAATAATCACTACTGCGACGGCCGGCGAGGAATCATTAAAGCTATCCAAGGGGAGTGACTGCATATAGGTAATGACCGAGGTTTGCATCCCCCTGCTGACAAAATCACTAAGTGGCTTGATCTCGCTGCGGTGGGTTGTCTCAAGCACTTCTTTTCTCCAATCCTGTAACGAAAGATCCTTATAGTTGAAATTAGAATAGTAATGCTCCGGACGATAGGTCGAACCTGGGGTTAGGATAAGATTATAGTTGGCGAGGTAAATATAATAGTTTTGCAAAAAATCATTAGTCTGGCCGAAGGTCAAAACATTCCGCATCGTTTTCCAAATCCCATACACATTCGTCTCATTTTCACTTTCATTCATAAGAACATTTAGCTCCTGGTTGACCGCCAATTGCCTGGTAAAGCCTTCAACCTCCGCCATACGGCGCTCCAATATCTCCTGACTTTTCTGAAGCTGAGTGACTCCATTCTCAATCGAGATGGACTGTGTCACGGAGATCGAGGTTAGATAGGACATGTACCCGCCAATGCTGGGTATGACCAAAATGACCACATAAGAGATTAGAAATTTACGAAAGATATTGGAATATTTCAGCGTAGTTAGCCTCCCTCAATATGACATTTCGATAGCGCTATCATTACCATAGATTAAAACATTTTGCTTCATAGTCAAGGGTTTGAACTCACTTCACCCTTCTGCACCTCTTCAGAAATGGAAAAAAACAGCGATCTACGCCGTTATCACTGCCTTTTATCGGCAATTCCGATATTTTATCTATAGTGCGTGGCCCTCCTGTCATTTAGAAAAAAGGGGCCAGTAACGGCCCCCCTTCTTCAATGCTTTGGCTAGACAATTAGTTCTTCTTCTGATCTCTGGCCTCTGATCCAGATGTAAAGACATGATCCGTCGAAGCTTCTTCAATGTCGCCGAAGGCCCAATGCGTTGCCGGAACATCTGCCCACTGTGGATTTGTTACATTGGTTAGAGGACCTCTGCCCAAAGCCCTATTCATAACCACAACAGCTTCGGCACGAGTAAGCTTGGCATTAGGACGGAAAGTCCCGTCATTATAACCAGTCAAAATGCCCGTACCTTGGGCTTGCAAAATCGCCGCCTGTGCCCAATGTCCATTGATGTCAGAGAAACCGGAGCCCTTCTGCGTCGAATCCGTTCTAAGCAGGGTCACCAGACTGGCCATTTCTGCACGCGTCAATGGTTGATTAGGTTTAAAGGTGCCATCGCTGTAACCCTTCATTAGTCCCATCTTCGCTGCTTTGGTTATGGCATCAGCACCCCAGTAACCAGAAGGCACATCACTGAACACAACCCCTGCTCCAGTAGCCTCCTTCTCAGCAACATTGGCAAGAATCGTTGCCATCTCAGCACGCGTAATTTCGTGCTCCGGCTGGAAGAACCCACCCGGATAACCTTTGATATATGCGGTATGACGGATTGGATTAGGCTCGCCATTCCCTGCAGATCCATCCTCATTTCCAGTTGCCGGAGTTGGCGTCGGAGTCAGGGCAGGTGTAGAAGATGGCTGAGCTGGAATGTATAAGCCACCCGAATCCGTTGATGTTGGTGTTGGTGTTGGTGTTGGTGTTGGTGTCGGTGTAGAAGTTGATGTCGGTGTCGGACTTGGCGTTGGTGTCGGAGATACAGCAGGACTCGTTGAAACTGTGAATTTCAATTGATCCGTCAGCATGAAATCACCAGATTTCTTCACAGCTTTAAGCGTGTGTATCCCGCCCTCCAATCCCGAAATACTATAAATTCCCTGACGGGTCAGGCGGCTCTGACTATACGCATTCACGGTTTGGACCCGTTGTCCATCCACATAAATATCCATATCACCTTGCTCTGGACCCATAGGTGTGATCAGGCTGATTCCGGTACCCTTGAAGGTATATTCAAAGAAATCACCGTCCACTGATGTGGAGTGAACATCGTTAAGATAATCTCCCTCCACAGTAAACTTAAGGTTCAGCGTCCCCACTGGCTGTGCAGCAAGATAAGATTTATTCAGTGTAACACGGTTACCTGCTACTGAATAATCAGTCCCGAGAACCAGATCATATAATCCGTTAGTAATACCGGCAAAGCTTTCCGCTTGCTGCAGCAATGTCACCTCAATATCTTCCTGAGCGGAAGCAGCTTTATCAAAGCTGGCAGCGATCGGATTAATCATATTCGGAATTTCTACCTTAAGCATATCAAGGAGCATAAATCTGCCTGATTTCTTCACAACCTTGAGCGTGTGCATTCCATCCGGTAAGCCAGAAATGCTGTAAAGGTTCTGAAGTGACATTTGTCCATGATGATAGGCACTGACGGTTTCCTTAAATTGATCGTCAACATATATATCCATATCACCCTGTGACTCATCTACCTCTGTGAACAGCTGAATCCCCGTTCCTCTGAAGGTATATTCAAAAGAATCACCATTCTGCTCCGTATATTGCACATCGTCTTTATAGTCACCCAATCCTCTGCCACTGCTGCGGTTCCAAGTGCCATTGTACTTAACTGTCGAATCATCGTTATTAATCATCACATAACGAATGCCTGTAGAATCACTAATTTGTATCGACAGGGTCTGTGGATCACCAGTGTTAAAAATGAAAATCAAGTCGGTTGTGCCTGCCGGCTGCTGCGCAAGGTATTGCTTATGAATGGTCAATTTATCATTCGTCACCGTAAAATCGTCTTCCGAAAGTGCCTCGCCATTATTTTCAATACCGCTCAGTGTATTACCATTCAAATTCAGAGTGACAGTAACATCCTCTTGTTGTTCTATTGCTTGGTCGAATCGAGCAGATGTCGGAGTAATGGTACTATTCTGTTCTCCTGCTGGAGTTTCTGTAGTCACCTTAAATGCGTCAAGCAGCATAAAATCACCTGAGCTTTTGACCACTTTAAGCCTGTGAGAGCCGTTAGCCAGTCCTGAGACACTGTACAGATTTTGCTGTACCTCTCTTGATCCAGTTTTATAAGCACTAACGGTCTGTGCAGCCTCATTGTCCAGCGTAATAATCATATCTCCCTGAGATTCATGCTTTTCGGTCAGCAGGTCAATGCCAGTGCCCGTAAAGGTGTACTCAAAGGAATCCCCGTTCTTCTCGGCATAATGCACATCGTCTCTATAATCACCCAATCCTCGAGATGAGCTTACCTGCCATGCGCCATTATATTTAATGCCGCTGTCATTATCATTAATGTAAACTACATTGGTGACCGTTGCCTTGTTCGCAGCAGACGAATTCTCAGACGGGTCAGTCCCATAGTACGTAACATCCGATTGTGAAGCCATCGACGGAGCAAACGAGGAATCCTTGATCGTAATGCTCAAATCCTGCTTTCCTTCTAGCAGCTCTTTGCCGCCATTACGCTTCCAATCCCCGCTGTAGCGCATACCTGTATCATCATCATTGACTGTAGAGGTGCCACCTAATGCTGTAACTTTAAGCATCCGTGACGCATGAGGTTCAAGTATGCCTCCGCTAAATTCCTTCTCAAAGTCTCCCAGCTCAGTGTGACTCCATAAATCGCGAACAGATGCCGGGCCTTCAAGGCCGAGATCACTCCATTTGACTTTCACCTCCGCACTCCGACTGCCCAGATTGAACAGAGCTACGCTGTAAGTGCCATCTCCATTATTGGCATACCAAACCTGCTGCTGGGTATCCATAGATACCGGATGGCCTGGACGTCCTGCCTGATTTACGGCAATTACCTCATCATTGGTAAGCAGTTCTAGACCATAGCTGTCCAGCCTAGTCATGTCATTCCCTGTATACAGTGGCACGGAAGAGATTGACCAGAATGTCATCGCGGATTTCCGCTCGTCTTTGGTCAGACCATCCATAGATCCGTTACCAACGTTCAGCGAATCAAAATCATTCCAACCCCCAGGACCTGCATCCCTCCACCAAAGTGCTGCTTTGGGGAACAAGCGGGAAATACTCGGCCAGGCTGTCAGCCCACTGCCATCGTAAGCTTCCACATCCCAGTCAATTCGCCAACCGTTGGCATACTTTTTCCAGAAATCCACGTAATTGTGATCGAGCGCCCAGGACAGCTCAAACCAGATGTTATTTCTGTCAAAAGCCTTAGACCATGCCTCAACATCGCCGCGCGCATCACGGCTCAAGTTATCAATCCCCGAGCCAGGAGTCACGCTGTCAAATTTGACGAAATCAATGCCCCACTCGCCAATCATATCGGCAATAGAATCCACATACTTCTGGGCACATGGATTCGTGAAATCAATTTTATAAGTGTAGGAATTCCAATAATCCATAATGGTAAGCGGCTTGGCTGTAATGTCCTGTATACGGCATTGGTCACCAGTCCCGTAAATCTCAAGATTCCGATTATAGGCATCGATGGATACCCCCGGAATCATATAGATTCCAATTTTCTGCCCATTATTATGAACATAGTCAATGACCTCTTGAAATCCGTTAGGATATAAGGTCTCACTTGGAATCGGTCTGCCGTATTCATCCATGTCGCCATTCCAGCCCGCATCAATATTGATGTATTCATATCCATGGGCTTGCAACTTCTCATGCATAACATCCGATTGTTTCTTAATGCTTTCGGCCGAGGTCCAGTTACCTGCACCGTCGTACACCTGCATGCTGTAACTGCTCCAGCCCATATACGGCTTTTGCGCCATACTTTTCTCAGCTGCTAGTGCCACATTGCCCTGCGTTCCTGTGAAACCGAACTGCGCTGCTGCAATTATAAATACCAACAGGCTCATTCCCAGCTTTTTTCCCATTCGCTTCAAATCATCCTTACCCCCTCATGAAATGTGGTTAAAATTTCTTTGATAGCGCTTTCTTTACGGGATGATCATAAAGGAAGAACGAGTTCCACGATAGGTACATTTCCGCATTTTACGTACAAATAACCCAAAAACAAGGGGACAAATGAACAACGGAACAAACATTATTCCTCCAACACTAGAAACTTAAGGAAGATAATGTGAGCTGGATGTATTTTGAAAATTATTAATAAAGACCCTTTTGACCTTATGTAACGTGATGGAAATCACATGATTTAATGTAAAATAAATGAATAATTTAGAAATGAAATACAATTATCTTAATCGATGCATGATATGCTCTAGAAAGGGAGATAGGATTGAAGTTGGATTTGGAAGAGTTGAATGTGGATTCCTTGATTCAGATGCTTAAGGCATCATTTTCATTTGAGAATTGGGATGCCATGATTGAAATTGCAGACAAGCTACATGAACAAATTTCCATCATATATGAAAACAATAGTAACCTCATAAGAGGTCCTAAACTGAAGCGGAGTATCCCCTATTATTTTGGATATAGCTCATGCGCAAAAGGTATAGCACTACAAAAGTCCGGTAAGTTTGACGAGGCAAAACTATGTATTCAGAAGTATGCTGACCTTGGCTGGATAGTAGGTTTAGATGAAGAGGGTATTTATGAAGTCGAATATTACCGCAATATAGCAAAAGCCAATTCATACGTTATCGATCTGCTGGAAGGCAAAATGGGAGTGCTACATAAATACGTTGAGTATATTAGAAAAAGTGATGATGAAGAATTATTGCCGGGACTCATTACCATCTTAGAATCTTCGATAATACATGATTATTCCGTTGATTGGATTCTGAAGGAATTCAAAATCAATGTTGATGACATAGGAGAACATGAGACTATTGTGAATATCAAATACCATGAGGATTACATTTATTTGCTGGCGATGTATTACTATAAACAAGAGAATATGTACGATACAATCAACACTATTCTAGAAATCTTGTTATTGAGCATCAAGCTAGACGATGATACAGGCTTCAAAAAATCAGCAGCGCTCTTTGAACTCCTTAGAGACCACGCCGATCAATCACAACTCAAAGTGCATCACAATATCATGAAAACAATAATCGAAAAAGAGTTTACCAGGTCCTTCAGCTCGCGAATCGAGTTCAGCAAAATACACAGTTAAGCATCACGGAGATCGTTGATTGGATTATAAAGTTGGTTATAAAAAAGGAGTGGTTCTCCGGTTAATGGGGGGAATCACTCATTTAGGGTGTATTGGTCCCGGTCCATACGGTGCATTCTGCGGGATTTATACCGTTTATTTCACCGTATATGCTCGATCTGATGACATTCGCTCGATCCGCCATATTCTAGGACATTTATGCCTCTCTTTCCCCCACATTCACTCCATCCGCAACATTCTAAGGCATTTATGCCTCTCTTTCCCCCGCATTCACTCCATCCGCCACATTCTAAAGCATTTATGCTTCTCTTTTCTCCGCATTCACTCGATCCGCCACATTATAGGGCATTTATGCCTCTCTTTTTGCCACTTCCGCTCGATACGCAACATTATAGGGCATTTATGCCTCTCTTTTCCCCACATTCGCTCGATCCGCCACATTCTAGGGCGTTTATGCCTCTCTTTTCGCTGCTTCCACTCCATCCTCCACTTTCTAGGGTATTTATGCCTCTTTTTCCCCCGCATTCACTCCATCCGCCACATTCTAGGGCATTTTTGCCTCTCTTTTCCCCACATTCGCTCGATTCGCCACATTCTAGGGCATTTTTGCCTCTCTTTTCCCTGCATTCGCTCGATCCGCCACATTCTAAGGCATTTATGCCTCTCTTTTCACCACATTCGCCCGATCCGCCACATGCTAGGGCATTTATGCCTCTCTTTTCGCTGCTTCCACTCCATCCTCCACTTTCTAGGGTATTTATGCCTCTCTTTTCGCCACCTTCACTCGATCCGGTACATTCTGCGGGATTTATACTGTAGATTTCTCCGTATTCGCTCGATCAGCTGCATTCTGCGGGATTTATACCGTTCTTTTCGCCACATTCGCTCGATCAGCTGCATTCTGCGGGATTTATACCGTAGATTTCTCCGTATTCGCCCGATCAGCTGTATTCTGCGGGATTTATACCGTTCATTTCGCCACATCCGCTCGATCAGCTGCATTCTGCGGGATTTATACCGTTCTTTTCGCCACATTCGCTCGATCAGCTGCATTCTGCGGGATTTATACCGTTCATTTCGCCACTTCCACTCCAGCCGGCCTTTCTGCCCGCCCCACAATATGGTGTTGAACCCCCTCAAAATTCGTCGCCCAGTTGACGAACACCGGTTATTCGTCATGTGTTTAGTTTAACTTTCGTCCTTCTCATTTTACATAAGATTCTTTTCACACTTTGTTTGGATTTTTTAAAATCATACAAAAAAAAGCCCCGATTGATTGCCTCGGGACTTTTTTCGCTTTATTTTCTCCTATATTAATTCAAATCTACTTAACTGCCTAGCTTTCACTTTAAATAGTTCTCTAATGTTCTCCGTACCGCTCCTGGACCTGCCATCATTTCCTGGAACATAATCTCAATCTTATCACCTAGACCAATCTCGTACAACGGAACCCCAAAAAGTCGCTCATCTTCAAGAATGGGGCGCACACTTGCAGTTTGGTCTCCAAGCGAAACTCCCTGCAGGTAACCTTGCAGTGTTTCTAGTAACGGATCTGAACTCAATGTGAAGACCTCTCCAGCATCATTCACTCCAAGTAAGTAACGACACCACACAGCGATAGCCAGTGGAATCGCCGTTAGCTGCGCTGGATCGAGCTCCTCCCGTCGAATATAGGATTTAATAGTTTCACCGAACCGTATACCCACCTTCTGCGAAGTATCTGTAGCAATCCGCTGCGGAGTATCGGGGATAAATGGATTGGCAAAACGCTCCGTAAGGACTTCGTCCAGGAACTGCTTTGGACTGAGAATCCCCGGGTCCACTACGACGGGCAGGCCTTCTTTGTAACCGATTATCTCCACAAACCTCCGCAAAGTATCGTCCTTCATCTCATCCGCGATCAAGGTGTAGCCAAGCAGACAACCGGAAACAGCAAGCGCCGTATGCAGCGGATTAAGGCAGGTCGTTACTTTCATCGTCTCCACCTTGTTGACTGTCTCCCGGTCCGTAAAAATAATTCCGGCTTCCTCTAGTGGTGGACGTCCGTTCGTAAAGTTATCCTCCACTACAAGATATTCGCTGATCTCAGCATTTACGAAAGGAGCGGTATATGTGTTTTTGGAGGTAATGATCACATCCATATCACCAATTCCCTGTTCCAGAAGCGCTGCCTGTACACTCTCCGAAGGACGTGGTGTGATTTTATCGATCATGGACAATGGAAAGGTTATTACTCGTTCATCTTCCAGATAACGCACGAAGTCTTCTATAACAAGTCCTCTTTGGGCCCATTCCTTAGCGATGGACACAACACCATTCTTCAGCTTGTCGCCATTGTGTGAGCAGTTGTCCATGCTGACAAAGGTCATCGGATATTGGCCTTTCAGATATCTTCGATAAGCAAGCGAAGCTACAATGCTCATGACATGAACAGGATGCTCCGGTCCGCTCACAATATCCTTTTCCACAATGCCAAGATATTTATCGTGCGGATCCGTCAACGAGTATCCCTTCTCCGTGATGGTGAAGCTGGCCATTTGCAGGCTGGGATTCTCGAACACCTCGATCAATCGACGGTACTCCGCTTCGCGGTTTTTGTCCGCTGCGATTCCCTCCACAATACTACTGACTACTCTTTTTTGGAAATCACCACGAGCATTCATCAGTACTAAAAGGGTCAGATTGTCGTAGGGCTTGTAGACTTTATCAATCATTTCGAAATCAAAGGTTTCCACCGCAATAATACCTGTATCCGACTTCCTGCTATCCAGCAGCTTCTGATGAGCATTTGCCACGAATCCCCTGAAAATATTACCTGCACCGAAATGAATCCATTCCGGTTTAAGCTGTGTATTGTTTGCTACCTGCTCATAGTCGAACTGTGGAAGCTCCACACCAGCAGCTTTCCAAGCTGCTTTTTCCCCTTGGATACTGCCTCTGGTCAGATGCAGCATTTATTTTGCCTCCTTGACATTATCCAAGCTATCCCAAACACCAAGCAAATACATGATGCCCATAGCTCTATCATACAAGCCATAACCCGGTCGGCAGTTCTTCTCTTCCCCCCACAGATGCCGCCCGTGATCCGGACGTACATAACCAATGTATCCGTTCTCATGATAGGCTTTGACCACCTCGGCCACATCAACACTTCCGTCACGCCCACGGTGCGACACCTCAATGAAATCACCGTTCTCAAATACCTTCACATTGCGGATATGGGCAAAATGAATACGATCATGGAACTCGCGGATCATCGCTGGCAGATCGTTATCCGGATTCGTGCCGAGTGACCCTGTGCAGAACGTCAAACCGTTGTACGGGCTGTCCACCAAATCCAGAAAGCGGCGGATCATATCCCGATTGCGGATAATACGCGGCAGTCCAAAGATCGGCCAAGCCGGATCATCGGGATGGATAGCCATCTTGATGTCCACTTCCTCGCATACTGGAATAATGCGTTCCAGGAAATACTGGAGGTTGTCGAACAGTTTATCTTCCGTCACATCCGCATAAGCCGCAAACAGCTCATCCAGCTTTGCCAGCCGCTCCGGCTCCCAGCCCGGCATCGTGAACTTTCCAGCTCCTTTCAGAATCCGGTCCACCATCTCACGCGGATTATCGGTAATGGCAGCCTTTTCATAAAAGAGAGCATTCGAGCCATCGGGCAACTCTTTATACAGCTCTGTGCGGGTCCAATCGAAAACAGGCATAAAATTATAGCAGATCACCTTAACGCCAACCTTGGCGAGTTTACGAATGGTGTCGATATAAATATCGATATATTTATCACGGGTCGGCAAGCCGATTTTGATATCATCATGAACGTTGACGCTTTCTACTACAGCCGTGCTGAAACCCTTGCTGGTGATTTGATCCGCCACTTCTTGGATCCGTTCCATTTCCCACACTTCTCCGGCTACTTTCTCATGCAAAGACCAGACAATCCCCATAACACCCGGAATCTGCCGAATATGATCCAGCGTAATATTGTCATTGCCCTCGCCATACCATCTCCACGTCATGTTCATTGATAAACCCTCCTGTGAATTCGTTTTCAACTATCTTGTATACAAGATTTACTTGATCATAGAATAAGAACAATTCTTTGTCAATCACAATTTGATCAGGAATTTTATCCTGAAATCAAGGAATATCCACCCTATTTTCATCCCAATGATTTTAATGAACTAACTTATCATGTATACTAGTACTGTATCTGTCATTAACAATTGAAAGCAGGAACAGAAATGTCAATTAAAGCTGAAATTCTAAACACACTGAAGCAAGAAATCCTCACGCTGGCGTTAAAGCCAGGCACCATTCTGAGTGAAACAGCCTTGTCTGAGCGGTTTCAGATTTCACGTACGCCGTTGCGTGATGTTCTCAAACAGCTTGCACTGGAATCTTATACCGATATCTATCCGAAAAAAGGTAATATTGTCTCCTTTATTGATCTTGAATCTGTTGAACAAATCACATACTTGCGTTGCACACTGGAAAAGGAGATCCTCAAGGATCTTTCTGCACAGCTTTTACTACCAGGAGTGCACGAGCTTAAAGAAATTCTTAAGAAACAGAAAGAGGTCATCGGGCAGGAGAATGCTGTAGATTCTTTCCTTAATTTAGACGACGAGTTTCACCGGGCCTTGTACAGGCTTGCTGGACGTGAGTATCTGTGGACTCTGATCCAGCAGTCGAATGTACATTATCTCAGGTACCGCAGACTGCACATGCTTAAGACCGACAAGCTGGAAGAAATCTGGAACGAACACCAATCCATTCTTGAGCTTATGGTGCAAAAAGAAACCGCCAAAATCGGCCCGCTAATCCACCACCATCTCCGGGAAGATATTCATTCACTGGATTTTCAGGAGAATTTCTCGGAATATTTAAAGAAATAGTCAGCTAAAAGGCAGCTTGCCCATAAGTTAAGTGCCTTCCCGGATAAAACTTCGTTATAAGAAGAAGCACACACGATCTCTATTCCCTATTAAAAAAACAAAAAAACCTTGATTTCTCAAGGTTTTCGTAAAAAATGAACAAGGATTATAACGCCGCACTAATAGCTTAAATTTGCTCCGTTAGAGGTTATGACCTTTTTGTACCAGTAAAAGCTGTCCTTACGCAGACGCAGCAGCGTTCCATTGCCTGCATCATCCTGATCAACATAAATGAAGCCGTACCGCTTGCGCATCTCCGAGGTGGAAGCCGAGATCAGATCAATACAGCCCCAGCTGGTGTAGCCCATCAGCTCCACGCCATCGGCAATGGCTTCCGCCATCTGCTCAATATGCTGGGCCAGATACTCTATCCGGTATGGATCACGGATAGTGCCATCCAGTTCGAGCACATCTGCAGCACCCAGACCATTCTCTACTACGAACAAAGGAAGCTGGTAGCGGTCATGCATCTCCTTGAGCACAAACCGCAGCCCCTTTGGATCGATCTGCCAGCCCCAATCGGAAGTTTTCAGGAAGGGATTCTTCAGCCCTGAGGACAGGTTACCTTCCGTCGTAGCCGTGATACTCTCATCTACACTGACTACTGAGGACATGTAGTAACTAAAGGAAAGAAAATCTACAAGATTGTCCCGCAGCAAAGCTTCGTCTCCCGGCAACATGGTTATTGTCACTCCATGCTGCTCCAAATGCCGGCGGATATAAGAAGGATAATAGCCTCTAACCTGAACATCGGAGCAGAACATTGCCATTTGGTTCTCCGCTTGCGCTTTCAGTACATCACCGGGATGACAGGAATATGGGTAAAGCAGCTTGCGGGCCAGCATGCAGCCGATCTGGAACTGCGGATTGATCTCCCGGCCCCGCTTAATCGCAAGCGCACTGGCTACGAACTGGTGATGCAAAGCCTGAAAAGCAACCTGCTTCTCATTTGACTTGCCATCCAGAATAATCCCTGCGCCCAGAAACGGCGCTTTGAGCGTACAGTTGATTTCGTTGAAAGTCAGCCAATACTTCACCTTATCCCGGTAACGGGTGAACACAGTCTCCGCATAACGGACGAACAGTTCAACCAGTTCTCTGGATTCCCAGCCGTTGTATTTGGTGACTAGGTGCACCGGCATTTCATAATGGGAAATGGTGACCAGCGGCTCGATATTATATTTGCGCAACTCATCAAAAACATCGTCGTAGAATCGCAGTCCTGCCTCGTTAGGTACCTGCTCATCGCCATTCGGATAAATACGTGGCCAGGAGATGGACATACGGAATACCTTAAAACCCATCTCAGCGAACAAGGCGATATCTTCTTTGTAGCGGTGGTAGAAATCAATCCCTCTGCGTTTTGGGTAATTCCCCTGATTATCATCCTGTATGGCCTCTTCTAGCTGTGGACCGGACATGGACAATAGCTGTTCCAGGCTCTGCCGTTCCTTAGGAGGACAATATTTGACTACATCAGCAGTGGACAAACCCTTCCCGCCCTCATTATACGCGCCTTCGACCTGATTGGCGGCTACCGCACCGCCCCACAGGAAGTTTTCCGGAAATGGATAAGTCATCGGTTGAGCCTCCTTTTATTAATTGGCGGCAGCGGTTGCTACCGCTTTAGCTTCAGCCTGCTGTTCTTGCTCCAGCGCTTCGGCATCGGCTTTTTTAAAGAATGGATAGTAGATCATGAAGCTTGCACCAATCATAACCAGCTGGAACGCACTTACGCGCCAGCCCCCGTTCATCCAGCCATTAACCAGCACCGGAATGCCCAGCGGCACCTGAATCCCGTGCAGCACAGGAAGGATACCCAGAGTCGTCAGAAGAATCGCCAGACCACTACTCACCAGCGGAGTCAGGATAAACGGAATCATAAACCGAACATTCAGCACCAATGGCATCCCGAAAATCACCGGCTCATTGACACCGATCAGACTTGGAATAATTGCCAGTTTACCAAGTGTCTTATAACGTGTAGATTTGGCGAACAACATCGCAATAATGAGACCTAACGTTGCCCCCGCACCACCGATCAGTACATAAACCGGGAAGAACGGTGAACCAATGATATGCGTACCTTCCACACCTCTTTGGTAAGCGTCCAGATTCTCAAGTCCCAAAGCCACCCAAATCGGGCCGACAACGGAATAGACTACCAAGGTGCCGTGAACTCCAAAGAACCACAGCAGGTGAATTACGAAGATGCAGATCAGCATCGCCCACCAGGTACCCCCCAGACTAGTCAGTGGCAGTTGGATGATCGAGAAGACAAACTCGTGCATATTGCCATATTTCGTTGCGGCGAAAATCGCCGTCAGCACCAGCATCAGAACCGCTACGATAAAACCAGGCGTAAGCGCGGCAAAAGATTTCTCAACCGTGGGCGGAACACCCTTCGGCATTTTGATATAGAATTTCTTTTCCAATACAAAGGTATAGATCTTACCTACCAGCAGTGCCAGGATGATTGCCACGAACAATCCCTTGGCGCCTAACCAGGAGTAACCAAATGCTTTGGTCACGCCATCATCCAGCAGTCCTTTTGGTGTAACTAGCAAGAAACTCATCAGCGCCAAAATCCCTGCCGAAAAACCTTGCTGCTTATGTTGGGTAGCGAAATTGTAAGCGATGGAGAACACCGCGTAGAGTGCGATCAAATCGGTGGTTACAGTTGCCGGAATCGAAGTATAAGTTTTGAGTCCAGTGCTTTCCAGGAAATTCTGATAAGGATCAAGCTTGAGTGCATTAATCAGGGAAAAAATAGCGCCCAGAATCAAAATTGGCATCAAGGCCATCAGACCGTTGGAAATAGCGCTGATATAGGTGTTTTTTTGGATTTTCGTGCTGACTTTCTGGATCTTGGCTCTCCATTCTGCGCCGCCTGCCATGACTTAAGCCCCCTTCTCCATCAGTTCAAGTGCTGTAGCCAGCACCTTGTCCCCATCCATCATGCCATAGTCCATCATATCGATCGTAGTTACTGGAATGTTCGGATATTCTGCGGCCAGATCGCCTTCGGCATGTCCCATTTGTGGTCCAAGCATAATGATGTCAAAAGGCTTTTGATCGGCGATGTCACTCTCCGCCACCGCATCAATAACCACTTCAACCCCTTGTGTCCGTGCCGATTCTTTCATCCGTTCCACCAGCATACTTGTCGAGAATCCGCCTGCACAGGCGAGTAATATTTTTTTCATCTTAGTTCACCGATCCTTTCAATTCTAGTTCGAGCGCTTTGCGTTCTTTGATTTCTTCGATCAGTTCCACAGCCAGTTCTCTAACCGTCAGGGCATTCATCAAATGATCCTGCGCGTGAATCATCAGCAGCGTAATTTCTGTCTTTTCGCCCCGGCCTTCAGCCTGGATCAGCCCCGTTTGTACTTTATGTGCTTTGGTCAAGCTGGTCTTGGCGTTCTTAATCATCTCGCCCGCTTCTTCCAGGTTTCCGGCGCGCGCGGTTCTTACCGCTTTTAAGCTAAGGCTTCTTGCCTCTCCGCTGCTGGCAATAATCTGCATAATCGTTTGTTCATAATCCATGGGTTCTCCACTCCGTATCGTCATTTTATTTATAGTAGGTTCTCTATCTCATTCATAAATTGCTCATAACTATTCGTGTTTAGCAGCCGATTGCGACTGTCTTCCTTCTCCATTAGAACCAGTAGCAGCTTGCTGATCTCTTTGTGCAGGAACAACTGCCCCGGACCCAGATTGATCAGAAAAATCAACTGGACCGGCTTCCCCTCATAGATCAGCGGTTTCTTCAACACGGTTACACTGATACAGTCGCGGATCGCGCTCATCCGCATCGGATGCGGGCCGGCCACCCCATTTTTGTAAATGGTGGTGAATTTCTGCTCTCTGAGCAGCACTTGTTCGGGAAAATCGTCAGCTGCATAATGATTGCCCACGATCTCCCGGCAGCGCTGCTTTAACAGCTCCATGTAATCTTCGTCCGAACCAGACAGATGAAACAGCTCCCTGCGGAACAAATCCTTGAAATCCATCAGCTTGTAGGACGGTTCTGTGCGATTAATCTGCAAAGACAATATTTCTTTGATCCGCTGAATCTCTTGATCATCCAGCAGCTGTTTGATATGGATCACCGGTTTTTCCTTAATCTCTGTTGCCAGCGGTACAGTAGAGAGAATCAGATCCACAGGCTTGCTGCTGATCTCCTCCACCTCCGTGATGGAGGCTGTGATCACCGACGCTTTGGGGAATACCGCTTCCAGCTTCAGCCGGATTAACTGGGCACTGCCCCCTCCTGTCGAGCAGATCACGGCAATCCGCTTGAACTTCTCCAGATTGCGCTGCTGCATCCGTTCCAGATGGGTGGCAAAATGCAACGCGACATACCCTGCCTCATCCCGCGACATCCGAAACCCGTACTGCTCCTCTACAATCTCAGCGAAGCGGAAGGAAATGACGAACACATTGGCATACTGGCTGTAAACATCCTCCACCAATGGGTTGCCGAGCTGAAGATTGTAATACAACCGGTTCAGCAGCGGGAACATATGCAATAGCAGTGCTTCGCGCAGCTCTTGATCTTGAGTGAATCCAGTAAGGAACTCGCGGTCCAAGCGCTCCAGAATAGCCGTGATTCCCTCCCGCAGATGCGATTTGGTCTCTTCCGACATCCGCTCCATAATGGTCTTGCCAGAAATGTGCAGCGCCAAATAATCAATCTCATCCGCCGGAAGCTTAATCTGGTATTGAGAGGAGATGAAATCTGCAATACTCCCGGCAATATCCTGATACAGCGGCTCAGGTGTTCCCTGCAAGGCTTGTCCAGCCACAATGAAATTGTGCTTGGAAACTCTGTAAAGAAGAATGAACAGATGGGTCAAGATATTATCCAGAAACACATCCGAGATCTTCAGTTCTTTTTCCTTGAGGATTTGCAGTAGAAATCCCTTAAGCTGCTCAGCATCGAAGTCCTGACTAAAAGCATGAAAATCCTCCGTATGCTGCAGCGTATGACCCGATTGCAAGATAAAGTAAGAAAAGGCTTTACGGAAGTCTTGCTCTTCCCCCTCGATTTTCATGCCATAATGAGCCCGGCGTTTCAAGCTAAGCCGGAAAGCGGCAAGTCGCTGCTCTACTTCCTTCAGATCGGAAATAATAGTAGAACGGCTAACGCCGATTTCTTCCGCCATGTTATCCATAGACTGATAGTTATCGTTCTGCAAGAGATAGAATAGTAAATACTGCTGGCGTGATTGCTTATTATCGAGATCCACCTGATCCAGCTGCAGCATTCCTTTTTCCTGGTAGCTACTGAATTTGGCTTCATCGCCAATCTCCAGTAGATAACCCTGGCCGCGGATCATACGGATACCGAAACCATTCGCCTCTCCTGTTTTGTCGAGTGCACGGATCACGTCACGGAGAGTCCGTTCGGACAACCCCACTTCGGCAATCAGCTCACTCATGCGCACAGGACTCTTGCGGGTATATAAAATATTAACAATCGTATATTCTCTCACCTTAAATTCCCTCATTTGTGATACTAGTATCGGATGAAGCACTCAGCTGGTTATGAATACATCATACGTGGAAGCGTTATCTTCTGAACAGTTTGTATTCTGCTGTTTGGAACGGCAGAAACTGACGGATAGGTAAATAACGGATTAAATTCTTAGCATACATTATTTGTGGCCACAAATCAGGAGGAAATATACAACAAAGAGGAGAGTGTGATGTGAGGGTAATAGGATCAATATGTAGGTTGGAACCAGAAGTATCTTTTACTAATCAAAAATCCCAAGGTCAGTATGACCTTGGGATTTTGATTATCTTCTGCGGGAAATCCCGCATGGCTTTGCAATATGTTATCCACTACATGCCCACAGCTGAGGAAACTGCGGCAAAGATTGCCGCCACCAGCCAAAGAATCGGAAACAGCTTGAGTATTACCTTTAACCATTGTCCAAAATTGATCCGGGCGATGGCCAAACCTGCCAGCAGCACACCGCCTGTTGGCGAAATGAGATTCGTTAATCCATTTCCAAATTGGTATGCGGTTACTACCGCTTCGCGGTTAACAACCACAAGATCGCCTAATGGTGCAAGCACAGACATCGTCAAGGCCGCCTCTCCTGATGAAGAATGAACCAAGAACGTAATAATATTATGCACGACCAGCATGATGGTGGTGAACAAGTAATTCGGCAAACCCTTAAGCATAGTAGCCAGGCCATTCAAAATGGTATCGATAATCATCCCGTTCTCTGCAACGACGAGGATCCCCCGGGCCAAACCGATGATCACAGCAGCGTAGTGTGAGTTATATTTCATCTTGGCATTAAAAAGGCCTCAATTCGGCGATTCTGCCACAACAATAGCTAGATCCATCTTATTGCAATTAAATCAAACCGTTTCCATTCTATTTGAACTGGAACCAGGTTAAATTTGCAACTGTGGTTGAATCTAACTTAACAAAAGTTACATATACGGTATGGGTCCCTACAGCGGTCCCGGCATTAAGCGGGATATTCTTGACTGACCATGTCTGCCATCCGCCTGTGCTTTCTGCTGTCCAATAACCCAGCATAGTGCCCGTAGGACTGTCCAAGTGGAATTCTATTCTTCCGCTGGAATTAGCGGATGCAACCTTCAAATCAATACTTGTTTTAGCTGTACTACCAAAATCTACATTTTTAAATGCTATATAGTCGCCATTACTCCCTCCACCAACATCCAGCCCACCATCAGTGCTTGCCTCATAGGAAATAACACCTGAACTAAGGTTATAGCCTTCCGCTTCAAATTTCAATGTGTTGAATTTTGGAGCTGCAGCATAGCTGTTAGTATCTGTTATTTTCAATTCTGCCAATGTAGTTGCCGCAACTCCACCGACGCGAACATTGTTTAATGTAACTCCGGAGACAGTAGATGTGTCACTCCAACCCTTCATTATTGAAACTTCACCTAAAGCGCGTAAATTTATATTATTATAGACCACATTTTTTATCGGACCGGTTTTCGCAGAAAGATCAAACCATCTGGAGTGAACACCGGATCTTGGCCAGAAGCCTTCTACATCTATATTGTCAAATATGATGTTTTGTGCTGCTGGAGTTCCATAAAGATGACCTACTGCTAAAGCACGCCAGCACCGGTATACATAAGAGTTTTTAACAACTATGCCATCCTGAAGCTGTTTCACTCCATCTCCAACCTTAAATGCTCCACATCTGCTCCAAGCCAAAGCATCATCCACAACTACATTTGACTGGCTTTCAGGACTTCCAGGCCAGTTTGCAGCTATATCCGTAGTTTCTACATCCCATGTCTTAAATGAGTATGTGTCATCCTCCGATACTGCTACAGTGTGCTTTATGAGTACATTCTGGCTCTCTTGAATGTCGATTGCATCATTTTCATAATCAAGTTCATTGTTGTTGAAGTGCTTTGTATTCTGGAATGTTACGTTATTAGATCTTGTAACTATTGTAGCCCAGCCACCGCTGTCTCTTATTGTTATGCCGTCAACCGTGAAGTTGCTGCACTGCAAGGGTACAAGAATATTGTTCAAATAATTGTTTGTATTTCTCATATAATGGCCATTGCCGTCAATAGTCCCCCTGCCGTATATCTTAATATTGTTTGCATTTGTTTCAGTATAAATAAACCATGTTCCATCCTTACCCAGAGAATTCTTATGAAAATGGGTAGTGTAATCGCTTGGATTTCCTGAACCCCTTATAACAGAACCACCCTCCAGATAAACCGAAACATTGCTTTTTAAAACAAGGTTTCCGCACTTATAAACACCGGCTGGAACGTATACTATACCGCCACCTGCTGCGTTAGCCGCATTTATGGCGTTTTGTATTGCAGTTGTAGCCATATCGGCACCGGTACTGTCGGCACCGTACCCGGTTTTAACATTGTATATACCTGTACCGGATGAAGCCGGAACATTGGTTTCAAGAGCATCTGCCGCAATAACCAGATCTTTCAGGTTATTGATTTTAACTATAAGATATGTTGGTGATGAAAGTGTAAATGTAAGTGTATTTCCGCTCTTTGTTGCAGTGATTCCCAAAGCTTTGGGAGAAATATTATAGGTATTGATTGTCTCGCTTGCTGTTATTGTGATTGTAGTAGTACCTGAAAAAGAGAAATTACAATAATTATAGTTTACAAATACCGCCGAAGTGTCGATTACCGGTATATTTGTAGAGTCTGCTGTTACCGTGTATTGACTGGTCGTGGTATAGATCGACGGTAATGGATAGCTTACAATTGTGCCCGCCGCTCTTGCTGTCAAAGGAACGACAGCTAAAAGACTGGCGAGCATACAAACAATTAAACTTAATAGTTTTAACCTTTTTAGCATAAATAAACACCTCTTTCATATCTTCAGAAAATACTCTGTCATCAGTGAATAATGATTTCACCAGTGATGCTCTATTACTCTTTTCATAAAGTCGACATATTCCTGTTCAGCTTCGGAAGTGGCAGAGTAATACTAACCTTTTCTGCATCAGCAAAGTTTCCTTTTAAAATACGGCCCCGGTTTTGTTCACCTTGTGCAGGATTTCTGCGTTGGTCGCTACTACTGAGCTGTATTGTTGCATTTTATGCACAATCTCCGCGCAAGCCGCTCCAATCATGGCACATGGCCCTACTGTTACTCCGCATTTCCGCCCTCAGCCTGCTTCCAATCTTATCTATGCTCCGGCTCCAGACAGAGCCGGAGCAGATCGTCCACATGGGCCGTTGCCAGACATTCCACCGTATCCGCAGAGCCGTAATAGATCTTGACCTCGCCGTCTTCCTCCAGAATCATCCCTCCCGGAAAAATCACATGATTGCGGAATCCCCCGCCAATCTCATAGTCTGTCTCCGGTACCAGCAGGGGCTGCCTGCTCATGCCGATCACCTTGCGGGGGTCCTCCAGATCCAGCAGCATAATTCCGGCGGTATAGCGCTTCTTCCAGGTGTCCTCCCAACCTTGCTTGCCTCTGGCCGGGTCCACATCCACCGCATGGAAGGTGGTCAGCCAGCCCTTATCCGTCCGGACCGGAGGTGCGGCCGGGCCAACCTTGTCATTGGCAAACGGCACCTGCTCGACGGCGAGCAGTAGGCTGGAGTTGCCCCAATGCTTCAGGTCCGGCGACTCGGAGATCCAGGCATCGAAGCGGTCCCGGCCGCCGCGGCTGTATACCGTGAAGGGACGCTCCAGCCGGACATACTTGCCGCCGATCAACTCGGGAAACAGTACCATATTGCGCAGGTCCGGTGTAGACAGGCTGAGCACCTCGAAGTGTTCCAGATCATCGGTAACGGCAATTCCGCCGCGGATGCCATGGTGCGTATCCACGGCAAAACACATATAACAACGGCCGCCGATCACGGTCAGGCGCGGGTCGTAGGCGCGGATAATTTCCTCGTCATGAATTTTGAACACTGGCTTCGGGCCGGCGGTCCAGCTCAGCCCGTCGTCACTGTAAGCAATGCCGAGATCCGTGGTGTGGTGCGGCTCAAGCGTCTGATCTACCAGTGAGCCGTAATCATTACGGAAGATCATCACATACTTGCCGTTAAATTTCGTTACACCGGCATTGAATACCAGTGCGGTGGGGTAAGGAACCTTCGTTGCATCCAGCACAGGATTGCCCGGATACCGCCGGATGAACGGGGCAGATTGCAGAATTGCCGGAGCGTGTTGAGTCATGGGATGTACCTCCTTGAATTTTAAATATGGAATATGGGTTGCGCAGGGCCGGACCGCTACCCTTTGAGGGAACCGGCTGTCATCTGCATGAAGGATTTGTTGGCGAACAGATAGGCTACGAGAATCGGCAGAATGGACAAGCAGGCGCCTGCCATCATATAGTGGGTCTGGGAAGCGGCCGAAATCCCGTATTTCAGGTTCGCCAGCCCGACAGTCAGCGTCTGCAGCTCCGGCTTCGTCATCGTGAACACGAGTGGCAGCAGATATTCATTCCACGCGCCGCGGAAGGTGAACAGCGCACCTACGCCGAGTCCAGGTCCGAGCAGCGGCAGAATAATCCGCCAGAAGGTGCGGCCGGGGGAGCTGCCGTCCATCAGCGCCGCCTCATCCAGCTCACGGGGAATCCCCTTCATGAAGCTGGACAGAATGAAGAAGATCGAAGCATGGGCGGAGATCAGAATCAATATGACCCCCCACAGGCTGCTGTGCAGATGAAGCTTGACCATCAGATCAAACTGCGGACGCAGCACGACCGCCCCTACTGCCACGAACATAGTAAAGGATTGCAGGCCGATATACAGTTTCTTGCCTGCAAAATCCATCCGGTCCACCACATAAGCCGCCATGGATGATACCAGCAGCGTGCCAACCACCGCCGCCAGAGAGACAATCAGGCTGTTCAGCGTATATCTGGAGAAATTCGCCTGCGCCCAGGCTTCGGCATAGTTCGAGAAGTGCCAGCTATCCGGCAGGAAGGTGGCTCCCGCAGTCAGTTCGGCATTTGTCTTGAAGGAGCCGAGAATGGTGATAACAACCGGAATCAGGGTGATAAAAGCAAATGCCAGCAAAAAAATCCACAGGATGATATTGCCCAGTATGGTTCTTATTCTCATAATAGCCTCTCTCCTCAATCGGTCTGATTCATACGTCTGGATGCGTAGAAATAAATGAGCGATATGATCCCGACGATGACCGCAGACACGAAGGCGACCGCACTGCCGTATCCGAACTCTTGGACCTGGACCGCCGCGCTGCCTCCGCCGACAGGGAAAAATAATTTGTACAAATACAGGAACATCACCTCTGTCTTGCCTACAGGACCGCCTTCGGTCAGCACCATAATGCTCTCGTATCCCTTCAAAGCTGTAATGATCGCCAGCATAATGACCATCTGCATGACAGGCCCGAGCATCGGCAGGGTGACATAGCGGAACTGCTGGAGTCTGCCTGCTCCGTCCAGGGAAGAGGCTTCATAAACATCCTCCGGGATATTCTGCAGACCGGCGAGGAAGAGCAGCATGTAATTGCCGACCGCCCCCCAAGCCGCAACCAAAATGACGGTGAGCATGGCATATTTCGGCCCCAGCCAGTCCACACCGGAATCGGAAAGGCCCGAACGGATCAGGAACTGGTTGAGAATCCCGTTATACGAGTTAAAGATCGTGAAGAAGACTACGGCCATTACGGCGGTACTGATGACGGTCGGCATGAAGAAAATCCCCCGCAGCAGCTGTCTGCCCCGCAGCCCCCGATTCAATATGGAGGCCAGCAGCAGAGCCAGCGGAATAGTGATCAGCAGCTTGCCGCCTGCATAGACAAACGTGTTCACCACCGAATCCCAGAACTGGGTATCCTTCAGGATGCGGCTGAAATTGGCCAGCCCGGTAAACCGGGCCGTTCCGAACCCTTTGTAATCATAGAACATATAGCGGAACGCCCAGGCAATCGGATAAATCCCGAGGACCAACGTGAGCAAGGCACTTGGAAAGATAAAGCTGTATGAAAATAAGGCTTGTTTTGTTTTGTTCATCTGGTTTCTTCCGGCTCCTCTCCCTTGCGGCCAGAGCAGAGGGATGGGAAAGCTGCTTCCTCATCCCTCTGCTTTGGCCTATATCTCTATTCCTGACCTTCCATCTACTTGGCGAACTTGCCGCCCAATGCGGCGGGGTCAAAGCCGGCATCCGGCTCGGCCTTCACGCCATCATTCGCAATCACGCTGTCCAGTGCAGTGTTATAGCGTTTGTTCAGATCGGCGATAATTGCCTTCAGATCGCCGCCGTTCAGCATATACTTGAAGAAGGCGTCATCCGATTTCATCCCTTCCGGTGCTACAGACGGATAGACCGGCCACACTCCATCGTGCTTGTTCGGCAGGAAGCCTTCAATGCCGTTCACATCCGGTGTCTTGGCTACTGCGCTGACGGATGGAACCATGGAGATGCCAAAGCCTTTTTCCTGATAATCCGTCAGCACCTGATCGCCGTACATGAACTCCATGAACTTCCAGGCTGCTCCTTTGTGCTCCGACTTCGAGCTCAGCGCCAGCCACTGGCCCCCGAGGAAGCCCGAAGCCCCCTTCACGGTGCCGTCGATGGTCGGAACCGGAGCGGCTGCCCAGTCAATCTTGGCCGGGAACTGATTCTTGTAGACGCCCGGCTCCGAGGAGTAGGACATATACATTCCGATTTTGCCCTCTGCAAACTGCGCCCGCAGCGGATCAATATCCAGCGATTCCACACCCGGCAGCATGCTGCCGTTGTCCCGGATCTGCTTAAAGGCATTGATGATCGACTCGAAGCCGCTGAAATCGTAGCGGGCCGTCTTGAAATCATACCCGAAACCGCCGTAGCCGCTCATCTCCGCAATCACCCGCGCCGAACGCGCAAACGCGCTTCCGGGGCTTTTGAAGTTCTGGGCGAAGCCGTAAGCGCCGTCCGCTTTACCGGCTTCCGTCAATTTTTTGGCGGTATCCACCAGCTCCTGCAGGGTAGCTGGCGGATGCTCAACGCCTGCTTTGGCGAACAGATCCTTGTTGTATACTAGACGCATGGTTGTTCCATAATTCGGCAGACTGTAACGCTTGCCGTCAAATTCATTCAGATCCGGCATGACCGGGAATTTCGTCTTCAGCTCATCGGTGAGGAACTCGTCAATGGGAGCGAGAAAGCCTTTTTTGTAGAAGGTCTGGATGGTATTCTCCTTCACCCGGATTACATCCGGCGCATCGGAGGTCTGGAAGGACAGATCGAGTGCGGTATCGAAGTCGTCGCCCTTGACGACCAGCTCCACCTCAATCCCGTCAGTATTGGTTGCGTTAAACTCGGCTACCTTGTCCTTCACGAAATCCGCATCATGACGGTCGCCGGTCCAGTAGCTGATTTTGGTCTTGTCCCCCGAGCCGCCTGTCTTCCCGTCTCCCTTACCTTCTGCAGCATTGCCACCGTTACCGTTGCCGCAGGCTGTCAGGCCAAGTGCCAGGACCAGGCTCAGAGATGTTATTAGCATACGCTTCATCATTGGTAGTTCCCCCTTATATATCCCTGTTGTATTCGCTTACAACCTGATTATAGACGGATTGGCGCATCCGGATAAGGCGGGTAAGCCCACTTTAAGGGCAGATTTCTGCAGGAGCTTTATACAGTGAAGGGAGGCCACCTCCGCCCTGCGGACATGCCTCCCCTGCGCATTTTTATTCTTTTCCAAGATAATGCAGTTTGAACTCGGACGGGGTCATTCCGGTATATTTCTTGAACACCTCGCTGAAATAGCGCCTGTGCTCATACCCGAGATCCTGGGCGATCTCCTGAACCTGCCGGCCCCTGATCAGCATCGCCTTAGCCTTCTCCATCTTCTCGTGCATCACATACTGCTGAAACGAAATCCCCTGCACCTTCTTGAACAGGTTGGAGAAATACCCCTGGCTGAGGTTAATCTGCTTCGCCACCTGCTCCAGCGACAGCCCCGTATCCAGATGGCTATCGATATAAGCGGCGGCCTGGCGGATAATCCGCGTGGACTCCAGGGAACGGGCCTCCGTAACCAGCGCACAGGCCTCCCGGCACAGCCCGGACAGCAGGTCCCGGATATCCTGCAGGGAAGGATGCACCCGGTTCTTCAAGACGGCAATCCTGTGCTCCAGCGGCTCCACCTGCCCGTAGGGGAACTGCTCCAGCAGGACCCGGCAGATCCTGTAGCCCAGCTCATAGCCGACGCTTTCCACATAACGCGGCTCAGGCAAATGCCCGCTGTCCAGCAGCTCCGCGAATAGTTGATCGAGCATCTGCAGGCTTTTGGCAGAATTGCCGGAACGCAGGGCGAACAGTAACTCCTGCTCAACGGCGGCGGAGTAGCTGTGAAGTGCGAGCGGTTTATTCTCAATATTGCTGTAAATGTAGACCCCGTTTCCTCCGGTGTAGAAATGATAACCCAGCGCGCTAATCGCCTGCCTGTACGCTACACCCAGCTCCTGGATCGCCGCTACGCCCAGCCCCACGCCAATGGAAAGCGTATGCCTGGAGAATCGGCTTACATTCGTGCAGCAGGTCTCCGTAACCAGCGCCGCCGTATCCGGGTCCGAGCCGTTCATGATGCAGACGTACCGGTCTGTCGCCTCCCGGATAATGACGCCGCGGGTCCAGGCGGAAATCGTCTCTTCGAGAATATTATGCAGGCTGAACCGCAGCAGCTCGACCTCCTGCACAGGCTGGCCGCTCAGCTTCTCCGTGAAATGATCGATTTCGGCGACAAATACGAAGAAATCATGCTGGTCCAGAGGGATATCGAGATAGGCCCAACGAGAACGTGCATCCCATTCTGTCGTCTGGTGGTGCAGCAGGAAGATGAGATATTCCTGGCGGAGAATAGGTAGACTTTCTCTAATTTTGGCCTCCATCACAGCAAGTCTGGTGGTCTCCTGACGCTCCTCCCGGCACAACTCCCTGGCCTTCAGCACAGCCTGCACAATCTCGTTCAGGGAAAAGGGCTTCTTGACGAAATCAAGCGCCCCTAGTCGGATGGCTTCCTGGGCATAAGAGAACTCCGAGTAGGCGCTGAGGATAATAATCTTGCAGTCCGGCAGTTCCTCCAGAATCGCCCGGGTCATCTGCAGGCCGTCCATTCTTGGCATCCGGATATCAGTCAGCACAATGTCCGGCCGGGTCTCGCGGATAATCTGCAGCCCCGCTTCACCGTCCAGCGCTGTACCGACTACCTCAATACCGTGCTCCTGCCATGGCGGCTTGCTCGAGACCATCTCCACCACACTTTTAATATCGTCGATTACACATAATTTGAACCTTTCCAGCTCCAGCTTCCGGTCCATCCTTCATCTCTCCTCTTCTGAGGGAATCCACAGATCCGTCCGTGATCCCTTACTTGGTTCGCCGCCCACATCCATACGGGCTTCGTCCCCGTAATACAGCGCCAGCCGGTGCCTGATGTTGAACAGGGCATAACCTTTCCTCGACTGCGGAGCACTGAGCATCCCCTGCTTGACCCGTACAGCATCAAGTCCCCGTCCATTGTCGGTAATGCAAATATGCAGCAGCCCCTGCTCCCGGCTGACCGTGATGTCTATCCTGCCTCCTAAAGTCCGGTCGCTGAATCCATGCTGGATGCTGTTCTCCACCACCGGCTGCAGGATAATCTTGGGCATCAGACAGGTAAGCAGTGCCTCATCCTCTACCGTCACCGTGTATTCGAACAGACCTTCATAGCATTTCTGCTGAATAGCGAAATACTGCCGCACGTGGGACAGCTCATCCGCAAGGGTAATCAGATCCTTGCCGCCACTGAGCCCGATCTGGAACATCTGCGACAACGACAGGATCATCTCATTTACATCGTCATTCTCCCCCATGACCGATTTGCAATAGATGGTATTGAGTGTATTGTACAGAAAGTGCGGCTCCATCTGGGCCGTAAGCGCGCGGATCTCTGCATGCCGCTTGTCCTCCTCCTTGGTCTTCACATCCGCGATCAGCGTCTTAATCTCTGACATCATCCGGTTGAACTGAAAGCCGACCTGGGCAACCTCGTCCTCATAACGGCTCTCATACACCACGCTGAGCTGGTTCTCTTCGACTCTGCGCATCAGCCGCCGCAGCTTGAACAGGGGCTTCAGCAGCACAGATGTCAGCTGGTTGGAGATCAGCCAGGTGGCCAGCAGGAAAACAACGATGACATAGAGGGTAATGCGCTGCACCCGCTGCAGCTTGCCCAGCAGCTGGTCCCGCGACTGCATGCCGGAGATGATCCAGTCGGGTGATACCGCTGAGCTTGTATAATTAACCAGATACTTCTTGCCGCCATAGCTGTAGTAGTGGTCCTGCGGATCGGCCGCTTTCCCGGCTTCGGCAAGCACCGGCTTCCAGGGGAACCTGCCCCGGAACGGCCAGCGGGACTCCACCACCGCCTCTCCTTCCCCGCTCACCAGATAATAATTTCTCCCTGCTTGTTCTCCGCCTGTATTCAGCAGCTCATCTATCCGGCTCTCCCTGATATTGACCACAATAAATACATTGCTGATCGGCGTGTAAGGGTATTCATAAATCCCCCGGACTACGAAGGAGACCACCCGCTGGCTGCCCGTGAACAACCGGTCATAATGTCCTTTGGCCCAGTAGCCGCCCGGCCGCTCCTTGCTCAGATCATATAATTCCGAGCCGTAGAACGAGTTGTCCTGCGCCCGGATCTGCGTAGTGGAATAGAAATCGCCAATCGGGGTAACGATCAGCACGTTTTCGATGATCGGCTGATTGAACGTTACCTGGGAGAGCACATATTGCAGATCCGACAGATGGACATAGTAATTCGACACATCATGGCTGAACACATCGAGCATCATCTTGCGGTACGCATCGCTCAGCATCAGGGACTGCACAGACAGCGCCACATCATTCAGGCGGGAATCCAGCAGCTGTGCCGTCTTGCTTACGGTCTCCCGGCTGCCGGCGTAGGCATTATCCTCGATCTCCTGCGCGGCAATCCAATACGAGAAGCTGCCCATTGCACCGATGGACAGCGTAATCAGCACGATGAACGAGAACAGAATCCTCTGTTTGATGGATATCCGGTAATACCTGCCGGCGATCTGCTGCCGGATCTTACGGCCATAGGCTGTGAATGTATTCATAGTTCCCCCTTCTTGAGCATGTATCTCCCTATGTTTGTATGTTCTTGTCACTTGTACCATATGGCTGCTCCAGTCCGGTGTCAAGACAGGGCATGATTATTTAGCGGATTCCGTCCCTTATTATCAATAGGCAGGGGGCCCTCCGCATAACATGGTGCGGATTCACTAATCATGGCTCAAGTTGACGGGAAGCTGCGCGATTGAGTAATTATGCTTGTGACGGTCAGTCCATTCCGTTTGATGCCTTTCTGCGGCAAATGTTGAACAATCCAACAGTAGCAGAGCTCACTGATTTTGTTGCCTCATACGTAAAAAATAATACAATTAGCCAAACTGACGGTTTCAAGGGCGATTCTATGAAGCATGAAACAGAGATGGGGGGGACGTTGAGCGAAGTCCTGCCCCAACTGAATACTGGCGGCAACGCAGTGTTCACTTATTATGGCGGCGGGCAATCTGGTCTGCTTCATGTGGTATTCCATGTATAGGTCTGGTAACAATATACTGCTTCCATTTGCTGCTTCGACATCTGGATGTGAAGATGTAAAACTACGTCAAAATTTCAATTTTACGTTTTTATTTCCGCTTGATCATCTTTACAGTAAATCACGCTTAATTTTTGCGATCTGTCACAGTTCTAGCTGTTCTCTAGGGTTAAGCCCCTTAACAGTCTGCAATAACTCCACTACTGTACCACTTAATTCACCAATAGTTGAATGCTCCTTCCCGGTTAAAAGCCATTCATAAGAACAACCGAACTCAGAGCAAATTGAGAAAACCGTCTCTATTGCCGGCTTACCTTTTCCAGATTCCAAATCACTAAGGCTGCCTTGAGAAACACCGATTTTATTAGCTAAATCCGTTTGATTAAGATTATGTATTTTTCGTAGTTGTTTAATATTTGCCCCAATAGTGTTCATTTAACCGCCTCCACACTACGATTTGTGCCAACAATTGATCCACGAGCTTTTGAACCTAAAATCAGTTTTAGCCATTTAGAGTATCTTTAATAATACTCAAGGAAAACCATTAAAAAAGCCCTGATAAATCAAGGGTTTCTTGACCATCAGGACTAAGATACTTGTGCCAAAAATCGTTACAAACGCAACAAGATAAATTACAACTCACACGTAGATAAATTCTCCGCAACCTTTAACAAAATTCTCGGCAATTTCCTTTTGACTCATCCGGGTGACAATCCCTGAAAAAATACCAAGTGCAAAAAAAAGCGCTCCGATCTCAGTCATATACCAGCCTTTGCTCAGTATTCCCCAGACAATAAGCCCCAAGGTAAAGATGAAGCCGCCAATAATTAATTTATCCCGATTCGAGAAACTTACTTCTATCCCATCGTTCTCCTTGATGAAGTGTTGGCGGTTTAGAATATCATTTTGGAATACCGCTGAAAATCACCATGGCTATCGGAATCACTTTTGAGTCTTCCGGCTAAAGCCATCAGTGCCCGGTCAATCGCCCCCGTCTGCAGAATAATTCCAAAAGCTCCCCCTACAATCAGGACGAAGGCGACGACATCAGCAGCATTGATGATTCCCTCCAACGGCGCACTGGCAATTTGAGCGAATCCTTGTCGCAAATCCCCTTGCTCACTGATTTTAGGAACGGTATGATAGGTTCCCGGGATGATGGCTGTTCTGGAGGAACCATCCACCAGCACTTCCTGGCGGTCAAATTGGCCGCTCGGGACAATCCAGGTTAATCCGGCAATAGCCACGATAATCAGAAAAATCAATGTATAACTATGAGGAAGGGACCATTTTATTTTAAGTTTAACCGTTTCCATTTGTACCTATCGTAATCGGAACATTGGCCTCAAGCATGGACTTGTAATTATAAAACCGGCTTTCATTTTCTTTTCCGGCCACAGCAGCCATATAAGCATCCAAGCGCGAAATGGACCTGCAACGGCAGCTCTCCCGCTGCTTTCAGCTCTTCAAGGACCGGCAGCAAACCGCTATGCCTGTCAAAGCCTATATCTTTTATCGAAGTTACACCCCGCTTAGCAAGCATTCGGGCAAAGTCCAAAAACTCTTGTCTGACTAATTCCTGATCCTGCATCATGTCATGAAGGAGACGGGCGCGTGATTCCGCGCTGCATTGGTTAGGGAGAAACTGATACTTATCCTGGGCAAGCTTGTTCATCCAACAATAGCTTTTCGTCAAATTAATGGCGATTACAGCCCTGTCAGTAAAAGCTTCGTCTAATAAGCTTTGCCCCGGAAGCTCGCCCCAACACTCTTCACTCCACCCGTAAGCGTATACATTTTGCTATAAGGTTTTTTTTCCTCTTGTTTTAGCAACTCTAAAGCCTCTTGGATTGTAGCGACATTCGTCAGATCCACTCCACGGTGCATGGACATGTAACCGGTAAAAAATACATGGTTATCATGTACACCAGGCATAATGAACGCATCCTTCAGATGATGAACAAATGTTGCCGGTCCTATCCATTTCTCTGCTTATTAAGCAGCTCCACGATAGCCGTAACCTCTCCTGCATAACAAGGTTGAATACAATACTTGCTGCGCCACTGTTTTTTTGCGCCAGAACACTTATATTATTTTCATGATTGCTGGCTGGTTAAACTATGTTTTTCAAAACTTTTTTCAACTTCTTCTTTGCTCGCTGAACCCGTTTTTTACAGGCCTCTACAGAAATCCCAATTTCATTAGCCGCCTCCATCATTGAATACTTCTCCAGAGTAATTTTTTTAAGTAATTTATAGTCTTCAATATTGGTTAAGTCAAAAAATATAAAGTCAACATCAAGTACGCCACTATCCTCAAAGATAACGTTTTCATCTATTTCGAATGAAGTTACTACTATATTTTTAAGGTATGCCCGATTGCGAACTTTGTTTTTAATAACATTCTTTAATGTATTAAATAGCCAGCCTTTCGGATTGGAACTAAATAGAAATTTGTCGGCTTTAGCACATGCGATTCTAAATGTGTCCTGAACGGCTTCTTCGGCCAGTGTGCGGTCATTCAACTTGCTTTGTGCATATGCCAACAATGAACTATACATTTCCGTATATAATACTTTTATGGTGCGACGTTGATTATCATTTAGCACCACCTTCTCACCACCATTTCCTTTTTATGAAATACAATCTACTTTAGTTATAATTTTATATAAACATATAAATATTGGTATTTCAATACTACCCTATAAACAGATAATAGGAACACTTTTTCAAAAAAAATTTAAAATAAAAAAGCAACCCTCTAAAAGGTTGCCTTCTTCCTATTCATCATTTATATCCTAGGTTTTTTGCATAGCGGCGCAATAGCTCTTTGAGGCGTGTTACCTCATTAACAATTTCACTATCGCTATCAATATTGTCATTTCTGTCATACGACGAAGTAACAACTTCGGTAGTAGTAGATGCTTGAGGTTCATCTGCGTTAGCTGAAACGGTTAACGCGGACCCTATCCATATAATTCCTATCAGCGCCACACAAAGGAATAGAACACCATTTTTCTTCTCTTTTAGGTCCATGATTGAAGAAATGCGATTTTTCAAACCTTTTTTCCCTCCATAAAAATTACTTGATAATGCTGTTTGGAGCTTCGCCCCATTCCTCGCAACAGTAATAATGATTTCCCCATATTGTATTCGCCGTTGATGATCTGCGTTTTGTAAAACCAATGCGTCACAAGAGATTTCACATTGTTCCGCTGCCGCTTTTGCCATAAGATAGACAACTGGATTGAACCAATGAAACGAGGTTGCAATCAAGATCATGGCCTTGCACCAGAGGTCATGCCGTTTAAGATGAATCAACTCATGCTTTAGAATTAGATACACTTCATCATCTGATAGTTTCACTCGCGGCAGTAAAATGACAGGCTGTATAAAGCCAATGAACATAGGACTTGTAACGCTTTCACATACGCATAAACCTATATGCTTTTTAATCCCGAGTTCCGACCTTACACTGTCTAAAATCCCTAGAACCTTCGCATCGGTTACAGGATCACTCCAACGACGTATCGTCTTCATAAAACGACTATGCCGTAGAGCATGATACAGTATTATGATTACAATACCGCACCCCCAAATCGCTGTAAGCACCCACCATAAAGAGATTGTTGCCCAAGCATCCCCCCTATCCCCAAAGTCCATTAAGGGGACAGTACGGATTATGGATGGAACAAGCGTTGCAGGAAGATCCGGCATGGTCACAGGGAGAACTAATAGGTCAATCCGTGGACGAAAGGGGAATATCCAGCCTACCGCAAGCAGCAGCCAAACCCTATAATTCCACTTTGCGACATATCGTTTGGATATAAAGGGCTGTATTGCCGCGTACACAAGCGTCAGCAATGACATAGATACAGAGCATTGGAGCAGGGTAACTAAAAATCCCTGCATATCACTCCCTCTTATCTTTCAGCCAATTTTCCAATTGATCGAGGTCACTGTCCTTTACTTTGTTACTAGCATATAGCGTAGCAACCAAGCTAACGAATGAATTCGCATGAAAACGCTCCATAAAGTCGCCTGTTTCAAATTTCAGGTACTCCTCTTTGTTAATTAAGGGGAAATAAGTGCGCTCTTTTCCCTTTTTTTCAGTTCGAATAAAGCCACGCTCAACCAACCGTAACATAAGAGAAATGACCGTTTGCGCTTTCCATTTCCTATCATTTCCAAGCTGTTGCATAATAACATTAGTCGTTATAGGTGAATCATTGGCCCACACAACTTTCATGATATCAAACTCTGCATCTGGCAATTTTCTCATTATTTCTATTAATCAACTCCTTTAAGACAACTGTCTACAATGATATTCTACATTTGTCTTGAATTCATGTCAAATCTATAAAATAGAAATATTTTATCCTATTTATCACACACAAAAACAATATTGGGATATTTTTGAAAATATTTGTCCCCAATTCGATACATTAAGACATATATATTATGAAGAAGCATTTTCATAGTTTAACACTAATGAAACGGAGGCAATTCCGATGAACAATTAACGAATACTTTCACGTTGAACGAAAAACCAAATTCCCAATTTTAGAATGGAGGCTACTAATTAATGAAAAAGAAATCTCTCTTTGTTTTCTCGGCCCTGGCTCTCCTCCTCCTCCTCACTCCAAGCTTTGCGCTTGCAAGTAATCAGCAGAACTACTTCGCTTCCCTGTCGGAAGAGAAGCTCGCTTATCAGGATGTTGACGCAGCTCCTACGGAATGGAAAGACGACATCTTGAATGCAAGGAATTCTATAATATACAGTACTTCTTGGACTGTTGATGGTCAGGTTGGCTATGAGTTGCCCGATGGAATGTTAGTAGAACTTCCAGAATTTTCGGACCTTTTTCCAGGTTGGGATGTTCCTAAATTGAAAGAAGATGTACGAAAAGAACAGTTAACTAAGCCTCAAACTTATGATTTTCATACCCTAGCCGCGAATTATGTTGGGTTTGTCTACTTATTTGAACCCTCAAATTCTGGAGCGTCACTACCGTTTTACACCTTTTATTCCAGCGCTAATAGAGTCACAATGATAGGTGATTCTTTACCAGGGACAAGCTATAATGCCGGTTTCACAAATCTTAACACTGGTTCGGATGTAGGTTATGCAAATAACTTACCGCAAGGTGGAAAACTATATCTCACTAAACTGAATTCAAACACTGCATATGGGGCTCGGGCTAGCACGTACAGCACAACAGGATATGCGCAAATGAGCGTAGTTGACGGCTAAACTCATCATCTGATTCTGTAGTGTCGGGTAGATGTTTGAAACGTAGATTGATATGTATGGGTAATCAAGGACTGCTTGTTCATTGAGGTTATTCGCTTTCTTCTAATTGATAGACTGTTTAATGCTTCTTCCATTATTGCTATTGCTGCCTTTTTAACTTTTGTTAAACGTATAGCCATTGACAAAACCTCCTTCTACTTCATCTGATTTAGTCAGATATAGCAAAGGAGGTTTATATGCTTCTATATTTCGAGCATTTGTTTCAAACATCAGCGACCATCGTCTGGTTTCTTCCCCTGCTCTTGGCCAAGTATAACGCCTGATCCGCCTTCTCCAGCAGCCCCTCCCGCTCCAATGTATGAAAAGGATAATGGGCGATTCCTAGAGAGATTGTAACCTGTGTCTCGATTGGCCCCTTGCTTTGTTCCATTGCCCGCCGGACTCTTTCAGCTATGATGAAAGCTTCCTCAGGTCTTGTGTGGGCTAGCAAGATGATGAACTCTTCACCGCCGTAGCGGTAGCAAACATCGTCTGGACGAACCGAGGTAACTATAACTTTGGCTACATGTTTCAGCACTTCGTCGCCGATGAGATGACCGTAAGTGTCGTTCACGAGTTTGAATTTGTCTACATCCAGTACAATGAGCGAAAACGGTTGTCCTGAGTCCATCCACTGACTCATCGTATACTCTAACGATCTCCGGTTCATTAAACCGGTCAGAGCATCCGTCGTAGCCTCTTGGGTCAGTTGATCCGTCTGCTTCTGAATATCCGTCACGGCAAGCAACACAGCCTTGGTCAGCAGATCTGCCTCTCGGCTCCATTGCGGCTTCGCTTCTGGCAATTCAATCTTCTCCTTGCCCATCCTGCTCACCAGATTTGCCAGGTACACAAAAGGCCGGGCCAGCTTGCGTGCTACGAGAATGACGCCCATCAGGAGGATAATGAACGGAAACAACGAATACCAGAGAATGGTCCGAAGGTGCCCCATCAGTTGATGATGAATGACACTAATCGGCGAAACGACCACAATTCCCCATCCGTTGGCTGGAACGCTGGAGTATCCGGCAAGCATTTCAACGTCACGGGTGTTACGCACTTGCTGTTCCCCACTCTCCCCATTCATGAGTTTCTGCACAACCTTGTTATTGCTGACATCCTCCCCAATGAGCTGCTTATCCGGGTGGTACAACAGATGCCCGCTGGAATCCACAATATAATAATAGGAGCCAGAATCGTCCACGTTATTGTCGCCAAAAATCATAGACAAAATATTGTTCTCCTGCAGATAAAATGTGCCGCTCAAAATACCGCGATATGTACCATTCTTGCTAAAAATCGGCTGACTCATAAAAACGATTAGTCTATTGGTGGTTTGGGTCATGTAGGGGGAGGATATGTAAGGTTTTTTTAACGCCAGAGCTTCCAAACCGACCTTAGAAGTAATATGGTTTCCTACTGACCCCAAACTAGCCGGTACTACATTGCGGATCAGCCCGTCGGCATCGAGCACGGCGATAGAATTGAAGTAATTGCTACTATTGCGCATCAGTTCCAAATTATCATCCACTTGCTTCGGCGTTGAGGTTTCGTCATCGGAGAGTGTGTCAGCACTGTATTCCAAACTGCTGCGCATGGACTGAAATAAGGAATCCATTGTTTTGGTCATTCGGTCAGCGTTGTAGTAATTCAGATGGAGTGTAGTCTCCATCAAGGACTGTTTTTTGGACTCGTAAGAGCCAATCAGAAGGATGCTTGAGGTTAGTAGAACCACCAGCGTAACCAAGCCCGTAAGCAGCGATGTAAGACTGAGCTTTTTACTTTGACCCGGCTCAGCTCTTCTCAGTGTAAGCAAACCTTAACCCTCCTTGGTTCTTGAAAACTAGCTTAATCAATAATACAACAAATTAAGATGTTATTCGACAGTAATCAAAAGGCTCGGATCTCTCATACCACTCTGCTTACCGTTTGATATACGGCGGTTCATGAAATCTTACATATTAAAAAACTCCCTCCAGAGCTTGTGATTAGACAAGCACTGAAAAGGAGTGAACCTTAGCTTTTGACGGAAGTTTTACTCAAGAAAAACAAAAAAACCTTGATTTCTCAAGGTTTTCACTATGATGCCGAGGACGGGGGTCGAACCCGTACGGTACTCACGTACCGCAGGATTTTAAGTCTTGAAGTAGACCCTTTAGTTCCTTTTCTACACCACGGAAAGATAGGACAAAAAGCCTTTAGCCATGCGGGTTTAAGGCACTTTTTCATTTTCTATACTCTCTACGTGCAGAGATTTAGATATGCAGCCATGTTAGCAAAAATGTTAGCAAAATGAAGGGCAGAAGTATTATGCTCTTGTTCTTTTTTTATGTCCAATCATTCTTACTAAAAGAATTATTTGATCTGAATAGAGTTAAAATACAACCCTACAGACATTCACAATCTTCCATTCTCAGAGAAAGCTGAATACTATACATTGAAAGGTATTAATCAAATACGTAGTTTGATCCTCCCCTCAATCTATAAACTCTTAAGCAGTTATCAAATTATATCTATTTTTAACATATTCTTCGAGAATCGAGCAATTATCCGCAAAACGCGAAAGGTCTGATAAAATATTGATTTTCGTCAAATTCAATTTGATATTTACTTTTTCAGGAAAGCACACATTTTCACCTTCCTTAGCTACTTTAATCATTGCAGTTAAGAACCATCTGAAAAACTCAATTTCAAATTTCCCCCTAAAACGTTCCCTCGCAGAAACTTGTGAAAATTCCTTCATTTTCATTGTTAATAAATCGTCACTGATAGTTTGAGCAGATGGAAAGTATTTATAAAGGGCTTCAAGTGTGTATTTTGAAGAAACCTTTTCTAAATTGAGTTCAAAAAAGTCACCTATTTTAAAATCACCTATATTTAATTTGATTTTAAGTTCTTTATCCGAATTCTCAATTTCTCTTTGACAAGCGATGAATACATTCAATAAAAAGCTAGCATCATGATATTCTGCTTGTCGAGCTTGAAAAAGCTGCATAGAATTAACAAAAGGTTCATCAGCTCTTGTTAGTTTAAATTCACTTAAAAGAATTCTCTCAAGTACATAAGTAGAAGTATAAAAGTTCTCGATGGAATAACATGGAGTTTCATATATCTCAATATCATTTAATAAGGCATCAAAATCACGATCAATGAAAAAAAATGATTTTAGTTCATGAAAATCTTCACTTTGCTTTAATTTTTCTCTAAATTTCAAAACACCATTTTTCCCTCCTGACTCAATAAAGTTTATAGTACCAATTATATTTTCTATACGCATACCATAATATTTAATATCTTCACCTTCAACAAAGCATACAGGTTCATCTTTAAACTTAGCATATAGTTTGATAAATCTTGCCCAGTGAACAGAGAAACTTTTTCTTTTACTACGTTCTTTTTCTATTTTAGGGTCCATGTGAACACTTCCTTTAATCTGCTTCATGTATGTACATTTCTAAACCTCTAGCAAAAATATCTAGTTCGTTCTCAAATATAAACGGAGAGTGTGTGACAGCAAACAATAAAGAACATTTCTTCGAGTTTAAAATATCCGGTAGAAGTCTATTTTGCCATTCAGTAGAAAGTGATAATTCTGGTTCATCAAAAATTATTATAAATCTTGAATCAGTAGAGTCTAAATATAAACGAGAAAATAAAGAAACTATTTGTTTTTCTCCAGATGATAAAGTACTTAATGCAAGTTCTTCCTTTTCTTGATTATTTTTTATACGGAAGAGTTTTAATTCAACGTTGCTTTCATCATAAATAAACTCTTTCTTACTAACTTTTAAATATTGATTGCAAGCCTCTGCAAAATTCTTTATTGAATTATCTAATTCTTTTTGTTGATCATAAATTTTAATTAGGTTTGACAAAAAATAGAGAAGAGGATCATGTCCTGCACTAAGATAAAAATCATCTGAAGAAACTAAACTATAGATTTTTTCTTTATCTTCTTTTTTTAAATTACTCCCTACTCTTCCTAATACTATTTTTAAAGTATCTTGATTTTTTATACTTTCTCTCATTTCTTCAGTTACTTCAATACCTGTAATTAATTGTGACAGCATTTCTCCATTAACTTTAGAAAACCATTTAATAGAAATATCTTTTATTTCACTTTTTAATTTTTCAATTAATTTTTCTACATCTGTAAGGCCAAATTTTATTAATAATTCATCATCAATATTTGTTCGTCTTGACATGCCCAGGTTAATTAGATCTTCTTCTATTCTTCTATATGTAGGAAAGTAAAGAATTTCATCTTTAATGGACGAATCAATAATCTCTTGATGCCTAGCTGATACTTCGTTGCCTTTTCCTCTTGATATTGTTCTTAATTCTCTATAAACCAATCTAGCTGGAATATCATGAAACTTAATTTCCTCATCTAAGAATTTTTCGAATTCAGATAATTTCCGGTTCCTTGCAAGATGAACTAACTTAGTAAACTCCTGTGGCTGGATTCTACTAAAAAGACGATGAAACAAGAAACTGTCATTATCTGGAATAAAAAGCTTATCAAGCTCATCTCTAACCAACCTAAGTGAATCTCCTGATGTAAAATTAATTTCGACACTTTCAAAGGGTAAATTAACTAATTTGCTATAATTTAAGGTTAGAGAATAGTAAAGAATGTTAAGTATTGTAGTTTTTCCCGTTCCGTTTTCACCCATCAGAATTTTCACATTATTATCAAAGGAAATATCCACATTTTCCGAGCCAAATAATCGAGTAATTTTTAATTGAGATATACTTGTTTTCAATTCTGAATACATAATACCCGCTCCTTTATAGTTAGACTGCAATTTTTTTTAATAGCTACCTCCCATTCGGAAATTTTAATAATAAATGAATCTCAAAATATAGCACCACTATAATTATTCTACAAAAATATAAATTATTCCTTTGAATAATTCCAATTTATAGAGTTTTCGAAAATCATTCAAATTATTGGAATTATCAAACATGTTTTCTCTTAAGCCCCTAATCGAAGTCGAGTCATCGACATGCAAGAGGAACACTAAGGAAGAGGGAGTAGCATAGGAATCTCTTTAGAATATTATTTATTTCCCCCTTCTTAAGTACTAATTTAGACTTTAGAACTAAGTCAAAATACATAATTCGTTAATATTTTACCATTTTATTCCAAACACGCGTTCTGTTTAAAGGGATTGTCTAAATATGTCGCAAATTCGAAAATTTGAAATCTATATTATACATACGGTAATCAGATATTACTTGGGAGGTAAAACATTATGCAACAGATCAAAGAGGATGATTTGAGACAATTAGTATCGGAATCGTTAAGAGAAAGCAACGACAGCTACACAATTCAAGAGCTTTTCGAACGTTTCCCTACAGTTACAGAACTAATAGATGTATCAGAACAGCAGTTAGTAACTATAAAGGGTATCGGCAAAGGAAAAGCTCGGCAAATCACCGCCATATTAAAACTTGCAAAGGCACTGACCTTACCTGATCAAGATCAACATATCATTCGTAGTCCCAAAGACGTTTTCACCTCGCTTGAATCAGACTTACGTTTTGAACAAAAAGAACACTTCATCTGTCTATTCCTCAATACTAAGAACCACCTCATATTCAAAGAAGTCATCTCCGTAGGCTCTCTAAACGCCACCATAGTCCATCCCAGAGAAGTATTCCACGCAGCAATTAGACGCTGTAGCGCCTCACTCATATGCGCTCACAACCACCCGAGCGGTGACCCGGAGCCGTCAATTGAGGATGTGAATCTGACAAAACGACTCATAGCCGCTGGGGAAATCATAGGAATAGAAGTCCTTGATCATGTAATCATTGGCGGTAATCGCTTCTATAGTTTGAAAGAGCATGGTCATTTCTAAATTTCACTAAACAGCTTTTATTTGTATGTCCCTCAGATAATGAGATGTAAAAATCCTACTCTTAAATGCTTTTATCCACGGTTTAACCACACTCCGTATCAATTCTCTACTATAAGCATTGAAATCCGCACTATATCCTGTTGAGCCTCCTACCAAAAAATTCTATCGTTTGATTAGGGGTGAAGGGAAATGAACAGCATCGAATCTATTGGGGAAAATATCAGGATTTTACGGTTGAAAAACGGTTTCAGTCAGGAGCAGCTTGCACTAAATGCAGGAGTTAACACATCCTACATCGGTCAGATTGAACGAGGAGAAAAGAACCCCACTATAAAAACCTTGGAGAAAATATCCAAGGCTTTAGGAATTGCTCTGATTGACTTGTTATTTCTGGTGGATTCCAGGGGAGGAGGGTCAAAAACGTTTTGCAGTCAATCGTCTGCGGTTCTTACCCCTGAGCAGATCAAGCAATGCTTGTTGGAAGTCTTGATTGACAATACTAACATGATTGTCGATAAGCAAAAATCGCTGAATACAAAAGAAGAATAAGGGAGCAATTAATCATGTCTACAACTGAAGTTATCCAATCCGACAAGATCAAGAAATCAAAGAAGAAGCCCCTTCTTAAGCGTTGGTGGTTCTGGATTCTTGCTCTAATTGTTGTAATCATTGCTGTTAGCATATTTTCTTCAGGAGAAGAATCAACGGCTTACGAGCTATCAAAAATGCAAACGATGACTATGGAAGAAATCATAACGAAGTTTGGAGAACCAAATGAGGTTATTCGAGATGATTCAGACGGTTATGCCATTGCTTATAATTCTGGGTTTATGGTTAGTGGTGACAAGCGAGGTGCAAGCGAGATCACACTACAAGAGGATGCTGTTAAGGAAAGCTCGAAGGATACATACAAAATTTTCGATGTAACGTTGGGTTCGTCCTTTGCTGATAATATTGCACGTTTGGGTAAACCAAATCTTACTCAAGAAAAGGATGGCAAGAAAAGCGTCATGTACCTGACTGAAGAAGATTATCTGCTTGTATTCTCCACAAGATCAGATGCTGACAAGATCAGCACCATCCAGTATTCTGCTTATGATTCAAGTATGGAGTCTCTTTCACTCGACCTCTCAAGTCTTCTGGGATTATCGGCCACTGAAGACGAATTAATGTCACTCTATACAATTAAGGATAAAAGCAGTTCTCAAGGAGAAACAATGTATGCCTTGGAAGAAGGCTTTGAATTACTTGTTGATGAAAATAATTTGATGAAACAACTCATAATTTCTTCAAATTCTGTTTTCAACATCCATGGTATTCGAACCTCTGATAGCTTGGATAAAGCAAATCAAGTATTTGGTGAGCCTATAAGTATATCTGCTGGGGTGCTAGGTACCACTCAATATTCTTATAACTATAATAGCGGTGCAATCCCGACAACCGTTGTTTTGAGCATTGATAGCGGCACCAAGATCGGTTACATCCAAGTGAATGCTACTGAAGAATAAGAATTAGTGCATAAGGCTATAGGGGGAGGCGAAAAATGATAGAACTGTACGTTCTTCTATCTATTCCATTTGGTTGGAAATTCATAAGCAAGCTACAACGTAACATCACCGTATTTACGACGATCTCTAATTATATCGTTTACAAAATCATCTTGTCTGTATTTGTTGGCTGGGCGGTAACGCCGTTTTACTTGATTAGTTTTCTCTTTAAGTTAGTTCGAATGATTAATCCACCTTCAAGCGCTAAGAAGCAAACAAAATAGAATCATCAATGCAACGGGGAGAGCAGCGCTCTTCCCGTTTATTTTGCGTTAATCCCTGAGAGGAGGTGAGAATCATGGATAAAGTAATTGAAACTACCGGGAAGACAGCGCTGACCGCAGCGGGCGCACTAATCGGAGGAGGAGCAGGAGCAGCACTTGGCACTGCAATATTCCCCGGTGCAGGAACAGCCATTGGCTATTTATTCGGTGTTGGATATGGAACACTCAGCAGCCTTAAATCCTGGAAACATTAATCAAATAAATTTATGGAGGAATTAAACGATGAGTGACTTTTGGGAACGTATAGCAGAATCTGCTGTAGATGCTGTAAGCCAAACAATTGAAAGTAAATATGATGTGGTCGAAACCGCAAAAGATTTGTACGATAAGTATAGAAAAGAAGAAGAATAACGAGAAATGGCTCATTTGAAGCCCGTAAATTAATTTGGCGGGCTTCATTTCATTCAAATTCTTCTTCAATTTTAGCATAAGGATTCTCAATGTAATCAATTTCCCAGTCTTCAGGAATTAGAACAGGATTAATATTCAAATCCCTAATTTTCTTAAGAATCTTTCCAAATTTATCAGCAGATGCCTTCGCATTCAAACCTTTAACATAGACTTCTTTAGCGTTAGTAACTCCTCCACATTGTTCAATGAATTTAAGCATAGAAATTAGTGTTTGACGTTTTTGAGAATTACCTACTCTTTGATTTATTATTTGCTCTGCTCTTTTTAAAGAATGATAGTCGCCTTTCCCAACAATCAGTTTATAAAACTTCATTACTTCATTTTTTAATCTTTGTTGGTTTAATAATCCCTTCACTTTTTCCTTTCCATCCGAACTTGAGTTTCAAATCTAAGTACTCCTTTTGTCAGTGTAAAATCTCTAAATTTCTTACCCGATTCTTTCTCTTTAATTAATAGAGTCTCATAACGATTATACCAATTGACTGTTTTATTCTCTGACATCAAGTAACAGTTAGTGACGGAAGAGATGTATTCCTTGGTTCTATCATTGTTCCAAAAATACTCTGGAATGAATCCCTTTTTATATAATGATAAATATTGTGGGATTAGCTGTTCAGGCAGCCTTATATCTACAGCAGCTTCTATCCTCTTGGCTGTCCAATCAAAAAAATCGGGGACTTTTAACGAAAGAATATCCTTTAGCACGTAATTAAAGACATTTTGAACTCCTATAAACTCAGATACTTTTGTTACGAAATAATATCCATCTTTATCAATAGTGAGCTGGGGACGTAAACGCACCTCTATGGAATAGTGACCCCAAGAGGCAGAACGCAGTCGAATTTCTTGAAATCCAAACTCAGAAAATGCATTTGTAATATGGGCATTTTTATCATACTTATCTTTACGAAGTTGGCCCTTACTGAAGTATTTTTTTAAGTATGCCTGTACTAACTTAAACGTTTCATCATACTCTCCTTTATTCATTGAGTGTACCAGATACAACATATCTACCATGAATGAACAGCACCTCCAACACCCCCAAAAGCCTTCATAATAACAACTAGTTGGCGGAGGGGTATTATTATCTAAGTCAAGGTACTGTTACTAGAAAAATAAAAAAGTACATTTCAGCAGGTGGTTGCTGTCATGTACTTCATTTTTCATTCTATAATATGTTGGTTTTCCTCTAAAAACTCACGGAACCGAATTTTATCCAGAACAAAAGCCCTATTGTTACTATTCCCAATTTTTTTATCAGGTCGAAAATCGCCTTCAATATCCCCATCAATAAATAGTATGCCTTGTTTAAAAAGGAACGCGTAAAGCTTGTTGTCGATCTTGAAATTCCGTCCTGTCCTTTTCAGTTCGTTTGTAACATGAGGCTTAATCAAACTATATTTTATTGCCCAGATGTTTTCATCTCTCCATCCAATAAAGCCTTCCTGAAGCTTTGAGTTATTATCCATGTTAAGGAATTCAGATTTATGAATAAGCCCTTGAACAGAGTTTAAAAAAATAACCGCATTGAATTTCATAGGATCAATCTCAATTGGCCTATCTTCTGATTCCATCCATTTATAACCTCTGGAATCTTTTATATATCGCAAATAGCCCGAATTGTCTCTTCCATAAAAGTTGTCTACCCAACCAATTTCATCATTAAATATAACTTTTTCATCATCGTCATCTATTAATCTTGTAGCGAGTCTAATTGCTCGTAATAGGTAGGAATATAAACTGTCTTTATATAGATAGAAGTCATAGTCCAGAAAATTAGGGTCAATCCATTTTGAATTAGCTAACGTTTCGTTAAGCAAGTCAAGTTCAATACACTTATATTCTTTTTTGTTGATCCGGGTGTAGACTTTAACATTAAGCCCAACTTCTGTAGTCTTCTGCTTCTGCAAATCGTAAACGCGAAGACAGTTTGTTGGAACAACAAAGAAGTTGCAAATGAATGCACCTCGTGTTGTTTCCTTCCCTTCTCGCCTTTCATCCGATTTTGTTTCCTCGCTCTCCATTTCATTCTTTGCTTGATTAATTCTTTTTCGCGCCACTTTCATCATCTTGTCGTCTTTCACAAGAAAATCCTCGCACATTTCCGAAAAGATAGCATTCATCTCCGCCAAGGTTTCTTCGATTCTTTCGAATCCTTCTCGGTTCTTTTTCCGATTGATATAATGCACATACTTTTTAGAGCAATGGATACCTACATCATTAACCATAATGTCACCCTTTTGTCGTCATGAGTAAAAAAGAATATATCCTCTTACATTAAGATAATCGAATCAAATTTACGTCTGTAAGCATATTATCGTATACATTTTACAGCAATAGCAGATGCACAAATCTTTTTGGGAATTCCGGGATACTTGGGATTTTTGGGAATCCGCATTTTCACTATAACTTGATATGTTTTTGAAGTCCATGACATACAAACAATAGCCGAGAACGGTGAAGAACAACAACGAAAGGCATGAACAAATATCATAAGGTACGGGATAACAATTTCAGAACCGTACTGTCCAAATTGACAATTATATATTATTACCATGAACAGGAGGTGATTAGCTTGATGCTACATGATTATCCAGAAATTATAACAGTCGAAGATCTTTTAGACATATTGTTAATTGGCAGAAACTCTGCCTATAGGTTACTGAAATCTGGTGAAATTAAATCTATTAAAATTGGACATACGTATAGAATTCCAATACTAAGTGTAAAAGAATATATTCTAAGCAAGGCTCAAATGGACTCTTCTAAATACTTGTAATCAAATAGTAGTTCACAGACAGGGGTAATTACGCTCCTGTCTTTTTTCATTTCCAAAAAAACTATTGGAGGTCGAAGCATATGAAGGGAAGCTTACTTAAACGCAATAAATACTGGTACATCATTGTTGAAACGAAGGACGAGTCCGGTAAGCGAAAGCAAAAGTGGATTAATACCAAGTGTGAGAAAAAAACGGATGCTGAGAAAGTTTTACGAGAAACTCTTACAAAGATAGATAATAACAACTTCGTTTTACCACAGCGAAAACTTAAATTCACTGAGTTTATGCTAGATTGGCTTCATAACGTTATTAAAAGTGAGGTGGAAGAAACGACTTGGGAAGGTTATGAGATGATCGTAACCAAGCATATCATCCCTTACTTTAAGAGTAAGAATGATATATTACTACAAGAATTACAACCAATGCATCTGCAAAAATATTACGAGACCAAACATCAAGATGATCAACTGACAGGCAAAAAAGGATTATCTGCTAAAACATTACGAAGACATCACGCCAATATCAGGAGTGCATTGAAATTTGGATTGCGAATGAACCTGATTCCTTTTAATCCTGCTGATCGAATCGTGCTTCCAAAGCAGGAGAAATTCAATGCCAGCTACTACACTGTCGAACAGCTCGAAAAGCTGTTTGAGGTTTGCTTGGGTACACCGATAGAATCGGCAGTATATCTCGCTGCTCATTATGGGCTTCGACGTTCTGAGGTGCTTGGATTGAAGTGGGATTGTATCAATTTCGAAGAAAAGACAATCTCGATTAAAGAGGTTCGCGTGAAGTACGGTAAAGAAGTTGTGGTAAAGAAACCTAAAAGCGAGAGCAGCCAGCGCATTCTGCCTTTGATGGAAAAACTCGAAGATTATCTATTACATCTAAAGAAACAACGGATGAAAAACAAACTGCTATATGGCAAAGATTACGTCGATAGCGATCTTGTATGCTGCTGGCCTGACGGCAGTCCCATGAAGACAGAATACCTGAATCATAAATTCAAGGACATACTCGCAAAGAATGAATTGCCGCATATCCGATTCCATGATCTCAGGCACTCGACAGCCAGTTACTTGATTAAAAATGGCGTAAGCCTGAAAGAAATCCAGGTATGGCTGGGACATTCAACCATCAGCATTACAGCAAATACCTATACGCACATCGACATGGAGACGAAAAAGGATACCGCACAAAAGATCAACGATATATTTTCTAAGAAAACAAAAGGGGCCGCTCAATGAAGCACACCGCTTGGGGAGCATTAGATGATGCGAAAATCCAATCTGCGCTGCTGGGCATTGCCATACTCCACGTAAAGCTTGCTTTGGAGCATAGCAACAAGAATACTTTATCTTGTCGTAAAGAAGTCATTAGAGCAGAAATCCAGCGACTGAGAATGGAGCGTGACAGAATTCTCGAACGCAGAGTCTGAACAAGAACCACTCATCGTAAAGTCGGTACAAGCATCATTCCGAGCGTACCGGAAACCTCGAATCCACACAAAATAGAGGCACCGTTAGCAAAATGATAGCAAACCATCTTAAAAACAAACAAGGGTTCCAGCTCTAATGAGCTGAAACCCTTGTTCTTCTAGTGCCGAGGACGGGGGTCGAACCCGTACGGTACTCACGTACCGCAGGATTTTAAGTCCTGTGCGTCTGCCTGTTCCGCCACCCCGGCATATTATGTGTTGAAGCTTCATACGTTGTTCACATATAACGCGACAAGAAATATAATATCATGAATATCGATAACGCGCAATCCTTTTTCGAAAAAAATTTATTCACAATAAAAATAACCCGTTCAGCCAGAACCGATACGGGTTATTATAAACGCGGATTATCTACGCTCGTCACTTCTGCTTCTCATTCCGGCAAGACCCAAAAGTCCAAGCAGACCGAGCCAGCCCCAATTAGATCCTTTGTTAGTTGCAGCATTCGTTGTTGTACTAGTTGCACGGTATTTGCCGGTCTGTGTGGTGTTGGTTGCCGGGTTGACAGTGCTGTTGGTTCTGTAGTTGTTCCGGGTGCCATTGTAGTTATTGGTGTTGTAGTTGTTAGGTCTGTAATTATCATCGATGCGGATCTTATCTTTCATAATGCTCTCATGCTGATTCATTGTTCCCGTGGTGCCGTTCATTAAATTGCCTTCCGTATTCATCATCCGAGTGTGTTCCGCAGTCCCATCCATCCCGGTATTCGCGGCGGGGATACCGCCCAATGCTGCTGATCCCACGGCATTTGATGCATAGCTAGCTCCCATTAGACTCATTGATAATACAGTACCGCATGCAAGGCTTGTTATCAGCTTGTTCACAGTGTTATGCCTCCCTTTAAGGTTAGTTATCACTGATAATTTCCCCTTGGACGGCACTGTCTATGCATGGTGGATTTACTCTTTTACTACATTAACTGTCTTTGTCACAGCATCATAAGTAACCTTTGCTCCAAGCGCCTCAGCCAGCGCACGTATGGGTACATAAGTTGTTCCGGTATCGAGAACGCCATCGGTAAGCTTGCGGCCGTTTAGGTTAATGGTCACTGTAACGTCTTTGTTCACCTGATCATCCCCTCCGGTAATCTTTTTTAAAGCCTCCTTGGCTTGGTCCGTCGTTGGACGTTTACCTGCCCGAAGTTGATCTATAGTTAAACCGAAAGTCATTTGCAGATGTGAATAATCTTTAAAAGAGGTCCAGTCCCCGCCCCATTCTAAACCAAGCCGCTTAGCCTCCTGTACAACCTCTTGCCAATCCGCTGTCTTATCCTTATCACCATCACGATTGATATCCCAAGAAAGGCTAGTGCCATTCGGCAGCAAAAGCGAAAAATCAAACGCAAGACCATAATTATGATAGCTGGTACCGCCTTTAGCGTTGGTAACTATCGGTCCTGGTTTGCTTCTACCCTGCGCATACAAAGCATTTTGCTCAGCAATGGTCCGTAGACCCTGAGTAATAACGATAGGGACTCCTCTCGCATGGCTTTGCTGAATCAAAACATTCGCACCTGCCGCCAAGACAGGATGAAGCCCGACCAGACGCGCCGCGGATTTTTCCCTCAATTGCTCCAAAGTCAGCATAGAATCACCCCTTTGGTATATTCAATGATGCCGCTGCCCTATTTGCCTGCACCCCTGTCCCCTTTAGGATGATTTCCACAAAAAAGGACAAAATATTTAACGAAAGGTGGGAGACATATGGATATTCATAGCGATAGCTATAAAGTTGCAGCCCTTAGTGAACAGGAAGAAGCACTGGAAATTATTCGGAATGCTGAAGCTTCCATTGCACATCTGACCGGTAATCCTACCGTTACCTTAATCGCTTATGAGAAAAGCGAAGGCAACGGTTCTCAGCATTAAACGATGTAGACCTCGACAATATCATCCACATCGATCCACTTCCATTCCTCCGCCCACTGCAGCTTAAACTCACGCGAGTGGGTGTGAATGGAAGTCACAAAACCACTTAACATCGTATTTTCAAAAGGGTCAAAAAGAACAACTGTCACTCGTATATGACTCCGCAACGACAAAGCCAGTGTACATTCAATCTCCTCCAGCTTCTGCTCATCCAGAATAGGCTTGATGCGGCGCAGCGTTTCCCGTTCATCTCTTATAATTCGTATCTTATGCTCCGGCAGCATCATGCGGCTGCTTTCCCACAGCCCGTTTTTCTCCAGCTTTTTGCCCATGGTAACCCCTCCTTAATTATATATCTATTCCTCTCAACACGAACGTATGTTTGTATTATATCCGCATCTTCGCATATTAATCAATAATCAGGAAAAAGATACCTTTTTAAGGGTCACTCTTTATTCAAAAGATGTATATTAATGTATATCTATTCAAGCTAAAATTCGCAGCAAAAAGACGCTGACAGATAAACTGCGCAGCGCCTGATTTGATTTATTCTTGAACAACGTCCCCAGACTCTGAGGTAGCCTGACCTTCGGAGTCTATAAGTCCTGTTGCTTCTCTTGCCTCGTTAAGCTTGGAAATACCGAATAACATCGCTACATCAGCGTTCTGATTCAATTCATTAAATTGCTCAGCCGTAACGTTTGCGGAATCAGCACCTTGAGAGGCCTCTTCTTTTAAAGAATAAGCACTTTCAAAGGCAACTTTAGACTCTTCGAGCAACTTCCGAATGTCTTCAGGCAAGCTGGAGGAAATTTTTACTTTCTCGGCTTGATTCGATAAATCAGTTGCGGTACTCTGGAATTGCTTAATTTTCTTCTCCAACTGCTTGTCCGTGAGTTCTCCTGCTGAATAACCAGCAATGGCTTCGTTGAACTCCGCTAAAGAAGTTTTTCCTGACTCTTCAAGTTTAGACATTTCATTGTAGAAGTTTTGCACGGTCTCCTGCACTTCTTCCTCCGTGGCAGGTGCCGATGAAGTTGAATTATTGCTGCAGGCGCTAAGGATGACAGTCATCATCAGCATTCCTATTAGTAAAGCTTTTTTCATTATTTATCCCTCCACTTAACAGGATAATGTCGGTTTGTGTAAAGCGCAAATGAAATATATGTAAAATGACTGTTATGTTATAATTATTTTAATTGTGATCAGGAAAGGAGAGTATTTATGCCTTATTGCACCACCTGTGGAGCGGAATACAAGCAGGGCGCTAAATTTTGTGGAGAATGTGGAACCAGCCTTGACGGTACTGCTCCAGTAACCGCTCATCGACCCGCAGTAGATAATCATGTCATTCAAGAAGTTGTCCTCTGGAAAGGCAAACCTGCCGGCATCTCGGATCGACTCAAAGGAATCGTAGGACTTAACACAACTTCATATACCATTACAAGTCAGCGTATTATGGTAAAGACCGGACTTATCGGTAAAAATGTTGAAGAAATCGAATTGCTGCGCGTACGCGATTTATCCGTAAAACAGTCTATCATGGACCGGATGCTTGGCATTGGATCATTAACTGTATTTTCTGATGATGCCTCAGCGCCTCAGCTTCTTTTTCGAAAAATCCATGATGCCCAAACCGTCAAAGATGTTCTGCGCAAAGCCGTTCGTGACGAGAAGATCGCCAACAACATTAGCTACCGCGAGCAAATTTAAGACGTTCATACGTAAAAAGGCCCCGGAAAACCGGGGCTTTTTGCTTGCGCTTGCACACTTGAAGTACTCTTTTTATGGAAGATAAAATGCCCCCGCTGGGATAACCCCCTTGATCTGGCTCGGACTCTCCCACTGCAAAACAACCCGGGCGTCGCCCGCATTCTCATAATACTCCACCTTTATTTCATACGGCTTACCTGCAATCAGGTTTATGCTGCCTTTTCGTTCCTGGCCGCTCTGATTCACCCAACTATCAATGACTAGCCCGCCATCAATCCATACCCGTATCCCATCATCAGAGTAGGAATAAATGGTATACACCTCGCTAAAAGCAGCCGTCAGCTTCCCACTCCACCGCACAGAGAACGCATCTACACGAATGGCAGGATCAGGCGAACCTTGTCTCCATGAAAAGTTAATATTGGCATCCGTACGCAACAGTGCAGGCGTGCCGCTAAGCGTCATGTTATTGTAATATTGGCCACAGAGTCCACTCTCCAGCACACTATCCCCGATAGCAGCGAAAGCGGCGGCCTCAGCAGCATACTCCTCTCGTGTGAATACCATTTTATCGTTCATAAAAGCTTTTATCACAGCATCGGTATTCTTCTCATAGAGGAGTTTCCCCCAGGTCAGCTGATAAGACCATTTGGGCTGTGTTTTGGACAACAGTTCAGCAGACGGAAGCTCTCCATTCTCACCAATCGCAATCAGCTTGCCACGACCCAGATCCCATAAATTATCATAATGACTAATCTTGAAATCCGCGTCATAAATGTCGAGCGCCAGCACATCTACCTTATCACTGCCCGGATAGTATTCTGCCGGCTCATCACACCACTGATTTTTTGCATTTGGACTCCAAACCCACAATAAATTATGCAGCTTATGATAATTGGTAAAACGATCGAACATAAGGCTCCACAATGCAGCGTAATTGCTCTTTTGCCCCCACCAAAACCATCCACCATTCATTTCATGATACGGCCGCCAAAGTACAGGAACCCCTGCGTCATTAAGCTTTTTCAGCGACAGGGCTATCTTATCCAGATCAGCTAACAGAGCATTATACTGGGTGGTACCTGGGGTTATATATTTATCAAAATCAGCATTGTTTAGGCTCGTATTTACATTCCCCCAAGTTGGCGCTGTCCCCGGTAATGCAGCGTGATAACACATCGTTACGATCCCGCCGGCCCTAGACCAGCGTATCGCACTGCTGACGACCCAATTCCGTTGATTGTCAATTAGAGCCTGTGACTGATTATTGATTGCGCCCAGCTCGTAGCCATGCAGCGCAGCATATTGCCCGCTGCTATTTTTAAGCTTCTCCATGAGCTCGTCTGCACTTTCCAAATAATCATGTTGGCCGCTTATCACACCCTTTCCCTGCAAGTAATAGAGGGTATTCAGCAATAGCTGAGCCGAGGACGACAGCCCCGAATCCGCCGGAGCCATTTGTAATCTGCGAAAAGCCATCTGCCACTGCACATCGCCCACGAACCTTGATGCTGAATCAACCATCTGACGAATAATCCGCTGCTCCATCTATTCTCACCATCCTTTTAAATCTTTTTAAGTTATAGTATGGGGACAATAATGACATGAACTCAGCGAATGGACATGAAGTTGTAAAATAAGTTGGGACGATATAAGGAACTGCTGAATAAATTCACGGCTCAACAAAAAAAGGAGCTCCGCGGCTCCTCATTATTTCTTATCTTGTGTACCTTAAAGGCAATAGTTCAGTGATTTCATATTTAGCTAATCGGTCATCCTCCGATACAATTATCTTGCAGTCTATTCCGTAATCCGCAATTAACTCTCGGCACATGCCGCAGGGAGAGACTACTTTAATCTCTTTTTCCTCGCTGTCTGGGTCAGAATGCCTTACCGCAACAATCGTATCAAATTCCTTATAACCTTCAGATATCGCTTTGCCAATCACCATCGCTTCTGCACAGACTGTAATCCTCCCCATGCTGGCTTCCACATGTACCGCTGTAAAAATCTCTCCTGTTTTAGTACGAAGCGCTGCACCCACATGGTGCCGTCCCCATTCATAACGCCTGGTAATTATATCTTCGGCAGCCGCAATAAGCGTCTGATCCTCAATGGTAATTATGTACTCCATATCCAGTTCCGTCCTCCTTTATTTTACCTAATTATATTAAATCGCACTGAATTATGATATAAGATATACTATTTTAAGTGCCAAAAAAGGAGGAGCAGAATTGAAAGTAAAAAAATGGATCTCCAGTCTCATCATTGTTGTATTACTTGCTTTGGCTAGTTACTGGTTTGAACAAAACGGAGAGCCTACAGACCCCTCGTCTCCATCCGATTCGAGTGTTGTTCAGCTAACCTTCCCATCAGACCGCTATCCTGAGACCGCCAAACATATTCAGGATGCCATTGCGAAAGGTGAATCCGCCACATGTACGATTAACCGAGAGCAGGCTGAAGAGAACCGTAAAGAGTCCTTAAAAGGGATTCCCACTAAAAAGGGGTATGACCGGGATGAATGGCCAATGGCTATGTGTAAGGAAGGCGGCATTGGTGCCGACATTGAATACATAACGCCAAGCGATAACCGCGGGGCAGGAAGCTGGGTTGGCAATCAGCTGGAGGATTATGCAGACGGAACGCGGGTAGAATTTATGTTTAAATAACGGTCTGTCTGACCAGCCCCAGGCAACAGAATAGCCCCACCTGGCATTCGCCAGATGGGGCTACACTGCACATCAGCTAACTTAGAATAAGCAAGCTTTAGTGATGATAACCAGCAAGATGAAAAGTACCAGAATTGCTCCTGTTGAAGTCCAAGGACTACACACCGGACCTACTGATGCTGGACTTACTACCGGACCTACGTTACAACCACAACCATGTTCCATTCCCATTTTCAATTCCTCCTAATGATTAATGACTACAGCACAAGATATGTAAAAAGGAGATAAGCCGTTTGGGCGAATTGGCAAACAAATGCCAATCACCTAATGAATTGAAGGTGGACAGTCGATAAACAGGATATACACAAAGGAGGTGCAATATGGATATAGCTGCATTATCAATGGCAATGAGCCAAGCATCCTTAGCTCAAAATGTTGGGATACAGGTCATGAATATTGCCAAGAATCAGGCTGAAACCCAGAGCCAAACCATGGTGGAAATGCTGGGCAAAAGCGTTGCTCCTAATTTGGGAAAAACACTTGATATTAGTGTGTAATTGCTTTATGCTAAGGATACATGAGAACGAATGTTCCTGTGTATCCTTAGCATTTTTTTACTCTACATAGCCCTTCGGGCTTTTCTTTTGCGTATTTATGCGAACATACGATCCCATTAGTGATTTATTAGTGATTTTAAACGAGGTGAATAAGTTGGAGAACATGAAATCATATTATCAAATGACTGTGCTTGAGAAATGGACGGAGGATTTATACAAGCGATTAAATCTTCATCAGCCCTCACAAATTTCAATATCGTATATTGCAGAGCGGCTTAATATCTGGGTTCATTATTTGGATGTGAGAAGCAAGAGCATTGAAGCGTCTGCAGGGATGTACAGCCTGTTTATCGACAACCGCCTTCCAGCCAATCTTCAACGGCTAGAGTTTCTTCATGAACTGTGTCACCTCCTTCGCCATGGCAGTGATAATCAGACCTTGATGCCAGAGCATTTCACGCGGGCACAGGAGGATGAATCCGAGCGTTTTATCTTGTATGCGGCGATGCCTTACTCCATGATCTCCCGCATGACATTGCCTGAGCAACGGGAGGATGCCATCTCCTATCTCGCAGCAGAATTTCAAGTTCCTGCCGAGCTGGCCTTACAGCGGATTGATCAGATCCAAAGACGTGTGTTCCAAGGGCAATTATTGGCCGTGATGGGAAGAAACGAAGAACGACTGACACATATTCGCAACGGATCACGGAGATAATAAGCTTAGTTGCAATAGTGCTCTGCATATTCATTTATGGTGGAATTTCTCGTGAGGGGGAACGACATGGAAGCCATTAAAGTAATTGAATTATTACTGACTCATCCGGATTATAATGTAGATGCAGTACACCCCGAAATCCCGGATTTCGTGGGCATTGAGACGATTGAGGTGGATCACGAAACGGGGACCTTCTCCATTTTATTGCAAGAACCCAAAGAGGACTAAAAGAGAATCATTATTCTTCATAAGTTAAAAGGCAGCAAATATAGTATGTCCCGGCAATTCTTCGTTCGCTTACGCCTGGATTACTATCGTTATTTGCTGCCTTTTTGTATAATCTGTTATGCAAATACAAACTGTATCACACCAATAAGAATTAGAATAACAAATACACCGACAAAACCCCATATTTTAAAACTATAAGATTTTCACCCCCGGCAGCCTCGGACTTGCCTGGTCCTCCAGCATCTTAATTTGCTGCTCCAGCTCCAGTATTTTCTCTTCCTCCTGCGTCATATATCTATGAATGACATACCAGTCTCAGTATATTATCTTATACTATATACAAATTATTTATATGGAGGGAATTAATGAAGAAAAAAACAAAACTAATCTTCATCGTTCTAATCCTTTTAATCTATGGAATAACATCCTTAGCCTTCCACTACTTCCAAAATCATATGAACAGAGAAGTCATTCATTATCTAGTAGAGACGAGAAATTATAAGAAAGAAGATTTTGATAAAGTATACACCCAGATTGCCAAAGCTCCCCTCGTAAGTACCACGGTGATTTTTGCAGACGAACCCTACGCAAGATACTTTTATCGAAAAGAAAATGGAAGGATCTTTCAATACAGCAGGGCTCCTGTTAAAGGTAATGATCCTAGCTATACATATAAACATATCGAGGAGAATCTCCCGTGAAGGAGTTGCCCTATAAAAAAGACGCGTTTGTCCAGCAGTCAGCACTTGGCTGCTTGGGCAACCGTGTTTTTTTGATCTTCCCTGCTCTAAATAGGTAAACATCGTTTGCGTAGACAGGTGATGGTAGAGGGTTCAGGACATGTGCCGATGCACTTGATTAAAGAGAGTATGGATAAGCAACTTGAAACTTGTAACGAAGCCCCTTTTTATACATTAGATCCACTGACTACAGATAACATTGGCGTGGTTCTTAGCAGCTATCGGACACAGTTGATCTTATGCGCGGTATAACCCTCCATTTCAAAGTGTAGCGGACCCCATAGCCTTTATTGGCATGAAAAACACCATATAAGACCTCCTTTTTAAGGAATAGCGTCACTGGAGTCCGCGAACCTGCTCAAAAGCCTATAAATATGCAAATAACGACTTCTGAGTCCGTAAGCCTCTGGAGATAATTTATGAATAGGTATTCTTTACGCTCAAACACAAAGGAATTTTCTCAGGAACAAAATGTGACCTAATGCCGTCCTAAATGGTGTTATAGGTAAAGGGGGGGGGCACAGTATCATGCAGCGATCCATGACCCGGCCGGGAAATCATGTGATGAAGAGTTACGAAATCTACGCAGATATGCTGTTCCGGATCGCTTTGGTCCATCTAGGCAGCCGGCAAGATGCCGAAGAAGCCACTCAGGATACCTTCATCAAGCTAATAGAAAAAGCGCCGGAGTTCAAAGATGCCGAACATCAGAAGGCATGGCTGATCCGGGTAATCACCAACCATTGTAAAACACTACTGGGCAGAGGCTGGCGCAAGCGCGAGGTTAAGCTGGAGAGCGCTGAGCCAATTGCGGCAGACAGCCCCGAGGATTGGGCTCTGCTGCAGTTAGTTATGGCGATGCCCATGAAGTATAAAACCGTAATCCATCTTTATTATTACGAGGACTATCCCATCCAGGAGATCAGCAAGATTCTGCAGATTAGTCAGTCTGCCGTGAAGATGAGACTTCAGCGGGGACGGCAACTGTTAAAACTGGAGCTGGAAGGAGCGGAACCACAGTGAAGGAAGATCAGTTTCGAACAACATATAAGAAAGCGGTGGATTCGATGAAACCAGGTGAAGAGATGAAAAAAGAATTGTTCAATAAAATAGAGCAGCGGCAGGAGCGGAAGCGTCCGCGCAAAACCGTTTATATCGCAGCAAGTGTCGTGCTCGCCGCAGGAATCGGTCTGGCTGGGCCTAGTATATGGCAGCAGTTGAACAGTCAGAGCTCCCCAGGGCAGGTTGCCCAGGTAACTCCGGGAGCAAGCAATGCTGGCAATTCAGGCACAGCTACATCCGGCAGCATTGTCATTCCCAAGCTGAAACTGCCAGATAAGGAGTCTGGCGTGAAGGCAGATATGATCGCCTTGGTCGTGTATAAAAATAATATTTATACACAGTCAGCGACTCGCATTGACGCTGCCGATGCTGCTGCTCTGCGCGGTGATAAGTTGGGACGCACTACAGGCGGCATCAACGAATGGAGCGGTAGCGACGAATATATTGAGTTAGCCTCGAACATCGGCGAAACGGATCTCTATTCCGTGAAGGGCTATGACTCCAGCTTTCTGATTATGTCCTATTCGGAAATCAACGGCGAGGTATTCGCCGAACTGTATGAGCACACCAACGGCATCACCATAAACAGCGGCGCCGACCTGTTCGGCAAGCTGAATCTTGAAGGCCGAGTTACTTCTGCACAATGGGAAAGCTTCAACAGCTGGAACAACGGCCTCCAGCAGCAGGCGCCACTTGCCAATGGCGAGGCGCTTGATGGCTTCCTGACAGCCCTCCAAGCTGCTAAACCGCTGGCAGCAGAGCCGCTGATCGAGCAAGGCATCTACGACAGCGAAGACCGTAAGATCATCTATTTGCAGCTGGAAGACAACGCCCGAGTAGAGCTGACGCTGTTCGGTCAAGGACTTGTACGCTACGGTCAAGCACCGGCATTCTTCGAGGTCGAATCCGGGGCATTCCAGCAGCTGTGGGACAGTATGAAACTTTAAGGATGTTGGTGGAAACCCAGGGACGGCGGTTGGGACGGCGGTCAGGACTGCGATCGGGACTGCGACTGGGACTGCGATCGGGACTGCGATCGGGACTGCGACTAGGACTGCGATCGGAAGTAATTGAGTACCTCGTTTCGGTCGCCCTGCTCTCCATTGGACAATTTAGCTGGCTGCTAACAAAAACGGCACTGCTTCAAAACCATTTCATGGTTTGGAGCAGTGCCGTTTTGTGCTTTACTGTATGGTTTATGAACTCGCATACTAGATATGCTGGTTGTAGAGGTGAGACTACTGTTATTACTTTAAAGGACGATTCTCGCTGTAAATTCTGCAACTAAATCTGTGAGGAGCACGGCACTAACGAGCTAACGAACTAACCTTCTCCACCTCGAGCTATCGGACCCAGATGTCGCTATTTGCTGATTTTCAGCCTTAAGAGCATGGTTTCGGACTCCATGGACGCTAATGCCCAGAAAGAGGCTCAAATGCGGTACTTTTTATGCCATTAGCGACTATGGAGTCCGTTAGAATTGCAAATGTGGAAAAAAACCGCTTTAAGGGTCAGCTGTGTCCGATAGGAGCAGCCTCGTTCACGTAATTGTTATCGAATCAAATTTCAAAGGAACACAGGGGTCCCTCTCGGTACTTCCGATTGCTACAAAAAAGGAACGCCCACCATGGACGCTCCTTTTTTTCTTATTCGTCTACAAAATTCTAGCTAGTTACGCATTTACACTTTCCGATTTTCGATCCTGTCTTGCGTGTAATGTTTTCATTGCAAATCTTGCTATCGGCTGCGCAACCAACAGTTCAATCCAAAATGCTATTCCAAAGTTTCTCGGCCAGATGTGAAGAAAGTTTTTAAGTGGATCCAGGCTTATTTGTTTTGTCCCAACCCATGTGCCGATAATTGATAGTAAAATAGATAACACTGTGACATTTAATAAAGTATTCAACAGAATCCTTGCATTAAATCCATCGGTTTGTCCCATGAATTTCGGCATCACTTTCCCGACAATCGGACCTGCAACTAATCTAACGGATAAAACTACGATCATCCACATAAACGGAATAACCTTTAGTGTATCTATATACACTTCCTTACTGAAGCCGCGTTCCAACCCCACAATAATAGGGGCAATAGTGTTAACTGAAATGATTGAAATAATGAGTAAAAATAATATACCTTCTTTTCCGTTTCTGGGCAGTCTTGTGTCTCCATGCATGTTTGTCATCTCCGTGAATAATATTTCAGATGGCAGACGTATCATGAGACATATATTTTTGGCCCAATAAAAAAGACCAATATCTCTACACACTGATATTATAATTATAACATTTATTTAAAATGAATGTCAGACCTTCTATTCAAAATTCTTAAAATTCTCCTGCGGATAGCGAATAGTTACTCCACGTTCAGCGGCTTTTTCATTCCAAACGTAAGACACCAAATCCCGAAATCCCATCCAAGAGTTACGCCCCGGTAAATCGCCATTGCTTCGGTCGTGCGACTCTAACCTGTTTTCTACACCCTCATAGTAGCACGTAAAAATCGTCTATTGCTGTTCAACTTATAATCAAGTTACCTTCAGATCATGCTGAAATTTTATATGTATTTCCCCACCTAATAAGACCCCTCAGTATCATTTCCGCGATTTTTCTGATTCCCTTGTCCAAACACAATGAATCTCAATTCATATATATATAGCAAACTAATAAAGAGGTGAAGCTCATGGCAACAACAACAGGCATTATTACGAACACAGGGACTACCCCAGCATCCAACGTGGTCATTAATATCGATAATGACAACCTTAGTTTTTCATCTAACGTAGTCTATCACGTTTACGTATGGAATACCTTGGTTAGTAAAGGTTTAGTCTACTCCAACTCATTAAATGTTAATGCTAACACCAGCCAGTTTCTCAGTTTTAATATCGCAGGCAATTCAGCTTATGAAGTCCAATTTCTCGTAACTGGAAACGCACCGGCAGACACGATTATCACGGTGTTCGGAACGGATTCGTCAGGAAACGTCATCCCCCATCAAAGAGTGCTGCAATCCGAACTTACTTTCATAGCTCAGCTGAACCCGTAAGTACCAAAAAACTCTATGACGAAAGGAGCTTTGCATGGTTAATATTCAACTTTCACCGAGCGCAAGCGTTCAGTTTGAGCCCACCATCGCGGTAAATTGGCTTAATCCTTCAGTTATGGTTGCCGTAGCTGTAGATCTTCGATTAGGCCCTCCTAATATAGGTTTATACAAATCTATTGACGCAGGTGCCACTTGGACAACAACGTTATTGCCGTTACCGACAGGATTTGCAGGCATCGAAGCACCACATATTGATTATATTTTCCCGACCACTTTCGTAGTATTAGCCCACGCCTTCGATTCAGACGGTCTCAGCGGGTCGATCGTCTCCTATACATCTGCCGACAATGCCTCTTCATTCGGACCGCCAGTCATCGTGAATCAAGGGTTTGGGCAGTTTGTAAATGATGATCAGGTGGTCGTTGTCACCGACAAAGCTGGATCAAGTCCTTTTTTTGGAAATGTATATACTGGTTATACGCATGATTACAACACACAATTCATACCGGGAAATACGATATTCTTCAATCGTTCCCTAGATAACGGTAGTACCTATTCCAGTCCCTCCCTGCTGTCTTCGGTCGAAGAATTCGAAGAATTCCCCGGTATAGCAATTACATTAAATGGGATTGTTATCGTGGGATGGATCAATCAGCCTCCCGGTAATACTGATCTTAAAATTCGCACATCCTCAGACGGTGGGGTCACTTTTACTCCTGAAACCATGGTCGCCAGCGTTGTAGTCCCACCAGATCCATTGCCGGGATATACATTTAGATGTCTGACATACCCTTCCCTCGCAGCAGATATTTCTAATGCACCGACGACGCGAGGGAATGTCTATGCTGTATGGCAAGATTTTCGAGAAGGTTATTCTGATATTTTTCTTGCTATCTCCACTAATTTTGGTGTGGATTGGGGGGCACCAATATCCATTACAGGTAGTCCTGTGGGCTCCCAAAACTTTTTCCCAGCCATCACCGTATCCCCTGCGGATGGTGCAATATTCGTTACCTATTACACTAATCGAGTCAACCCCCTCAACCTTGATGTTTATCTAGCAACATCTAGAGATGGCGGTATGACGTATACAAACACCCGGATAACAACAACTTCCTTTGACGTCACCGGCATCCCCCTAATTGGGGACTACATCGGTAATGCCATCGTCCCTCAAACAGGCCGTCTAGTGAGCGTATGGACAGACACGCGGACCGGTACAGAGAACATCTGGTTTGGTGATAATCAATAAGCTATTAATCAACTTCTGATGATAAATTAAAAGGCTGTTAAGTTAGTATATCTACTTGCAATAAAGGATGCCGAGCGAATATGCGGCATCCTCTATTGCTTCTTATCAAAATTCAGCATTAACCTTTTCAAAGAAATCATCAATTTCAGCGTATTGGACATGCTTTTAATTCAATCAAAATCTACGGCGTATGGTGCTTGCTACTTAATAGTCTATATGTCATGACTGTCCCCTTTCCTCTACAAGAGTAGGGCAGTTCCACAGAATACATACTTTTTACCGTTTTCCAGATGATCTATGATAAAACCAGTGGATCTAACAACGCCGTGACCAAAATGTGATCATTTTCTATTTTGTCGCTTTTCCAACTCTTCCACTTCTACTTACAAGGAGCCTATAGACAGCAAAAAACCCTTACAAGGTAAGGGTTTTTGATAAGTGGGCCCTGAGGGACTCGAACCCCCGACCAATCGGTTATGAGCCGACCGCTCTAACCAACTGAGCTAAGGGCCCGGATCTAAAAATATCCGAATGTACAATTGCTGTTGTAATAAAATTGGTTGCGGGGGCAGGATTTGAACCTGCGACCTTCGGGTTATGAGCCCGACGAGCTACCGGGCTGCTCCACCCCGCGTCAGAAATAATATTCAAACAGCGACAATAAATAATATACAGTACAAAATGGGTCTACGTCAAGGATGAATTTGTAAAAGTTCTCAAGGCAAAAATCTAACCCCATATCTTCCTTTGCGGGATCGATAAATCTCCACAAAACTTGGGTCATGATAGCCATAAATCCAGCCATCTTGCTCCAGTCTTTTTGCCAAACAGCCTGCTTGAAATCTCGTTCTGAACAGTTTCGCGAAGTATATCCAATTCATGATGCCCTCTTCTCCTTTTCGCAAATTAATCTTACGCTGCTCTGAACTTATCATGCCCAAGTTCCACAAAATAAGCCACCGGAAATCCGGTGGCTTCTACATATTCCAAAACTCAATCCCCTATGGAGTCAAAATAATATGTGGGATCTTTTTCGAGCGTACCCAGCATCGTATTCCCTTGCTTCTCCCAAGCTTTAAGTGCACTCTCGACCGTTCTCTTGCCCTGATAAACTTCTGTGAACAGTTGACGCCCAACATCGTTAATACGGCTAATTCCAGGCTTCTGTGTTTGTAGGACGTTCATCAAAGGATCATTGGCTGGTAATGGTTTAAGCGTATAGAAGGACTCCAGATTTACTGAAGGTACTTTCGTGGTAATGTAATCCTTACGGGAAGTTAGTTCCCCGCGGGTATGGGCTTTAATTTTAGCTACTTCATTACTGTTGACGAATTTGATCAAATCCCACGCATCTTCCTTATTAGCAGCCATAGTGTTGATAGCCATCATATTACCTACCCAAGTACCTACAGCCACTCCTGGTTTCTCCTTAAAAGTAGGTACGGTAACGAAACCCCAATCGACAGGATTATAATTTTTAATTTTTGCTGCATTGCGGCTCACACCTGCAAGCTCATTAAGATAATCGTATTCTCCAATTACCATTGCAGCTTTTCCGGTAAGGAAGAGATCCCCTTGGACAGGACTATAGGTACTCCGTTCTGTTTCTATAAAATCCATACCGTTTAACCCAGGTGTAATTTGCTTTTTCACCAATTGGCTGTAGGTCGTCCAAGCTTGACTCCACTGTGTTTGGTTTACCTCCATCTTATGTCCCTTGTTGTCATACATAGCAAGCTCCAGCGGTGAGACATAGGTCTGCATATCCCAGAAAGGATCGCTCATATAACGGTTCATCGAAAAGCCATATATACGCTTATCTTTATTTGTCGATTTCTTGGTCACCTTTTCGGCCAGCGCGAACACTTCATCCCAAGTCATCCCATCTGTCGGATAACCTACACCAGCAGCATCAAAAATACCTTTGTTAAAATATAACGCACTCGACATAAAAGTCGGCGCTAACGCGTAAAGACTTCCTCCACCCAGCTCACGAACTCCACTTAGCATCGTAGGCGCCATATTGCTTAAATCATATTGATCTCGTGCGATAAGCGGCTCCAGCGGTTGCACCAGATTATGTTCCACCAAACTCTTCACCAATGTACTATCACCGACGATTACATCAACTGGCTCTGCACCGCCCATAATATCTCGGATATTCTCCAGATTATCTGGGTTAACCTCTGGATAGGTGCTGTCAAAACGAAGCTCATTCATATTGATGGCTGGAATAATCTCAAGTTTGATTTCAGGATGCTGCAATTCATACATATCTGTAAACTGCTGACGAAAAGAAGAATCGTCCTCTCCAGACCAGAGGCTGCCAATACGTAACACGCGCTGTTCTGTAGATGGCTTAGAAGCCTCCGCCCAAGCTGTATGCCTGCTTTCAGAAATTAAAGGCAATAGGAGTGCTGCACATATTCCAAAGCTTAACCAGCGCCGCCATAGCCTTCTATTATTATTTATATGATTCATTCTTGAACCCTCCCATAAAATACTCAATCCATCCACCTTATGAATAATTACCCATAATTCTAGTAACAGTATATAGCTTTATTCAGGAGGGGAAGTTACAGGCTGTTTAAAGTTATGCTACGATTTCTTCATATTATTTCTATAAAAAACGTTCCGCGAGTTCCCTGAGGATACTGAAATGCCCTTCTGCGACAGGATAATTGCACTTTGTGCAACTATTACAGCTGAGTGTGTTGTGCTTCTCCTTTTAATTGCACTATGTGCAGTTAAAAAACGTTATTAGGTGCTTTCAGCGGATTTCTGGCTGATTTAATTGCACAAAGTGCAACTATATCGCCAGATCCTCTAAGGAAGGTTAGTTTAAGTGCAGAAACTACAACTATTCGGCGTTTGAGACGACAGCGCAATGGAATCACCGGGGCAGAGTATAGTATTCCAGAGTGTCAGAGTATCAGAGTATCAGAGTGTTCAGAGCCAGAGCATAGAGCGTTAGCGCATAACAGCAGAGTTTCAGAATCCCGAGTGTCAGAGCGCAATATACCAGAGCGACAGAACGCAGGTCAGCCAAGTGTCAGAACGTGAATGTAAATGTAGATGTGAAATGTGAATGCAAACACCAAAACCCTACTCTCCACTCTACTTTTCCTTTTACCAGTACAGCATTCGCCTTCCCTACTAACTAACCTACTAACTAACCTACTACATTTCATGTGACCGGCACAAATAGCCCCTTCTGCGGCAGGATAATTGCACTTTGTGCAACTATTACAGCTGAGTGTGTTGTGCTTCTCCTTTAATTGCACTATGTGCAGTTAAAAAACGTTATTAGGAGCTTTCGGCAGATTTCTGGGTGATATAATTGCACAAAGTGCAACTATATCGCCAGATCCTCTAAGGAAGGTTAGTTTAAGTGCACAAACTGCAACTATTCTGCGTTTGAGACGACAGCGCAATGGAATCACCGGGGCAGAGTATAGTATTCCAGAGTGTCAGAGCGTTCAGAGCGCAGAGCGTTCAGAGCGCAGAGCGTTCAGAGCGCAGAGCGTTCAGAGCGCAGAGCGTTAGCGCATAGCAGCAGAGTATCAGAGTGTTCAAAGCGTAGAGCGTTAGCGCATAGCAGCAGAGTTTCAGAATCCAGAGTGTCAGAACGCAATATACCAGAACGACAGAGCGCAGGTCAGCCAAGTGTCACAACGTGAATGTAAATGTAAATGTAAATCCAAACACCAAAACCCTACTCTCCACTCTACGTTTCCTTTTACCAATACAGCATTCGTCTTCCCTACTAACTAACCTACTAACTAACCTGCACCTTTCCTGTGACCGGCACAAATCGCCTCTTCTACGACAGGATAATTGCACTTTGTGCAACTATTACAGCGGAGTGTGTTGTGCTTCTCCTTTTAATTGCACTATGTGCAGTTAAAAAACGTTATTAGGTGCTTTCGGCGGATATCTGGGTGATATAATTGCACAAAATGCAACTATATCGCCAGATCCTCTAAGGAAGGTTAGTTTAAGTGCACAAACTGCAACTATTCGGCGTGTGTGACGACAGCACGATGGAATCACCGGGGCAGAGTATAGTATTCCAGAGCGTCAGAGTTTACACCTGCCGCGGCTGGATCATTGTATCTTTCTGCAATAAATAACAACGTACTTCATGCACCTATACAGCAGAGTGTGCTTTAAGCTTTTCCTTTTTATTACACTCAATGTAGTTAAAAAGAAAAACCTCCCACCAAAAAGTGAGAGGCCCGTCCAAACTATAATCAGATATTTAGTTTAAACGCCAAATGCGGAAGGATCTTTTCTCCAAGATTTCAGCAGTTCCACATCTGTAGCTGCGATCTTGCCTTGTGTAAGAGCCACATCAATCAATGTGCTGTAGTTGGATAAGCTTTGTAATGGCATTTCAGCTGCGGCAAAAGCCTCCACCGCACGGTCCAGCTCGTAGCTGAAGATTGCCAATACAGCCAACGCTTCTGCGCCTGCTTCTTGCACAGCTTGAGCTGCTTTGATGGAGCTTCCGCCAGTGGAGATCAGGTCTTCGATAACGACTACCTTTTGCCCCGGCTTAATCAGTCCTTCGATCTGATTCTGCTTGCCGTGACCTTTAGCTTTATCGCGGATATAAGCCATTGGCAGATTAAGTTTATCAGCTACCCAAGCTGCGTGAGGAATGCCTGCGGTTGCTGTACCTGCGATCACCTCTGCGTCTGGATACTGGTTTTTAATAAGCTCAGCGAAGGCATCAGCAATATAGTTACGTACCTCTGGGTAAGCCATAGTCAGACGGTTATCGCAATAGATCGGGGATTTAATACCAGAGGTCCAGGTAAAAGGCTCCTGCGGACGCAGTGCCACTGCTCCTATCGTAAGCAGATAACTTGCTACTTGTTCACTTCTATTTAATGTACTCATGCTAGGGTCATCTCCTCAATAATATTTAGTGCTGCTTGACGTGGATCAGCCGCAGTTGTAACAGGACGGCCCACCACCAGAAAGTGGCTGCCTTGCTGAATCGCTTTGCCCGGCGTCATCACCCGGGACTGGTCACCTAGGGATGCACCTGCTGGCCGGATACCAGGTGTAACTGTACAAAATGCGGGCCCACAAGCCTCTGCGATCGCTGAAGACTCTTGCGGTGAAGCCACTACCCCATCCAGACCTGCAGCGGCTGCCAGCTTAGCGTATCTGACCACAGTATCTTCTACTTCTCCTGCGATTCCAATTTCGTTATTCATCACTTCTTGGCTCGTGCTGGTCAGCTGTGTAACTGCGATAATCAAAGGCATTTTAAGCGAAGCATTCGCATTAACTACTGAAGCAGCGCCTTCCCGGGCTGCAGCCATCATCGCTGAGCCTCCTGCGGCATGTACGTTAAACATATCCACACCGAGGTTCGTAAGGCTTTCTGCCCCGCCTTTTACCGTGTTAGGAATATCATGCATTTTGACATCTGCAAATACAGAATACCCCCGAGATTTCAGTTCATTAATGAATTCCGGTCCCGCTGCATAAAAGAGCTGCATTCCCACTTTCATATAACAAGGAATCCCTTCCAGCTTGTCAATCAAGGTTCTTGCCCCTGCAACATCAGGGTAATCCAAGGCGATCATCAAGCGATTCGCCATTTCATTCCACTTCGCATCTCCCTGTCCCATAACCGTTCTCCCATCCAGTGCAGACTTAAATCCACACTCTTCATTTATTAGCCCCTAGGCATAGCGGAACGGTCTGCGTAAACGCAAACCGCCCTATACATCTTTATGAGATTAGTTTAATTGACCGACAAAAGCAGGCATGGACTGTGACGAGAAATTGATCGTCTGCAGCATTCTGAGCAGTGCCGTTACTGTATCGAGTGATGTCATACATACGACACCATTCTCAACCGCTTCACGACGGATACGGAATCCATCACGCTCTGGTGTTTTCCCTTTAGTCAGTGTATTAAAGACGAAGTTGGCTTGCCCACCACGAATCAAGTCGAGAATGTTCGGCGCACCTTCATCCAGCTTGTTTACGTTCATTACGTTGAGACCTGCTTCTTCAAGCGCTTGAGCGGTGCCTCCGGTAGCAATGATCTTGTAACCCAGCGAGTGGAAGCCTTTCATAAGCTCTACAGCTTCTGCTTTATCTTTATCTGCCACTGTAACGATGATAGCGCCGGTTGCTGGAATTTTCATTCCTGCTCCGATTAGACCTTTATACAAAGCTTTTGCATACAATTTATCGCGGCCCATAACCTCACCCGTCGATTTCATTTCAGGTCCGAGCGTTGGTTCTACTCTACGCAGCTTGGCAAAAGAGAACACCGGCACTTTAACCGATACATAATCACTTTCCGGCCATAGACCTTCTGTATAACCGTCATCTTTCAGCTTGCCGCCGAGAATGATTTTGGTTGCCAGATGCGCCATTGGAATTCCAGTTACTTTACTCAAGAATGGAACCGTACGCGATGAACGTGGATTTACTTCAATTACGTACACTTCATTCTGATAGATAACGAACTGGATGTTGACCAGACCAATCGTTTTCAGTTCCTTAGCAATCTTGATTGTGATCTCAGCAATTTTTGCTTTCAGACCTTCATCCAGATATTGCGGAGGATATACAGCGATGGAGTCACCGGAGTGAACGCCTGCACGCTCAACATGCTCCATGATCCCTGGAATAACTACCGTCTCACCGTCACAAATTGCGTCTACCTCAACCTCTTTACCTAACATGTAACGGTCAATCAATACCGGATGCTCCGGATTTACCTTAACCGCTTCTACCATGTAGCTAAGCAATTCCGCATCATTATATACAATTTCCATTGCGCGTCCACCCAGTACATAGGAAGGACGTACCAGCACCGGATATCCAAGCGATTGTGCAGTTTCTACTGCTTGATCTACGTTGATAACCGTCTTCCCTTTTGGTTGGGCAATATCCAGACGAGCCAACAAAGCTTCGAATTTCTTCCGGTCTTCAGCTTCGTCAATACTGTCTAGGCTAGTTCCGAGAATCTTAACGCCAGCCGCACTTAGTGGTGCAGCAAGGTTAATGGCTGTTTGGCCTCCGAACTGTACGATAACCCCAATCGGATTCTCTTGCGCAATTACGTTCATTACATCTTCAAAGAATAACGGTTCGAAATACAACCGGTCCGAAGTATTAAAATCCGTAGATACAGTCTCAGGGTTATTATTGATAATAACCGCTTCATAACCTGCCTTCTGAATCGCCCACACTGCATGCACAGTGGAGTAATCGAACTCAATCCCTTGGCCGATCCGGATTGGACCCGATCCAAGCACGATAACCTTTTGTTTATCGGAATGAATGACCTCATTTTCAGTCTCATAAGTAGAGTAGTAGTAAGGTGTAGAAGCTTCGAACTCAGCTGCACAGGTATCTACCATTTTGAATACAGGCGTTAATCCTCGCTCTAAACGAAGCGCGCGTACATCAGCTTCTTTGCTGTATTTACCGTTCGCTTGTCCTTCTGCACGTATCTCAGCAATCGCACGGTCTGTAAAACCTCTGCGTTTAGCTTGATACAAGGTTTCTTCTGATAAGCTTTCATCCCCACGGATGACCTCTTCAAAGTTGATCAGTCCCTCGATTTTGGACAGGAACCACCAGTCTACGTTAGTAATGTCTTGAATCTCTTGCAAGCCAAATCCGCGGCGGAAAGCTTCAGCGATCAAGAACAACCGCTCATCATCAGGTTTTGCCAGACGTTCACGCAGGACGCTTTCTTCCAGATCCTCAGCGCCCGGCAGACGGAAACGGTGTACACCGATTTCCAGGGAACGAATTGCTTTATGAATGGACTCTTCAAAGGTACGACCGATGGCCATAACTTCTCCAGTTGCTTTCATTTGTGTGCCCAGCTTACGGTTCGCATGAATGAATTTGTCGAACGGCCAGCGTGGGATTTTGCTTACGATATAGTCAAGTGTAGGCTCGAAGCAAGCATAGGTCTGTCCAGTAACTGGATTGACGATTTCATCGAGTGTGTAACCAAGCGCGATTTTGGCAGCCATTTTGGCAATCGGATAACCGGTTGCTTTCGAAGCCAAAGCCGAAGAGCGGCTGACACGTGGATTTACTTCGATTACATAATATTGATAGCTTTGCGGATCCAGTGCGAACTGCACGTTGCAGCCACCCTCGATATTCAGCGCACGAATGATTTTGAGTGAAGCGCTGCGCAGCATTTGATATTCACGATCGGATAACGTTTGGCTAGGTGCCACAACGATACTATCACCCGTATGCACACCTACCGGGTCGAAGTTCTCCATGTTGCAGACAACGATACAGTTGTCATTCGCATCACGCATAACCTCGTATTCAACTTCCTTCATGCCGGCAATACTTTTCTCCACCAAACATTGTCCGATTGGGCTATAACGAATACCTGCTTTGACAGTCTCAAGCAGCTCTTCTTCGTTGTCGCAGATCCCGCCGCCGGTGCCGCCAAGCGTATAGGCTGGGCGTACAATCAGTGGGAAACCAATTTCCTCAGCGAATTTCATCGCTTCATCTACTGTGGTAATAATAGTGCTCTCTGGTACAGGCTGTTCCAGTTCGCGCATCAAATCGCGGAACAAATCGCGATCCTCTGCTTTTTCAATGGATTCAAGCTGGGTACCTAGAAGCTTAACATTCTCTTGTTCTAGTACTCCTGCACGAGCCAATTCTACAGCCATATTAAGACCTGTCTGTCCTCCCAAAGTTGGCAACAAGCCATCTGGGCGCTCCTGGCGGATGATACCAGTTACGAATTCAAGGGTAATCGGCTCGATATAAACTTTATCAGCCATATTGGTGTCAGTCATAATAGTCGCCGGGTTACTGTTGATCAGTACAACTTCCACGCCTTCTTCTTTCAGGGCCTGACAGGCCTGAGTTCCGGCATAGTCAAATTCTGCGGCTTGCCCGATAACAATCGGTCCAGAACCAATTACTAATATTTTTTTAAGCTTTTCATTCTTAGGCATGTTATAGAGCTCCTTTCACGGCTTCAAGCTGTTTTACTGTAGGTTTTGGCGCCGTGATTCTGGCGTTTGCCGCAAGCTGCGCCTGGCGCGAGCTTACAGGTGTGTTAGCTTTATGATCAGCGATCATCTGTAAGAAACGATCGAATAAATAGCTGCTGTCATGAGGTCCCGGTGCTGCTTCTGGATGGTACTGTACTGAAAATGCAGGGTAACGGGTATGTTTAAGTCCTTCAACGGTCTTATCATTATTATTAATGTGAGTAACTTCTAGATCCGTGCTCTTCACAGAATCTTCATTCACTGTGTAGCCATGGTTCTGAGAAGTAATGAAGCAACGTCCGCTCTCCAATTCTTTAACCGGATGGTTACCTCCACGGTGCCCGAATTTCAGTTTCTCTGTATCCGCGCCACAAGCCAGTGCAAACAGCTGGTGACCTAAGCAGATGCCGAAAATTGGGTATTCACCAAGCAATTCCGAGATCGTCTTCACTGCGTGTGGGACGTCTTTCGGGTCCCCAGGGCCGTTGGACAGCTGGATACCATCTGGATTGAGGCGACGAATCTCATCAGCGGTTACGTCATGAGGTACAACTACAACATCACAACCGCGATTGTTCAACTCGCGCAAGATGCCAGCCTTCGCGCCGTAATCTACCAAGACGATGCGCTCTTTAGTTCCTGGGCTATTGTACATGCTTGGAGTAGATGTGCGAGCTACCTGATTGCGCAATTCTTCAATTGAGGTGTCGCCCATCATTTCCATCAATTCCTCAACACGTTTGTTAGAGGTAGTCAGGATCGCCTTCATTGTTCCGTAGTGGCGAATAATCCGCGTCAACATCCGGGTATCAATCTCGCTGATTCCAGGAATATCATATTCTTTCAGCAGGTCGTCCACACTGTATTCTGCGCGCCAGTTACTTGGAACCTCTTCATGACGACGCACTACAAAACCGTGTACGAAAGGTCGAACAGATTCGAAATCATCCCGCGTAATCCCGTAGTTCCCGATCAATGGGTACGTCATGGTAACGATTTGTCCGCAATATGAAGGGTCAGACAGCACCTCTTGATATCCTGTAATTCCTGTGTTAAAAACAACCTCGCCTGTCTTTTCACCTTCAGCGCCAAATGCGGTACCTGTAAATAAAGTTCCGTCTTGAAGCAGCAATCTCGCCTGCATTCCCTTCCACTCCTTCATGTTCTGTAGTCTGATACGTATGCCTTGCATGCCTTCCGGAGTGTACGCGTTCAAATTGCTGATCTGTAAAGATCAGCAATTTCGCCTCACCAGTCCGCTAGTTTTTCTCAGTCCATACGGCTTTGCCGTCCACCCAAGTTTTTACTGGCCAACCCTTAAGCTTCCAGCCGCCAAAAGGAGTGTTACGTCCTTTGCTTGCGAAGGAACTTGGATCTACTTCTTTTTCCTGCTCCAGATCGATCAGTGTCAAATCTGCAGGAGCTCCGATCTCCATAACCCCGGTGTTCAATCTGAATACCCGTGCAGGATCGGCAGTCATTCTTTGTACTAGTAAGGATAAATCCCATTTTCCGGTTTCTACAAACGCTGTGTATAAGAGTGGGAAAGCTGTCTCGAATCCAACGATACCAAAAGGTGCCAGCTGCATTCCCTTCGCCTTCTCTTCTTCACTATGTGGCGCATGATCTGTAACAATCATATCTAGTGTGCCATCAAGCAACCCTTCGATACACGCCTCAACATCGCGGCGGGAGCGCAGCGGCGGGTTCATTTTCCAATTGGCATCCAGGCCTGGAATATCGTCTTCAGCAAGAAGCAAGTGATGCGGACATACCTCAGCAGTTACTTTAATGCCGATCTCTTTTGCTTGGCGAATCAGCCGCACCGACTGTTCAGTACTGACATGGCATACATGGTAATGAACGCCTGTCGCTTCTGCCAGCAAAATATCGCGTCCAACATGGATCGCTTCTGACTCATTCGGAATTCCTTTGAGGCCATGCTTCTTAGCGAACTCACCTTCAGCTACACAGCAGCCTTCAACCAGCGAATTATCTTCGCAGTGGGCAATGACTGGCATATCGAGCGATGCTGCGATGTTCATTGCATCTTTCATCATTTGAGCACTTTGTACGCCCACACCGTCGTCTGTATAACCAATAGCTCCAGCTTCTTTGAGCGCCGCAAAATCCGTCAACTCACGTCCGAGCTCATTTTTTGTAATGGCTGCATAAGGAAGCACTTTAACTAGTCCTGCTTCACGCGCCTTGTCTTTCACAAATTGCACGATCTCCGGGCTATCTGTCACCGGACGAGTATTTGGCATACATGCAATGGTTGTAAATCCGCCTTTAGCAGCTGAGCGACTTCCGGTTTCCACTGTTTCCTTGTGTTCAAATCCCGGTTCACGCAAGTGCACATGCATATCAATGAGTCCCGGAATGAGCAGCTTACCTTCAGCATCAATGATCTCCGTGGCTTCTCCGATAGCTTCATTTCCGTCGATTATAGCCGAGATCACACCCTCCTGAAGTTCGATGTGTTTGCGCTCAAGCAAGCCTTCCTTATTCAATACGCTGGCGTTTCTAATAATCACTGTCATGATTCTACCTTTACCCTCAGATCACAGCTGCGGGCCCTCTCGTTATTATATAATAAAAATTCATCTTTGTGTATATTTATTAGTCTCTATACGTTAGCATTCTGTAAGCTTATAGTAAAGCTCTTTCGAGAACCGCCATCCGGACCGGTACGCCATTAGACATTTGCGGGAAAATCCGCGATTGACTGCACTCAACTACTGCATCATCAATCTCTAGATTCCGGTTAACCGGAGCTGGATGCATAATGATTGTGTCTTTGGCCAGCTTAGCTGCCCGCTCTTCTGTTAGACCATAGTGGCTACGGTAATCTTCAGCAGACAGCTTAATGCCGGAAGTATGGCGCTCAAGCTGTACTCGAAGCATCATTACTACATCCGCTTTAAGAGCTTCTTCCATAGTTACGTAAGGCGCATACTCCATAAGCTCAGGAGCCTTCATATTATCCGGTGCGCAGAACTGCACCTTGGCTCCCATTTTCGTAAGCCCCCAGAGATTAGAGCGCGCTACGCGGCTATGCATAATGTCCCCAATGATGGAGACTGTCAGACCCTTTAGTTCCCCAAAGGTTTTGGTCATGGTGTATAAATCAAGCAGCGCCTGCGTAGGATGTTCATTGTTGCCGTCGCCCGCATTGATAAGCGGTATGGACACCTTCTCAGCTAACTGCTGCAGCACACCTGCAGGCTTCAAACGCACAACTCCGGCATCGATCCCCATCGATTCCAGTGTGCGCACTGTATCGTAGATCGACTCCCCTTTTTCTACACTAGAAGCTGCAGCCGTAAAATTAAGTACTTGCGCACCTAGTCGTTTCTCTGCCATCTCGAAAGAGAAGCGTGTGCGTGTGCTGTTCTCAAAAAACATGTTAGAAATAAAATGGGAGTTCAAGATGGGCGTTAGCTTTTCACTTTGATTGTCCCAAAATGCTGTTCTGTCAAGCAGTTGGATAATTTCCGACCGGTCAAGCTCTTTGATTCCCAGCAGACTACGTTCCTTTACCTTGGTAAGTGTCATGATGTTATCGTTCCTCCCGGTTTGAAATAATGTAGACCTCATCTTTGCCGTCGTATTCCTTCAGCGCCACTTCAATCTGCTCGTGCTTTGAGGTAGGTACATTCTTACCGATGTAGTCCGGCCGGATCGGCAGCTCGCGGTGTCCGCGGTCAGCCAGTACTGCCAGTTGAATCATTCGTGGGCGTCCGCAATCCATCAAAGCGTCCATCGCCGCGCGGATGGTGCGTCCGGTGTAAAGTACATCATCGAACAAAATGACTTTCTGATCATGGATGCCAGCACTTCCTGAAGTAATAACGACGTTGCTCTTCACTACTGCTTCACTGCCTTCCACTTCACGGTCATCCCGGTAATGTGTGATATCCAGCTCACCGTATGGAATCTCGACGCCTTCAATCTCCTTGATGCGCTCAGCGATACGCTGTGCCAGATACACACCTCGTGTCCGAATGCCGACCAGCAGACAATTCTCGATACCTTTGTTCTTCTCCAAAATCTCATGAGCAATACGCGATAAGGCCCGGCGGATCGCCGTTTCATCCATAATGACATTTTTCTCAGTAACCATAATCTTGTCACCCTCCAGCTTGTTCGCCTATTCAAGTTCCCGGAAATCAAAAAACTCCTTGCCTATAACAGGCAAGGAGTGAAATCCGCAGATGAGGAAGATGACGGCCGCGCGCATAAAAAGACAGTTCCGTATTTACACACGGATACCTTTCTAAGAGTCGCGAACCTCGATTCACGTTACCTTGCCAGCCTCACAGGACTGAATTAAAGGCGCTATTCATTTAACAAGAATTATGACAGAACAACCCCCTCATGTCAACTTTCTCTGCCTAAACTTTTGCACTTCTCTTCCTTACTTCTATTAACAACAAGGGGGAGGCGGTACTCAGTATATCTGCATAAAAAACGAGGCTGGTCCCAAATAGCCTTTCATCGCTTTTTGGACAGCCTCGTTTATGTTCTTAACACTACTTAATGTCCAAATGATTAAAAGGCGCACCTAGTAATGCTGAAAATGATGCAATCGGTGAGGTACTTATATAGTAATTAAGGAATTTCTCCCTGAAATTCAGTGATTTCTGTTCATCAGACTTGTTATTAGGGATAACTTCCCTAATTGTTGGCCGATTCAGTGATTAATATAGAAAACCACCTAATTATTAGGGAGTTTTTCCCTGATTTCGTACATTTAGAGCGAAGATCGGCTAATTTCAGGGAGTTTTTCCCTAATTAGTTTAAAACCCACTCTTTACTTCGCACAAACACAGAACGCATATCGCTCACCACACAAGCCCACCGCAGAAAGTCCACTGCACAAATTCCACCGTCACAGCTACCACAAATCATCTACTGCAAGCTGTACGAAAATCAAATATTGCAGTCAACCACCACCCACCCGAATAACAGAACACTACACTAAAATGCACTACAATACACAACACGTGGCATATAGTCATACGGCACAGTAACATCAACAACATTTCCTATTCCATAAAAAAGAAGCTGCCCCCAAGTAGAATTCACTACTTTTGGGACAGCCTCATTAATTTCAATAACAATGCTTAAAACTCAAATTCCACATCGCTAAGACGTCTTTGAATTTCAGAGATGACACGTCTCTCTTCCTCTTCACCTTTAGCAATAAAGGTAACGGAGAAACGAACAAACGGACCTGCATCATCCCAAGGCACAGTGGAGATCAGCTTCTCACGAATGAGGAATTGGGAGAAATCTTCACCGGATTCAAAGCGACGGCCGTCTTTGATTCCCTTAGGTGCAGCGACATACAGGAAGAAGGAACCTTTTGGCTTCTCAGCTTTAAAGCCGAGACTGTTCAGTGCATCAACCAGCAGGTTGTGACGACGGGAGTATTTATCCGCTATCGCTTCAGTAATCTCCGGATGAGCAAGACCATAAGCCGCTGCTTTTTGAATCGCGATAAATTGGCCGGAATCGTTGTTATCCTTCACATCGCTGAAGGCTTTAACCACTAGCGGATTACCAGCCACAAAACCAATTCTCCAGCCCGTCATATTGTAAGACTTAGAAAGAGAATGCAGCTCTACACCCACATCCTTTGCACCTGGAACGGAGAGGAAGCTAAGTGGCTTCAAACCGTCATAGGTCAAGGCAGCATAAGGTGCGTCATGAATAACCACTACATCGTATTTTTTCGCCCATGCAACGACCTCAGCAAAAAACTCAGGAGTGGCACTAGCGCCCGTTGGATTGTTTGGATAGTTTAGATAAAGAAGCTTAGCTTTACGAGCAATGTCTTCCGGAATTTCATTCAGATCTGGAAGGAATTTGTTCTCCTTCTTCAGCTCCACTGTAAATACTTGTCCACCCAAATATTTAGTATGTGTACCCAAGACTGGATAACCCGGCACGGTCATAATCGTGATATCACCTGGATTGATGAAACAAGATGGCAACATAGCCAGCGCAGGCTTCGATCCGATGGAGTGAACTACCTCCGTGTCTGGATCAATTCCTTCCACCCGGAAAACTTCCCGCAAATATTCAGCAGCAGCAGTCTTGAATTCGGCAATTCCATTGTCCGCATATCCTCGGTTTTCTTCCTTCGCTGCTTCTTCAGCAAGCTTTGCTACGATACCCGCATCAGCCATCTCATCCGGCTCGCCTACGCCCATATCAATTAGTTCAATGTTAGGAAAATCCTGTTTTGCGGATGCTTTAGCACGTTTGATTTTCTCGAATTTATAAATCGAAGTGTCTTTGCCATAATTGGCACCGCCGATGCGGTCTGCAAAATTAGTCTGAATGAAGCTATCTTGGTATTGTTCAATACTCATACTGTCATCTCATCTCCTGAATATCTATTCTACTTTTAAAAGAAACGGCTTCGCCGTCCCTTGGATGGCGTATGTTTCCGGATATCCGTTTCATTATAAAAATAAGGATAAAGAATAAGGCATTACCCTTTCTTTATCCTTATGTTTTTAAATATGCCGTAAAGTAGTGTTCAATACCATAGACTAATTATCACTTCATTTGTACTTATCTGCTGCGTAGTGTGAACAGCACTTCTTCCATATCCTCTGGAATAGGTCTGCTGAATTCTTTATATTCACCTGTGGTAGGATGAACAAATCCAAGCACCGCCGCATGCAACGCTTGTCCATTCATCGTAGTGCCCTTGCTGCGTCCATATATCGGATCACCTACAAGTGGATGGCCAATGAACTTCATATGTACCCTGATTTGATGCGTGCGGCCAGTCTCCAGCTGCAGCTCCAGCAGTGTACAATCTCCGAAACGTTCCATTACTGTAAAATGGGTTACGGATTTCTTGCTGTTCTTTTCGGTTACTGTGTATAGCTTGCGATCATGTGGATCTCTGCCAATCGGTGCGTCAACAGTTCCCTTATCATGCGACAAGTTGCCGTGTACGACTGCAATATATCGGCGCGTAACACTATGCTCTTTAAGCTGTGCGGCAAGCGAGGCATGACTGGCATCATTCTTAGCCACCATGATAAGACCAGAGGTATCCTTATCGATCCGATGGACAATACCTGGACGAATCTCACCGTTAATGCCGGACAGATCCTTACAGTGATACATCAGCGCATTTACTAAGGTGCCTGACGGATGTCCCGCAGCTGGGTGCACAACCATGCCCCGGGGTTTATTAATCACAATGACATCGCTGTCTTCATATACAACTTCAAGAGGAATGTTCTCCGCGATCAAATCCGTTACTTCTGCTTCAGGGACAACAATGCTAACCACGTCGCCTTCCGATAACTTATAGTTGGCTTTCACTGGCTTGCCATTAACCGTAACGTTACCGCCGCTGATCCACAGCTGCACCTGAGAACGGGAAATTTCTTCTTCCCATGATTCCGTAATATATTTATCGATTCGCTCCCGCGCGTTCTCTGCCGAAACGGTCCATTCCGTGACGTCCCTCTCTTCTTCGCTCGTAGATGCCGCTTGGTGATTGACGTCTTTATTCAAATCATTCATTCCCTTCTCTTACTTCCTTTGCTTCTTTCACTTCTTTTATTTCCGTAATTTCTTCGCCGTTCTTAAGGTCACGAAAAGAATCCAGAAGAATCAATCCAACCCCAATGACAATACAAGAATCCGCCACGTTAAAAATCGGGAAGCTATAGCTCCCAAAATTGAACAGAAGGAAATCAACAACCTCACCATTGATTATCCGGTCCAGGAAGTTACCGATAGCTCCACCCAGTACAAGCCCTAGGGCAACAGATAACAGCTTCCGCGAGTGTCTAGTCTTGTTCAAATACCAAACGATACCACTAACCACTACAACCGTAACTAGAAAGAAGAACCATTGCTGACCTTCGAGAATCCCAAAAGCAGCCCCGCGATTGCGATGAGAGGTAATCAGGAAAAAATCTCCGATAACAGAAATCTGTTCTCCGATCTCCAGACGTGTAGCAATGAGATACTTTGTCCCTTGATCCACCAAAAATACAATAAGAGCAATCAAATAGTACACCACAGAAGTTGTCACTCCGTTCTTATTTTTCCCGCTAAATGCGGTACGAATACTGTTTAAAGACTTGTATATTGTAGCACAGCCCTTAAAGAATCGTCTATTGCGGGACATCCGCTAAGTTCAATCTTGGGGACTATTTTCCAGCGCTAAAATCCCTGCTCTCCGGTCAACCTAACAGAAGAACCATCCGGTGTTATCCGGCAAGTCGGAATGATTCTTATAAAAGGTACAGAAAGGAGCTTTCTCATTATGACGCACCTGACAGTACAGCAGCTCTCAGAGCTACGCGCACGATTGGAAAAAGATCGGGATACGATTCAGCACAGGCTTCAGAATAATGAACATTACGGCTTAGATGAATCCATGCGGGATGGCTCCGGAGAACTTTCCGAGAATGACAACCATCCAGGAGATGCAGCCACCGATTTGTATAATCGCTCCATGGACATTTCACTGTTAGAGCGGGACGAGCATGAGCTGGACGATATTGAAGCTGCTTTATCTGCTATGGATAATGGCACCTATGGGATATGCAAGGCTAGTGGTGAGCCGATCCCTTTTGAACGTTTATCTGCCATCCCTTCCACACTTTATTGTAAAGAGCACAACCCGCGGCAAAACGCACCTTTCACTCGACCAGTAGAAGAGGAGCTGTTATCTCCACCTTTTGGACGCACCAGTCTGGATGAGCGCGACGATCAAAACGGTTTTGACGGCGAGGATGCCTGGCAGATTGTGGAAAGCTGGGGTACCTCGAATTCTCCCGCCATGGCGGAGGGCAACAATATTGATTCTTATAATGATATGGAGATTGAAGCCGATGAGCTGGAAGGCTGCGTAGAGCCTTGGGAGAACTTTATCGCCACTGATATCACGGGCAACAATCTAATTGTAGTGCCGGGACGGAGCTACCAGCGTTATTTGGACAGTGACGAGGCAACCCATAGTCTTGATCCTCTCGACGAAGACTAAACACAAATGTCCCCTATACAAAAACATTTAAACAGCGTACTGTTCCAGTTTTGAGGAATGGTTCGCTGTTTTTAATCTTAACGTTTCGATGACTATTTGAACTCTAGCTGACGTTGTACGATCCGCACAATATCCGCAATATAATCACCAATGATCGGTAGATTGAGCGCGCCTAGTCCCTGAAGGATATAAATAATCGTTGCCGCAAAAAAAGTAAAACCCAGTGCAATCCCAACTCCCCGAGCTGCTCCAAATAAAATATTTCTCCAAATCAACCGCCAAGGTGAATATAGCAGATCCGTATATTGATAAATTCGGGATTTTTCCAAAATATGAGCCCACTCAAAGGTCAAACGGTACATCGTATTCATTTTTTCTTCCAGCGGAATATCCTCGGGATTACGCGGATCTGCTGTTAGATACTCAGGATTAACTTCAGGAAAAGCCTTATTCTCCTTTTCCTTGTCTGGGTTATTCTTATTGCCGGATGTCTTAATGGAGATTCTCCTCTTATTTCCCTCCACAGCTACGGCTCCTCTCATATGTCTTTCCTTCGCTACAAAGTAAACGAGCCCGGCCAAAGAGAATTCATCTCCTTAAGCTCGGGACTCGTTAGTTTTGCGCCGAAATATAAAGACTATATTTCCCGCATAAACGGAAGATCTCCGTTTACACTTATGCCGCTAGTATATGCTGTTTTGGGACAGGTAATGCAGAATTATGCTTCGATATGGATACCGATGGATTTATCACCGACTTCTACCGTCTCAAAAGCATGTTCTCCATCAAAATCAACCGTAGTCACAAGAACATTGTCTCGCAATACATTGTCAAATGCTGTAACAGCTGCTTTTAGCTCATCATCTAATTTCAAGGTGAGTGCGATCCGTTTCTCGATCGGCAGATCCAGACGTTTACGGTAATCTTGAACCGCGCGAATGATCTCACGAACCCAGCCTTCTTGTTCAAGCTCAGGCGTGATTTCGGTATTGAGCGCAACCGTAACTCCATATCCGGAAGCTGCGGCGAAACCTGCTTTGGCTTGTTTTTCAACAAGCAGCTCTTCAGAAGTGATTACAAGCTCTTCACCTTCAGGTGTCGCAATTGCAATTTTACCGTCCTGTACCGCTTTGCGGGTAGAATCACTGTCGAGGCTTTTCAGGAAGCCTTGCAGGAAGCCTACATTTTTACCGTATTTTTTACCGGCTACCTTAAGATTCAGCTTGAGTGTGAAATCAACAAATCCGCTGTCACTGTTCTCCAGCACGATGTTCTTGATGTTGATCTCATCTTTGATGATCTCTTCATACTCAGCCAAATGGAAGTCACGGTTCATCGAAACGATCAGCTCGGACAGCGGTTGACGATTCTTAATGCCTGTTTCGTTACGTACGTTACGCGCCAACTCAACGATCTGTCTTGCACTTTCCATATCCTCTTCCAGCTCTTTATCGATCAAGTTCTCGTCAGCAACCGGGTAGTCTGCCAAATGCACACTTTCTCCGCCGCCAAGGTTCGTGAAGATATCTTCGGACAACATCGGTGTAAATGGAGCCATCAAAGTTGCTGTCGCCAAAAGCACATGAGTCAACGTACGGTAAGCATCCAGTTTATCTTCACCTAGGCCACTCCCCCAGAAACGGTCACGGGAACGACGGATATACCAGTTACTCAGCTCATCCACAAAGTTCTCAATAGCTCTAGATGTATTCACGAAGTCATTTACCGCAAGTCCTTTATCCACCAAAAGAATCAAGCTGTTCAGACGGGACAGAATCCAGCGGTCCAGCTTATGTTTTGATACTTTAAAAGGATGATCGGCTGGATCGTAACCATCAATGCCCGCATACAGCGTCAAGAAGGCATGTGTATTTACCAGCGTATCCACTACTTTAGATTTCGTCTCACCTACAAGACCACGCGAGAAACGTTTATTATTCCACGGTGCACTGTCGGACAAAATAGCCCAACGGAAAGCATCCGTACCATACTCATTCATGATTTCCCAAGGATCAATAACATTGCCCTTGGATTTGGACATTTTTTGACCATTCTCATCGAGGATATGGCCTGTAGCAATTACCGCTTTATAAGGTGCTTTACCCTTGAACAAGGTGGATACTGCAAGCAAGCTATAGAACCATCCACGGGTCTGGTCGATCCCTTCACAGATCATATCTGCCGGATACTGATCATTCAGCTTATCCTCGTTCTCAAACGGATAATGGCTTTGTGCAAAAGGCATCGAGCCACTATCGAACCATACGTCGATCACTTCCGATGTACGAACCATCTCTGCACCTTCGCTAAACGGACTGCGCAGCTTGATCTTATCCACGAAAGGTTTATGCAGTTCGATATCTTCAGGAACATCACCAATCGCCATCGCTCTTAGCTCTTCAATGCTGTGTGGAGCAAACTCTTTACCCGTCTCTTGACATACCCAGACATTGAGGGGTGTACCCCAATAACGGTTACGGCTGATATTCCAGTCAACCAGTTCATCCAAGAACTTCCCGAAACGGCCTTCTCGTACATGCTCAGGGTACCAAGTTACACTGTTGTTGTTAGCAATCAGCTGATCTTTGATCGCTGTAGTGTTGATGAACCAGCTGTCTGTTGCGTAATACAAAAGTGGTGTATCACAACGCCAGCAGAACGGATAGCTGTGCTCGTATTTCTCTTTACCGTAAAGCAATCCTTTTTCAGACAAAACCTTAATGATATCCAGATCGCAATCCTTAACAAAACGTCCCGCAAAATCAGAGACTACATCCGTATACTTACCGGAATTATCAACCACATTTACGAAGCTGATGCCATTCTCACGGCAAGTCTTGTAGTCATCTTCACCATGTGCTGGTGCCATGTGTACGATCCCTGTACCACTGGAATCTGTAACGAAAGAAGCGCCTACGATAACATTGCTTTTCTCTGCCTTAATATATCCGAATGGAGGTGCGTAAGTTTTACCGATAAACTCGGAACCTTTATGTGTAGAAAGGACTGTGTGCTCGCCTTTCATTACTTCTTCGACCAAGTTTTTAGCAACGATGTACACACCATCTTCTTGTTGCACACGTACATAATCCATGTCCGGGTTCATAGCTAGCGCCATATGGGCTGGCAAGGTCCAAGGTGTTGTCGTCCAAGCCAATACGTAGTCTCCGCTGTCATCCAGCTTGAACTTCGCGGTTGCACTGAGATCCTTAACGGTTTTGTAGCCTTGAGCAACTTCATGCGAGCTTAGTGTAGTCTGGCAGCTCGGGCAATACGGGCTAACACGGTGTCCGCGGTAAAGCAACCCGTTCTCATGCACTGTAGCCAAGATGTTCCATACACTTTCGATATAGGTGTTATCCAAGGTTACGTAAGGATTATCTAGATCTGTCCAGTATCCAATCGCTTCTGTAAATTCACGCCATTGCTTCTCATAACCAAAGACGCTGTCTTTACATTCCTGGATGAATTTTTCTACGCCATATTCCTCGATCTCTTGTTTACCGGAGATGCCAAGCTTCTTTTGTACGCCTAGTTCTACTGGCAGACCGTGTGTATCCCAGCCTGCTTTACGTACCACGCGGTAACCTTTCATTGTCTGGTAACGACCGATGAAATCCTTGATTACCCGTCCCAGCACGTGTCCGATATGCGGCGCACCGTTTGCTGTAGGCGGACCTTCATAGAATACATAATTTGGACGTCCCTCACGGTTCTCCATGGACTTGCGGAACGTATTTTCGTCGCTCCATTTCTTTAATATGCGGACATCTCTTGCCCGCGCCTTTTCTCTGACATCTACTTTTTGCATGTGATGGTCAATCCTTTCATGGATTAGTCTATAAAGCTCTTTTCGATCTTTGGGCGATCCTTGCGCAGCTGGTCGCCCACCGCTCTTGCCCCGGCACCCGAGCCGCGATCCCGTTAGGGCAGCAATTGCTCGGGGCGCCATGGGCGACCTTGCGCAGCTGGTCGCACCGCTCTTGCCCTGGCTCCCGAGCCGCGATCCCGTTAGGGCAGCAATTGCTCGGGGCGCCATTTTCGCGACCTTGCGCAGCTGGTCGCACCGCTCTTGCCCTGGCTCCCGAGCTGCGATCCCGCAGGGCAGCAATCGCTCGGGGCGCCATTCCGCGACCTTGCGCAGCTGGTCGCACCGCTCTTGCCCTGGCTCCCAAGCCGCGATCCCGTTAGGGCAGCAATTGCTCGAGGGGCCAATGGGCGACCTTGCGCAGCTGGTCGCACCGCTCTTGCCCTGGCACCCGAGCTGCGATCCCGCAGGGCAGCAATCGCTCGGGGCGCCATACGCGACCTTGCGCAGCTGGTCGCTCACCGCTCTTGCCCGGGCTCCCGAGCTGCGATCCCGTAGGGCAGCAATCGCTCGGGGCGCCATGGGCGACCTTGCGCAGCTGGTCGCGCACCGCTCTTGCCGTAAAGGCCCCGCAGGCGAACCCGCCAGGGGAGCCTAAGAAGGGCCGCTCCTTCAGCCACATGAATCCGTTCGTTTCCACCACCGTACCTAGTTTGCACGAGGCTTTACTTTGCGGGTGTCCAGAGGGCAGCAGCCCTTGGGGTCCCCCTTAGAAAGGGGGATTTAGGGGGATGGCCGCCCCGGAACAACAAAATAAGCGTCATCCCACCCCCAAAGGGGCGAGACGACGCTCGCGATACCACCCTAATTCTGCGCATGAGCACATCCTTAAGGGGAGTGTATTCAGCACAATCTCAGTCCTGCGCGTAAATCTTGTGCACAGGTCCGGTGTAACGTCCGGCAGACGGTTAGGCTTACGCACGATCAACGCTTCAGCTTAACTTCTAGGGGAAGATCTTCCGGCAGGGTTCGAACAATCGGCTCGCAGCAATCGCCGACTCTCTGGAGAACGTTACCTTGTCGTACTTGTCCCGTCATCGAATACATATAAACATTATACAGATATGTTCTATTTATAGACTTTTTGAATCTAAATGTCAACAACCATTCGCCCAATCTAGCTATTATGAGCGTACTTGCGCATGGAGTTCACTTTATTATGGTCTATTTTATCGGAAAATAAAAATAGAGGGAATAGCTCCCTCTATTTAGCCAATTATCGTCTGAAACCTTTAGATGCGATGAAGAACATCATCCTTGAAAGCTACATTCTCGCTCGCCTCACGACTCTCTAAGGCATTCCAGTCATCCTGTGATAACAGCTCCAGCTGAGCCTCCACTAATGTCCGGAAACGAGTGCGATAGATCGAAGCTTGCTTGCGCAATTCTTCAGTCTCAATAGCAACCTTACGGGATTTGGATAACGCTTCGTTAATAATCCGATCGGCGTTTTTCTCCGCTTCCTTGATAATGAGCTGGGATTCCTTCTTGGAGTTGTTCTTCACATCATCCGCCGCTTCCTGAGCGACTAAGATCGTCTTCGATAAACTTTCTTCAATATTCACAAAATGATCCAGACGCTCTTGAATAGACAAAAGCTGATTCTGCAGTTCCTTGTTCTCACGGATGACGCTTTCGTAATCCTTGATCACTTGATCCAGAAATTCGTTGACCTCGTCCTCATCATAACCGCGAAGTCTCCGAGAAAACTCCTTGTTATGTATATCGAGCGGTGTTAATGGCATGCTGTGCACCTCCTAGAAATTTCGGACCTTCTTTATCTCTAAATCGCAACTAAGCGGCAGACAAAGAAGAAAGACTGTACTTCAAGTAAAGGCAGAAGGTGTTCCTGTGTTCCGCCTGCCATTCATGGTCCGCCTCTTCTTAAAAGTATCGGCGTCCAGCTTAAAAAATGTTTGATTCCCTCGAAATAATCAATTTCGACAAGTAAGACCGTATTCCTGCAAGGGATTCACACAAATTTACCAATCTGAACACGGTATCGGCCCTTTTTCGTCAAACTGCCGACCTCTAGAACCTTGAAGCGACCAAAGCCTTGAATAGATACCATGTCACCATCCTTAAGACTGCAGGATGGGTCTTCCTCCACTTTCCAGTTTACCCGAACGCGTCCAGCCTTGATGGGAGCAAGAATTTTGCTTCGGCTAAGCCGTGTTACATCTGCGGCAATGCCATCCAATCGCAGGGATGCTACAGTCAAATCCATCAATTCCAGCTTAACCTCACTATTACGCAAGGCGGAAAGGGGTAATACTTCCGTACTTACCTGTATCCGGTGCACTCCAGTTAAATTCATAGCTAAATAATCTGCAATATCAGCAGCGACTACAACATGACAACCATCGTCCAGAACATGAATATCACCAATTTTGCCTCGTTTAACGCCCAGCCCCAGAATAGAACCCATGTAGTCCCCGTGCTCCAGAGCCAGAAACTTCTGCTCCCCTGAGGTTATTGCAAGCACCTTCAGCTCCATGTCTTCCTGATCCAGGTCACGATAATCAGGAGCGACAAGCGCTCGCTTCCGCTCTGCCTCAGCATGTCCACCTTCCCATTTAACAATTACATCAGGATGGCGGTTAACTAAAGTTTGCAGAATAAAACCTTGGCGGGGATCGAGAAATTCAGTTAATTTAGTCTCATGATATTCTCCAGCGTTGGTAACCCATTCGAAGGCCTTGTCCACAAATTGACGTTCATCGGGATGAAAATGCCCGTAAACTTCGTTCTTCATCACAGTTGCCTAAAAAATCAAATGCAGGATAGATTTAAGTCCGCCTGCCGCGAATTCCAAGACAAGTAATGCAATGATTGGAGAGATATCAAGTGTACCGAAGAGCGGTGGAATAAACCGTCTGAAAGGTGTTAAATACGGCTCTACGAGTTTACTTAGCAGTTCTCCAATGAAGTTATCACGAACGTTGGGTAACCAGGACATTAGCACATAGAAAATAATCATGTAAAAATAAATGTTAAACAAAATATCGATAATGTAATCAATTTGAAGCAAAGCCCATTCACCTCATTCTGTTATAGTCTTGATCGTCACCTAGGATTTCTGTAATGGAGCCTTGAATTTCAACAGTATCTGGAGTGCACATAAATATATTGCCCCCAATTTTAGAGATTCCTCCCCCAAGGGCATAAACAGTTCCGCTGAGAAAATCAATAATTCTCATTGCTTGATCATTGCGAACACGCTGCAGGTTAATTACTACCGTCCGATGCGAACGGAGATGATCAGCAATCTCCTGTGCCTCATCATATGAACGTGGTTCATATAATACAACCTTGACATTTTTTTGCGAATGGATACTGACAACGTTGCCCCTCTGATTTTTGCGGGTTTCTACAGGGGCCGGCTCATACTCATCCTCTTCGTGGATTTGCTCCCGCTCCACAACTTCCTCTTCCTCCTGCAAGCCCAAAAAACTCATAAATCGGTTCATAACGCTCATCACGATCCCTCCTAATGGCCTACTAACACCGTACCCAGGCGTACCCAGGTGGCTCCTTCCTGTATCGCCACTTCAAAATCATTCGACATTCCCATGGACAGCTCCGTAATCGGCTCAGGTGTCAAAGCAAGTTGATTAAGCTCATCGCGCAGCTCACGAAGTCCGCGAAATACAGGACGGGTAAGCTCCGGATCACCTTCTAAAGGTGCCATCGTCATAAGTCCAATTACCTTAACGCGGTCCAAACTAGCGATTTCACGTAAAAATCCAGGTACTGCCTCAGGTGACAGACCAAACTTCGTATCTTCGCCAGAGATATTCACTTGAAGAAACACATTCACTTCCTGATCAGCAGCAAGCGCCTTTTTGTGTAATTCTTGCGCCAGAGACATCCGGTCCAAAGAGTGTATATATTGAAATTTGCCAATAACGTCTTTAACCTTATTGGTTTGCAAATGCCCGATAAAATGCCATGTCCCTTTGTCCCCTAAAACCTTCCATTTGTGCTCAGCATCCTGCCAGCGACTCTCAGCAACATGCTCTAGGCCTGCCTCCAATACGGAGGATACCATTCCCAGAGAAACATATTTCGTCACTGCAATTACCTTGACGTCATTACGATCCCGGCCGCTTGCCGCGCAGGCACGTGCTACACGTTCCTCTACCTCAGCAATTCTCTCCTGCAGTGTTAAAGACAACTTTCAACTCTCCTTTATTCCGATCCAGCTCGTCATTCTGCCTGTAATACCGTTTTCTTTGCGATAAGAAAAAAACAAATCACGATTACAGCTTGTACACCATGTTGTACATTCGATATGAGTCGGCAATATTCCTGCTTTTATCATAATGCGTCGATTCATTTCTTTCAAGTTTAGCAAGTATTTACTCTGATCAGTCTCTGAGGCTCTGTAAAGCTCCACAGCATCGAAAGTTTCTATCCCCTCATTCAAGCTGCCCTCCAGCTGCCGAACATGCTCCATCACATAATCATCCACCTCATAACAGCAGTCGCCAATGGATGGACCGATCGCTGCCACAATATCATGTGGATGGCTGCCGTATACCGTTTGCAGCTTACTCACCATAGCTGCGGCAATCTGAGCCACCGTTCCTTTCCAGCCTGCATGCGCAAGACCGACGACTCTACGCACGGGATCATAAAAATAAAGGGGCACACAATCCGCATAAAAAGAAGTCAACAAAACCCCAGGCACATCCGTCAGCAGACCATCCGTAGCTTGAAATGCCGATGCTCTGTCCTGTTGTCCCCGCCCACGGTCTACTTCCCTTACTACAGCTATCTCTGCCCCATGAGTTTGTTCTCCACAGGTCCATGCTTCCGGCTTGAAATCAAGAGCTTCGGCAAGCGCTCTCCGATTGCTCAGGACATCTTCAGGAGCATCCCCAACGTGAAACGCACAATTCAGGCTGTCATAGGGCGCCTTGCTAGCCCCTCCCTGTCTACCAGTAAACCCCGCTGTAATTTCGTTATGCTCCACCAGCCAAGGCTCCAGATGGAGCAGCATAAGCATTTCTTTCCCCTGCACAAACGGTTCCATTTCCTCACCTCCGCCTTAGTGTACCACATGTAAATACCCGTACAAAGTGACGGTTAAGCCTGATCGCCTAAATTCTTAAATAAAAAAACAAAAAACGCACCTAATTAATAAGTGCGCCGTTCGCTGCGATCTCCCCGTTCCAGATACATCGTTTCACGCTCTTCCTGTCCCGGAGACATCCGCGACTCTTCAATCTTCACGAGCACAACATCGGACCCGATCTTGACTATATTCCGCCATGGAATAATCAGATCTGTCCCGCCTCCGAACAATCCCATAAACCGAGTGTATCCGGGTATAACGATGGCATCAATGACACCACGGCGCAAATCAAGCTCCAGATCACTAATCTGCCCCAACCGCTTGCCATCTACAATGTTGATAACATCCTTCGTCTGAAAATCAGAGATTTTCATTTTTTTGGCAGACCCTTGATAATCCTCGTTCATCTCACCACCCCTGTACAATCCGACCTATAGTCCAATATATGATCCGGAAGCTTGTCAACATGCATTAAAAAGAGGAGACAGCCCAAAATCCTTAAACCGGATTCTGGAATATCTCCTCATGGCTACTGCTCTAAGATTTCACGTGTTTTTGCATTTGCTGAATCGCAGATTTCTCAAGACGTGAGACCTGTGCCTGTGAAATGCCAATCTCATCTGCGACCTCCATCTGTGTTTTCCCTTCGAAAAACCGCATGGATAAAATTCGTTTCTCCCTTTGTCCTAACTTACGCATCGCTTCACGTAATGCAATTTCTTCGATCCACGACACATCCTTATTCTTATCGTCGCTAATCTGGTCCATTACATAAATAGGATCGCCGCCGTCATGATAGATCGGCTCGAATAAGGACACTGGATCCTGAATGGCATCAAGAGCAAATACAACATCTTCCTTCGGCACACCCAGCGCTTCTGATATTTCGAATATCGTCGGTTCCCGTGAGTTCTGATTGGTCAGACTATCACGTACCTGGAGCGCCTTGTAGGCGATATCTCTGAGAGAACGTGATACCCGAATCGGGTTGTTATCACGCAGGTAACGCCGAATCTCACCGATAATCATCGGAACTGCATATGTGGAGAATTTAACGTTTTGTGATAAATCGAAATTATCGATGGCTTTCATCAGACCGATGCAACCCACCTGGAACAAATCGTCAACAAATTCTCCCCTATTATTGAACCTCTGGATAACGCTTAGAACAAGTCTAAGATTACCGTTTACCAATTTCTCTCTGGCGGATCGCTCGCCCTGCTGCTGCAGCGAAGTGAACAGTTGCCGCATTTCCACATTCGTTAGAACAGGCAGCTTAGCAGTATCCACACCGCAAATCTCGACTTTATTACGGGTCATGATGATTTACCTCCCAAGGAGAAACATTACTGTACATTATCTCCCGGGCTCGCCATTTTATTCCTTGCTAATTTCACCTTACACCATCTTGTTAAACTCCTTGCGCAGCCGCTTGATAATTCTTTTCTCCAGCCGCGAAATATAAGATTGGGAGATGCCAAGCAGATCAGCCACATCTTTTTGTGTCTTTTCTTCGCCTCCGCGCAGGCCAAATCTCAGCTCCATAATAAGTCTTTCCCGGTCACTCAGCTTTTCCAGTGCCTTTTGCAGCAGCTTGCGATCAACCTGTTCTTCTATGTTCCGATAAATGGTATCATTTTCCGTTCCTAATACGTCAGAAAGCAATAATTCATTGCCATCCCAGTCAATATTAAGCGGCTCATCAAAAGAAACCTCACTCCGTGTCTTGCTGTTCCGCCGCAGATACATCAAGATTTCATTCTCTATGCAGCGGGATGCATAAGTAGCCAGTTTTATTTTTTTCTCAGGATCAAAAGTGTTCACAGCCTTAATTAAGCCAATAGCGCCAATCGAAACCAGATCCTCGATATTGATGCCGGTATTCTCAAATTTACGAGCGATATATACTACCAAGCGAAGATTGCGCTCAATCAACATCGCACGAACAGCTGCATCGCCGCTAGACAGCCGCTGAAGCAGATATTCTTCTTCTTCCCGTGTCAGCGGTGGAGGAAGTGCCTCACTCCCGCCAATATAATAGATTTCCTGACTCTTCAGCCCTAGTAGAAACAGCATGCGGTAATATTGCAGCTGCAGAGCAATTTTCCATTTGACCATTATTTGTTCCTCCTCCAAGAAGTGCACGGTTCGCGTGTGAAGCTTTCAAATCCCGCTTTCAGCCATCAGAAGTTTGGTTCAGCTAGCTTTAAAGATTAGGAAGGCAGTGCTGCAACAGTAGCGCTCTCTTTTTGAGCCAAATCAGGATGTATTACAGCCCGATAGGCTCCATCCCCCGACAATGTCCCACCATCCAGCCCAATCAAGACTCTTTTACAATAAAAGATATCTTCACCAAGCTTTATCGTCACCTGATCAGGCTTCAGTGCGAGCATAAATGATGCCCCCCGGTTAACTCCCCTGTAAGGCACCAGTCGCATCCTGTCCTGCCAAGCAAACGACTGCCCGTCCGTTTCTAGTAAAAGTTTGTCCGCTCCGTCCTGAGTGAGTCTACCTTTCCATGTTTCAGGCAGATGTCCCTCCCAGAGCGAAGATTCCATAACCATCACCGGTATGCGGGTCAAAGGATCACAAAGCCGGTTACCTGTGTCTAGCAGGCCGGGACAGGAAACAGTCACTCCATCAATTTCTACTACCACCTCACCGATATAGGTTTCAAGCTGCTCCCTTCTGATTCGTGAGGAGTGCACTGCCTTGAAGCAGATTAACACCAGGGGAAATACTGCAATTACAAACCAAAAGCCAATCTTTAGGCGGTAAGCATGCCCTCCTGAAGCAGTGAACATAATACCATTCCAAATATCACCGGAGCTCTGCAGCAAATAGTGAATACCTACAATCCCACCAGCCGCTGCGAAATTGATAATATAAAAAGCTCCCATAGTGCGAAGGTAGCTTTGCAGACTTCCAAAACCAAAGGCAATCCATAGCATAACCACCGACAATCCAAACTTAATGAGGAAGGTATACATGAAAGACAACTCCGGCACAAACATCATCACCACATACAGCGCACCAACCAGAGCTGAGAGAACTAAGCGCCACCATGATATCCTCAGCTTGACCATCCAGCCTGTCAGCCACAAAAGAATTCCGTCGATCACTAGATTGGCGGCGAATATCAAGTCAATATAAACAACCAGTGCATTCACCTGCTTACTATGGCGGAATCTATCCTGTAGCCAAAATAGATCAGGCTCTGTTTTTTTGGACGATATGATTAGTATAAAAAGTCTCGCATTCAAAGTCTGTCTAAACTTGGGGGGCATTCTTAAGGTTTTTTTGTCGAGTTATAGCGCGGGAGGGTTTTATTCCTACTGAACAGCATTTCACATAAAAAAAGCACCGCATTGCCCTAGCTCTATTAGCTGGGGAATACGGTGCTTCATATCTCTTAATAAAATATTTAATTAGTCATTGTTGCCACGATTACGGTTACGCAGGAACGTCGGAATATCTAACTGATCTGACGTGTTCTGATTCCCGAACGGACGCAGATTAGCAGCGTTCTTATCCGGTGCTGCCGCTGGCTCGTTATTCGTCGAGACCGGACGGCGTCCTGGAGCTTCAGGCGATGGTTTATGTTCAAAGCCAGTAGCAATTACTGTTACTTTGATATCATCCTTCAGGCCCTCATCAATTATCGCACCAAAGATCATATTCACTTCAGGATCAGAGGCGGATGTAACAATCTCAGCCGCTTCATTGACTTCGTATAGAGAGAGGTTAGATCCTCCCGTAATGTTCATGATTACGCCGCGGGCGCCTTCAATAGACGTTTCCAAGAGTGGGCTCATGATGGCTTTACGTGCTGCTTCAGACGCACGGTTCTCACCATTTGCAATACCAATACCCATAAGCGCTGAACCGCGCTCTGTCATGATCGTCTTTACATCCGCAAAGTCAAGGTTAATCAGACCAGGAACCTTAATTAGGTCAGAGATACCTTGAACAGCCTGCCGGAGAACATTATCTGCTTCACGGAAAGCTTCCAACATCGGTGTTTTCTTATCAACAATTTCAAGCAAACGGTCATTTGGAATGACGATTAGTGTGTCGACTTTTTCTTTCAAAGCTTCGATTCCAAGCATTGCCTGGTTATAACGTTTTCTTCCTTCAAAAGTGAACGGGCGAGTCACTACACCCACAGTCAGGGCTCCACACTCTCTAGCAATTTCAGCTATAACTGGTGCCGCACCTGTACCTGTACCGCCACCCATTCCTGCAGTAACAAATACCATATCTGCACCTTTAAGGGTATTCGAAATCAGATCACGGGATTCCTCCGCTGCTTTCTTACCGACTTCAGGGTTGGCGCCTGCACCCAAACCGCGGGTCAGCTTGTCCCCAATCTGCAGCTTGTGCTCCGATTTGGCCATATGCAACGCTTGGGCGTCTGTATTAACCGTAATAAATTCTACACCCTGAACGCCGTTTTCAATCATCCGGTTGACAGCATTACTACCTCCGCCGCCCACGCCGATGACTTTTATTTGCGCCAAGCTCTCCATTTCAAAATCAAATTCTAACATATTGTTCCATCTCCCCCTCAATGTGCTTGGATGGCCGGTCCAAGTATATCTGGACTTACACTTATATAAACTCGCTAAACATATTTTTTAGACGCTCCACAAATCCGGGCTTCTGAACAGTTTCCTGACTCGGAGTGGCGTTCTGCTTGCTCCGGTTGACCGTCTTTTTGTTGCTGCTTCCACCACTGTTTCTTCCACGGAAACTACGGACAACATTATGCAGAATACCGACACCGCCGGTAAACCCAGGGTCCCGTACACCGATATAATCCGGCACGGCGATGCGTACAGATGCAGCCAGCTCGGTCTGAGCAGCCTTCAATACACCCGGCATCGAGACAGTCCCACCTGTTAGTATATAACCTCCAGGCAGTTCACTGTAACCAAGCCGTTTAACTTCTTGACGAATCAGGTGGAATATTTCTTGCACCCTTGGCTCGATAATGGCCGCCAGATCCTCTTGGTTAAATTCCTTCTCCACGTTACTGCCAATGCGCAATACCTTGAAGACAACGTCTGAGGCTGCATCGTCAATCCAAGCACAACCATATTTAAGTTTTACCTTCTCCGCTTGATCAGTAAGTGTCCGAAGTCCGTAGGCAATATCATTGGTTACGAATTCTCCTCCGATCGGAATCGTGGAGGTTGCACTAAGAGAACCCTCTTCGTATATGGCTATTGTTGTTGAGCCCGCACCGATATCAACCAGAACAGATCCCATCGATTTCTCGTCCTTGGACAGCGCCAATCCACCAGCTCCAAGAGACATCAGCACAAGATCCTTTACCTTCAGCCCTGATTTCTCAACACAGCGTAGTAGATTATGTATTGGCGTCTTAGCACCCGTAATGATTGTTGCCTCAACTTCCAGACGAACACCAATCATTCCGCGCGGGTCTTGAATTCCTTCAAGACCATCGACGATAAATTGTTTGGGAACAACATCAATCACTTCACGCTCCGGAGGCATAGCAATGACTTCCGCAGCTTTAATTACGCGATCGATATCATCATCGCCGATTTCACGATCCTCATTCTGAACGGCCACAACACCGTGGCTGGATTGCAGGCCAATATGATTACCGGAAATGCCTACATAAACCTCTGATATTTGAATACCCACCATCTGCTCTGCATGATCTATAGCACTTTTGATCGATTGCACAGTTTGGTCGATATCTACAATCGCGCCTTTACGTATTCCTTCCGAATCGGCAGATCCAACGCCAATAATATTAAAGGTTCCATTGGTAACTTCCCCAATTATTGCCCGAACTTTGGATGTACCGATGTCCAAACTAACAATGATGTCATTGTTGCTCAAGTCCTATGGCACCTCCTGTTATAATCATAATTAATTGCATTACCTTATCCCGGTCCCGGGAAACTTCTCTGTACATATTCAACATACCTAATCCTTTCCCTCTTTTTTCTACAAATTTTTTGAACGGAATAATATTCCAACATCCCCAAATGTGAATAGTTACTCATATGTTATTGTAAAAATAGCAATTATCACAAGAAATATCGGTCTAATTGGTCATTTCAACCAAATATAGTACTATATCTCAAAAAAATCGAAGAAAAAAGAGGGATATAGCTTATTGCCCGTAACTCCGATTGTAGCATTTTTTTAACTCTATTAGTAGGGACTATTTACCTCCACACTACTCTTGCGCAACATCTTCTTCATCGCTTACAACCTGAAAGGGAACATATGAATCGGCTTCTAGCATTTTAATCAGTCCAGGCTGTTCAGTCTCTATAATCTGATTCAAATAGGACACCTTGCTCTTTAGCAATGAGATGGCTGTAATCACCTCAAAACGGGATCTAGTATAGAGCTTGATCCGGTCTGGAAAAGACAAGGTCGGCGAGGGAACAATCTCAGAGATATCACTTGTCAATTCATTAGGAATGCTTGCTAATGCTTGACATAGCTTAGCCTTATTCGGATCTTCCGGGTCCCAGTTCGTTAATATGGGTTTCTCAACGGCAATTCCTGTCTCATTAACAGGGACTGCAGCTCCACTGGATAGAATTGCCTTCAAGAGGCCTCCCTGTTCCAGTTCATAGGCTACCGCTGGAAATTCCTCAATCTTCACTGTGATCACCCCGGGGAAATCCTTCTGCACGCTGACGTCTTTAATCGTCTTAAGCTTCAGCAGAGATTCTTCCACAGCTTTCGTTGATACAGCAAAGAATTGCCCACCTATTTTAATTCCACTTTGTGAGAGTAGCTCTTCACTAGTAGAATACTTACTACCTTGAAAATCTATCACTGTAATATGGCTAATAGACGATCTAAAAAAAATCACAGCAAGAAGCGCAGTGAACAGCAGCAGCAGGATCGCCGTAATCTTACGGCTCATTTTTTTCTTAGGCTTGTCCTCTTTAAGAAGAGGTAATCGGGTTGTAGTCATTCTCATATTCTCCGTAATAAGGCCCTGTCTCCTTCTCTGGGAGATCTGGAAGGAGACAGGGAGCTTTAATTGGCCAAATCAAGTGGATCCGTTACAGGCACCTTACGGCTTATACGCGCGCCAAGCTTCTGAAACAGCTTCTCTATTCCATCATAACCACGGTCAATGTGATGCGCTTGCTCAACGACCGTAGTCCCTTGTGCAGCAAGCCCGGCAATGACCAGAGCTGCACCCGCCCGCAAATCAGTAGCTTCCACAGTAGCACCATACAATCTCTGAACGCCGCGAATAAACGCACGATTCAAATCGATAGAAATGTCAGCACCCATCCGGGCCATTTCTTCCACATGTTTGAACCGTCCCTCAAACACCGTCTCCTTGATCACACTAAAACCATCGGCGAGCGACAGCAGCACCATGACCTGAGATTGCAGATCCGTCGGGAAAGAAGGATAAGGAGAGGTTACAATTCTCTCAACCGCACGCGGACGCCCCATGCAGCTGACATTAATTATATCATTGCATACTGTGATTTGAACACCAGCCCGCTTAAGCACATGAATAAGCGAAGTCAGATGCCCGGCGTTCGTATGTGTCAAGGTCACATTCCCACGTGTAGCTGCCGCAGCAATCATTACAGTTCCAGCCACTATCCGGTCTGGGATTACCTCGTACGTACAGGGATATAAGTTTTTGACACCCTGGATCGTAATGGTATCCGTGCCTGCACCGATAATCTGAGCACCCATACTATTCAAAAATTGCTGTAGATCCTGTATTTCCGGCTCTCTTGCTGCTCCCGATATCGTAGTTGTCCCCTCTGCCTTGGCGGCAGCCATCATAATATTCTCCGTGGCTCCAACACTTGGATAGTCGAGATGAATATCACTCCCTACAAGCTTTGAGCCCCGACAGGATATTCGTCCGTTGCTTTCCTCGATCTCCGCCCCCAGTGCTTTAAGACCCTGCAAATGAAGATCGATTTTACGCTCCCCGATCGCACAGCCACCAGGCTGATAGATCGTTACCTCACCAAATCTGGATAACAGCGGTCCCATTAAAAAAATGGAAGATCTCATCTGCCGCATCAAATCCTCAGGTACATGAGATGTCCCCACGGCTGACGTATCTATCGTCACCGTATCCTCTTGATGCACGCACCTGCAGCCCAGCCGATCCAAGATGTCTAGCATAGTCTCGATGTCCAGCAGCTTCGGCACATTATGCAGTGAGTGAACTCCTTCGGCCAGCAGGCTTGCCGCTAGAATCGGCAGCGCCGCATTTTTTGCTCCATGGATACGAATGGTGCCTGACAGGGGACTTCCACCCTCAATCACCAATTTGTCCAATGTATCACCTCCGAGATTACCGCTCACCCACCACAAACACTTCCGATACAAGGTCATATGAAATGTACAAGATTATCCTGCACTACCTTTCAGGTTAGGAAGTGTCCTGGGTGATTGTCACGATTATAGGATTATCCTATGTTCGTTCCTCCAAGTGTGTGACAGAGAGCTGCCAATAAGGAAAAACCTCTCAAAGGTTAATGGCTTAAGACTGTTTACTAGCTAGTCTTCGGAGTTCGTTAGTGACAATGGCAGCAGAATCCCTTTTGCCCAGTCGTTTGGAAGCCTCGGACATTTTTTGGCGTACAGCTTCAGTTCCAATGATTGCTTGCACAGCTTCATAAAGCGCCTTACCATTCAAATCCTTCTCAAGCAGCACCACAGCGGCTCCTTCGCGTTCCAGCTGTCTTGCATTCGCCTCTTGGTGATTATTCGTCACATTAGGAGAAGGGATAAGTACAGAAGGAATACCCAGCGCTGTAATCTCAGCGAGAAAGGATGCCCCCGCCCGATTTACGATTAAGGAGGTACAAGCCAAGACCTCCGGCATATTGTGAACATAAGGTAGGACATGCAGCCAGTTCGGTGTGCTACCCAGCTTCTGACGCAATTCAGCACGGGTATCCTCAAAATAAGGCTCACCTGTAACGTAAACATAATGAACACCATTACCCTTACCCACAAATGGGGCCATTTCAATCATGGCTTTATTAATAGCCTTAGCCCCTTGACTGCCGCCAACAACCAAAACAACCGTGCTGTTATCCGGAATGCCCAGCGAGGCAAACCCCCGTTGTGGACTAGCCGTAGTAACCGTCGTTGCCCGAGGATTACCTGTGTAGATTACGTGCTTGCTCCCCGGAAAAGCAGATTCTGTCCCTTCAAAGCTTACGGCCACTGTACTCGCGTAACGACTTAGAAAACGATTTGTTAAACCAGGGATAGCATTTTGTTCATGGATCAAGGTTGGAATACCCAGCCGGGATGCAGCGTAAACGACCGGACCACATACATAACCGCCTGTACCAATTACAACATCAGGCTTAAACTCTCTTAACATTTCTTTGGAAGCCTTAACGCCCTTTAAAAAACGCATCACCGTCTTGACGTTGTCCATGGACAGCTTGCGCCGAAAGCCAGTGATGTCGATAGATTTGAAAGGGATATTCTCTTGGGGAACGAGCTTGCTCTCTAAGCCACGCGTTCCACCAATATACAGGAAGGTAGATTCACTATCTTCTGATTCCAGTTGTCTAGCAACAGCGACTGCGGGATAGATATGACCACCCGTGCCTCCGCCGCTTAATACGATACGCATGTCTTTCACCTCGCATAACGGGATAAGTTCAATAGAATGCCCAGGGAGGTTAACATCAGTGTAAGTGAAGAACCTCCATAGCTAATCAGAGGAAGTGTGATGCCTGTTACAGGCATTAGACCGATGACCACACCAATATTAATAATGACTTGCACAGCCACCATACAGACGATGCCAACGGCCAAATAGCTTCCAAAACGGTCAGGCAGACTCATCGCCACCTTCATTCCGCGCCAGATTAGAATAAGAAACAGGATCAACACAGCCAAACCACCGATAAACCCCAGTTCCTCGGCCAATATAGAAAAAATAAAATCGGTCTGCGGCTCAGGTACATAACTGTACTTCTGCCGGCTCATTCCAAGTCCGAGACCCCCGAGCCCTCCAGGCCCAATCGCGTATAGCGACTGAATAATCTGGTAGCCTGCACCGAGGGGATCGGACCAAGGATCAAGAAAAGCGGTTATACGCTGCAACCGGTAAGGTGCTGCGGCAACCAAAGCAACAAACCCAGCCACCCCAGCTACTCCTAGTGAGAGTAGATGTTTCATTCTTGCTCCAGCTGTAAAGACCATCATTAAGGCCGCGCCAAACATAACGGTACCTGTACCCAGATCCGGCTGGAGCATAATCAGTGCAAAAGCTGATCCGATAAGCGCTAACGGGGGAAGTAAGCCACGAGTGAAGGAGGTGATATCATACTCTTCTTTTCCCAGCCAATTCGCCAGAAATAGAATCATCCCCATCTTCATGAACTCGGAGGGCTGAATCCCGAAGGAGCTGATTCCGAGCCAGCTGCGCGCTCCCCCGCGAACTACACCAATGCCGGGAATAAGCACCATAACGAGCAAAATAAAGCAGACAATCAGTGCCGGCTTAGCCAGCTTTTTTAACACTTTGTAGTCTGTATTCGCTGTAACAAACATTGCAACAAGTCCCAGTCCTGCAAACAAAAGCTGCCTCTTTACAAAGTAAAACGAATCTCCATAATTGCGGAAGCCTAAAACAGATCCGGCGCTGTATACCATCACCATGCCGATCACCAGCAAAGAAAGAATGGGAATCAGCAACCAAATATCGGGAGCATGACGAGTTTTGTTCATCAGGAGCACACCTCTTGCATCCGTAGTAGGGGCTTATCCACCCCCCTACTTAAAGGTTATGCACCGCCTCTTTAAAAATACACCCGCGCTCTTCATAGGATGTAAACATATCCCAACTAGCACATGCAGGAGACAGGAGAACGATATCTCCTTCTTCCGCCAGAGCGGAAGCTTCCCGCACAGCTGCTTGCAGCACGGCGGCGGCGCTCTCCCCATTATCGACGGAGATAATCTGCTTTAATCCTGCCAGCTGTGCTACATTTATTAGCTTGTCCTTGGTTTGTCCTAACGCCACCAAAGCTTTGACGCGTCCGCTCAGGACAGGCAGCAGCTCCATATAATCGGAGCCACGGTCTAATCCGCCAGCAATCAATACCACCGGCCGCTGAAACGATGTCAAAGCCGTAATTGTCGCTTTGGAGTTCGTTGCTTTGGAATTGTTATAATAAGCGGCTCCAGCCTTATCAGCTACATACTCCAGGCGGTGCTCCACACCGCGAAAAGAAGAAAGCACTTCGCTTAATAGAGAGGGGTCCGCTCCAGCGGCAATAGCAATTCCACAGGCAGCCAGCGCATTCCCCACATTAAAGCGACCCGGAAGGGCGATGGAATCTACATCGGCGATTATCGTTTCCTTGTCCGCAGATTCGCGATAGATAATGTGGCGCTTCAGCTCATCATCTTGCCCCGTAATGTAGGACGGGCTAACAAATACTCCATGAGGCAGCTCCTCAAACAAGGAGAATGGAAGAATCGAAGCCTTCATATAGGGTACAAGTTCCCGGCAGACAGGATCATCCCAGTTCAGCACTGCTGTATCCGTAGCTAATTGATTAGCGAACAGCTTGGTTTTGGAATCCACATAATCTTTCATGCTTCCATGATAATCCAGATGGGTCTCTGCAATATTCAGCAGACAGCCTATCTTAGGCCGGAAGGTCTCCGTTCCTTTAAGTTGAAAGCTGCTAAGCTCAACTACCATCCAATCATCCTTTGTAGCCTCTTGTGCAGCCTGACAGAGAGGCGTACCAATGTTGCCCGCAACTATAGGGTTCATTCCCGCAGCTTCCAGCATATGGCCTACCCAGGTCGTCGTTGTCGTCTTACCATTGGAACCCGTGATCCCGATCATCGGCGCTGCACAAAGTCGATAAGCCACCTCTACCTCTGTGACCACTTCAATTCCAAGCTCAATTGCCTTTTGTACAGGGGGCGCAGAATAAGGAATGCCTGGATTCTTGATTACCAGACTTACACCTTCATGAATAAGACCTTCCGGATGCCCACCGCATATAACACAAATTCCCAAAGATTCCAATTCGGAAGCTTCGGGACTTTGATCTCTTTCTTTTTTATCGTTCACCGTAACTACAGCGCCGCGTTCATGCAGCACTTTAGCCACCTGGACACCGCTTTTAGCAAGCCCAAGAACCACAACTTCTTCACCACGATACTTATCTGGATGTTTCATTCTCTACAACCCCTTGCTAATAAATAGTCCCACAGCAGCCAACACCAAGCTAACCGCCCAGAACGAAATTACCACACGCCACTCCGACCAGCCACCAAGCTCAAAATGATGGTGAATCGGGCTCATTCTGAATACACGTTTGCCACGGGTTTTAAATGAAACGACTTGAATCACAACGGACAACATTTCAATTACAAAAACACCGCCAATGATGAGAAACAGCAGCTCACTCTTCGTGACAATAGCAATAGCACCTATCGCGCCACCAATACCAAACGAACCCGTATCCCCCATAAATACTTTAGCAGGGTGGGCATTAAACACAAGAAAGCCAAGTACAGCACCAATCATGGCCGCAGCACATACACCTGCCGCAATAGACGTAGCCTGCATTGCCACCACCGCGTATGCGGCCAAAGCAATGGCACTAACCCCAGACAACAGTCCATCGACTCCATCTGTAAAGTTAACGGCATTCGTCACTGCCATCATCATAATAATGATGAATGGATAATAGAACCAGCCACCCCAATCAAAGCTGAAATCAGTACCTGGAACGCTGATACTTGTACTGTGTCCGGCATAGATCAGAAGACCGCACATTAAAGCACCAACCAGCAGCTGTCCAAATAACTTTTGACGAGCTGTGAGCCCTAAGGAACGCTTAAATACAATTTTGATATAGTCATCCAAAAATCCAATCAATCCAAAACCAAGCGTAGCTACAAGCAGTACATAAAAATCTGTATTCACCACAGAAAATTTCAGATAAGACAAGGTAAAAGCTACGATAATCACGATACCGCCCATAGTCGGCGTTCCCGCTTTCTTCAAATGGGTTTGCGGTCCGTCATCTCGCACCTGCTGTCCGAATTTCATCCTGCGCAGAAGCGGAATGAAGAGCGGAGCGGCAATGACCGCAAGGATAAAGGAAACAGCAATAGTCAATAACAATAGTTGATAATCCATGGGTACACCCCCTCCAATGATTTAGGTCTGTTGAATATCTTTATTTAGGCTCTGAAGCACTTCCTCGAGCTTCATCCCTCTTGATCCTTTAAATAGAACAATATCCTTAGCACTGCATTTCTCTAGAAGGACAGCGGTTAGTTCCGCTTTATCTGTAAAAGCTTTGACGCGCTCTTTGCCGAATTTCTCTTCTGCTGCTTTGGCAATATGAACGGATAATGGTCCGTAAGTACATACAAAATCAGTTAAGGAAGGGTCAAGGTAGTAGCCTATTTCTTGATGAAATTCTACTTCCTCCGGCCCAAGTTCCAGCATGTCCCCGAGCACAGCGATTTTATTGCCACTGCATTTCATAGATTGCAGGACATCTATAGCCGCCTTCATAGAAGTAGGGCTGGCATTATAAGCATCGTTTAAAAGCGTAAGTCCGGAGGAAGTCCGAATCACTTCAATCCGCATGCCCGTCAACTTGAGCTTGCTCAGACCGTCCTTCATATTCTGCTCCGTAACCCCAAAATGACGAGCAACCGCTAGTGCAGCCAGAGCGTTAACAACGTTATGCTGACCTGGCAGCGGTAATGTAAAAGCATGTTCCTTATGACGGCTTGACGTGAACGTCATGCCACCAGTATGGGACATCATCCCTGTTGGATAATCATCATTATCCTCATTTAGACCAAATCGGAAGGTTCTCATCCCTTCTGGAGCCTTAAAAGTGGACTCTTGCATTACCTCAGTCAGCAGCGGTTCGTCACCATTATAAATCAGCAATCCCCCCGGCTTCAGCCCTTCAGCAATCTCCAGCTTGGCGCGGGCTATTTCTTTACGTGACCCCAGCTGCAGTAAATGCGACTCGCCTACATTAGTAATTACCGCTACGTCTGGTTCAGCCAAAGAAGCCAGCAGAGCAATTTCTCCCCGCGAGCTCATCCCCATTTCAAGTACAGCGATCTCTGTATCCTCAGCCATGGATAAAATAGTAAGCGGAAGACCGATATGATTATTGAAATTCCCTGCTGTCTTATGCACTTTGAACTGCACTTCAAGCAGAGACATAATGATATCTTTTGTTGTTGTTTTCCCGTTGCTGCCCGTAACAGCGACAACCTGTGGAGCCACTTCCTTCAGATAAGCAGCGGACAACTTCTGAAGAGCCTCTAGTGTATCTTCAACAATAATAACTCCGCCACCTTCAGGTACCGGTCCTTTATCGCGTTGCCACAAGGTTGCACCCGCACCAGCAGCCAGTGCTGCGGCAGCATAGTGGTGACCATCGAATTTGTCTCCAGATAGAGGCACAAACAGGCAACCGGGTGTGATCTTACGGGAGTCGGTAACGACTCCCGTAAGGGTTGTATTCATAGCTTCGACAGCAGCAGGTTCCCCTGCGCACATGGCAGCAATATTTTCAAGCGTTCTTGTAATCAATAGTTTCGGCCCCTTATAACTTCTTTAGCGACGATGCGGTCATCGAAATCATGAACCACTCCGCCAATCAGTTGATAGGTCTCATGACCTTTCCCCGCAATCAATACTACATCGCCAGGGCTTGCCATTTCAATAGCCTTCCCGATAGCTTCTCGGCGATCAACAATCATATGATACCGGTCAGAGGTGACTCCATCCTCTACTAGTCCTGCTTCTATATCCTTCAAGATTAGTTGAGGGTCCTCCGTCCGGGGGTTGTCAGAAGTTACGAATACCATGTCGCTATATCGTGCAGCGATCTTCCCCATTAATGGACGTTTCGTCCGGTCTCTGTCACCGCCACAGCCAAATACTGTAAGCACTTTGCCGGTAGCAAATTCGCAGACCGTTTTTAATACATTCTCTAGCCCGTCTGGTGTATGTGCGTAGTCAACGATAACAGCAAATTCCTGACCTTCGTCCACTGACTCCACCCGTCCAGCTACACCATCGATTGCCTCAAGACTAGTCTTGATATCAGCCAGAGAGACATCTTCCAATAAAGCAGCTGTAATCGCCGCGAGTGCATTGTAGACATTGAACTTACCAACCATACGGAGTGAAATGTCCGTCTTCCCCTTAAACGTATCCACATGGAAAAAAGTTCCTTTTGCGGTGATCGATATTTGCGAAGCTCGGACATTAGCGTTGTTATCAATGCCATATGTAATCACTTCCGCCGCAGTTTGGGCTGCAAAATATTGACTGGCTTCATCATCCGCGTTCAACACCGCATATTTGCGTTCTTCCTTCCACGGAGAGATCACATTTCCCAATCTGGAGAAAAAGAGCCCTTTAACCGCCCGATACTCCTCCATTGTATGATGATAATCCAGATGATCTTGGGTTAAGTTCGTAAAAATTGCCGTACGGAAGTCCGCACCCTTCACACGTCCTTGCTGAAGTGCGTGAGAGGATACTTCCATTACGCAACATTCCACACCTTTGGAAGCCATATCATGAAGGGAACGCTGCAGATCTAGCGATTCTGGAGTTGTGCCTGACATAGGGTAGCTTTTGCCGTCATAGCGCATTTGAATTGTTCCAATCAGACCTGTCTTCATATTCTGATCCTGCATAATCCGCTCAATGAGATAAGTCGTTGTTGTTTTGCCGTTTGTGCCCGTCACCCCGATCATTCTCATCCGGCTGCTAGGTGAGCCAAAGAATGCATTCGACATGACAGACATCGCAAACCGGCAGTCATCTACAACAATCTGCGGGATATCAAGCTCCAGCTTGTGCTCACATACAATAGCCGCCGCTCCGGAGGCTACTGCTTGCGGCGCATATTTGTGCCCGTCCACGGTGTGGCCAGGCAAACAAATGAATACATCTCCCGGGCCTACACGGCGGGAATCCGTCTGAAGATCAGTAATTTCCACATCTCCATCCCCGTATAGTTGCGAAGTAGCAAGACAAGCAGATAATTCGTTAACTTTCATAGTAATCCCTCACTCTACATTTTCGGATACGAGCTAAAACCTTATACCTTAATCATTATTCACTAGATGCTCCCATATAAATCCTGATGGTTGAGCCCTGTTCTACTCTGGCCCCAGCCTTAGGAGCTTGATTGATGACCGTATTTCCTGTGCCTGAACGTGCAAGATTAAAATTCATATTTAAATCCTCATAGATATCCTGCACCGTTGCTCCGGTAAGATCAGGTACGGTCACTATCGGAGTTTCGCCATACTTATAAGTTTTGGGAAGCTGATCACTGCGCTCCGGAATCTTCATATAGTGCAGCGAGTCTTCCAAAATATTTTGCACGATTGGAGCTGCAACCACACCCCCAAATTGAATCCCTTTCGGATTATCCACGGCAGTGTACACAACGATCTGAGGATCATCCGCTGGCGCAAAGCCAATAAAAGAAACAATGTGCTCTGTTGGAGAATAACGTCCATTTACAACCTTCTGTGCAGTACCCGTCTTGCCACCTACACGATAGCCGTCAATAAAAGCCGGCCGTCCTGTGCCTTTGGCAACCACGCTCTCAAGTGCTGCCCGCACCTTCTTGGATGTTTCCTCCGAAATGACCTGCCGCACAAGCTCTGGCTTCACCTCTGATACAGTCTCTCCAGTAACCGGGTTAACCCATGCTTTTGTTACATGAGGTTTATAGAGATTACCGCCGTTGATAGCCGCGGATACCGCAGCAATCTGCTGAATAGGCGTAACCGAAACCCCTTGACCAAAGGCTGTAGTCGAAAGCTCTACCGGACCTACTTGATTAAGCTTGAACAGAATACCATTAGCTTCCCCATTCAGATCAATTCCCGTTTTGCTCCCAAAACCAAAATCCCTAATATATTTGAAAAGTGATTCTTTTCCCAGCCGTTGCCCTAAGGCGACAAACCCAGGGTTACAAGAGTTCTCAACTACCTGTAGAAAGGTTTGACTACCATGACCGCCCTTTTTCCAGCAGCGCAGCTTTGCGCCCGCCACCTCGATAAAACCCGGATCATAGAAATGATCGTTCTGAAGATCTACTTTACCTTCCTGCAGCGCAGCAGCCAGAGTGATGATTTTGAACGTTGAACCAGGTTCATAGGTCATCCAGATAGGCAGATTCCGGTTGTAAATCTGCGCATCATATTCCTTGTATGATGCTGGTTCATACCCCGGTCTGCTAGCCATGGCTAGTATCTCACCATTCTTCGGATTCATAGCTATAGCCCAAGCACCCTGCGCCTGATATTTTACCATAGCCTGATCAAGCTCACGTTCCATAATGGACTGGATCTGTTTATCAATCGTCAGCTGCAGATTAAGTCCGTCTTGAGGGGCAGAATATTTCTCAGATGAGCCAGGCATAAGTCTTCCACCTGCATCAGACAAATAAGAAATATTACCGGCTATGCCTTTGAGCAGATTGTCATATATACTCTCTACTCCTGTAATGCCCTGGTTATCTATACCTGTGAAGCCTAGAATATGCGCGGCTAAATCGCCGTAAGGGTAATACCTTTTGCTATCCTCAGCGACAACGATGCCCGGCAGCTGCAAATCACGGATGCTCGCGGCAAGATCCATCGTAATTTTGCGGCCGCCGGGCTGAAGTTTCACCGACATTTCTTTTTTGGACAGCAATGTCATCAGCTTCTCCTCAGTCATCCCAAGCAGTGGAGCTAATTGCTGTGCTGTCTTTTGCTTCTCTTTTACCTGCACCGGTACTGCATACACTGTAGGTGTGGTGATATTAGAAACGAGCGGCACACCTTCACGATCCATAATTTCACCACGTTTAGCGGTAAAAGGAATATTGCGGCGCAAGGAATCTTCTACCTTCGCAGTCAATTCCTCGCCTTGAGATAATTGCACATACGCAAGACGCACGACCAGCGAACCGAATAACACTGCCAGTCCCAGCAATGTCCACAGCATTCTCCGCCGTGTTACGACTTTGGAAACCTTCATTCCGTTCTCCCCCACTTTCAACAATAGACATGAGCTCTTATCTTCATGACTATTCGGGACAAACAGGGGTTAGAACAAGCTATGTTCCGCTCTCGGAATCTGTCCCCTCATCAGCAGGCGGGGCCACGGGAATATCTTCGCCATAATCATTTAATGGCTTCATTTTCAAAGTGACCAAGGTCTTGCCATTTTGCGTGCCTACAATCTGTTCTGAGACGTAACCTTCACCGTCTACCGCAATCTCTACTTTTAGTAGAGTTAGAATTTCAAGTGCATCACGCAGGGATTCCCCTTTTAAATCTGGAATGGTAGGCTGAGCCCCCTGCGGACTTAATAAATAGATCCGTTGCCCTGTAGCAAGCTTAGTACCTGCCTCAGGATATTGACTCTCTACAGTAGATCCTTCACCGACCACTACATAATCGAAGCCTTGATCCAAAAGTGCTTCTCTTGCTTCCTTCATCGTCTTGTCTGTTAGATCTGGTGTAGTCCGAAGTGCGACTGTTTCAGTCTTAGCCGGCTTTTTACTGCTGCTATCACTAGCCTCAGACGCCAGCTTAGGTACTCCCATGTATTGCAGAGACTGGGATACAATCTCTTTAAATACTGGAGCAGCTGCCTTACCGCCGCCAACCTCAACGTTCGGTTCGTCAATAATGACAATAACAGCGATCTTTGGATCATCAACAGGAGCATAACCAATAAAGGAGACAAGTACTTTGGATTTCACATAATCCTTACCTTCAACCTTGATAGCCGTTCCTGTCTTACCTGCCACGCGATAGCCGTCAATATAAGCGTTGCGGCCTGTTCCTTTTACTTGGTCAGCAACAACCTGCTCCAAATATTCACCCGTTTTCTTGGCGCTTTCCTCATCAATCACCTGACGCACTACACTAGGCTGAGTAACCTTTGTCTCACCAGTGTTAGGGTTTGTGACCTCCTTAACTACATACGGAGTCATCAACTTCCCCCCATTAGCTATAGCAGATACGGCAACTAGCTGTTGAAGTGGGGTTACTAGCACTTTACCGTGTCCATATGCGAGTGTCGCAATTTCTATAGGACGTCCAAGGTTAGGGTTAACTACCCCGCTTACTTCTCCTGGCAGATCGATTCCCGTTTTCTCATTGAAGCCAAAATCATTGATATACTGTAATAGCTTGTCCTGTCCGAGCATTTCATATAGCTTAACGAATAGAACGTTACTAGAACGTTTCACACCTTCAAGAAAACTGATTTGCCCCCATCCAGCATGATTAATATCATGCAGTGCTTTACTATATCCCTTTATCCGGATGGACCCGGACAAAAATGTCGCAACAGGATCAAAAAGCTTCTCTTCTACTGCGGCGGCAAGCGTTACAATTTTGAAAGTGGAACCAGGCTCGTATTTAGATTTAATAGCATGATTATAGAATCCCGCCCCATCGGCCCCGGTCTTCCAAAATTCATTTGGATTATAGGTAGGCATATTGGCTAATCCCAAAATCTCCATCGTGTTCGGATCAGCAGCAATGACACTCATACTTTTTGGCTTATATTGCGCATACGCCTTTTGCATGGCCTCTTCTATATAATGCTGGATCGTACTATCGATTGTAAGCTTGAAATTACTTCCATTTACTACTGGCTTATAGGTATCTTGTGAATCCGGCAATTTTACCCCTTGACCGTCACTTTGATAAAGCAGCTTGCCATCGGCACCCTTAAGCTCCGTATCAAAGTATTTTTCCAGTCCCATGATAGCATTGCCGTCCCTATCTGTATAACCTAAGATATGTGCAGCTAATTCATCTTTTGGATAATATCGTTTCTGCTCTCTAACAAGCCCAATACCGGTCTCTTGAATTTTATGTTCTTTACCTAGGGCTACATAAAATTCTTTCACCTTATCGGCAAGCTCCTGATCAATCTTCCAGCCTTCATTACGAATCTCACGGTTCTTGAGGTAAGCACCCGTCTTTTCGTCCTTGGCTTCAACCAGCTTACGCAGCTCATCCTCTGGTTTGCCGAGCAATTCGTGCAATCCTGTGATGACCTCTTCCCCGATGCCTTGTTGTTGAATCACTTCAGGATTCACCACCACGGTATAAGCAGGGACATCGCTAGCGAGCACACTCCCGTTACGGTCAGAAATCGTACCTCGCTCCGCTTTGATAGTTGAGGAATGCGCCCAAAGTGTGGCGGCCTTTTCCTGCCATTCCTCACCTTGCATAACTTGAATCCAGAACACTCTAACGATCAAAACAAGAAAAAAGAGGGTAATACACCCTCCTATAAACAGCGTGCGAAGTTTTATTCTTTTCAGCATAAGCGAACCTCACAACTTTTTTTATTGCGATCTTGCCAATCGCTCACTAATTATCACCTGGAGTCGTTGCTGAGCTTGCCGGAATATAGATTGTTGCATTCTCATCCGGGGACACATAACCAAGATCCCGTGCTTTTTGGGCGACTTTCTGCTCTAAATTCTGCTTTTCCATCTGATACGTAGAAATCTGCTTCTTGGCTGTTGCAATATCCTGATCTAATTTCTGAGCCTGCAAGTTCAAATCATAAATTTGGACGTAACGTGAAATCAGGGTGATCGCCACCAGAACGCATACTCCTAGCGTCAGCATATACAAAAGTTTCTCTTGCAGCGGAAGTACTCTTCGTCTGGTAACTACTTTTGTCTTCTCGCGGTAAAGGGGGTTTACCTCTTCTTTTCTTTTGGGCTGAACTGCTAAATTGCCGCGGGTATAGGCCATCTCTGACTCTCCTTTATCGTCAATTACAATTTTTCTGCAATGCGCAGCTTAGCTGAGCGGGCTCGGGTATTAAGCTCAAGCTCTTCTTCAGAAGGCACAAGCGGTTTACGATTGATTAACTTAAGCGTGCCTTTCGCGCCGCATACGCAAAACGGAAAGTCAGGCGGGCATGTACATCTGCTTAAATAGCTGCTAAAAATTTGCTTGCAAATTCGGTCTTCGAGCGAATGAAAGGTGATGACGGATACTCTGCCTCCTGGTGCAAGGCAACGTACTGCACTATGTAGCCCTTCTTCAAAAGCACCCAATTCGTCATTCACAGCAATCCTTAATCCTTGAAAGCTACGTTTAGCGGGATGCCCTCCTGTTCTTCGAGCAGCTGCCGGGATACCTTCCTTGATCAGTTCTGCTAATTCTCCTGTTGTCTCAATAGGAGCTTCTTCTCTTCTGTCTACAATTTTTCTAGCGATTCTCCGCGAGAATTTCTCTTCTCCATATTGGAAAAGAACACGGGCAATCTCCTGCTCGGACCATGTATTCACAATTTCAGCAGCCGTCAAAAGTGCTGACTGATCCATGCGCATGTCCAGCGGAGCATCATGATTGTAACTAAAGCCTCGTTCCCCTTCGTCAAACTGGGGAGAGGATACGCCAAGATCAAAGAGCACTCCATCTACTTGGGGAATACCATCTGTTTGTGGCACAAAGGGCACATCCTTAAGTACACTCTCCAGATCACGGAAGTTAGTCTTAATAGTCACAACCTTGTCTCCGTATTCCGCTAATCTTTCTTTGGCGTTCTCCAAAGCCCAATCATCTTGATCCAAACAGATTAAACGGCCTTCGCCGCTAAGCTTGGAAGCGATAAGTGAGCTGTGACCCGCTCCACCGAGAGTGCAATCTACATAGATTCCGTCTTTTTTGATGTGCAGCCCTTCTGTCGCTTCTTCCTTAAGCACCGTGATGTGGTGAAACAAGCTGCATCCCTCCAGGACAGTATTCGTTATTGTGTTTTATAGATCAAAATTGAAATCCACCAATTTCTCAGCGATTTCGTTGAACGATTCCTCGGACTGTTCGAAGTACTGTTCCCAAAGCTCTTTGTTCCAGATTTCCACCCGGTTCGAAACGCCCAGAATGACACAGTCTTTGTCCAGTTTGGCATACTGCCGTAAATTGGCCGGCAGATTTACCCTTCCCTGCTTATCCCAAACACATTCAGTTGCACCTGAGAAAAAAAAGCGGCTAAATGCGCGGGCATCTGATTTCATCAGCGAAAGGCTTTTAAGCTTTTGTTCCATGATTGCCCATTCTTCCATGGGATAAACAAACAGGCAGGAGTCTAGGCCGCGGGTCGTCACGAAGGAGGTTCCGAGCAATTCACGGAGTTTAGCCGGAATAATGATTCGGCCTTTGTCGTCAATGCTGTGTTGATACTCTCCCATGAACATCCTTTTTCCCACCCCTAATCCCCGAATCCCCACTTTACCCCACTTTTCACCACTTAAGCATAATAGATTCGCCATTAAAAATCAAAAACCTTTTTCTGGCCAAGGAAATTTTTCCTAAATCAGATAGCTCGTTTCCCGAAAAACATTTCTCCACAGAAAAAAGCCATGCAATCGGAATCTTGTCCGTTGCATGGCTTTGTTAAAAAAGTTGCTTCAGTTCAAGGTACACTGGTTAATACACTTTATTGTTATGCGTTCAGTTATTAATCGTTCAAATTCCAGCTGTCCAAATAATCGACTTGTGCCGGAGTGAGGCTATCGATGTTAATGCCCAGACTTTCCAGCTTATAACGTGCTACTTGCTCATCCAGCTCATAAGGAACATTTTCAACTTTTACGCCAATGCTCTTATAATTATCATTTACATATTTCAGCGACAGTGCCTGGAGTGCAAAGGTTGTATCCATAATTTCAGCAGGGTGACCATCAGCAGCACCCAGATTTACAAGTCTGCCTTCGGCAAGCAGATATAATTTACGTCCGTCACGAAGCTGGTACTCTTCGATATTTTTGCGAACGGTACGTTGGGATACGGATCTTTCCGACAGCTCAGGCTTATTCACTTCAACGTCGAAATGGCCCGCGTTGCACATGATTGCTCCATCCTTCATCACATCATAATGTTCACCGCGAATTACATAACGGTTACCAGTTACTGTAACGAAGAAATCACCAACCTTAGCTGCTTCCAGCATTGGCATTACTTCAAAACCGTCCATATGTGCTTCAATGGCTTTAATCGCATCAACTTCTGTGACAACCACTTTTGCTCCAAGTCCTTTGGCGCGCATGGCAACACCTTTACCACACCAGCCGTAACCGACAACAACTACTGTTTTGCCCGCTACGATAAGGTTGGTTGTGCGAATAATTCCATCCCATGCCGATTGGCCAGTGCCATAACGGTTATCAAACAAATATTTGCAGTAGGCATCATTAACCGCGACCATTGGGAACTTCAATACGCCTTGCTTTTGCAGAGCTTTTAGACGAATAATCCCGGTAGTTGTTTCTTCAGCACCCCCGCGAATATTCTCCATCAGATCAGGACGCTCCGAATGCAGCAATGTAGCAAAATCCCCACCGTCATCAATAATCAAGTCCGGTTTGCTCTCCAGTGCTTTGATATTAAGGGCTTTAAATTCTTCAGGAGACGGATTGTATTTAGCAAATACTGTGATTCCATCCTCCACAAGCGCTGCACATACATCATCCTGTGTAGATAGTGGATTCGAACCTGTAATGGTTACATCTGCACCACCAGCTTTGACAACCTTCGCCAAATAAGCGGTTTTAGCTTCCAAATGCAATGTAATCGATACTTTCAGACCTTTAAATGGCTGTTCTGCTTCAAACTGCTCACGAATACGGTTCAGTACCGGCATATGCTGGCGAACCCAGTCGATTTTCAAATGCCCTTCCGGTGCGAGTGACATATCAGCCACGATACTATTTTGTTTAGATGAACTCATTATGAAACCTCCTAAAAGTTTTATGGAGCTATACTTCTATGATCCACTTCGCAATAAAACTTGCTCCGTAAGCATACGCTTTGTTTTGTGAGCGTTACTACATTGAATCTACTTCGTACAAAACTCACTTCGTAAGCATAAGCTTAGTTTTATGAAGCGATACTTCCATTACATATAAATGATGCGATGTGTTCCACTGTAATCCGGTTCAACCGTCATTAACTCATCCAGCCATGCAAGCCCGTACCGGTTCAAGTAATACATGATATTGTACACTCTTTCCTGCAGTTTACCCAGTGGCATTAACGACAGCTCGATTCGCTCCCATTGCCGGATTGCAGCTTCGTTCTGTTTTGCCATTGCATCTTGGGCTTTCGCCTGTAAAAAAGTAATCTGATCTAGAATCTTCTCTTTATTGTTATTCCCCAGCTTAAGCAGACCGGCCTGAACCGTTCCAAGCTGCTCAATCAGCGGTTCGTACATAGCGGCGAATGAGGTCTTGGTTTCTTCAAAACGACGTTCTATCCCCAGCTCATCCTGTGCGGCCAGCCATTCATGTCTTTTGTGATCCAGTCCTTGTCTTACATCCTCAAAGCTAAGTTGATATTTATCCATATGCTTGTGCAGCGTACCTTCTACGACTGTAAAAGACATTCTAGGGATAATTAACGGCATTTCTCCCCCAATGGTCTCAAACGCACGACGCGGAATGGCCCAGTAAGCAATCTCACCTTGACCCAGCACCGTTGCCAGAACAGGCAACACATAATCCTGCATAAGTGGACGTGTCAGCACATTATTGCTAAAGCGTTCCGGATGTGCCTGCACCTCCTCAAGTAATTCATCACGGGAAAAGGATACCTGACCCTTGCGATCCGTAAAGATTCCGTCCTTCTTGTGAAGCAGAAGCCGTGTACCTTCATGAATATAAAAGAGGTTGGCATTGCCAGCTGTAACATCAGCCTGAAGCTCATATCCGGCGCCCACAATATCAGAAGCAGAATTCATATACGCTGTTTCCAGTGCATCATTCTGCATAATTAGCGAAGTGAAAAATGGCTGTTCTAACTTACGTAAGTTGGGATCAGCAGAATCAAGCAGAATTAGACCAAATTTACCAAATAATGAACCCATCAGCTTGGCAAATGCATCCGTCATACTATCTGCTCTAAAAGAAGAAGTGCGAATGAATTCCATAATCTGCGGCTTAAAGTCGCTTTCCTGAAGCAGACCGTCTAACTGTTCCACTACCTGCTGCCAGCTTTCCTCTTCTACACGAATATCACTTACTGAGGAGCGTTTCTCTTCTGACTTTTCTATCTTAATCTTAGTAATCTCCTGCGTACGATTCAGTACATACGTATGATTCACTTCATCCCAGTCATGATCTTCACCTGCAATCCAGAATAAAGGAACTACTGGTCGGCCGAGTTGTTCAGCTGCTTCTTTTGCCGCCATAATGGTAGTTGCAGCTTTATATACCACTAACAGGGGTCCAGTAAATAGTCCGCTTTGCTGCCCACCTGTCACCACTAATGTCCCCGGCTGCTCTAAGAGCGCCAGCGAAGCCATCACCGCATCATGCGAGTTATGCTTTTCATTATATTGACGCAGACACTCAGCAATCTGAGTCCGGTCGGCACGAAGGCTTTCTCTGCCGTCTAGCCACTCTGCCCTTCTACTTCTACTTTCTTTATTGCGGAAATCCCCACCGTACAAATGACTAACCTTTTCAAAATGATCTATATAGTCGCGCGAGAGTGCAGATCCACCCTTGAGCGGTTCCGTTACAATATTCATTTGCTAGTGCCTCCAGTTCTACTAAGCAGTTATATGTAAATCCAAGTTCGTAAAAACTCTCTATGATTGTATCCAAAGTCAGGAGCCGCGTCAAAGTAAAACATGTCTTGATATCAGCAACACAGGTACAGCCAACTGTTCAATTATACTATAAATTCATTAAATAATATCCTAAATACATACAAGAGGCGAGAGCATAATGCTCCCGCCTTTGAAAACCTAAGTATAAATTATGCGAATTTTTTGCTGACAAAGTGGCCTTTAGATACTTCTACTAATTCAAAGTCACTGTCATTGGTCTTATCGTTAGCAGAATAAATAGGGCTGCCAAGCTCATCATGCAAGTGAATACGTTTTTTGTTGACTTCAATTTCCGGATCCGGAACTGGAATAGCCGACAATAGGGATTTAGTATAAGGGTGGATAGGATTTGCATAAAGCTCTTCACTTTCCGCCAACTCAACCATTTTACCCAAGTACATAACTGCTACGCGATCACTGATATGTTTAACCATGGACAGATCATGCGCGATGAAAAGATAAGTCAATCCAAGACGATCTTGCAGTTCTTTAAGCAAGTTAACGACCTGAGCTTGAATGGATACGTCAAGTGCGGAAATCGGCTCATCACAAACGATGAACTTAGGATTAACCGCTAACGAACGGGCAATCCCGATACGTTGACGTTGTCCACCGGAGAATTCATGCGGATAACGGGTTGCATGGTCATGGTTAAGACCAACCATATCCAGCAGTTCTTCAATCCGTTTCTTACGTTCTGCACGGCTGCCAGCCATTCCGTGAATGTCCAGTGCCTCGCCGATGATATCAGAAACCGTAAACCGCGGGTTAAGCGATGCGTACGGATCTTGGAAAATCATTTGCATGTCACGGCGCATAGCCTTCATTTGATTTCCAGGCAATTTATAAATGTCTGTACCATTATATTTCACACTTCCAGCAGTTGGCTCATACAAGCGAAGAATCGTACGTCCAGCAGTAGTCTTACCACAACCGGACTCACCTACCATCCCAAGTGTCTCGCCCTCACGGATCGTGAAGTTAATATTATCAACAGCCTTAAGAACCTTACCTTTACCTACATTAAAATATTTCTTAAGACCTTCTACCTCTATTAGGTTCTTACTCAAGAGTACTGCACCTCCTTGGCCATCGAATGCAGATTCCAGCAACGCGCCATATGCGTTTCGCTGAATTCTGTGGCGCCGGGATCGATTTGTTCGCACACATGCATCGCTTCATTGCAACGAGCAGTGAACGGACAGCCGATCGGCGGCTTGATCAGATCTGGCGGTGTGCCGATGATCGGAATAAGCGGCTCGCCTTTCTTTTGGTCCAGACGCGGCATTGAGCGCAGCAGACCTTTGGTGTATGGATGTTGTGGATTTTTAAAGATTTCCCATCTTGTTCCGGTCTCCACAACCTCACCTGCATACATTACAATCACCCGATCACACATGCCAGCAACTACGCCCAGATCATGTGTAATCAGAATAATGGAGGTACCTAGTTTTTGCTGCATCTCTCTCATAACTTCCATGATCTGCGCCTGAATGGTTACATCTAGAGCTGTTGTAGGCTCATCTGCTATCAGCAAAGCCGGACGGCAAGCTAACGCGATTGCGATCATTACACGCTGGCGCATACCGCCTGAGAATTCGTGGGGATATTGGTTAAAGCGAGCCTCCGCATTTTTGATGCCTACTAATTTCAACATCTCCATACCTTGCTTTTTCGCTTCGGCCGCTGACATTTTCTGATGTTTAATCAAAACTTCAGTGATCTGTTTGCCCACTTTGATGGTTGGGTTCAGAGAAGTCATCGGGTCTTGAAAAATCATGCCAATATCTTTACCGCGAATAGATTCCATTTCTTTCATGCTTTTGTCTAGCAGATTCTGTCCTTGAAAAATAATCTCTCCCTTTTTCACTTTAGAAGGTGGAGAAGGGATCAACCGCATAATCGATTGAGCAGTTACACTCTTACCGCTGCCGGACTCGCCGACGATGGCAACCGTTTCGCCTTTGCCAATTTCAAAATTCATACCACGGACAGCTTGTACTTCTCCGCCCTTAACAAAAAAGGAAATATGCAAATCTTTGACTTGTAAAATAGGTTCCATCCATATTCCTCCTATTTCTTCAGCTTAGGATCAAGCGCGTCACGAAGACCATCACCGAAAATGTTGAAAGAAAGCATTGTTAAGCTGATTAGGATCGCAGGGAACAAGAAGCGCCATGGATAGTACAACCAGCCGGTGAGTGAGTCATTGATCATCGATCCAAGTGAAGCAACAGGAGCTTGTACACCAAGACCCAAGAAGCTTAGGAAGGCCTCAGCAAAGATAGCATTTGGTACAGACAGTGTAATGGTTACGATAATCGGACCAACCGCATTCGGCAGAAGGTGCTTGAACAACAGTCTCGCAGAACCAGCACCCATGGAACGGGACGCCAATACGAATTCACGATTCTTGAGCTGCATAATTTCTCCACGCACAATCCACGACATCGTAATCCAGCCTGTAATGGTTAGAGCTAGGATGATTGTTCCAAGACTTGGCTCAAGAACGACCAAGAGCAAGATTACAACCAGCAAATAAGGAATAGAATACAAAATTTCAGAGAATTTATTCATAATATTATCTACACGGCCGCCGAAGAAGCCCATAATGCCTCCGTAGATAACACCGATGAACAAGTCGATGGCTGCCGCAGCAAGACCAACGATCAAGGAAATCCGTGCACCGTACCAAGTACGAACAAAGATATCACGACCAAGATCATCCGTTCCAAACCAGTGATCGGAGGAAGGGGGCTTATTGGTGCTCATCAAATCATTAGAATAATAGTTATATTTCGAGATAAAAGGTGCAAAAATCGCTGCAAGTACAATCAAACCCAGGATACCGAGCGCAGTCATCGCCATTTTATTTTGACGCAACCGTTGCCAAGAGTCTTTCCAAGCAGAGAGACTCTCACGCTGGATAACTTCGGCTTCTTTTTCATCTACACCGACTTTTTGAAAATCTTCCGGTTTTAGATTTAGCAAGTTATTTTCAGTAGCCACTATTTAGCCCTCCTTTCCTCCACTTAATTTCATACGTGGGTCAATTAATACATAAGCAATATCCGTAATAAAGCGGGCAACCATGAGTAATACACCATAGAAAATGGTTATCCCCATAATAACGGTATAGTCACGGACACCAATCGCTTCCACGAACTGTTTACCAATACCCCCAACACCAAAGATCTGCTCGATAACAACCGAACCAGTTACGATGTTAGCTGTCATTGGACCCATATAAGTAACAACAGGTAGAATTCCGTTACGAAGTACATGGCGGCTCAGAATAGCCATCCAGCTCAATCCCTTTGCTTTAGCCGTTTTGATATAATCCGCATTCAAAACTTCAAGCATACTTGAACGGGTCAAGCGGGCGATAAAGGCGATCGGCTGTGCCGAGAGCGCGGCCACGGGTAAGAAATAATAGATTGGCCCTTTAAAACCTGAAACCGGTACCCAACCCAGTTTGAAAGCAAATACATACTGCAGTAATGACGCGACTACAAAGCTCGGAACCGCAATCCCCAGAACTGCCAGCACCATAGCTGCGCTGTCAATAAACTTTCTGTGATAGAGTGCCGCCAACATGCCGAGAAATACTCCGACAATAACCGCCACAACGATTGCGACGAGTCCCAGCTTCAGCGACGCTGAAAAGGTTTGACTGATCAAATGTGATACATCTTGATTTAGGCGTTTCATTGAGACACCTAGGTCACCTTGGATAATATCACCTAAATACTTAAAATACTGATGAGAGAGCGGCTTGTCCAGACCATATTGTTCCATCAGACGTGCTTTAATTTCTGGCGGTACCTTCTTTTCAGAAGTAAACGGATCCCCCGGAATAGCTTTCATCAAGAAAAAGGTAGCTGAAATCAATACAAATAGAGAAACCAACATATAGAAAAACTTATTTGCGACATAACGAACCATCCCCATCACACCTCCTCCGACAATTTTTGATACACATAATAATGATTTTATGAAAAAAACGGATTTTTGTCTATTTTCTATATATGTTATTAATAACATTAATTAACAAATAGACAGGAATACAAAAAAAAGGGATATATATGGAATTCCACATATATATCCCGAAGTATTCTGCAACTTCAGTCAACTAACTATTCTGTTGTAATTACTAAAGCAATATCTTAGTGCTCAAGCAAGTATCCGCGAGTCAAGTCAATTGCACCACTAAAGTCAAGAGTAACACCTTTAAGGTACTCTTTAGTCAGGGAGTTGTTAGTGTAGTAGTACAAAGGAATCAGAACCATATCTTGCTCAATGAGCAATTTCTCAGCTGCAGCAAACTTTTCTTGACGTACTGCCAAGTCAGTGCTTGTTTTAGCTTCGCTGATCAATTTGTCATACTCAGGGTTAGCGTAACCAGTATCATTGTTACCGCCACCTGTTACCCACATATCAAGGAAAGTCATTGGATCATTGTAATCCGCAGTCCAACCAGCACGAGCAACTTGGTAGTTCAGGTTTTGACGGTTTTCAATAAATACAGCCCACTCTTGGTTAACGGTTTGTACGTCGATACCAAGATTGTTTTTCCACATATCAGCAATCGCCAAAGCGATTTTCTTGTGACCTTCACTTGTGTTGTAAGTCAGGGAGAATGTAGGCAGTTTATCCATACCTTCTTCTTTCAGACCTTCAGCAAGCAATGTTTTAGCTTGTTCTAGATCTTCAGTGAAGTAGCTATCTTTAACTGCTGTACGGTATTCACCATCAGCACCAGCGATACCCGGAGGTACATAACCGTATGCTGGGAATTGTCCACCTTGTACTACATTGTCAATCAAAGCTTGACGGTTAATGGACATTGCAAGAGCCTTACGGATTTTAGCGTTTGTGAAAGGTTTTTCAGTGATATTGAATTCGTAGTAGTATACGGAAGCAATACCTTTACGGCTGAATTCGTTAGGAAGTTCTTTTTGCACGATTGGAATTTGTTCTGATGGAATTTCACCAGTTGGTCCACCGGCACGATCGTATTCACCGTTCTTGTAGCTGAGCAGCTCAGTTGCACCGCTGTTTACAAGGGAGAAGTCGATTTTGTTAAGTTTAATAGAATCTTTATCCCAATATTTATCGTTTTTAGTTACAACAAGTGTTTGACCTGTAGTCCACTCAGTAAGAGTGAAAGCACCGTTAACGATCATAGTATCTTTGCTTGTTGCCCATTTAGGATTACTCTCAATGGATTTGTGTACAGGGTAATAAGTGTAGAAGGAAAGCAATCCAAGGAAGTAAGGAGTTGGGGCTTCAAGAGTAACTTCAAGAGTTTTCTCATCAACCGCTTTAACACCTACTTGACTGAAATCGGTAATTTCCTTGTTGTAGAACTTTTGAGCATTTTTGATGTAGTACAATTGATAAGCATAAGGTGCAGCGGATGCAGCAGCAGGATCGAGCACGCGTTTCCAAGCGCGAACGAAGTCTTCTGTTGTTACAGGATCGCCATTACTCCATTGTGAATCACGGAGTTTGAAAGTATATACCAGACCGTCAGCGGAAACTTCCCAGCTTTCAGCAACACCTGGTTCAGCTTGACCAGATTCAGCATTCATGCGAGTCAGACCTTCGTACATTGTTGTCAGGACAGTGTGTGCTTGGCTATCTTGAGCCAATCCTGGGTCAAATGTTGGAGGCTCAGAACTAAGGTTAATTCTCAATGTTTGGTCAGCAGCCAATTTTTCTTCTGTAGCTGCATTACCAGTTGCCGTGTTACCAGTGTTAGCATTGTTACCTTTATTGCCGCTGTTTGCATTGTTTCCGCCGCAGCCAGCAAGCACTGTGCCGATAACAAGTACTAATGCAATCATTAGCAATAGACTTTTACTCTTCTTCATCTAGCAGTTCCCCCTAAATAGAATGTGGTATATGGTTTATGATTATACAACCAGTGGTCAAAAAAATCTAGTGCAATGTTTTCAGAAAATATTTTTTTTTTAAAACTTTAAACTTTTGTGACGTTGACGCTTCACCGAAGCAGTGGAACGTTACATCGCTTGTGATATGTAGGTAATTAGCCCAACAAACATAAATAATAAATATCCGACGCTCATAAAAAAGAACGAAAGTCTCCAAACTGCCCGAAATAACCGCTTCCCATCTACCTTTCCTTTCATCCGATTTTGAGCTCCGCCAATCAGTCCAGCGGATATTAATACAATAATTAGTATAAGGTAAAACCCAAAACCGGAATTAAAGATGTTATTAAACAATGCGGAGACCGACAATAATAAAAAAAATGTGGTCACGTCCATAGCGAGCATAAAAGTTTTCTTTTTATCTTTTTTTAAGCCTTTTCCAATGAAAAAAACAATCAAAAACGGCACAATCGGAATAACGCTTAAAGTAATAACCGAATCCATCAGCAGTCCCATAGCTTCACCTCTCCCCAGAGATCATACCCCAATACCTTCAACTAATTGGCAGAGCCAGCGATTTAATGGTGCCGACACTCCAGATCGTTCTGCCATTTCTACAAGACTTCCATTGATCCAACGAATTTCTGTGGTTCTTGAAGCAAGTACATCTGCCAGCATAGATGAAATATTGCCAGACGTTAACCGGCACACCTGAAGGATGTTATCCCAAGCATCCTTATCATAAGTAATTTCACAGAAATCATACACCATTGTTGCTTCTTCAAAAACTTCCTTCATTAATTGGAGGCGTTGCTCTGAAGACAACAGCTCCCCATTTGGAATACGCCAAATCGCCGTGAGTGGATTAATAACGGCATTGATCAAGAGCTTCCGGTAAATCATGGTATCCACTTCATTCGACAAAAAGGCTGCGAATCCTGCCATTATGAGAACTTCTATTAAATTATTCGCTTTTAAATCATTATGTATGCTATGAGCTTGTCCATCCCCTAAGCTCCATTTTCCTATCCACACCTCCCCTGCTCCTGCATGAATGACCTCAGTTAAGGATTTGCGCTTCGCAGCCTCCGTAGTCACAGCTACATATAAATTGGCGTTTGGCAACAAGCCTCCTAACATCTCCATATGTCCTGTACCATTCTGAAAACAAATCATATGTACTTGCTCTTCCTTAAGTAGGGATAGAAATTCAGGCAAATCATTATGTAGAGTATTCTGTTTAACCGTCACCACGATCCAATCACTCGGCTCTTCTAGATAAGCACCAGCGAACTCCCCTATTGGCGCGGATACAAACTGATCTTCCGAAATTGTTATCGGCTCGCGTCCATCCTCGTAGGTAACCGTTAAGCCATCACGCCCTAATCGTTGGCATTGTTCTATCCCTCGGCACCACAGCCTCACATCATTTCCGGCTTGGATCAGTCTCCCTGCCAGCAGCAGCCCGAGTGAACCTGCACCAATTATATCAATTTTCATATAACCCTCCTGCTGATCTTAAGCACAATTTTTCTAAGTATACCAAAAACCCCGCAAGTGGTGCTTAAAAAGCAGACCACTTGCGGGATTGTTAGTTAACCTATCGTTCATTCAATGCGTTCTAAATTTCCGTTACCATCCATTTTGAAACGAGTCTTCATTTCTTCTTCTTCTTCATTTAAGAAAGCAAGCCTGCGAGCACGATCCATAATCTGAATTAAAGCTTTGTAATCATCGTTGACTACCCGGTAGTCGCTTTGAGCAAGATTAACCTCTTTAGACAACCGCTCATTCTCAGATCGTAATTCTGTTAATTCATCTTCCTTCTCGCGCAGGTCTCTTTCCAGCATTTTCAGCTGACGTCCTGCTTCCTGGATCGTACCCTTCCATTGTCTTAAGAAACGAATGACCGCATCAATGGATAATGTGTTTTCACTTAATCCCTCACCGCGCCCAAATTCCTCATCGACATCACCCAGAATGAGACCAGCTACTTGCGCTCCTCTTACTGACGGCTGCTTTTTCAGGTAGCTACGCTTTTGACGTTGCCCTTTAGCAATACCGATGGCACCTTCATAACTTTTCCGAACACAACTGTTCCAGCGGAATCCGCAAGCGGCCGAAGTTCTGCCGATTTTTTCACCCACCTCTTCAAAAGCGGCAAGCTGTGTGCTGCCCTCCCGAATGTGTCGCAAAGTTACTTCTGCCAATATTAGATCATCTTCTGCACTCCAAGCGTCCTGTCTAACGGCTGTCATAAAGCCAAACCTCCTAACAACGTCATGAAATAACCATCTCCATAACCGGCAGTTCTGCCGGGTAGTGAATAGGGATAAAAGCTGCTTACTCCATTTCTATGCTTCTCATAGAGTTCATAGAATCTATTTGATACTAATTTGTATTTCCATTATCTGCGTACATCATACGCATAAAACTATAAATTCTCTTTTTTAAAGCACTAATCACTCAGGTCAATTATAAAAATCACATTTTTTGAAGATTAGTGCATTTTTTTCAATGAATTCGTTTACACATAATTATGTTGAGGGTATAATAAATCGAAGGAATATTCGTGAGATACATACTGGAAGGGGGACTCTCTCTTGGACCGCATGTTTCGGGTATTAGGTTTTTTCACATTAGCTATTGGATTGATGGCTTTCGCCGGAGGTCTAACAGAAATGGCCTTGCTTTTCTTTTTGCAAACTGCATTTTTCGTAATACTTGGCTATATGAAATTTACTGAAAAAACTTATGTTCTTCTCTTCTGGGCATACATGATTCTGACTTTCACCGGATTTAGTTATTGGACGATCTTTCAAATGGGTCTTCCACTATAAATTGCAGTACTCTTTTGGAGCGGATGAGGTCCTTATCTTATAAGGATCACTTCCGTTTTTTTGTTTGTATGCTATTTTAGAAGGGTTAAACATATTATTAGTACATACATATATCATTTCAAAAAAAGGTGGTGGTGTGGTGCGCTCCCGCAATTTACAAAGCCGCATGATTGCAACCATACTAATTCTCTTCTGCTGTACTTTGTTTCCGTTACAACCTGTGAAGTACTTGTCTGCCGATCCTAGCGGTGATTTTTTCAATTCTGCTATACCAGATAATGAAGAAACCCGTAAACTACTTGAACAGACCTTGTCTTCTGCAGAAATTGAACGTGAAATCATCAAGATTACAGCCGAACAAAAAGCGCTTGAACAAAAGGTAGAAAGCCTGAACAGACAAGCTACCCAGAAAAAAACAGCCATTGCGGACCAACAGGAACGGGCAGGTGCAGTTGTGCGTTCTTATTATATGGGGGATAGAGATAATCTTCTGGCCGCGTTTTTTTCAGCAAAAAGTATCAGCAGATTCCTGGCTCTGTTCGATTATTATGAGATTATTATTGGAAATGACCGCGATATTCTCTCACAATATGAAGAACAATATAAGGATTTGAAGGATACCCTTCAGACTGCGAAGCGAAACTCGGAAGAGCTCGCCCGATTGCGTACGGCTCTGGAGGAACAGCAAGTTCGGGTAAACGCGCTCAACAAGGATATTGAGGGTGGGATTAAAAATAGCAGCGATCCTGAAAATATGAGTACTCTACTTAAAGAATTCACATTATATTGGGAGAATATCGGCCTGCACGAGGTAAAAACCTATTTCAAGGCGTTATCCTCCGCAATGAATAAACTACCACAGTTTGTTCAGAATCGAGAGGGTGTACTGACCCGAAAAGGAATGACTTATGAGCTAAACCTGAAGGAAGAGGATCTGAATGAATTTTTGCAATCGCAGAATTCGCTGTTTAAAGACTTCGCCTTTCATTTCAATGACGGATCGATTACTGCCACTGGAAAAAGCGGAGCGCTAGCCCTTTCACTGACCGGTCACTATACCATTCAGGAAGAACCGATCAACGGCCTTATATTCCAAGTCGATCATATTGTATTTAACGGTCTTGAATTGCCTGACACAACAAGAAAAACGTTGGAAGAAGAATTTGACTTAGGCTTTTATCCAGGCAAAATAGTATCTTTCCTTCGTGCCACGGCAGTAGATAGCCAAGAGGGCGTCTTGCATGTTAAGCTTTCCATTTCATTTTAGGCCTTCTTTTAGAAATTCTTTATAGCCTTCCGCATCTATCTGCCCTGTTAATAGTAACGATACAGCTTCAACAACCTTACTCCAGCCTCCCTGTGACTCATCCTCCGGGGCGGTTTCTTCTGTCAGCAATAGCTCAACATCAAAAGGAAGCTTGTATTTAAAAGCATGCTCCGAACGATAAAGAACATCAAGCGCCGGCAAGCTACCCGTATTCTCCAACCAATCCAGCTGAGCATCCTCTGAGGTGATAAAGGTCAGCCAATTCACAGCTTCCTTTGGACTTTGAGATTGAGCTGGAAGGGCAAAAGATCGACTGTAACAGGATTCAAAACCACCCCCATTATTAGCAGTCAGGGCCGGTACAGCAGCAAGGGATGAATTTCCATGCTTCTGCCACTCGGATAACGGTAATGAAGCAACGGCGACACTACCTCCTTGGAGCATATCCCAGACATCTTTATTGTAGCGGCTGGTGAGATAAAAATAACTGCGGGCATTCTGAATCCAATTCAACACCTCTTGGTTATCTGCTAACAAGCTGCTATTCATGCTCTCCATTACCGCTGACAATCCATAAGGATTGCGGGTATCCATCGCAAGTAAATATTTCCCTTGCTCTTTTAGCACATTCTGAAGCAGGATATTCCACTCTTCGAGGCTTTTGGGTAATGCATTAAAACCCAGCTCCGCCAGCCGTTGTGGGGAATAAACAAGCACGTAAGGATCTATATCTAACGGGACTCCCCAATTATATCCATTCCACTGCATCCAGGGGATCAACTGTGTTAACGGTGCACTCCCCGGAACGCTCTGATACACATCCATCGGCAATAAATATCCACGTGTGGCCCAGTCCAGAATGCTTCGTCCATCTGCCATGACTATATCCGGGCTGTCCCCGATCGTTAAATCATGCTTCAATACCTCATCGGCATCCTCCATATCCACATTGCTTAAAATAACCTTTACTCCACTTTCTAAGGTATAACGGTTGCTAAGGAGCTCCAGTTCACTAAATTCTTCGCTATTTAACGATACTCTTATGTGTAAGCTATCTATAGTTCCCTCATCTCCGGAAGAGGGATGGGTCGACTGACTTTGTGGTCTTTTCATAGGACGTGGATCGTTACTGGTACTCAATTCCATACTGGGCGACAGGCTTGTCAGCGATAGTAGTAAAATTGCAAAAAGCAGCCAATAATTTTTGCGTTTCAGCACGATTTCCCACCTTCCCTTTTGATTGGTCTCCCCTATTTTACCAAACCCTCCGGTGCTTGTCTTTAGTTTGTGAAACCGTTCTCTTTCTATTATATGGGTGATACGCCAGAGGCATTAAAAATAGGAAGGTGATCTGACCGCCATTACAAGAAAGCTTTGGACTTCCGATCGCTGTTATCCTCAGATTTCCTGATTTAATTACCGCATCATGCGGTTAAAATCCGAGGATAAAGGCGAACGCTTCGCTTCTACAGTTCCAGACTTTCTTTCCATGGCTCTAATCACCACAACCAACTTTAAATTCCTCTGCCGTTTCCGGGCGGGCAGGAAAAAGCCGGGAGTGTTTGCTTCTCCCGGCTGAAAATAGGATTGATGAACCGTTAGAGTAGATCCGCGGCCAATTGCGCCAAGCGGGAACGCTCACCTTTTTCCAAAGTAATATGTCCGCTAATCCCTTGCTGTTTAAACTTCTCGACGATATAGCTCAGTCCGTTGCTCGCAGCATCCAGATATGGATGATCGATTTGCTCTGGATCGCCCATTAGAATGACTTTACTTCCTTCTCCCGCTCTGGAGACAATGGTCTTCACCTCATGGCGGGAAAGGTTCTGCGCCTCATCAATAATAATGAACTGCGATGGGATTGAACGGCCGCGAATATAGGTTAAGGCTTCTACCTGTATACTTCCTAACCCCATTAAGATTTTATCGATATCGCCAGCTTTTTTGGTATCGAACAGGAATTCCAGATTATCATAAATAGGCTGCATCCAGGGTCTAAGCTTCTCATCCTTCTCACCGGGCAAATACCCAATGTCTTTACCCATAGGAACGACCGGACGGGCGATAAGCAATTTTTTGTATTTATGTTCATCCTCCACTTTGAATAGTCCGGCTGCAAGCGCCAATAACGTCTTCCCTGTCCCAGCCTTACCCGTGATCGTTACGAGTGGGATTTCATCATTTAGCAGCAGCTCCAGTGCCATTCGTTGTTGAGCATTACGGGCGCTAATCCCCCAAACCGAATCATTGCCCAGATAGAGTGGCTCCAGACGTGTGGCATCACTATTCACTTTGAGAAGAGCTGATTTGCCAGTGCCAATCTCATCCTTGAGAATCACAAATTCATGAGGGTACAACGGATACGACAACGCAAGCTGTTTTACCGTCAGAGAGCGGTGACTGTAATATTCATCAATCAATGCGGGATGAACCTGCAGAGATTGGTAACCAGTGTATAGTTCATTTAAGTCTCCAGTACGATCTGACAAATAATCCTCTGGCGTAATTCCAAGTACATCCGCTTTAATACGAACCAGTACATCCTTGCTCACAAGCACAACGGGACGCGGATCGGGCTTCTCATTCTCTTCATTCAAATAATTGAGAGCAACAGCCAAAATCCGATTGTCGTTAGACACCTCACCAAACATTTCCTGTACCTTCACAAAACTGCGATGGTTAAGTTCTACCTTCAGCTTGCCTCCATGCTCCAGTTCCACACCACTATGCAAATGACCTAGTTCCCGGAGTCCATCAAGCAATCGGGATACTGTACGGGCATTCCGACCGATTTCGTCAGCATTGCGCTTCTTGGAGTCGATTTCTTCCAGCACAACAGCCGGAATAACCACCTCATGCTCCTTGAAAGAGAAAATTGAATTGGGGTCGTGCAAAAGCACGTTGGTATCTAGCACAAATATCTTGTTCATATTATCCCCTCCACAGCGCCTGGTTTGATTGATCATACATAACTCTTTCCGCCAAGGGAAAAGATATGGTACAGAAACGATTCTTTGGCTGAAAGGAGTAATCACATATGAGAAAATCAATATGTCTGTTGCTGGTACTGCTGCTACTGACAAGCTGCGGTATCGCTAATAAAAAGACATCACCCTCTCCTCAGAATAAACAATCTGCGAATGCTGTAAAGGGTACGGGGAACCATGAGGTTCGGCAATTGTCCAATGATGGTGCGACTAATCCTAAAGCCACCTCAAAAGCTGGTCAAGCCGTCAATGTTAATGGAGAAAGTGAAATTGCACTTAAGGATCATTTTGAACAGTTGGCCAAAAGAGTTCCCGGTGTAAATGGCGCACACTGTGTAGTCATGAACAAAGTTGCCATAGTTGGTCTTGATGTAGAAGGTTCTCTGGGCCGTTCACGTGTAGGAAGCATCAAATATTCTGTAGCGGAAGCCATCCGCAAAGACCCAAGAAGTGTACGGGCGCTTGTCACTGCGGATATGGATCTCTCCAGCAGATTAGCGGAAATGAGCCGCCATATCTCCAAGGGACATCCGATATCCGGATTCTCATCCGAGCTGGCCGATATTATCGGACGAATCATGCCACAGCTGCCAGAGGATACCAAGCCGCAAAAAAATGCACAGTAGAGGTTAAGAACAAAAGATGTTCTTTGAGTTCAAAAAAAGCCCAGTGATATTTTCACTAGGCTTTTTTCATGGCAGCAAATACTTGTCCGTCCAACTTCTCAGCGGCACGTCCATCATAAACTTTCGCATATCTTGGGGCGGAGTCCAGCTGCGCGCCGTAAAAAAGCGCGTTGCGGACCGCTTGAATTTCAACATCAAAACAGCACATCTTAAAAGGAACATCTTCTAGCGGGTCCTGCCTTACAGCAGCACTACCGTTAATGGCATAGACAGTTCCTTCACCAAACACAGTTATAGTTATTAATGGATTAACCTTCATATTATTCACAAGTCTTGAACGATGATCAATAGCCAAACGCACAGTACTAGGACTAACAGCATAAAGCCACGAAATAGCTGTGGATGTAGGACCGCCTGTCTCCGCATCAACTGTGTTTAGAAGAACAAAGGTTTCCGATTGCAGCATCGATAGCAAAGTTTCATTCAGCTGAGCAACGGCTTCGGACATAAGTACTGGCCCCCTATGCGACGTTAATTCATTCGATTTATTATATTATAGCACAGGCTGAAACTTGCATTCAATTTTAGCTATGGAAGATATTAAGGTCCTCAAGGCGTCTCAGCAGCTGTCGAATCATCTCCCGTGGAAATTCCTGCAATCCGATCCTGCAAGCTTTTCTTAGCGGCCTCAAACTCCTCATCATTAATATATACATATGGACTTCGCCACGTTCCAGTAACCGGCTTGAATTCGATATTCTCTTTGGAAATCTTCCAATACGTCGCAATCATATCTTTGATTTGCGAATTTTCGATATCTGTCTTCATGTTACTGTCCACTGCATCAAGCACCTTGCCGATTTTTAATACGCCACCAAGCGATTGCATCTGATCCACCAGACTGTTCAGAACTTCGTTCTGGCGTTTGTTGCGATCAAAATCATCTGATGCGTTGGTCTTAGGCTTGCAATTGGATTTACGATAACGCACATAGTCCAGTGCATTTTTTCCATCCAGCTCTGCCGGACCCTTATTCAGATTGATATTCGTGCCATCCACAGTGTCTGTATAACACATATTTTCACTAATATTTACTTCGACTCCCCCAAGCTCGTCCACTACATCACGGAAGCCCTGAAAATCAAGAATCGTTGTATAATCTACATCAATATCCAAATACTTACCCATCATCGTCTTCATCTCATCTTCAGCCAGTAGACCAGAGGATTTCTCCTTACCCTTGAAGCGAGCATAAAATTCATTAATTTTCGTCTTCTTATAGCCGCTTAGCTCCACATAGGTATCACGAGGAAGCGAAACAATAGTCGCTGATTTAGTCTTAGGATTAAGTGCTGCAACCATGATCACGTCAGTCAAATAAGACTCGTGTTTAGGTCTGTTATCCGTTCCCAGTATAAGCATCGTCAGTGGTTTTTCTGAAGCGGAATGCCCTGGAGCAACCGTACCCTCAACCCCTGCATTAAATACGCCATGCTCAAGCTTCCAATACAGATAACCGCCATAACCCAGCACGCCGAGGATCGCAATAATTAGCAAAGTTAACAATACTCTAACTAATCTGCCAAAAAAACCTCTCTTTTTCACTTTCTTTTTCGTTTTTTTCTTAGAAACACCCTTCACAGGCTGTTTTCTATTAGTAGGTTGTTGCCCGTTTGCTCTTGGAGGTAAACCGCTGTTTCTTGTACTCATAATAGAATAAAGTCCTTTTCATTTCATTTAGAATTAGAATTGCTACATTAATTAGACGATCCTTAAGGTACAAAAGTTGCGATTACGATCTCTTCGCTGCTGCCGCAGCCTTTCTCTTCTGTCGAGCTTCTACTATATAACGTATCCGTACCATCAGCATTAATCCGACAGCAACCAACAGACATTGGATAATCGGAAGCTTATCATGTTGGAAAATGAGGAGCATGCCAGAGCCAACCGCCATCATTATGTAGAGCATGATTTCCTTGCCAATCGATAACTTTTGATTCACACGAAAGACTTGATTATAAACAAAAGTAAGCAATATAAAGATAACAATATAAGCGACGATTGGATGCTCAGCGAACCACACCTGCATAGATAACCGCACTCCTCCCAAATTTAAGATACGTTTACATTATATCATCAGTAGGGGAATTTTTTGTTTCTTATATTAAAAAAAGCCGCCGGATGCAATAATCCGGCGGTCTTATTCATAAGCATGTGTTTACGCGTTGGCTTGTGCTGTTTTACGTTGTTTCTCTACACGTTCGCGTTCGCCTTTGTTCAGAATCTTTTTACGCAAACGAATGGATTTAGGTGTAATTTCACAATATTCATCATCGTTCAAATATTCAAGTGCGCCTTCCAAAGAGAAGGTGCGTGGTGTCTTCATTTTTACAGTATCATCTTTGCCTGAGGTACGCATGTTGGTAAGTGCTTTTTCCTTACAGATGTTAACGATAATATCGTTATCACGGGTATGCTCGCCTACGATCATACCTTCATAAATTTCTGTACCTGCATCCAAGAAGAGAATACCACGATCCTCAACACCCACGATTCCATATTGAGTTGTTGATCCAGTCTCACTTGCTACAAGCACACCTTGATGACGTCCGCCAACTTGACCAGCAACCAGTGGAGCGTAGCTGTCAAAAGCATGGTTCATAACGCCGTAACCGCGTGTCAATGTCAAGAAGTAAGTGTTGTAACCAATCAATCCACGTGCAGGAATCAGGAACTCCAGACGTACTTGACCCGTACCGTTGTTAATCATATTGACCATTTCGGCTTTACGAGTACCCAGACTCTCCATAACAGAACCCATGCTCTCTTCTGGAATATCAATCATTAGACGCTCAAGCGGCTCCATTTTGACACCGTCGATTTCTTTAATGATTACTTGTGGTTTAGAAACTTGCATTTCATAACCTTCACGACGCATATTCTCGATCAGAATACCAAGGTGAAGCTCACCGCGTCCAGAAACGATAAATGCATCAGGACTATCAGTTTCTTCCACACGCAAACTCACGTCTGTTTCAAGTTCTTTAAATAGACGCTCACGTAGTTTACGGGAAGTTACCCATTTACCTTCTTTACCAGCAAAAGGACTGTTATTCACTAGGAATGTCATTTGCATGGTTGGTTCGTCAATCTTCAGAACCGGAAGTGCTTCAGGGTTTGCAGGATCAGCAATGGTCTCACCAATGTTGATGTCCTTGATCCCTGCAATAGCAACGATATCCCCTGCGCCCGCTTGCTCTGTTTCAATACGTTTCAAACCTTGGAAGCCGAACAATTTCTCGATACGTGCAGTTTTGCTCTTACCATCACGCATAATAACTGTTACAGATTGACCTTGTTTGATCACACCGCGGTTAACACGTCCAATCGCAATACGACCCAAGTATTCGTTATAATCCATCAACGTTACGAGGAATTGAAGCGGTTCTTCAACACTTTCGGTTGGAGCTGGAATATGTTCAACAATGGTTTCGTAGAGCGAAAGCATCGTTTCATCTTGTTTCTCAGGAACCATGCTTGATGTACCATTAAGAGCAGATGCATAAACAACAGGGAATTCCAATTGTTCGTCATTTGCTTCAAGTTCGATGAACAAATCGAGCACTTCATCAATAACTTCCTTAGGACGAGCAGCTGGACGGTCAATCTTGTTCACGACAACGATCGGTGTAAGTTTTTGTTCCAATGCTTTACGCAGAACGAATTTCGTTTGCGGCATGCAGCCTTCATAAGCATCAACAACCAGCAATACACCGTCAACCATTTTCATGATCCGTTCTACTTCGCCACCAAAGTCAGCATGTCCAGGTGTATCCACAATGTTGATCAAAAACTCTTTATAAGTAATTGCTGTATTTTTAGCTAGGATTGTAATTCCACGTTCCCGTTCGATATCATTAGAGTCCATAGCACGTTCTTGCAAGTGCTCATGGGCGCTGAAGATCCCCGATTGTTGAAGGAGCTGATCGACGAGTGTTGTTTTGCCATGGTCAACGTGGGCAATGATCGCAATGTTGCGAATATCTTTTCTTGAATGCATGATTTGTATCCAAATCCTCTCATTTATCAAATTAAAACTGTTAAAATTCATAGCATGTCACGGCAGTCTCACAAAAGAAGCGCCAGGCAGAAAGCCGACGCTTCAACATAACATTAATATTATAGTGAAAGTACCATGAAAAGCAAGTCTTTTTATGAAAAAACAGTTACCAATTTCCGTTTTTTTTCACAAGATCCTACAGCAATTAGCTTCGATACCATCTATTCCGGCCACGTGCTCTGCCTCGACCGGTAATCAGCCAAATTCCTACAGCTATTAATACAATCCCGATCAGGTATATCGCGCCGGTGCCCATAAGGCTGAAAATACAAAGCGCAAGGCTTAGTAAGCCTAATGTTACAGCAATTGCTGACAGGCCACCCGTCCGTCTAGGTTCATAGATGGAGTATTCATACAAGCCCACGGCAAGACCAAGCAACAGCACAGGCCATAAGTTTCTCATAAGCCCCCATCCCCAAATATTGCAGAGGCCAAACAACAAACCATACACCGTTAATATCCCGGCAGGAACCAATACCGAGGCCGAAGCACGACGGCTGAAAAATAACATGTGTAGTACTATTCCTGGAATTAAAATCACTAGAGGCCAAAGCGCGCGCCCCAAAAATCCGAAGACGCCCAGCTTACCTAATAAAATCACGATGCCAGCAGCAACAATAAAAATTCCTAGCTGTATATCTTTCTTTGAAGACATCCTTCACCCATCCCTTCAATTTCACGTCTACCTCATTTCCTCGTCACCTTATAGCCTGAAAGCGACAGGATTCTTACTCATATATTATCCGAAACATACACAAAATGCCATCACTCCCTGTGATTAATCAGTGTCTATAAGCGCTTCTGATCACGCAAAAAAAACGGACAATTCCAATTTATGGAGATGTCCGTTTAGTATTGCCTTTTATTGCAATTTATTAACCTGCAGATGTTTTTCTGCGTTTTATTGCTCCCGTAACGACAACTAATATTCCTAAGGCAATGGGCAAATAGGAATGTGAGGAAGGGAACAAAAAGGAGAGCATCGTCCCTAATTTTGCATCCTGAAGCAACATATCCCCTGCTGTAAACGCCAATATATAAGCACCGATAAATACGAGCACTGGAAACCGGTGCAGCCAGCCGACAATAATGCCGCTTCCCCACACTACTATCGGAATGCTAAGAGCAATCCCGATGACAATTAAAGCCAAATCTCCTTTAGCTACTCCTGCAATGGCTAGTACATTATCCAGGCTCATAATGAAGTCTGCTACAAGAATCGTTCGGATTGCTTTCCAGACTGAGGATGATTCCCTTACTCTGAGATCCTCCTCTTCCTCCAAAAGCAGCTTGAACGCTATCCATAGCAGCAGCATTCCCCCTCCAGCCTGAATATAAGGGATTTTTAATAGCAATACCGCAACAAAAGTAAGCAAACACCGCAGAACAACTGCGCCTGCTGAGCCCCACCATACTGCAGTCTTTCGGTGCTTCGCCGAAAGATCCTTGCTGGCCATTGCAATAACCATTGCATTATCTCCGCTCAGCACCAGATTAATCATCAATATTTCACCAAGGAGCAATAATGAATCCATTCGCACTTACCTCCCCGAGTCACATGTAACTACTTGTATGTTCGGAAATGACAAGCTATGCTTCCTGTCCAACTTTTTTTGAGCGTGAACGCATGTTGGCTCCTTTTTTTGCGTATACAAAACTAAGCATATTTTGAAGCTCAATCTAACAAACTTGGGAGTGACTTCGCTTTGAATACATCCATCTGGGAGTTTATATTATCGCTGCTCAACATTATTTTTCTAGATCTTATTTTGGCGGGAGATAATGCCATTGTGATCGGTCTTGCGGCGCGTAATTTACCGTCAGACACGCAAAAGAAGGCTATCGTATTTGGAACAGCAGGTGCTGTAGTGTTGCGGATCTTCGCAACGATTCTGGTCGTATGGCTGTTGAAAATCCCCTGGTTACTGCTTGCCGGAGGGATTTTACTCATTCTGATTGCCTATAAGCTGTTAACCAGTGAGAACACTTCAACAGATATCAAGGCAGGTCAAAGCTTGTGGTCCGCTGTAGGGACAATCATTTTAGCTGATGCTGCCATGGGCCTTGATAATGTGATCGCCATTGCCGGAGCTGCCAAGCATAATATCTCACTGGTTATCATAGGACTGCTGATCAGTGTTCCCATCGTTGTGTGGGGAAGTACCCTTTTTATTAAATTAATCAACAAATATCCATGGATCATTTATATTGGTTCTGCTGTCTTAGGTTTTACTGCTTCAAGTATGATTACGGATGAACATCAGCTTGCGCCATTTTTTAATCATCATCCGCTGCTCAAATATCTGTTTATAATCGTGATCATTATAGGTATCTTGGCAGCGGGACATTGGAAACGCCAATCAAAACCAGAAGAGCCTCAGGAGGGCACATTCGTCTAAACCACAAAAAAACTGCCTCAGAACGTAGATTTCACTACGCTTCAAGGCAGTTTTTTGGTTTATTACTTTAGAACCATTCTTCCTGTAAACCAGCCTCGACACTTACAACATCACTAGGCTTCTCATCTCCATAGGGAGTGATTAACACGGTCTCTGTGGCTTCAATCGCCGCTTCCAGAAGTTCAGAATATCCCGGAAGCGTAGCCTCTATCTTATCCACAATCCGTAAATTCGGATTTGTTGTAGGTGATTTTGGAACAAATAAAGTACAGCAATCCTCATAAGGAAGGATGGACAAATCATAGGTACCGATGTTCTTCGACAGGTCCACGATATCACTTTTGTCCATCATTACCAGCGGACGCAAAAGGGGGAGGGTTGTCGCACGGCCAATCACGTTCATGCTTGGCAAGGTCTGGCTAGCGACTTGTCCCAGACTATCCCCGGTTACAATCGCCAATGCACCTTCCCGCTCAGCAAGCTGGGTAGTAATTCTCAGCATTGCCCGCCGCATCAGTGTAATAATCAGATTATCCTGGCCGATGCCGGTAAAGGAAGTCTGCACTTCAGTAAAGGGTACCAGATGCAGCTTGATTACACCCGCATAACGTGACAATACCCGCGCAAGATCCACAACTTTTTGTCTAGCAAGCTCGCTTGTATAAGGATAACTGTAGAAGTGCACGCACTCCACTTCAAGTCCGCGCCGCATGGATGACCAGCCTGCTACGGGACTATCAATGCCACCGGACAGCAATAACATCGCTTTTCCGTTAGTGCCTAATGGAAATCCACCTACACCGGCAATATTTTCACAGAAAATATAAGTATGTCCCTGACGAATTTCGACCCTCAGCTCTAATTCAGGCGATTTAACGTCTACGGTGAGGCCAGGATATCCTTGCAATAGTGGTGTCGCGATCCGTTTATTCATCTCAATGGAGCCGTAAGGGAACTCTTTCCATACCCGCCGAGCATTAACCTTAAATCTGGTGCCCGGAGCAGGCGCGATTATCTCCAAAAATTGACGGCTGACCGCTACAATATCCTCAAGCTCTGACTTAGAAACCTTCACTGGACTAACTGAAGCAATGCCAAATACATTCTTCAGTGCTTGTACCAATTCAATCGCAGATTCCCCGTTCAATTCCACGTAAATTCTTCCGAATTCCTTGCTCAGAACTACGTTTGGATAAGGCTTAATCAATTCCTTCACATGACGCAGTACGGTTTTTTCAAATCGGGTACGATTTTTGCCCTTTAAAGTAAACTCTCCAAAACGCAGGAGCAGCATATCAGCGTATTCTATACTATGGGCTCTGCCTTCTGCAGATTCCTTGTTCATCATGCTCATTTGTTACTTCATTCCTCCTTCAGCAATCTTTAAAGCTTGTACCGCAGTGGTTAATGCTTGCTCAAGCGCAGCGACATCCTCATCTGTATGACTGTCGCCAAGGCTAATACGAATCCCACCTGAAGCACTGGAGACATCTTTACCCATAGACAATAATACACGACTAGGCTCAGCCAGTCGTGAGGAGCAGGCCGAACGGGTGGAGACAGCCATCCCCAGTTCCTCTAGCTTGCGGGCGAATACCTCTCCCTTCATGCCAGGGTAAGAGAAATGCACAATATGGGGAGCTCCATCCTCTCTGCTGTTTATAACAAATTCAGGAACGGTGCGCAAGAAGCGTAATAATCGATCTCGGAGTGGAACCAACTGGGCAACGAAGGTTTCGCGCTGCTCACCACTCATGCGGATAGCTTTGGAGGATGCGACAATCGCAGGTACATTTTCAGTTCCAGCGCGTTGTCCTTCTTCATGAGAGCCCCCTGTAAGCAATGGGAATAGCTTAATTCCCTCTTTGATATACAGTAATCCCACTCCACGTGGGCCTCGAAGCTTATGAGGAGACAGGCTATAAAGATCCACCTGCCATTCCTTTAAGTCAACTGCAAGTTTACCATATCCCTGAACACCATCTACATGAAATAAGGTTCGCGGATTCACAGCTTTAATCAGCTTCCCCATCTCTTTAAGCGGTTGTATCGTTCCAATCTCGTTATTGACATGCATCACACTAACAAGCACTGTGTCGCGCCGGACAGCAGCAGCTACGCGCTCAGGATCAACAACGCCAGTGCTATCGGGTGCTACAAAAGTAACCTCCCAGCCCATTCGCTGCAATTGCAGGAAACTCTCATATACAGAGGGATGCTCTATTTCTGTAGTTACCAAATGACGGCCTCTAGTCTGATATTGCAGAGCAGCGCCTTTTATCGCCAAATTATTGCTTTCCGTTGCACCAGAAGTAAATAGAATCTCCTGCGGTTGTACAGATAAAGCAGCAGCACATACTTCACGCGACCGTCTGATCAGCTTACCCGCTTCACTGCCCGCACGGTGCAAAGAGGAAGGGTTCGCATAATGCAGCTTCATAATTTGTTCCATCGTCTGCACCACTTCTTCATAGGGCGGTGTAGCGGCGGCATAATCCCAGTAAAGCATATGTCAAATGTCTCCTTTACTTCGTTGAGTGAACTTATTATCGAAAAAGGATCAAACGGTGTTTCCCGTTTGATCCTTTTTATTATACCGCGTATTGAGCGCGAGCGCGTTCTATTTTAAAGATATAAGATTGTGTCTCTTTTGGAAGCAGGCTAAGTTTCTCCAATAATTCCTGATCATTGGTTACTCCCAGATCTGTTACCCGTCCCGGCCCTGCGTTGTACGCTGCAAGTGCCATCTTTTCCTCTCCGCCAAAGCGTTTCAGTTGATAAGATAAATAACGTACGCCGCCATCAATGTTTTGCGCCGGATCGAACGAATCAGTAACCCCTAAGCCGCTCGCGGTCCCATCCATAAGCTGCATTAAACCTTTAGCCCCTGCCGAAGAGACCACATTAGGATTAAACGAAGATTCAGTATCAATCACTGCTTTGATCAGATCAATCGGCACGCCATATTTAGCACTCGCCTTCTGGATGAGATCATCATAGCTCGTAGGTGTGGAACCCGTTATTTCCCCGGAAATTATGTTATTGAAGGTTTCTGTTGTCCCACCTATCTGCTGCCATAACAAGCTGCTGACTGAAGTTGCATCCGGGAGAGAAGTCAAATAGCTTGAACTTTCACTACTCGTTGACATTGCCTGAAGCATTGTCGCAAATCCAGAAGCTGAAACTCCCGTTGACCGTTCATTTCCATTCGCGGAGCTAGTTTTTTCGGTTGTAGCCTTAAGGTTGATCCATTTAAGCTGCCCTAACCCGTCGGTTACAGCGGGATTGATCTGCATGCTGGCGCACTCCTTTTTTGTCCTACTCGAATCATATATAAGGTTTCGCGTTGAAATTTCGATGAATTACGGCTTAATCTTACATTTTATCTGAGATTATTGCTATATGTTGGAATGAAAAAACAGACTTCAGACCCTGATATTTAGGTCTAAAAGCCTGTTTAGATCAAAGCCATTCAGTTCTTTTTAGCGCGCAAAGGGAATCATCACGAAGTAACTTAGTGTCGCAACAATCCCTAAGCCCATCGCCCATGCCCCAAGCGTTTTTTGCTCTTTGACATAGGAATAATAACCAACTACGGCAGCGATGGGTCCGAGAATAAAGGACCAGATGAACAATGAGGCGATCCCCATCCCCAGTCCAACATACCCCATTACCCGGCTTCCACTATATTCCGCTTCACTGTCCTTGCGTTCTTCCACTATCCGCGGGGCATCCCGAACCTGCATTGGAACCGGATTTACCTCAGCAGCGTATTCTTCGCGATGCTCTCTGTCCCGCCGAGGATAGTCCACTCTCCGCGGACGAAGAATGACTTTTCTCGGACCGGATTGTTCCCGTGATGAGCTTGATTCATTATCCTTTTCTGTGTCCATTCTGGCGGCCTCCTAAGCGTTCGGCTTAAACGTCAGACAACATGTTGCAGATGATGTACTGGCATGATCGCGGTGACCTTCATTTGTCATTTCTTCAGCATATTCTTCCTTATAACCATTGCCTACGTGCTTATCGATCTCGATGACAATTTCTTCAGCCCGGCATAAATTATGCTCGCCCCAATAATGACAATTGCTCACGCTACATTTTACTAGTGGTTTTTCACTCGACATAATTATCACCTCGGCTTCATTATGTCCGCTCCATTTACCCGCTATTCGACAGAGTGGTTTCCAGTTGATGTATCGAGACAGGGCTTTTAATCCACGCAAAAAAGGACCAGCTCATCGTCATTACAAAATGACAAAGTGCTGATCCCTTTAGATCACTATTTAGAAGTTAAACCTGATTTTGCATACGTTTCTCGGTCAAATAGTCGTTCTCATAATAAATGAGATCATCGCGAAGATCTTCATACGTTTTGGTGATTTCTAGGATGATATCACGTGCGGGACGTACTGGCTTTTTGCGGAAACGGATTGCATCCTGACCAGTATAAGCGTAACGGCCATCTTCAGAATAGCTTTCATTTTTCGGATAAAAGAAGTTGTTCACGCCATAGTGATATACATTATAAAGCGCTTTCTGTGCAAAAGATTCATCGAATGTCGCACGACGCAGCGCAACGCCTAATTTCTCATATGACATTTCCGAGAACACTAATAGGTGACGAAGATCGGACAGAAAACCTTGGTAAAATTGTACAGTTTCCTCATCTCCCTCAACTACAAGCTGAGGCAATGCATGCTCATTTAGAAATACTTCCATTTTGTCGATTACCACTTTAAGTTTATCTCTCGTCGATTCACATAATTTCTGCACATTGGCTGCTGACATAGCGGTTGCTCCTCCTTATTATTCCCTGCTCTTGTAGTCAATAAAGTTAATCCTCTGAAAGAAACCGCCCTAAAGACGTATCTCTTTATTCTTGCAATATCAGGATGTGAACACAGAGAAGTCTAACCTTCTAAACAATTATTAAGAACAACATCTAATGAGGTATCTCTTACAAAATCAAGAAGACAATTCGAGATACTTATTCTCTCTGATATTATCATAAAAAACGTTAGGAAGGTATCCTTTTCTAAGATGCATAAAAGATACGCTCTCTTCTAAACCTATAGACATTACATTGCATAGAGGAGCGGAAATCATGTCACGAAAAAATCTAACAGTTGCAGGTTTGGTTACAGCAGCTTTTACAGTTGGGTTACTTACCTTTGCCCTGCGCCCTGCCACTAATGGGACGACCAGAGAGGCCGCAAAAGTCGCTGTTCAGAATCCGGCTCCAACTTCAGCTTTGCATTCACCTCCAAATCCCTCTCAGGAAAAAACATTAAAGAAAACCTCCTTAAGCCAGGATGTGGAGGCGACAGATCATCTGAACAGAGTCGATGTCAGTAGACATTTAACTAAACTCCTGTCTGAAACAGACGGGATGTCTTCGATTCATGATAAATCAGTGTATGCGAAACGATTGCAGCAAGACCACGGGTTTATCTCCATGCTGATGTGGATCGATTTCCGCACACAAAAGACTGAGACCTTTAAATCGTCTTTTCCAAAAGGAACCGAACAGGAGAACAAACAGCTTCTAAAATATCTCAATACGGCAAAAACAGCAATCCACGGTCATCAATCCTATGAATCTCCAACGTTTACAATCGGTAAAGAAAAATATTACTTTATCGCTCAGCGGAACAAACAGAAAAATGTAGGGATTATTGCTCTTATTAACCAAAAGGTGCTTGGGCGTGTGGCAGACCATCAGCTGAAGAACCTGCGTCTCATTCCGTATCCTAAGGAAGGCAAATACCATGTGGAATCAGTCCATACCGATAACTTAAAGGACATTACAGTCAAGACCGGCCATGATAACGAAAATGCCAGCCATTTTTATGAGAATGAAATTGTAGTCCGTTTTAAGGGAAATGCTCCGACTCAGGGACAGCTCCAGACGATAACCGCCGATATCCACTGCAAGCAGCCACGCAAGCTGGGATATGCCTATATCTTTCGCTCTGAGAAGATGACCTATTATCAGCTGAAATCCTATTTCACCAACAAATGGCATCCCGAGTATACGGAACCTCACTATATGTATTTAACCAATGATACCATCACTAAAAACGCTGAAGGAACTGTCACGCCTAACGACATGTTATTCTCCACTTACCAATGGAACCTCCCGGCGATTGAAACTGAGCTAGGTTGGAATCTTTCCAAAGGCAGCAAAGAAGTGGTTGTAGCCGTAGTCGATACGGGAGTACAGATTAATCATCCTGATTTACAAGGTAAGCTTTTGACTGGTTACAATGCCATTACCAATGGTTCCACACCCGAGGATGATGTAGGTCACGGTACACATGTATCTGGAATCATTGGCGCACTTGTTAACAACGGGGAAGGTGTAGCTGGCATCAGCTGGTACAATAAGATCCTCCCTGTAAAAGCGCTAGATAACTCAGGTGCCGGAACGACTTATTCCGTAGCAGAAGGTATCATATGGGCAGCTGACAATGGCGCAAAGGTTATTAACTTAAGTTTAGGGAATTATGCCGACTCGCAGTTCCTCCATGATGCGATTAAATACGCCTATGACCGGGACATCGTGCTTGTGTCTGCAGCAGGCAATGATAATACAGAACGGCCTGGATACCCTGCAGCTTATCCCGAAGTGATTGCAGTGGCTGCTACAAATGCCTCAGGGGAAAAAGCCTCCTTCTCCAACTACGGCGATTATATTGATGTCGCTGCACCCGGAGAAAGCATCGCAAGCACCTATCCGGACAGCCAGTATGCCGCTTTATCCGGCACGTCGATGGCCAGTCCCCATGTCGCTGCGCTGGCGGGTCTGGTACGTTCACTGAATCCTAATCTGACGAATAAGGAAGTTATGGACCTTATGACCAAAAACGCTGTTGATCTGGGAACTTCCGGCCATGATAAATACTTTGGCTGGGGTCAGGTCGATATTTATAAAACGCTACAAGCGGCAAGCGGCAATCAAGTTCCATTGCAGCTTTTTCCTCAACATGTACGCCAGCAAATGAATCAATTAAAACAAAGAACAAATAACACCCCATAACCGTGTCATTGCAAAAACCGGCCAAGTAAGCGCAGAAACCGCTGTAACCCTTCCTCCATTTCCGGTTCATTCATTTGCGAATAGCAAAGACGGATGTGGCGGGAAGGCGTTTCCGCAGAGTAACAGACATCACCGGGTAAAAAAGAAATGCTCTCCTGCTCCGCCAAGTCATGCAGGCTTGCGATATCAGGAGAAGGGGGCAGCTCCAGCCAGAGATTAAGTCCTCCCTCTGGTAGAATATAGTTCACTCCAGGCGGCGCGTACAGCTTCAGAAGCTTCGCCGCCTTTTCCATACGACCACGGAGTGTAATTCGTAGCTGTGCTGCGTAGGCGTCGTATTTTTCAGCGATGAAGGGTAATACGGCCTTCTGTGTCAGCAAGGGACTTCCTAGATCACTCGCAGATTTAGCGGCGATCAGCCGGGACAGAATATTTCCTTCTGCAGCCACACAGGCGATTCGGCAACCAGGTGCAAGTACTTTGCTAAAGCTTTTCATATAGACTACATGTCCATCGGGATCCATTGATTTAATCGCCCTAGGTGGTGGTGCATGGAAATATAAATCACTAAATGGGTCATCCTCAACAATAAGGCAACGGTAGCTGCGCGCTAATTCCAGCAGTCGTTGTCTTCTTGTGATGCTCATAGTTACGCCGCTTGGATTTTGAAAAGTAGGGATGGTATAAATTAGCTTTGGAGGTCTTTGATCACACATTTTTGTAAGAACATCCACTCGCATCCCTTCACTATCCGTAGGCACAAAAATCATCTCTGCACCTCGTCCCGCAAAAACATCAATAGCACCAGTATAGCTAGGCGCCTCAAGATAGACTGTATCTCCAGGACCAACAAATGTACGAGCCACCAGATCAATGCCTTGCTGGGTCCCGCTGGTTATCATCAAATCGGAAGAAGTGAGTGAAATCCCACGCGATTTCAAATGTTCTCTCATGACATTCCGCAGCTCAAGATCTCCCTGAAAATTCCCGTAGATTGCCATAAGCTCCGGTTGCTCTTTGACCAAGGATGCATAGGTGTCACCAATATCTTGAAGTGGCAGCAGCTCACTGTGGATGGCGGCTAAATGAAAGGGATATTTCACTTCTGAAACATCAAAATTCCGCCAAAGCTGAGCCCGCGGCAAATAATCATCATATAAATCCTGCCAGCAACCCTCTTCTTGACGTCTATTATGGGTTGGATCGGCTACAAAGCACCCTTTACCCTGTCTGCAGTAAATAAGTCCTCGTTTCTCAAGCATATCGTAAGCCTTGCTTACTGTAACCTGACTCACGTTCAAGGTTATAGCTAGACTTCTAACGGAGGGCAGCCGGACACCTTGCTGAAGCAGTCCTGATGAGATCCGCTGACTGAGGGTTTCACTAATTTGATGGGGCAGAGTTTTGCTGCCGCTGCGATTCAAATCGATATGCATGAACCCTTCACCTCCACTGTTATATTCAACGCTTTACTGTTATACAGCACTCCTATTATGATAGCATCAAATCGAAAGGTGGAGAACTAATTTATGGATATCAAATACTCAACGGCAGCCAATCATCTAGGATCATCAGCAGTTCGGGAGATTCTAAAAGTTACACAAGGCAATGACATTATTTCACTTGCAGGCGGGCTGCCTGGGGAGGATTTGTTTCCCTTGGAGGCCGTACGTGATGCCTATAATCGTGTGCTCTCCAGCGACACCTCAGCGCTTCAATATGGGCTTACCGAGGGTTTTACTCCACTACGTGACAAAATCGCTGAAAGGCTTACCCGGCAAGGCATCCCGGTTACAGCCTCTGAGATGGTATTGACTACAGGCTCACAGCAAGCTATAGATCTGTTATGCAAAATATTGCTGGATCCCGGCGATGCAGTTTTTGTGGAAGCGCCCACCTATCTGGCAGCACTACAAGTGCTCGGTTCTTACCGGGCTGCTATTCATTCGATACCAAATGATGAACATGGCATTCTGCCGGATCAGTTAGAAGAGCAGATTCGGATACATCGGCCAAAACTGCTATACGCAGTTCCGACCTTCAACAATCCGTCTGGAGCAACCTGGAGTAAAGAACGCCGCGAGAAGGTGGTTGAAATCTGCCGCCGTTACGGTGTTCTTATTCTAGAGGACAATCCCTATGGAGAAATAACCTTTGATGAAGATAAAACTCTATATCCACCCTCATTAGCCTCCATCGATAGAAGCTTCGGCAGGGATCATTGTGTAGTCTACACAGGGACCTTCTCCAAGATCGTCGCCCCTGCCCTACGCACCGGCTGGATTATCGGCGATTCCGAACTAATCAAGACCATCGCCAAGGCAAAGCAAGCAGCCGATCTGCATTCCAGCACCATCGACCAGCGTGCTTTAGATGAACTGCTGTTGCATTTTGATATTGAGCAGCATATCCGCCTCATCTCAAGAGAGTATCATTCGCGTATGAAGCTCCTGTCCGCGGAACTCAGATCACATAACTGGAAAGGAGCACATTTCCTCGAGCCAAGAGGCGGCATGTTCCTATGGCTTACCCTTTCCGAAGAGATCAATACTAAGGAATTACTCCCGCTGGCAGTGGAAAACGGAGTAGCGTTCGTACCCGGAGAGGTATTCTATTCAGCGGAGCCTCACAAAAACAAAATGCGCCTTAACTTCACACACACGCCACCAGAGCAAGTTCCTGTTGCTGTCCAGCGTCTAGAGAAAGCATTGGTACAATGGCAGCAAAATCAAAACATCGTTCGGTCGTAAACAACTGCTCGTAATCAATACCTACGATGGCAAAATAAAACGGCTTCTCCATCCTTTATTGGACGGGGAAGCCGTTTTTTGTGAGCAGATTTCTGAGCTTTCACTTTTGCGCATTTGCAGAATGTGACCTTTACGCATTTCTGCAAATCACATTTAGCATTTCTACTTTTAGCGTTTTTGCAAATCACATTTCGCATTTTCACAATCAGCGTTTCTGCACAGCTCATTTCGTATCTTCACATTTCACATTCAGCAATTTTCATACGTCATATTTCTGATTTCCACATTTCAGCGTTCCTGCACATCTCATTTCGCATTTCCACAATCCGCGTTTTTGCACATCACATATCGCATTCCACATTTCAGCCTCTCTACCCGATCCCATTTTCGTATTTCCCCATTCAGCAATTTTTGCTCGTCACATTTCGCATTTTCACATTTCAGCGTTTCTGTACAACTCATTTAGCATTTTCACATTCAGCGATTTATGCACATCTCGTTTCGCATTTTCACATTCGCATTTCTACACTTTGCACGTCATATATCCCATTTCCCACATTTCGCTTTCCGCATCACCAAACATCCTCCAGTTACTCAACTCATCTGCCACTCAACTAACTCCGATTTCACAGCGAAGTTACAGCCAGAGGTTACAATTGATATTTTGCTACTAACTCCAATCTTCCCGCAGAAGATTAGCCAGGCTCCGCATTGTTACAGTTTGCTAGCTACTAATCTAATTCTGGCGTCAAAGTAACCATGGAGTTCGGGAGTTCGGGAGTTCGGAATTCTGAAGTTCTGAGTTCTGGAGTTCGGGAGTTCTAGAGTTCTGAGTTCGGGAGTTCGGGAGGTTCGTATCGGACCCCAGCGCTCTTATTTGCATCAATTCCGTTCATTTGGTTTGCTATCGGACTCCATAGTCACTATTGGATTCAAAACGCCCGATATCCACCCTGTTTATGCCGAATAACGGCTCTCCAGTCCGAAACTCCTCCAAAAAGGCATAAAATACACAAATAGCTGCATCTCGGTCCGTTAGCATATCAGCTCATCAACCATCAACCATCATCCATCTACCATCAGCCATCAGCTCATCAACCATCAGCCGTCAGCTCATCAACCATCATCCGTCAGCTCATCAACCATCAGCCATCTACCACCAGCCATCAGCTCATCAGCCACCAGCCATCAGCTCATCTACCACCAGCCATCAGCTCATCAGCTCACCAGCCATCAGCCCACCAGCCATCAACTATCAACCACCAGCCATCAGCCCATCAGCCGCTAGCAATGCTTCTAAAAAGTCTAATTTCTGCATATCACGATCCAAATCCCTGCATGTTCACGCATTCACCGCTTAAATATTTGCCTTATCCGCATTTGTTTGCAACAAAAAAGGCGGCGTAAGCCGGGTTACCGGGATACGTCGCCGTTTGTATGGTGTTGTTATTATAACGTTGCAGTTAGGAAAGTTTGCCGTAAGCCGGGTTCTGTGCTCGTCGTGGTTCGATCGGGAACTACCCTCCCACCATAAGCGACAATCATCTATCTAGGCCATACATTACTGCACAGCTCCAGCGACCAACCTAGACGCGCCTCAGGCTAAGGCTGCTTATTCAGCTGCGTCTCATTAGGTCTTGCTCCAGATGGGGTTTACCAGGAACGAAGTCACCAGCGTTCCTCGGGGTCTCTTACACCTCGGTTCCATCCTTGCCTGTGCCGCCCTAAGGCGGCCATCGGCGGTCCATTTCTGTGGCACTATCCTTCAGCTCGCGCCGACTGGACGTTATCCAGCATCCTGCCTTATGGAGCCCGGACTTTCCTCCCGTGACGTCTTCACGTCACCGGCGATTGTCTGTCAAACTTTCCGAACAACATTATATATTATACAGACATCACATGTCTGGCACAAGCATTATTAAATGGCAATTTTATAGGAACTTAAATGGCTCCGTATTCACCTGCGAAGCATGGACATCTGTATCATACTTATGCTCGGCCAATTTTCCAGCCATCCACTCCGCTACTTTCTCTTTCATGATCTTCTCCGCATTATGTCCCGGATCAATCAGAGTGATTCCGGCGAGCGCAGCATCCTGAACTGTATGATAATCCAGATCCCCAGTAACCAGGACATCCGCACCGCGGAAAATAGCACTGTTATAATACTTTCCACCCGAGCCGCCGAGAACGGCAGCTTTACGAATCGGACGGTCCAAATCACCAACAACCCGTACATGGTCTACCTTCAGGCCTTTTTTTACCGTCTCCACGAATTGTCCAAGGGTTGTAGGCTCTTTGAGCTTTCCTACCCGCCCAAGTCCTAAGCTGCGGCCTTTAAGATCCATTGAGTACAAATCATAGGCAACCTCTTCATAAGGATGGGCCTTAAGCATAGCCTGCACCACTTTGTTGCGGATGGAGTGCGGGACGATCGTCTCAATACGAATTTCCTCGGCACGTTCCATCTTACCTTTTTCCCCGATATAAGGATCCGTGCCTTCTCCTGGAATAAAAGTACCGTATCCCTCGATATTGAAGCTGCAATGACTATAGTTGCCAATTGCCCCTGCTCCAGCATTCAGAATAGCATCCAGAACCTTCTGATGATGATCCTTCGGCACAAATACTACCAGCTTTGATAATTGCTCGGAGTGAATGTCTTTGATGGGTACTCCGTTTTCTATGCCAAGAGCTTCAGCCATCCAATCATTCATTCCACCTTCGGTGACATCCAGATTCGTGTGGCTGATGTACACCGCAATGTCATTCTTAATTAATTTTTCATACATTTTGCCCGCCGGTGTGTCTGTCTGGATTCCTTGCAATGGACGGAAAATAATCGCATGATGCGCAATAATCAAATTGCAGCCTAGACGAATCGCTTCTTCAACTACCTCATCATTCACATCTAAAGCAACTAATACATTAGTGATTTCTTTTTGCAGCGTGCCCAGTTGAAGACCAATTTTATCCCAATCCTCAGCTAAATGCTTAGGAGCCAGTTGCTCCATATACTGAATTACTGTTTGTCCCTTGGCAAACATTGTAGCACCTCCGTAATTTCCCTGATCTGACCTTGAATCTGTTTCCGTTTATGCTCAGCAGATTCGAGTTCTGAACGTGACAACGATGTTAAAATGCCTTTCAATTTCTGAATCTCACCCTGCCACTTAGCAAAAAACACAGCATTTGGTGCTTGAAGCAGCCATGGTCCCATTTGAAGCAAGGCCTCTTGCCCAAGGACTTTAGCGGAATCCCCCAAGGTTAATTCACGATATACACTTTCATTTGTAATTCCAGCTTCCGTATTTTCTGGTACAGCCGTCAATACTTCATATAGCTTCCCGTCTTCTTCCAAAATTCTCTCAGCTACGAGTACCCATTTATTATTTAATAACCAGCGGCGCAAAATATCCTCGCCTACATTCGGTTGAAGCAAAAGGGTTGTAACCTCTTTTAGCTTACCCTGGCTTTGACCCCGGTCCAGAATCGCGGCAATTAATGCGCCTCCCATGCCAGCAATCGTGATACAATTGACTTCACCAGGTTCCAGAACCTCAAGGCCATCTCCACGGCGCACCGAGATCACCTTCCCTAGTCCAGCCTCTGCAACGCCCTTACAAGCAGCATCAAAGGGACCCGGGTTTACTTCACCTGCAATTGCAAACACAGCCTTACCGCTTTCGACAGCGGCCACAGGAAGCAAGGCATGATCGGAACCGATATCTGCTAATCTGCTTCCTTGCGGAATTTGCTCCAGCAATTGCTGAAGCCGATCTGATAATTTCACATTGTTCATGTTGCCACCCACGTTATCCATTTTTTTCGAAACCCAAACAACAAAGCTAACCCTGCTGCAATCTTTAGGATCAGCATCAATGAAATCCACTGCGGATAATCCTGTCTTAATAAAAGAGCGTCAAGCTCTGGCATGATCCAAAGCGATACTCCCACTGCAAAATAAACACTGGCAACACCTCTTACCTTATGATGCAAAAGCCAGCTTAACCATACCATCAGCACACACAATGGCAGCCATAGGAACTCCAGTTCAAATATAGAGGCCTCCGGGCTTCTTCCACCGAAGAACCCTGCATACAGTAATGCCCAAAAAGCAAAACCACAGTACTGCAACAAACCTATCCGGAGTAAAAATCCCAAAATACACCATAACAAGCCGCAGCACCCAATTAGAATAGGCCTCCAGAGCTGAGGATCCAGATCATGCAAATCAATCAGCCATAGCCCAAAACCAAGCGTTAAAACACTGCCCAGCCCCGCTAGGATAAGACTGATAACATTGTTCCGGTCCTTATAAACGGCGGAGTATCCATAACAAATAATTAATACAGATAGTGCGGTTGCAAGTTGCAAAGGCCAGGGAAAAACGCTAAAATAAAGACTAATCAAGAAAATCAAGGAAATAATTCCAAAAGAAAACAGCCAAATTTTGATGCTTCCCTGCTGTAAATTTCTCAGCGAAATTGGATTGTTATCCTTATTCGCATCCTCATCGTCATACAGATTGGTTAAGAAATCGCAATACTGCTCTGGCAGCAACCGGCTTTTTCTCCAATACTGAATCTCTTTTATAATGATGTCGCGTTTTTCCAAATTCACTGGCTCATCCTTCTTTCCAGGTACACAAGGTCAACACATTTTTTACCAGCGTAAATTCAAATAAAAGAACCTCCTGCCACTGAGCAGCAGAAGGTCCAGTTCATGAAATACTATTCAAGGAAATCCTTAAGCCGTTTACTGCGGCTAGGGTGACGAAGTTTGCGCAATGCCTTGGCTTCGATCTGGCGGATCCGTTCCCGGGTAACACCAAACACCTTGCCGACTTCTTCAAGCGTTCTTGTCCGTCCATCATCAAGGCCAAAACGCAGACGAAGTACATTCTCTTCACGCTCCGTGAGCGTGTCCAGCACATCCTCCAGCTGTTCCTTCAGGAGTTCATAAGCCGCTGCATCCGCAGGAGCCAATGCTTCCTGATCCTCAATGAAGTCTCCTAGATGAGAGTCATCTTCTTCACCAATTGGTGTTTCCAAGGATACAGGTTCTTGGGCAATCTTCATGATCTCTCTAACTTTCTCAACCGTCAGTTCCATCTCAGCCGCAATTTCCTCTGGGGAAGGTTCGCGTCCCAGTTCTTGCAGCAATTGGCGAGAAACCCGAATCAGCTTGTTAATCGTTTCCACCATGTGTACAGGAATACGAATGGTACGCGCCTGATCCGCAATCGCACGAGTGATGGCCTGGCGAATCCACCAAGTAGCATACGTACTAAATTTGAATCCCTTGTTATGGTCAAATTTCTCTACTGCTTTGATCAGACCCATATTACCTTCCTGAATCAGATCCAGGAACAGCATACCGCGTCCGACATAACGTTTCGCGATACTTACTACGAGACGCAGGTTCGCTTCTGCAAGACGGCGTTTAGCTTCTTCATCGCCATTCTTAATTCGCATAGCAAGCTCAACTTCATCGTCAGCCGACAACAAAGGAACGCGTCCGATTTCTTTTAGATACATACGGACAGGGTCATTAATCTTGATCCCTGGTGGCAGTGACAGATCGTCATCAAAGCTGAAATCATCGCTGTCTTTATCCTCATTATCCTCACTTGGTCGGAGGCTGTTAACCTCTTCATCGTTCTCGTTTACAACCTCAATTCCCAAATCACTGAGTTGCTCGTAGAACTCCTCCATTTGCTCGGGGTCTTGATCAAACGGCGATAATTTCTCCATAATATCTTTGTAATTTAATGATGATCTTTTCTTACCTTGCTCAATGAGCTGATCCTTCACCTGATCCAAAGTAAATTCTGCTTCCAATTCAGTATGCTGATCGTTCGCCATAATTCGACTCCCTCCTCCCTAGGTACATCCTGTCAACATGTCATTGTCTCTCTAGGGCTATAATCTCACTTGCTATTTGTGCCGCACGCAAAAAGTCACCTGACTTTTCAGCCTGAATCATCTCTTCACGCTTCTGTTCCATTTTGCGTTGCAGTGGGTATTTCCGCACTTCACGGATACAATCATCTAGAACCTGCATATTCCAGTCCGGAGGGGTATCCATCATGGATATTGATGTCGCAGTTTTCTCCAGACGATCATCCTGAAGTGATGATAGAAACCGACTAATGCCGGGTGGTTTGCCTTGCGCGTAATAGGCATATAGATAAGCAGCAATTGCCGCATGATCAACGATGTTGAAATCTTCTCCGAGGCGTTCGCCCACATACGTGGCGGCTTCCGGGTCCTGAATCATAAAGGACAATAGACGCCGTTCCGCGACATGATAAGCGGGTAGTAAGGTCGGTGTCTGCACCTGCCCTTTTTTATGCCTACCATTATTCCACCTTTTGTCGTTATTATCCCCTTCAGGGATGTTTTTTTGCATCGATGCCCTAAGTAAATTACAATCCTGCTTCAAACTATCATATGAAAGTTCGAGTTCAGCAGCGATTTCCTTCAGATAAACCTCTCGCTCTGTTGAGGAATGCAGTGAAGCAATAACTTCTAAGGCTTCCTTGACATAGGCGATTTTGCCATCTTCCTCTAGGAGTATATGGTTTTTTTTCAGATATATAAGCTTAAATTTTATGGATGAAACTGCTGAATCAATAACCTGATCTTTAAATCTTTCTCCTCCATGCTTGGAGATAAATTCATCCGGATCCACCCCGCTTGGCAGTAAGGCGATCTTTACACGCAGGCCGCTGCCTTCAAGCATCGGAATGGCCTTCATGGCTGCTGCTTGTCCCGCCCGGTCACCGTCGTAAGACAGTATAATTTCATCAGCCAGGCTCTTCATCAGTGCCACATGACCCTCCGTCAAGGACGTTCCCATCGTTGCTACGCCGTTATGCACACCCGCTTCCCAGGATGAGATGACATCTCCGTATCCTTCAAACAGGACGATTTGTCGAGTTTTGCGAATGGATGCTTTGGACTGGTGCAAATTGTACAATATCCGGCTTTTGTTAAACAATCTACTCTCCGGAGAATTTAAATACTTAGGTTGACCCTCTCCAAGTATTCTTCCGGCGAATGCGATTACCTTGCCTGTACGGTTGGCAATCGGAAAGATAATCCGGCCACGGAAACGATCCAAATAGCCTTTGCCCTCACCGCGGGCTGACAGAAGTCCGCCTTTCTCCATTTCCGCAAGATCAAAATTTCGTTTCTCCAAAAACTGCAGCAAAGTATCCCAGCGGTCCGGAGCATATCCGATCTGAAACTGATCAATCATTTTATCACTGAAGTTCCGGCCTCTTAAATAGTCCATAGCGGCTTTGCCGTGTTCCGTGTTCTTCAGCAAGTAATGATAGAACTTTGCCGACCATTCATAAGCTTGAATCAACCGGTCGCGTTCCGGATCAGGAGGAGACATCATACCTCCCTTACCTTCTGGAACGGGAATATCACTTTCTTCAGCCATTATTCTGACAGCTTCGGGGAAGGTTAATCCTTCGATTTCCATCCTAAATTTGATGGCATTTCCACCCATACCGCAGCCAAAGCAATGAAATACTCCCCGGTCGGGGGTAACAGTAAAGGAAGGGGTTTTCTCCGAATGGAACGGGCAGAGGCCCCATAAATATTTCCCCTGCTTGGACAAATGAACAACCTTACCGACTGTATCGACTATATCATGACGCGCAAGCACGCTTTCGATAACCTCTTCCGGAATATTGCCGTGTCCGCTAGCCACTTCAACCACCTTCATCTCTTAACAAATAAATATAATTCGCTATTGCTCCACATTCTCCTGCAAAAGTATTAAAAGTTTTGTCAGTTTATGTTGAAAATAAGTTTTTTCTTCTGCCGTTATGGGTTTTGGACCCTTGGAATAATGTCCCCGTCTTCGTTCCACAGCCCTGGCATGTCTACCCTCCAGCATAAAATCCATCTTGAAATTGTCGTATTCCTGACCACGAAATGAAAGCACACTGCACCTTTTACCTAATGCAAGTGCCGCAAGACCATAATCTTGAGTCAATACCACATCTCCAGCAGTAATATGATTGGCAATATATAGATCGGCACTCTGATCTCCTCGATCCACCTGCACAACCGTTACACCCTCTTCAGCTTTCAGTGCATGGTCATAAGAAGATACCATAAGTACCGGAACACCAAAGGTGCGACCTACCTCAGCGATCTCTTTTTTGACCGGACAAGCATCCCCATCCACCACTATCGTTCTAGACTGGGACTTCTCCATGATCATCACCAATTTCCCGTGTAATATATATACGCCCTCTCCGCAAGAAATCCTTCTTTCTAAGCATAAATACGGAACGGATGTCAAATGACGCATTGGCACCGTTCCGTATATTTATACCCCAAACCAACATTCTATACCATAAGATTCAAATTTTCTTGATTAAAATTACCAGACAAGCTTCGCAAAATCAGCGAACGACTTGGAGTCAGCATCAATACCAGCAAGCAGAGCCAAACGGTTAGCACGCACTTGCTCGTCCTCCGCCATAACCATAACGGAATCAAAAAATGTTGTAACGGCGTCTTTTAGACCCGAAAGAATCCGAAGTGCTTCTTCGGCATTTTTTGCCGCCATAGCTTCAAGGTAAGGTGCGTGAAGCTCCTGCCATGTATTAAAAAGCTGCAATTCAGCATCTTCTTTAAGTAAAGCAGGATCAATCACTTCACTGGTTGCTTTACTTGCCAAATTACTGACACGAGTAAGCGAATCTACGGTAATCTTGAAATCTGCTTGGTCGGACACAGCAGCCATAAGAGCACGGCTTCTGCCCACAACATCTACCACGTCGTCAAAACCAGCCGCTGTAACAGCGTCCACAACATCATAGCGTACATTGTCAGATAAAAGACGTTTTACACGCAGACCGAAGAACTCGTACAGGTTTATACGTAGTTCATCTCCAGAATGTTTCGTATTTCCTGAATTTTCATGAATTTCAATCGCCGCTTCAAAAATTTCGCGCAGCGTAATTGGCAATTTATGCTCAAGCACAATTTGGACAATACCTGCAGCCTGACGGCGCAGGGCATATGGATCCTGAGATCCTGTCGGAATGATGCCGATGGAGAAGCAGCCAACAATCGTATCGATTTTGTCCGCTATGCTGACAACTGAACCTGCTTCTGTTGAAGGTACAGCATCTCCTGCAAATCGTGGCTGATAATGCTCGAAGATCGCTTTTGCCACAGTTTCAGGCTCGCCTGCTTTACGTGCATAATCTTCACCCATTGTTCCTTGCAGCTCAGGAAATTCATAAACCATTTGTGTTACAAGGTCGAATTTACAAATATCCGCAGTGCGACTTACTTCGGACACAGCAGAAGCTGATAGTCCAAGCTTCACAGCCAGACGATCAGAGATTTGGCGAATACGGCGCACCTTATCCCCTACGCTGCCCAAATTTTCATGGTAAACAATGTTCTCAAGCTTGGCTAACGCATCGTCAATCTTCATCTTTTGATCTTCTTGATAGAAGAATTTGGCATCTGATAGACGAGCACGAAGTACTTTTTCATTTCCCTTAGCGATAACATCCAAGGATTCTGCATTCCCGTTACGTACGGTTACAAAGAATGGAAGTAGCTTGCCAGCTGCATCAAAAACAGGGAAATAACGCTGATGCTCACGCATCGAGGTAATCAGCACATCCTGAGGAATCTCTAAGAAAGATGGATCAAAGGTTCCAAAGAGCACGGTTGGTGTTTCTACCAAGAACAGTACTTCTTCCAAAAGATCTTCTTTAATCGCAATCGTCCAGCTTTTCTCTTCAGCCAACTTGTTGATTTGATCCAGGATAAGCGTTTCCCGTTCCTTCACATCCACAAGTACATGCTGCGCGCGCATGCTCTCCACATATTGTGCAGGCTCCGAGATTACAGTCTCTGTACCCAGAAAACGATGTCCACGGCTCACATTACCCGCTTTTACATCCGTAATTTCCAAATCAATGATCTCTTTACCAAAAAGAGCAACCATCCAGCGAATCGGACGAACGAATTTAAAATCGTAAGCTCCCCAGCGCATGTTCTTCGGGAAAGTCATCGCATTTACAATACCCAGAAGTCCTTCTGTGAGCAAAGAAGCAGTCTCTACACCCGCACTATTTTTTGTGGCATAAATATATTCCACGCCAGCTAGCTCTTTAAATGTAAATTGCTCTGGAGATACACCCTGACTGCGGGCAAATCCTAGTGCAGCTTTACTCCAGTCGCCGTTAGCATCCAGCGCGATTTTGCGTGAAGGTCCTTTGACCTCTTCACTAATATCCTCTTGCTTCTCAGCCGCGTCCTTAACAAATACAGCGAGACGACGTGGCGTAGCATATGCAGTAACTCCAGCATGGTTTATACGTGCAGAATCCAACCACTTGGACATTCTATCTTGCAGCTGTTCCATCGCAGCACGGATAAAACGTGCAGGAATTTCCTCCAGACCGATCTCAAACAGGATATCTTTAGACACGGTCAGCACCTTCTTTCTTCAGCAGCGGGAAGCCAAGCTTCTCGCGTTCCTCAAGATATGTTGCCGCTACGGAGCGGGCAAGATTACGCACTCGGGTAATAAATCCAGTCCGTTCAGTTACACTAATTGCCCCACGCGCATCGAGTAGATTAAAGCTATGTGAGCATTTCAACACATAATCGTAGGCTGGAAACACAAGATGTTTCTCCATCGCTCTACGTGCTTCCTCTTCATACATGTTGAACAGCGAGAATAACATTTTTACATCCGATACTTCAAAAGTGTAGGTAGAATGCTCGAACTCCGGCTGATGAAAAACATCACCATAAGTCATACCGCTTACCCATTCAAGATCGAACACATTTTCTTTATCCTGAATGTAAGAGGCTAAGCGCTCCATACCGTAAGTGATTTCTACAGCAACAGGGTTAGCTTCGATGCCACCTACCTGCTGGAAGTAAGTAAATTGAGTGATCTCCATACCGTCCAGCCATACTTCCCATCCCAGACCCGCACAGCCCAGTGACGGATTCTCCCAGTTATCCTCTACAAAACGGATGTCATGCAAGAGCGGATCAATACCGAGTGCTTTCAAGCTATCCAAATAGATCTCTTGAATGTTATCTGGTGAGGGTTTGATGATTACTTGGAATTGGTGATGCTGATACAGACGGTTCGGGTTCTCTCCGTAACGACCATCGGAGGGACGACGTGAAGGCTCTACGTAAGCCACTCTCCAAGGCTCAGGACCTAGTGAGCGTAAAAAAGTCATAGGGTTCATCGTGCCGGCGCCTTTTTCTGTGTCATAAGGCTGTACGATGATACAGTTCTGTTCAGCCCAGAACTGCTGCAGTGTCAAAATCATCTGCTGGAAGTTCATAATACCGTCTCCTTCGCTTTACAAGTTTTTTACAACAGCTTGCCTAAAACTTTCTACCATGGAGGCGGCACTTTTAGCTCCTGACAGCAACAAAAAGCCCCCGCCCCCATGCCTGATTAACAGACATAGGGACGAGAGCTTAACTTATTCTCCCGCGGTTCCACCCTACTTGATTTCATACCTTGTATAAGCAAGTTTGCTGCCAAAACAAGAACGAAATCCACTTTCATTCGCCGCATTCGTACTCCCGGGTGCCATGTTCATGAACGTTGTCCCGCTAGGCTTCCACTGCCCCCAGCTCGCTGAATAACGACAATACAGTCCACTACTTTCCCGATCAATGCACGCCTCTCCCCATTTGGAGCATAACGACGATCATATAATAAACTGATCCTATAGTAACGGAAAAATCAGCTTTCGTCAAATCTTGTACTTGTCGAGCTGGTCCAGGAAACTTTGTGACTTCAGCTTTAATCCGAGTTGCACATCCATAAAAGCCCGCATAATTTTTTTCAGCTCATCCCGGCTGCTTTCCTTTACATCCACATTGCCTAGTCTAGTCAGGTCAAGTCTGGCGAATAATCGCAGCAGCTTCAACGCACGAGCAGAGACCTCCATGGCTGGAGGGTCATTATGTTTACAACTGCGGCACAGTGCTCCACCAAGGCGAGGGCTGACCAGCAGTTGATCATCCGGCTTCTCGGCACCACAAATTACACAAGAATCGAATTCAGGACCATAACCGGCTGCCTGTAAGATTTTCATTTCAAAGACATTTATGATAACGCCGGGTTCCTTGTCCTCTTCAAGTGCATTAAGACAGGCCGTAAGCTGGCGAAACCAGAAGCTTCCCGTTTCCTCATCATGCAGAACACGATCAAGCAGTTCACACGCATAAGACGCATAAGCAGCTTTGATCAAATCCTCACGCAGCGGATGGTGCGACTTCGTAATTTCGCCAGAATTCAGTGTCCCAAGTCCTCCATTATTTCTAAAAAAAACAAATTCCCCAACGGTGAACAGTTGGATCAATGCAGCATGGCGGCTTTTGACCTTCTTTGCGCTACGCACCAGAACCCCTACTTTTCCCGCGTTCTCGGTGCAAAGCGTAATAATTGCGTTCCCCTCGCCGTAGTCCATGCTGCGGATGACGATCCCTTCCACCCTGTGTAGCATGCCTCTTCCCCCAACCATTCGGCAAGCAACCAGTCCTTATTGCGCTTCTTCATCACAGGCCTTCTCTTCCTCCACTAGCTGTAATCCACTATCTTCAAGCGGATGGCCAGCTTCCTTATACAGCAGGTAAGCATCGACGTCTCCTGTCATTGCAAAATACTTCCACGAAAAGTTTCGCATTCGTATTCATCCTTTCTTGGGAAAGACGATGTCTCTTATCAAGAATTAGGATGGTGCGATGGAGCAGGTTCTATCCTTGCAATTCCTACCAAACGAGGAATAACGGAATTAACTTAAAGGTCTTTATGGAAGCCCAAATCCCGCAGAACGCGGTCCTGATTGCGCCAATCTTTTTTCACTTTTACCCATAGCTCCAGAAAAATCTTCGAACCCAGCAGGTTCTCAATATCTGTCCGAGCCCGTCTGCCGACCTCTTTCAGCATTGCCCCTTGCTTGCCGATAATAATTCCCTTTTGCGAATCACGCTCAACAAAAATAACAGCTGAAACATGCACCACTCCATTAGGCTCAACCTTCATATCTTCGATGGCTACAGCAATAGAGTGCGGCACTTCTTCACGAGTCAAATGCAGAATTTTCTCCCGGATTAATTCCGCGCAGACAAATTGCTCGGGGTGATCCGTGATTTGATCTTCCGGATAATACTGAGGGCCTTCCGGCAAGTACTTGGCAACCTGCTCTAACAACGTGTTAACATTGCTGCCCATCTTCGCAGAAATCGGAATAATTTCGGCAAAATCATGCAGCTTGTTATATTGAGCCATAAGCGGGAGCAGAGCTTCCGGCTCTATTTTATCGATCTTGTTGAGCACCAGAATCACCGGTGTCTTCAGACCATTTAATTGCTCGGCAATGTAACGGTCTCCACCGCCCAAGCCCTCTGACGCATCCACAAGGAATAACACAGCTTCTACTTCACCCAGTGTACTCATTGCAGTCTGGTTCATGTAGTCGCCTAGCTTGGACTGTCTTTTATGAATTCCCGGTGTATCCAGGAATACGATTTGTGAAGTGTTTGTTGTGTAAACACCATGGATTTTGTTTCTGGTTGTCTGTGGCTTATCCGACATAATGGCAATCTTCTGGCCAATGACCTGGTTCATGAGTGTTGATTTACCTACGTTTGGTCTGCCGATAATTGCGACAAAGCCTGATTTGAATTTCATATTATCTTCCTTCCATACTTACCTTCTAAATTTGCGTTTGAAAATCTTTTAAGATCTTTTTCGATCCCCCTAAATCCCCCTTAGCCAAGGGGGACCCCAAGGGCCCCGGCCCTCTGGACACCCGGAAATGGGCGCACCCGCAACGTTCGGCGGGATTAGAGGGACGGTCGTGCGTGAGCGCTTGTGTCCCCTGTTGGGGACACACTTCACTGTCGCTTATTAACACGGTTCGCATTAAGCTCACCATAGATAAAGATTACTGAGATGCAGCTTACAGTCAGGGTTCAAGTTACGATGTGCAAAGAATCGCTGGCGGCTTTTGCCGCGGCGCTTTACCTCGTAATGTTACTCTAAAAACACATAGTTTGCACCAGTTTAGCCTAACTTGGTAGAACTAGAACACTTTTAATTGTACTTTGTACAACTAATTTTAGGTTGAGTTTATGTTTTTGGTGTTTAGTTGTATTTTGTGCAATTAAATCCTGTCTTAAGAGCCAAACATGGACTTTAGCATAAATTTAATTGTACTATCTGCAACTAAATTCATTTTTGTGCGAAAGAGTAGCAATTTAACTGTACATTGTGCAATTAAAGTAGCTACCCTCGTCTAACTATGCCTGATTTGCCTTTAAACAGGCACAGGCATTAAACCAAAACCTCATTTTATTCTGGAGCTTGTCCTTGCTTCAGATCTACGGGACCAAAAGCGCCTGGAAGCAATTCTCCCACCGTAGTCTCAACGATATCACCCTTCATATTCCCAAGAATAACCTTCATATCCGGCGAACACAACTCAATCATTACTTGCCGGCACACACCGCAAGGTGAAACGGGGCCGTCAGAGTCAGCTACTACGGCAATTGCTTTAAAAGAACCAATAGCGTGGCCATCCGCAATCGCACGGAATAGTGCTGTCCGTTCCGCACAGTTGGTTGGGCCAAAAGCAGCATTTTCCACATTACAGCCGTGGTGAATATGACCATCCTGATCAAGAAGGGCAGCGCCCACTCCGAATCGGGAATATGGAATGTAAGCTTTTGCTCGTGCTTTAATCGCCTCTTGCATAAGAAGAGTAGAATCCATATTTTGACCTCCTAAAGTTTTGTTTAGCATTACTACCTTTTATCACTACAACAAAACCCACTTCGTAAGCATTTGCTTAGTTTTGTGAGTATTGACTTCATTGATTTTTCTTCGCACAAAACTCACTTTGTAAACATATGCTCTGTTTTGTTTAGCGTTACTTCCTGTTATTACTTCGACAAAATGCACTTCGTAAACATCTAATTAGTTTCGTTTATCGTTATTTTCTCAGCGTGCACTAAATTTTATCAGCGTACTTCATGAGATATATTCGGGTGCATAACTCACTTCAAATTATTCAGTAACGAAAGAGGCGGAATCGCAAAACGCGGGTCCGCCTCTCCCCTGAATTGATTTTGTATCCTGATTATGACATAAGTCCGCTAATCCAGTCCATCACAGGGTGATAAAAAACATAGATCCCGACTAAGACAGCAAACACCGCCGTGAGAAGCACAGCTCCTGCGGCGGTATCTTTTGCTCTCTTAGCCAGTGGATGAATCTCTGGCGAGATCAGATCAACCGTCGCTTCAATCGCCGTATTGAGCAATTCGGCAGTTAGGACAAGCGTGATCGAGAACAGCAGCAACATCCAACTGGCCAGCGGAAGTCTGAACACGGCAGCGGCTATTAGCACAACCACCGCTAAACAGCAATGCACCTTCATGTTAAGCTCGGATTTGAATGCCGACACTAAGCCTTGCGATGCAAACCGAAAAGAGTGCCAGAACTTCTTGTGCCCTACCGCCGTGTTCTTCACCATTAGCGCGTCAACCCAACCTGAGATAGTACTTTTTCTTGCTTGGACATCATCTCTGCTTCTGAAGCTTCATCCTGATGATCATATCCTAACAAATGCAGAAATCCGTGAACGAAAAGAAAACCAAGCTCTCGTTCCAGTGAATGGCCATATTCCAGCGCCTGCTCCTGCGCACGAGTTACGGAAATGATTATATCCCCAAGTACGTCTGGAACATCTTCCAGCGCCTCGCCTTCCTCTACCTCGTATATAATGTCCAGCTCATCCTCTCCGCTTTCATTCATAGCAAAAGAAAGCACGTCCGTCGGACGGTCAATGCCCCGATATTCCAAATTCAACTCATGTATACGAACGTTATCGACAAAAGTAAGAGCTACCTCGCCCCGATCGATCCCTTCCGCTTCACCTGCTTTTTGCAAAATACTCTCCAGCAGCGTAATGAGATCGTCCTTTATCTCGTATTCTTCCTGCTCGTTATCCCAAACGATCTCCAAACTCATGGGTTAGGTGCCCCTTCCTCTTTTTTCGGCTTACGCACATCTTCTGGGTATTCGATCCGTGAATGGAAAATTCCCATAACCGTCTCCTTCAGAGTCCGTGCAATAATATCCAATTCTTTAATCGTCAAATCACATTCGTCAAACTGATGATCATCCAGTCGACTTTTAATAATCTTCTCAATCATCGTTTCCACCTGCAGAACAGTTGGCTTACGCAATGATCTCACTGCAGCCTCGACACTGTCGGCAATTCCCACAACGGCTGCTTCCTTCGACTGGGCTTTCGGTCCAGGATAACGGAAATCTTCCTCGGTAAAATCAGCCTCGACACCTTTTTCTTCCGCCAGCTTCAGTGCCTTATGGTAAAAATAATGCAGGAACGTTGTTCCATGATGCTGCTCCGCAATGTCACGGATTGGCTTTGGCAGCTTATATTCTCGTTGCATTTCCACCCCGTCACGGGCGTGGGCAACGATGATAGATTTACTAAGCTTCGGTTCAATAGAGTCATGTGGATTTTCCATATTATTCTGATTCTCGATAAAATAAAACGGACGTTTTGTTTTGCCGATATCATGATAATACGATCCAACCCGGCACAATAGCCCATCTGCTCCAATCGCTTCCGCGGCAGCTTCTGACAGGTTACCTACCATTACACTATGGTGATAGGTTCCCGGCGTTTCAGTAAGCAGTTTGCGCAGCAGCGGGTGGTTTGGATTAGACAATTCTACCAGCTTCAATGCCGATAGAATACCAAAGGTTGCCTCGAAAAAAGGCATTAGCCCAATCACAAGTACAGCCGTCAATAGTCCCCCTGCAAAAGCAAAACCAACCGAATACAAGGTACCTACCTCTTTCCATGCTCCTCCACCTAACAGTATTTGCATAAAGACTGTCAGACAGCCAAAAAGCGATACCATAATCCCGCCTTTAAGGAGCGTGGAGCGTTGACCCGCACGGTGAGTCGCAAAGATAGCCACGTACGAAACCACGATAGCAAAGAAACCAAAGTTAAAATCAAAGATTGAGTTCTGCTGCACATTCAAAATAACACTCGCCAGTACACTGAATAGAATGGAGCAGAAATAGGCCAAAGGCATGTCCAGAAGCATTGCAATTAACATTGCGCCAATCGCCACCGGTGCCAGGAATCCGATATAAGATCGGACATCGGTCTGCAAAACAGCGGCCAGCCGCATAGAGATAATAGTTATAACAAATACAAGCACCAGCATCAATAGCTGAGAATTGTTGTACTTAAAGCCTGAGGTGCCGCCTGAATAACGAATGAACGCAAGCAAACCGACGGAGAGCATCGCAGAGAGAATCAATAGGCCTAACTGTGGCCAGTAATTCACCTCATTGCTTAGTAGTCCATTCTCATCCAAAAGAGTGTAGAGCTCTGGAGTAATTAGCTGCCCCTTAGCAACAAGCGTGTCCCCTTGCTCAATGAATACATCAGGTGTGTTCTCCCGGGCTTGTACCTTTGCTTCCTTGGTAGCATCCTCATCGTAGAACTTGTTACTTGTGATCACAAGACGTACAAGCTCCTGAACAACCTCACGCGCTGTACGCTGGCTTAGAGAACTAATACTGACCTGTTCCGCTACCTTGGCGCGAGCGGTCTGCGCATCCGTAATCTGATCATTCATCAGCCTAGTTACAATATCTCGGGCGACAGGCTTCATCTCGATAATGTCCTGAGAGGTCAGGCGCGGAATCTTAATGTAAGTCTCTTCCGGAATGACATAGGTCTGCTCTTTGATGACAGATTGCATTTCATCCAAGAGGTGATCTGAATATGTAGCGCTGCCCCGATTGGAAGCTACGAAATTCAAGATGAAATCGCTGGCTCTCTGCGGGATTTCATCACGATAAATCCCCGTCTTATCGCTTTGCGAGATCAGATCATCCTGATTGAGGCGATCTATCCGGTCCAGCAGCGAGGTCACTAGGTTGTCTGCCCTCATCGGGATAATTTTGTACTTGGGAGATACGCTTTCGGCCGCTTCCTCAGCTGCTTTTAACGTAGCTTTGGTGTCCTTAATTTGTTTCGGTGCCGTTATTTCCTTTGCACTGTAAGTATTCTCTTTAATATCATATTTCTTAGGTAGCAATTCTGGCGACAAGCTGAAGTAGAACACTAGTCCGAGTAACAGGAAAAGAGCATAGCGTGTCACTGCGCTATACTTCCATCCGTTGTTCGTATATACAAATCCGCTTAATTTAGATGGTTGCTTTGAAGCCATGAAGACAATCCCCTTTATTGGAGGTTTTCGGCAGAGCGGTCATAGGCAACGATAATTTTCTGCACCAGGGAATGCCGTACTACATCCTGTTCCGCGAAGTAGACAAAGCCAAGTTCTTCTATGCCGGATAAAATCGCTTTGGCTTCAATCAAACCGGATTTCTTGCCGCGGGGCAGGTCAATCTGGGTAACGTCACCTGTAATCACCATTTTGGACCCGAAGCCGAGTCGAGTCAGGAACATTTTCATTTGCTCAGGTGTTGTATTCTGCGCTTCATCCAAGATGATAAATGAATCATCCAATGTACGTCCGCGCATATAAGCCAGCGGAGCAATCTCAATCAATCCCCGTTCAAGTGCCTTAGCCACCTGGTCGGGCCCCATAACGTCGTATAATGCATCATAAAGCGGACGCAGATATGGATCTACCTTTTCTTGCAAATCCCCTGGAAGGAATCCTAGACTCTCTCCTGCTTCTACTGCGGGACGCGTAAGAACAATACGCTTAACCGAACCTTCTTTCAGTGCCGTAACTGCAAGCACCACTGCCAAGTAGGTCTTCCCCGTTCCTGCAGGACCGATTCCGAATACAATATCACGCTTCTTGATCGTTGTCACATAATGCTTCTGGCCGACCGTTTTGACACGGATAGGCTTTCCGCGAAAAGTTGTAGTAATTTCTCCTTTGAACAAATCGAGCAATTGATCAGCACGAAAATCTTTCGCCAGTTCCACAGCGTACTGCACATCACGTTCAGTAAGTATGTAACCGCTCCGAATGAGGGACAGTAGCACATTAAACAATTGCCCCAGCATGTCTACTTCCCGCTCAGCTCCACGAATCGTTAGCTCTGCTTCACGCGAATCAATAATGGCGGGAATTTCACTCTCGATGATTTTTAAGAATCCATCCTGCGGGCCAAACAGCGATTGCGCTTCTCCCGCATTTTGCAAAGATATACGAATGCTTGCAGTCTGTTCTGACAAGTAGCCTCATTCTCCTCAATTGTTTACTATTGGCAGTTCTTCGGAAATTTTTTCTTCTACTTCAAAGATCACTTTCATATAAACTTTACCATTCTCTTTCTTCTCATGCAAAACTTTTTGACTTTTGATGACGCTATCAACACCATATCGAGCTAAAATATCATTCTTCGCCCGCTCAATTCCCCTCGCAACTCCAGCTTCTGGAGTTATCGTATCCTTTGTTTCATTGATCTCCATTTCTTTCTCAGTCATCAGGCCCAGCGGCAGCTCAATAGAGCGCCAAGATAGCGGATCATGCTCTGTGAGCGTCTTTGAATTCTCAAAGGAGGATTTGCCATAACCCCACAGCTGAATAGCCCATTTCCCCAACACGAGATAGGTGCGATCCTTACGCTCCCCAGTGTAGGTGCTATTTGTTGTTTCAAGCGGAACCTCGATATTGTACTCATGCCAAACCAACCCCTTAACCTCACCCTTGGCTACCACATACTCTACATTTTCTTCGTCTCCAAGAGCACCGGAAATCAGGATATCCCCTTTTTTCACACGCGAATTACGCGCTACTACCGGTCTGCCCTGCTCCGCATATATTTCTGTTACCACCGCATCTGTTCGGCTAATTAAATGCCGTTGGCTAAGCAAAGGTTTGATATCGGGCTGTTTAGCCTCTACAACCTGAATTTTGATGCTCGTCCCCGTCCGTTGCAGCCCTATCCAAGAAACACCCGGTAAATGGGCCAGCAGCCCCTTAGAGAGCTTGTCCGGCTCCTCCAGACGCCATATCCACTGAAAAGGGTACACACCCTCCTGGCGAGCGGCAGCCAATATATCCTCAGAAGCAATTTTTTCATTCCCTTCGACTCTAATACTCCATACCATCGTAGATAACATAAAAAGTGTAATTCCAAACATCAAAATACCTATGCCAAAAAATTTCCTTTTCCACAGCCGCGCCATAAGAAATGGAAGTCCGCTTCTACCGGTAACGTGCATACGACAGCCTGTCTTTTTTAAAATCGGCCGGAGGACATAAAAATCATCCAGAAGCAGCTTAAGGGAAGCGCCGCCCTCAGCGGGCCTCACATCCCAAATCATGATTCCTGCTTCAGAAATGAAATTAATAAATCGCTCCACCTGAGGTCCCGTCACATGCAGTGTAACGAACCCCCGCAGTGATGACAGAGGTGGCTCCTTCATGATCTCTCCTCGCTTTCGTTATATCTGATCTCCCCGATAACGCCTTCTACAGCCAATTCCTGGCCTAGAATATTTCGGATGACAAGTCCCTCGCCTGTGATTTCAAGCGATCCTTTAGCTAACGCGAGCTTAAGCTGACCAGAGGAAAAATGCAGCACGCCGCGATGGTTCTCAATATGCAGTTCCTTATTGCCGATCAGGGTGATCCGGGGCATTTCCTGTAATAAGTCCTGTGGTAGATCCAGTACCCCGTTTGTCCATCCCCGCAGCCTGCGGCCAATACGGGTCATAAGTAGACGTTCCCCCTTCCTGCCTTCTGTACACCTTATGCGGCAACGCTTTTTTTTATGAGAAGAAGTAACAAAGGAGGACCCTTCTAGTGTGAAAAAAGCAAAAAAAGCCCCGGCAACCTATCGTAAAGATAGGAAACCGAGGCTTGATTGTTACTATGATCCGTAAATATTATCTTCGGGTGGAATGCGGCTGACGAGAACGTGGTGGACCCAGAATCTCTGCCCAGACTACACCATTGCGCAGGTCGTCCCGACTCCCTGTTCCATGTGTCTGGTCTGCCGCAGAGGGTGAGTTTGTGTTCTTATTCTTATTTGATCTTTTGGTATCTGCACCCGCTATCCCGTCAAAAGCAGATTGAAGGCGCCGTACCTCTTCTTGCATTCTTTGTGTGCGTAATTCAACTCCGTCATCGGCATGCTCCAAAGACATTCCTTCTCCAGTAGAATAATCTGGAGTTGGTATATACGCGGGTTCTGGAAAGGCAGGAGAGGCATCATACTCCCGGTTATCCTCTGACCTCGACTGCCGGGAAGAGGTGCTAACAGGAGCAGGAAATCCACTGCCAGACTCCGCTTGGCCCCCTCCATCGATATCCGGGCGCTTTACCCGGCGGAGCGGAGAATCCTCTCCGCCCCCAAAAGTGGGCATTCCCCCGCGAGGAGCTCCTTTGGGCTTGTTTTTAGTTGCTTTATTCACATTGGATACGATCGCGAATATAATAACCGCAATAATATAGATCCAGCTCATGGAGATTCACATCCCCTTTTATTTATTATTGTTAGGACGGTTATTGTCGTCCTGATCATTCATTTTGCCGAGAGAGCCCCGCATTTGGGTATCTGCCTCGATGTTTTTGATATTCATATAATCCATCACGCCGATTTGGCCATTTCTGAGCGCCTCAGCCATTGCCATAGGCACCTGAGACTCAGCTTCCACAACAAGCGCCTTCATCTCTACTACGCGCGCCTTCATCTCTTGCTCGTGAGCGACAGCCATCGCTCTGCGTTCTTCCGCTTTGGCTTGGGCAATGCGTTTATCTGCTTCTGCTTGCTCGGTTTGTAGATAAGCACCGATGTTCTTGCCTACATCGATATCCGCAATATCAATGGAGAGGATCTCAAAAGCAGTACCTGAGTCAAGCCCTTTGGACAATACCGTCCGCGAAATCAAATCCGGGTTCTCAAGGACATCTTTATGGGAATCACTCGAACCTACTGTCGTTACAATCCCTTCACCAACACGGGCAATAATCGTTTCTTCACCCGCACCACCCACGAGGCGATCGATATTGGCACGAACAGTTACGCGCGCTTTTACCTTAACTTCAATCCCGTTCTTAGCAACAGCCGCAACAACCGGTGTCTCAATTACACGAGGGTTAACGCTCATTTGCACAGCCTGCAGCACATCACGTCCTGCAAGATCAATGGCTGCTGCGCGAGTAAATTCCAAAGGAATATCTGCACGTTGTGCTGCAATAAGCGCATTAACAACACGGTCTACGTTACCACCTGCGAGATAGTGACTCTCCAGTTGATTAATGTTCAGTCCAAGACCTGCCTTAGTCGCTTTAATCATTGGGTTAACGATACGACTTGGGGTTACACGACGCAGTCTCATCGCCACCAGCGTAATAATACTGATTCTAACGCCCGATGCTAATGCTGAAATCCAGAGCATAACCGGGAAGAAACTTAAAAACACGCTCAATACAATAATCACCACTACCGCGATGAACAGAATAGGAATCAAAGATGCTTCACCCATACTATATAACCTCCGTAAATTTATTGTAGAACTATTATTGGTTCCAGTGTTTACCTTATTCCTTGATTTCTTTCACAACAATCCGTCCGCCCTCTACTTTAATAACAGAGACCGGTGCATTAGCACTAATAAAACTACCTTCTGTAACAACATCCACTCGTTCGCCGCCTATCATAGCTGTTCCTGAGGGACGAAGTGGAGTAATACTGGTTCCTGTAGCGCCTAATAAGCTAAGCTTCTCTTCTACAGGCACAAATCCCTGATCTTTAGTAAGGCTTTCCTTCAAAATAAATCTGTTCCATATCCCTCGTTCTTTAAAAATGACCGCAACAATTACTACAACTATAGTCGCAGCTACGAAAGAGATACCTAGACTGAGCAGTGCATGCTTATAGCTGTAAGCAGCTCGTACAACACCCGCTACAAGGCTGACAGAACCTAGGAGCCCCAATATTCCGAAGCTAGGCACAAAGAGCTCCAGCACAAGCATGACAAGCCCAATGATAAACAAGAGCCAAGTTTCCGCTCCGGCGAATCCTGCAACATAGTTGCCGAAGAAATATAACACAAAAGCCAACGTCCCGATAATTCCTGGCGCACCAAAGCCTGGAACAATCAGTTCAATGACAACGCCTGTAATCCCAATGAACAGCAGAATCGTCATAATAATCGGATTGGTCAGAAATTGCGACATTTTTTCCGCACCGGTATGCTCTACGCGAAAGATGTCGTCTGTAGTATATCCAAGCCACTGAATTGCCTCTTCAGGGGTATCTGTAATTTGATCAGCGTAACCAGCTTTTAAAGCTTCTTCACTAGACAAGGCAATGATTTCTCCCTGTGTCTTAGTCACTCCAAGCTCTGGCTTATCCACGACCAAATTACTATCCACCATTCCAGCAGCAATGTCTGGATCACGATCATTCAGAGCAGCAGCGCCGATCATTTTAGATCTCCAGTAGGATATCATTTTGGCATCATCGACTTTTTGACCATTCATGTCTACCAAGGAAGCGGAGCCGATCATACTGCCCGGCTTCATGATTATTGCACCTGCATTAAGTGCTATGTAACTGCCTGCAGAAGCGGCATCACCTTTAATATAGGCAGCTGTTGGTATTTCACTCTCTCTTACCATCGTCCCAATCTCTTCTGCCGATTTCACCAACCCTCCAGGTGTATCGACCTCTAGTAGAATAAGGACTGCTCCATAATTAGCGGCTTCTTCAAATCCTCTTTCCAAAAAGCTTTGCAAACCCCGTTCAATCTTTTGATCTACCGGAATAATAAACACGGGACCTTTTTTCAGCTCACTGTTCGTAACCCCCGGTGTTTTCGGGGCTGCCCCGTCAGCGCTTACATTCGTTGCAAAGGGTGTCAGGAGGAGTAACAGCAGGACCACAGGAATGCTAGCTAACAGTATTTTCCGTAATCTTCTCAATGATTTTACCTCCCTTCTTTAGCTTGACCCAGAACTCATAACCCTTAATACGCTGAAATTGGATTTACGTTTCATAACATAGAAAAGCACCCCTTTTGCAAGGGGTGCTAGTGCTATATTATTGCAGAAATTGCAGAACCGCCTGGTTCACGAGTTTACCATCAGCGCGACCTTTGACCTTAGGCATCAGTGCGCTCATGACCTTCCCCATTTCGCTCTTCGAAGAAGCACCGGTTTCCTGGATGGTCTGCTGTACAATTACTTTAATTTCTTCTTCGGAAAGTTGCTCGGGAAGATATTTAATAATAATCTCGATTTCTGCTTTTGTACTCGCGGCAAGCTCGTCGCGACCCGCTGATTCAAATTCTTGGAGGGCATCTTTGCGCTGTTTGATTTCACGACTAAGGATATCAAGCACTTCGTTGTCGTCCAATGTTCTCTTCAGATCTATTTCAAGATACTTTATTGTAGAACGAACCATTCGAATCGTGGAGAGCGTGAACTTGTCCTTACTCTTCATCGCTTGCTTCATATCTTCGTTCAATCTCTCGCTAAGATTCATGCGTGGGTAATCCTCCTAAAACTTTCTCTTACGAGCAGCCTCAGACTTCAGCTTTTTCTTAACGCTCGGCTTTTCGTAATGTTTGCGTTTCTTCACCTCAGCCAAGACACCATCTTTTGCGATGGAACGTTTAAAGCGACGAAGTGCAGCATCAATTGTCTCGTTTTTGCGAACTTTCGTTTCAGACACAGGTTTCCCCTCCCTCCGACCATACCGTCCAAGAGCATAACACGGTTTATCAAACTCCATTATAGGTCAAACGGAAATAACGTGTCAACCTTCGTGCTATTCTTTTTTCTGGCAAGTTCTTCAACATTAAATGATTATGCTATGCGTGCGAAGCTGAGTTTCCAGTGAGCGCACCCAGCTTGGCTCCACCCAGCAGGTGATAATGAAGATGAGGCACAGCTTGTCCACTATCAGGTCCGCAATTATTGATTAAACGATAACCAGACTCAGCAATTCCAAGGTCTTTGGCGATCTGTTGGGCTACACTGTGGATTTCAGCAATTAGCGGAAGATCCTCAGGTGTAACATCATTCATTGAAGCAATGAACTTCTTGGGAATGATCAACACATGTACCGGTGCAGCCGGCTCGATGTCGTAAAATGCAAGAATACGTTCATTCTCAAATACTTTTTTGGAAGGAATAGTACCCTCAATAATTTTGCTAAACACGGTCTCCATAGAGTGCTTGCCTCCTAAAAATTGGTGAAATTCCACTTCATCATAAGATAATCATACAGGATAATCATCAATTACGAAAGCAGCAAGCAAACTCAGCATAATCTGCCCTAAACTGTATCTGTTACAGAATGAACCATTAAATAAAAATATCAACACCGTTAGGCCTAAAAAAGACAAAAAAAAAGAGAAACACCCTTCACAGCTTATAAAGCTGATTCGGCGGCGGACGTATGAAAAGGAGTTCATTCCCTGCCATACGTCCGCCGAGGTGTTTCTAAAGTAATGTCGGCTTAGCTGTATTATAACAGCGCGTTGATACTGTATCTGTGATAAGAATCACACACATTATAGATCTTCACATTTTTTCCAAAAGGATCCGAGATCCCCCTCCACCCTGTTCAGCAGGTACTACTACCAGCTTGCGTGGCAGTCGTGCCCGAAGCTCTGGAACATGGCTGATAATGCCGACAGACAGTTGGTCGTTATGCAGTCTTTCCAGTGAGGTAATTACCGTATCAAGCAATTCCGGATCCAGCGTACCAAATCCTTCGTCCAAAAAGAAAAATTGCAATGGATACTGTCCCCGCAGCTGAATCTGTGCCGAAAGAGCAAGTGCAAGTGACAAGGAAGTTAAGAACGTCTCTCCGCCGGAAAGCGTGGAGACCGGTCTTCTTACACCACCGTTTCCATCATCACGAATTACAAAGCCACCACCCGAATCAACCTCCAGCGCATAACGCTGTTTGCTCAGGAAACGAAGCCGCTGGGAAGCAGACTGGCATACCTGCATTAATTGTTCCTCCGCAATATACTCAACAAAAGCATTTCCACGTAAAACAGTCTGCAATTTGGACAAATGATCCTGTAGAGAAGCATGTTCTAGCCGCTGGGCTTCGAGCTCCATCCAGCGAATATGCCGATGCCGCAGATCCTCCAGATCTCGCTCTGCGCGCGCTCTTGCTTGCAGCGACATTTCATCCTCTGACTTACACACGCTTAAGCTCTCCTGGCTAACTTGCCACTCCTCTTCACTTAAGCTGGCTCCGTCAAGCTTCTCTTCAATATTGCGTAGCTGCAATGAAAGTTCAGCTTCTTCCGCACGATGGGCACGTACCCGAGAAGAAGAAATTTCCCGCTCTTCAGGTGCGAGAGCTGCTCCTTCAACCTCAGCGGCGGAACTAAAAGGTGAAGAGGTTAAGCTTTGCTCCCACAGATGGCTTGAAGTCACATAATGCTCTCGAGCAGATTCTGCAGCCTGGCGGGTTATCGCTGCCTCCTTGATCTCATGCTGCGCTTTTTCCGCTGCCGTGAGATGTAATCGTTGGCTGGTCTCCACAGCTGCTAACAATTCCTGCAGACGACGCTCACACTCTGCTAGAAGAGGGGCAGCAGCGCGGCCATTAGTCCACTCTAAAAGACGCCGTTCTTTTTCACGCTGCAATTCTTCTTTGCCTTCCATCTGTGTATTCCACTGAGTAAGCTCTTTATCGAGTCCGGTGATGGTCTCCTGAAGATTCTGCACCGAAGCGCTTTTCTCATCCAGAAACTTGACACTGATTTCCAGTCGGGATCTAATTTCCTCAGCTTGAGCATCCTTGGCTAACAGCTCACGATAAGCTTTTTCTACCTCTTCCGGTGCCAAATCAGGGAACTGCTGTACCCAGTTCTGCCGCAAAGCGGTTAGTTGGCCACTCAGTTCCTCGGCTTTGGCGGTTAGGCCTTCTACCCAGCTTCGCTCACCTTCGGCACCCGCTGCTTCTTTGAGGCATAGCTGCTGAACTTCCTGCATCGATTGCTGCCACTGTATCGCTGTACGGCGCAGTTCTACAGACTGGCTTTTTAATGCTAAAAATGCAGCATCAAGTTCTGCCAAAGCTTTTTCATCTGGGATGGACATATCGGTAGAGGAAACCTCGGCAGTGCTGACTTCTGAGCCTGCCGCTGCAGGATGATTTACCGTATCAAAAGCTCCATCACCAAACACCTGCTCCAGCCAAACCAGGTCCTGCTCCCGCAGACCACGGAACATATGGCGTGCTTCCAAAGCACGTCTGGACAACACCCGAGCCTGTTGAAGCTTTATCTCCAGTTCCTGTTGCTCTACGTTATCCTGCAATACAGCAGGGGCCGGGTGGTGTTCGCTGCCACATACAGGGCAAGGTTGTCCTGCTTCCAATTCTTTAGCCAATCCAAGCGAGAGTCTGTGCAACTCATGCCCCTTGAGGGCTGCTTCCAAAGAACTGATATGTTGCTCCAGACTTTCTGCTGCGGTGCACGCAGCTTCTTCTGTCGCCAGCAGCTTCTCTTGATGCAGCGCCGCCTCGCGGATCAGCTGCCCGCGAGAAGCTTCCTGCTGCTCGCGACGGCCCTCGGCCTCCGCGAGGCGCGCCTGCGCAGCCGCGAGTGCAGTGGCACGCTCGCGGCGCTCCTTCTCCGCCTTATCCCACTGGGATTCAGCGGAGTGCAGCCCTTGCAGTCTCTGCATCGCTTCTTGCAGAGACTGCCGCTCCTGGGAGCGGACACCGAGCGGCTGCAAGCTCTGCTGCAGCTCTTGCTGGCGCTTTTGGCCCTTGGCCAAAAGCTCACGCTCCCGGGCCATGCCCTCCCGCAGCTCCGCCAGCTTGCGGGAGGCCTCTTCGCGGCGCTCGCGCAGAGCCGCGAGTTCGCGCCGCAGGGCGCCGAGCTCGGACTCGAGCTCGAGCGCGCGGCGGTAGGTGTCGGCCCCCTGCCGGAGGGCCGGCTCTTCCGCCGCAAGCGCGGCCTGCGCAGCAGCCGTGGCCGCAGCGGCATGCGCCGCCTCCTGCTCGGCAGCGGCTGCCAGCACCTCTTGGCCCTCCGCGCGGGTCAATCGGCTCTTGAAGGCGTCTTCCGCGCTTCGCCATGCTTTCAGCGCGGGAAGCCTAGCCTCGGCCTCGTCAGCTTGGCCGAGCTTCCGTTCAAGGAGGAGAATCTCCTCCTCCTTGGAGAGCAGTCCCTGCCGCTGCAATTCGCGGCGGGTCCGTTCCTTTTGCAGCTCGCGAATGCGCGTGAAACGCTCCGCGACCTGCAGCGCCGCCTCCAGCTTGTGGCGGCATTCCGCAGCATGTTGGGCTGCTTGTTCGAGGCGCTCCGCCGCTGCCTCTACATCCTCTTTGCCTGCGCTGCCAAGCCCCTGCTGCTCCGCTTCGAGCGCGCGGAGCGCAGCTTCATTCTCCTTCACCCGTCGGCTAAGCTTCAACGCAAGCTGATCACCATACTGTTCCAAATGGAACAGGCGCTGCAGCATTTGCCGGCGGTCTACGCCCCGAAGCGATAAGAATTCGGCGAATTTCCCCTGCGGCAATACAACTGCTCGCGTGAAGTCATCCATTTTGAGCCCAATATGCTCTTCCACACAACGTGTAACATCTGCGAGTTTATCCGCCATAACGTTATCCCCGTCAGGTGTAACTTCAATGAAACGGCTAATGGTGTTACTGACTGTTTGCTCACCTGTCCGCTTGAACTTACGTTCAACGCGATAACGATGTGCCCCAGCGGAAGAAGTGAGCTCAAAGGTAAACGCCACGCTGAGTGAATCCTCAGAGTGATTCATAATCCCCTGTGTTCCATTAACGGCGCGCTCCACTTTGCCGTACATCGCCAAAGTAATAGCATCCAGCAAACTGGACTTGCCGCTGCCCGTAGGTCCAAAAATCCCAAACAGCCCGGTCTCACACAGACTTTCAAAATCTATTTCCTGCATTTCTCTATAACTCTGCAATCCTGCCACTTTTAATAAAATAGGCTTCACCTTAGTTCTCCTCTCCTTCCTCCGGCTGCTGCCGTTCTTCTTCGGTTAGCTGTAAGAACAGCTCAATCAAACGATCCTCCGGCTCCGCCCCGCCCGTCTGGCGCTGATAGAATTTACGGAACAATTCTTGTACAGGCATACGTGAACGGGAAATCTGTTCGAGCTCCAGCTCCATTTGCGGATAAATCGGACGAATATGAATGATCCCCTCACGTGATTTACGCAGGCGCTGAATATCATTCATCGACATAGCTTCACTGAGCCGAATCTCCAAATCTATAAAAGCGGAAGCATCTCTACCTTCATCCAACCAGTTATATACCTCTTGCAATCCCCCCGTAGAGCTCCATCTTACAAGTGGACGCCCACAGCGAAGATAGATTTCTTCGAAGGTCGGCTCACCGCCCGGCGCAACATCAATCAGCGTCACCGACTTGGCTTGTCCTGCTTCCGAAAAGCTATATGCCAGCGGGGATCCGCTATAACGGATCATCCCTTCCCCTTTTACACGCTGAGCGCGATGAAGATGGCCTAGTGCAGTATATTGCGCTCCACAGGATAAAGCAGAAGGGTCTACAGTGTAAGCCCCGCCCACCTGAATCGGGCGTTCCGAATCACTCTCTACACCTCCAAGCACATAAATATGGCTCATCGCCAAATTCACGGTTTGTGGCGTAAATTCCCGTCCCAACAGTTGCATAAGTTTGCCTACCCGTGCGCTGTAAGCTAGTCGAAGCTCCTCTTCCCCGCTGTCCCCAGCAAGCAACTCACCGAGACGTGCCTCAGAGGGATAGGGAAGGGCTGCGATTTTGGCAATCTCACCTGTCCGCGCAGCATGAACTGTCACTGGCTCTGAGGTTGGAAGTCCTACCAAGGTAATCCCCTGCCTTAATACAAGCGGGGAGACTGAAGATACGCGCTCCGGTTGGTCATGATTGCCGGCAATCACCACAAGGGGCCTGCCCCCTGAAGTCAGCCTGGCAGCAGCCTCATAGAATAATTGCTCCGAAGCCGCTGGCGGATTAACGGAATCGTACACATCTCCCGCCATCATAATCAAATCCACCTTATGAAAATCGGCGATCTCCACCAATTCATCTATGAACTGCTCTTGCTCCTTCTGGCGGCTTCTTCCCTCCAGCGTACGGCCCAAGTGCCAATCCCCCGTATGCAATATCCGCATCTTCGTCCTCTTTCCCCGCTCCTATGCGGCAATGAATAATTTATAATTTCACAGCATGATCGCCGTCAAAAAAGTACAGCCAAATCTCGCTGATCGGCTCTCCCAAAATATCATGTAATGCCTTGCTGTATAACTCTAGCTGAAAACGATATTTTTCCTTAAGTGCCTCTAAGCCGCCCTGATGTTCTAATACAGAGTCCGTCTTATAGTCTAGCAGAATAATCCGGTCCTCTTCTCGGAACAGGCAGTCAATGACCCCTTGAATCAGTACAGCCTCACTAAAGCCTTCCTTATTGTTCTCAGGGGAAAGCTCCGAGACGGCTTCATTCATATAACCGAGCCCTCGATAAGCCTCACCTGCGGGAACCATATAACTGAACGGCATTTCTCTAAGCTTCCAAGAAGAAGCTATTAATCTACGTCCAAGTTCATTAGTATAAAAAGCTTCTATCTGATCGGGAGCTACAGCCTCCACCTGCTCAGCAGTTAGAATAGCCACTCTCTGGAGTCGGGCTAAGGTTTCTTCCACAACCATAGGATCAACTGAACCCTCCAGCGGAATATGCTGCATGACTGTATGGTATGCTGTCCCGCGTTCCGCTGGGGTTAGACTGCGTTTTTCCATAAATTTCGGACGCCGCAAATGAAGACTGTCCGCACCTGCAACACTTGGACGTTTATCGGTTTCTATTGAGGTTGTAGAATTGCCTTCTTCCAGCAGATCAAAAGAGGGCTGCTCCTGCAACGACAACAACGCCTTTAACTCCGTAACAGAAGTTTTAGCCGGAATACCTGAGGCTGCCGCATACGGATAATTCCATTCCAGTCTTCTAGCAATTTCATCGCTAGTCTCTGTTTCATATATATTTACAGCTTCACCCTTATGCAGTGCTTCGAGTACAGCTTGCCGTTCCTCTACCTTCTCTTCAGTCTGATCCGTTGGCAGGAACGCCCCAGAATTAAGTTCGGAAGCATTTTGCACACTGATGCTCCAGTTGGAGACATCGTTGTGCAGCACCGTGGAGACGGTACCTTCTGAACCGCCCAGCTTACGAAGAACCGCCGCCGCAGGGTGCCGGATCAATGCCGGTCCAACCCAGTCCAAATAGCTGCGCCCTCGGGCCAGCAGATGATCTGCAAGCAGCAGCTCATCCCGGTTCTGTACGCTGCTCCAGCTAGCGATTTTGCGCGGCAAATCTCTTACAGTGCCTACTAGAATCATCTTATCTCTCGGACGAGTTAACGCTACATATAATACACGCATCTCCTCAGCTAATAATTCAAGCCGTGTACGCCGGTTAATAGCCAGATAAGGAAGTGTTGGGTAGCTAACTCGCGTTTCCCGTTCCACAAAACGCGGCCCAAAGCCAAGCTCTTTGTGCATAAGAAATGGCGAATGCAAATCTTGTCGATTGAACTGTTTTGCCATCCCGGCTACAAAAACAACAGGGAACTCCAGCCCTTTGGATTTATGGATGGTCATGATTCTGACGCCATTGCCTTCTTCACCGCCACCGCCAGCTACACCCAGATCTCCGCCATTCTCACGAAGCCGTGAAATGAACACCAGAAAACGGAACAATCCACGCGCTGCGGTATCATTCTCAAATTGCACAGCCCGATCATACAAAGCCTTAAGATTGTTCTGGCGCTGCGAGCCTCCAGGCAGTCCTCCAACCCATTCCAGATAGCCGCTCTCCCCATAGATACGCCAGATCAGCTCACTGAGACTACCTTGTCTAGCCGCATTTCTCCAGCTTTCCAGCTGTTCTAGGAAATGTCTAAGCTTGCGCTTCAGTTCTGGACTGATCTGCGGCAGATCTTTATCAGGTAAAACATTATTTTCGACGGTGCTTGCGGATTCAATCACAGGAGCCGAGAAGAGGTCATACTCTTCTTCAGCCTCTTTTTCATCTTGCATCTCCACCGCCATCTGTACTGCTTGAAAATAAGGACCCTGACTACACATACGCACCGTAGCCAATTCTTCTTCCGTTAATCCGACCACAGGTGAACGAAGTACGCCAGCCAGCGGAATATCCTGCTGAGGATTATCAACTATTTTTAAGAGGGAAAGTGCAATTTCCACTTCTGTAGCTTCAAAATAACCTTTATTCAGATCACCATAAGCAGGGATTCCTTCCATCCGAAGCTCTTCGATGATTAGAGGAGTCCAGATTCTTGCCGAGCGAAGCAGGATTACGATATCACCGTAAATAACCGGGCGCATAATCTTGAGTCCTTTATCGTAGATAAGCAGCGGCGATCCACCGGTCATCCCCGTCATTTGTGAAATACGCCGGGCAATTGCCCGTGCTTCCAGCTGCGCCGTCTCGCTCTCAATAGCTTCACTCTCCTGAAGTGGCGCCTCACCGTCTTCAGAAGTCTCTTCTGACTTCCCTGCTGTTGAACCACGATCTATCAATAATAACTCCGGTGCAAAAAAGGTATCGGGACCCTTCTCTGCTGCACCTGGGAAATTCGCTCCGTAAACAAGCTCAGCGCGTTCGTCATAATTAATCTCCGCTACCGTCTCATTCATAATCTGCCGGAAGATCATATTAACGGCATTCACAACCTCCATGCGACTGCGAAAATTACGGGCCAGATCGATAACCGAACCGCTAGACGATTCATTAGTAATTTCAGATGGATCATCGATTGGGTGTGAGCCAAAGCTGCGGTATTTATCCAGGAATAGCCCCGGCTCCGCCAGACGGAATCGATAGATACTTTGCTTCATATCTCCGACCATAAACCGGTTACCGGGTGTTTCACGGGATATTAGCCGCACAATCTCCTCTTGCACACTATTCGTATCCTGATACTCATCCAGCAGAACCTCATCGAATTGAGCACGGTATTCCATAGCTGCATCAGAAGGCAGGGAATGACCGGGCGTAGAGTCCGGATGGCGTAGAATTTGCAGACAATAATGCTCCAAATCACTGAAGTCGACTAGACCTCTTCCTGCTTTTTCAATTCTATAACGTTCACCGAATGCTATCACTGTCTCTGCAAGCTCTGCCATCAGTGGAGCCGCTTCGTTCAGCTCTTTCAAAAAAACCTCAGGCGGACGGCCAAACAATGCTTTCTGAAGATCTAAAATACTCTTCTTCACACTGTCGCGCAGTTCCTTAACCATCTCCTGCAGTCCAGGATCTGTCGAATCCTTCTTACAAGCCTTTAATTTTCCAAAATATACTTCCATAAAAATATCATATAATTCTGCCCAAGGTCGTTCGTTTACGGCATCCTGCAGTGCATTTACCATCTCAAGATCAGTGGTTAAATTCTCAGCATAGGGTGCCGGACCACCCGGTTGTAGTGCAATCTCCCGGCCTTGAATCAGCTGACTGGCTGCACCCGCAAGTGTCAGCTTCGCTTCTTCAAGAATGCTCAGCACCCATGGCGTTCCACCCAGACTTTCGGTGTCTGGCAATGAGAAATCAGCTGCAGTATCACGGAGCCATTGCGCTGGCCAAGGATGGCTGCGGGCGTAATCATGCAATCGCTGTATGAGCGCATGCACTGCATCATCACTGCGTTCACCACTGAACCAATCAGCGAGCTGCACAAATATGCTATCCTCGCCATCCGCACCTACCTCACCGTACTTTTCCTCCAGCAACTCTTCGAGCAGCTCCTGCCGCATCATCTCCGCTTCATGCTCATTTAATATGCGGAAACCCGGATCAATCGGAATCATTTGATAATAACGCCGGATCACTTCCAGACAGAAGGAGTGCAATGTTGTAATCGAAGCTTTGCCCAGCAGGGATAGCTGACGGCGCAAATGGTCGTTCTCCCCGTTCTCCTCCAGCTCCCGATCAAGGGCTTCCCTGATCCGCTGCCGCATTTCGGCAGCCGCAGCTTTGGTAAACGTGGCTACTAGTAGCCTGTCTACACTGAAGCCGTTCTCTTCCTTACTGATCTTTCGAATAATCCGTTCTACCAGCACCGCCGTCTTGCCGGAACCTGCTGCCGCAGCAACGAGGATGTCATCACCGCTCTCCGCAATGGCGCGCCACTGGTCATCACTCCATATACTTCCTTCCGGTTTCGCTTCTATTTCAGCCTTCATACTCAAGGTGTAGTTCCTCCTTTGCGGGACAGCAGATCCCATATAACGTCCTTCCCTGGCTTACCCAGATTGTTATAGCTGTTACCTTCCACAGCTTCATCGAACTGGCAGACAGGTCTAAAGGAACAGAATGTGCAGGCGGTCTCCTGCCCAATTCGGTACGGCTCAATCGCCACATCACCCTCTGTAATCCGTGTCCCGATATCCGAGATCGTCCCTCTAACGGAGGATAATAGATGGCCCCACTGCTCTGGTGTAGCTACTGAGGCACTGCTATAAAAGCTGCCGTCAGCTTTTACTGCTACAGGCACGATAGAAGAATACCCTTTGTCTAAAGTGGTATCCATCAGGGAGACAACCTCACGATCTGCTGTAAGCAGTCCTTTCATTTTGAAGCGTTTCAACAGCTCTTGCTCAGCCTGTTCCTTGTTCATCCCGTTGGATGAGGTTAACAACGGATCATGCACATGGAAATAAAGTGTGCCTGCTGGAAGTGCCGGCTGCCCCAGCCATTGCTCCGAATATGTCAGCAGCACATCCAGATAAGTCAGCATTTGCAGCGACAATCCATAATACACCTCATGCAGCTTGAGATCCTTTTGACTCGATTTATAATCAATTACCCGCAGAAGAATACCGTTCTCTCCACGAGCCATGTCTACACGGTCAATCCGGCCAACAACCTCCATCACACAGCCATTCGGCAGCGTAATTCTTAAAGGCGGCAACTCCTTATCCGGTCCAAAATCCAGCTCCAGCCCTACTGGCTCAAAGCTGCCCCGGCGGGCGTGCTCGCCCAGAATCACAGAAGCACGTCCAACAATATTCTTAAGCTTACGGGAGATGTACCCGTAACGTTTGGAGCTCATTAGAATTTCACCCTGCAACATCGGAGATAGCCGTTCTACTGTCTCACTGGCCTCACGCCGACATTCATCCGGAGATAAGCTGCCCCAGCCCCGTCCCTCTTGTTTCAGTCTTATCGCCATATCACTTAACGCAGCATGGAACAGCTGTCCAATATCAGGTGCTTGCAGCTTATATAACTGGCGCTCTTTCAGTCTTAGTCCGTAGGATGCAAAATGGGAAAATGAGCACGCAACAAATTTCTCCATCCGGGACACACTGCCCCGCAGTGTTGAGCCACCATACAATCTGAGGCTTGTGCCACGCTTTAGCTTCGTTCCCTCATTACGATAGAACAGTGAACTTAGCAAACGTTCCAGTTGAAATTTACGATCTTCGTTCTTAGTAAACCAGTTATACACATCCCACCATAGCTCCGGAATTTCTGTTCCTTGGCGCCACTGCCGCAGCTGCATAATCAATGCGCGAAGACTCTGTTCTGGTTCACCAATGAAACCGAGATGGATAGGATTTCCGACTTCTATAGGTAGTCCCGAAGGGGGAAGTGCTGACAAGCTGTGCTCATGAACCCTTGGGAACATTCTATGCAAATGCCGGATAACCTCAGAGGGAAGGAGAGCTTTGCCCTCATCATCCGCTGTAGCGTAGCTAATCCAGAGCTTTCGGCTTCCTGTCGTTAGTGCATTATAGATCAGAAACCGCTCGTCCAGCAGTTTACGAGAAGCGCCGGGAGCAAGCTCCATTCCAGCATTCTCTAGTACGGAGCGTTCACCTTCCGAGAGAATTCCATCTTCCTTAAACTGTGCAGGCACAACACCTTCATTAAATCCAAGTAAAAAAGCGTATTTAACCCCCGTTGGGCGAGTCCGATCCATATTGCCGACCAATACTTGATCCAGTGCGGGCGGAACTAGTCCCATTTTAAGTTCTGCAAGACCTGTCTCTAGAACTCCAGTGAACACTTCAAACTCAAGTCTTTCATTGCCCATCATTTCTACTATCTGATCTAGAAGATCAAGTACCGCACCCCACAACTGGCTATGTTCCCTAGCCTTCTCGGGTTGGCCCTTCTCCATAGACTTAACACTGAGTTTCTCCAGCTTTCGCGCAACATCCGTCTCTTCAAGCAGCTTGTACAATGCCGTACAAAGTTCAAGACCGCTACGACTTTTCTGGATTCTTTTCTCAAAAGCAAATAATGGACCTGTTATACTAGCACGGCATCGTTCCATAGTAGCAAGCAGTTCATCATCCATCTGTCTGCCGCCTTCCAGCGACAAGCTAGGAATACCTTTCCAGGAGCGGCCATCTGTCCAGCGGTACCCCTGAATCCCACAAGCCAGCACATAGTTTTCTAAAGCATCCATATCTTCACGCGTAATACTACCGTCTAGCGGAAGCAGAAGCTCCGTCTTTACGCAACGGAATACATCCTCATAACGCCAGCGACGACGCACTACATCCAATGTGGAACGTATAAACTCCACTAGCGGATGATGCAGCTCATTCACCTTCTGGTCCAGAAAAAATGGCACTCCATAATCTTGGAACAACGGCTGAACCAGCTGCTCGTAATCGCCAATATTGCGCATCAATACGGCCATTTCGCCATATTTTGCACCTTCATCTCGCGCCAGTCTAGTCATTTCGCGCAGGGCTCCCTCAACCTCTGCTCTGTGCGAAACTGCGGCGCCTATGGATATAGCCTCTCTTGCCAGTTCATCCGCACCTATCCAAGCCTTCCGGCGATCATATCCCCGTTCAAGGTGAGCAAGTACTGGACTTTCCTCAAAACGCGGAAGAACCGTTGGCTCCAACAGCTCGTCCCATACATCAATGCCCAGCTCTTCAGCAATTCCTCGCAGTTTAATGTAAGTAACCGCAGTTGGGTGAAACAATTCAAGCTCATTCAACTGATCTCCATAGGGGTAAGGACGATCAATTGTAAGCGAAACCGTCAGCCTCGAAGCTTGCTGCATCAATTCTCGAAGCACTACGAATTCCTGCGGAGTAAATCCATGGAACCCATCTACCCAAATCTCTGCCCCGCGAATGTAGGAGGAATCTGGAATATGCTCAGCAAGTTCTGCTAAACGATCCTCTTCATCGATATAAAGACGGGACATTTCCTTCTCTAAATCGCTAAATACCAGCTGTAAATCATCCAGCTTACCCTCAAGAATAGGACTTCTTGCAATAGCTCCTCGCATAGCGGACAACTGTTCCTCTAAATCAGTGGAACCCAAACAGCAACGCTTCATCTCCGTGTGCAGTTGGTTCAGACGTTCCACAAAACCCGGTCTGTCTGCTGAGGCACCGAATAATTTCAGTTCCTCTTTGCGGCGACTGATGATTTTGTAAATTAACATTTTCTTACCTTCTTCACTGATTGGCAGACTTGCACTGCCACCAGTTTCCTGCTTCACACGATAGGCAAGCCGCGAAAAACTCAGTGTCTGCGCCCGAAGGCTTCCCTTCACATTCCCTACGGTCAGAAGCCCCCGTTCTGCTCCAAAAGAACCTTGCTCTGGCACAAGAATAATAATCGGCGCACCAAGCGGTTCCTTTTCTAAGGAAGAAGAGATAGATTCCCATATTTTTGTTGTCTTGCCACTGCCCGAGCGGCCTAGTAAAAAGGTTACCGGCATAAATGATAGACTCCTTCCGTAGCGGAGAAAATATATAGAATACAGGGTGAAATATCCACCCATTGATTACACTCCAATTAAAAAAGTTCAGTGATTCCTCGTCCCCTCAGTATATCATAACCACACTAATCGGAACATGTGTTTGCTAGTATTTTCTAATGTTTTACAAAGGATAAACAGCTATGAGTACAAATAAAAAAAGCAAACCTCCGGATTTTGGCGGCTTGCTTTTTAGAGTGTTTAGTTTGTTTTTAATGCCAGTTGTGCAACGTTAGATAGGAGCTGCCAATGTCGGAGCATAGGGTCAATGTTAGACTGTTGGCGTTCAGTGTTCAATACTCAACATTAGCACTCTACGCCGATCGTTTTGTAATCCGCATTCCGCATATCATAATTCAATAAGCATCATTCGTTGTTTACCATTTAGTATTCCGAATTTAACATTCAACATTTCGGCTCGGCTTGTTTCATTAATTACTTACGGACCCAGGAGCCGTTATTCGTGGATTCAGTGCTGTTATGGCAACTTTTCGGACCCCACTGACGCTATTCTTCGAAAATGTGCTGCATTACGGGTGTTTTAAGGGCAATAGCGTCTTTGGGGTCCGTAAGAATTCAATAATGGGCTGTTTACGCTAAATAGAGTCATCTGAGTCCGTTAGCAACTCCTTGCATTACAGTCGACTCACGGCCACCCTACGTCCAGCCCGTTTATCCTACTTGTTACTTGGCACTGTAAACCTTTTTGACCTTCAGGCTTATTTTTTACTCCGCACTTCAAAAATCGCAAACTTCAGATAGTGTCCTTCGTTAACGCCAAGTATTTGTGGGTGGTCTTTGCCTGCGGCCCGCCATTCCACAAGTCTCAGCACCTTGCCAGCATCTTTAGCCGCATCGGCAATCGTTTCGAGGAACAGATCTGGCTGCATATGGTAAGAACAGCTTGCGGTAACCAAATAGCCGCCTTCGTTCACCAGCTTCATCCCGTGCAGATTGATATCCTTGTAACCACGACAAGCGCCAGCTACTGCACTTTTGGTTTTGGCAAACGCCGGAGGGTCCAGGATGACTACATCCCAAGTTCTTCCTCCACCTGCTGTCATCGGCTTGGATGTGTCGGTTTTGGCTGTTTTGCCTCCGGTTTTAGGATTTGCAGCAGCTGCTGCCGTCTCTGTTCCACTTGCAACTGTCGCCCGTTCAGAACGTTCCTCTAGTCCTTTAACCTGATTCCGTAGATATGCAAAAGCATCATCCACTACGAATTCAACACGATCGCTAAAGCCGTTCAGCTCCACATTCACTTTGGCACTCTCAATGGCGTGTGCTGAAACATCAAGGCAGGTTACTTTTTTCGCGCCATACTTGCAGGCATGCAGCGTGAAGCTGCCCGTATGCGAGAAGCATTCCAGCACTGTCGCACCGTCCCAATAAGGGAACGTTACATGTTTGCCGCTCTTATTAACTGGTAAGGTCTGTAGTGAACCATCCTCAGTTTCAATTTCCTGTAGCGTAATGCCGCTTCGTCCTCCCCACCCTTTCATGAGCGGAGCAATGGAAGCTCTATTCTCACGTTGGTCAAAGAAGTAACCTGTCTTCTGGCCCTCTTCAATATCAACGACCAGCTTCAGGCCATTCTCGCTCACGGTTACATGCCTTGGACATTCCCCGTACAGCACACCCGTTGTCTGCTCCATACCTTCAAGCTCGCGCACACTAACATCACTGCGCTCATAGATTCCGCGCGGTGCCATAACCTGCACCAATGCTTCGACGATTTCTGCACGCCGCTTGTCCATTCCGAGGGTAAGCAGCTGCACAACCAAAATATCTCCGAATCGATCTACAATAAGCCCCGGCAAAAAGTCCGCTTCACCATAAACCAAGCGATAAGCATCCGCACCCGGAAGGAACCGGTTTCTGTGTTGCAGACAATTCGCAAACCGTTCTGCAAAAAAGGCTGTATCCATGATCGCAAGGGGTCCCTGCGATACAATTCTTACCCGAATCTGTGACGCTGGATTGTAATATCCCACGGCCAAAAATCGGCCCTGATGATTAAGGACATCTACTAATCCCCCCGCTTCCGGATTCCCTTCTACCGATGCGACTTCACCTGCATAGACCCATGGATGGCCCTGTTCCAGTCTTTTTTTGCGATTGCGTTCTAAAATAACCGATGGCAATGACTTCAACTCCCTGTTTTTCTAAAAATGTTTTTATACATGTCCCATGCAATACATTCATATATTGGTGTACAACCCTCGTCCAAAGGAGTATGCCCTATGTTCAGTGATTTGCTGTTCCCTATCATATATGGTCTTGTTATCTTTCTAGCCGGCATGAAGCTGATGGAAACGGCGTTGTCCAAGCTAGCAGGCCCTCTATTAACTACAAGCCTAAATAGAGCTACCTCAACACCTATTAAAGGAATGATTGCCAGCAGCCTGTTGTCCGCCTTACTCCAGAGCAGTACTGCTGTAACGGTGTTGACTATCGGCATGGTCAATGCCGGCCTGCTTACCTATGCCCGCACACTTGGCATTATCCTGGGCAGCAACATCGGCACCACATTAACTACAGAATTGATCGGACTTCAGATCAATACCATGGCCACGCCCTTGCTGGCAGCCTCGCTCAGTCTGTGGGCAGCGGCAGTTATTGCAGGCGAACTGCCGCCTACATCGCGAGTGGCAGAGCTCTGCCACAAAATATCCCCGCCGCTGCAATTTATCAGTCTGGCTGTATCAGGCTTCTCCCTCGTCCTATGGGGCATCGCTGTCATGCAGTCTATCGGCGGAATACTTCAGGAAAGTGGCTTATTCCTCTGGTTCCTAAACCATGCCGCTACTAGTGCCTTATGGGGGCTCGCCGCTGGAGCGTGCCTAACAGCCATGCTCCATAGCAGCGCTGCTGTCATAGCTATGGCTATGAGCATTGCCGCCTCGGGTGCCATGCCGCCTGAGCTAGGTATAGCCATTGTGCTGGGCGCCAACGTGGGCACCTGTGTTACAGCGGTCATCGCTTCCATCGGCGGCACGCCATCCGGCGTCTTCGTCGCTTGGTCCCATGTTGCGCTTAATGTAGGTGGTGCACTATTATTCTTGCCCATGATCGGGCTGCTACAAGCAAGTGCTGCATGGATTGGTGGAGGCCCTGCTTCACAAATCGCCCACGCCCAGACCATTTTCAACGTAGTCTGCTCACTTCTAGCACTGCCATTATGCTACCTGCCTATATGGTCAAAACTGGAGAAACATCTTCAGTCTTAACAAAAAGGTGCCGTTTATTATAATCCCAGTTTTCCACAACTGTACTATTATACTTCAATCGAAAATATTATAAAACCGCGAACCGTCGTAAAAAGTGATCACCGTCGAGAAAATTCCAATCAGCGCAAACAAAGCCAATGCAAAATAATCGTCTCTCGTGAACGGGCGACGGCTATACCAAGTTCGTTTGGTCTCAGTGCCAAAGCCGCGCAGCTCCATAGCGGTACTGATATTTTCAATCCGCTCGATACTAGTCAGAATTAGGGGCATCAGAATCGAAATGATATTTTTTAGCCGCTTAGGCAGCTTTTCTTTTCTAGAAATATCTATTCCCCTTGCTTGAGCAGAAAACGATATATTCTCATAATCTCGTTGAATATCCGGAATGTACCGCAGTGCCAGCGATACAGAATATGCAATTTTATAGTTCACTCCAACTCTATTTAAGGATGCTGCAAATTCACTGGGATTGGTCGTTAGAAGAAATAATAATGCCATAGGAATGACCACCGCATATTTCAGGGCAATATTGAATTGATAAAATAGCTGCTCCCAAGTTACCGTATACCGGCCTGCAATATGCATAATATCATGACGTGTCCCGTAAACACGTACGCCCTCCAAAGGAGAAAAAATAAAGATAGCTATATGATTAAGCAAAAAGAAAATCAAAATAAAATATAATACGAAAGCATAATCCTGAAATTGAACTTTGGAAATTCTAAAGGCAAGCAAACTAAATAACAGCATCACAATTAGACATCTTGTATCATATGTAATCATCCCCGTCACAGACCACACTACAAATAAAATCAACTTCGTAGCGCCGGTAAGACGGTGAATAGGTGAATCCTGCTTCGTAAAAGTTAACATTTTGGCCTTCATCCGCCTCGGCTCCTCCTATCATACGCAATAAACCTTCTAACGAACTCCTCCGGTTGTTTCAATCCAGCTTTTATAGCTAGGGCAAAAAGCGAGGTTTCTTTCAAGTTCGCTTTTTTCACCACATCAGTATTCGTTAATATTCGCTCAGGGCTATCATCCGCAAGCTTCACGCCATCAGCTAACACTATAGCTCTATCGGCATATTCCAGCATCAAGTGCATATCATGCGTAATCATAATGACCGTCATCCCCTGCCCCCGCAGCGTCAAGAGAAACTCCATCATTTCGTTATAATGCCTGTAATCCTGAGCAGCAGTCGGTTCATCCAAAATGATCACTTCCGGCTCCAGTACCAGAATGGCGGCAATCGTGACCCGTTTCTTTTGGCCGTAACTGAGCGCCGAGATCGGCCAGCTGCGAAAAACATAAAGTCCGCACACCTTCAAGACTTGATGGACGCGTTCACGAACGAGCTCCTCAGGGCAACCTCGGAGTCTTAGTCCTAGGGCAACCTCATCATATAAAAGTGTCTTTGAAATCATATGATTGGGATTTTGCATAACAAAACCAATCCGCTCTGCCCGCTCCTTAATCGTGTCCTGAGCAATATCACGCCCATGCATCCGTATTGATCCGGAAGTAGGTTTATAGAAGCCACAAATCAGCTTAGAAACTGTAGATTTCCCAGCCCCATTTCGCCCCGCTATACAGACCATCTCTCCTTTATGAATACAGAGATTGAGCTTATCCAGCACCTGCTGATTTTTTTCGTATCCAAAAGAAATATCTTGCAGTTCAAGGATGGGTGGGCTCTCCAGCTTATCCTGGCGCGACTGATTGCACTCATACCAGATCTTAAGTTTATTAGAACACGCCTCCAACTCTATATCGTTCACATGTTGCGGATTCATATTTGCTGTAATCGAACATCCGGCATACTTCAAAGCCGTTAAATAGAGAGGTTCCCGAATGCCAACTTCTGAAAGCAACGTTGTGCTCAACAGTTCTGCAGCCGGCATATCCGCCGCAATACGTCCTTCATGGATCACAATAATACGGTCCACCGCCCGATGCAGCACCTCTTCAAGACGATGCTCTATCATAATAACGGTTTTACCTGTCTCTTTATGCACTCGATCAATAAGCTCAATCGCTTTTGTACCGGTATAAGGATCTAAGCTTGCCAGCGGTTCATCAAAGAGCAGGATGTCCACATCACCTACCAGAACACCTGCCAAGGACGTTTTTTGCTTTTGTCCACCCGATAACTCCTGAGGAGAAGAGGCCAGAAATTCGTGGATATCCACCGCTCTTGCGGCAGCCGCCACTTTGCTATTCATTTCTGTCTGCTGAACCACATGGTTCTCTAGACTGAAGGCGATATCCTCGCCAACCGTTAAACCTACAAATTGTCCATCCGGGTCCTGCAATACGGTACCTACCTGATTGGACAGCTCTGCGATACTCAGATCCTTCTGCTCCTGGCCTATAATCCGTAATGAACCTGATATTTCCCCTCTGTAAGCAAAAGGGATGAGACCATTAATGCAATGAGCCAGTGTACTTTTCCCAGAACCTGAGGGTCCCACGATAAGCACCTTCTCCCCTTCAACAATCGTTAAGTTAATCCCCTGTAGTGTGGGTTCCTGCTGCGCCCGATATTGAAAGCTGAAATCCTTAAATTCAATCATTACTTTTTTCATCTGAGACCTTCCTCTGGGTTAATGTGAAGAGAAAAAAGCCGGTGATTTCCACCGGCTTTTTAGCTTGGATATGTATTCCACTCAAGCTTCTCTAGTCAAGCTGCCCTGTTTCGTTCTTGTCTTAGCATACGCAATGGCTAGTAAAGATCCGATCACTGCCACCGAAGCTATATTTAATGCACCTGCGGTCAGTCCTTGCGTAAATACTTTATTAGCGGGTTCTGCATAGATCAGAATATCCAACACTGGGGCTACAAGGAACCAAGCTACAGCATTCGCTGCAATCTGAGCCAGATTAAAGCGTATTATTTCCTTCCGTCCGAATTCCCCGTCATGAATAGCGATTCTAGCTACTAACAAGCCAATAACCAGCCCTACAATTCCTGATGATATGACCCAACTGAACCATGGCGATCCATAAGATATCGTATCCTTCAGGGTATGCCCGATCAGGCCTATAAATAATCCGGCAAACGGGCCGTACAATAGGGAGAACAATGCCAGTAATGCGTATGTAGTCTCGATGTTAGTGTTTGGAATACCCGAAGGAATCGAGCCGAATCTCCCCAATATAACGAATAAAGCAGAACCAATACCAATCGCTACTATCGTCTTGATCGACAACACCTTTTGTTTTGCCATGTTTTCATCTCCCCCAACGCATCTATTATGTTTTATGTGATTATACATCGGAATAGTCGGAATTACTATAGAATCCAAATAAAAAAATCTGCAAAGCAACATAATGTTGGCTTTGCAGATTCATAGTTGATAATTCAGATCTTATTCTCTATTACTTCACTGTCACTGATACTGTAACTGTTTTGCCGCCTAGCTTTCCTTTAATGGATGTCGTTCCTTTACTCACAGCTACAATCTGACCACTTGCAGATACTCTCGCTACAGAAGGCTTGGAGCTGGTCCATACCGCACTTCCAGTAACAACAGCAGTCTTACCAGTATCATACTGTGCAGTCACGACTACATTCTGAACGGCTCCCGGAGCCATTTTCAGTCTGCTTTCATTAACGGTCAGCTTTGTTAATTTAGGAACTACAGTAATTTTGACACTAGCAGCAATCCCTTGGTAAGATCCTGTCAACGTAGCAGTACCTTCTGTTACTGCTTTAACGGTTGTAGCTTTAACTGTAGCAACCGCCTCGTTTGAGGATTCCCAATTCATACTGCTGGAGACATTCCCTGTCTTACCATTAGAATAATAAGCCGTTACCTTTATCGCTTTAGAGCCTTTAATGTTCATTTCGATAGCAGTAGGTTCTACAACTAGCTTAGTAACCTTTTGTTCAATGGTAACTGGGATACTGATGGTTTTATTAGCGTAAGTTCCCTTTAAAGTAGCAGAACCCTTCACCAGTCCTTTGATTACCTTACCGGAAGTTGTTGTCTTGATAATCGCATTCGTACCGGTAAGCTCCCATTCCATAGTTGCAGTAGCATCAAGTTCACTGCCGTTTTCCATCACAGCTTTTACTTCAGGAACAGCCTTCTCTTCACCAGTAACAATCACCAGGTTTTCTTCTGGTCCAAGCAAGACAAGGACTTTATCTTTCACTGTAACCTTTACTTCAACACTTTTTTCTCTTACAGCAGTTTTTGAAGTCGTTGGGTTTTCTGATTTTATTTTACCGATAACCTTCACAATACCTGCCGATTCAGCAACAATCTTGCCGTCTTTAATGGTGGCAATCTCATCATCCGCAGAGGTCCACTCAATATCACTGCTAAGATCTAGCTTTGTACCGTCAAGCTTTGTACCATTTACTTTTGGAAGGCTTACGGTGTCATCTGTGTAAAGCTCCAATTCCGTCTTTTCGGCTGCCAGTTCTGTGATCGTAGGATACACTGTCAGCTTAAAGCTTTTATTAATTCCTCTGTACTCTGCTTTAATAACCGAAGTTCCCACTGCTTTAGCAGTCACTGCCGCAGTATCGCTACCAGGCGTAACGGTTGCCGCCAATTGGTTATCCGAAGTCCATACTGCGCTGCCTGAAATGTTCGGAGTAGAATTCGCAGCATCGCGAACCTCAGCTTTAACGTTCAGGGTTTCGCCCATAAACAGGAATTGATCTCCTGTAGGAGTAAGTAGTAGCGCTTCATAAGGAGCACGTACATATACGTCTACTGTTTGTGTAATCCCTAGATAGGATACTGTAATTACAGCTTTACCAGCAGACAACACTTTGATCTCGCCTTTGTCTACTGTAGCTACACTAGCACTAGAAGAGGACCATTCTGCTTTCTCTGAAATATCATTTGCGCTGGATTTTGTAGTTTCTTTAGTCTCTGCAACCAACTTCAAAGGTGCATCACCGACTAGCATCTCTAGTTCTTTAACGATTTTGTCGTCATGTTTAAGCTCAATTTCAGAATAAGGCAATTTCACTACAGCCTTAAAGGTTGCTGTTAAGGTCTTGTATTTGGCAGTGATCGTTGCTGTACCTTCACCAGCCAAAGTGATCTTACCTTCTGCAATGGTCAACACGCTTGTGTTGGAGCTGCTCCAAGTAGTATCAGCCGTTACATCCTTAGCAGAAGTCGCTGTTTCTCCACCAATCGCATTGGCTTTGACCAGCAGTTTATCCTCATCATCACCCAATTTGTAGTTCCCTTCAGAACTATATTCGAGCTTCAGTTCTTTAACAGGATGGGCTACCTCAACTTCGATGGTAGCAAGTGCATGATTATAAGTCGCTGTAATAATAGCTTTTCCACTGTCAATCGGAGTCAATAGGCCATTTACTACCTTTACAGCGTTTGTGTTAGAAGAATTCCATACAACTGCACCTGTCACATCTCTTTTAGATGAGGACCCTTCCACATTCGCATATACCTTAAGTTGCTTTGGCGTTTGTCCAACCGTAAGCTCTACTTTAGCGGAGCTTTCGAATTCAATCGAGTTGATATCGCCGGTCGCTGCAAAGACACTTACCGGAAAAACCGCAGTAGCTAACAATATCATGATGAGGAGCATTTTCGTCATTTTCCTGTACACAGTCATTTGTTCTCTCCCTTAGGCTATAATGTCGTTCGGTGGTTTATCCCCACACTCTTTTACTTATATCGACAATTGTACCCTAAGTGTTTACCCCCTGGCTCTATAAAGCGAAATTCGGGACTTTCAGACTAGATAATACGGTAAAGGTTGATCAAAATATTAGGAAGTAATATGCTAACTACTAAATTCTTTCTTGAAACAAGGGGGCTACGATGAGTGCAGAGAACGTCCAACTAGAAGCAATCCCGTCTCCTAAACAGGAAGATAGCTTCCTTAAAGGGGTAAAAGATTGTATTCCCACACTACTAGGCTACTTAAGCATCGGACTCGCAGCAGGTGTTGTTCAAAAGACAGCCGGGCTCAGCATTGCTGAGATTGCCTTAATCAGCTTGATTCTTTACGCGGGCTCAGCTCAGTTTATAGCTGCTGGAATGATAGCTGTTAGCAGCTCGCCTGCGGCCATTATTATTACGATATTTATCGTGAATCTTCGCCATATTTTGCTTAGTGCAGCTCTTTCACCTTATTTCCGCCATCTTTCCCCACTGAGAAATATGCTGGTTGGTTCTTTATTGACTGATGAGACCTTCGGAGTTGCCATCAATCAAGCTTTGAATAAGCAGCAAATCAGTGAAAAATGGATGCACGGTCTAAATCTCACCGCTTATTTAAATTGGTTTCTTGCGAATGTAGCGGGAGCTTTTTTAGCCCAGTGGATCTCAGACCCTGATCAATTCGGTTTACAGTTTGCCTTACCTGCGATGTTTATTGGCATTCTTGTAATTTCCATGATTGACCGTAATAAAATCAAACTAGATTTGGTTGTCGCAATCCTTGCCGTGATCATAGCAGTAGGAAGCTCCTTCCTATTCTCCAGCAGTGTTGGAGTGATTATCGCTACAGTCATTGCTTCAACGACAGGGATGGTGTTTGAAAAATGGAAGTAAGATGGGATGTATTTCTGATCATTCTAGGAGCAGCTTTTGTGACCTTTATTCCCAGGGTGGTTCCGCTCATGATCCTTAGCCGGTTTGAATTGCCAGAATGGGGAATGCGCTGGTTAAACTATGTTCCTATCTCTGTTATGGCAGCATTAATAGGTCAGGAGATATTTTTGAATGATGGGAAATTTTCGTCTTTAGCTAATAACATTGAGCTTTTTGCGACATTGCCTACTTTTTTGGTTGCGATAAAAACCCGGAGCTTGCTAGGCACTGTACTGGCGGGGATTGTTTCAATCATGATTCTACGGATGTTTTTTTGATCCACTTCTACGCGTATGAAGTCACTATCGGACACAGCTGACCTTATTCGCAGCATTATCCCACTTTTGGAACACTAACGGACACCATAGTCGCTATAGTCATGAAAAACACCTATTATGAACTACTTTCTGAGGAATAGCTGCACTGGAGTCCGAAACTAAGCATAAAAGGCAAAAAAAATACAAATAACGCCAGCTGGGTCCGAAAGCATCATGAGATTGTTATGAATTGGTGGTCTAGACAGCAACAACTTAAAAACAGAGCAGCCCTTCCCCGCTAACGGGAAAATGGCTGCTCTGTTGTCTTTTACTAATATCTATTGCTTAACGGATATCAATTGCTTAACGGACAGCCTGCTGAAGCCCAGTCTGACTAACCCCGACCAACTCACCGCGGCATTCGTTCACGCCAGCTTCCGTTATCTTCACCTGACAAAGTTCTCCTTGGAGTGAATCTTCTCCATCAAAGAACACCTGCAAATAGTTGTCGCTAAATCCATGCTGGATATTGCGCCCCGGAGCCCCTTTTGCGGCTCTTTCCGGAATAACACTTAATGTCTGACCTACAAATTTGCGAGCATAAGCTATTTGCATTTCTTCCGAAAGATCAATCAATTCCTGCACGCGTACATTTTTGATTTCTTCGTCGATCTGATTCTCCATCCGCGCTGCTGGAGTGCCCGTCCGCTTGGAGTAAGGGAATACGTGCATCTCGGAGTAATTAATAGCTTTCATGAAGTCGTAGCCGGCACGGAACATTTCATCGGTCTCCCCCGGGAATCCAACGATAACATCCGTAGTAATCCCGACATCCGGCATCGCCTGACGGATCAGCTGCATTTTGGCGTAATATTCTTCTGTCGTATATTTACGGCGCATCGCTTTCAGCACATCATTATGTCCGGCTTGCAGCGGGATATGCAGATGACGGCACATTTTAGAGGAACGGTTCAGCACCTCCAGCAGCTTCTCATCGATCTGGCTAGCTTCGATAGAACTGATACGTACCCGCTCCAGTCCATCCACCTTATCTAGATCCCACAGCAAATCGGCTAGACGGTAATTATCAAGATCATCACCGTAACCGCCGGTATGAATACCCGTGAGCACAAATTCCTTATACCCTGCTTCTACTAATTGATGTGCCTGGGTTGCGATACTTTTGGGATCACGGCTGCGGGAAAGTCCACGCGACCATGGAATGATGCAGAATGTGCAGAAGTTGTTGCAGCCATCCTGAATCTTCATAAAAGCACGCGTCCGATCCGCAAAGCCAGGTACATCCATCTCTTCGAATTCACGTGTCTTCATAATATTACGAACAGCGTTGACCGGCTGACGTGAGGCTTCAATGTTTTTCACATGCGTCATGATCTGATCGCGGTCCTGGTTACCAATAACAAGATCGACACCAGGAATATCAAGAATCTCACCAGGAGAGGTCTGCGCATAGCAGCCAGTAACCGCCACGATAGCTTCCGGATTGCGGCGAACGGCACGACGAATCATTTGACGGCTTTTTTTGTCACCTGTATTAGTTACAGTACAAGTATTAATCAGATATACATCGGCGGGTCCCTCGAAATCGACCTGCTCGTAACCTTCATTTTTGAATAGCTGCCAGATGGCTTCGGTGTCATAAAAATTCACTTTACAACCTAAAGTATAAAATGCTACGGATGGCATCTCTTAAGCTCCTCCCATTTCTCCCGATTCATATAAAATACAAGCAGCGGCAACCATACCCGCTGTCTCACAGCGCAGAATACGCCGTCCTAGTCCTACGGAAACCGCACCAGCTTCTTCTGCCTTTTGGCATTCCTCTGGTGTAAAACCCCCTTCAGGACCTACCACAATCAGTACCTTCCCACCAGCCTGCGGTGAAAGCGAGGATAACCAAGGGGCAACACTGCTGCGAAGCTGCAAGCCTTCTTCTTTTTCATAACAGAAATAAACAGCATCATACTCACTAAAAGTCTGTAGCAGCTGCTTCCAGGATAACGGTGAGCCTACAGCCGGAACGATGTTCCGGTGTGCCTGCTCGGCAGCTTCTTTACAAATTTTACGCCAGCGGTCCAGCCGCTTACTTTCCTTGCGTTCATCGTATTGTACAATCGTGCGCTCCGACAGAAAAGGAATAAAACCAACGGCTCCAATTTCTGTACACTTTTGAATGACAGTTTCCATCTTATCGGCCTTGGGTAAGCTCTGAGCCACTGTGATTTTTATCCGCGGTTCATGCGTCATCTCCAGGGTTTCCAGGATATTCACTGTCACTTCCCCTATTTCGATCTGAGCAATCTCAACTAACGCTTCACGGGAGACGCCATCGCTGACAATAAGCTTGTCCCCAACCTTACCGCGCATGACTTTGGCAATATGCCTTGCATCTTCCCCGTCAATTCTAACGTTATCTGCACCAAACTGCTCCGGTGTAACAAAATATCGCTGCATCTCTTCATCATCCTGTTCATGAATTCAGTAAGAAGAAACGGTAAAGACGCCTTAATAAAGACGTCACCCGTTTCTTAGAGAAATATAACTATGGATCAGGCGAAATTTAACTATCCTATTTTTCAACAAATTACATAATACAATGTTTAAGCAGGGTTGACCAGACTTCAGTCCCTACCTTAGCTGCCAAACATTCTTAGGAATAGCTGCACAAATGTTCTCGACATTTCACTAGCCCAGTGGCCAAGAGGATCAATGGTATAGGTTCGTAACCCTGGAATAAACAGAATTAATAAAAAGATAAATACAGCCCATTGCTCAAATTGCTGTAATCTGCCCCGAATGGAGCGAGGAGCAATATCCTCCACAATCCGGTAGCCATCCAGCGGAGGCAATGGAATCAGATTGAACAAGAATAAAAAGAAGTTCCATTGAATAAAGGTGCCAAAGAACAGATACACTGCTTCTAAAACGCGATCATTGGAGATCGACTCTAATACACCGGTTGCCGCAAGCACCCCATATATTAAAGCACCAATAATCCCTAGTAACAGGTTACTGATTGGGCCCGCAGCAGACACAATGACTCCCATCAGACGGGGGCGGCTAAAGTTATCACGGTTTACAGGAACTGGACGTGCCCACCCGAAACCAGCAACCAGCAGCAGTAAAATACCAAAAAAATCGAAGTGTACAGCAGGGTTAAGCGTCATGCGTCCTAATAATCTAGCGGTAGGGTCACCGAACTTATTTGCGAAATAAGCATGACTGAATTCATGTACTGTAAAAGCAATTAAAATCGTAATGAGCAGAAAAGGAAGCTGATCCAGATCTACACGTATTATACTTTGCAATATATCCATTTTTACCTCTTTCCGGCTGTAAATGCCACCCAATCTTCTTCACGGGATACTTCCATAATCTCAAAGCCGGACTCTTGTAGTGCGTTAGCCACAAGTCCTTCTTTATCCTTATAAATACCAGAGGTAATATACAAGCCTCCTGGCTGAAGTGCACGATACACATCATCCGTAAACAATACGATGATTTCTGCCAAAATATTCGCAACTACAATCTTCACCGGGAGTGTAACGCCGAGGCTATCCTCTGTTACTTGCTCCGCAGGTGTTCCCTCAAGAGTGTGACCCGGTCTAGCGGATGGCCACATTTCTCCAGCAGCCGTGTCAGCTACACCTTCACCACCTAGCAAGGAGAGCAGGTCGCTTTCTTTTACCGTAATGAACTTTTCAAGTTTATTCAGTGCTACATTCTCCCGCGCACTTTCAACAGCTACAGGGTCCAAATCTAACGCCAGCACGGATTTCGCACCGAGCAGCATTGCACCTACAGCCAATATTCCTGAACCCGTACCAACATCGATTACTTCTTCGCCGCCGCTAATATTCTTCTCGAGCGCACGCAGGCACAAAGCTGTTGTAGGGTGAGTCCCTGTACCAAATGCCATACCAGGGTCCAGCTCAATGATTGCCTCATCGGGGCTCTCAGGCGTATATTCCTCCCAAGTTGGTTTAATCGTGAGACGCTCCGATACCCTGAGTGGTTTAAAATATTGCTTCCAAGCATGCGCCCATTCGTCTTCATCTACGGTTTTCCAAGAAATCAGCGATTTGCCCGGATCAATACCGTACTCACGCAATTCTGCTACCCGTGGAGTCAGTTCTTCTATAACAGCATCCATATCCGTGGAATCGGCATAATAACCTTTGATTACCGCTTCCCCTTCTGGGATATCATTCAAGGGTTGGTCATATAATTCACCGTAACGCGTATTCCGCTCTTTACTGAGTGTTCCGGATTCTTCAATAGAAACCCCACCCGCTCCTGCTTCATATAAAAAATTCGAAATCATTTCTTGTGCATCTTCTGTTGTATGTATCGTCACTTCATGCCATAACATCTTTATGTGATCCTCCTAAAGTTTTGTGAGCGTTAGCTTCATTGATTGACTTCGTGCAAAACTGGCTTCGTAAGCATAGGCTTAGTTTTGTGAGCGTTAGCTTCATTGATTGACTTCGTGCAAAACTGGCTTCGTAAGCATAGACTTAGTTTTGTGAGCATTCGCTTCATAGTATAACATTTCTTCTTGGGGTAACGCCAAACTACAGATCAACGCTCTGCCATGCCCGTGCTGCTCCTGCAAAAGCAATCGAGCGAATGATCATCTACCATCCCCGATGCCTGCATAAAAGCATAACATATGGTAGAGCCGACAAACTTCATGCCTCGCTTTTTTAATGCTTTACTCATTGCGTCAGACTGAGCCGTTAAAGCAGGGACATCCGCACGTGTCTTCCAATGGTTAAGCGTAGGCGCGCCCCCCACAAAGCTCCAGAGATAATCTGAAAAGCTGCCTGTTTCCGCACTAATTTGCAAATATACTTTTGCATTACGAATGATAGAATCAATCTTTAAGCGATTTCTAATAATCCCGGGATCGTTCATCAACTCAGCGATTTTCGGCTCATCATAATGCACAATCTTTTGCGGATCAAATCCATCAAATACCTCTCTGTAATGTGCCCGTTTTTTTAAGACGGTGTACCAGCTTAACCCTGCCTGCATGCCTTCGAGCATAAGTAATTCAAACAGCTTCCGGTCATCATACAGAGGTTTTCCCCACTCTTCATCATGGTATGCGATATATAAAGGATCCTCATTAACCCAAGCACAGCGAGTGATTTCCATCCTTTTCTCTCCTTTACGCTAATCCTCGCTGAGTCCACTCAGCATCTACTCACTGTAAACGAAAAAAAGGGAAGAACACAAGGTTCCTCCCTAAAAAAGATTTTCTATGGCCGCAGCTGCACTCTTGTTTCTTTATCCGGATCGTCAGTCGTATAGAAGAATATATAAATAGAAGCTTCTGTACCTTTGAAACCCTTGTAAACATCAATGGCCTTATTGTTTCCATCCCCAGTGAAATTAACGGTCAGAGGTTTACCTAAAATACGCTCTTTCCCCAGTCCGATATGGGTCTGGTTAATTCCACCGAAGCGAGCATCTTCACTTTCAGTCTCTACATAAAGATCGGCACCCTGCATATAGTACGTCCATTTTACCGGATATCCGCTAAGCTGCTGGATAAGCGTCTGTTTCTTATCAGATATATTCGTCAACAGAAGTGGTGTTTTTTCGTCCTTGTTAATTTTATAGCTGCCGTGCTGAGTCACCTTGTATTTAGCAACAAAGGTAATTGGCGTCTCTTCTGTGATTTCAAGGTCAACTGGCCGCTCAAAACGAAGCACTGTTAATTCCGGCTCACCTTCTGGAGATCTCCAGAAATTGCCCTCCAGCGTCTTGCCTGCTACTTCAAGAGTAGACTTTTGATACGGGAAATTATTGCCTTTCTCTTTACTTCTAATAGCGATTCGAATTTGAGTAGGCGTCACTACCATTTTCTCCAGCGTGTAATTAGGTTCGCCCTCTTCTAGCGGCAGATTCAATGAGGTATTTATGGTTCCGCTCTCCATCTGCTTTTTGCTTAATTGAAGATCAAAAGCTAGGGGCCCCTCAACCTTTTTCTCTTGTTTCATGTACTGCAGCTTGTAATTCACTTCTCCGCTGGAAATATCAGCCGCCTTAAAATATTGCTGGGACGTATATTCCCCGTTTTCTCCCGGTGTACCGAAAGCACCTCCAGCCAGCGAATTTATGAGCGTTCCGTTTTTGTAAGCGACTATATTTGGAAAGGCCCATTCTTTTGTTTCTGGCTGATCAAAAATGATCGCTGAAGAGAATAATATTTTTTCTTGTCCTTGGGTAAAAGGTTTCACCTCTATGCTGCGCATTCCTTCCTGTCCAATAGGAAAATTTTGTGTCCCCTGCGATTGGATATCCAGCGGTAAATCTAACTCCTGTGTGCTAAAGGCTTGCAGATTATCTGCAACTAGTTGCACATTCACAGTATCCTTTTTCGGTGTCCAATCACTCTCGAAATATCCGTTGTAATGTTGATTTTTCTCATCCCATAACACATAACTGAACTCACTAGGACCATTCGCCCCATCTGCGCCCTTCAAAGTCATTCCATTAACATTCCAATTTTCATTTTCCAAGCGTTTTCCTACATCCAAAGTGAATAAGATAACCGTCCGATTCTCATCCACAATCGCTGTATGTAGCTTCAGAGTTACTCCATCCTGCGTCACTGACTGGTTCAGTTGTTGTCCGAGATTTTGGGCCAGCGCTGCTTGAACGCCTCCTCTCCCATGGAGCAAATTATCCCAATCATAATGCACTGCTGCATATACGGGTGCCGCTGCAATAAGTACTGAAAATGAAGCCACCACAGCTATTTTACTCCAGTTTCTCCCTCTGTTCCCGCTACCATTCGCCATACGAAGTTGTAGGGGAGTCATTGTACTGTTTTCTTGCTCTAAACGTCCCCACATGCGTTCAAAATCTGGATAAGGCACGCCTTTATCTTCATTTAAACGATGCTCCAGCATATTTTCTAACTTTTTCAAAAGCTTCGCCCTCCTTTAGTTCAAGTTGAACCCCAGCCTCCTGCAGGATTCTCCTCATTACCGTTAGCCCTTTATGCAGCCTAGATTTGGTCGTTCCAAGTGGAATGGACAGCAGATCCGAAATTTCAGCCAGACTGAAATCATGCATATACCTAAGTGTGAGCACCATCCTAAGTTTGATAGGGACCTTGCTCATATATTGCGCCCACTCGACCTCCGTCTCACGCTGCTCAATCTGCTGCTCCACAGCTGTTTCTGCCGTTTTATTAAAGAAATGAAGGTTGTCCGTAATCTTCTGTTGTAAAGTCCGTTTTCGTTTCAAATGATTGAGGCAATGGTTGACCGTTATTTTCATAATCCAAGCCTTGATATGCTCCACGTGCTCACGATTACTGCGAAATACGGTAATAAAGACATCCTGAGTCAAATCCTCTGCATCCGCCGCGTCATGCACCATATAGTAGCAAGTCCGGTATACATCTTTATTGTAGGTTTCAAATAACTCCCGGTTACTCTCCAAATTTTACGCCCTCCTTTCTTGACTGAGATATCTATATGACAACCAATCCTTGGAAAAGGTTCGTTTTTCTGAGCATAAACTATCGCTACTCTTAAAGACATAGAGAAAATCAAACAGGCTTAATAATCTGAATGAAGCAAATGGAGGAAGGACAATGACTCTTTTAACTACTGGTCCGATAGAAAACAATGTTAACTCAGAAAACAACACAAGACTTACACAACAGGTCACTGTCAAAATTGCTAATGGTAGCGGTCAGATTGCTTCCACAGTTCTGATCGAAGGCTACTACATGAATGAAGAAAGAATTCAATATGTATGCGATCTGCTAGATGTGATGCCAAATCATCCAATCCAACTCTCATTTTGGGGTAAAGACAGTGCAGAAAGATTAGTAGCCCCGCATCGATTAGTTACAGCAGAATTACTTGGATATGATGGGGCAACTGGCGCAACTGGCGCAACTGGAGCGACTGGGGTGACAGGGGCTAAAGGTGGGACTGGCTCTGATGGGGCGATTGGGGACACGGGAGTTACTGGAGTTACGGGAGCTAGGGCGCGACTGGTGCTTCTGGTAACACCGGAGTTAACGGAGTCATCATAAATCATAGATATATGAATTCCTACATTGATTGTTAACAAAATCGGATAGTACCAACATTTAAAAGGGTCTATCTCTCGCAAGTAGGAGACCGACCCTTTTTTGCCGATATTCAATCTATCAACATACATACTGCTACTAGAGAATATCCATAACTTCGCGCGCTTGTGTGTCGAGATTTTGTGCAGAAGAAGCAATCATCGAAAAATCCTCCAATGCTACCAGAACCTGCTGCTGACTATCTTCTATATTTTCTTGCACTTGATTTGTTCCTATAGAGATCTTTCCAATTTCCAGCGTGATCGCATCCACACTATCCCGTACCTTTATGATCGAATCTTGTACCATGGAAGATAATTTTCTTACTTCTTTTGCCACTACGTCAAAACCTCGCCCATACTCCCCGGCATGCGCTGCCTCAATAGCAGCATTTAGGGCTAATAATTGCGTTTGCGAAGCAATATCGCGAATCGTTTGCACGATGCTATGAATCGATACAGCTTGCTTTTCAAGATTAGCTAGAGTATGTGTATTTTCTATCGATACTTCGGCGATTTTGTTGATGCTTCGTAATAATTCTTGACTGCGCTCAATACCTAAATCTGCTCTTTGATTCAAGCTGTCTGCCATCTCTTGCATCCGTTGCACAACATTACTCAGGTTGTTTTGTCTTTGGGTGATATTAGTTGCTATTTTAGATACTCCGATGACTTGTTCATTGCTTTCATCAAACACTGGCATGTAGGTGGCTTCAAGCCAAACCGCATTTCCTTTCGAATCCATTCGTTCGATCTTATCCTGAAAACTCTTCCCTGTAAAAAGATCCTGCCAAAACCGTTCGTAACCTGGGCTATCTGCAAAATGTGGAAAACAGAACTCTTTATGGTGCATTCCGTACATTTCATCTTTTTTATATCCCATGGAATTTGCAAAAACTTCATTCACATAAGCTACTCGGCGATCAAGGTCAAACCGGATAATAGCTAAATTTCTTTCTAAAGATCTAACAACAAGCTCATCAGTAACTCCTTGAGAGTGTACCAGCCCCATTCTAATTCCCCCTGAAAAAATTCAATAGTTGATTGGTCGTAGTTAGTATATTCGAACAATTATACATCCTTAATCTGTAGTGTGATATTAGCTATATTACTTAAAATATTTATAACTTCTGCAGACGTTAATATACTCGAAATGATGATAATTAGGGAAAACATCCCTAATTATGTGCAAGATTCGAATGTTCATCTATCTTTTTGGGAAATACTCCCCAAAAACTCATGAAATCAGGTCTTTTTCTATCTTTTCAGGGGATTTTCAGGGAGGTTTTCCCTAAAAACTCATTTTTTCGAGCATTTAGAGAAAAAACGAGGGAGGTTTTCCCTAATTAATCATTTTCCACCTCAAGCATGCCGAAAATGTTACCCGACTCCAACAGAAATGTGTCTACAGCTACGTCGACTATGAGACCCCCAAATTCTTCTTAGCAGTAGCCTTACTTATAAGCTAAAAGCTTGCCCCGACATAGTTGATTTTTACTGATCCAATAACAAAAACCCCAGCTGCAAATATCAGCTAGGGTTCAAACTCTCAATTTCATTTTCAAATTCCAACCACAAAGCAACTTTATTATTCCGTAACTTTATTTTACCACTACTTCAGTCGTTCCCTCATTACGAGCACGCAGCAAAATTTCGCAGTTCATCCAAATCAAATGCACTCCAGCCAGGCTGCGGCGCAGCAACTAGCAACTTGTCCTTCACACCCATTTCTTCTACTGTGATAATCCATAAACCGTATGTAATAGTTCGCGTAATCGTTCAGGTGTCAGCAATTCCTTAATTTCTTGGCAGATCTGCTGGGCTACAGGACTATCGCTCAGTGCAAGTGTATCTGCTAGTTAGTGATAAAGCGCTGCGATTTGTGTTCAAGCCACGCCTACCTTCGCCTTCATGAAGCAGTTAGCTGCGACCTGGGCGAATATTTTCCATCTCCCATTGTACACACATTCAAAAGTATCTTACTTATTGGATTTATAATCTTTTATTTTAATCCCCAAAACCATATCCTTCTGATATGCGTCAGCTTGCTTCAAACCAATAATCCTTGGGTCTGAAGGGTAGTGACGTTCAAGATATAACAAAAATGCGTGATGAAACCTAATTTCAGCATCCAATTTATTCAGTTCATTCGGATGATTCTCTAGTTCGGTTAATTCTGCTTCCCATCGATACAAATCGCTCGCCTCAGAGCGCTCCATATGAACCTTCTCTGTCAGCTCCCGCAACTCACGATAGGCCCGTTTTACTTTTGGAGAGTACAACTGCTTCTGGTTCAAATAGGTTAATAATGCGATCAATAAGGCTAATCCTGTCCACAAAATAACGTTATCCATCTTTTCCCCCCACACTTAAGCTCTTCGCCCTAATTATACATGCCCAAACGCAAAAATACCCCACAAAGTGAGGTATCCGCCTTAGCTTTTTTAGCTGCTATTCTTTCTTCATAATCTCATTCAGCTGACGTTTGTCCGCTTCTTGTGCGCGATCCTGAGCTTCAATATCATCAAGATCGGCTTCCGCCGCCGAGAATTCTACATCCTCCGCTTTAGCTTCATATAACATTTTCAATTTCTCCGTCTTGGAGAAGATTTGTGAGTTCTCTCTATCCATTGTTTGTCTCCTTTCTTCTTATTAATGAGTGCCTGATCAGACCATCCCGCCTGCTTCTTCAATTAAGCGCAGAGCCTGATCGTAGGACTCCGTATGCACAATAACCGTAAGCAAAATATCTCTCCCCGTTGGACCACCGTTACCACCATGACTCATCCCGCTAGAGCTGGTGTCCGCAGCTGCAAGTATGCCTGTGTGTGCATGCTCAGCAGTCATGGAGTCCATTCTGGCAACATTGCCTGTCACCGGATTTACCCCTGAGCTAAAGCTGGTACCTCCATATCTACTGAAGCGATCAATGGAAACTTCAATGGCCCGAAGTGCACGAAGCTTGCGCGCGACCCCTTCGGCTTCCTCTGGACTTTTAAAATATGCCAAAATATATCTTTCCGACATCTTATCCCCGCTCTCGCTTGAAATTCAGACATCTGTTGCATTCATTTATATTGTCTTAATTTCACTTGTTTTATGCTCTGATTTTCTTATATTCCACTTATCTACTGGGAATTCGACATTTTCCTCAACGCTTCGCTGCAATATGGTACTAAAGTTGTATATTCGATTTGAAGTTATAGCTGTAGAATAAATTTAATTTTCATAATTTTTTACATTTTATTTTGAGGAGGAGAACCACAGACACATTGCAATACAAAAAAATTCATTTGGGAGGATGAACTTATTTGAAACGTACCTTTAAACACTCTATTCAAAGATTTGGTATTGGAGCGGCAAGCTTCGGACTGGCTGTGTCTGTTCTTTTTCCATCAGCTGCATTTGCGAACTCATCCCTTGAATCTTCAACCCTGGTTACTGATGTACAATCTCAAAGTGTGACCCCTCATAACTATGCTGGAGTACTCAAAGGTTCAGCACCAGTTTCAGTAATTGTGGAATTGACTAATAAACCAGTCAGTGTGTATGTAAATGAGGCAAAAACTTATTCTTTACGATCCTCAGTCTCCTCACAACGCAGTAAAATTATCACAGAGCATAAAAGCTTTATTTCCTCAACACAGAAAATCGATGCCGATATCGGTTTTGAATACAGTGAGATTTTTAACGGGTATTCCATTACGCTGCCAGCCAATCAAGTAAACAAGCTGTTAGAGCTTCCAGGCGTTGCGGCTATCTATCCAAATGAAGAAGTACATGCACTAGCAGACAGTGTTGAAGTGGCGACATTACCTGTTACACGTTCCTATTCAGACAGCGGTAAGCTAATAGGCGCGGACAAACTACATGATTTAGGTTACACAGGCAAAGATATACAGGTAGCTGTTGTCGATACTGGTATTGATAAGAATCACCCTTTGTTAAAAGATAATTATAAAGGCGGCTATGATGTATATGATCAGGATGACGATCCGGCTGAAACAGCCCCTGATGCTAACTTCCCTCCAAGAGCAGGTACTCCTTACGAAACCTCGCATGGTACACACGTTGCCGGGACAATTTTAGATGTGGCACCTGAGGTAGAATTGTATGCGTATCGCGTACTTGGTCCCTATGGATCTGGTTCCACAGCGGATGTAATTGCGGGTATTGAGAAAGCGGTCGATGACGGAGCAGATGTTATTAACCTATCTCTAGGCTCTAGTGTCAACCAAAGCTATTCCGCGAGTTCAATCGCGATAGACAATACCGTAAAATCGGGCGTGAACGTTATTATTGCCGCCGGTAACGCTGGACCGGATGCAGGAACACTGGGCGAACCCGCTGGTGCCCAACTCGCGCTTAGTGTTGGAGCTTCTACTACTCCGATAAATACCCCTTTCTTTGATATTGGTGATGTTAAAAAGATTCCCGGGACATTAGCCAGTTACTCCCCAGATTTAATCGATAATATTGCTGGCAGTAAGATCGTTTTCGCTGGTCTTGGGAGTCCTTCCGATTACAAAAATCTGGATGTCAAAGATAAGGTAGTGCTTGTTGATCGGGGCTCGCTGAGCTTCTCAGACAAATCTCTTAATGCCAAAGCTGCTGGTGCGAAGCTTTTGCTGATTGCCAATAATGAGCCTGGTGAAATCAGCCCCACCCTTGGTGCGCCTGGGGATTACATTCCTACCTACGGAATCAGTCAAGCCGATGGCAAAAAAATAAAAACTCAGATGGCTGCTGCTAAAGATATAATCAGTTACTATATAGCGCTTGAAGTAAATCAGTTAGCAAACTTCAGTTCTATGGGTCCAGGGATGCCCGATTATCTAATAAAACCTGATGTTGTAGCGCCCGGAGTCAATATCAACTCGACGATCCCTAGCTGGGATGGGAACTATGACCATGCTTTCGGCTTAAAAAATGGCACTAGCATGGCAACCCCACATGTTGTAGGAGCTGTGGCTTTGTTACTGAGTAAAAACTCTGATCTGAAGCCAAATGAAATTAAAGCTCTGTTGATGAACAATGCTGATCCTATTTTTAACCGTGATGGGAATTCTTACTCCTTGTACCAACAAGGTGCAGGTTTAATTAATCTGGAGAAGTCGATAAACGCTAAATCCATTGCTAAAGTCGGTGAGATCCTTAACAGCGGTCTTCCGGGTACTGTTGAAATCCCTTATTACACAGGTTCCTTATCCTTCGGCTTACAGCCAAAGGGTGTTACTGTAACGAAAGCTGTCTATGTAGAGGACTTTAAAGGAAACGGAGAAACATACACCCTGTCCACCAAATGGCTGACAGAAGCTCCTACTGATATTAGTATTGATTTTGCACCAAACAGCGTTACCTCAGGGGCAGATCAATATGCACAATTTACACTCAATGTATCTAAAACAGCAAAAGAGGGCGCATATGAAGGCATCCTGTTACTTACCTCTGATACAGAAACCCTTCGTCTGCCATTTAACGTTGTTGTAGGTGACCAATTTAATGTAGCACCTATTAATCAGCTCTCTTTTGAAAGTCCACAAATTTCACCTAATGGTGATGGTCGCTCAGACGACACCACCTTTACCTTTTCTGTCAATGAAGAGCTGGAAGGCATAAGTTTCGTTGCCTCTTCAAAAGATGCTCCCGCAACAGTTTTAGGTGAAGTTTATGCGATCGATGAGAAGATCTATCGTGGTGTATACGAAGTTCCAAATTGGGATGGAACATTAACAGACCTGGAGACCTCCGCCAAGTCTACTTTAGCAGATGGTCACTACTACATCATTCCTGTGCTTCCCAATGGGCAACTGCTCGAGAAACAAAAGGCCGAGTTCACAATTGATACCGAGAAGCCGCTAGTTTCCGGCATCACCATTGAGGAGTATGAACGCGAAGCGCCAACCGATCCTGGCGTGGCACAAATTAGTGGTTTCATTGATGATGACCTAATGGCCTATTATATTTCTAATACAAACCCTATTGGAAACTGGTTTACCGTATATGCCGAAGGCAAACATTATGATGGGAATGCTTATAAATTTGGCGGTGTGATTGCAAATAACGGTGCCTTTACCATTGATGTTCCTGTTAACGAGGGGCTAAATGAGTACAAAGTCCATGTGGTCGATAAAGTTGGCAATGGTGCAGACGACGATGATTACGTTCAGCGGCTGCTTTATAGCACAGGGGACGGTACTTTCACAGTAACTCCGGCTCTTTCTGCATCCACCATTGAAGTAGGACAATCTGTGACCGTTAATTTAGATTATTCCGTGACAGATGAGGTTTATGGCGTCTATGGGGCTTCATTCGGTGTCATATACGATGATTCCCTTGAAACACCGGTAATCCAGCCAAGCGTACAGCTGGTTACGTATCAAGAGGAGCATTTCTCTAGTGTTCCACTTACAGAATATTCACAAACGTATGATCTTGGAGACGGCCAAAAACTGACACAATATAGTGTCAATCTGTCAGGAGGTGCTTATCACGGCTCTGGCTCACTAGCCCAAATAACCTTCGAACCAGCAACAGCAGGAGATTATTCCTTTGAGCTATATGATGTCCAGATTTGGAATGATGCCACAACATCAACTATCCCATCTGGTTTGAGAACAGTAAGTGTAACTGTAAACACACCTGAAAAACCTACACCAACGCCGACACCAACGCCAACACCAACACCATCAGCAACGCCAGATCCAACAGAAACACCAACACCGACACCATCGCCTACATCGCCTCCATCTTCTGAGTCGTATGTACCTACAGCAACCAGCACTCCCACTCCTGGACCTTCTTCGAAATCCGGGAAGCTAGTAGAGACAGCCGATCCAGCTGGTGGTAAAGCTTCAGCGGTGTTTAATATCTTAGATACTGCATTAACAAATTCGATTCAGAATGCAAAAGATAAGACTTCTGTACTTGATCTTAGCGATGTGAATTTCAATAAGTATAGCCAAGTTGTTATTACGCTTACCCCGGCGCAAGCTGAACAGTTGAAGAAATCGGAGAATGCACTCAGCCTTAACGGTAATGGGTTCAATGTTCTTATTCCAGCGGCAACCCTTCCGGATTTCATTAGCAGCAGTGGTTTGTTGCTTACGATAAGTCTGGCTGATGCTAGTGATGCAGCAGTGTTATCAGGAAGCTCAGCTGCGATCAATATTGGTTCTTCCATTCTTACCATCAAAAATGGTTGGACAACCGGAAAGCCGGTTACCCTTCAGCTTAATCTAAAAGACAGCAGTCTACGTGATGCTCGAAAAACTGCCGCCTATGCAGAAACAAAGGATCATAAATGGTCCTATCTGCAACCTGGATCTTTCTCTAAAGAAGGTATTCTACAGTTTACAGTTACTGGCGACGGCTCATATAGCGTTGCATCCCGTAATGTAAGCTTCAAGGATATCGGCACACACTGGGCTAAAGGCGATATCGAAGTTCTTGCTGCTCATGGCATCATTGCCGGCAAAGGAACCGATGGCAGCTTCAAACCTGCTGACACCTTAAATCAAGCGGAACTGTTAACGCTCTTCGACCGTCTACTCGGAAAAGGTGACACATGGAATACTCGTATCAAACAAAGTGGTTCACGCGATGTGCTGACTCGCGAAGAAGCAGCCCTTATCATAGCTGAGGCCCTAGGCGCTGATCTTACAGTAGCTAAGACTCCTTTGAGCTTTAAGGATGCCGACAACATCGCTGCAGAAGCACGTAACGCCGTAGCCTATGCTGTAAGCAAAGGTTATCTCAAGGGCGTTGGTGCGGACAACTTCAATCCACAAGGCACTCTGACTCGTGCACAAGCAGCAACGATTCTGAGCCGTGTGTTTGAGGACCTACGTTCTTAAACAGTATCTAGTTGAACTCTCAAAGAAAGCCCCAGCAGCCATTTGGCTGCTGGGGCTTTCTCGTCTTAAGGTCACATCTGGGCGCATACGAGACAACTATCGGACACAGTTGCACTTAAACACTGAATTATGCGACATTTGCCATGCCAACGGACCCCATAGTCGCTATTGGCACGAAAGACACCAAATATGAGCGTGTTTCTGGGCAATAGCTGCACTGGAGTCCGAAACTTCGCCCAAAAGGAGAAAAATGTGCTAATTGCATCAGCTGAGTCCGACTTCGCTCAAAAGGCGATAAATTTGCAAATAGCGTCAGCTGGGTCCGTATGCCTCCAGCGTCTTCTGGGTCCTATCCACTCAGATGATTATTCTCAGCGCTATCGGACACAGTTGCACTTACACGCTGAATTATGCGACTTTTGCCATGCCAACGGACCCCATAGTCGCTATTAGCACGAAAAACACCAATCATGAGCACTTTTCTAGGCAATAGCTGCACTGAAGTCCGAAACTTCGCTCAAAAGGCGATAAATTTGCAAATAGCGTCAACTGGGTCCGTATGCCTCCAGCCTCTTCTGGGTCCTATCCACTCAGATGACTCAGCGCTATCGGACTCAGTTGCACTTAAACACTGGATTATGCGCTATTTGCCATGCCAACGGACCCCATAGTCGCTATTAGCACGAAAAACACCAAATATAAGCACTTTTCTAGGCAATAGCTGCACTGGTGTCCGAAACTTGGCTCAAAAGGAGAAAAATGTGCAAATAGCGTCAGCTGGGTCCGTAAGCCTCCAGCGTCTTCTGGGTTCTATCCACTCAGATGACTCAGCGCTATCGGACTCAGTTGCACTTAAACACTGGATTATGCGCTATTTGCCATGCCAACGGACCCCATAGTCGCTATTAGCACAAAAAACACCAATCATGGGCACTTTTCTAGGCAATAGCTGCACTGGAGTCCGAAACTTCGCTCAAAAGGAGAAAAATGTGCAAATAGCGTCATCTGGGTCCGTATTCCCACATAGATAATTCAAAGCATATAGTGTGTTAAAAAAAGCTGGAGACCAGTCGGGGGTTTCAAGGTTACAGGGTTCGCGGTTCGCGGTTCGCGGTTCGCGGTTCGCGGTTCGCGGTTCGCGGTTCGGGGTTGCCGGGGTTGCCGGGGTTGCCGAATTTACCGGGGTTACCAGGTTTACCGAGGTTACGGGATTGGCCGAGTTAGCCAAACACGCAGAATTTCGCAGGTTCAAGCATCACAGCTCATCCAAAGAATTGCATGAGGTTAGTTAATGGCCCTACCATAATCTCATGCTAAACAAAAACGCAGAGCAGCGATCCCCCAATAACGGGAGGTCGCTGCTCTGCTGTCTTTTTCTATTCATTTACTGAATGAATGAGTTAGGATATCAGTCCCCGCGAAACGCACGTTTCACACGATCAAAGAAGGACTGCTCGTGCTCATGTGTGTTTTCTCCGTTCAGAGAAGCGAACTGGCGTAGCAATTCTTTTTGCTCTTCATTGAGCTTGCTAGGTGTCACAACAATTACCCGTACATGCTGATCACCTTGGCCAGATCCACGCAGACGTGGAACACCTTTACCTTTGAGGCGGAAGAAAGTGCCTGTTTGCGTTCCGGCAGGAATCTTCAGCTTCACTTTTTCGGTTAAGGTTGGAATTTCAATCTCATCACCAAGTGCTGCCTGTGCAAACGTAAGCGGAACCTCGCACATAATATCATCGTTCTCACGCACGAAGAAATCATGCGATTTAACACGGATAACAATATACAAGTCTCCAGCAGGACCGCCGCGTAAGCCGCCTTCGCCTTCGCCAGTCATGCGCAGCTGTGCACCGTCATCAACACCGGCCGGGATGCGCACATGGATCTTGCGTTGCTTTTTAACCTTACCCTGTCCGGCGCAAGTCGTACATTTTTCCTTAATAATCTTACCTGTACCACTGCAATGTGAACAAGGACGACGATTACGCATCTGTCCAAGCGGTGTATTCTGTACGAATTCCTGTTGTCCACTACCATGACATACGGAACAAGTCTCTGGTTTAGTGCCCGGTTTAGCCCCGGAGCCGTAGCAGGTATCGCAAGTTTCTGTACGTGGAATAGTAATATCGGTTTCTTTGCCGAATACCGCTTCCTTGAATTCAATGGTCATGGTATACTGCAAATCCCCACCGCGCTGCGGTGCGTTAGGATCACGGCGTCCGCCGCCTCCAAAGAACATATCAAAGATATCGCCAAGCCCTCCGAAGTCGCCACCACCGCCGCCTCCGAAGCCGCCCATACCTTGGTTAGGGTCAATATGGCCATATTGGTCATATCTAGCTCGCTGTTGTCCATCACTAAGAACATCATAAGCTTCTTTTACTTCCTTAAACTTAGCTTCAGCGTCATCTGCTTTATTCACGTCTGGGTGATATTGGCGCGCCAATTTCCGGTACGCTTTTTTCACCTCATCGTCTGAAGCATCTCTACTAAGGCCAAGCACTTCATAATAATCGCGTTTATCTGCCACTGCTTTCACCTCCGTGCATACATACTCAAATTCCTTATTACCTGTCAAACAAACCATTATACGATAAAACCTCAGGATCTGACCATCCAGATTCAGCGATGTTTATTCTTACAATATCAGAAGGCGCATTCGCAAAGAGTGTGCAATCTGATATTACAAAAGGAAAGTCAAAACACGGGATGACCCGGTTTTGACCTTCCCTTCTTAACTATATAAGAATTTATCAGTTTCCTATTACACTTATCGTATAAGGTTACCCTTGATTCTTATCTTCGTCAACAACCTCATAGTCAGCGTCAACTACATTATCTTTTTTAGGAGCGCCTTCAGCGGCTCCAGCGCCACCTTCAGCACCTTGCTCAGCTTGAGCAGCTTGTTCGTACAGCTTCATGGACAACTGTTGTACAATCTCAGTCAATGCTTCTGTAGCTGCATTGATTTCTTCAAGATTGTCAGTTACAAGTGCTGCTTTAACTTTATCTTTAGCTTCATTTGCTTTTTCAACATCAGAAGCATCAGCTTTATCGCCAAGGTCTTTAATTACTTTTTCAGTAGAATACACGAGTTGGTCAGCACCGTTCTTCGCTTCCACCAGTTCTTTACGCTTACGGTCTTCCTCAGCGTGAAGCTCGGCATCCTTCATCATTTGTTCTACTTCTGCGTCGCTCAGGCCGCTGGAAGAAGTGATAGTGATTTTTTGGCTCTTGTTCGTGCCTTTATCTGTTGCAGATACATTTACGATACCATTGGCATCAATATCGAAAGAAACTTCGATTTGTGGCACGCCACGTGGTGCTGGTGGAATCTCGTTCAGCATGAAGCGTCCCAGTGTCTTGTTGCCATTTGCCATTTGACGCTCACCTTGCAGCACGTGAATCTCTACGCTAGGTTGGTTGTCAGCAAAGGTTGAGAATACTTGGGATTTGCTTGTAGGAATCGTAGTATTACGCTCGATCATCTTCGTGAACACGCCACCTGCAGTTTCAATACCCAGGGAAAGCGGAGTTACGTCAAGCAATACAACGTCTTTAACATCACCAGTCAATACACCCGCTTGAACAGCAGCACCAAGAGCTACTACTTCATCCGGATTCACACCTTTGTGTGGTTCTTTGCCAGTAAGCTTTTTGATAGCATCTTGTACAGCTGGGATACGTGTAGAACCACCAACCAGAACGATTCTAGTAAGGTCTGCAGGGGTCATGCCAGCATCAGACAATGCTTGACGAGTTGGTCCCAAAGTACGTTCTACCAGACCAGCAGTCAGTTCATCAAATTTCGCACGAGTCAAGTTGATCTCTAAGTGCTGAGGTACGCCGTCAACCACAGTGATGAACGGAAGCGATACAGTTGTTGTCAGTACGCCTGACAATTCTTTTTTCGCTTTTTCAGCTGCATCTTTCAAACGTTGCACAGCAGATTTATCTTTGCTCAGATCAATGCCTTGCTCTTTTTTGAATTCGGATACCAGGTAATCCATAACCACTTGGTCAAAGTCGTCGCCACCCAGCTTGTTGTCGCCGCTTGTAGCTTTTACTTCGAAGAAGCCATCACCAAGTTCAAGGATGGATACGTCAAAAGTACCGCCACCAAGGTCATAGACTAGAATGGTTTGATCTTCGGATTTCTCCAGACCATATGCCAAAGCTGCTGCTGTTGGCTCGTTCACAATACGCAGAACTTCCAAACCTGCAATTTTACCTGCATCTTTGGTAGCTTGACGTTGGCTGTCATTAAAATAAGCAGGAACAGTGATAACTGCTTGAGTAACAGTTTGGCCAAGATAAGCCTCTGCATCGGATTTCAGCTTTTGCAGAATCATTGCCGAAATTTCTTGTGGGGAGTAGTCTTTACCATCAATGCTTTCTTTGTGGTTAGTACCCATGTGACGTTTAACAGAGCTGATCGTACGATCAGGGTTAGTAATCGCTTGGCGTTTAGCCGTTTCACCGACGATACGCTCGCCGTCTTTCTTAAAGCCTACAACCGAAGGGGTTGTACGCGCGCCTTCTGGGTTTGGAATTACTACGGCTTCGCCGCCTTCCATAACGGCAACGCAAGAGTTCGTGGTTCCTAAGTCAATACCGATAACTTTACTCACAATAATTTGCCTCCTCTAAAGTTATATGGAGCCTAAGCTCAATAAATTTATAAAAATATCAAAAAAATTCGATTGATAATAAACTATCCGGGCAACAGCCTGCAATCGGATAAATAGTAGGCAAAAGCACTGCTGCTTTATGGCGAGCAGAAACTGCCCGTCCTATATAGACAGACTACATGCTGACTTTGACCATGGCCGGACGAAGAACTCTATCTTTCAGAAGATATCCCTTTTGAACCTCTTCTGTAACGATACCCTCTTCGTACTCCTCGCTCTCAACCTGCATAATAGCCTGATGGTATTCAGGATTAAAAGGCTGTCCTACTGTTTCCATAGCTGTAAGCCCCTCAGCCTTCAATACCCCATCCAGCTGACGGAAAATCATATTAACGCCCTTCGCGAAAGCTTCGGATTCAGGATTAGCTGGAGTAGTGACTAACGCACGCTCGAAATTGTCCAGCACGGAAAGCAATTCCGTCAGGAGCTTGGAGGTAGCATATTGAGCCAACTCTTCTTTTTCCTTCTGGGTACGACGACGGAAGTTATCAAAATCAGCTTGTGCACGCAGTGCACGACCTTGATATTCATCAGCAAGATCCTGTAGGCGTTTCACCTCAGCACCTGTATCTGAAGCACCTTCACTAACGTTTTCAGCTGTAAATGAGTCGGCATCTGAGACTACTTCAGCCACAGGCTCCTCATTGATCAATTCCTCTTTGAATTCATTAGAATCTTGAACTTGTTCCTTTTTCAAGTTGTCTTCACCTCCTTAAAATCATTCACGAAATCATGTTGACTCTGTTCACTTATACCAGTGCGCCAGCATCGCTGTCAAATCTCGGGATAAAATGCCCAAGATCCCCATCACTCTTGCATATTCCATACGGGTCGGCCCAAGGATCCCAATGCTTCCTAGTGCCTGCCCATCAAGTGAATAAGTGGCGGTGATCAGACTACAGTTAGCGAACGCTTCGTGATTGTTTTCTGTTCCTATTCGTACTTGAATACCTGTGCCACCCACTGTAGGGGCCAGCATTTTGAGCAGTGTCGGTGTCTCTTCCAGCAGATCAAGAATACTCTTCACCTTGTCTACGTCTTTGAACTCAGGCTGTGTCAGCATATTCGTTGCTCCGCTGAGATAGATGCGCTGCTCTTGATCGCTTTCCAGCGCGGTGTCCAGCACCTGCATTAATTCTTCATAATGTGAGATGTGACGCTGCATTTCTTCGCCAAGCTCGGAATAGAGCCGAGTCTTCAGCTTATAGAGTGGTACATTGACCAGTTTACTATTCAGTAGGTTAACCACTTTCTCCATCTCGGAAACAGAAATCTCCGGCGGAATGTTCACCGTACGATTCTCAACTTGCCCCGTACTTGTGACGATAATGGCCACAGCGGTTGTATCATCTAGTGGTAACAACTGAAAATGACGCAATGAAGTATGAAAAACCTCCGGTCCCAGCAGGATGGAAGTATAATTCGTCATATTGGAAAGAATCATCGCCGCATGTTGGATTACCTGCTCCATTGCATTTAGCTTCTCGGCAAAAAAAGCGCGGATCGTGCCCATTTCTGCCGTTTCGGCGGAATTCCACGGTACCAAATGATCCACATAATATCGGTATCCTTTATGGGAAGGAATTCTTCCCGCCGATGTATGAGGCTGCTCGAGATAACCTAAATCCTCTAGGTCAGCCATTTCATTTCGAATCGTAGCCGGACTGTATCCTACATCTCCCCGTTTAGAAATGCTACGAGATCCTACTGGCTCTGCCGATGAAATATAATCATCCACAATTGCATTTAGTATCATTCTCTGGCGATCAGTTAACATGTTATTCCCTCCTATCGGCTGTGGCTCCGATTCGTTAGCACTCGACTCAGATGAGTGCTAACCACTAATACAAAAATACCAAACTGACATTGACGTTGTCAAGTCAGTTCAGTATCTTAAGCACTGCTATTTCATCGCAGGCATGCTGCTTTTTACAATTCACGCAATCTGTCCATACTTTTTCAGGGAAAATCTCTTTCTGGACGACTTCAAATCCATTTCTAAGAAAAAAATCAACAGCATAGGTTAGTGCCATAACCTTTGGGATTTTCTGGTTCCTAGCTTCCTCGACCAGCTTCGCCAATATCATGGAGCCTACGCCTTTACCCTTACCTTCATCATTCAATCCAATTGAACGAATCTCTACGAGATCATTCCCGAGCTTGAAAAGTGAACCACAGCCTACGAATCTGCCTTCGATTTCGGCAACTACGAATTGATCGATCTGGCGTGTCAGCGCCTGCCGGGAACGGGGCAACATGATGCCGCGCTGGGCATACTCTTCTATCATTAGATACAATGGCTCAACATCTTCTACCACAGCATTTCTACAAATCACCTGTGCGTCTCCCGCTGGAGACGAATGGCGAATCATTTCCGTCTTGGCAAGCACTTTGGTTCACCCCTCTGTTGATAATATGAATAAATATACAACAGAGTGAATTACAATTCAAGGGGTATTTTAAAATTAAACTTCTGTCAGGGCGCCTACAAATTCAGCAAAAACATCGTTCCCAAACAAGATTCCTTGCTTGCTGAGTCGGTAAACCCCTGCTTCTTGTTCCAACAGCCCTGCATGCAGCATTTTATGCAAGGATTTTTCGAATACTTCCTCTATTGAACGCCCGAATTGCGCCTGAAAAGCTTCATTAGAGACGCCCTCATGCATACGCAAGCCGACCATCATAAAGTCTTCCATCGCTTCTGCTTCTGAGATTGGGTATGCATCCAGTCGTGGCAGCCCTTTACGTGTGGCTTCTACATATGGATTTACGCCCTTAACATTAATATGCCGCTGACGTCCCACATATCCATGCGCTCCTGCTCCTAGACCATAATAATCTTCATTACGCCAGTAGGTGATATTATGGCGGCTCTCCATTCCTGGTTTCGCGAAGTTACTGATCTCGTATTGATTGTAACCCGCTTCCTTCATAGAGGACATCAACAGGAGGTACATTTGCAATTCATCTTCTTCATTAGGAAGAGGAAGCTTGTTCTTATTAAACAGCGTGTGAAAAAGAGTATTCTCCTCCACCTTCAAGCTGTAAATAGAATAGTGGGGTAGATCCAGCTCCAACGCCTTGCGGATACTTTCGCCCAACATCTCAACAGTTTGATTAGGCAGCCCAAACATCAGGTCAACCGAAAGATTATTTAGTCCAACTGCACGTGCATTCTCTAGGCTCCGGTATACATCATCTACATTATGAATCCGGCCGATGCCTGTGAGCAGCTCGTTCTGAAATGCTTGAACACCAAAGCTCACCCGGTTCACGCCGCCTTCTTTCATAACCGTCAGCTTGTCCAGATCCGTTGTTCCAGGGTTAGCTTCCATAGAAAACTCAATATCTTTATCCCAGTTGGGGAAATGCGTGCGAACAGACTTTAAGAAATAAGCCATTTCATCAGGTTTTAAAACAGTGGGTGTGCCTCCGCCGACGAAGATCGTTTTGATAACACCCGGAGGGGTGTTCTTGACGGTCTGCTCCATCTCTCGATCCAAAGCTTCGAGATAATCCATAACTGGCTGATCCTTGAGTACATAGGAATTGAAATCACAATAAAAGCACTTATTGGTACAAAAAGGGATATGAATGTATACAGCCTCAGGGGGACGGCCATTAGTCTTCGTTGTCATTAGCTGTCTCCTTTATATAAAAATATCGTTTGAATAGTGTAATCTAAAAAACAAGAAAAGGGAAGCCTGACGGCTTCCCTCCGAGGGCGTTCATTTATAAATGAACTCTATTTTATAATATAAGAAAGTATAAGTTTTACGTTATCCTATATATTTTGTATTTCCCGCAGAAACGGATACCGTCCCTATAAGGACGGCAAAGCCGTTGCTTCTTGATAAATCCGCATTTCCACAAGTTCGGCATGTACTCCACCGTTAGTTTCATGAATAACGATCCGGACAGCATCTGTAAGGACAGGCTTCTCTAATCGATGAACATTTTTCCGGCGATGGTTATCTTTGACACGGAGCATGACTTGCCACGCGCCATCAATGAGCAGCTCTACATCATAGTTCTTTACCAGTTCAGGAATCACTAGAAATGGCGTTTCATGGTGATGTAAGTTGATGAGATCTTCATTGACATCATCATTAAAGGTGAAATGGATTTCGGAGACTGGAACAGCATCCGGGAGACGCGCCTCTACCCACTCCGATCTACCCGCGGTCATCGGCTCAGAAACCCAGCTATGCGGTCCCGCGAAAGGTCGAACATACCCATCAATGACTTTAGATGCAGCATATGCCGATGTTTCTACTGCAAAGCAGAAATGCCTGCGTACAAGTTGTTTCATGCTCCACTCTATCACCGGCTGATCTGGCTGATGATCTTCCAGCGCTGAATCAACAACGGATTTAGCACCGCGCTCAAATGTAATGACACCTGTGATTGGGGTTTCTGAAATATGCAATTGAAGGTGTTCATTAGCTCGAATAATAGCGAAGATATTACATTCGCCGATAAGACTACATTTCTCCTCTTGTATCGGAACTTCAATCCATTGCTGCTCTCCAGCCTTTACTGTTATAAAATCAACCTGTTTGCACTCCGCCGGCACGTAATTTTCCGCGCGTCCAGTCGTCCAGATCTCCACGGTCAGCTGCGTCTGAATAGTTGCTGACACAAGCAGCCTTAACCCACGGATACTTCCTTCAACCGGAAACAAAATCCCTACATCATGAGAAAGCTCATAAGCTTCGGCTGGACGATCCAGCAGGATACCATTCAACGTGCTGGATGCATGAATCTCGCTTTTTCTGGCGAGGTCCAGTGGATCTTCGTTACGTAATCCAATAATCGAAGCATCTTGCTTCAACATCACCTGTTGTAATTCATGCATATGATGCTCGCGAATTACACGTGGAGTCACACCTTTGATGACGGATAAAGCGGCACCTGCTCCAGCTGCTTCACCCATGATCGCACAGGTTGCCATAACACGTGTGGTTCCAAAAGCCACATGAGATGCACTGATATTACGACCCGCGAAGAATAGATTCCGCACATTCTTCGAATATAGCGAACCAAATGGAATATGGTAGATCCCGTCCGCATGCAGATGCTTGGAGCCACTCTCTTCTGCGTACATCCCTTGCGGTGGATGCAGATCAATCGACCATCCTCCGAATCCAATCCGGTCTGCAAATTCACGCTGCGCAAGAATATCATTTTGCGTTAAGATCGTATCGCCAACAAACCGTCTGTATTCACGTTTACCCGGAATTGAGCCAACCCACTCCAGCGTCATATTTTCGGCATCAAAATGACCTGAGTTTTTAATGTAATCCCAAATCCCATAAATAACAGAGGATAGTTCATCACGTATACGTTCATTCTCATCCACCGTATCAATCTCGCCGCCCCACTCAATCCACCAATAGTGACAGCCTGAATCCCCACTCCGAATGACCCGGCGGATCGGGATAGACGTTGTTGTAATATCCTTCGCGAATGAGGGTGCAACATAACGTACCGGTTTTCCAGTATCCTGTGTATAGAATAATAATGTACTGCCTAATGTAATATTATCAGGCACTTCTGGTGCCCATTCCTCATTAAATTCATGACGGGCTTCACGTCCTAATCGGAAATCCGCTCCTGCTAGGAAGCCCACTAAACCATCACCCGTACAATCGATGAAAGCATCGCTCTCGAACGTGATTAAACGCTCAGATCCCATCATCCAGCCGGTCACACTCTGAATCGTACGCTCCTCTGCCTCACCTTCCGCTTCCACTTCACGTACATCGGTATTTAGGAACAAGCTGATATTCGATTCTGCCTTCACCGCTTCGAGCAAGGTTAGATCCCATAGATATGGATTCCCTTCCGGGTTCCGGTATTGATTCTCGATGAACAGCTCACCCATAATGCCTGTCTCCCGTGCATAGCGATTTACACCATGTCCTGTTGCACCACATACCCATACCCGAACCTCTGAACTCGAGTTACCACCAAGTACAGGACGATTCTGTACCAGTGCTACCTTTAACCCAAGACGTGCTGCAGCAATCGCCGCGTTCATCCCTGCAAGTCCACCCCCGACCACTGTCACATCGGATTTAACCGTTTCTGTTCTCATGTCAGTATCCCTCCTATAGTTAGCCTTTCACAGCCGAGCTAGAAATCCCTTGAATAATATATTTCTGACCTATGAAGAAGATAACAATCATTGGAATGATCGCAGCCGACGAAGCGGCCATCATCCCGTTGTAATCCACATTGTTCTCAAGAATAAAATTCTGCAATCCAAGCGGAATGGTATATAGCTTAGGGCTCTGCAAAAATACAAGCGCATTCTCATAATCATTCCATTGCCAGGAGAAATCAAGAATAGCAAACGTAGCGATTGCCGGCTTCGCTAATGGCAGAATTAAGCGGAAAAATATTTTGTAATGCCCGGCTCCATCCAGAAAAGCAGATTCCGTGATTTCCTTAGGAATGCCCATGAAGAACTGCCGAAGCATAAATACACCGAAGATCGAGAACATGGCTGGAAGGATTAGGGCCAAATGCGTATTGTAAATCCCAACCCAGTTAAACATGATAAACTTAGGAACAAAAAGCACCTGCGGTGGAACCATCATCATGGATAGATATATGACAAATAGGCCATCCCGCCCTTTAAACGAAGTACGTGAAAATCCGTAAGCGGCAAGGGCAGATAGAAACACAGCTCCCGCAGTCCCAATAATCGATATCTTAAGTGAATTTAAATAATACGGAACAAAATCATAACTTCCTGTCCACACCCGAATATGATTGCTCCAGTTGAGAGATGAAGGCAGCCATTCGTTAAACACCTCGGCAGGTGTCTGAAAAGATGTGCTGAGCATCCATAGAAAAGGCACAATCATAAATAGTCCTAGAACAAACATGATGATCGTCACTGGCAGCTTCACCTTCATGTTTCCTGCTTTTTCATTCATACCGCCTGCTCCTTTAATTTATGGTTTCGGGGCCTCCCGCAAAGCTCCACTTTGTGGGTTTAATTAGTAATGAACCCAGCGCTTTTGGCCGATCCACTGAATGACTGTAATGACGAGAATGACGGCGAACAAGAACCATGAAATGACTGAAGCATATCCCATATCGTAATAACTGAATGCTGTTTTATAAACGAATAGTGATAAGACCGTCGTACTTCCGCTAGGTCCTCCAGCCGTAATGGCTTGAATAATCGAGAACGATTTCATCGTCATAATTAATCCGGTAATCATTAATAAAAAAGTTGTTGGACTAACAAGAGGCCATACAATTTTCCATGTTGTTTTGAATGTGCTTGCACCATCGATCCGGGCAGCTTCTAGCTGTTCTGTCGAAATTTCCTGTAGTGCTGCTAAATATATGATCATATTGTAGCCAAGCATCAGCCAGATCTGTACGATATCAATGGCATACATTGCGGTTTCCGTATCCGCAAACCACCCTGGCGGCGATGTTATGCCAATCCAGCGAAGCAGTTCATTGATGGGTCCCTGTGAAGGCTGAAATAGCAGCATCCAGACAAATGCAACGGCTACTCCACTAGAGATATACGGCAGGAAAAACATTCCACGCAATAATCCTTTAAGATACACACTGCGGTTTAGAAATAGCGCCACAATAAAAGCGAGCACCATCGATACTGGAACCGATATCAGGAATATCACCGTATATTTGATCGAGGCATAGAAATTATCGTCATGGAACAACCGTTTGAGATTATCCAGCCCGGTAAATTGCCAATTCGGATTTGAAAATTGATAATTCGTAAACATCAGGACAAAGGAAAAGATTGCAGGAATCACAAAGAATAAGAGAATACCAATCATATTCGGGAGAATAAAAGTCATGCCGATCCAGCCTTGTCTGTCCATCCAGCTTCTCCGCTTCACGGTATCGCCGCCTTTCGTATGCTGAAAAATGGGTACACGAAAGAGAAGAACGAAGAATTCTTCCTCCTTCTCTTTTGTGCCAGCTATTTCTTTATTTCATTAACTCTTGCGAACGGGTTTGCATATTTTTCATCGTGGTATCAATATCTTGCTTATTTAAGAAGTATTTTTCATACTCTTCTTTACGTGCATCAATGGCTTGTTGAGGTACATTTAGCTGGAAGGATGGGAATTTGCCGAATACAATATTATTCATTGAATCTGTATCATATTTGTCTTCTACACCATTCAAGAGAAGGCTCATCGCTTCCTTACTGTCCACACTCTTAGAGGCTGGAATACGACCCCCGCTTGCCATTGGCAGCATACCGCCATCCGCATACCATTTTGCGAACTCCCAAGCCGCATCCAGGTTCTTGGACTTTGCATTAAGAGCAAGCATGTCGCCCACACCGCCCGAATATTTATAATCCTTTTGATCTTTATTCACTTTTGGAATAGCGGCGAACGCGGTTTTGAAATCATGCGGATAGTCCTTCAAGTTGTTCGCATTGCGGAAAATAAACTCACCGGCTGCCAGCATTGCCGCTTTGCCTTGCAGGAACATGGTGTCAACCGGCATTTTACTGGTCAGCTGCTCCCCATATTCCGGTGTGGATTTGTCCACGAACATCATGTTATGCAATATTTCCAGTTGCTGTTTCCAGAGATCATTTCCAAAGTTTGAAGTACCATCCGCCTGTTTCACACCCATTCCAGCAAGCGTACCGTCCATCGTTGTTGCGAAGGAGGAATCTGCCTGCAATAATCCGTACACACCAGGTTTCGTTAGCTTCTTCGCATACTCCTCAAGATCTGACCAAGTCCAGTCCACCGCAGGAATCGGTAATCCTGCTGCATCCAGCATATCTTTGTTCAACCATACAAACGCCATGTTTTTCTTTGTAGGAATCCCATAGTATTTATCATTGATTTTCCACATCGCTGCGTCCTCGCCGATCTGGCTGTCGATATCATAATCTGTTTTCGTGCTTAGATCCAAGGCAACGCCTGCATCCATACGTTTCTGTAAATGAGCAAGATCGTAGTTCATGAAAAGGTCTATGTTTTGATTGGTCATCAAAGCAGTGTCCAGCTTTAAGTTGCCTGCATCGTCATTTACATTACGGATATACTCGACTTGAATATCTGGATGATCTTTATTCCAGTTATCAACTACAGCTTGAGGCCCGGCTTCTGCAGGAACTGCCCCCCACATCGTAAGCTTTATTTTCTCCTTTGCTGGTTCTCCATTTGCACTGCCCTGCGATTCATTACTTCCACCACTCCCACAACCAGCCAGCATCGTACCTGCTAATAAGACAGAAAGCACTGCAGGATACCACTTTTTCTTCATAGATAGCTTCCCCCTTGGAAGGATTATGTGTTGTGCTCTACATCTATAACTTTATCATCAGAGCGGATTCTGGGGGATGAACTACATTTGGGAACTTATAGAACGTTTTTTGGTTCTTTACGGAATTCATTTGGCGTGACACCACACCACTTTTTGAAGATTTTTATAAAATAATTATCGTTCTCAAAGCCTACTTGCTGCCCAATCTCGCTAATTGTTAGCTTCGTTTCTGCAAGCAGCATTTTCCCAGCCTGAATCCGACGCTCTTGAATATAATTGGTCAACGTTTTCCCTGTCTTTTTCTTGAATAAGTCACTTATATAGCTGGCATCCATCCGGATCAACTCTGACATGGATTTGAGCGAGATGTCCTCAGCATAATGTTCTTCAATATAAGCTATAATTTTGTTCATCTCCACATGATCTGTCGGTCCCGTTTGTTGCTTCTCAGGAAACCATTTATCGGCTTTCTTCATCTTCACCATTCGCTCCAGCTCGGCCTGAACCTTACCCATCGTCTGCTTCAAACCTTGGAGATCTAAAGATAACTTCAAAATGTAGTCCGAAGCCCCAAATACGAGCGCCTGCCGGGCGTATTCAAATTCACTCAATGCAGTTAACATTACAAACCGGCAGTCGAAGCCTTCCTCTCGCGCAATTTGAAGAAGCTTCACCCCATCCATCACTGGCATATTGATATCCGTCACTACCACATCAGGCTGCAGCTCACGAATCATTTGCAAGCCTACTTCTCCATTCTCCGCCTCACCTATAATTTCAAACGGAATTCCAGCCTTTAAGAATAGCTTTCGTATACTTTTAACCGCAGGTTGTTCATCATCCACAATTAATGTTCTCCACATGTGAGCTTACCTCCATCGTAAGGTTTTGAAATAAGGAATGGAAAATGGATGATCACTTCAGTTCCTGTATCCGAAGATACAATGTCCATACCTGTCCGTTGATTCTTAAACAACAGCTCTAAGCTCTCCCTAATATTCTGAACACCGATTCCTTTACGTTTCCGTGTAGCCTTATTCAGCTGTGCTCTTTCTATCCCCATGCCGTTATCTCTAACCTGCAGATACAGCTGTTGCTCAGTCACTTTAGCGGAGATATCAATTCTCCCTTGTTTTACAGACTGACCGAAGCCGTGAATCAAGCTATTTTCAATTAAGGGCTGCAGACAAAATTTAGGGATTAATGCGTATTGCAGTTCCTCGTTGATATCATATTGAATTTCAATCCCATGTCCAAAACGTTGCCGCTGTATCTCCATGTAAGATTCTATTAGTACGATTTCATCCTTTAACAGGATCAAATCGACTTCAGTATTTAAGGTTGTCTCCAATATTTTTCCTAGTGCAACACAAATTCCATAAATTTCATCATCATCTTTATCTAAGGCAATGCTCTTTATCGTATTCAATGTATTTAGTAGAAAATGCGGGTTCATCTGCGAAAGTAATACCTGAAATCGAACGAATTGCTTCTGTTTTTCTTCAAGCTGAAGTCGCTGCAACAGCTCATTTAAATCATGGATCATGATATTGAAACTCTGAGTCAGGGCAAGAATCTCTCCCCGCCCTTGCTCGGGTAATTTCATTTTGAGATTCGTCTTAGCGGTCATTTCCATCTTCTTCTGTAGCTTCTTAAGCGGTACTGTAATCGTCGATGATATGAAATAAGTTAATAGAACAAATAGCAGCAGAATGATTCCAAATCCACCAAAAAACCGTCGTTTCTGCTTGTCTACCTCAAGAAATAGCTGTGCTAGCTGCACCTTTTTAACAACATAGCCATTTAACTCCTCGATGTAGCTGTATGTGTATAAACTTTCCTCCTTCGGGTCGACAATGGATGCAGCACGCCCCGTCTGCCGCTGGTTGGCGCTCTTCACAATACTCTGCGCAATATCAGGGGAAAAAGTCTCATCATTAAGCGGATTAAGCATCACACCCCCCAAGGCATCGAGTAGAAATAAAGCCCCTTCCTGTTTACTCCCTAACGTTGATCTAGTAAACCACTCCTCATAATCGATACTTAATCTTGCATAGGCATAAATATTCAAACCATTATCACGCATAACCTCATAGAGACTAAGCATTTTCTTACTTGTTGTACTCTCCCGGACCACATTATTCTTGTCATTTGGATTCCATATATATCGATTCGTTCCTTCTCGCTTCAAGGCTTGAACCCAATCCTCCGATTGAATTTCGTCGTAGCTTAAGGTTTCCTTTGGCATAAAGGAAGTGTATGCGTTTCCATGAAGGTCGATTAATGTATAGTACACCGTCGCTCCACTCATAAAGAATGTATTTTCAATCGCTCCAAACTTGTTTTCAACGAGTTTTTTTCTCGTGATTTCATCAGATTGCTCGGGATTCTTCATTATCGATAAAATCGTCGTATCTTGTTCGAGTAATGACCCTGTTTTCATCACGAGACTCATGAGATCAACAAAACCATTCTTAATACCAATAAGCTGCTCTATGTTCTTCGTTTCCGCATTATCCTGCAGCATTTGTTCTGTCTCTTTAAAGTTATATAGAACGAGTATGGCAATGGGTGTTAGTACCAACAGCAAGAAAGCTAACAAAATCCGATTCTTAAAGGTACTTGGCGTAAGTTTCAAATATAATCGCTTCACGAGGACTCCCCTCACTTTGTATGTGCTTACAATCCTTCCCCCTATTGTAATCTGCTCCTGCTTAAAAAAATAGAGCCGGGATATTCTCCCGGCTCTACCTATTTTCTACTCGTCGATCTTCAGTACTGCCATAAACGCTTCTTGTGGTACTTCTACACTACCCACTTGCTTCATGCGTTTCTTACCTTCTTTTTGCTTCTCCAGCAGCTTCCGTTTACGGGAAATATCGCCGCCGTAACATTTAGCAAGTACGTTTTTGCGCATCGCCTTAACGGTTTCACGCGCAACCACCTTCGTACCCACAGAGGCTTGAATCGGCACTTCGAACATTTGACGTGGGATAATCCCCCGCAGCTTCTCACAAATGATACGTCCGCGGTTGTAGGCACGATCGCGGTGAACGATAAAGGACAAGGCATCGACCTGCTCATTGTTAAGCAAGATATCCATCTTGACCAGATTCGAACGACGGTATCCGCAAATTTCATAGTCGTAAGAAGCATATCCTTTCGTACCGGATTTCAACTGATCAAAGAAATCATAAACGATCTCTGACAGCGGAATCTCGTACGTAATCGTTACACGATTAGTATCTAGATATTCCATATTTACGAACTCGCCGCGTTTGTTCTGGCACAGTTCCATTACAGTACCCACGAAGTCGTTAGGCACAATGATCGCTGCTTTAACATACGGCTCTTCAATGTAGTCAATCGTACCGATCTCCGGATAATGTGACGGGTTGTCGATTTGGATCATTTCGCCATTGGTCAGCATAATTCGGTAAATAACACTCGGCGCTGTTGTGATTAGCGGCAAATTGAACTCGCGCTCAATCCGCTCTTGAATAATCTCCATATGCAAGAGTCCAAGGAAACCGCAACGGAAACCAAATCCAAGTGCGCTTGAGCTTTCCGGCTCAAAGCTTAGCGAAGCATCATTTAGCTGGAGCTTCTCCAGTGCCTCACGAAGATCGTTATAATCGGAAGTCTCAATCGGATACAACCCGCAATATACCATCGGATTGATCTTACGGTAACCCGGAAGCGGCTCAGCAGTAGGATTCTTTGCGTCAGTGACAGTATCACCGACACGGGTATCTCCAACATGCTTGATCCCAGCTACGATAAAGCCAACATCACCGATGTTCAATTCATCGACAATGGTCATACGCGGCATAAATGCGCCAACTTCAATGACCTCGAAGGTCTTCTCAGTTGCCATCATCTTAATCTTCGAACCCGCACGGATCTTCCCGTCCATTACGCGCACATAGACGATAACGCCTTTGTAAGGATCGTAGTGAGAGTCAAAGATCAATGCTTTAAGCGGCTCTTCTGAATTACCGGATGGCGCAGGAACCTGCTTCACCACCTGCTCCAGAATTTCCTTGATTCCGATACCGGCTTTGGCAGATGCCATAACCGCTTCGCTGGTATCCAGCCCGATAACATCCTCGATCTCCTGCTTTACCCGGTCAGGGTCAGCGTTTGGCAAATCAATTTTGTTGAGCACAGGTAGGATTTCCAAGTTGTTATCCAGTGCTAAATACACATTGGCCAGTGTCTGTGCTTCAATTCCTTGAGCCGCATCCACAACCAGCAGTGCACCTTCACATGCTGCAAGACTGCGGGAAACTTCATAGGTGAAATCGACGTGCCCCGGTGTATCAATCAAGTTGAGATAATACTCTACACCATCGTCTGCACGATAGGTTAAACGCACGGCTTGCAGCTTTATTGTGATACCACGTTCGCGCTCCAGATCCATCTGATCGAGTACCTGTTCCTGCATTTCACGCGTGGTTAGTGCCCCCGTGTATTCCAAAATGCGGTCAGCTAGTGTCGATTTACCATGGTCTATATGTGCAATAATCGAGAAATTGCGAATTTGTTGTTGTCTTTTCTGAACGTCAGTCATTCCTTACCCCCACAGACAGCCTGATATTAATCCACTTATTATAACAGTACAAGCTTACTCCATCAATCCCGCGCTGGCCCAAAACAAAAGAAACAGCTATACACGATCCCGTGAAATAACCGTTTCTTCTAAATTTGCTGTTAATTTTCTGCCGAAGCGAACAATGAAACTACCCAGCGGATTCCCTTCTGGGAAGCCTGCTGCAAGAGACCTGCCGTCTTATCTGCCAGAACATCGACTGTAGGCTTTTGCTCCTCAGGAATTAGAATTTGCTCCGGAGATTTCGTACTATAATCATCCACAACTTGTTGAGGAGGATCTGCGGCTGGCGTTGTATTGCTATTTTGAGGCAAAGGAGAGACGGCCGTATAAGCACCTGTGACAGGATCGATCACCATTGGCACATATACATAAGTCTGCCCACCCTGTGTCACACCATTCTTTTGCAATTGTGGCTGTGGCTGCATGCCTGTTACTTGACTGGTCGGTGTAGTCGGGCTGGCATTCCAGCCGGGCAGAATCTTAGAGACTGTTGACCCCCCACTTCCGCCGAACTGCATCCCTAAGAGGATGCCAATCCCTGCCCAAATCCCGACCATAACCAGTTTTTTTCCGAAACGCGACATGTACACCACTCCTTTTTAATCCTTGGTAATTTATTTTAAGAAGCTCCGTTTGATTTCTTTGGTGTTGTAGTGGGATTCGCCACTTTTTCAGGTGCGTTCACCTTCTCAGCGTCATGACTGCTCCAGTAAACATCAGCGATAGCATCCGCCAAAATATCAGCCGTACGCTTTAATTCCTCAGCCGAGTTATCAATTCCGCCCACTTCAATCAAAACACTATTGGGAGACAGGGTCTGATTGTACTCTCCGTTGTTGCCTTTACCCGCAGCTTTTCCCCATATCCCACGAGATATTCCCGGGTAATTCTTTTCAAGCTGTTGATGAATCTTATTGGCAAACTCTTCGTTCTTCTTCCAGTCTTTATTTGCATGTCCAATGATAAAATAGACCTGTGCATAGCTTTTCCCGTCAATAACAGCTGTTGTTTTGTTATGACGCTGCGAATCGCGGTGAATGTCGATAAAACTATCCATTTCCTCATTTGCGCTGAGTGCTGATTTAACCAAGATCCGGGAATATTTATAGGAAAAGTTCCAGTTATAGTCGGTGATTTTGGTTGGAAAATCTTCTTTGGCATGAACCGTACCAATCCCGAGCTGTTCCAGTCTTTTCGTAATATATGATCCTACCAGCATTACATTTTTAGTTGAAACTCCGGAGCTGGGATTTTCATTTGCTGCCCCTAACAGAGGGTTGTAGGCCTCTCTAGGATGTGAATGATAGATTAGAATCCGTTTGATCGAGGTATCCTTAGTGCTGTCTGTGCCGCTTTGCGGATCACTCTTATCCGTCCCTTCCTCCGCTGATGGTTCAGGGGATGGTGCAACCGTCGCTTCAGGCTGCTGTGTTGTAGTATCTCCATGCTTGTCCCCTTCGTCCGGAACAGAAGTTTCTGCATCTTCACCACCCTCAGCCAGTTCATCAGTCCCAGGATGATAATCCACTGGTGCTCCTGTAGATCCACCTGAACCTTTCCGCAAAAGAAATGGATCATCCGCCGCCATCCCCGGCACTTCACGAGAGACTAGACTCTTAGGGTCACCTGGATTCACACTGGTTAGCAACTGAAATACGAAAGAAGTTACCTTTTCACCTGAAAAAGCGGAAGGCTCTTTACCCTGAGGTAAATGCGGCACCTCCATCCCCAGCAGCTCCATGAAAAAACCACTAGACAGAGAGGCAGCAAGCCCCTTCATTGAAGGAATGGGTGAAGAGCTAAGCTTCTGCCCGGCCAATCCACCGGCTCCAAGCAGCATAAAAAATACTAGCGAACCTCCGGCCAACAGCAGCATCGTTCTCCCCAGCGATAAAACATCCAGCATTTTTCCCCTTAAACGGCCGATGTTCCAAAGCTGAAACCATTTTTTATTCATTGTAGTTATGTCCTCCTCCAGCCCTCTGTAATCTCTTATACTCCAAATCTATGAGCGCAAGAGCAATACTAGAACCGAAAATGAGAGAATAGACATAAAGCCCGTACAGGATACCTTAATTCAGCATCCCGCCGGGCTAAACAAACCATAATTCAGTTAGTGGGTATACGCGCCAACATTCTCAGGATCAACCGCATCATGTAAAGCCGCATTCAGACCACTGGCCACAATATTCGCGATCCCTTCAATAAATTCATCGATTTCCTTGGGAGTGACAATCAAATCGTGCCCCAGAGGTTCAAGCACTTCCTTCACTAATGACAAGCGTTCCTGCTCAGAGATATCGTCCAGCATCCCCATGATTTCCTTCGTATGGTTTGCTCCTTGCCCGAAGTGATTTTTCATCATCTCCAGCACATTATTTACAATAGTTGAGGCATAGCAGACAGTGGGCACTCCGATTGCGATACAAGGAACACCCAGAATTTCTTGGGTTAATCCACGTCGCTTGTTGCCAATCCCCGAACCGGGATGGATCCCAATGTCGGCAATTTGAATCGTCGTATTGATACGCTCCAGTGACCGGGATGCCAACGCATCTATGGCAATAATAAGCTCAGGTTTCGTCCGATCCACGATTCCCTGCACGACTTCACTCGACTCAATCCCAGTCAGCCCAAGCACTCCAGGAGCAATAGCGCTCACCTTACGATAACCAGGGGAGATCTGATCCGGAACCAGCTCATAGAACTGCCGCGTAATGAGTGAGTTCTCCACCACCAACGGACCCAGTGAATCCGGTGTAACATTCCAGTTACCAAGACCAACAATCAACACAGATGCATCCTTGCCAATCCCAATTCTGATCAAAAAGTCCTCAAATTCGCGGGCAAAAACTTCTGCCACCTTTTGCTGCAAGCCTGTATCTCCGCCACGCAGAGCGGGTACCTCAAGGGTTACATAGTTACCAATTGCGCGTCCTATTGCCTGTGATCCGGCAGCATTAGCTACACCAAGACGGGTCACTTTAATCCCATCAGACTCTTCCACTTCTTCGTTCACACCAGGGATCGGCGTTCGTTGTGGGCCTTGAGCCATTTCCTTTGCCTCTAATGCCAAATCGGTGCGCACAGAATATAGCTGCAGATCCGGTTCCATTGTGTACCAGCCTCCTAAAAGTTTTGTAAGCATACACTTCCATGAGTTACTTCGAACAAAACTCACTTCGAAAGCGGCTGCTTAGTTTTGTAAGCATACACTTCCATGAGTTCATCCTCATTTGGCAAGCTTCTGCCTATGCTCTTTTGTCGATAGTGTGCGAGAGAAAGCCAATGTTTATGCAGGATACGGAGGTTTAATTTGAAAGCTTTAAGTATTGCTTTTTGCTACCGGTCATGCTAAACTATTTTAAGTTGTGAATCATTTGATAATGATTTCGAATGTCTTACAGGAGGTGAATGCAATGCCAAATATTAAATCCGCGGTTAAACGCGTAAACACGAACGAAAAACGCCGTGCACTGAATGCTTCCCAAAAATCCGCGCTTCGTACAGCTGTGAAAACTGCTGATGTAGCTCTGACTGGTACGGAAGTAGAAACTGCTCAAGCTGCTTTCCTAGCTGCTTCCAAAAAGCTGGACAAGGCCGTAAGTAAAGGTCTGGTTCATAAAAATGCGGCTGCCCGCAAAAAATCCCGCTTGGCGAAGAAATTGAACGCTCTTACGGCTCAAGCCTAAGACGACATTCATAATGAGCAATTGAAGAACCTGACCGCTATGCTTCATACGGTTAGGTTTTTTTGTGTCTATTAATTAATAATAAGTAGTGTTTAAGAGATGTTTATTAAATGAAAGAAGACCCCCTCAGAGAGGCGGTCTTCTTTCATTTATTTATTCTCTTTTTTCATTTCATAATAGTTACCATCCCATAAAAAAATCATCGTTTGATCGTCTTTAACAATAAAACTGCTGCCGGGATTCGTCCAATTATTTATAGACACCGTCTTAACCGATTCCGTCTCGATGCCAAGGTCGCTTAATTCATTTCTGTATTCGTTAAAAAAGTCATCCTTTGTAATGCTCTCTTCTTTATATTCAGGGTTCATAATTTCATCTTTATCAAAAGATGCCTTTTCTTGCGAATAAGTTACCCGCATGCCAATAAGCTTTTCATCCTCCGCTGCCGAGACAGGTGTAGAACCTACTAGACCTTGTACACTCCATTCCCCAAAATAAGAAGGTGCATCTGCAGAGGTATTCGTATTCGCAGGCGACTCAGAAGCTGAACCTGACGGTGAATTAGTATCCGTTTTGCCACAGGAACTAATTAATAGAACGAGTAACAGCAGTGCCGAATATTGAAATATTCTTTTCATAGTCAGATCATCTCCAATACTTTTTCCCCTTCTTAGCTCAGACACCTAAACGCAGCATGAACAGCTCCAGCCCTAGCACTTTGTCTATAGCCCCTGTTTTCATTTTATAATCCAGATCCGCCAATGCACTTAAGATTTGCCGCAATCGTTCACTGGAGAACTTATGGGCCTGCTCCCCAGCAAGCTTAACCGCATATGGATGCAATCCGATCTGTGACGCAATCTGTCCCTGCGAATAACTATGTGCTGATAAATCCTTAACCTGCAAAATAATGCGGAACTGCCGCGCAACCAACGCTGCGATCTTGATCGGTTCCTCACGCTGCTTCAGCAGCTCATATAAGGTATCAAGCGCCTTATCAAGACGCAGATTAGCGATATCCTCAACAAGCGTAAACACATTTTGTTCTGTACCACGGTGTACCAGACTCTCTACGGCCCCCGCATCCACTGTGCCGCCCTTACCAGCAAATAAACAAAGCTTGTCCATCTCTGCAGATAAACCTTGCAAGCCTGTGCCTGCATTCGTTATAAGAATTTCTGCCGTGCCAGGTGCCATTACACAACCCCGCTCACGAATTCCTTTTTCCACCCAGCGCAGCAGCTCTTCTGCTCCCAGCGGATTAAAGGCTAATACTGTGCCCACTGATTTGACAGTCTTCACAATTTTTTTACGCTCATCCAGCTTATCATTATTCACCATAAAGACGATTACACTGAAGTCTACAGGATGCTGCAAATAGTCACTTAAAAGATCTATACGATGCTCCAGTTTGGCATTTTCTTTGCCCGCTGTAAATAACGAGGCATCCCGCACCAGCAATAATTTACGTTCTACCATAAATGGCACAGTCTCAGCTTCTTCTACCACAGCCTGCACCGGCGTCTCAGAGAGATCAAAGGGAATAACTGCGAAATCACGATCCTCTTTAGCAATCAGCTGTTCTTCCAGCAGTGCCGTGAATTCATTCATTCGAAATTTCTCACTGCCATATAAAACATATAACGGTGAGATCTTCCCTTGTTTGATTTCTTTTATCGCCGTTTTGGCATCCATCCCGCCACTTCCTTTTCCATTCATCTAGCCCATTTTGTCCAGAGTTCTATTGTAGCAAAAAAAACTACAAAAATGCATGCAAAAACGGAGAAACTCTGGCAGCCATGGCCAAAGCCTCTCCGTTTAAGCGGCGCATCTATATAAACGACGGAGTGCGAAGCTCTAGAAACTCCACATCCGGCGGTCATACCGATGTTCTGCAAAACCTATACTTTCTAGTTCCTGTCCTGTTGATATAGTATATTCAGAAACTTCGAAAAAAGTTCCAACCCCACTTTAATTTGTTGAAGATGAGGTTGGAGTGTTCGTTGGTGTCGCCCCAGGGGATGCAGCCGGACTTGAAGAAGCTGCTTCCTGTACAGTGTACACCTTGGTTACATTCACACCATCTTTTTCAGTCACGTACGTAAACTTCGAGCTGTCCGCAGACCATTCACCAGAAATCCAATTTCCTTCTAGCGGATAAGAGTTTACGGCTAACCGTTCTTCCGCTGAGCCCTCTGGCGACTTCTTATAAATCACAAGCTGCAGCCCAACAAATTCTATAGCATACTGACCATCAGGAGAAGTCCAGGTCTGCACATTAGGATCTTCAGAACTGCTTAAGCTCATAACTTCCCGTCCATAGTCATAAGGAATCTTTAAAGAATCCTCCATCAGCGGAGCAGAATCAGCTGCGCTGTCTGAATTCATATCAGCAGTTTGCTCCTTATTATTCACCTTTAGCTGATTGCTACTGGCGTTGCTAGAATCTGAATTATGAGATTTCGTGGCGATATCCTGCTTTGGCGAAACAATTTTCTCTGTAGGCTTAGGATCTGCGCTTTGAGGCGGTTCGGTGATCGAACGCCCTCCAGCTCCAGCTCCTGCATCAGCTGCATCCGCCGGTGCACTTGGCATCGAGGTAGGGTCCACTGGTCCCGTCGCTCTATCTAAAGCGGCGTTATCTTCGTTCATCTCCGGTACATCCGTCTTATACTGCGCAGCGCCCTCGTTCTCTCCACCAGCGGCAGGTGAAGCTCCATCAGAGTTAGCAGTAATAGAAGCTTGTGATTCCATTGCTGTATCCTTAGTATCATCGCTGGCTGTTTTAGCACTATCCTGCATCCTTTGTTCTACTTCTGCCCCAGGCATTTTATCGGGCATATTAAATATTGCGATCCCTAATAGAACGGCAGCTGCAATAGCTCCAATGCCTGTCCGTGTTGCTATAGAGGTTCCCTTGGAAGGTTTACCGCGGGAGCTTTCACGTGAAAATGGGACAACAACCGGCTCCTCAGATCTCACAACACTCTGTTCACGACTGCTTCGATCCAATTCTGCAAGCTGAGGTAAAATAGAGTCAACCAGACTAAACGGGGGTTTCACGTCTGGCAACTGCTCCAATTCATTGGAGAGAAGTGTCAGGCGCTCAAAGACTTCCGCGCAGGAAGGACAATTATCGATATGACGGAACATCTCAACAATCTCATCTTGACTCAAATCTTTGTCTAAATAGCGGTGCATCCATTCCATCACCTCCGCGCATTTCATCCCGATACACCACCTTTCTGGTACTCCTGAAGTCTATTCTGCAGTTGCTGTCTAGCCCGAAATAAGTATGATTTCACTGTATTCAAGGGCAAATCCAGACAATCTGCAATCTCGTTGTAAGAAAAATCCTGTAAATAGCGCAGGACGATGACTGTCCGATGATGCTCGGGCAATTGATCAATCGCTTCGCGTATATCCTCAGCTAAATAAGAGGATAGAACCTCACGTTCCACATTGTGTTTATCCTGAAACACCATTTCATGTTCATCAATAGAAACTGTAGGTTTAGTTCTTCTGAATTTATCAATGCAAATGTTAGTGACGATTCGCTGAACCCACGTTTTGAACTGGGCCTTCTCCTCATATGAGCCGATTTTTGTATAAACCCGGATCAAGGCTTCCTGAGATGCATCTAGCGCATCTTGTTCATTATGCAAAATGTAGAAGGCCGTTTTATATACATGTCCTTCAATTTCTCGCAATAGGGTGATTAGAGCGTCGCGATCGCCCGCTTGAGCGGCTCTGATGAGTCCCTGCTCCACCACGAAGGTTCCCCCTCTCTATGCAATCTTACTGACGCGCAAGACTGCGAATTTGTTGCAACCGTGTAATTAATATTTTTAGAATACCAAACTTTTCTTAGAACGTCATGTTAAGCCAGCCGTTACAACGCGCTATCCCGCATTGCACAGCCAATAATTCCTACTAAGCATACAGGGGAAACAACAATCATTCAAATACTCTTTTTCACTATCTTAGTAACAAAAATGACATCAAAAGAAACGGCCTATCCCCTTGTCGGAAATGAAGCCGTCTGTCTTAAATATTACCCTCCGGTATCGAGCAAGAAACTCTATTTATAGAGCGCAATTTTGCAGAGCATGAAGACCGCGTAGTTTTCCCTAGTCTCATCATCCACCACATAGGCTTCTCCATTCTCAAATAATTGAGGGTTATTGTAATTGCGCTCTAATCTGTAGATCTGCCCTTCCGTCACCTTACAACCATGGAATGCCGACTCAATTTCTACGTACTCAGCATCATCTTCATCCGCTGCTTGATACAGCTTTTTATCATTATAAGCAGGCATATACTCACTCCCGGCTGGATAATAAATCCTGACGTTCAGTCCATGTATCACTACTCTTCTATTATATAGTTTATTATCTTTATCCCGATTCTATACTTTCTAAAAAGCATAGAATAAAAGGAATATTGACAGCTCAAAGAAAATCAACATAAAAAGGCTGCATGGCCAACGTCTGTCAGCCACACAGCCTATAAATAAAAACGCAAATCAGGATTTCAATCTCCGTTCAAACTATACATTAAATCCCTTTTATCTCTTTAAACTTCGCCACATATTGGGCAGCAAGATCAGTAATCTGATCGTATCGGCCATTCTTCGCCGGTGCAGTCAAATTCCCCCCAATGCCCACAGCCATGCAGCCGTTTGCAATCCACTTCTCCATATTGTTCAAATCCACGCCACCGGTCGGCATAATATTTACATGTGGCATAGGACCTTTAACCGCTTTTACATAATCCGGCCCGAAAGCACTGCCAGGGAACAATTTAAGCACATCCACGCCGTACTTCAGCGCTTCCTTCATTTCATTTAATGTCATGCAACCAGGCATATAGGGAATGCCATAAAGATTACACATCTTAGCTGTCTCCACTTCAAAAGAGGGACTAACCACAAACTCTGAACCTGCAAGAATGGCTATTCTAGCTGTTAAGGGGTCCAAGACAGTTCCGGCGCCAATCACCGCACGACCTCCGTACTCAGCAACCAATCTCTTAATCGCCACATCCGCGTCTGGTGTAGTAAAAGTTACCTCAATATTATTTAGACCGCCTTCTATACAAGCAACGGACATCTTAAAAGCTTCCTCAGCACTATCTGCTCGAATAACCGCTACAACCCCGACGGATGCCACATTCTGCAATACTTTCATTTTCTTCATCAGTAGACTCCCTTTCTCTTGGTACGATCATAGATAAACAGGAAATACTTTTTTAGATAAACTTTTTTATTAAATTTACTAATTATTGCGTTTTGTTCTATAAGGAAATAGTAATAACAATACGATTAACAGTCAATACATTTTTATTACATCAGGTGCAAATAAGTAATAAAATCTAAGAAAAACCTTTATAAAACAAGGGTTTATGGAAACATTATTTTCTTTTTACGAAAAAAGTTTTTTGGTTAACAATTATTCTTTTATTGCACAAAACCGATTTATGTGATAATTTCAAATTACAAATCATTATACTGGGATAAAATCATTACCCTAGGAGGAACTAAAAATGAGTAAACAGCTGGATGCCGTCACTTTCGGGGAGCCGATGGCGATGTTTTATGCGAATGAGGCCGGTCCTCTGCATGAAGTATTTTCGTTCTCCAAAGCATTAGCAGGTGCAGAAAGCAACGTGGCTACAGGCTTGTCGCGTTTGAATCATCCTACAGGTTATGTTACGAAGCTTGGCGAAGATAACTTTGGCACATTCATTGCACAGGCGATGAAGAACGAGAACATTAATACGGACAATATTACTTTTACTAAAGAGTATTCAACAGGTATGCTTATCAAATCGAAAGTGGTTACCGGCGATCCAAAGGTCGAATACTTCCGCAAAAACTCCGCGGCCTCCACGCTTAGTCTGGAGGATTTCGACGAGGCTTACTTCAACTCCGCAGGACATCTGCATGTTACAAGTATCTCCGCCGCTTTGTCCAAGAGCTGTCATGAATTTTCTATTCACGCTATGGAATTTATGAAGAGTAAAGGAAAGACGATCTCTCTGGATCCTAATCTGCGTCCCAGCTTATGGCCGGATACAGAAACAATGGTGAGTACCATCAATGATCTGGCTACACGCTGCGACTGGTTCCTGCCGGGACTCGGTGAAGGTAAAATCCTTACCGGACTGAGCACACCCGAAGAGATTGCAGACTATTACCTGGAGCGTGGCGTAAGCTTAGTCGTCATCAAGCTTGGCCCTGAAGGCGCTTACTATAAATCCTCTGCTGGGGAAGGTTACGTGGACGGATTCAAGGTGGAGCAGGTTGTTGATACGGTGGGTGCAGGTGATGGATTTGCGGTTGGCGTAATCAGTGCGATGCTGGAAAAGCTTCCGATTGCTGAGGCCGTCAAACGCGGCAATGCGATCGGTGCGTTAGCCGTCATGTCGCCAGGCGATATGGACGGACTTCCCACCCGTGAGGAACTTGCGAAGTTTATGCAACAAGAAGTCTAATAATTGCAAAAAGACACAGAGCAGCGATTCTCCTGTTATTGGGGGAGCGCTGCTCTGTGTCTTTTTGGGTCGCTGATTGGCTGCTATTGCTATGCTATGGCTATGCTATTTGCTATTGCTATTGCTATTGCTATGCTTCAGCAGTGTAATCACGTACCTCAGGGCTTTCGGACCCAGAAGACGCTATTTGCAATTTTTTCACCTTTGCGGCGTAGTTTCGGACTCCAGTGACACTATTCCTTATGAAAAAGAGCATTTAGCATGTTTTCCATGCCGATAGCTGCGATGGGGTCCGATAGCACTCCAAATATGGGATTATAGTGCATATAAGGTCAGCTGAGTCCGATAGCGACTTCTTACGCGAAAATATTACCAATCAAACCCAAGTTTAGTGTTTAGATAAAGTTAGGTCCAATAAAAGGGGAGTGCCCAGCAAGCTAAGAAATAGCTGCTGGGCACTCCCCTTTTTATAGTTCAAACTTATTTGTAAGACTTCACCGACTGCCCTTGCTGCAAGGTCGGCGGGAAACGGTATGTAATTGGAACAGAAGCTCCCTTATCCTCGATACAAGAGAGTATAATCTTGGCAGCCTGCATCCCCATCTCGTAAGCAGGCTGACGGATTGTCGTAATGACCGGATTATAAATTTGCGCGAATTCCGCATCATCTATCCCGATGACCGACAACTGTTCTGGAATAGAGATGGCATTTCGATTCGCATATTTCAGAATTTCCGCTAGTGTGATGTCGTTCGTAGCCAGCAGTGCAGTTGGTGGCTCCGGCAGTGCTAATAAGTGTTCCAGCCCCGAAGCTAATTCCTCTTTGGATACACTGCAAATATACTCCTCACGCAGCGTTATGCCCGCTTCTTCCATCGCTTTTTTGTAGCCACTAATCCGCTCTTTGCGAGGAGTAATCGCATGCTCCCCAATTGGGAGGGACACCAGAGCAATCCGCTCATGGCCTTGCTGAATTAGCTGCCCTACGCCTATCTTTGCCGCCATTTCATTATCCAGCAATAGACTCTGCGTGGTGATTCCATCTACTAGACGATCCATAAAGACTAGCGGGAAATCAGCCTCTACCAGCTTGCTATAGGCAGACGGGTTATTCCCTGTAGGAAAAATAATCAGCCCATCCACCTGACGAGCGATTAAGGTTTCTACATATTTGCTTTCTTTCTCCGCATTCTCATCTGCGTTGCATATGATCACTTGGATTCCGTGATGCTGCAGCTCATTCTCAATCGCCCGGATACATTGGATTGACAGCGTGTAGTCAATATTAGCTACGATGATCCCGACCATATGCGTCCGGTTCTGCTTCAGACTGCGTGCCAGACCATTTGGCTGATAATTAAGCTCCTCAATTACGGCCTCAATCCGGTTTTTCGTCGCTTCGCTCATATATTTAAAACGTTTGTTCAAAAATTGGGAGACCGTACTTTTCGAAACTCCCGCTTTTTGAGCCACATCATCAATCGTTAACTTCTTCATCGCTTCGGCTCCACTCTTCTCAAAAGAAAATACTTTATCAAAAAGTATAGCTTTTATTTAGTGATTTATCTACTAGGGAGTCTGACTGTAAAATTCCTGATACAGCTCATTTTGTCGCTCTTCTGATAAAAATGCCCAATCTTCATCTAACCACCCTGGTCCACCTTTCGTAAGAATATCAGCTTTATAAAGTTCTCCATTCATCTCATATTCCATGGTTAACGATTGTCCATTAATGTCTCTAAATCCAATGGTCGATGCAGGTGTTTGAATGCTTAAGGTCTCCATATCATAAAGCACTGTTTTGTCTTGGTATGTCTTATCTACCGGGTATTCTAGGTAACTAAATACGATCTGGTCATGCTCCTTATCCACTGCGATTATTGACTTATATTCTAATAGCTCCCAATCAAAGGACGTAAGCTCTTTCGGTACCACTGATTCTCCTGTCGCTGCTTTTTTAACATTTAGAATAAAAAATCTACCATTCTCCATAATGCCTGAACCTATAGTCTTCGTATAGGTAAATAGCAGAGCGTAATCGCCCGCTCCAAAAAATCCACTCAAATATTGATAAGTACTTGCCCCTCCTGCATAAAGAGGTAAAGTATAAATCCTAGTAGCTGAAGAAGCCGATAATTCCGTCTGGTCCTTCGAGCTCAGGTAAAGAGTGAACGGTTCTGTAGGATGTGTGTACTTTGGCTTCTTGTAGTCCACCATCGGGGGTGGCGGCGACCAAAGGATTCCCGCTGTTGTCTCAACGGCAAACGCTTTACTCTTATCTCTGTTCATTGGCAAAGGCATGTAGTATTTCTTACCGCTAATCTCAAATTCTACTGGACTTGTCAGAGGCTCTATCGCTTTATCATTAGTTGCAGGACTAGAAGAAGGCAGTATGCCTGCGCCTTGTGACTGAACGGATGACGAATGGATTGGCCCTGTGTTTTTCCATATGCCCATAGGGAAGGTAAGCGCACCTATCAACAAAATCGTAGCCAGACTGGTCAACACCACATTTTTATTTATCCAATAACGTTTGTAAGCTGAACTTTTATTCGCAGCAGCCTGTTCGATCCGCATCATTAACTCAGGCGTAAAACCATCTTCAATGAAAGGATTTTTGCCTGCTTGCGCATACCAATCCGTCTGCCCGATCATCACTGGATTACTATCATCGGCGTTGCGTTTCATTCCCTCTCCTCCTTCTGGATAGCCTCTTTAACCTTCTCTCTCGCCCGCGCGAGCCGAGATTTCACGGTTCCTTGTGCTACATTCAGCAAATCTGACATTTCGGCAATGGATAATCCATGTTGAATATCTAGCACAAGCACCTCTCTGTTCTTCTCTGGAAGGGTCATAATAATTTCCCAGATCCGGTTCGCATACTGATTGCCAAGGGCTTCTTTTTCCGCAGAAGGTGCATTAACAGCAGTAGGTTGATCACCCAAAGCTATGAATCTGCGCCAAAAGCTATTTTTGCTCCAACTGAAGGCCGTATTTCTGGTAATCGTAAGCAGCCAGGTTTTCATCGAAGATTGCCCCCGGTATTTCCCAACATTCTTGTACGCCTTCAAAAACACTTCTTGGCTGATATCATTTGCCTGCTCTCGACTTCTAGTTAAGAAAAAAGCATAATTCCACACATCCGAGCCATACGCCTCCATCATTTCCCGCAAACTCATTGCGGGCGCATACGCTGCTGTATATGGTATATCTTCGCTTAGCATGTTTCGCCTCACCTCTTGCCTAATAAGACTTTCCAAACTTGAAAAAGTTCCCTCTAAAATAAAAAAATAGGTCATTTATTAAAAAACACCACCGATGAACGTTTAAGCGTTCACTAGTGGTGTGTGGATATTTTTTAAAGAGAGCTGAATTTCTCCTGTAGCCGCCGTGCAAGCTCATCGTCTGATAACGGATTACGATGCGTATTTTCCAGATAGATATGCTTTTCGGTCTCGGGCATCAAATATTCCTTATACCATAAAAACATATCCGGACTATCCCCCTGAATCCGCAAAAATTTACGGGCCGTTTCTACGTGATCTACAGTGTTGGCAATATTGGTCAACCAATCAGCCCGATAAAAATGCTTCCACTGGCCGATCTCTGCCCGTAAAAGAGCCTGCTGGCCCTCCTTATAATCCCAAACCGCATGAGAAGCTTCGATAAACGCCTCTGGAAATCGCTCTTCTTGGTAACACATATACGCCTGGCAAAGAGAGGATAACCCTCTGCACCCGCTCCAATGCAGCTCAATTTGAACTAGCAGTTGAACATGCAGCCTGTTTCGCTCTTTTTCGGGTAAAAGTTCCATCACCTCTAGGCACTGCTTTCGCAGCAGATACCAGACTAGTATTACTCGCTCAGCTCGATCCCTGAACCATCGAACCTGCTCTACAAAAGGAACATCCCCTGAGGCCCAGCGCAGTCGCTCATCGCTCTCCGTCTTATTTTGCAGCCAATGCCCTATAATCTGCCTTGCCGGATGATGATAGAATTCATCGCCTGCGCGGTCGTCAGCATTAGGACCATATACTATGGTGTTTTTGAAGTAGCTTTTGTACAATTGTGCAATTCGCCCCTGCTGCGCTGTGTAGAAACGGTTAACGAAGGTCTGAAGCTGTTCATCAGCATCTGCTGTTCCATCCATCCACAACTTTGCTGTCAGATCTAATGTATAGAGATGAGGCAAAATATTCCCTGAATTCACTAGCAGATATTCACTAGCCCCTGCCGCAAATGCCCCCTGTAATTCCTCCACTATAAAGGACGGATCCGTTGGGAATTGTGTTAGATGATTAGAGGCCTGCAAGTCGTGGAAGGTGACGTGGTAATATACCCCGTTTTTGCCTTGATCTCCTGCCTCGGGTAGAGCAGGCACGCGCAGATTCAGATGGCCATGTCGTCGCGACACCATTTTACCGTATCCGTTATCCGCCCATATTTTAATAACACCTTCTGGCACTTCGATCTTTCCTTGTTTATACAGCTCTGCAATTTCTCCGTACATCGCCATACAGCACACAGGCTGGTCCACATATTCACAGATCATATCGTATTGCTTGCGAACTACAAATGAGATCAAATCGCCCCGTTTCTCCGGAGTATCAAAAGAGGGATCATTCTCCCAAAAAGGTTTATCACCCTGTCCGCGGAAAGAGAGCACCCAGAGTGTTTTTTCATCTTTTTGCCGCTCGATGGCTTCTCTCCACAGCTGTTCAAACAATTCTGGATATTCTTTATAGCTAGCCTGCTTGCCCGGAAAAGCACGCAGGAACATTTGCGCGCCAAGCGGTTCCGCATGATGATGTGTGATCCACAGTCCCATATCCACCGCAAGCTGATGATGAATTCCGTTTCTCGGCAAATCCGTCCCCGGGATTACCATATTTCCACCACAGCGCAGCAGCGCTTCAAAAACAGGCTTCCATACCTCCGCCGTCGGAGGATAATCCTCCTTCCAGCCGATAAGACACACTTCATCATTCACGAACCAACCTCGGTAACGCACCTTTGGCTGAATGCTGTTGTAATCAGAAATAGGTAAATTGATCGCATCTTTCTTAACAGGAGGAAGCTCCGCCCAGAACCAGAAGGGATCGACACCAAGCACGTGGCGGCTATAATGAAGCATCCCATAAATAATGCCCAATTCATCGCGGCCGATAATATGCAGGATCCGATCCTCTTCACTACCTGTAAAACGCAAACAAAAACCCTCCGCCCATTCCGGGCAGCCATCATCCTCTGTCGCATAACGAATAATTACAGTAGCTGCTTCTCCTTGGTTCGGAGCTTTTCCGAACACCTGCTCATGATCCCTGGCGATCATCCGCCAAGCGTGTCCAATTGGATTACTGCGTTCCACTTGAACATCATATACACTTTCCGCTGTTACTCTAAATTCTGCATATGTATTCACTATCGCTTCATCTCCTAATTCGCTACAAAACACGGAGGACACAAACTTCTCACCACCGCACTTTGCAACATAGTTTAAGTAAGCATAGAGTTTACCAGAATCTTTCATCTCTATTATAAAGCGTTTACATATATTGTGCATGCGTAATAATTACTGGAGGAGGACGACGGCAACTGGATTAGAGCAGCTGGTGCTACAGTGACAACAGTTACTAGACAGAGACTGCAGTTACTGTGTTAGAGCACCAGCCACTAGATAGGGAAAGTAGCTACTGGATTAGAGCAGCTGGTGCTAGAAAGGACAACAGTTACTAGCATTAGAGCAGCTGATGCTAGATAGGACAACAGTTACAGTATTAGAGCAGCTGGTGCTAAACAGGACAACAGTTACATACTTAGAGCAGCTGGTGCTAGAACAAATGGACTGGGATCATCAGCAAGTAACAGGAACTTATGTGAACGTTAGTATCACTACAACGATAATATGTAACTGAGGTGCTTTGATATGTTCATATGGAGCGTTTAGTTGCACTTTGTGCAACTAAAAAAGATCTTTCCAGCTCATAAAGTGATTTAGTTGCACTTCATGCAACTATTTCTGCTCAAAATTAGAAAAATAGGCGTTTTTCCAGATTTTAAGTGTACAAAGTGCAACTAAATGAAGATCCAGCTACTTTAAGGTGCGATCTATTGCACAAAGTGCAACTAAACAAGGTTTTAGATTTTATAGTGGTGTAAAAGACCACGAAAGGAGCTTTAAAGGGGCTTTAAAGGGGCTTTAAAGGGCTTTTAAAGGAGCTTATAGAGTCTGCGAAAATTAACATACACCACCCAGCGCTCAATCACATTACTCGACTACCTCCCTAATCCGCTCCCTCCGCCAACTTATGACGCACAATAATCCCGTCGGCCCGCACACGCATCTGGATCTCTCCCTGCTGATCCGTTCTAAAAACAGCAGCTTGATTAGCTTCCAAACGTTCCAATACCTCAGCTTTCGGATGACCATATAGATTATTTACTCCTGCAGAAATCACCGCAGCGGCTGGTTGCCAAAACTGCAGCCAAGACTCGCCTGTTGAAGTTTTGCTCCCATGGTGAGCTACTTTCAAAACGTCAATGACAGGTCCTGCGTTAATGCGCTTTTGCAGGGCTTGCTGCACAATCTCCTCCTCGGCTTCCAGATCCATATCTCCGGTAAATAGAAAATTTCTTCCGTTCATCTCTAGACGAAAAACTACAGAATCGTGGTTCTGATCCTCCAACAGTGGGATGCTATTCAGCATAGAAGAACCTGACGCTGCTCCCTCTCTATCTTGTTCTTCCGGCCATAAAAAGGACAGCTCCGTCTTATCATCCGGGGAAAGCCTCATTCCCTGATGTACGGCATACAGTTGAACATTGTTCTCCAGCGCAGTCCGCATCATCTCCATATAAGATTCACGGTCAGCGAGTGTGCCATTAAAAAGCAGTGCCGAAACCGGAATCGCCTCCATAACGGCTTGGAGTCCCCCGGCATGATCCTGATCCCCATGAGTCAAAATAATCGCGTCCAGACGGTGGATCCCACGTTTTTTAAGCAAAGGCACCAACACTTTAGCCCCTACCTCGAACGGGCTGCGGCGAATGCGCCATTCTTCTTTTTGCCCAAAATTTAACGTTCCTCCACCATCTACAAGAATATGAGCTCCTTTTGGTGTAGTGATGAGGATACTGTCGCCTTGCCCGATATCCAGGTAACTAATCGTCCCTTTACCCGCCTGACGTTCTGACTGATAACCCTTGTACAGCATTAGGCCCAGTCCAACCGCAGATAGTAGAACAATCGCTCCGCTCCAACGTACAATCTTAGGTTCATCCAAAAAATACTGTGCGCTCCCCGTTCCCCCAAACCCGCCGTGCTTGTTCACAGATAAACCAATCTCAGCTAACGGCCTCGTCTCATCCTCCATATACTGAGGTGTTGCGCGGGCTTCTACTCTTAGCCTGGCAGCATACAACAGCCCATACAATAAGACATAATACACTCCGATCCACAGCAGTGAAGGCGAGCGCCAAATCAGAACTCCACCAGCAAAACCATTAATCCATTCAACCGCATAAAAAGTAACGTTATTCAGCAGCTCCGTAATATGTGCCAAAAAAATCGCGGCATCTCCCCACAATCGTCCAAGCAGTAGCGCAAGCGTTCCTAACGGCAATACGATAAAAGTAATAAAGGGCACAAAAACCAGATTAGCCACTAAAGACAGCAGAGAAAATTGATTAAAATAATAAATCGTCAATGGAAATGAGACTAACTGGGCAACTAGAGTCACAGAGACGGCGCTTTTAAGCCAGCGTGGCAGTGCGCTCAGCAGAGGGTCCATAAGCGGAACGTAGACCATTAATCCTAAGGTCACCAGAAACGACAACTGGAAACTGACACTGAGCAGCATGTAAGGATTCCAAATCAGCATAACCAGTGCCGCTGCAGCCAAAATATTCAGTCCATCCTTCAGCATGCCAACTCGTGCAGCGAGCAATGCAATCATACTCATTAATCCCGCACGCACGATAGACGGACCCGCACCTGTCAACAGGACGTATACAGGAACGAGCACTAAGGTGACTGTTAGCGTGGTTTCTTTTGTCATCCGTAAGCGCCTGAATATAAATAAAAGAACACCAACATACACCGCAACATGCATACCTGAAATGGCGAGGATATGTGTCAAACCAAGTTGTGAGAACTGCTTAAAGGTATCCGGATCGAGATCATCCTGCATCCCAATCACCAAACCCTTCATATATCCAGAGTGGCGCGCTTGAAACAGCCGATCCGTCTCCGCTCCAAGAACTGCCCGCGCTTTATCATTCCAGCGTAAGATCATTAACGGATTCCATGAATCTGGAGCAGTTGCTTGCACATTTTCTGCACCTTGACTCTTTAGAAGCCAGTGAATCTTCTGCGTATGCAAATAGGCCCGATAATCAAACCCTCCGTAATTCCGCGCTGTTGCTGGCTCTTCAAGTACACCGTTTAGCGACACCTGATCCCCTCTGCGCCACTCCGCAGCAATAGCGATTTCTTGCTCGGCAAGTAGTTTGATCTGCACCATAATTAACTCCCCATGCACTCTTTTATCTTGTTCGTCCCGCGGATCAGGTGAAGCGGCATCTTCCTCAGTAATCAACGATAACTCTGAGAGCTTCATCGTGAAATCAACCCGGTCCCCGTCCCGTTCCACAACGGAAACTATCGTCCCCTTAGCCTCCACGGCAGTCTCATTCAACTCCGACAATAATCTCCCTAGCGCTTCAGGCAGGTGACTTACATTGCGGCCTTCATTCCATTCCCAATATCCAGCGGATAAACTAATCGCCAAACAAAATACCGCCAGCTGTTTCCAGCTCATGTTCACCCAAACTCTCATACTAACCAGTAAAAATAGTAATCCAGCCCACGCCAACCATAAGCTAATCCCTGAGAATAAACACGCTGCTGCACTTCCAGCCAACCAACACACTGTAAAACCTAATAAGGGTCTCTCCTTCAAGCCTCCATTCTCCTCCTTTCGCAAGATAAAAAAAAAGAACCTCTGCATACGCCATAAAAGCGCACGAGAGGTTCTTCCTCAAGCCATCTTATTCAATTAGGGTTGTACAATACAGCTACTCCGCTACTTTAATCATCGTTTCACTTGGCGGCTCATAATTCTCCAATTGGCGAAATACGATGCCTTTGGCAGCCATCATTGCTTCTACCTTTTCCATATCCTTACGGTAAGGACGATAATACACAATCTCCACAATACCGCTGTTAGCCAGCATATTTGCACAGGTCCAGCAAGGCTCATCCGTCACGTAGACGGTACTGCCTTCCCGGTCAATCCGGTCTGTGAATAGCAAAAGATTCTGTTCGGCATGAATCGTGCGAATGCAGCGCTGTTTCTTCACCATAGTCTCTACGCCATCCACGATCTCCATCTCATATTGCTCCGAGAGCATACAACCTGCCTCTGAGCAATCAGGTACGCCCATTGGCGCCCCGTTGTACGCGGTACCAAGCAGCTTCTTGCCTTGCACCAGTACAGCACCTACATGTCGTCGTGAGCAGCGTGAACGAGTTGAGACCATACAGGCAATGTCCATGAAATAAGTATCCCAGTCTTTACGATAGGCAGTAGTCATAATCAATCTCCATATCCTTCTAAATAGTTGTTAACTATTGTAGCACATCCCCGCAAGTTTTCACTAGGACAACGGTTGTGGCACTTCCAACGATCTTCATTTCTTATTTATCTTCAAAATATTACTAAAGCTTTTAACTTCTCCAGCATTTTAGGTCCTATCCCCTTTACCTTCCCCAGATCAGACAGGCTGCGAAAGGTCCCTTCTCGGTTGCGGTAATCCATAATTGCCTGAGCCTTCTTTTCTCCGATGCCCGGAAGATCCATCAGCTCCTTAACACCCGCAGTATTCACATTTACTTTACCTTCCTGTGAAGCTGCTGATATGGAAAGCTCAGTCGTCTCCTTAGCAGCAACAACTTTATCCCCTGCCGGCGTTTGCTTCCCTGCAATGTTTGGCGTTTGAACTTCTGCCCCTGCTGGTGCTTGGCCTTCTGCCATTGGCGTTTGGCCCGCTCCTTCTGCTCTCTCCCCCGCAACTGCTGTCGAAGCTTTTTCAGCTTCCGAAGTTTGGTCAGCTTGTTCTGCTTGCGCAGCCTCCTTAACCTTCTCACCTTCTTCAGCATTCCCAGCAGCTTCAGCCTGCCCTGCATCTTTCTCTAAATGTAGCTTATTTCCCTTCGTCTGATGACCTCCCTCACTGCCCCCAGCAGCTGGAGCGCCACCAGACTCAGCGATTTCAACCGCTTGCTCCATACCAACATTCAAAGTCTCCCACCCGGCAATCCCGGAATCGCCCTTGCTCCCTGCCGCCCATAAAAGCCCACTTCCTATTACAGCAGCAGCCACTCCGAGTACGATACTTCCTTTATTCATATTACTTTCCTCCTCACAAAAATTCTTCTTATGCCTTTTTGTGAATCTTCATACATTCCTGCGGCTGGAAACTCCTTTAATAATTCATACAAAACCTGTCATCTGTCCAAGTCTATCCTGCATACATATAACGAAGAGCATTCATGTCAGTTAGTAAATAAGCAACGCTAGAAAGGAGGAACCACAGGTGAAAGTTGGATTTATCGGAACAGGCAGCATGGGCAGCCTGCTGATTGACGCCTTTCTTTCTTCCGGAGCCCTGAATCCGTGCGATGTACTCGCCAGCAACCGCAGTCTGAATAAACTGCTGGAGCTAGAAGATCGTCATCCCGGCATAAACTTATGCGGAAGCAATAGTGAAACAGCGACTGGAAGTGACATTGTTTTTTTATGTGTAAAACCGCTGGAATTCAAAACCTTAACAGATGAGATCGGCCCTTATCTCCGCAGCGATCAAATCGTCGTATCCATTACAAGTCCCGTTCAATTGCAACATCTGGAATCCGCTTTGCCGTCCAAAATAGCCAAGATCATCCCCAGCATTACACACTGTGTCAAAAGTGGGACATCACTGTGCATATTTGGCAGCAGGCTTAATAAAGAAGACAGGCTCGTGCTGCTGCAGCTGTTGTCTTTCATAGGTGTTCCTTTGGAAATTCAAGAGGCCCATACCCGAATCGCTTCTGATTTCTCCAGCTGCGGACCTGCGTTCTTGAGCTATTTCATTGAACGCTGGATTGAAGCTGCGGTGGAAGTTACCGGGATTGAAGAGACGTTAATCAGCCGGCTTGCAGGTGAAATGCTGCTTGGAACAGGCAAGCTGCTAACAGAAGGAGAATTCACCCCGCAAGAGCTCCAAGAACGTGTAGCTGTCCGTGGTGGGATTACCGCAGAAGCACTGAACCATCTTCGCATTAGCCTTGAGGGCGTATTCGAACGTCTCATCATGACTACCCATGATAAATACGATGAGGATGTTACCAAGCTGGATGCGTTATTTGGGCATGACGGTATTATTCAAAGTCCCGTAGACCGTTAAAAACAATAAAACCCGCAGCACGGAGTTCTCCGTTGCTGCGGGCAATATTGCGTTCTTCGCTTAACCCACTACGATATTTACAAGCTTGCCAGGAACCGCAATGATCTTGCGTACGGTTTTACCTTCTACTGCAGCACTCACATTCGGGAGTGACAACGCATGAGCTTGCATCTCTTCTTGACCCATATCCTGCGGGATCAATGCGCGTTGTACGATTTTTCCATTTACCTGAATAACGATTTCAACCTCAGCATCCACCGTCCATGCTTCATCATACGTTGGCCAAGCCACGTAGCTGATACTTCCTTCGTGACCGAGCAGCTGCCACAGCTCTTCAGCGATGTGAGGCGCCAGTGGTGACAACATTTGTACGAAGTGTTCAGCAGCTTCTTGGGACAAAGTTTCTTGCTTATAAGCATCGTTAATAAAAATCATCAACTGGCTAATTGAGGTATTGAAACGCAGATGCTCGAAATCATCAGTAACCTTCTTAATGGTCTTGTGCCAAGTGCGTTTGAACTCATCAGTGCCACCGTCTGCTGTGATTTTGGTGCTCAGCTTACCATCTTCACTCACGAACAGGCGCCATACACGGGACAAGAAACGGTGAACTCCTTCTACACCCTTTTCATTCCAAGGTTTGGTTGCTTCCAGAGGGCCCATAAACATTTCATACACACGCAGCGTATCTGCACCAAATGCTTCCACAATCTCATCAGGATTGATGACATTTCCGCGTGATTTGCTCATTTTTTCATTATTATTCCCAAGAATCATACCTTGGTTAACCAGCTTATGGAAAGGTTCTTTTGTTTCAACTACGCCGAGATCATAAAGCACCTTGTGCCAGAAACGTGCATAGAGCAAGTGAAGCACGGCATGCTCTGCTCCACCAATATACAGATCTACTGGAAGCCATGCTTTTTGCTTCTCAGGGGAGCAAAGCTCTTGATCGTTTTTCGGATCAATATAACGCAGGTAATACCAGCAGCTGCCCGCCCATTGCGGCATGGTGTTCGTCTCGCGGCGAGCCTTCATGCCAGTCTCAGGATCGATAGTTTCCACCCACTCTGTTACATTCGCAAGTGGAGATTCCCCTGTACCCGAAGGTTTGATTGCCTCTACATCTGGCAGTACCAGCGGCAGCTGATCAACCGGAACAGTCTTCATTGTGCCGTCTTCCAAATGCAGAATTGGAATGGGCTCCCCCCAGTAGCGTTGACGGCTGAACAGCCAGTCACGCAGACGATAGGTTACTTTGCCTTTACCTACGCCCTTCTCTTCCAACCAAGCAATCATCTTCGCAATCGCTTCTTCATTCTTGAGTCCATTCAGGAAATCAGAATTGACATGCGGGCCATCTCCGGAATAAGCCTCTTCTTCAACGTTGCCGCCTTGAACGACTTCCACGATATTCAGGCCGAATTGTTTAGCAAATTCCCAGTCGCGAGTATCGTGACCCGGAACTGCCATAATTGCTCCCGTTCCGTAACCAGCAAGCACATAATCTGCAATCCAGATTGGCGCCTTCGCACCATTCACCGGATTAATTGCATATGCGCCTGTGAAGACACCACTCTTCTCTTTCGCCAAATCCGTTCGCTCCAGATCGCTCTTACGAGAAGCTTTTTCACGATATTCTGCCACAGCAGCACGCTGTGCTTCAGTTGTAATCACATCAACAAGCTCATGCTCTGGTGCCAATACGCAGTAACTTGCTCCGAACAGTGTATCTGGACGTGTAGTAAACACGGTCAGGTTAGCTTCGTGACCTTCAATGTTAAAGTTCACTTCTGCACCTGTTGATTTCCCGATCCAGTTGCGCTGCATATCCTTGATGCTTTCGGACCAATCCAGCTCTTCCAGATCCTCCAGCAAACGCTCAGCGTACTCTGTAATTCTCAGAATCCATTGACGCATCGGTTTGCGCACGACAGGGTGACCTCCGCGCTCACTTTTACCATCGATAACCTCTTCGTTGGCAAGTACCGTACCCAGTGCCTCACACCAGTTAACAGGTACTTCTGCTACATAAGCCAGGCCTTTGTTATACAACTGGATAAAAATCCATTGTGTCCATTTATAATAATCCGGATCTGTCGTGCTGATCTCGCGGTCCCAATCGTAGGAGAAACCCAGCGATTTGATCTGACGACGGAAATTATCGATGTTCTTATCGGTAAAATCACGTGGATGCTGGCCGGTATCCATCGCATACTGCTCTGCCGGAAGTCCAAAAGCATCCCAGCCCATCGGATGCAATACGTTGAAACCGCGCATCCGTTTGTAGCGAGAAACGATATCCGTCGCTGTGTAACCCTCTGGATGACCTACGTGCAGTCCTGCACCTGAAGGATACGGAAACATATCCAGTGCATAAAAATTGGGTTTTTCAGGATCTTCTCCTGTCTTAAAGCTTTTGTTCTCATCCCAGAACTTTTGCCATTTCGGCTCAATAGCCTGCGCCCGGTAACCAGTAGCGGGTATGCTATTTGTTTGATTGTCGCTCATTGTCTGCTCCTCCTTGGAGTGTTACTTCTTAGATTTCTTATTCCTTAACCAAGCATATACGCCCTCGGTGTCCTTATAAGGACGGTAAGCATTTATGCGGGAAATATAAGACATGAAGTATTGCGTGAAACGTATACTCTCTTATATTTACAAAAAAACCTCCCATCCCTAGCGTATTATCGCTAGGGACGAGAGGTTATAATTCCCGTGGTACCACCCTAGTTAGCGGCTGAATATACTTTATTCTGCCACTCACTTTGCACCCTTTAGCGGGGGTGAGGCGACGGCGGTTCATTCATGACATCCATTATCTCTTATGGATATCCTGTAAACTTGCACCGTTACTCCGAGGTGAGTTCACTCTGTTCCGTTAACCGACTCGCACCTTAGTGCCGGCTCTCTGCAATAACGGTATAGAATTAATACTCCTCATCATCGAACAACTATATACTGAGTCATCAGTAATATTCCCCAACATTATATACAAAACTGTTGTCAATAGTCAATGATTATCCCTTTATACAGGCTTTCGTTTGATTAAAAACGCCATAAAGTGTTGAATAACGACTTTTGCAGCTGCAAAGAACGGTACAGCAAGGATCAGTCCAATCATCCCTGCCAGCTCACCACCTACCAGCAATGCAAAGATAATAAGCAGCGGATGCAAATGTAGCGTCCTGCCTACTACCTGTGGAGAAATAATATTGCTCTCCACAATTTGACATAAAGTGTTTACCACAGCAACCAGTAGAACTAATCGAAAAGAGACGGTCGAAGCCATCACAATGGCAGGTGCAGCCCCTAGAAAAGGACCCATATACGGAACAATATTAAATACTGCCACCACACTGGCGAACAGTAAGGCATAAGGCATTCCGACAATAGCATAGCCGATATAGGCGAGCACACCTATAATGATGCAGACCAGAAATTGTCCGCGAATGTAATTGCCGAGCGCGGCATCAATATCTTTTAACAAAGTAACAATAGACTTGCGGCGTGCGCGGGGCAGACAAGAGACCACCGTCCGTTCAAATACGTCAAAATCCTTCAGAATATAGAACACCAGAAACGGCACGATAAAAGCATTGAACAGCAAGTTAATCGTTGTCCCTATGTTATCGAGAAAATGAGAAATCCCTTCGGCCAGACGATTCTCCAGTTGAAAAAACCAGTTGTTCATCCCCATTTCAACCCCAGGTGGTATTAGCCTTGTATTCATATGGCTCATCAGGCCTTGGGCTTGCAGTGTGATCTCAGGCAGATGTTCATTTAACTCTTCAAGCTGCTCAATAAACATCGGGATAAGGTTGATGGCGATCACGGTAATCGCCGTTAGAAACACTGCATATATAAGTAGAACAGCTACGCTACGCGGCATCTTCCGTCCGGCCAGCATACTAACCACGGGATTCAGCACATAGGAAATAATCATAGCTGCCAGAAATGGAGCGAGGATTGCCTTTAAGAATACAAAAATCCCCTGCAGCATCGGACGAAGCAACCAAACAAAATACAAAATGATCAGGGATAGCAGCACTCCGATCATCCAGCGGAACCATTTACTTTGGGACCATTGTTCCATGAGAGTACCCTCCTGCGGTAGAGCCTGGACTAGCTTCGTAAATAAGTATATGTATGGCCGCAGCAAAATAACCATCAAACACACAAAAAAGCGTCAATAACCTTGCAACTGATTTCAGCTGAAAGGAAATTGACGCTTAAGTACATAGAGCAGTCTTGCTTACAAAGCAAGATTCATAGTTAAGACGACGCATGAATTTGCGGGAAATCCTGAGTCATATCATCCCCGGAGAACAGGTCGTCCAGTGAGCTTAGTGTGCCGTCTTCTTCAACTTGATAAACCGACATTTTCTCGCCATTTACCGTCAATTCGATGAAACAGCCCCAGCAATAAAACTGGTGGGAACCGATCTTTCCGATATCTTTGGAGTTGCAGTTTGGACACTTCATATAATACATTCCACCTATCCGTTAACAATATTAATGGCTTTTTGTAGCCGTTCTTCGCTCATCGCAGGAACCATTAATGCATTCTCACCAATGGACATCTCGTCAGAACAAGGCAGCCATTTGCGGCCTTCGATCAAATCAGTGACAAGCCCGTCACTAATTTCCAGCGCTCCTATTGTGTTTCCCAACTTTTGGTCAAAATAAACATCAGATATTCGTCCGAGTATAGTTCCAGTTGTAGTTAGCACTTTTAAATCCTTAAGTTTGTTCTTTCCAAGTAGAAAAGTACAAGGTATATGATCGGCATCTATCTTATCAATCGACTCTTTACTACGAATCATGACAGCATCCTCGCCGTAGGCCACAATATCTTCCCATGCCACAAATTTCACATGGCCACCAAAAAAAGATTTGCTTTCCAGTTCAATACCCGTAATATTCCAGTTTGAATCGAGCAAAATATCGACAATTTTGCCGATTGCGTTACCCTCTTCAACTTCATATACAGCCAAGCCGATCAGATCTTGAAGTTTCATGGCTGCTCGGTCTCCTCACTTTGAGTGTAATTACGAGTTCTCAAAAAGTGAAAGCCCGAATGATCGGGATACCTATCATAGCCTAGAAGTAACTAGTCTCTGATACGCAGCCGATTCAGAATGGTTTCAACTTTTCGAGCAACGTACTCAATTTCTTCAGTAGTATTACCCAAACCCATGCTAAATCGAATCGCGGACCCTAAAATATTTTTTGGAAGCTCCATTGCTCTCAGAACATGGGATATTTCCAGTGATCCTGACGTGCAGGCTGAACCGCTTGCCGCCGCAATCCCGTCCATATCCAGGTTCATCAGCATAACATCTGTTCTAGCTCCCGGGAAGCTCAAATTCAGTATACTTGGCAAAAAATGCTCGGTATTGCCGTTAATCGAATAACTTTCCCGTCCAATCAGCGTATCCAGCTCTTCAAGTAGTCTATTGCGCAGGAGCTGCACTTTTTGTCGACGTTCTGATAGACCTGTAACTGCTATCTCAACAGCCTTGGCAAATCCAGCAGTACCTGCTAGATTTTCTGTTCCGGCTCGTCTGCCGCGCTCCTGAAGGCCACCGTGGAGTCTTGGATGCAGCGGTGCTCCACTCCGCACATAAAGGCCACCGATCCCCCCAGGTCCATTGATTTTGTGAGCTGTAAAGCTCATGTAATCTACCGGAAGCTCCCGCAGTGTGATCGGTAAGGCACCAAGAGCTTGTACAGCATCAACATGGAACAGAATTCCCCGCTCTCTGGCAAGCTGGCCAATTTCCTGAATCGGCTGAACGGTTCCTACCTCATTATTGGCATACATTACACTGATTAGCACCGTGTCTTCCTGCACCGCTGCTTCTACGTCTGCAACGGATACTCGGCCTGTAGAATCCACAGGAAGATAAGTAACCTTAAAGCCTTCCTTCTCCAGCTCTTCGCAGGTATGTAGCACTGCATGATGCTCTATCGCAGAGGTGATAATATGATTGCCTTTCTGGGCAACAGCAGCGACAGCTCCATAGAGGGCTAGATTGTCGCTTTCGGTTCCGCCGCCAGTGAACACCCACTCTTCCGGCGAGCAGCCTAAAAAGGCGGCGATAGTATCGCGCGCCCCATTTAATATTTTCTTGGCTGAACGTCCGAACTGATGTACACTGGACGCATTTCCATATTGTTCTGTCATTATATTCAGCATGACCTTGGCCACCTCGGGATGAACCGGAGTTGATGCGGCGTGGTCCAAATAGATGTTTTTCATCATTCATTTCTCCACTTCTAGGGTATAGGACAATAGTTCGTTTTTAAGAACTATTAAATTATACCGCGCGAGAAGTTAGTTTTCCACAAACTAAAGAACACAATATTGTAATCAATTCCCTGTATAGGCTAGGATAATGACAGCCAATTCTCTTCAGAAGTAACTTCTATGCCGTTTTTTCTAAGTAAAGCCGCAGTCACGCCGTTGCCAGCGATCTTCTTCCCTTTGAACTCTCCGTTATAAATCATGGTGCTGCCGCAAGAAGGACTGTTTTCCTTGAGGACTACCATCGTGGCTGAAACCTCTTGAGCTTTTTCAAGCGTAATATAGGCCCCTTTTAAATATAGTTCTGTTACATCTGTTCCCGACCGGTCCACTACTTTTGCCGTTCCTGCAAGCACATCCTCACCATCCCCGCCGACAATTTCAGCTGGCTCTCTAGGCGTAGAGAATCCCCCTAATAATTCCGGACACACAGCAATAGCCTGATTCTCATTCAAAAGCTTCTGAATTTTCTCATCCAAACAATCCGTACCATTATATCTTACCTTCATGCCAGCTAAACAAGAGCTTACCAAAATCACCTATATGCACCGCTTTCTTCATTCATTGTGCTTCGTTTATAATAAGATACAACCCTCAACAGCCGTTCAAGCTAAGAAATATTTCGAGCATAACATGCTGATTACAAGCTGTAAACAAATCTAGCCTCAAAAACGACCGAATGGGAAGTGTATAAAATGTGCGGACGATATACAATAACAGTCACCATGGAAGAGCTAATGGTCAGATATTTTGCCAATGATTCTACCATTATCCACTATGCTCCAACATATAACGCAGCACCCATGCAGCAAATTCCGGCAGTCATTAACACAGGGTCCAGCAATAAACTTGGGGAACTGCGCTGGGGTCTGGTTCCTTCTTGGGCCAAAGATGATAAAATCGGCAGTAAAATGATCAATGCCCGGGCAGAGTCACTCCTTGATAAGCCTTCTTTCAAGCGATTAGTAAGCTCCCGCCGCTGCATCATCCCTTCTGATGGTTTCTATGAATGGAAGGCACAGGGCAGCAGCAAACAACCCATGCGAATCGTGATGCGCGATGGGGGTATTTTTTCAATGGCCGGATTGTATGATATTTGGATGGACCCTGAAGGTAATAAATTAAGTACCTGCACGATTATAACGACTACCCCAAATGAACTTATGGCTGAAATCCACAACCGTATGCCAGTTATTTTGAAGCCTGAGGATGAGCCTGAATGGCTAAGCCGGAGCAATCAGGACGCAACTTCGTTAATAAAGCTTCTTAAACCCTATGATCAGCATCAAATGAGAGCCTATCCGGTTTCCACTGCAGTGGGAAATGTCCGGAATAATACGAAGGAATTAATCAATGAGATATAGAAAACAATATTATTCAAATGGTAGGAATGATTGTCACCCTTTTATTGATACTAATTCTGACCTCGTTGTTAATCCATGAAAAAACATCTTAACCCTGCAGATTAACCGCAGAGTTAAGACCAGCGCCGCTCAATTTGAATTCTACGTCCCATCAATTGATGATACATCTGTAGAAATCTGTCTGCATACAGCTCGGAGGACAGGTTAGTCCGGATATGCCATTCTCCATTCATCCTGATTCTGGCCCGCAGTGCCGGATCATCCATTAAGGATAGAGCAGCATTCACAGCTTCATCCAGCTGCCCTCTCGTGTATATTTTTCCAGTGTGATTGTTAATGACAAGTCTTCGAACGCCGTCTGAATCTGTAGTAAGTACAGGACAACGGCACAACATCGCCTCAGCAACCGCATATCCAAATCCTTCCAAAATCGAGGTCGAAAGGAGCAAACCTCCCGAATCACCAATAATGCTCATATAATCTGCCATTTGCTCATGAGGAATATTGGAATACGAAATTAACCGTGAAGAAATCCCTGTCTCAGCTACAAATTGATCAAAGCTTTCTTTTTGCTCTGGATCAAACAACGTATCATCCTGAAAAATCCATAAATAAAGCTCGGGATGGATCGTCAGCAGCCTTTGCCCGATTTGCAGAAATTCCCGCCAATTCTTATTCGTTTGAATGCGCCCTACCCAACCGAGGATAGGGAAACTTTTCGCGGGATAATTGGTATATCCAAACTGATCGCAATCGATCGGATCATCAAAACAATATTGTGGAATGGTTGGAAATCCGCCTTTGAAAAGCGCCTGCAAATGGGTTGTTTCCGGATACAGCAGTGCATCGGTGAGCCTGTAAATGCGCTCTGTAAAATTATTAACGACCTGCTCAGCTTCATCTAAGGTACCTAAACCCTGCACTTCAAAAACAAGCGGCCCTTTATACCCAAACCCTCGAATCCGCTCTGCTAAGTTAATATCCGTACACACTACAATTAAGTCAAAAGCTTCCCGAGCAAGCATTGCCCTGATCTCGTCATCACTATTGGTAATATGCGTTTGAATGTTACGGATATTCTGCTGTCCTTTTCCATGGTGTGTATACAGTAAATGGCACTCTACACCGCGAGCATATAACGCTTGGCAGCGAACTCGGTTCAGAGTTTGCATACCACCACTCGGGTTATAAAAAGTGAACAAAATCTTCATCATGATCACTCATTCACAAATTATTTTAGGTAAAAGAGGTCTTCAACAAATCATACAAATCTGCGCTGCGAAACAGCTCATTATAATAGTGGCTTTTGGTCGAGGGGACATGTCTGTGTCGAAATCCAATCAAGCTATGATCATCCGTGTAGTAGTTGGAGATCGTATCGCCACCCGTAGTAATCAAAGCTTCCAGCATGTACTCAATATCGAGCGCTCCTATAAAAACCTTTGGACCTAAAACTATCGTAAATGGGGTGGATAGCTGCTCAATAGCACTGCAAATCGCGTGTGACTCCACAGCCCCAGGCAGCCAAGCGAACGCTGTCGCAGGATGAGGTATGGTTTCCAATAGAGCTGATGGCTGACGTGTAGTTGATAAATCCAGCACCCGGCATTCATAATTGCTATACGTTTGTTCGTACAGATTCTCTATCCTCGTTATTTCATCCGCACAAGCATTCACTACAGGATATAAAACGGTAATCATCGCCGGAATCCCTCTGCGAAACCGCGCCTGATGGCGGGTCAAATGATAGGCATATCTCCATCTACGATGATTTTCAACCGAATGTAACTGGGCAGATACACTAAAGGTAGAATCTACACGATAATTCACCAGTTCCACCGGTATAAAGCGAATCTCACAATGTTCAGCCAGTCTCAGCCAGTAATCATAATCTTCCACCGGTTCCATTCCATAAGCTCCAACAAGCTTCGCAATCTGTGTTTTGTACATAAAAGATACGCCAATGAGCGAATAATCCAGCAATCGTTCTTTGGGCTGTGACTGATAATTACGCTGCGTAGCCAATTGATGTTCGTTGTGAAGAAACTTTCCCTCGTTATCGATGCTTTGAAAAGAACTGAACACAATGCCTAACTCCTGTGGACCTCTAACTAGCGCCCCCCGAAGGATTTCGAGGAAACGGGGTTCATAAACATTGTCGCTGGAAACCCAACTCAAATATTGAATACTGGGCTCACTAAACAAAAGATCAAAGCCAGTATTCAGTGCATGTGCTATACCCCTGTTCTGTGCGTAAGAAATAACCGTTACCCTCGGATCTTCGACAATAATGGATCTCACGAGCGGTTCCATATCTGGTGCTCCATCGATCACAACAACCAGCCGAAAATTGGTAAAAGATTGGTGTAGAACAGACTGCAGAGCTTGCCGCAGAAACTCCGGCTTTTGGGTATACACAGGCATAACTACTCCTACATCCGCCATGATTTTTACCTCTCTCTACATTGGAGTATAAAATCAGTATATTTTGATTCCTCTCATATGATTGTGTGAATGCCCCTAAAATACTTTATTGCGCCTAAAAAAGCAGCAATCGCCCTATTTCTTTCAGCGACTGCTGCTTAATGGTCTAAACGTTACTATTATATAGGGATAGATAATGCGGTAATCTGCGTCAATTCAGATTGAAGCACTCGCTGATCAGTAACTAGATTTCCGAACTCGTCCAGCCCATACACGGAGGTAACTACTTCTGCCAAAGGAAAAGGACTACTAATTTGTACCTCGTAAGCCAAATTGCCCCCAATGAAAAACTCTCTAATATCAGAACTCTTTGCAGGAACGTAATACCCTGTGACATAAAGCGGAGTAAGAGCTGGCATCGAATATGGAACACCAAAAACTTCGACGATCATCATTGCACTCGCATTACTTGTGTTACGAACACTGACTACTACATTACTTGCTGCAGTACCAGTTGCTCTTGTATTTGTAATAAGACCTGTTGTATAAGGCATTTCCTCACTCCTCTTCTTGGTTTCTATCAACTTATTCACCAGGAAGCCGATAGTTGTGAGGCAAGAGGAAGGGGAAACTCGTGGAATAACAGCCAATTAGACAGGTAGAAGATTATATTGATATCATTTCCGTTCCGCTTTGGGGATATGTCGGCGGGTGATTTCTGCCTTCTTATAAATAAAAAAATAAGTACAAATGTTCGCATATAAAGAATAATAGTGTTAAAATAAAGTTATACTATTCCTAAACTAAAGCCTAAGGAGTCTTGCCTAATGAGTCAAAGAGTTGCTTACAATGAAGTTGCACCTGAGGGTATGAAAATCATGATGGATATGGAGATGTACACCAAAAAATCTACGATTAATCGGACTACAAGAGAACTTATCAAAATCAGAGTTTCTCAAATTAACGGATGTGCTTTCTGTATAGATATGCATACATCCGAAGCTCGTAAAATGGGTGAAACTGAACAACGAATTTATTGTTTAAATGTTTGGGAGGAATGTAGTTTTTATACACCTGAAGAGAAGGTTGCTCTCGAACTAGCTGAGCATATTACGCTGATCCCTTCCAAAAGAGTTCCGGATGATCTATATAAGCAAGTACGTGAACATTACGATGAGAAACAATATGTTGATCTTGTGCTGATTATTAATCAAATCAACAGTTGGAACAGAATTTCTATTGCAATGGGAAATACCCCCGCAGCACAATAATTAACATTAATTAACCTTAATGAACACTTTAGGGTGTTCTTTTTTTATTCTCCGCTCCGTACGTTCCACGGCTCCGTTGATATATGAATCATCTTATTAAAATGCCCTGCCAGTATATCACTAGCAAGGCATTTTTTTATGCAATCGTGTTGGGTTAGTTCAATAACAATTGCTGATTTTAGTACTCTCTTTTATTTCCCTTCTTTACGTATTCCCACTCAACCTCAACATTTTTCCTAACTCTTTGCAAAAGTTGAAACAAGACTTCCGTTTCTTTTTCAGATAATCCTGCTAACGCAACCAAGTCGGTATGGTCCCCTTCTCTCTTCAGAAAAGAGTAGGCTTGTTTGCCTTTTTCAGTTGTGAATAACCTTTTTATTTTTTTGTTCGTTTCATCGTCTTTCTTTTCAATAAAACCTTGGATTTCAAGCTTCTGAATCGCACGTGCTGCTGTTGTTCGGTCCACCTTTATCATTTCCGACAGCTTTTCTTGAATAATGCCCGGATTCTCATATATCCGGACCAGATATAAATACTGCCCCTTTGTAAGCTCTAATTCCTTGAACTCTATATTACTTATGGAATCTAATGCCCTCGCTATCATTCCAACTTCACGAAGGATCTCTTTCATTCAATCACCTACCAGTTCCAATAATGTTGTATTTACAACAATATTGATTGTATATATACTTATAATTGTCGTTAATTCATTATGACGTTTTTCCTAAAAAAAACAAATACAGAATGGAGTAAGCAAGAATGAATCTTAAAAGAATTACACTAATCGAGGAACTTGAAGCTGCATTTTCAATCAGAAAAAAAGTATTTGTTGAGGAACAAGGCGTTCCCCTTAATGATGAATTTGATGAATTCGATACACTGAATGGAGAATGTGAACATGTCCTGGCCTATTATGATGGGCAACCAGTTGCCACAGGAAGGATCCGCGTTCTTGATGGTATAGGTAAGTTAGAGCGTATTTGCATCCTAGAACCTTATCGTAAATTTGGAATTGGGAAAAAAATCATTTCTGCATTAGAAGAGATCGTGGTTGAAAAGGGACATCAAAAAGTTAAATTGCACGGGCAAACTCAGGCGGAGGGCTTCTATAAAAAACTTGGTTATCGGGCTTCATCTACTGAATTTATGGAGGATGGCATCCCTCATCTTTTAATGACTAAAGATCTTTCTGCTTCAAAAGAATGAAGAAGTTTAGTGTAACTACGTTTTCCATTTTCACTTGCGGGATTTCCATCTTAACCCTAGGCGTTTCACTAACAATAATCTCTGACCTTGGAGCGTCACCTTTTGATGCACTTTTAGTGGGTCTATCCAAAAATGTCGGTCTTACAGTAGGCAGTTGGGAAGTGCTGATCGCATGCCTATTGATTGGATGTAATTCATGTTTATCCAAGCAAAGACCGGAATTATTAGGGTTGGTAACTGCATTCATAGCAGGCTTAGGTATTGATATGTGGCTTTTTTTGTTTAACCATCTGATCGAGCCTAATCTGTGGATCAGTAAAATTGCTTTTTATGGTTTAGGCTTAATCGCAATTGGATTAGGTACATCCATTTATTTATACGCAAATTCCGCACCGATTCCAGTGGACCGGCTAACATTAGTACTGCAAACGATAACTAGGCTTAGTATACTATTTACTAGAACAATCATTTATCTTGTTTTCTTATTTGCCGCCATTATTTTCAATGGGCCTATTGGGATTGGCACTTTACTTACCATTTGTTTAGGCGGATTAATTCTTAATTACTTTATGCCACTTACACAGAAAGCCTTGGACCGATTGCTACAACATATAACAGCGAACTCCGCTAAAGAAACTTGATGTATACAACAAACCATAATCTTATCATTGGGAGTGAATAATTTGGAGATTAGAATCGATAACTTAACCGGAACCGAAATCATAGCATTGATCAGTGAACATCTTCAGAGCATGTTTGAGCAATCTCCCCCAGAGAGTGTACATGCGTTAAATTTAGATAAATTAAAAACACCAGAAATCACCTTCTGGAGTGCCTGGGAGCAGGGCGAACTCTTAGGTTGCGGTGCTCTTAAAGACTTGGGTAGCCATCATGGTGAAATCAAATCCATGCGTACTTCTACCAAGCATCTTAGGAAGGGCATTGCATCTAAAATGCTTGCCCATATTATTAAAGAAGCTAAGCAACAAGGCTATCGGCGGCTGAGCTTGGAAACCGGATCCACTGAAGGGTTCGAAGCAGCTAGAAAACTATATGAACAATATGGGTTTGAATACTGTAGTCCGTTTGCAGATTACATTGAAGACCCCTATAGTGTTTTTATGACGAAAGAATTATAAGTACTGTAGAGGTGCTAACTTGACTACTAATCAATGGATACCGATTCTCGCAGCGTTCATCGGAGCCTTTTGCTGCTGGATTGCGCTCCTTAATAAACGTAAGAACAAATAGAATCACAGATAATAAAAGATAAAAAAAGACTCCCAAATGGGAGCCTAAAGGTTGATTCATAATACTGTTGAGTTATCTTTCATTGGAGATCTAAATATAAAACATGTAATTGTCAGCCAAACTCTCTTCTTTGTAGTTAATCAAGTCATAAAGTGTTGTGGAATCCAGCACATCGGCAATACTGTCGCGAATACGCAACCATAAATCCCGTTTCGCTGCATCGTCCTCTTCCGTGAAGTCTACAGGAGAGATAGGACCCTCCAGCACACGGATGATATCACCGGCAGTGATAGCATTCGCCTCACGCGACAAAATGTATCCGCCATATGCTCCACGAATACTTTTTACAAGTCCTGCATTGCGCAGAGGAGCAATTAGTTGCTCCAGATAATGCTCGGAAAGACCATTTTTCTCAGCGATACTCTTAAGTGAAGTTGGTCCTTCACCAAATTTCAGTGCAAGCTCCATCATAATTGTTAGTCCGTAACGACCTTTAGTTGATATTTTCAAAGGGGCACCTCTTTCAGTTTAATGTCTGATTATTGTATACTATTGATTCGGCAAGTCATTTGGATTGTCATATCAAGGTATTCCGATAATTACTCTCAGTTTATGTTATCATATCCGAAGTCACAAATGAAATGGAAAACAAAACATTTTACGAGAATGTTCACCCCAGGTGGACATTTTGTTGTTTCCAGTCTCTTATTTCAGAGGTTTAGAGTAGACAGGTATGTTATAATACATTTTGAGCCGGGTGTTCCATGAATGACCGGTATTTTGGGTACAGAAATGGTGATTACGATGACAAAAGCAAAACAAGACACCCGTGTCGTCGTCGGCATGTCCGGAGGGGTCGATTCCTCCGTCACGGCGCTTCTGCTCAAGCAGCAGGGCTATGACGTCATCGGCATCTTCATGAAGAACTGGGACGATACCGACGAATTCGGAGTATGTACGGCCGAAAGCGATGCAGAGGATGTTCGCCGCGTATGCGAGCAGATTGATATTCCTTACTATACCGTTAATTTCGAGAAGGAATACTTTGATAAGGTATTTTCTTATTTTCTCGATGAATATAAGGCCGGCCGGACGCCAAATCCTGACGTCATGTGCAACCGCGAGATTAAGTTTGGAGAATTTTTGAACAAAGCTCTTCAGCTTGGTGCCGATTATGTCGCAACTGGACATTACGCACGTGTTATAGAAGAAGATGGTGTGTACAAGCTGCTCCGCGGCGTAGACAACAATAAGGATCAAACCTATTTCCTGAATGCACTGGGGCAACATCAACTCTCTAAAACAATGTTCCCTATTGGACATCTGCCGAAACCTGAAGTGCGGAGAATTGCTGAAGAAGCAGGACTTTACACTGCCAAGAAAAAAGATAGCACAGGCGTCTGCTTTATCGGCGAGCGCAACTTCCGCGAATTCCTCAGCCAATATCTCCCGGCACAAGCTGGCGATATGGTTGACATAGTAACTGGAGAGATCAAAGGCCGCCATGACGGACTTATGTATTACACGTTAGGCCAACGCCAAGGCCTTGGTATTGGTGGCTCTGGCAACGGCGAACCGTGGTTTGTAGCTGAAAAAGATCTTAGCCGCAACATTCTTTATGTAGTACAAGGAGACAAGCACCACAGCCTGTACTCCACTAGCCTGATTGCTTCCGGTGTTAACTGGATTGAGGGTCAAGCGCTTGGGCAAGAGCCGCTGAAATGCACCGCCAAATTCCGGTATCGCCAGCCAGATCAAGGCGTGACCCTTACAGCGCGTGAAGATGGAACAATAAATGTAGCCTTTGATGTTCCACAAAAAGCGATCACCCCTGGTCAAGCCGTTGTCTTCTATCTCGGCGAGCAATGTCTCGGCGGCGGAACGATAGAATACGCGGAGAAGGTTGTTCCTTCAGCACAAGTGTGAATGTAAACCAAGCTTCTATAAAAGCTTGATCTACAAGTATTCGTAGTAACTCACAATAACTAACTAACATACCAAAAGCACGAAATAGTTGTATTTAATACAGCTATTTCGTGCTTTTTTATTTCTTTTTGGGTTTTAGTTGCACATTGTACAGTTAAACTGAGCTTATATCTCAATAAGTATCCATATACTGATAAATAGTTGTATGAAGTGCAATTAAATTACGTTGACGCGGCTAGAGCCTATTTTAGTTGTAGGAAATACAATTAAAATGGACATGAAGCCACAATTAGTCGAAGTGCAGTCGCTAACCAGCCAATAACAAAAAAAGCCCCAGCCAAATGGCTAGGGCTTCCCTCATTTAGACTTTAAGGCTCAAGTCCCCATGCTAGAGCACCATTCAAGTACAACGGCACATGATTCCATTCCGTGTACGATGTTTTGGTAGGATCATAAGAGTAGTCTCCAACCTCGTTGTAATTGCTCCAGTCCGTTTTGTTGACCCGGATCTGGATATCACCCGTGTTGGCTCCCGGTGCAAGACTGCCTGCACCTGCGCCGAAGGAGATTTCTAAATAATAGTCCGCTCCAGTTTTGGCAGGGTCTACCTTCACGAATGTTCCCTGTATATTACTTCCACCGATGTTAGCATAGTCAACATTAAATTGTTGAGGTTTATCGCCATCAATCGTGTAATAATACCGCAGCTTTACATCGCTAAGCGCTACAGCCGTATCCCCATTGTTAACAATTTGCAGCTGCGGGCGGAACTGATTATCTCCCGGATTGGTATCACTTGTCCGGTACTTCACCACCAAATCTCCTTGTGCCGGAATCGGTACATCCATAGGCTTGGCGTGAACCTCAGGCGAATTCGGGCTCTCTCCAACCACGTTGGAAGCACTAACTACATAGTAATAATCCGTACCGTTAACCACGGAAGTGTCACTGTAAGTAGCTTGAGTGACAACAGCCACATCGCTGTAAGGGCCACCAGTTGTTGCAGCTCTTTTCACAGTATAGCTTGTAGCTCCAGTTACGTTGTTCCAACTAAGATCTACAACTTGGTTACCAGCGACCGCACTTGGTTTGGAAGGTGCTTTTGGAGCTACTGGCTCCGTAGGCACGCTGCTGTTGATCAATCGATCGTATTCTGCATAAGCAGTTGCCATATCTACTTGCGACCAGAAGCGATGGTAGGTAAATTCAGGGGCTCCATTGTCCCATGTTTTAGTCACTTTATTAAAAGAAGTATTGTATTTGTCCAGCAGATATTGCCACTTAGAGTCATTTTCGATATTCGGACGGATATCGGTATAGCTTGCATATACCCCATTTCCGCCTTTAGCAGGATCGGAAGGCACTGTTGATGTACCAGGGATTGTATTTCCTTGGCCGAATGTACCTGTCCAGCCGCTTGGGAAATAGACTTCTTTAGTGAAATAGCGAGAATAATCTGCACGGCTTTCGGTAGTTGCAATACCAATTCCATCGTTATAACCCCATGCCGTGTCTAACAAAGATTTAGCCAGTACCTGAGCTTCTCCTCCCAGAGTACTGTAGCTGCCATGTTCAGCTTTGGTGCCAGCCGCATAGAAGGTAAGTGCCTTAATATAGCTGCCCAGTACACCTGTATCTTGGCTTGGACTCTTAGTTACGGCTTTCAGGTTACTGTTTGCGGCAGAACCACTGAAGCCATTCCACGTATTAGGTTGTCCTGTCCATTCCACATTACCTGGAATCCAGAATTCTCCTGGTGCAGAGACTGTAGCCACTTGTGGATTGGCGCCTCCAAGAATTCGATTTCCTTGGCTGTTCAGATAGTAACCTTCTGCATCCGTAACTGGACGTTTGTTGGCAAAGGCATAATCTTTAGACCAATCTACCCAATTTTCTATAACTTGTTTTGCCATTTGGAAGTTTTCAGATGTAGTGTCTCCGTTAGAAGCAAGGATATAGTACAGCTCCGCTACCCGCTCCACACTCCATGCCTGCATTCCGAACCAGTTATTGGATGGAGGATCGTGGTAGACTGGAGCTTCGTCATAGGCCATGCCATAAAAAGTACTGGTTCCAGCTGGATAAGCCTTGTAAGCGCCTTGATAACTATTGGTCGCTCCACCGGCAATTGCCCCTTCAGAGGACTGCAGCCAAGTATAAAATTCCAATTGACGTTTCAGAGAGTTTTCCCAATCCTGCCCAGCTGTAGCTGATGACGGAATCAGACCACCATCCGAATCAGAAAGTGCGTAGGCAGCCACGACATTCTGATACCCTTGGTGGGCATGGCTCGCACCGATTCTCCAAGCCCAGTTTCCTGTTGCTCCAAGTCCACCGCCCCATGCGGTATACCAAGCCAGAAGATATTGATTAGAGTCTTTGCCAGTCCCGGCATCAGGGGTGCCGTCAGTAGCAGCACTTCCTACTTTTTGGAAGTATTTATCATACATACCGTAACGCAGGAAATCGCCCATTTTCTTAGCTTTATTCAAATACACTGTATTGTTGTAGCCGAGCTCTTTAGCCCAGTACATTGCTTGTACTGCCCGTGCATCGGCATCTGTAGCATTCGTGTAACGCCATTGAGCGGAAGGCACGTTAGCTTCTTTTGTGAACAGACTCATGAAGCCTTCGTTTGCTTTTCCGAACGTTTTGTCATCTTGAGACGGGTGAGGGACCGCCTCCCAAACGGACTCTTGTTCACCCCGTTGGAATGTATTCACATAAGCGGCTGTATGCGTAGGATTCAGCAAGTTGCCGAAGCCGTACCAGTTGTCCACGTCTACCAGCCAGTGCATCAAGTAGGTCTGGTTGTTGCCATACGTCGCCTTCAATTCAGCATCTAGCGGATCTTTACCTGCTGTATACTGGCCACCTAGCTGACTTGGATACTGATCCGGCTGAGCATGCTCCGCTGCATACGTAGCCGGGCTGTTCGGATTGTAATAACTCATGGTTGGCTGCTCTTCCTTGCCATCACCTTCGTTAATAGGGATGATATACTTCTCCATGTTGTCCCAAGCGGATTCCAGCTTAGTCCAGTCCCCTGTGTGATAACCATAGAGTACCTCAAGCCACATCCAATAACTGTAAGCCTCCGAGGTCGTCATATGTCCGTAATCAGGGGCTTCACTCATCAAGGTCTCTACCGCATGATAAGGTACTCCTTCGGCAGAGAAATAACCATTTGCGGGGTCTTTTAGCTGCGCATATAATTGCAGAAATCGCGTCTGCTCCGTAGTTGAAGCGTGAGCAGTCTGAGGTCTAAAATTAAATAGACCGGTCATGAGTGAGAGAAACAGGACTGCGGCCATTATTACAGAAACAGGCTTCTTTATTAAGCTCAATTTCATCATCTTAGGCAAGCTCCCTCTCTTGGATATATTTATGGTTCTAAGCCCCATACAAGTGTTTCACCTTGATAAAGTGTAACCTTATTCCAATCGGCAAATGTCTGCTGAACCGCGCTGTAGGAATAATCATCCGTTTCATTATAAGCCGTCCAGTCCGTCTTATTGGTGCGAGCCTGAATCTCGCCGCTATCTCCACCAGGCGCTATACTTCCAGCCCCTGCACCAAAAGAAATCTCCAGATAATAATCCGCGCCCGTACTGGCGGGATTCAGCTTAACAAAACTGCCGCTTAAATTACCACTGCCCACTACAGCATAATCACAATGAAACTGTTGTGGTTTATCCCCATCCACAGTGAAATAATAACGCAGCTTCAAGCCGCTAAGTGCCACAGACTCGGTTCCTGTATTCATAATTCGGAACTGAGGGCGCAGCTGTCCATCACTGGCATTCGTATCATTCGTACGATATTGCACCTTTAAATTTCCCGTTGTGGGCTGTGTCGGTTCTTGGGGTTTAGCACTAACCTGTATAGATGGCAAGCTCTCCCCTACACTATTCGTGGCAGTGATCACATAATAATAAGTGGTTCCGTTCACCCGTCCACTATCCATGTAATCCGTTCCCGTGACATTCTCAAGCACCGTATACGGGCCTCCACTCACTTCACTGCGTTTAACGGTATATTCACTGACCCCGCTAATCGCATTCCAAGTCAAATGGACAGTCCCATTACCTGCTACAGCCTGAACATTAGTCGGACGTGCAGGGACTTGAGGTTCTCCAGGTTGTCCGCCACCCGCTGGAAGTTCTCCATACATGTGTACACCTGCATCAAACACCGGAATGTTCGCTGTTTTTACAGGAGTTACTCCTTGAGCTGCCACCCCTTGGAATGAAAAATCATTAGCATTATTCCAGAAGTTAGTGTTCAGCGGAGCTGCAATTCGGAATTGAATCTCCTTACGATGAGCAGATTGTCCACCCGGATAAATCAAAGTACCTGTAAAATCAACCTCAGTATAGTAGATATGGTTAGCTGCATCGTAAGGCTGAAGTGCAGACACCGTTCCACCCTGATTGTAGCCTCCCGCTGTAACCGTAATATCCTCAGGACCATAACCAGCCGCTATCGCTTCACTAAGATCCACATAATAGTTAAAAGACATCTCTTTACTGGCCCTTGCCGGCCAGCCCGTACGGTTATTCAGCAATGCTCGAATCTCTACAAAGTTGCTGCCACTAGCATTCACAGAGGCTTCGACAAACATCTCATCTTCACGTGTCTCTGCAGGTGGAAATTGTGCAAGGGGCTGTTGCCCTTGTCCATGCAGCAGCACCATTTTTGCAATAGCTCCTGTAAAAGCTGCATTGTAATCGGTTGCAACTTCATTCGAGACATAATCGTTAATGGAGTCGGTGTAGCTGTCTGTTTTGGACGGGCCTCCAACTAGCGCTCCGTACAAGACATGGCGATGATTTACCGGAACGCTCTGACTATCATTCCATGATCCATGTGAGGTTCGATGATGGGGATGCTGAGGAGAATTGTTACCAAAACCGATAACATAACTGCTGTTTCGTGGATTGTCACCAAGCATATACGTAATTTGTCTCTCCGCGAAAGAGCGCGCCGTATCTTTCTTCACCGGATCGCTCACCCAGTCTGAGTAAACGAAGGCCATAAAAGCCTGATTGGCTGCATAACGCAATGCGCCCCATTGATCGAGATGGGCTAGTCCGCCAGGTGTATAGGCAACACGGTCACTTGTTCCACCCACTCCAGTCGTCCAATACTGCATATTCCGTTCAGTGGATTGAATGAACTTGGTCTGCCCGGTGATTCGTGCCAACAGTAATTGAGCGCCATAATGCTTGTCGTCCCAAGACTGTGTCCACTGATACCCCCAGTTTCCAGCCTGATTCGTTCCCCATTGATCGCTTGCTGCAATAGCCTTATTGAGATACTGCTGATCGTTAGTCGCCAAATACAACCAGACAGCCCCCCAGCTCAATTCATCCGCGTAACCGCTCCAAGAATTATAATATTGTTTGACGTCGGTAATGCTGTCGGAATAGGAGCCGCGATAAGTGTCTGCAAAATTGTAAAGCTGTTTAGCATGCAGCAGCAGCTTGTCCGCGTATACGGCATCCGTATCCCTGAAAATAATGGATGCTGAAGCTAACGCTGCAGCTGTTTCTGCGGCAAGATCTGATCCGGGATGAGTGGCATCAATTTTGTAGGAAGGTCTCTGCATCTGCATGACTTCTGCGGGTCCCCACCAATTATGATCGGTTGTTCCGTTACCAACTTGTCCCCACAGCTCGTTAGGAGCGGTATGAGCTTTCACAAAATAATCGGTTGCCCAGCGAATATTGTCTAAAATTTCCTCCAGCTGCCCAGACCCCTCATATCCTTGCTTGTACTCATAAACCGACCACGCCAGCATCGTTGTAGAATAAGCCATAGGCAAACCGAATTTAACGTGATCACCGGCATCGTACCAACCACCAGTCAGATCATGTCCCACATCCGCCCCGTCCAAAAGACCGGAATCGCCCCGCCATTCCACCCGATTGTTATCTGGCAATTCACCAGACCGCTGGGTTTCGTAGAAATAAATAGATTTTTGTAGAACCTCCGCATAGTTGTAGTCTCCGGCCGCTGCCTCTGCTATCGCCGGTTGAAATGCAGCATTTGAACAAAATGTAAGCGTAAACAACAAACTGAACACCAGTCCTTGTTTCCTATACCTCTTGATCATTTCTACTGCCCCTCTCTTCAGTGAATGCCACAAGAAAGATTACACCTCAGTCCCGTAACACCTCCCTCACTCGAATCAGGTACCTGTCATTGCGATCATCCACTCACCTCACTCTAAGAGCTATATTTAAGCGAAAGTTTCGCTCTCACCCAAAATATACCATATCTTTCATTAAAACACTATATTTTTACAGTAAATAATGCACAAAATATAGGAATAATTGTTAATTTAACGGAAAATAAAAAACAGCAGCTCAGGATCTCTCCTTGAACTGCTGTTCATTAATCCCCTCTTACTGAGCCACCGCAGCTTTATCTGCAGAAACCGCAATGTCGTTATAATAGAGTCCGGTTCCATCACCAATTGCAAAGTTTAGAACACGGTTATTAACCGGCACAATCACAGCACGATAAAGTGTTGGGAATACTGGAATCTCATCAACCATAAATTGTTGCCACTCTTTATAGATTTCTTTACGTTTGTCTACATCAAATGCAGCCTCAGAGATCCCTTCGGCGAGCAAACGATCGTTCTCTGCACTGGAGTAACGCGGGAAGTTATAGATTGCATCTTTACCGTACAGGCCTGATGGGTCAACGTCAATCCCTACCCCCCAAGCACCTTGGTACACATCAACAGTAGGATCATCCTCACCATTTTGACCTATGCGATCATAGAAGGTATTAAACTCTACCATTTCCAAAGTTACATTCAGACCAATCGCTTTCCAGGATTGTACATAATATTGAGCCAGCGGCTCAGCAATGTCTCCACCAGTCATCGAAATGAAATTAATCTTCAGCTCGCTGCCATCTGGATTCGTTCTAAATTCACCGTTTAATTTGTAACCAGCGTCATCCAAGATCTTTTTAGCTGCTTCTGGATCAAAAGCTACGCCCGGATTGGTAGTATCATGGAATTCTGGATGGGATGGTGGAATCAAGGTAGTCGCATTCCAACGCAGACCATTATAGAACTTTTTACCAACAGTATCATTGTCAACCGCAGCCCACATTGCTTTACGAAGATTCACATCCGCCATTTTAGCTTTAGGATCGGTAACAACCTCTTTTTTCGTTGCATCCCATTTGCCAAGCTTAAATCCAATATACGTATACGCACGGTCAACCGCCCCGAGATACTCAACATTTGATAGCTTCGCATTATCTGGGAATTGATCAATAGGGAAGGAATCCACCAAGTCAACTCCACCAGATTTCAGTTCTTGTACAATCGTTGTTGGGTTGATAACCTTCAAAATTACTTTATCCAGTTTAGGGGCTCCACGCCAGTAATCTTCATTCTTAACAAATACTACAGACTCACCAGGAACGATACTCTCTACTTTAAAAGCTCCGAAGCCAATTGGCTTTTGGCGGACTTCAGGGGAAGAGGAGATTTTGGCAACATCCATGCCGCCAAAGATATGTTTGGCTAATGGATAAATCCATACGCTACCCGTTAACAAGGAAGGTGTAGATTGCTTATAAGTAATTTGCAGTTTCTTATCACCCAGCACTTTAATCCCGGATATGGTCTTGGCCTTACCGGAATGGTACTCATCCATGCCTTCAATATTAGTGAAGTCAGAACCGTAACGAGGACCATCATAAGCAGGATTACCAATAACTTCATGGGCGAACAACCAGTCTTCAGCCGTTACTGGCTTACCATCCTGCCAGTTTACATTGTCGCGAATCGTAAAGGTAAAGGTACGTCCATCTTCTGCAACTTCATAAGTAGCCGCACCATCATTAGTATAAACATAGTCTTTATCCCAAGTTAACAAACCTTCATCAAACCAGTTCAGAACTTGAGCATCTGGATCTCCAGAATAGAAGTTCCAGTTCAAAGTGCCTTCAAATGGACTATCGGAAACAAGTCCAAATGTAATTGTCCCTCCGTCAATAGCTTCACCTTGGTTAGTCTTAACGTTACTGAAATCTTTAATGTTATAAAGTCCGTCTTCTGCCTCAGGCGCGGCCGTTGCTTCTGCGGTTGCCGCAGGTGCGCTGGCGTTAGGAGCTGCTGTTGATTCAGCCGCTTCGTTGTTGTTCTTGGAGCCGCAAGCCGCAAGAGCGAACAACATTACAAACATTAATGAAACTAGTAAAGCTTTTGAACGAATGGCTTTTCTCATTTAATCATTTCCTCCCTTATTATCCTTTTCTTTGTCTTGCGTCGGTCGCACGTTTTAGCGCTTGACCCACATTATTTATACTCAACATCAATACCAGGATCAGCAATGATGCGGGTAACCAGATCCACCATCTGAACTCAAGAGTCTGCGGATTTCTCGCATAGCTTACTAGAGTACCCAGACTGGGTGTACTTTCTGGAAAACCAAAACCTAGAAAGGATAGGCCTGATTCCAATCCAATATTAGCTGCCAGATTCAAGGTCATTGTTACGATAATGATTGAGCTTAAGTTCGGCAGAACTTGCGTAAACATAATTTTTAGATTGGAGGAGCCTAGGGTCTTAGATGCCTGAACATAATCCAATTCCTTCTCTTGTAATGTCTTGGAACGAATTAGCCTGGCAATCCCCATCCAAAGAAATGCTGTCATGATAAAGGAGAAGGTCAACGTATTGTATTTAGGAACTGCGCTGACAAAAGCTATAACAATCATTAGAAAAGGTAGAATCATGAAGAAATCCACAATACGCATCGCGACATTATCTACCGTTCCCCCAAAGTAACCTGAGACTAAACCTACCAGAATACCGATAATTCCCGTAAAAAATGTAACCATAAAGGCAATAGACATGGAATTTCGTGTTCCTATAATTAATTGACCGAATACATCCCGTCCTCCATAATCAGTCCCCAGCCAATGCACAGCCGAAGGCTTCTCATATAGGGCGAACAAGTCAACCGTGACAATTTCTTTCTGATCTAAAAATAAGGAGATCCCATATACAGCAGCAATAATCGTAAATAGGAAAATCAACGAGACCAGTGCCAGCTTATCCCGCACCATCTCCCGCCAAACAATTTTGAAGCCCGATGGACTTTTATCAGTTTCCTGCAGCAGAGCTATCTCTGCGCTCGTCTTTGCCATTTCATTCACCCCAAAGTGTTCATCTTCTTATTTAATCCGGATACGAGGATCTACGATACTTAAAATAATGTCTGATAACAACGCACCGACGATGGAAGCAACCCCATACAGAAGAACGAGGGCTGTTACCACGCTGAAATCCCGAATCGTTATCGAACTTAGAAACAGCAAACCCATTCCTGGATAGCTGAAAATCGTTTCAACGAACACCGTACCACCGATTAACCCAGTGATCTCATATCCAAAAAATGCAGCGATCGGCAGCAAGGAGTTTCTCAAAATATGACGATTGTATACGCGTGACTCCGAAGCCCCTTTAGCTCTAGCAGTGAGAATGAAATCTTTTTGCTTCGTATCAATGATCTCATTTCTCAGATATTGTACGGTCCCAACCGTTGCAATTAGCGCCATAGATAGCGCAGGCAGAAGCAGATGATAGAATTTACTCCAGAAGTGACTTAGTGTACCTGGAACTTCCCCGGGACTGACACTGCCGCTGGTAGGAAACCAATGAAAATGAAATCCGAAAACCCATACCATTAAAAGTGCAAAAATAAACAACGGTGCAGCAAATCCAATATAGGTATAGCCAGTTATCAAGCGATCCAGCCACGAATCGTTATAACGTCCGCTGGTAATACCAAGCGGGATAGCAATAAGGTATGTAAGAATCAGCGTAACAATCGCCAGCCAAAGGGTATTCATCAGGCGTTGTCCGATTAGCTCTGAGACCGGCATTTTGAAACGGAAGGACTGGCCGAAATCCCCTTGTATCGCTTTAGTGATCCAATCCCAGTACTGGATGTACCATGGATCATTTAGACCGAGCTTTTCTCTCATCGCATCAATGGCCGCCGGATCAATATTCGGATCGAGCATTCCTGAGAGTGCGTCACCAGGCATCGCCTTCGCCATAAGAAAAACAAGAATACTTAATAGAACTACTTGAGGGATCATTATAAGAATTCTACGAACGATAATCTTCCACATATTCTCAACCTTTCTCAGGCAAGGCTACCAGATGAGTCTCGGAAATTGATTTTAATGGATAAGCCATGCCTTCTTCATCAAAATAATTCCGGTGCGCTTGTTCATATTCCTTGCTTACTGATTTTCTGAATTCCGTCTGCTTTTCTCTCTGTTTCGGATCAATATCAGGAATGGCGGCAATGAGTCGTTTGGTATAAATATGCTGAGGATTGTCAAAAATATCTTTAGCAGTCCCTTGCTCCACATGTCGTCCTTTATACATAATCCCTATGTGATCGCACATATGCCTGATGATCCCGAGATCATGACTGATAAATAGAAAAGTAAGATTCAGCTCTTTTTGAATGTCCTGCATGAAGTTAAGCACCTGTGCCTGTACTGAGACATCTAGCGCAGATACCGGCTCGTCAGCAATAATAAGTTTTGGCTTGAGTGCAATTGCTCTGGCAATTCCGATCCGCTGCCGCTGGCCGCCAGAAAATTCATGCGGATATTTCAGGATGTTCTCAGGACTTAAGCCTACTTGTAAAAGCAATTCCTGCACCCGGCGTTTTTCTTCCCCTGGAGACATTTTTTCGAAATTACGCAACGGTTCTGCAATAATATCGAGTACACGCTTCTTAGGATTTAAGGAAGAGTACGGATCCTGAAAGATCATCTGAATGTCTTTGCGGACATTTCTTTGCTTTCGTACACCCCTCAAGGCCAAATCTTGCCCTTCAAAAATCACGCTGCCGCTAGTAATAGAATTAAGACCTATAATCGCGCGACCCGTTGTCGTCTTTCCGGAACCAGATTCACCAACCAGACCATAGGTTTGCCCAGCTTCAATGGTAAAATTAACATTATCGACAGCCTTAACTACGCCAACTTCCCTTCGAAAAACACCGCCGTGGATCGGAAAATGTACTGCTAAATTTTTAACCTCAAGAAGTCCCATTGTGGATTGCCTCCTCGTTAGTATCAGGGAAATGGAAATTGTTATAACAGGTGCAGCGAACGAAATGTCCGGGTGCGACTTCATGCAGCTGTGGGTTCTCCTCATGCTCCGATTCAGGAATCCAAGGTGTCCGTGCCGAGAAACGGCAGCCCTTACGCGGAAGGTTTTGCAGTGGTGGAACAATCCCCTGAATCACATGCAACCTGGATTTTTCTTCTTTTGCCGTTGGAATGGAGTTTAATAAGGATCTCGTATATGGATGTTTCGGATTAGACGTCAACGTAAAAATATCTGCGATTTCGACGATTTGTCCGGCATACATCACCGCAACACGGTCAGCCATTTCGCTTACAACCCCTAAGTCATGAGTGATTAAGATAATGCCTGCTTCCATATCGTTTTTTAATTTTTTAATAAGTTCAAGGATTTGTAATTGGATAGTCACATCTAGTGCTGTGGTAGGCTCGTCGGCGATCAAAAGCTTGGGTCCATTGGCTATCGCAATGGCGATAACCACCCGCTGCCTCATGCCACCGGATAATTCGTGGGGGTACTGCTGATATGTATGCTCGGGACGGGAAATTCCAACCTTGGTCAAAAGATCAATGACCTTCTCTTTTCGCTGTTTCTTAGAAAGCTTGGAATCATGTAGGATAAGTACTTCTTCAATCTGTGAACCGATGATCATTAGCGGGTTTAAAGCGGATAAAGGATCTTGAAAAATCATAGACATTTCTTGCCCGCGCAGCTTGTTTAGTGCAGCAGGAGACATAGTAACGATGTCCTGGCCCTTGTATTTGATTTGTCCGTCAATTCTGGCTCTGGTATGCAGCCCCATAATGGAAAAGGCGAGCGCACTTTTTCCTGAACCAGATTCTCCAACGATAGCCAGAATTTCATTTTTGCGAACAGACAGGGTAACATCATCAACCGCAGCATAATAGTCGTCTGCAATTCTGAACGATGTCGACAAATTTTTGATTTCTAGTAGTTCTTCGCCCATATTCATCACCCTAACGACAAGGATTTCAAAATTAACACAATGAAAATATTATGTAAATTTTGATATAAATAGTGTTGATTTTCATGAAACATTTTGAAATAACCAATGTGATGATAATTAACACTGTTAAGAATACTACCAGTAGTTCAATCGGAAATAAAAATGAACATCTCGTAACTTTGTAGTTCATTTTAATTAACTTATGGTAAATTATCAATCTTTTCCTATAAAAAATTTTCAATCGATGTGATTAAAAGTAACGTAGGCAACAAAAAAACGGCTCTAGGCCGCCTTTTTTTGGGAATTATTTAGTTCGACTGAAAGTTAAAATCTTTGGCTTTCCAGCATGAAATTGGAAGGTATTATAGTCGCTAGCTGCTTACTGCTCCCGCCGAAGCTTTTGATTATGACGAATCTTAATCTCATTTCCTTGCTCAGTAGCTTGATAAAAAACACGCTGAGAAATCTCCTTAGGTAAATACTCTTGCTTCACATAATGCCCCGGAAAATTGTGCGGATATTGATATCCTTCATGCCCTAACGCAGTTGCACCTTTATAGTGCGTATCACGCAGATGCAGCGGTACCTCCGCTGATTTGATCTCATCCATACTTGCCATTGCATTGGAAATAGCCATAACCACAGCATTAGACTTCGGACTTTCCACTGCAAAAAGAATAGCTTGGGCAATGTTCAGCTTCGCCTCTGGCCAACCATTGTTTCGATACGCATCCAGCGCACTCACCGCTTGAACCATAGCTTGGGGATTAGCCAAGCCGATATCCTCACTGCTGGCTGCAATCAGGCGCCGAATAAAAGTCATAGGGTCCATTCCAAGCTTTTCTACCGCATACAGAAACCAAAACAACGCGGCGTCGCTGGAACCGCGAATACTTTTATGAAAAGCGGATAGCACATCATACTGCGTAGATTCATCAGCCTTCACAATGGGGCGCCGAATGGATTCTTCCGCCACCTCCAGCGTGATATGAACACTTCCATCAACTTGCGGCGCGGTAGTCAGGGCTGCAAGCTCCAGCGCATTTAGTGCCCGCCGGATGTCTCCATTAGCCATTGTTGCAATATGCAACAAAGCCTCCTCATCAACCTGAAGCTCCATAAATCCAAGACCTTTCTCTTTGTCCGCCAAGGCTCTGCGCATCGCGATCAAGCTGTGTTCACTCGTTAATGCCTCCAGCTGAAATAAGGTGGATCGGCTCATAAGCGCCCCATTAACATAATGGAACGGGTTCTCTGTAGTCGCTCCAATGAAGGTAATAGTCCCTTTTTCTACTGCTGGCAAAAGCGCATCCTGGCGTGAGCTATTAAATCGATGCACCTCGTCCAGGAACAGGATCGTCTTAGTGCCGTACAATGTTTGATTGTTCTGAGCTCGCTCAATAACCTCCCGTACATCCTTCACGGTAGCTTCCACCGCATTCAGACGTACGAACTCTCCTTGCGTGTGATGAGAAATAATATGCGCGAGTGTCGTCTTGCCGCATCCCGGGGGGCCATAGAGCAAAATCGAAGAGACTTGATCCGCCTCAATCGCTCTTCGCAGCAGCTTCCCCCGACCTATGATATGCTCTTGACCAATATATTCATCAAGATTCTCCGGTCTCATCCGGTCCGCAAGCAGCCGTCCGCCCCCGGTGTCCTCTCCGAAAGAAAATAAATCCATAACTCCACTTCCTTGCTATATTCTTGTAAAAGCTCAATGTAAATCCCTCTCTATCATACCATATCACAGGGAAGGATTAGGATGTCCTGCCGGTTCAAGGTAACAGTATCAGCATAGACTTATTTTACGCCAAAATAAAAAGAGCATGATCTCGTCTTAGAAAGGCGGGAGCCATGCTCTTTTTTCAAAATATAAGAAAGTATAGGTTTCACACTACACTTTATCCTTATGATTTCTCGCATAACGCTTACCGTCCTTCTAAGGACACCAGAGGCGTTTATGCTTGAATTGCAAGCTAGCAATTTACTGCCAGCCGCATTTTTGATATGATTTTACGAATGCTTTCTTCCGATAGATGGTACTTCTTCTGAAGTTCCGCTACGGAATCACCGCTTCGATGACAACTGAAAATTTCCTTGTTCCGGTTCGCTATTTCTTTCCTCGAACCGCTGTTCTCGCCCCATCGAACCCGCTCTTCCGTCTTCTTTGGGATGTAGAGCAGTTCACCTTGGATGTATCCCTGAAGCTCTTCGAGCAAGCCAGGGGGGAGCACATCCTTCCCATTTACATAACTCAACTTGCATTTCCTCCTTCAACAGGTGTGTCCCTATGCGTCGGTCAACTAAGTTTTTAGTTATAATCACGTCACCTGCCTCCTTTCTTCTCCTCATATTTGGAAAAATCCGTAATTTCATTATATAAAAACCTTTTGGTAGCGTCTACATTCGATTTCATAAATTTCGTTCTTATGGATAAGTGTGGTACTTCTTATGTTAGTAATAAGGAGGCCGTAAGGCCTCCTCGCTTTAAGCAGGTTTCCGTCTTAAACGGAAACCACCTCGTATACTGAAATCATTTCAATCAGCCTCCTTCCAGAAGTGTTCTTGCCCGGCCGGACACTTATTATTAAGCCATACCTATGGGGGAGTTACAAGACCAAGAACAGTTATAACCATTCTCCACCAGTCTTATTCTCCCTCAGAATCGCTTCCAGCCGCCGTTTGCACATAGGAAGGAACTTCCCCATTATGGAGCAGCCACAGCTCATGGAGAGCACGTGTACAGCCGACATACATCAGCTTCGCGTCCCAAGCCGTCGCTCCATAATGGTCTTGATCGGCATCTGCTAAGATCACCGCATCGAACTCCAAACCTTTTGATAAATAGACAGGCAGCACCGATAACCCGCCCTGATATTGCGTCATACTGCCATCAATCAGATGAATATCTTCAAAATGCTGTGCCAGCTCCGCATATAGTTCTGCAGCCTCATGAAGATTTCTTGTTAGGACAGCCACCGTACGGTATTCCCTTCCTGACAGAGACTTCAGTGCAGAGGTTATTGTCCGCAAGCGAGCTTGCTCATCAGCCACCAGTTCCCCGGCATCCTCGCCATAGGCGATCATACGCACGGGATCTCCACTACGAAACACAGGAACAGCCAGCAATGAGCTCTCCACACCTGAAGATAGAATTCCATTAGCGAAGTCTATAATTTCCATAGTAGAACGATAGCTGCGTGTCAGCGCGTGATAAGCCGTGTTCTCAGGGGCAAACAACGTCTGCATCTCTTCCCACGCGTGTACGCCTTTATAGGCATGTATGCCCTGCGAGAGATCACCCAGGATCGTAAAGGAATGGCCTCGCACATATAAATCCAGAACGGCAATTTGGAAAGGTGAAAAATCCTGAGCCTCATCGATTACTACATGGTCAAAGCGAGTAACGCCCTCATCACCATTCAAAAGATAATGGATATACAGCAGCGGAGGTAAATCCTCTTCACGTATGATGCCTTTTTTCAGCTCTTTTGCCGTTTCCTTCAACACAGCTGCCGGAATTTCCTCTGGCGGTTCAACCGGCCAATCCTCAGGAAGTTTAGCTGCTCGGAAAATTTGCTTATAGATCGTTAATGGATCATATTTAGGCCATTTGGCACTATAAGCCTTCTCTCGCTGCGCGCCTTTTTTCTTGCGATCCTTCATAGCAGCAGCTGAAGGACTCTTCTTCAGTTCCATCTCAATCCAGCGATGAATCCGCGCCATTACCCGTTCCTTGCGCTTGGCTGGAGGATAGGGAGCATACTCCTCATTATGCCAGCGCAAAATCATAGAACGGCGTAGCACCGCACCCTCCCACGGGCTAAAATCACCCTCAGGTACAGAGCTGCTTTCCAATAGCTTGATGCTGGACTCTATGATTCCCATCAGCACCGTGGAACCCTTGAAGCGCCCCGGCGTCTCTTCTGTAATTACCGGCATGCCGCCAGGGGTTTCGAACCAGCGGTTCATCGTCTCTGTCGCATCCTGTTCCGGCAATTCCAGTCCTAGTACATTAGCCGCCCAATCCGGAAATGTACTTTGAGCAATATTACCTACCCCGAGCTCAGGCAATACATCCGAGATGTAATCCAAAAACATCCGGTTTGGTGCAAAAATGATCATTTTTTCCGCAGAAACCTGATCCTTGTATTGATACAGCAGAAAAGCAAGCCTGTGCAGTGCAACGGTTGTTTTACCGCTTCCTGCCACGCCCTGAATGATTAGCGCTGTATTTTTGGCAGCACGGATAATCTTGTCCTGCTCCTCTTGAATGGTCGATACGATATCCCGTAGACGATTATCCTTGTTCTCCCCAAGTCGATAGACGAGAAACTCATCTGATACAATCGGTGCATCGCTTTCCCGATTGTACGTATCCGCGACCCGCTCCAGAATTTGCTTCCGAATCACCACGTTGCGTTTGAGGTATACCAGCCCCTCTATTAATCCCTCAGGAGCTTCATAGGAGGCTGGCTCCGTACCGCCGGTAAACGAATAAAACAGGCTTGCTACCGGTGCGCGCCAGTCGATGACTAGCGGACGGTCGCTTACCTGCTCGCGGTCTACGCCGATTTTGCCTATATAGAGTGCCTTCCGTTCATTCTCATCATTGCCTTGAAAATCAAGCCGTCCGAAATAAGGCTCCTGCCTAAGCTTAGCAAGATCTTTGCGCTCCTGATCACGGTTCGCTTCCAGCACCTGTTCCGTATAGTCATGTCCCGTGTACACTGGTGTCTGCTGGAGCTTCTCCAGCAAAGTGTCAATTTCAGTAAGCGCTTGATTCAGCCTGTCTTCTTCCTCTTGATAGGCACTTTGAAAGTTGTCTTCCAATTTCAGTTACCTCCTAAAAGTTTATCGAGCTTAAATTTTCATGCTCCTACGCCCATTTCTCACGCAAAAGGATACCCATTGTAGCACAATCAGCACTTAAATACCAAATCTTTCAAATGATTTGACTAAACTTATAAGTTGTTCTCCAACCTAAAGCACTTTGGTGCACCTTAGCATGCACAAGCGCCGAATGTTCGGGACAAACCAAAGGCTTTTTTGCCTTTGGTTTCAGCGTTCGCACACATTTAGCTCCGATCAGAGGCATTTTTGCCTTTGATTTCGGCGTTCGCACACGTTCGGCTCGAATCAACGTCATTTTGCCTTTGGTTTCGGCGTTCGCACGCATTTAGCTCCGATCAGAGGCTTTTTTGCTTTTGGTTTCGGCGTTCACACGCATTTAGCTCCGATCAGAGGCATTTTTGCCTTTGGTTTCGGCGTTCGCACACTTTTGGCTCCAATCAGAGGCATTTTTGCCTTTGGTTTCGACGTCCAGGCACATTTAGCTTCCATCTACGGTTTTTATACCTTTGTTTTCGTCGTCTACGCGCATTTAGCTCCAATCAACGGTATTTATCTCTCTGTTTTCGGCGCTTCCACGCATTTAGCCCCAATCAACGGTATTTATACCTTTGTTTTCGTCGTCTACGCGCATTTAGCCCCAATCAACGGTATTTATACCTTTGTTTTCTACGTCTACGCACATTTAGCCCCATTCATCGGTATTTATCCCTTAGATTTCGTCGTCTACACGCATTTAGCTCCAGTCAACGGTATTTATCCCTTTCTTTTCGACGTCTACGCACATTTGGCTCCAATCAGCGGCACAACGGCATTTACCTCTTTAATTTCAACGCTGGCTAATAGAGCTGATTAGTGTGCAACAGGTCCCTCGCAATCAAAGAAACTGGATGCCGCTCTATAGCACAGCCTGCAAAATAAAGTTAGCCACAAACAAACCAGCAATTCCATACAACGCAGGTGGCACTTCCTTCCCTTTGCCCAGCGCCAGCTTCACAATTGGGTAGGTAATAAAACCAAAAGCCATACCGTCCACGATGCTATAGGTGAATGGAATCATAACCATGATTAGAAAAGACGGGAACAGCTCGGTCAAATCACTTAAGTCCATCTCACGCACATTCTGTACCATTAGCCCGCCAATCACAATCAGGATCGGTGCGATCGCACTATCGGGAATATAGGATAACAGCGGTAGGAATAAGAAGGTCGCCCCGAATAGAAGCCCTGTTACCAGCGAGGTGAGACCCGAACGCCCGCCCGCAGCTATTCCTGCATTAGATTCTGCAGCGGCCACGACCGGACTGCTTCCGAAAAGACCCGCGGCGATATTAGCAAGCGAGAGCGCACGCAGGCTGCTTTTGAAGCGTTCTGGACGGCCTGCCATCATCGTCTGCGAGGCTACAAGACCGATATTTTCAAATACAACGATTAACAATAACAGGAATACAGCAATCCAGAACACCAGGCTCACAATGCCGCTCCAGTCCATTCCGAAAAATAGGCCGCCATAACCTGAGAATACATGCCCTGAGGCCTGTTTTTCCGGTGCATGTGCAGCTCCCAGCAGATAGGCTAGTCCTGTACCAACCAGCATACTTATCAGCAGGCCTCCGTTAGTTCCCCGGATAAATAACACTAAAGCCAGCAATAAAGTCACACAGGATGTAATAACTGCAGGATCACTAAAATGTCCTATGGCAACAAAAGTAGTCTGATGGGCAATCACTATCCCACTCTTTTGCAGCCCTATAAAGGTCAGAAACAGCCCTATACCGACTGTAATGGCATGCTGCAGGTTTTGGGGAATTGCCTCACTAAGAATACGATAAAGTGATGTAAAGGCCACGATAGCGAATAACACACCTGTTATAACGACTACAGTAAGCGCCTCTCTCCAGTCCAGTTTCATGGAATGAACAAGCGTATAAGTGAAAAATGCGTTAATCCCCATCCCGGGAACCACGATGATAGGCGTCTTCCCGCCAAAAGCCATCAGCAGACAGCCGGTAATTGCGGTCAACAGTGTAGCCACCATTGCCGGTCTAAGCGGCATCCCCGCGTCATGGAGAATCGTCGCATTCACCATAACAATATAAACTGAAGCAAAATAGGAGAGAATCCCTGCAGCCCATTCCCGTTTCCAGTCATTCTCAGGCGCAAGCCCCACACTATTTCGCCAAAAATTCGATTTCATGTACAAAAACCTCCACTGATATTAAGTTCCGCAGGCGGATATTACCCGGATTATAAATCTAATAATCAGCCGTTCATCCCGGTTCAGCTATTATGCCTATTTGTGGCCTGCTTCTTGCAGAACCCGCCTGTTTAACGACAACAAAAGGGCGTACGCAGCCGGATTCCAGCTACTCGCCCTTTTGTCCATTACTCTAATCCTATAACTATAATTGAAACAGCCTCAGCTCAGCGATTCACTTACAAGCTGACGCCTCCAGCCTCAAGCAAGTCACGCACGGCAACGCTGACCATAATTAGGCCGGCTACCGGTGGAACAAATGAATTGCTGGCTGGCGGTTGTTTCGCTTTACGTCGATCCGGCGCATTCTCCGGAACAATCTTGTCCGTAACATCCTGACGTGGCTTCATTGGCGGCTCCGTAGAGAAAACCACCTTCACGCCTTTCTTAATCCCATCCTTACGCAGCTTCTGGCGAATGACCCGGGCAATCGGATCATACGTTGTTTTGGAAATGTCCGCTACCTGGAATCTTGTAGGATCCATTTTGTTGGCAGCGCCCATGCTTGAGATCATAGGAATTCCACGTGCCAGACATTCTTTAATCAGATGGACCTTGTAGATAATCGTATCCGAGGCATCAATCACATAATCCGGTTTCAGCTTGAACAGTTCCTCATAGGTTTCTTCCGTATAGAACATGTTCAGCGCAATCGCTTCACATTCCGGATTAATCAGCTTCACACGGTCTACCATCAGTTCGGCCTTCTTTTGCCCAACCGTTGTAGTAAGTGCGTGGATCTGCCGATTCACATTGGTAATGTCGACGGAATCCTTATCAATCAGAATCAGTCTGCCGATCCCGCTACGAGCCAATGCCTCAACAGCCATACCGCCAACACCGCCGATACCAAGTACCGCTACTGTGCTGTTCTTCATAATCTCCAGACCTTCCGGTCCGATCGCCAGTTCCGTACGTGAGAACTGATGCAGCATGAGGTCAGCCTCCTTCAAAAGCTATGGCGAAGCAGAAATCTGCCTCGCCCGCTTTATTTAATTATTCTTTTTCTTTTTCTTTCTTTGGTTTAAGAGCCAGCTTAATATGCAGTTGCTCCAATTGTGAACCGTCTACTGGTGCAGGTGCATCCATAAGCAGGTCCGTTGCACTTGCCGTTTTCGGGAATGCGATGGTTTCGCGTAGATTTGTACGACCCGCCAGCAGCATAATTAGACGATCTAAACCGAAGGCAATACCACCATGTGGAGGTGTACCATATTCGAACGCATCCATCAGGTAACCAAATTTCTCGTAAGCAACCTCATCTGAGAAGCCGAGAGCTTGGAACATTTTTTCCTGTACTTCACGTTTGTAAATCCGCATGGAGCCGCCGCCTACTTCATAACCGTTCAGAACGATATCGTAGGCTTGTGCACGAATTGCACCTGGATCTGTGTCGAACAGATGAAGATCCTCTTCACGTGGACGAGTGAACGGATGGTGTTCTGCTACATAACGTTTCTGATCTTCATCATAACCAAGCAATGGGAAGTCAGTCACCCAAGCGAACTTGAACACGTTATCGTCGATCAGACCCAGCTGACGTCCGATTTTGACACGAAGGGCACCTAGAACGTCCGCTACAACCTTTTTGGTATCAGCGGAGAACAACAGTAGGTCGCCTTCTTCAGCGCCTGTACGCTCCTTCACAGCGGCAATTTCTTCTTCAGTGAAGAATTTGACAATCGGCCCTTTGAACTCGCCGTCTTTCACTTGAATCCAAGCCAAACCTTTCGCTCCATAACGCGCAGCATAAGGTCCGAGATCATCGATTTCTTTACGAGTCCAAGTCCCACAGCCTTTAGCATTTAGACATTTCACTTCTCCGCCTTTTTCGATCACGGAAGCGAATACCTTTACGCCACTTGTGGCAACAATATCGTTCATTTCTACAAGCTCTAATCCAAAACGCAGGTCAGGTTTGTCTGAACCGTATTTGCCCATAGCCTCAGCATAAGTCAAACGTTGGAATGGAAGCTGAATATCCGCTCCTACAGTTTCTTTAAACAGACGTTGCATCAGGTTCTCCATCATGCCAAGCAGCTCATCCTGAGACAGGAATGAAGTCTCGATGTCCACTTGTGTAAATTCCGGCTGACGGTCAGCACGCAAATCTTCATCACGGAAACAACGAGCAATTTGATAATAGCGTTCAACGCCACCCACCATCAATAGCTGCTTGTAGATTTGTGGAGATTGTGGCAATGCGAAAAATTCGCCTTCATGCACACGGCTTGGCACCAAATAATCACGAGCACCTTCCGGTGAGCTCTTAGTTAGGATTGGCGTCTCTACGTCAATAAATCCTTCACTGTCAAGGAAATCGCGGAAAATCTTAGAAGCTTTCGAGCGTAGCAACAGCGTTTTTTGCATTTCTGGACGACGCAGATCCAGGTAACGATATTTTAGGCGAAGAGATTCGTCTACTTCCACTCCATCTTCGATGAAGAATGGAGGAGTCTTAGCAGCGTTCAGCACTTCGATGTCTGTAATTTGAACTTCAATCTCACCTGTTGGCAGATTGCGGTTAATGGTTTCTTCATCACGTTTAACCACTTTTCCTTTGACAGCCAAAACATACTCACTGCGAACCTTATCCGCAATTTGCAGTGCTTCGCCGGAGTAGTCCGGGTTGAATACAACTTGCACAATACCGCTTCTGTCACGCAGGTCAATAAAAAGTACGCCCCCAAGGTCGCGGCGGGTCTGGACCCATCCGTTCAAGGTTACCGTTTGTCCAATATGTTCTGGTGTTAATTGCCCACAGTTATGACTTCTTTGCATAATTCACCATTCCCCTTTTTATTTAAAAATACATTTCTACTTAAAAAGTCTTCTTCTATACCAACGCCTGAGCCAGCTCTTCGAGCTTCACAGTCTGCTGTTCCCCTGTGCTCATCGACTTCAGCGCAATTACACCATTCTTCAGCTCGTCTTCGCCAAGAATCGCAGTATAACGTGCCGACATACGGTCAGCTGACTTCATCTGCGCCTTCATCTTCCGGCCGAGGTAGTCGCGTTCTGCCGAGAACCCTTGGCTACGCAGAAAGTATAGCTGCTTGGAGATTTCAATGTCAGCCTCTTCGCCAAGAGCTACAAAATACACATCCAGTGGCTTCGCAGTCTCCAGCTCTACCTTCTGATCTTCCAGAATAAGAAGAATACGCTCCAGCCCGATCCCAAAACCAATACCCGGTTGATCCGGTCCACCGATTTCTTCAACCAAACCGTTGTAACGGCCTCCGCCGCCTACGGTATCAATAGAGCCAATGCCAGCTGCTTTATATTCAAACGCAGTATGCGTGTAATAATCCAAACCACGTACAAGACGAGGATTAATCGTGAACTCCACACCCATGATGTCGAGATGCATCTTAACCTTCTCAAAATGAGTTATGCATTCATCATCCAAACTGTCCAAAATGGAAGGCGCATCTGTAAATTTATCCTGATCCACCTTGCAATCCAGCACACGAAGCGGATTACGCTCGATTCGACGCTGACAGTCACTGCAGAGGTTATCCTTCATCGGTCTAAGGAATCCCAGCAGCTTCTCCCGGTAAGCCGCACGGCTTGGTGCATTACCCACGGAATTAAGCTCCACTCTTACATCCTTAAGACCTAGATCCTTATAGAATTGATAGCCCATAGAGATTACTTCTGCATCAATAGCCGGATCCACGGCCCCAAACGCCTCAATCCCAAACTGATGGAACTGGCGATATCTTCCGGCCTGCGGACGCTCATAACGGAACATAGGTCCGATATAATACAGCTTGCTTACATCAGGTTCACCGTATAGCTTGTTCTGAACGTAAGCCCGCACGACACCAGCCGTTCCTTCTGGACGAAGAGCCAAATCACGGTCGCCTTTGTCCTTGAACGTATACATTTCACCTTCCACGATATCCGTTGTTTCGCCTACTCCACGTTCGAATAACCCTGTGTGCTCAAACATAGGTGTGCGAATTTCCCGGTAGTTAAAACGGCGGCATAAATCTCTGGCCTTCCCCTCAATATACTGCCATTTCTCCACAGCACCCGGAAGCACGTCCTGCGTTCCTGTTGGTTTCTCGAATCTTTCTTTAGCCACAGTCTATCCCTCCTAAAAAATAACCCCTCTAAAGCTGTTCTCTTCATCTGTTTCTATTGCAGAAAAAGCAAAAAATCCCTCGCCCTGTTTTATAAAAAAACAGGGACGAGGGATTATCATAACCAATAATACACCACGTGGTACCACCCACATTCCGGATCAGTAAAAATATACTGAAGCCGCTCAAAGCGGTTAACGCCCGCCTACGCGTAAACGGCTACTGATCGCGGCAATCAACATTGCCCACTTTCGCCGTACGTTCTCGGGGAGGTCATTCATTCGCTCATCAACAGAATCCTTGCAGCCAAGCGATACCGGTTCATCATCCACTTAAGTAGATGTCATCCGAATCGACAAGGGATTCTTCTCTGGAGTTGTGGGTTCTCGAATTACTTGGTCCCGTCATCAAAACCATATGATAAAATCGTATATTGTTAACATTCTACTGAACTACTGCATTAAAGTCAAGGTAGTAAAAAGGATGCCTAGTATAAATTTTGACAGCTTCCGAGTTTTTTATTCAGCAATTATATTGTAATAAAAAAATGACCTGCAGCCGAATGCTGCAGGTCCATCATCATATATTATTAAAAAGGGGGTCATGCCTTTATTATAAACACGCTATATTAAGGAATCATGTACGTAATATTACGATTATATTACATTCCATGAAAGCGGTTTATTTTTAATAGAATACTATTCGAATTGTTCAACATAAGCCCCTTTACCCCGGAGGATTTCCACAACTTCATTATAATTCTCTTCTGCTATACTTAGCTCCATCACATAACGAAGTTCACTTAAATCCCCATCTTCGAGATCTCCTTCTGCCACGTTCGCACTAACCTGATCTTCATTCACACTATAATGTGTTTCAGGGTCAGCCCGAGTGTCGGAAGCGGCAATGCCAGGAACCAGCATAGCTCCAGCTGCAGGTGTACTAGCCGTTCCAAGCGTTCCAGTTGTGCCTGCGACTACAGATGCACTATCCAGTGGAATGATTGGAAACAGAATATTACGATCATTGCCGATAGGGTCTGTGAGTGGCCAAACCTCCAAGCCATCCACCTTATAGCTAATCAATGCTGTTTTTGCGCCTTCTGCTTCATTTTCAGTTCTGAAATACGCTTGGATTTTTCTGCTCATTGCCATTACCTCCTTGGATTATAAGACTCTAATTTAAATATTGCTTATTTATTTCAGGACCTTCAATATTTCACGAACAAATGCAGGCTCATCTTTTGGTGTACGCGAAGTAATGTAATTGCGATCAACCACTACTTCCTCATCCTTAAACTCCGCGCCGGCATTCACAACATCATCCTTCAGCGGAGGATAAGAGGTAATGGTGCGTCCCTTAAGCAAGTCTGCACTGATCAGAATTTGCGGTCCGTGGCAAATAGAGGCGATAGGCTTGCCTGCTTCATTTGCTTCTTTTACAAACTTCAAAACATCGGCATTTTGCCGTAAATTCTCGGGGGAAGAACCACCCGGGATTACAATCGCGTCATAATCACTTGCTTGAACATCGGCGATCGCCTTGTCTGCTGCGTAGGAGACTTCTTTCTTTTTACCTAGCAAGGTCTCCCCTTTTTTCAAACCAATAATGTCAGCTTGATGTCCTGCCTTTATAATTTCATCATAAGGAACCTTCATTTCAGAATCTTCAAAATCATTAGCCAGTAAGAAAGCAACGTTACTCATGTAATAGTTTCTCCTCTCTGTCTTTAGCAATTAATGATGTTCTAATTATTCTTTCTTGTGGTCTATTACCCTTATGAGGATGCTTTCTAACCTTTAATCGGAAAAAAGGCTTCCTTCACAACACCGAAAAAGCCGCATTTTCCACCCGCTTCAGGTACGCGGCAAGAGATTGCGGCTTCTTCCTTTCATCACTAGTGGTTCGGTCTCGCCGTCTAGCTTTTTGGCTAATGCACAGGCTTCCATAGGACTCCCAGTCGGTAGTGCCGGGATACTTCTCCATACCCATGCCTTCTGTGATTGTCTCATTCTTAAACTCCCTGCCTTATGCGTGATATCTGCCTGCATTTAGTTTATCCAGCCCAAAGAAGCTCTATCCGCATAAAAAAAAGATGTCGAAAGTTAGCTCCGGCCAGAAGCAATCTTCGACATCCTCTATTTCGTTAGCTGCGGCTATCCAGAATGAGAGTAACTGGGCCCCAATTGGTCAGCGACACATCCATCATCGCTCCAAATATGCCCGTCTCCACCTGAAGACCTCCAGCTCTAAGCTCTTGATTAAAGTAATCATAAAGACGCTCGGCCTCCGCAGGAGCTGCAGCTCCCATGAAATTCGGCCGTCTTCCCTTACGGCAATCTCCGTATAAAGTAAACTGGGACACTGAAAGAATAGCTCCGTTAGTATCCGTGACACTATAGTTCATTTTGCCAGCATCATCTTCAAAAATACGCAGTCCAGCTATTTTATCCGCTAAATATTTGGCATCCTTCTCTGTATCTTCATGGGTAACGCCGACAAGCAGCATCAGGCCATTGCCAATCGCTCCGGTCACTGTCTCATCCACGGTTACTTTGGCGTCCTTACAACGCTGTACTACAACTCTCATCGCACTACTTCGCTCCTTGCCTTATTGCATGATCCGATTCACTGTATATACATCCTTGACTCGTTTCACTTTATCTACAACGGATTGTAGATGCTCCGTATTACGAATAAGGATGGTCATATGAATCATTGCCATCTTATTCTTGTCAGAGCGCCCAGTGACCGCTGAAATGTTCGTTTTGCTCTCGGACACAGCCTGCAGTACTTCATTGAGCAGTCCATTGCGGTCATGGCCTGTAATCTCAATATCCACACTATAGTTTGCTTCCATCGTGCCTTCCCATTCCACTTCAATCACTCTAGCTGCTTCTTCTCCGTCACCTTCACCCGGAATATTAGGACAATCCTGGCGGTGTACAGATACGCCCCGGCCCCGTGTAACATAACCTACAATGTCGTCACCCGGAACCGGGTTGCAACATCGTGCAAAACGAACAAGTAAGTTTTCAATTCCTTTTACACTAACGCCATTGGTGGGTTGATTTCTTCTTTCGCCGGAAGACTTGATCTCCTTCATCTCTGAAGTAAGCTCCAAGTGGTTAGCAGCTTCTTCCTGCTCCTTGCGCAGCTTCTCCGTCAAACGGGAGGCAATCTGCGAAGCGGTAATCCCACCAAAACCAACGGCAGACAACATATCCTCTACATCATTAAAAGCAAATTTTTTCGCAGCTTCCAACAGTTTTTCATCAGAAATCCACTCGGAAACTTCGACATTCAGGCGCTTCAGCTCACGTTCAATCGCTTCGCGACCTTTTTCGACATTTTCCTCACGTTTTTCTTTTTTGAACCATTGTTTAATTTTGCTTCTTGCGTGAGAGGATTGTGCAATTTTGAGCCAGTCACGGCTAGGTCCGTAAGAATGCTTAGACGTCAAAATCTCAACAATATCGCCCGTCTTCAGCTTGTGATCAAGCGGCACGATCCGCCCGTTCACCTTGGAACCAATCGTACGATTGCCCACTTCTGTATGAATGCGGAACGCGAAGTCAAGAGGCACAGAACCGACAGGAAGCTCGATAACCTCACCTTTAGGAGTAAATACAAACACGAGGTCTGAGAAAAAATCCATTTTTAGTGATTTTACGAACTCTTCGGCATCCTTAGCTTCATGCTGCAGCTCCAATATTTCGCGAAAGAAAGGCATCCGATTCTCCGGATTAGCATTATTACTGCTGCCTTCTTTGTATGCCCAGTGTGCGGCTATCCCGTATTCTGCCGTGCGGTGCATTTCCCAGGTGCGAATTTGCACCTCAGTAGGCTCTCCGCCTGGTCCTACCACAGTAGTATGCAGAGATTGATACATATTGGCTTTTGGCATAGCTATATAATCTTTAAAACGCCCCGGCATTGGCTTCCATAAGGTATGAATAATTCCAAGGGTTGCATAACAGTCCTTAATATTATCCACAATGATACGAATGGCCAGGAGGTCATAAATTTCATTAAACTGCTTGTTTTTTGTGCTCATTTTGTTATAAACACTGTAAATATGCTTCGGGCGGCCGGAAAGATCACCTTCAATGCCCATTTCATCCAGCTTGGCACGAATACGGCCAATTACGCTGTCGATAAATTGCTCACGTTCAGCCCGCTTCTTATGCACCAGATTAGCAATACGGTAATACTGCTGCGGGTTCAAGTAACGAAGCGCAATATCCTCCATCTCCCACTTAATCGCGGAAATCCCCAGCCGGTCAGCTACAGGACAGAAGATCTCCAACGTCTCATAAGAAATACGGCGCTGGCTCTCTTCAGATTGGTATTTTAACGTTCGCATATTATGCAGACGGTCCGCCAGTTTAATGACAATGACCCGGATATCCTGGGCCATAGCAATAAACATTTTGCGGTAATTCTCGTTCTGCTGCTCTTCCTTTGAGCGAAAGCGAATGCGTTCCAGCTTCGTTAAGCCGTCAACAAGCATTGCGCAGGTATCGCCAAATTTAGCGCGGATTTGTTCCAGTGAGACCGTCGTATCTTCCACCACATCATGCAAAAGCGCTGCAACAATAGATATAACATCCATTTGCATATTGACGACAATATCTGCCACCGCCAGCGGATGCAGAATGTATGGCTCCCCCGACTTGCGGATCTGCCCGTGATGAGCCTGATCGGCAAATTCATAAGCTTCCCGGATGCGGAGAAGATCTTTATCTTTTATATAGGCGCCAGCCTTATCAATTAATCGCTCAATGCCCATTCTCGTCGTATCCGATTCCTTTCTATAATAAAATGAACCCGCAACTGTTCAAAAATCTGCAGGTTCCAATCATTTCATTTGTCCAAGCTTACTTACGCCCTTATTCAAAGTTGTCTATAATTATGAGGCTTAAGGAGGATTACGTCAACACTTGCCATCTCATGGTATTCCAGAAGTAAAAGTAATTAAATTCGGACAAATTAATAACACTTGTGAAAATGTTGTTGTAAAAAAGCCAAGTTCTATTTAATCTAGTAAAGGCGGATTTTCGCCGGACAACCTAATATCAGATAAGAAAGAGGAGTGAACTCCATTGCAACGCGAAATTCAAGTTAACGAAAAACTTCCATGGGGCCCAGGCTTTCTATTAAGTCTCCAGCATTTGTTTGCCATGTTTGGCAGTACAGTGCTAGTGCCTAACTTGTTCGGGGTCGACCCTGGAATGATTTTGCTTATGAATGGTATCGGTACATTGCTGTACATTTGGATCTGTCGCGGTAAAATCCCTGCGTACCTTGGTTCCAGCTTTGCCTTTATTGCACCGGTATTGTCAGTACTCAGTCGTTACCCAAATGATCACATGAAAGGATACTCGCTTGCTTTGGGTGCTTTTATCGTCACTGGTATAATATTCGTGCTCGTGGCATTGATCATTCGTTATGCAGGAACCAAATGGATTGATGTTGTTTTCCCTCCAGCAGTAATGGGAGCGATCGTAGCTACGATCGGACTTGAACTTGTACCTGTTGCCGCACGAATGGCAGGACTTATTGCTCCTGAAGGCGTTGCAGTTGCAGACTGGACTCCAGATGGCAAAACAATCGCACTTTCTATGGTGACACTTGGTGTAACTGTAATTGGAGCTGTACTCTTCCGCGGTTTTCCAAAAATCATTCACATCCTTATTGGTATCGTCACTGGTTATGGTTTAGCATATATTTTGAAAATGGTGGATACCGCTGCTATCTCTAATGCAAAATTTTTAGCGCATCCTTCCATTGTTACTCCTTCATTTGATTGGAATGTAATATTCACTATTATCCCGGTATCATTAGTTGTTATTGTTGAGCATATTGGACATTTACTTGTTACAAGCAATATTGTCGGCAGAGACTTGGCAAAAGATCCTGGACTTGACCGCTCTCTGATGGGGAACGGGATATCTACAATTATCTCCGGTTTTATCGGTTCTACTCCAAATACAACCTACGGTGAAAATATCGGGGTTATGGCGTTGACTAAAGTATATTCGGTATATGTAATCGGCGGCGCAGCGGTGATTGCTATTCTGCTTTCATTCTCTGGTACTTTCTCCTCCGTCATCGCTAATATTCCAACCCCTGTAATGGGTGGTGTATCCCTGTTGCTGTTTGGTGTAATTGCGGCTTCCGGATTACGTATTTTCGTTGAGCAAAAAGTTGATTTTTCCAAGGCTACGAACATGATCATGGCTACGTTGGTACTCGTTGTCGGAATCAGTGGTACAACCCTTACTATGGGCAACGTTAAACTAAGTGGTATGGCGCTGGCTACAATTGTTGGTATCGTATTGGCATTGTTCTTCAAACTCATTGAAGTGCTTGGACTGTCTAATGATGGCGGAGAAAGTGATAAAACTGCCCATTAATCGGTTATAAAAAATAGAATTTTAAAAAAGCTGCTCCAACATCCATTTATGGACTTGGGCAGCTTTTTTTATTGACTCAGATACAAAACAGCAACTCTCCGCCACAAGGCAGACAGCTGCTGTTATTATCTTGCATTTTCCAATTAATGTTTAACTTCCACACTTTGCGTCACGCGCTAATCTTTGCACTTTTCAGCATAATTCGAGAGCCGAATCCCCGTTTATTTCCCGGGAAAAGACAAACTTTACAAGATTAATCCTCGTAATTCACCAAGGAAAGAACTTCAACTCCAGAAAGCTTATTACGCCCAGCAAGCTCAACCAGTTCAATCAGAAAAGCAGCACCTACCACTTTACCGCCAAGCTGTTCTACAAGGTTAACCGAAGTAGCAATGGTTCCACCAGTAGCCAATAAATCATCAGCGATCAATACTTTTTGACCAGGCTTGATGGCATCTGTATGAACAGCAAGGGTGTCCTTGCCATACTCAAGATCATAACCTACCTCTATAGTCTCATATGGAAGCTTGCCGCTTTTACGAATCGGCACAAAACCTACTCCCATCGCATAAGCAAGAGGTGCTCCAACTACGAAGCCACGTGCTTCTGGTCCAGCGATAACGTCGATTTCCAAGTGCGCTACGAGAGCTTTCAACGCGTCAATCGCTTGGCGGTAAGCCTCACCGTCTTTAAGCAATGTGGTGATATCTTTAAAACTAATACCTTCTTTAGGGAAATCAGGAATCACACGAATACTATCTTTAAAATCCAAATTTATCATCTCCTATAAGTTTTGTTAGCATAGCTGCATTGATTTCAGATCGGCAAAACTTGCTTCGTAAGCATTCGCTTTGTTTTGTTAGCATAGCTGCTTTGATTTCAGATCGGCAAAACTTGCTTCGTAAGCATTCGCTTTGTTATATGAGCGTTGCATTTTTATACACCATTGGGTACGCTCAGCATCTCATATTCACATGGATTATGATACGCCTAAACGACGCGATAACATCCAGTCCTGTAACTCTGACAGGCTGCCCTCCATGAAGTATTGCTCCATCTCCGCCATCTGTCCCAGTCGGACAAAATGACTCGAAGCTGTCAGACTTTTAGCTACTGGCTGAGTAATAAACGCCACACTTCCCTGACTTCTTTTAATAAAATCAAGCTCCTCAAACACATCAAGCATGTTGTTAAGCATGCGGATACTTAACGAGGACTGGCGGCTTAACCGCAGCAAAACTTCGTTCTCAGGCGTTGCAACTGAGGTGATCGAAGCCAACAGTTTATATAGTATTTTGAAATGATCCCGTGTCGGAGTAATAAGTCGTTCTCGGCCATCCTTGATAGAATGCAATAACGCAATATTATCAGCATTAGGGAAGGTTTGGAGCAGCGCATCCAGTTGTTCAGGAGTCTCCGGCATATCCAGTATGCATAACAGAGAGACATGCCCTGACTCCTGAAGGGGCTCATCCTTAACAGCAGCGCTAATGCCAGCTTCTTTATCATATACCCATAAAGACATTCCTATCAATTCACTTGCAGGCGTACTACGTCCGTTCTGAAACACTGCAGCAGCTCGATACGGACCCGCACCACTATAAGGAAGAAGTAGTTCTCTAATATGTGCGGCTTGCCGTACGGCGTCAGCAGCACCACGAAGATCGAATAACTGGGCATCCTGCACAGATAAATCCTGCAGCATCAGCTGTGATTTGCGTGAGCCATTCCATTCATTGATCGACAGCTCAGCTAACACGTTGATCGTAGTACCCGCCGGTAGCAGCCTGGATAAAGCGCCTTTACCAAACGCCAAGGCTTCAATGCTGTTTTTCCCCTGCTGCAATACAATCTTCAGGTGTTTTCCATCTTGACCCATTGTACGTGTCTCTTTCACGGTAGCCCCACGAATAATAAACTTCGGCAACGGATTAGACATTCCGAAAGGTGCAAGCCTTTCCAATTCTAGCGCGGTCTGCAGTGATAAATCCGAGATTGACACCTCTGCATCAGCGGAAGCAACAGGAACGAAATGCTCTGACGTTAACACCCCGGACGCATATTCATTTAATGCTGCAGCAAAGACTTCTAATCCATCCCGATGCAGGCTCATTCCCGCAGCGGCTGGATGACCTCCAAAATGATCCATTAAATCAGAACAAGAAGAAAGTGCAGCGTAGATATCAAGTCCAGGTATGGAGCGAGCAGAACCTTTGCACATTCCGGTCTCTGGATGTATATCCAGAATGATCACAGGCCGATAATAACGCTCCAGTAGTTTGGAAGCCACTATACCTACCACACCTACATTCCAGCCATGATCAGCAAGAACAATGATGTCTGGGATTTCGCCACCCTGTGTCATCTGCTCCAGCTTGGCAGTGGCCTCAACAACAATTCTTTCTACCACCAATTGGCGTTCTTTGTTAAGCAGGTCAAGCTCTCCAGCTAGCTGCTCTGCCTCAGCCGCATGCTCGGTAGTGAGGAGTGACACAGCCCGTCCAGCATGATCCAAGCGACCACTGGCATTGATGCGCGGCGCCATGCCAAAAGCGATATTGACCGCACTCACAGTGCTCATGTTCACACCGCTGACAGCGAGTAAGGCACGAACCCCCGGGAAACTTGAATGCCGCATACTTTCCAAGCCATTTCTAACAATCTCACGGTTCTCGCCAAGTAGCGGCATTAAATCCGCAACCGTTCCTATCGCTGCAATCTCTGCCCATTCTGTGGGAGTCTCTTCCCCTAGAATAGCCTGAGCAAGCTTATAAGCCACACCTACACCCGCTAATCCTTTGAACGGATAAGGGCAGTCTGGCAGCTTGGGATTAATAAGCGTATAGGCTTCTGGCAAAAGCTCAGGAGGTTCATGGTGATCCGTAACGATCACATCGATCCCCAGTTCATTAGCGTAAGCAACCTGATGATAAGCGCTAATGCCAGTATCTACTGTAATGATTAAGGAGACACCTTGCTGTAAAGCCCAATCCAGGGCATGATTATGCAGCCCATAACCCTCATTAGAGCGGTGTGGGATATAAATATCAAAGGAAGCGCCTAAATAGCGCAGCAGATGAATCATAAGTGCTGTGCTGGACACCCCGTCGGCATCATAATCGCCATAAATAAGAATATGTTCTTCATCTTTTAAAGCCTTTCTAATTCTAGGAACCGCTTCAGCCATTCCTTTGAGTAGGAACGGATCATGCTGTTCTTCCTCACTGCCATCCATGAAGCTTAGAGCTTCATGAGGCGTGTTCATTCCTCTATTTACTAATAGTGAGGATAAGAGTGGAGAAATAGAAAGGCTCCGGGCCATATCCCTAACTGTGTCGGGATTGGCTGCCGGAGATTGCCATCTTGTTTTTGAATAAAGCAATAGAACTCACCTTTCTCTCACCTTGCAAACTACTGAAGCAACGTAGGAATATCATTATCCGGCAATTCATAATTGCTTTTGTACGGATAGCCGGGATCATAAGGAACAACGTCCATATGCACCTCACCGACATGAACAAACCGGTGCTGCAGCAGCTTCCTAGCGCATTCCGAAATATCCTGTGCTTCCATCACCGTAATCCGCGGATTTACACTGATTTTCACTTGAAGATTCACATAATTCCCTTGCTCAAGTGCCTTCAAATGTTCTACGCGAATGACGCCATGAACACGTTGCACTGTTTCAATAAAATTAGCGGCTTCCTCCGAAGGAAGCTCCTGCGCATTTTTAGTGTTAATAGAGCTAGCAATGAGTGAATAGCCTTTACGAAGAATTAAAACTCCGGTTAAGAGTGCGGCAATAGGATCCATATAAGATAGAGGATGCCAATAGGTACCACCCATGGATAACGAAATTCCGACTAATACTGTGATAGATGTATATAAGCTGAAACGATGACTATTAACATATGCAGCATGACTGCCATCACCTATTTTTTTAAAGTAGCGATATTGATATTGAAAAACAGCTTCTTTAAACACAATAGATACTAAGACGGTTACAAACGCCAGCTGTCCGTGTGTAGATGATTTTCCATCTGTTAAGTCGCGGATTGCAGAGAATGCGATCTGCAGTCCCCCCATAAGAATAAATACCGAAAAAAGTATAGCCAGCAGCGGCTCCTTAGTGCCCCGCCGTTCTTCGATCCGTTGCTTACTCTTTCTCCCTTGCTCAGAGCGCCACGGAAGAATATCCGCCAGTTTAGCTGCTGCATCTGCTCCGGAATACAAAGCATCCCCCATTAATGCCTTGCTCCCTGAAATATAGCCAAAACTCCCCTTAGCTACTGCCAAAGTAACATCGCTAATGATCCCTGTCCAAGCAACCGTCTCGCTTTGCGGTGATCGTTCTTTATTCATACGAGGCCCTCCTTACCAATAGCAAGTAATCTCATGATGATTCAATACACATGACATGACCCTAAAGATTTCGAAAGCCGCGTCGCATTTGACGCGGCTTTCTTAAACGTATAAGAAAAGTAGAACTTCGATGCTAATTTCTTCTAACCTTTATTCGGGCTGCTCTTCACTTTAACCTTCTCACGCTTTTTAAGCACTAACCAGAGTGGACTTGCAATAAAGATGGAAGAGTAAGCTCCGAAGAGCAAACCGATTACCATCGCAAGCGAGAACATCTTAATCGACTCGCCTCCGAACAATAACAGGAAGAACGCCGCAATAAATACGGTAAATGCAGTATAGAGAGAACGCATGAGCGTTTGAGCCACACTTTTGTTCACAAGGTGTTTCAAGTCTTCATAAGTTTTCTGTTTACCAAAACGTAAATTCTCACGGATACGGTCAAAGATAACGATCGTATCATTGATGGAATAACCGATGATCGTAAGCACCGCTACAATGAACGTCAAATCCACTTCCAAGCGGAAGATAGAGAAGAGCGCGACTACGATAAAGGCATCATGGAGCAAGGCCACAATCGATGCCACGGCGAAACGCCATTCAAAACGAATACTTACATAAATAATAATCCCCAGACAAGAAATCAGAACTGCATAAATAGCATTACGTGCCAATTCTTTAGCCATTTCAGTGTCCACGGTGTTAATTTCAAATGATGCTTTGTCATCCAGCTTAAGGATTTCAGCTTTTAGGGCTTCATCTTGAGCCTCATCAAGAACTTCGTCATAACGAATATTCACACGCTGATCACCAAACGAAATCGTCGGTTCATGATCGACATCGATTGCACTAGTTGCAGTCTTAACCTGATCCAAGTTCAAATTCTTGGATAGGGAGATGTCCACATTAGATCCAGCTTTAAAGTCAACGCTGTAATTCAGGCCAAATGTCGCCAGGAAAATCAATCCTGCTACTGTCAATGCGATAGAGAAAATATAGAAATATTTACTCAAATGTACGAAATCAAGCTCTTTCTTAAAGCGCACGGATTTCACTCTCCTTAACACCGAAGCTCTTCGGTTTGTTCAGCTTACCCGCTTTGACAAGCTGGCTAAGCAACCAGTGGGAGAAATAAAGATTCGTGGCGATACTCAGCACGATTTCTACAATCAGCACCAATGCAAAGCCTTTGACCGCACCTGTACCGAAGGCAAACATAACTGCTGCCACAATAATAGTAGTCACATTGGAGTCCATTACTGTCCGGAAAGAGGATTTATTCCCTGCCTTAACGGAGGACAGTATACTTTTTCCACTGCGCATTTCTTCCCTTATCCGTTCGTTGGTAATGATATTGGCATCGACCGCCATACCTATACCCAGAATAAATGCGGCTATACCAGGCAGCGTCAAGGTGAAGTCCGCGAAGACGAAGACCGCAATTAGCGCCCATGTATGCAAGAGCAAGGCAAAACTAGCCAAAAGACCTGGCAAACGATACATTCCGATCATGAAAATAAGGATAATCACAGAAGCCAGCAGACCTGCTCGAATCGTTTGATCAAGCGATTGCTTACCCAGGGTAGCACCCACACTTTGGGAATATTTCTCCGTCAGCTTCAGTGGCAATGCACCTAGGTTAATCGTGTCTGCAAGTTCGCGCGCTTCCTTAATTGTATAGTTACCAGAAATAGAAGCACTGCCATCGGTAAGTACTGCTTGTACCGTAGGGTCAGATAGTTTGTTCTCATCCAAGTAAATTGCGAGATTCTTTCCCAAGAGACGTTTAGTAATCTCTGCAAATTTGTCCTTGTCCTTAATCTTGATGCTGATGATTGGCTGATTCAGGTTATCCCGTCCAACTTCTGCAGCACCTTCAACAAAATCACTACCTACCAGTTCGATTTTGCTGTAAGTTCCCTCAGCGTCACCTTCAGCAGCACTACGGAAAGTCAGAACTGCAGGTTCCTTCATTTTTTTACGAACCTCGGCTTCATCCGTTACGCCCGCAATTTTCAAACGGATACGGTCCGTACCTTCAGTAGTTACCTCTGGTTCACTTGTTCCGAGCGCATTCGCCCGTTTTTCTAAGCTTTCCGCTGTCTTCAGCAGAGAAGCTCGGGACAATGCTGCTCCCGCTTCCATAGGCTCAGCATGATACAAAATCTCAAATCCGCCTTTCAGGTCAAGACCAAGTCTAACCTTGTCCAGCAGTCCAGGAGTAGTAAATGCCATAACGCCTGTCAAAACGAGCACGGTAATAAAAAAGCCCATTAGTCTCTTCATGCTCTAGCTAGTTCCCCTTTCATTAACTCAATATTCCTATTATAGCTACACGCGAAATGACCGTCAATTCACAGCATTGATAGAGCTATACTCACACAAAGAAACGGCCGCCCCTGCCTAAATCAGCAAGACATCCGTTTTAATAGGAGATGTGGAGTTATTATTCTCTTACTTTACTGCTTTATCAGGCAGTTCGCAAAAAGAAATATGTGGTTTATTGTTCAGTTCAACCCCCGATAGGCCGCAATAGTCAAATAATTCATGTAACTATTGGCTTTCAAGGAATAAATGTCGTTTACCAGCTTATGTAGGGGAGGCAAGCCTTCCTTATCATAATTACGGCTGATGCAATCCCAAATATCCTTGCTGGTTACATACTCATAGCCGAGGAGCCGGAATTCTTCAGCTTTGCTGCGGCACATGGCTTCGATTTCTTCACTATGTTGATCATGATTCCACTGTTCCGATTCCACGTGTTGACACCTCCAAAGATCGCTCATGTTCGTATGCTCACCATAGATATTCGACTCTTGTTCTTCGCTTTCCTTCTTCCGTCACAAAAAGTTAATGCCACTAAAACAAGGCATGCCGAGATAGGGGTACAGCATATCCATAAGAATAGACAAGTTCGCCAGCGTTTTATTTCATTTTGGGAAGAAGGCGTGACCTTTGAAGAAACAGAGCTTTATACAAGGAACTTTAATCTTGCTAGCCGCCGGCATCATTAATCGGATGCTTGGATTTATTCCCCGGATTGCTTTACCCCGTATTATCGGAGCAGAAGGTGTGGGTCTGTATCAGCTCGCGTATCCTTTTTTTCTTGTGCTGGTTACTGTCATTACAGGCGGGATTCCACTGGCGATAGCCAAGATGGTAGCGGAAGCAGAAGGAGAGAATCGGCCTGAAAAATCACGGCTGATTTTACGTACTGGACTTGCTCTTAGTATTGGACTTGCAATCTTCTTTACATTGGTTGCTTTGGTAAGTGCCTCATGGGTCTCCAATGTTATCTTAACAGACCATCGGGTTTATTATACGTTTATTGCCATGATCCCAATGATTGGGATTGTCGCCGTATCTGCAATTTACCGCGGTTATTTCCAAGGCAAGCAGAACATGATTCCATCGGCGCTCTCCTCCATCTTCGAATCTTTAGTTCGAATATTCTTTATGCTCTGGTTCTCCTGGTTGTTGCTTCCTAAGGGTATTGCTATGGCGGCGGCTGGAGCGATGTTAGGTGTGACGGTTGGAGAAATTGGCGGAATGTTAGCGATTCTGTGGCAATATTATGTCATTACTAAAAAAGATAAAAAGCAGACAAATCCGACTCCAGAGCAACCCGCTCTCGAGCCGGAGGTTATCCCATCTGATACACAAGGTGTGAAAGCCAACTCCCCCATATTACGGCGGTTACTAGGCATATCCATTCCCGTTACGGCAAGTCGGCTTGTAGGCTCTTTTTCTTATCTGCTGGAATCTATTATTACTGTGCGCAGTCTCGCCTTGGCAGGTATAGCCGCTGCTGCCGCTACAGCTCAGTACGGGTCTTTACAAGGGATGGTTGTTCCTTTATTGCTGCTGCCCGGGGCATTAACCTCTTCACTTGCCGTGTCTCTGGTTCCTTCCATATCAGAAGCTGCGGCAAGAAAGGACTTGCCCACCATTCACAAGCGTATGCATCAAGCGTTGCGGCTTGCGCTGGTAACAGGGGCTCCTTTTGCTGTTCTTATGTATATCCTGGCGGTTCCGCTATGCAATTTGTTATATGGTAACGCGGATACAGCTCCTATGCTGAAGCTCATGGCTCCATTCGCCTTGTTCATTTATGTTCAAGCTCCTTTACAAGCTGCGCTGCAAGCTATGGATCGACCGGGCAGGGCACTCATCAATACCTTAATTGGAGCAGTAGTCAAAATCATTCTGATCGTAATACTGGCATCGCAACCTGAATATGGAATTTACGGCGCCATCATAGCCATTATTGTGAACAGCATTCTGGTTACGATGCTTCACGGATACAGTGTGGTCAGTCTTATTTCATTATCTTTAAGAGTAACCGAAACCATAAAAACCTTATGTGCAATGGTCATTATGGGAGCGGGCGTGCATTATGTATACACTTCCATTCCCATTGCAGATGTACAATGGATTCAATTTATATTTGCCTCTGCGATAGGAATGGTCCTGTATTTCGGAATCAGTCTGTTAGCTGGCCTTATCTCAATTCGTGATTTGGACCGTCTGCCGTTTATCAAACGCAGGCTCTAAAAAGCTATCTGTTGTCCAAACGGTCGACATAAATTCTGCCCTTATGATCTATGGAGCATAGAAATACATTTTTGAAATCAGATACTCCTTTTTGACGAATTTGAGTTCTTAACCAAAATCTGGTTTTTCCAATCATCTCTAAATTCTGATCCTGCACCTTGCCATCCATAATCAGAGGGATTGGAAGTCCTTCATATCTGATCTTATTCTTCGGCAGCTCTATCTTACGGTTCTTATTTCCTTTATTATCGTCACTCTTTTTATGCTCAGCAGCTGCACTGCTATTGCCTGATGGGTTAGAGGATGAACTCCCCTTCTCTTTCTCGAATACCGTTAGCTGTCCACTAGGCTCCAGGATTGCAAATTCCACGTCAGCAGGACTGGCGATGTTCTGTCCACGCAATTGCTGCAGCAGATCATCGATATTATATCTCTGCCTACGCATTTCACCCCGGTGCAGCTTGCCGCCAGAAATGAGTATGCTCGGTTTGCCGTCCATTAAAAGTCTGAGCTTTCTGCTCTTAAGACTGAGCTGAGCCACAATTACCTGTATCAACACCAATGTTGCCATCGGAACGACTCCTTCATAGATCGGCCGATTAATATCCTCAAGCACAAAAACAGCAATCTCGGCAATCATGATGGAGATCGTTAAATCAAATACAGACAGCTTACCTATTTCCCTCTTCCCCATGATGCGCATACACAGGAATATGAAGAAATACATCAGCACGGTCAAGAAAATATGGGTAGAGATATGCTGGAACATATAGCTTCGCTCCCCTCCATTCTCACCCGCAGACTTGTTTTCCCGGGTGGATTAATGTAACCCTATTCTGACCGCTCTGTGCAGGGAACATTCGGAAGCCGGCATATTAATTAATGGTAAAAAGGCTGCAATGCCCTTTCTTGTACTATTGGGGCAAGCCATCCCATACAATGAATAATAACTATGTTGATTCTTTTTCCTCAAAAAAACTTTAGGAGGTTGTACCATGTATTTAATCCGGCGCATGTTCTCGTGGAGAATAGCCAATCCTGTGTTATCTGGCCTATGTCGATCATTCCTTTGGATGCTGATGGGTGCGTTTGTCCTCTCACTTTTGTTATGGGGCAGCAGTCTGAAGGAGCAGGATCTCTCAATGTACACATACATTGTACACGGCATAGCTGCAGCATTCGGAGGACTAACCGCCGGTCGCAGAGCCACGAGCAAAGGCTGGTATCAAGGAAGTCTTACAGGCGCATTTTATGGAATTATCGTTCTGTTGATCGGTTTTTTGGCACTGGACAGCGCACCCTCTGGTGTGGATCTGCTATGGGTTCTGGCAGCTGCTGCAATTGGCGCTCTCGGCGGAATGTTTGGCGTTAATTTACAAAAAAGCTAAAATTATAATTCCATTAAATTCGAAACATTCCTTGAAAATATGTTAAACTGTGATCATCTGACTTCATTAAGAGATCAAGGAGGCTTCGATTGCTTTGTTTTACCAATCAATGAACCATATTGTTTTGTACACAGTTGCATTAGTAGTGATATTAGTATGGATTGGCGCTAAACGTAATCCACTCATGGCATTGGTTGAAATTGGGAAAGAGATGCTGCGATCCTATAAGTTTTTGTTGCTGATTGCAGGAATGTTTGGCGTATTAGCCATAAATAAATATGAACTGCAAATTGAACAAAAAATGCATCTTACCTCTGATTATACGCCGTTTATATTTGGTCTAGAGGGTCATTTTGTCCAAGCCGTTCAGGATATATTCTACAGTCCATGGTTAACACCGATCATCGTCTTTTTCTACATTTTCATGCTTCAGTCTGTTCTAGCAGCATCATTAGGGGTCTATCTGTTAGATAAAAACCGGGTGATGTTATATGCCACCTGCTATGCTATTATTATCAACTATGCCTTGGCGATTCCATTCTATCTTTACTTCCCGGTAAACGAGGTTTGGTCCTATCTGCCAGCGGGCGTCAAATTTACTATGCTGGATGTATTTCCGAAATTCGAACAGGAATATAGACCGCTATCCGGTCTCAATAACTGCTTCCCGAGTCTACATACGTCCATATCTGTTACAATGGCACTTCTGGCCTTCCGTTCAGGGAACCGCCGCTGGATGGCCATCACTAGTATTTCCGCAGTTGTAATCGTCTTTGGAATTTTCTATCTGGGCATTCATTGGCTTACAGATATGATTGGTGGAACCTTGCTAGCTGTACTAGCCTCTACAGTTGGCGTTCAACTCGCCAAATTAACTTTGCGGGGACGTGAAGAGTCGCTTACCGTTCCGAGCCGCGTAACAAATGTACGTTAAAGTTAAACTGCTAAATCTTAATAACCTTAAAGATCAAAAAAGCGGTGTCCTCTCCAATGAGAAGACACCGCTTTTTATGTACTTAAATAACAAGTCTATACTTTCTCTTCGACATCCGTCGCCACAGCGTGGCTGATGGAACCGCGATCAAAAGTCAGCTTAGTTACATCGTTGACCCGCAGAACCACGATATCATCGGAAATCTCCATGATCGTACCGTGAAGTCCTCCAATAGTAACGATTTTATCGCCCTTTTTCAGAGCTTTCAACATTGCGTTACGAGTTTTGGTCTTCTTTTGTTGCGGACGAATCAGCAAGAAGTAGAATACTACAAACATAAGGACAAAGGGACCTACCAGGCCTAGTATACTACCTCCACCACCTGCGCCAGCTGCATATTGAAACGATTGAATCATATTTCTCCCCCCTTTCAAAGTACATTAAAGCATGACTCTTAAATCAAACCCTAAAAGCCTTTAAGATTATCATATAATCCGTATTTGGCAAAAAACTCATCGCGAAAATCAAGCAGCCGATCTTCTTTGATGGCTTCACGCACTTTACGCATTAAATCCAACAAGAAGTGCAAATTGTGGTATGTCGTCAATCGAAGTCCGAAGGTTTCATCGGCTTTGATTAGATGGCGCAAATAAGCGCGGGAATAATTCCGGCATGTATAGCAATTACACTCCGGATCAAGCGGCCCAAAATCACGGGCATACTTAGCGTTGCGTACAACGAGTCTTCCCTGACTGGTCATCGTTGTTCCATTACGGGCAATACGAGTAGGCAAGACACAATCGAACATGTCTACTCCTCGGATTGATCCTTCCAGCAGCGCATCCGGTGAACCCACGCCCATCAAATAGCGAGGTTTGCCTTGTGGCAGCAGGGGAACTGTATAATCCAGCACTTCATACATTAGCTGCTTGGACTCTCCGACGCTGAGCCCCCCAATAGCATACCCCGGGAAATCCATGGAAGTCAAATCAGCCGCGCTCTGACGGCGCAGATCTTCATACATGCCCCCTTGCACGATAGCAAAAAGACCCTGATCGTTAGGACGAGCATGACTTTTCAGGCAACGTTCTGCCCAGCGCGTGGTGCGCTCTAGGGATTTTTTCACATAATCATATTCAGCCGGGAATGGAGGACATTCATCAAATGCCATCATTATATCTGAACCCAGAGAGTTCTGAACCTCCATCGCTACTTCCGGAGACAGGAATTTCTTATCCCCATTTAAATGGGAACGGAAATGAACTCCTTCTTCCGTAATCTTGCGCATGTCGCTTAACGAGAATACTTGAAACCCGCCGCTGTCTGTCAGAATCGGACGATCCCAGTTCATGAACTTGTGCAGTCCACCAGCTTCACGAACAATATCATGGCCTGGTCTTAGAAACAGATGGTAAGTATTGCTCAAAATAATATGGGCATCCATCTCTTTCAGCTCTTCAGGACTCATGGTCTTAACTGTAGCTTGTGTGCCGACTGGCATAAATGCTGGTGTCTCAATCACACCATGTGGAGTGTGGACTCTTCCAAGTCTGGCTCCGGATTGTTTGCACGTTTTGATGTGCTCATAAGTAATTGCTGCCATAAGTTAACCCATCCTCTTACCTTAATAAATAAACATTGCATCTCCAAAGCTAAAGAATCGGTACTTCTGCTCTATCGCTTCTTCATAAGCAGCTAGAATATGTTCCCGACCTGCCAAAGCGCTAACCAACATAACCAAAGTAGACTTTGGCAGGTGGAAATTAGTAATTAGCGCATTTACTACACTGAACTTATACCCTGGATAGATAAAAATATCCGTCCAGCCGCTGCATTCCACAAGCGGACCACCTTCACATTGTCTTCCGACCGTTTCAAGTGTCCGACAAGACGTTGTGCCAACTGCAATAATACGGCCGCCTCGTGCCTTAGTAGCATTTATGGTATCTGCCGTTTCTTGAGACAGTACGAAATACTCAGAATGCATAACATGCTCTTCAACCTTCTCTACAGACATCGGACGAAAAGTACCGAGACCTACATGAAGGGTGATATAAGCGATATTTACACCCTTAGCCTCAATCTGTTTCAGCAATTCTTGGGTAAAATGAAGCCCTGCGGTAGGCGCAGCGGCCGATCCCTCATGCCGAGCATACACAGTCTGATATCGTTCACGATTATCCAGTGTTTCCTTAATATAAGGTGGCAACGGCATCGTTCCCAGCCTGTCCAGAATCTCCTGAAAAATACCCTGATATATGAAACGAAGCGTACGGCCGCCCATATCAGCTTCGTCCTCGATAACGGCACGAAGCTCATCACTAAAGATGATCACCGCGCCTGTCTTGAGCTTTTTCCCTGGCTTTACAAGAGCTTCCCAGCGATCATCCCCAAGATTCTTCAGGAGAAGCACTTCCGCCTTAGCACCAGTATCTTCTTTCACTCCAAACAATCTCGCTGGAATGACTCTCGTATCATTTAGAACAAGCGTGTCTCCGGGATTAAAATAATCAATAATATTGGTAAAATGCCGGTGAGCCAGCTCTCCATCCTCCTTATTCACTAGAAGCAGTCTAGAAGCACTGCGATCAGCGAGAGGTGTCTGGGCAATCAATTCTTCCGGCAAATGAAAATCATAAGCATCTACATTCATGGTCTGTCTTCATTCCTTAACTATAGTAACGTTCTTATAATAGTGTTGCAATATTTGCTTGTAATCATACCCGCTGTCCGCCATGCCTTTCACGCCCCACTGCGACATGCCTAGACCATGGCCGTTGCCTTGTCCAATGAACAGAAAGCCCGAGCTGTTAGTGATCACTCTGGCCGCAGAATCTCCGCCCATCACTACAGTTCCACTGCCATTCACATTAACCTTCCCCGATGCGGAAAGCACGCCAGCACTCTGCGAGCTGCTAATTGTGGCGGTAGCGCCGTCAGCGCCTAATACAGTATAACTTCCGGGTGCCACAATATCAAACAATGTACTAGGTAATCCATTAAACGCGGAGCGGAACATATCAGGATATTTCACATTCAGAGCCTGACCATTAGCTTTCACCTGAATCGCTCTTCCAGAAGGACCGCGCTGGGTGACCTGCAGGTTAGAGATGCTGGAAGGGAGCGTGCTTGTTGTTTTACCCTGCAGGCTTTTTAGAAGTTCAGCAGAGGTATACGGCCCTTTGATCCAGCTATAGCTGCCAGACTCATATACTTTATCCAGAGCCACAGCGTTCTCACCCGGATTCAGCTTTCCGACTGCACTAACACTGCTCTCAATAACTGGCAGAGGACGTATATTCACATCTTTGGTTGTAGCGGTAACTATATCGAGTCCGGCAGCGGTTTTGCTGCCCGTCAATTTAATATTATCTTCACGTGCATAACCAGAGGTACCATTCGCAAGCAGAACATAATACCACTTCTTAGCAGCAGCTGCCGAAACATCTTCAACGCTTGGAACACTAGCAAATACATCGCCACCATTCGCCCAAACCTCTGAAGGGTCAGCTGTCATACCTCCACTATTGGAAGAAAATACAGCCTCAACAACTTTACCACCACTCATCAGCACTTCACCAGCAGTAGTATCTACAGCTTTGATAATGGAGGGAGCTTCAGACCCGATTCCGTTATATACCTGACTAAGAGTGGTATCTACTACATTCGCTACATCAAAACGGTTGCCTTGGGACAGCGCATAGCTGCGGGCGGCGACAGCCTGAGCTTTTAGCGCTTCTTCTGGCCAGCTGGAGGAAACCTCTCCTCCAACTACGGCATACAAATATTGCTCCAGCGGCACTACATTAATTACAGCCAGCGATCCGCTCAAATTGCTCAGTTCCAAATTTCCGCGATATGTACGCTTGGATCTTTCCACTAACTGAATCCCAGCCTCGCTGCCTGCAGCAAGAAATTTAGCATTGCTTCCAGAAACCAGATAATGATCGGCTTGAGTTTCACTGCTAAAATCCAGTCCGGCATCCTTACGCAGTATTAATCCGGGCGAGGTCGCCACCGAAACCGTAAATTGTGGTGCCGCCGTAGACACAGCGGCCTGAACAGCTGTTAAATCACTATCGTTGGCAGCTTCGCCTACCCATACCTCTACTTGTGCACTGCCATCGTTTCCTGCCAGAAACACCTTCCAAGCATCCAAACCAGCTGCGGTGAGGCTATTAAGCGCCACATCTGCTTCCTGCTCCGAAGAATAGCGGCCAGCTGATAAATGTTTATTACCTTTCACTGCTGGGGTTTGGTCAGCAGGAATGCTCAACCCTGCTTTGACTACACGGGTAAGCCCATCCTTGGCAGCTGCTTCACTAGCATAGACGCCCGTGTACAACTGATACACAGTCGCTCCATTTCTGGAGATTGCAAAAATCTGCGGTTTATCGGAGGTGGATTGGAGCTTTTTAGCTGCATCCGCTGCTGTCTGCCAGCTTGAAACCTCCATCACCTTAACTCTATATCCGTCCAGACTTACACGAATTTGCTTCTGTGCTGGGACAGACACCAAAGGAGCACTTCCTGCTTGATCCGACAGCAAAGTAAAGCTTTGCGTTGATAGCAGTGTTACTGCTGGCACAGTGGATTTATATTTACTTCCAATATCAGCATAAAGAGCAACTCGTATCGTGCTATTAGAATCGGCATGACTGGCACCCGCAGGGATCAGGAAACTTCCTACAGCAAGCGCAGCCGCAAGCAATCCTTTGCTTAGCGGGGCGACCCCTCTCCATTTCCTCTTCGTATGCTTCATCCAGCATCCTCCTTTATAATTGTAGTGACGAACTAGTGCTGCTCCGGAGGGAGCGGAAGCCCTAAATGATGATAAGCGGCCGGGGTTACAATTCTTCCACGCGGACTCCGCTGCAAGAAACCTATCTGCAGCAGGTACGGCTCATATACGTCCTCAATCGTCTGACTTTCCTCACCAATCGTAGCTGCAATCGTATCCAGTCCTACAGGACCGCCGCGAAAGCTTGAAATCATAGCACTTAACATCTTGTGGTCAATACTGTCCAGCCCACGTGGGTCCACCTGAAGCATCTTCAATGCTTCCCCAGAAATTTCAGGAGTTATAATTCCATCTCCGCGCACTTGAGCAAAATCACGGACCCGCTTCAATAAGCGGTTAGCAATCCGCGGCGTGCCCCGCGAACGAAGCGCGATCTCTTCTGCTGCATCGCCAACAATCTCAATGCCTAAAAGATCCGCATTTCGAGAAACAATGTAACTCAGCTCATCTATGTTATAGAATTCCAGGCGACTGACCACTCCGAAACGATCACGCAGTGGCGCAGACAGTAGTCCTGCCCGGGTTGTGGCACCTATCAGTGTGAACGGCGGCAAATCCAATCGTACCGAACGGGCACTTGGCCCTTTGCCGATCATGATATCCAGCGCGAAATCCTCCATCGCAGGATACATAACCTCCTCGACCGTGCGGTGCAAACGGTGAATCTCATCGATGAAAAGCACATCGCCTTCCTGCAGATTCGTCAGCAGAGCGGCAAGATCGCCTGGACGCTCTATCGCAGGGCCGGAAGTTGTTCGCAGGTTCACACCCAGCTCATTGGCGATAATATTAGCGAGCGTTGTTTTGCCCAGACCCGGAGGTCCGTACAGCAGTACATGATCCAGCGCTTCGCTTCTCATTTTGGCCGCTTCTATATATACCTTCAGGTTTTCTTTCACCTGAGTCTGGCCGATATATTCTCCCAGATAACGAGGACGCAAGCTTAGTTCTACCGCCTGCTCATCCATCATCAAATTCGCGGATATAATCCGGTCATCCATTTCCTATCGCTCCCTTTCTTTAGGATGTGTACGGCTTTACTTAGCTATATATAGCAGCCCTAGTGCTTTCTTCATCAGCACATCTACAGTGCCTGTCTCTGCTCCCTCTTTCTTCAACGCGAGCCACACGCGGTCCAATTCGCTTTCGGTATAACCCAGCCCCTTAAGCGCATCCCGCGCCTCTTGCCAGGCCAATCCATCCGTTGCTTCTTCCGTTGGCACTGCAAACAATCCCGTTTGCATTGAAGCCATACTGAGTCCGTCCAGCTTGTCCTTCAAATCAAGGATCATACGCTGTGCCGTCTTTTTGCCAATGCCCGGTAATTTCGTTAAGAACGTTATATTCTCTTGATAAATCGCTGAAATCAACTGATCCGGTGTTCCACCTGTCAGGATTCCAAGCGCAACCCTAGGACCGATGCCAGATACCTCTATCAGCTTGCGGAACAATTTTTGTTCCTCACGAGTCGGGAACCCAAATAATAGCGTAGCGTCCTCACGTGTTTGGTAATGAATATAGATCGTTACAGGTCCTTCTACTTTAGCAAAAGCATAAGGATTCGGGCAGAATACCCGGTATCCTACTCCCTGCACATCCAGCACCACATATTCCGACTCCAAATGAACGACGGGTCCTCTTAAGAAATCTATCATTTTCGCAATACCTCATTTAATTTAGAATTAAGACTGCTCGAATGGGCATGGCATACCGCTACCGCCAGCGCATCCGCCACATCATCGGGTTTCGGAATCGCCGATAGCTTCAGCAGCAGCTTCACCATTTCCTGGACCTGCCGTTTCTCAGCCTTACCATAACCCACAACAGCCTGCTTTACCATCATAGGTGTATATTCCGAGACGGGGAGACCCCGCTGTACTGCAGCTAATATAGTCACACCGCGGGCCTGCGCCACTGGCAATGCTGTAGTAACGTTGCGAGCGAAAAACAGCTTTTCTATCGCCACAGCATCGGGTTTATATTTATCAATGAGCTGACCCATGCCTTCATAGACATGCAGCAGTCGTTCTTCTTCAGGCGTATGAGCCTCAGTCTGAATACAACCATATTGGACGGGGGTCAGTTTATGTCCTTCCTTATCCACAAAGCCAAAGCCGACGATCGCCAGCCCCGGATCAATTCCCAAAATACGCAAACACGATCTCTCCTCTATAACAGGCAGATTATTCCACCGTTTTCATCCATTCCTCCGCCATGAAGCGAACATATGTATTCCTTCTAACCATTATAGCAAAAATCGCCCTTGCGGGAGAAAAAAAGTTTACTGTTTGCAGCGAAATGGCAACTTTAGGCCTACAGCTAAGACTCTTCCCCGTTTCATTTCACACAAAAAAGCTGCCCTCAGCCATTAATAATGACTTTAGGACAGCTTTATCAAAGCTATTGCTTGTTCTGCATGACATGCTCAGCAGCTTCGCGGGCATAATCACTGAAGGTAGACAGCACACTGTTGTACTCTTCAATATCCTGAACACGAATCCCCTCATGAAGCTCTTTCCAAATATTTTCCGGCAATGAGGATTTCAGGGAACCCATATCCATTTGAAAAAAAGTCTTCAGTACCTTCTCCTGAACTGGCGGACCTTTAAACAAGGTCAAATTCCCAAACGCATCTACACCAATGTAAGCTTCATTTTTTATCATTGTCGATAAATCATTCACTTTTTGTTCCAGCCACAAATCCCCTTCTGAACTAATCCAACCGCTCCATTCAGGGTGTTCATTGATTATAGTCTTCAGCTGAAGCGGGTTCTTTACGCCCGGCAACGTCTGAATCTCTTCTCCGGACACATAGGTTGTTTTTAAATGAACGGTTCTGCTGAGCCCACTTTGGGTGATGGTTTGCAGCAGTTGTTCATTATTTAAAGTGCCCTTCTCTTTTGCCTCATCACTGTCCTCGCCTACTTTAAAGACAGCTGCGGCCAGCTCACTATCGGCACTATCCGCCCAGCTAGAATTCGTCAGCAGTCCACTGATTTCCTCAGGTACCTGCATACTGCGCCAAGCCAGTACAGTAAAAGCTATACAAGCAGCTCCTACCCAAAGCGCCTTTTTCCAACGTCTCCATCGCCGCCAAAGTTGTTTTTTTAAGCGAAACGCGTTCACGTTAATCCCTTCATTCTGGTTTTTCCCTATTGTGACCTAAGAAGGGAGCATTTATGCGCTTTTCTGTGAATAATCGACATTTCTCCAAAAATACAAGGTTGACCTTGCAGTATAGTTCAAGATTTATGGTATAAGTCTGGAAGGGGGATTCTGGGGAGAGGTTTCACATACCGGCCTTAGGTGATACCTATTTCATGACGATCGACCATTTCTTGCACCAAAGCTTTTGCTTCGCCAATAGACTATTAGTTCTTAGTGCGCTATGCCATTGGATTGGGCGATGGCGTTTGGGATGGTGGCGATGTAGGCGTTCTGCGTTTGCGTGCTGGGGAATGCGTTCTGGTGCTGGGAGTATGTGTTCTGCGTTTGCGCGTTGTGCGGAGTGGATCTAAAACTAATTAGGGAAAAACTCCCTGAAAGTAGGAGAAATTTGCTCTAAATGAACGAAACCAGGGAATTCCTCCCTAATAAATAGGCTGTTTTCCTTATTTCCGGGGAATCAGACATAAAATTAGGGAGTTTTTCCTCAATTATATGCCTGACGACCAGAATCCTAAGAATTTCAGGGAGAAATTCCCTAATCGCTCTATAAGAGTTTTACTTTTCGCTTCAATTGAAGCATAAGCTCATTCTTCACTTTTTGTTTCACCTAGGCCTCACTCGGTGTTCACTCGGTGTTCACTCGGTGTTCACTCAGTACTCTCTCGGTACGTCACTTGAAGCATCATTTGTCATCAAATGCAGCTTCAGCTTCAAGTGTTAATTCCCTTTACCTTTGTTCAGCCCTTTCTTCGTATTAAAGTCACATTTAAGCGTTAGGAACCACCGGCAGCTTCACATGGCTCGGATACTCACGATTATGGTAAACAGTCTGCAGCACAGTAATCGCTTCTGAATCTTCATACGGATTACTGCCTGTATTTGTATTAGGGAAAGCAACGAATTTACTGGACGAAGTAATCGAGAACCGAATTCGGTGCCCCACAGCAAATCTATGGGCAATATTCGGCATGAAAATATCATATTTCTCCACCTGCCCGGGAATCAGCAGCTCAGGCGCTTCCAATCCATGACGGTATTTAGCTCTGACAATATAATTGGATAACCGGATAGAGTCCCCTTGTTCATTCACGTCACTAAGCGTAACAACCCAATCCGTATCTTTGCCAGTGCTGGCAGCATAGATAACCGCAGACAATTCTCCGGCCACAGTCAGCTCATCCGTCAGAATATCACTAGTGTAGACAAGGATATCATTGCGCAGCTCGTATTTTCGCAAATTCTCAGGCTCCCGTTCACCGCTATCATTCATAGGATCATGAGGATTATAGATATAAGTATCTTCAGGAGAATGTTCCTCAGGCGCTGCAAGCAGTTGCCCATCCCCTTGTCCTGAATTCGCTCGCCCGCCGCTGGAAAGGTAGAAGGAAGAAGTGGTGGCTTCAGCAGGTGTCCAATCCGCGGACGTTCTCCACTGATTTTCACCAACAACATAATAAGAGGCTCTAGGCTCCTGATCTATTCCATTTGGAATGCCTTTGAGGAAGCGGTCGAACCAGCGCAGCACAGAAACATCGTAATCATAGACTACGGCATCATTGCCGAAGCTCACGCCTTCGTAGTCTCTAGCTCTGTTCGGCCCGTGCTCCCAAGCGCCCAGACGGATTTTTCGATTTGGCACATCATGTTCTGTTAGCATTCTCCATGTTTCCGATACGCCGGCGCTGTCGCCGTCATACCAGCCTGAGATAACATACATAGGCACCTGCACCTGATCACCGCGCTCGGTAAAAGTACAGTTTTTCCAGAAATCATCATACTCCGGATGCTGGCTCCACAGATCCCATGGACCTGATGTTTTGCCAATCATTTGCTGAGGGATCTCTTTAATCGGTCTTGCATCAACGGCTGCTTCCGGATTCACCGTAATGCCTCCAAAGATATCAAAATCCGTCCGAGTACCCACAGATTGAGCAAGAGTCCAAGAGAGCAATGGCCAAGAACAAAGGGTTCCCCCTTTGCGAACGGTATCAACAAATGGAGAGCCCACGTTCACTTCATCCACAACCGCCTTCAGATTCGGGTGCCCACTGGTGGCCGCCGCCACAACAACAAAACCTAGATAGGATGCGCCCCACATGCCGACGTTGCCATCCGACCATTCCTGAGCAATAATCCAGTCAATCGTATCATAACCGTCATCCCGTTCATTATAAAAAGGAATCAGTTCGCCTTCCGAATCTGCCCGACCTCTAACATCCTGCGATACTACTGCATAACCTTTATTGGCCCATCTCATAAAAATCTCTTTTTTTCCGTTGCGGTCATAACATGTTCTTACGAGAATTGTCGGCAGCTTAGTTCCCGGCTTAATGCCCTCTGGTAAAAAAACATCTGTCGCCAACTTCACCCCATCGCGCATCGGAATCAGATCAGTACCCAAATCGTTCACACCATATTCTGCCTTGGATAGAAGAGGATCGTCGTAGACCACTAACGGAGTCAGCTTCTCATAACCTGCTTTAACCATAAGCTCAATACCATACCGATTCGGCGTTAAAAAAGCGATAATTTCCCCGTCCAAAGTCACAATGTCCAGAGCCGTCTCTTTGCGCAGCGCCCATACTTGTGAGGTCAGTTCGCGGCCTTCAATCTGCGCCTGATACTGGATATGCTTTTGATAGATATCGCCATTACTCAGCACTACCTCGTCTTCTGCCCATTCTGCATTAGCATAAGCATCCAAATGTTTATGGATTTTTTGAAGCGGGAGTACGGTCTTGAACTGTCCATCCAGCACATTGTCCTGCATTTGCGTTCTTCTGCGCGGATCGACCTTAGCTAGCATGATCTGTTGCTCTGTAAAATGAATTTTGCCTGTATAAACACCAGAAAAGTAGACGTTAAATGTAGATGTGTGTAAGTAGGTTGTCATCTGTTTATCCCCTATCCGCAAATTTCTTCAAATACGCGCAGCCAGTTGCCGCCCATGATCTTAGCAATATCTGCATCCGCATAACCGCGGGCAACCAAACCTCTAGTAAAGTTAATAAAATAACTATATTTCTCAAGTCCAGCAACGGTTTCTGTAGAAGGTCCGTCTCCTTTGGCGAATCCAAGCTTGGGTGCGATATGTTCTTTAAAATAAACCAATGACCAGAGCACATCGCTCATCGGCCAATCCGTTCCAATTCCGACATGATCCACGCCTACAAGCCGGATTACATATTCGATATGATCCAGCACATGGTCAATAGTTGTATGTTTAGGATCTTCATGAACAAACCAAGGCATAGCAAAAATACCAATAACTCCACCCGTCTTGGCTATCGCGATAATCTCCTCATCACTTTTACAGCGCATATGCGGATAGATCGCCTCTACACCCGTATGTGAAGCAATCACCGGAGTTGTGGAATAAGCGCAGGCATCTAACGTAGTCTGTTTCCCGCAATGCCCCGTATCTACAATGATCCCCAGCTTGTTCAAGCGTGCAATGAATCTTTTCCCAAAATTAGTGACCCCGGCGTTCGATTGTTCTGCGCAGCCCGCCCCAATCTGGTTCTGATTGTTGTAGGTCAATTGTATAATTCTTAATCCGAAGTTATAAAGTACATCTAATTGATCGAGATTCGTGCCCAGACCATCCGTTTCTTGTGCTGTGATAATGCCCGCTTTATAACCATTACGCTTGGCAGCACGTATGTCTTCGGCAGTTAAGGCTTTGATTAACCAATCTGCAGAATCGAATTGCAGCTGTACCTCTGCCATGCTTGTAATGATGCTGTCTAAGGATTCCAAATGAAGTTCGCGGTTCCCTGCTGTAATTCCGGACTTGTACCACTCTTCCTTATACTCAGGGATCTCTCCGCTCGCAGATAGCTTTGTGATGATTTTTGCAGGCATACTGCTGTATACCATTGGCTCATCTTTATAAGGCTCACATAATTCTTTGATTCTGTCAGAGATAGAGTCTGGAATCGCGCTTGGAGATAAGGGGCCTTGAAACAGCAGATCGATAATAATGTTCTGTTCATGCAAGCGTTTAGCCCGCTCCTCCTCTTGCTCCGTCAACTTGAAATCATACAGACCTTCATAAGTGCTCATCGTGTAGTCGCTCCTTAGAATGCAATTTCAGTGCCTTTATGTAATCTAACAGCTTCATTATATATAAAATTAGCTGCTGCTAAATCCTCAATGGCCAGCCCTAATCCTTTAAAAAGAGTAATGTCAGCTGCGGACCTTCTGCCCTCGATAGTGCCACTGATCAGCTCACCAATCTCCCCGACAATATGATCTGCTGTAATTTTGCCTTCGTTCAGCGGGATTAAATAATCACCAGATTCATTCTGAGCGGATTCCAGCCGATCTACATATAACTTAGCTAATTGGACGGTCTCCGAATCCAGCTCACGGTCATTTGGTCTGCATGCGCCGACAGCATTGATATGTACACCCGGTTTCAGCCATTCTCCCTTGAGCACAGGTTCGGTGGATGCTGTCACGGTACAAATGATATCCGCTGCGCTGACTGCCGCTTGAACTGTCTCGGCAACAATGATCTGCACATCATATTTTTGGCTCATCTCCATTTGAAAATCCTGTGCCTTTGCGAGTGTCCTGCTCCATACTTTTACCTCACGGATGGGTCGAACCCGCAACATCGCTTCCAGATGACTTTTTGCTTGTTCCCCAGTTCCAAGAAGAGCAAGGATTTCGGCATCCTCTCTGGCCAGATATCGGGTTGCTGCTGCACTGACTGCCGCCGTACGAATGGCTGTAATCTTTTGTCCATCCACTATAGCTTTCAGAACACCCGTAGATGAATCGAATAGGGTAACAAGACCTTGATGAGAAGGCAGGCCTGAACCATGATTGCTGGGAAATACACTGATGATTTTGGCACCAGCTACCTCTTCATGCTGCAAATAACCCGGCATTAAGCCGAGCAGATTGCTCTTTTGTAAAGGAAGCACTTGTCTTAAGCTTTGTACCGCTTGTCCAGCGGAAAGAGCCTTCAAAACAGATTCCATAACGGAGATGCAAGATTCCATAGCTAACAGTTCGGCCACTTCATTTTGATTAATGACTAGCATAAGACGGACCTCCTTCTCCTCATCATGATTGCACGAACGCGAATATAAAATTTTTCTTACTATCATAACTTATCCGGTTTAAATATTCATGTATAAAGCTGGAAGGCAAAATTTGTCCTGACCCGAGTTATTCTCTATACTTAATATAGTACGTATTATATTTTAAGGAGCTGACTATTGATTATGGCTAATAAAATAACTTTAGGAAAAACCAATCTGCAGGTTCTCCCGCTGGGTCTGGGTGCCAATGCTGTTGGCGGGCATAATTTATTTCCGGGTTTAAATGATGAAACCGGCAGAAATATTGTGCGCAGCGCTCTGGATCATGGGATTAATTTTATTGATTCCGCCTTTATTTATGGACCAGGAAGATCCGAGGAACTGATTGGCGAAGTGCTGAAGGAAAGAGGCGGCCGCGACAATGTGGTCATTGCTACTAAAGGCGCTCACGTGATTACCGGTGACAAGATTACACTCGACAACTCTCCAGCCTTTCTAAGACAGTCTGTAGAAGACAGCTTGAAACGCCTCCAGACCGATTATATTGATCTTTACTATATTCATTTCCCTGATGAAAGCACACCTAAGGACGAAGCTGTAGGTGAACTTAAGAAGCTGAAGGATGAAGGGAAGATTAGAGCCATCGGGGTGTCTAACTTCTCCATTGATCAGCTGAAAGAAGCCAACAAAGACGGTCATGTGGATGTTCTTCAATCCCACTACAATCTGCTGCATCGTGATGCGGAACAAGATTTGCTGCCTTATACGCAGGAGCATGGCATTTCTTTCGTGCCCTATTTCCCACTTGCGTCGGGTCTGCTGGGCGGCAAATATAAGCAAGGCGATACATTCAGCGACATTAGAAAAAATGACCCGCTATTTCAAGGGGAGACCTTTGCCAAGAATCTGGAGAAGGTGGACAAGGTTCGTCAGATTGCCAATGCCAAAGGTGTCGAAGTCGCACATGTCGTACTTGCCTGGTATTTGACCGTACCTTCCATAGATGCGCTTATTCCGGGCGCCAAACGTCCTGAGCAGATCGTTTCCAACTTAGAGACGCTGAAGGTGCAGCTGACACCAGAAGAGATCAAAACTATAGATTCCATATTTAAGGCGTAATCTAGCCTCATTAGATTAAGGGGTTGTCCCATGGCCACGAAATGGCTGCTGGGGCAGTCCCTTTTGTGCTTGGGTTCATCGGATGATTCGGGTTAGATAGTTCGATTGCCACGATTCGTAAGATTCGTCATTCGTTCGTTTTATTTCCTTCGTACGTTCGGTCGACCTATCACAGCTCCCCGCACAATGCCCCCATCGGACACAGTTGACCCGTAACGCAGCATTATTGCACATTTGGAATTCCAACGGACCTCATAGCCTCTATTGGCACAAAATACACCTAATATGAACCTTTTTCTAAGCAATAACGTCTCTGGGGTCCGAAACCCTGCTGAAAAGGCGATAAATTTGCATATAACGTCATCTGGGTCCGTAAGCGGCAGCGGATGGCAGTCGATCGTAGTGGAGAGCAGTCATTCTTCTCCAATATCCTAAATTCTTTGTATTAGTAAATATTGTTTGCTATACTTTCTCTGAAGTAACATTGGACTTTAATTTTTATAAAAAGGGGAATTCCTTGATGATTATTCAACCTAAAACTCGCGGATTTATATGTACAACAGCCCATCCAGAGGGATGCGCCAAACAAATACAACAACAAATTGAATATGTAAAAGCACAAAAGAATATTGAGGGACCTGCTAATGTACTAGTCATTGGCGCTTCTACCGGATACGGACTAGCTTCCAGAATTTCAGCCGCTTTCGGTGCTGGCGCCAACACTATTGGTGTTTTCTTTGATAAAGCTGCTGAAGGTCAACGTACAGCTTCTGCTGGCTGGTACAACTCCGCAGCTTTTGAACAACAAGCAGCGCAGCTTGGACTTAAATCTCACAGCATAGTTGGCGATGCCTTCTCCGATGCTATCAAAGAGAAGACCATTGAATTGATTAAAGCTGAATATGGCACAGTTGATTTAGTTGTCTATAGTGTCGCTTCACCACGCCGCACTCATCCGGTAACAGGAGAAACCTTCTCCTCCGTCATTAAACCGGTGGGAACCGCTTATTCGAACAAAACCTTGAACTTCCACACAGGTGAAGTTTCCATGACCACTATTGAGCCTGCTTCAGAAGAGGAAGTACGTCAGACCATCGCAGTTATGGGCGGCGAAGACTGGAGAATGTGGATCGATCAGCTTCAAGCAGCTGGCGTGCTTGCCGATGGAGCTACAACCGTTGCTTACTCCTATATCGGGCCTGAAATCACTCACCCTATCTATCGCGACGGAACGATTGGTCAAGCCAAACATGATCTGGAACAAACAGCGATCCAACTGAATGATCGCCTGTCCACTCAAGGTGGACGTGCTTTTGTTTCCGTGAACAAAGCTCTGGTAACCCAATCCAGCTCCGCGATTCCTGTAGTCCCTCTTTATATCTCTGCATTGTATGAAGTAATGAAGGAAAAAGGGCTGCACGAGAACTGTATTGAACAAATGTACCGTTTATTCTCTGAGCATCTTTACAGTGGGGACGAAGCTACTGCTGACGGAGGCTGCTTGATCCGAATTGATGACTGGGAAATGCGTGAGGATGTTCAGACTGAGGTTATGAAACGTTGGGACGAGCTGACAACCGACAATGCAGGTGAGCTTGCTGATCTTGAAGGCTACCGCCAAGATTTCTTTAACCTGTTTGGTTTTAGAACAGAGGGTGTAGACTACGAAGCTGATATTGATCCTAATGTCGACATTCCAAATATGTATTAATAACTGATTTATAGACAAATGAGGTTATCTCTGAAGTAGTGAATTCTACTGATGAGATAACCTCTTTCTCTTTTAGATAGACATTGGCTTACCTCCCCTCTTTATGATATGGTTTGATTGAATACTGCATGTTCTACTAACATTCGAAGGAGTGAGTCACTTTTGGTTAAAAAAATTAGTGTAGCAAACGGCGCACTTGAGGTGTCACAAATTTCGCTTGGCTGTATGCGGATTGCTGATTTATCTGCAAAAGAAGCAGATACACATGTACATAGTGCCCTCGAGCTCGGAATAGACTTTTTTGACCACGCCGACATCTACGCAGCTGGCAAAGCCGAGGAAGTATTCGCAGGTGTACTGGAGAACAATCCGGGTATGCGTGATAAAATGATGATCCAAACCAAATGCGGAATCCGCAACGGTTTTTTTGATTTCTCCAAGGAACATATCCTGCAATCCGTGGAAGGCAGCCTTAAGCGCTTGAAAACAGACTATATCGACGTCCTACTGCTTCACCGTCCTGATACGCTATTCGAGCCAGAAGAAGTCGCTGAGGCTTTTGATATTCTGGAAAGCAAAGGTATGGTCAAACACTTTGGTGTCAGCAATCAGAACCCGTTGCAAATCGAGCTGCTTAAGAAAAATGTAAAGCAACCGCTGCTGTTCAACCAGCTGCAATTGAGCATTATGGTCACTGGCATGATTGATACAGGTTTCAATGTGAATATGACTAACTCCGGTTCAGTTGTTCATGATGGCGGGATTTTGGAGTACAGTCGCCTGCATGACATGACCATTCAGCCTTGGTCGCCTTTCCAATATGGCTTCTTTGAAGGCGTATTCTTAGATAACGATAAGTTCCCTGAATTGAACGAGGTCATTAACCGCTTAGCAGCTGAAAAAGACGTAACCAATACAGCGATTGCCATCGCATGGATTCTCAGACATCCGGCAAATATGCAGCCTGTCGTTGGCACAACTAATACGCAGCGCTTGCGTGATATTGCCAAAGCTTCCAATATTACTCTCACTCGGCAAGAATGGTATGAAATCTACCGTGCTGCCGGCAATGTCCTTCCATAAACACCTAAAGCCACGAGGTACGTTATTAACGTACGCCGTGGCTTTTTTACCAGAGAGCGATTCAATCCTCACGTTCTAGTAAAACTAGATAGACAGCGTCAAGATATTCGTATACTCACAAAAAGAACACAAAAAATTATAACTACTACCGAAATACTTAAGATCATAGTGATTCTTTTGTTATCCTTTTTCATAATCCATCCTTCCTCTCTATAGATGCACATCTCTCTTTTCAAAAGAAATTAAAGCAACGCTCAAGCAAACTCCTATGATTACAACAGGGATTAGGATCATACGAACACCCTCGTTTAGGGTATATATTTCATGTGAATTTACAGCAGAGAATTTAAAAATTTGCGTCGTTAGCGTATTTTCAGAAATCACTCTCAGATATACATACGAAGAGTCTTTCAGATAACCACTGAGCAGAAAATCGCCAAATACAAAAACAAACGTGGCAATAACAGCGGTAGCCGATTTTTTCATCAATACTCCTAACAACAGCACGACAGCGGAATAAGCTGCGAGATACAAAATATTGAATCCAATAGCCCCCATAGCAACGATAAACTTCCCCTCTAAGCTTTCATTTCCGATATGGGAACCCGTAACAAGCGCTGCCAGCATATACAATACATAAAAAAGACCAAAAAATTGAATTACCCACCATAATACAACTTTTAATTCGGTCAGATATTTTCCCAGTAAATATAATGACCTGCTCTGACCCGAAGCGATAATGGTTTGAACCGACCCATACTCAAATCCCTCGGTAGCAAAAAAACAAACGTAAATCGGGATGATAAAATACAGAAAAAAAGATAACTGAATGCTAGTGATTAAAGGCTCTAAAGGACCATCTATATCAAATCCTACTTGTACCCCCATCCAAACCAGTAATAAGGCACTTCCAAACAGCAAAAGAAGACTTATCCCCTTGAACATGGGATCCTTGGTTACATAATAAGCTTCAGCCTTAAGAAAATTCCTCATTCGTTACCTCCAGCAATTAGATCCATATAATAGTTCTCAAGATTTGGAGCCGACAGGTTAATCCCTTCAATATGGATGCCCCGCTTTAGAAAAAAAGACATCAGCTCTTCCAGATTTGTACTCTCTTTAGGAATTTGAATTTCTCCAGCTTCGCTGATCGTAATGGTTTCTAGTTGGAGTTCACTTTTCAAAATCTGAAGTGTCGCTGCGGGATCAGCCGTTCGAATACAGATTTTTGTTTCCGCCGTATGTAAGAGTTCCTCCGCAGAAGCTTCTTTGATTAACCTTCCTTTATGAATAAAACCGTATTGGGTCGCAAGTAGCTGCAACTCACTTAAAATATGACTGGAGATTAATATAGTCACTCCTTGTTCTTTGGATAGCTTCTCCAGGATCTTTCGCACTTCAACAATGCCTGACGGATCAAGACCATTAATAGGCTCGTCCAATACCAGAAATTTGGGATCGTTAAGTAGAGCAATAGCCAGACCTAAACGTTGTTTCATCCCAAGGGAGTATTCTGAGGTTAGCTTAGAACCGGCATCTGCCAGAGAAACTGCCTGCAATACTTCCGCAATTCTGCTCTTATCCTTAATCCCAAACGCACGGCAATAAAACGTAAGATTTTGCTTCGCATTTAGATTAGGATAAAGCGCTGGCCTTTCAATTAGAAATCCAACCTTTCGCCTCGCCTCGTGAACAGCTTTTGTGTCCTTTTTTTCAAAAAGAGAGATTTCGCCATGTGTCGGATGTACCAATCCGCCTATTATTTTCATTAATGTAGTTTTACCTGCCCCATTTTCGCCAACAAACCCATAAATATCTCCTACCCCAATCGTCATATAGACATCCTGAAGAGCAAAAGACTCTCCGTATTGTTTGCTTAAACCTTTGGCCTCAAAGATCGTTTGAGTCAAATCAAACACTCCTCTTTTCACTTTTCCACATCCTAACATGTTGCCATGAACTCTACATTCAAACTGTAACAATCAAGTTAGTTAATGTAATTATTAAGAAGGATTTGTATAATGTGACTTATATGGTCGACAAATTCCCGGATATTTTGGACAATTCTTGTCGAAAGGAATGATAAAGTGATACGTATTGCTGTCTGTGATGATGACTTTCCCACTACTGAATTAATAGAGAGACTTATTCTGGAGACTCAAAGGAATTTCACAAGGAAAATAGAGGTGTCGATCTTTTATTCCGGAGAAAGCTTCACTAAGGCCATTCAAGAGGCCTGCGCGTTTGATATTATTTTTATGGACATTGAAATGGCGGATATGGATGGAATAAAAGCTGGGTATGTACTGCGGGGAAATGATGAAAATGATCTAGTGCAGCTTATCTATGTCTCTAGTCATGATGAATATCATCTGCAACTCTTCGATGTTCAGCCCTCGGGATTTATCAAGAAACCTATCGATTCAGAGATATTTAAGCAAAAACTGATTTCTACGATTGAAAAAGTAATTCGCAAGCTGCAGCAAGGCAAAAAAAACTTCTTATCACTACAGCAAAAAGGAAAAGAAATTCTAATCCCCTATCGAAATATCATCTATCTGGAAAGCAACCGGCGGAGAATTATTCTTTATTCCTGCAACGATCAACTCGACTACTACAGTACACTAAACGAGGAAGAGCAGAAGCTTCCTGTGAGCGATTTTGTCCGAATCCATCAATCCTACATCGTTAACTTTTACTTTATTAAAGAAATCAGTAACCAGGGAGTAATTCTCCTAAATGGTGAAGCCTTACCCATTAGTGCAAAATACAGTGCCGATTTTAAGAAAAAATATCTGAAATTCAGGGGGAGTCTTGTTGGATAATATCTTTCTGGAGGAGTTATTCTATCTAGTAACGCTTCCACTTTTACCTATCATCATTCATTACTTCTACAGCCATTGTTTCGTTAGCCGACTTACCACCAAAGCCAATCTTGTTATCTTGTACTCTCTATATTTCCTCTGTATTGTCTTTCTGCACTATAGCTCACTGCCAGGCTCAATCCTACTCACACTCAATATTGGCCTGATTGCTCTCTTATCTTTTTTTTACAATGGAAATATCAAATGGCGGATCGTTGCCGCTCTTTTTCTGGTTGCGCTTATTACGCTTAGTGAGTTATCACTGCCCCTATTTTACTCGACAAAGGGATATATTCTGAACCAGTTTCTTTCCAAGCTGCTGATGTTTATATTAGCTTTTGTATCCGTGCGCGTAGCTAAAGCCTTTGGAAATGGCGGGTTATCTAAATGGTATTGGGTTCTATTATTTATTTGCCCTTCTATAAGCACACTAGGGATCTACAGCTTCGCATCCAGCCTTTATATGCAGTCCTTCCCTACCCTTGTTCCAATCCTGTCCACAGGACTACTCATCATAAATTTATTGATATTTATCTTATGTGACCGTATGTTAGTTATCCAATCTGCGCAGAACCAAAGTTATTTACTTGAGCAACAAAATGCTTACTATGTAAATCAATATCTTTTGACAAAAGAAATACAGGAAGAATCTTTTAAGTTCCAGCATGATATTAAAAATATTCTCATAGGTTTACGCGCAAAGGTACAATCCGGTGAAGATGCCAATCTGAATGAGTTGGACAACTTACTGGGGCAAATAGACAACCCAATAGGCGTTAGCAATAGCGGGAATACGATTATTGATTCCATTATCAACTACAAGCAGCAGGTCGCTGAAAAGCATCAGATCCCCTTCAAGTTAGACTTGAACATCCCTGCACAACTGACGCTCGACACCACAGTTATCAGTGTGATTTTAGGAAATGCACTGGACAATGCCATTGAAGCTTGTTGCGATAAAAGAAATGAAGAGTGCTATATAACCATACATATGCATTATCTTAATGAAAGCTTGTTCATCCGGATTCAGAATCCTTATGTGAATGAAATTCATACGAATCGTTTTGGCGACATCTGCTCCACAAAAACTAATAAATCCGGTCATGGTATAGGCTTAAAAAGTATCCAGAAGGTCGTTGAGGATAGTAATGGCTTAGTAGATATTTCATATAACAATAATCTATTTCAAGTCGAAATTGTTCTTTTTATGGTCCCCTGTAAAAAAAGGATTTAGAAGCTTATCATAAGCTTCATCATAAACCCAAGTGTTTCCTTCATCTTTACTGGTAAGATATATAGTTCCTGCCACACCGGTATCTTGATCAATTAACGAGATAGGGAACAGTCCTTCCTTTCTATTAAAGATAGGAGAAAGGGGATTTTTTTTATATTTATCAAACTTTTCTGGAATTTAATAAGCTCTGAAAATGAAAAAGGTCTATAAAATCGCTTATTAAGCAATCTTATAGACCTTTTTAGTATACGGTGAGAGGCTCGAACCTATCGATATTTATTTTGAACGCATCAATAGATATAGGAAGTAAGGCACACTCAGCATTGTTACAATAATTCCTGCGGGAATATCTGACTTAAAGCTGACCGTTCGAGCAATCGTATCCGCTACAAGCAGCAATAGTGCACCAATAAGCGCTGAAGTAGGTAGAAGCACTTTGTAGTCGTGACCTACCAGCTTGCGAGCCACATGCGGACTAATCAATCCAATAAAGAAGATCGAGCCCCCGAGCGCTACACAGCCAGAAGCTATGCCTACAGCCGCAATTGCCAAGCGCAAAAATTTCTTCTTTACAGCGACTCCTAATCCTATCGAAATTTCGTTGCCTAGCACCAAGACGTTCAATGTCCTGAAATTAGAAAGAATATATACGAATAGCAGCAATACCCAAGGTGCCAACAAGCTGATATAAGACCACTTGTCCCCCCATAAATATCCTGCTTGCCAACGCTGCGCAAACTCATACTTCTGGTCATCAAGCTTTAAAGTCAGGAATAGCGACAGCGCACTAAACCCCATATTGATCGCAACACCAGTCAAGATAAGTCGTGTAGAAGAAATCATACGACGTTTTCTATAGGCTAGAACATAGATCAGAGCTGCTGCCAGCAGACCACCTAAGAATGCCATAGACGGCAGTAATAATGTTATAGCGGCGCCTTGAATGCTTACCGTTGAGATAATCAGCAACACCATAAGACCTGAACCTGAGCTAATACCAAGCATGCCGGGATCAGCCAGATCATTGCGCAGCAAAGCCTGCATAACTGCACCTGCCAGTGCCATCCCAAATCCAACAAGTATCGCTAATACGATCCGAGGAAGACGAAACTTATAAACAACGAGATTATGCTCCTCTGGACCTTGTCCAAGCAATACTTGAAATACTTCAAGTGGATTGAGGGACACCTTTCCCATATTAAGACTAAGAATAGCTCCTGCAATAAGCAGTATTAAAAGAGATAGAATCCATATTGTAGCCTTATGCGATTTAACAACATTCATTTGAAGGCTCTCCTCTCTTTGCTCGCAATTAGCAAGAAGAAAGGAACACCAATCATTGCAAAAATAATGCCCAGTGCTGTCTCTGCCGGACGATTAATCAGCCTTCCTGCGATATCCGCTACAACCATAAGTGCGCCGCCGTAAATGGCTGATGCCGGAATAATATAACGATAATCTACACCTACAAAAAAACGCATAATATGCGGAATAATCAACCCTACAAAGCCGATTGGCCCTACAAGTGCAACAGCTACACCCGCTAGTAAAAGGACCGCAAGCGTAGCTATCATCTTAACGAGAACGATCCGTTGCCCGAAGCCTTTCGCAATCTCTTCCCCCAAGTTTAAAACAGTGATAGAGCGTGCAATGAATAGTGACAAAGCCAGTCCACCTAAGAACCAAGGTATAACTAGCCTAATTTCCACCCATGTTGCTCCAGCCACACTACCCGAAGTCCAATAAGCAAGGGCACGACCAATTCCATAGTTTAATGAGATAAATGACCCCACAGCTCCAAATAGCATTGTAATTGATATTCCAGCTAGCACCAGTCGTTGAGGTGTCATTCCTGAACGATTCAATGAAGCGGCAAGATACGTTAATCCTGCTCCAAGTCCTGCGCCAATAAAGCTAACCAGCAAGGTTGTTGTCTGCAGTTGTCCTGGAAGAAAAACCAGTGTAACGGCCATTGCAAGTGCTGCTCCTGCATTTACTCCCATTAATCCGGAATCTGCTAAGGGATTTCGCGTATAGCCCTGCATAACCGCTCCTGCTACCGCGAGACACATACCTGCAATAATATCAGCTGCTGTACGCGGAATACGAAGGGCATGAATAATCTGATGCTCGGTCAGTTCAGGATCAAAATTAAAAATCGCTGTCCATGCCATCTTCAGGCTCATAGAAGCAGAGCCAAATGAGATAGAAGCTGCTACTGAAAGCAGCAGCAGCAGTATCCCTAGGAGTAGAAACAGACCGAAATACGATTTCCCTCTTAAATCAGGGATAACGGTTGTTCTATCATCTAGCTTTCTATTTTTTTTCATACGCTGACACTAGCTTCTCAACTACAAAATCTAGCTGCTTATCAAGAGAGAAGATATCGGAATAATATGAAAAATCAAACCCAATTTCGATCAATCTACCTTCTTTGATTGCTGGAATGCTGTTCCAAATTGGATTGTCCGACAAATCATCAGCCCCATCCCATACAGAGCGGAACACGAAGTCTCCTATATACTCAGGTAACACCTCTAAGGAAACAAACCCTCCAGTAGCCTTCTCTCTGCCATCAATCTTTTTCTGAAGAATCTCTGGTGCTTTTAGCCCTAAATATTCATAAATGATCTGAGAGCCCCTTCCATAAAGCTTGCTATCGATCACCGCCATCTCTTTTTTGCCGCCTTCGATAATGGTTACTGTCTTATCCAAAATTCCAAGTTCATCAAGCTGCTGCTTGCTCTTCTCCAACTTCTCGTGGAAATTATCTAATAGAGCTTGTGCCTCCTGCTCCTTGCCAAATACCTCGCCAATCTTCATTACACGTTCATCCGTCGCCATTTTTTCATAAGGAATTGGAACGGTCGGTGCAATATCCTTAAGGATTTCGTAAGTTTCTTCAGAAGCAGCTATGATCAAGTCCGGCTTTACTGCCATAATAGCCTCTGGATTAGGCTCATACCATGAACCTAGATCTTCAATCCCCCCCAGCTCTTCTGCAAAGGCCGCTCCTTCAAAGACACTCGAAGTCCCTACTGGCTTAATGCCGAGGGCCACAAGATCCCCTTGAAGGTATAACACGACAACCCTCTTTGGATTAGCTGGAACAACAATGTCTCCCTTTATTGTAGAGATAGTTCTTGTCTGAGCCTCCTTATTGGCATTGTCAATTGCAGTTGAATTATTTGCTGGTGATGATGTAACTTCAGAAGCTTTGGATCCATTAGAATTTGTGGCATTAGAACCAACACTTGCAGATCCACATGCACTTAATAGCAAGGTAAAGCTAAGCAACATCGCTACAATAAAACTTGACGTCTTTGTTAATCTCATAGGTGAAGACCCTCCGGTTATTTCATTTTGATAATAGTAATGATAATGATTATCATACTCAATAACATTATATCGGGAGGATATGTGCTCGCCAATGGAGAATTTGGCGGTGGTAAATGGACGATTGTCCGATGAGCTCACCTGCCTGCTTTCCTTGCGGAACCGGATGGGAGATTGACCATTGTATTTACTGAACACACGACTGAAGTAATATACATCGCTATATCCAACTTCTTCTGCAATTTCGCGAAGTGGAGCATCGGTACATCGTAATAGCTCTTCTGCATGTTTAAGCCGGAATCGTATCAAGTATTCAATCAAGCTGAACCCCGTCTCCCCTTTAAAACGCGTTGATAAATGACGAGGGCTGTAATTAAATTGCTCCGCTATAGATTCTAGTGATAAATTATGACGATAATGCTCCTCAATATAACGGACAACCTGCCCAATGACATCCGGTTGCCTGAGGTTAATTCCATCCTTTGTGAACTGCTTTAATAACTCATGTATAAACTGATAGAACAAGCCTTTAACTTGAATTCTTTCCAATTGGCTTCCTTGTGCCCAAAGTTGTTCCATTGCCATTAGTTGATAGTGCAGTGGTAAAGGCTCCAAAGACTCGAAGCTATACTGCATCCGAAATGGATTGCTGCGTTCTAAAAGTCTTGCTAAATCCTTTCTTCCTGGCAAGGAGGCTCTATAGAATAATAAATAGTATTCAAACAACCTCCCTGTCTCTATACTTAGTCTCATACCCTTGCCACCATGCACAATAAAGTGACGGTCTGCGTCGTAATCTATACCGTTGAGATTCAAGCTGGCCGTACCCCGCACACAGTAGATAAATCCACATGCTGGTAATACATAGCCTTGCAGCTTGTCCCCAGGCTTCATCACAGCATGTCGAATATCAAGTACTTTAACAGCGGCATAATTCCATGCGAAAATATGATCTTCCAGCCTCATCTTTGCAATACACTCCGATCTGCTCCACAATCTATTTGAATTAATTATATTTCACAATAAATGATAATGATTATCAATTAGTATTAGGTAGTTCCTCTATTTTGTCAATCGCTGTTTAGTATCATGATTGCTTATAGCTTTCGAAGTGGAGCTTCCTCAGGAATGCCTCTATCTCATTCACATATCCTCTTACATTAATCTTTCTGGGTACAACTAAGTCCAATTTCTTATTCATACTTGAAGGATGTATCAAAAGTTTTCCGGCACAGGCATGAACGGAATTGTAAAAAAACAAACAAAAAAGTTCATCAGATATAGTATCTAATGAACTTTGAGTTGATTTAGTTGGTACCGGTGAGAGGACTCGAACCTCCACGGTTTCCCTCTCGATTTTGAGTCGAGCGCGTCTGCCATTCCGCCACACCGGCAAAGTATTAAGTTAAAATATGGCGCGCCCTGAGAGATTCGAACTCCCGGCCTTTTGATTCGTAGTCAAACGCTCTATCCAGCTGAGCTAAGGGCGCAAAATTTATATGGAGCGGACGACGGGAATCGAACCCGCGACCCTCGCCTTGGCAAGGCGATGCTCTACCGCTGAGCCACGTCCGCACACGGTATGTATTGATGTCCGACTCACTAAAGAAGTGAGCCATGAAGGACTCGAACCTTCGACACCCTGATTAAAAGTCAGGTGCTCTACCAACTGAGCTAATGGCTCATAAAGCAAGAAAATGGCGGAACCGACGGGATTCGAACCCGCGGTCTCCTGCGTGACAGGCAGGCATGTTAGGCCAACTACACCACGGTTCCAGAAGAATAATTGCTTAATGAAAATTGGTTGCGGGGGCAGGATTTGAACCTGCGACCTTCGGGTTATGAGCCCGACGAGCTACCGGGCTGCTCCACCCCGCGTTAGTAAAAAAGTATTAATTCCCTTGGATTCCTCGGAAAGTATCCGGAATCCTTAGTGAAGCATTAACTTCACTTTTGGGGATGTGTTATGGTGGAGGCTGAGGGGATCGAACCCCCGACCCTCTGCTTGTAAGGCAGATGCTCTCCCAGCTGAGCTAAGCCTCCATGTAAAGAAGCAACTTAATTATCATAACATAATCAAATCTGTAATGCAACCATTTTTTCTAGAAGTCTGATGCTGTTTCAAGAAGAAGTGGTGACCCGTATGGGATTCGAACCCATGTTACCTCCGTGAAAGGGAGGTGTCTTAACCCCTTGACCAACGGGCCGTTTTAAAAACAAATTGTTTTGACAACAAAAAAGATTATATCATGTATTATTAAGTATAGCAATACCTAAATTGATTATTTTTCTTTTTACTCTTCACTAGGTAATAGATTGATATGAAGCTTTTGAGCTATTATCTCAATGATTTCACCCGTAGTTCTATCATTCGTGTCTAGATGCTGCTTAAACACCTCGTGATCAAGCCCTGTGATGCACCTGTCGATCTGCTGAGCAGCCCAAGAGTCTTTTCCTTCACCTCTAACGCTTAATCTCTTAAGCAAGGTCTCTCGGGAGGCACACAAACTAAAATGATAAAGCTCTATACCTCCATCAATTAACTTGCCTATGATTTCCCTGCAATAATCCGGATTCATTAGGGTCATAGGCACGATAATTATTCCATCATATTCGCTAGCTATGTTTTTCTTCGATACATTTCATATGCGGTTTGTGTCTTCCCTGAACCAAAAGCACCATTTATCCATATAATCATGATCATTTGCCTCCATGAACTAATTTTCATTCAAAAACCACTTCACAGTGATTGCCTATCCTTATAATAAGCTGCTAAATATCGCACAACAAAAAGACCACTGTCGATTACTCAACAGTGGTCTTGCGTGCTTGGCAACGTCCTACTCTCCCAGGACCCTTCGGTCCAAGTACCATCGGCGCTGGAGGGCTTAACGGTCGTGTTCGGGATGGGTACGCGTGGAACCCCTCCGCTATCGCCACCAAACGGGCATTTGCGGTACAAATGCATTATTCAGGTCTCAGCATCGCCAAATGCTGAAAACAAATTCATCATCATACAGTCACTTGGACTATATAAATCTGAGCTTGATTCCTGAAAACTGAATCCGAAACGAATCTGCATTCTAAGTATAGGATAAGCCCTCGACCGATTAGTATTGGTCAGCTCCATGCATTACTGCACTTCCACCTCCAACCTATCTACCTCGTCGTCTTCAAGGGGTCTTACTAATTGGGAAATCTCATCTTGAGGGGGGCTTCACGCTTAGATGCTTTCAGCGCTTATCCCGTCCGTACGTAGCTACCCAGCCATGCTCCTGGCGGAACAACTGGTGCACCAGCGGTACGTCCATCCCGGTCCTCTCGTACTAAGGACAGCTCCTCTCAAATTTCCTGCGCCCACGACAGATAGGGACCGAACTGTCTCACGACGTTCTGAACCCAGCTCGCGTACCGCTTTAATGGGCGAACAGCCCAACCCTTGGGACCTACTTCAGCCCCAGGATGCGATGAGCCGACATCGAGGTGCCAAACCTCCCCGTCGATGTGGACTCTTGGGGGAGATAAGCCTGTTATCCCCAGGGTAGCTTTTATCCGTTGAGCGATGGCCCTTCCATGCGGTACCACCGGATCACTAAGTCCGACTTTCGTCCCTGCTCGACTTGTAGGTCTCGCAGTCAAGCTCCCTTATGCCTTTGCACTCTGCGAATGATTTCCAACCATTCTGAGGGAACCTTGGAACGCCTCCGTTACTCTTTAGGAGGCGACCGCCCCAGTCAAACTGCCCGCCTGACACGGTCCCCGTACCCGGTAAGGGTACTAGGTTAGAACCTAGATACGATCAGGGTGGTATCCCAACGGCGCCTCCACCGAAGCTTGCGCTCCGATTTCTACGGCTCCCACCTATCCTGTACAGATCGTACCCAAATTCAATATCAAGCTGCAGTAAAGCTCCATGGGGTCTTTCCGTCTTGTCGCGGGTAACCTGCATCTTCACAGGTATTAAAATTTCACCGGATCTCTCGTTGAGACAGCGCCCAAGTCGTTACGCCATTCGTGCGGGTCAGAATTTACCTGACAAGGAATTTCGCTACCTTAGGACCGTTATAGTTACGGCCGCCGTTTACTGGGGCTTCGGTTCATAGCTTCGGGTTACCCCTAACCACTCCCCTTAACCTTCCAGCACCGGGCAGGCGTCAGCCCGTATACTTCGCCTTGCGGCTTCGCACAGACCTGTGTTTTTGCTAAACAGTCGCTTGGGCCTTTTCACTGCGGCCCCCTCGTGCTATTCACACTACCGGGGCACCCCTTCTCCCGAAGTTACGGGGTCATTTTGCCGAGTTCCTTAACGAGAGTTCTTCCGCGCGCCTTAGAATTCTCTTCTCGCCTACCTGTGTCGGTTTGCGGTACGGGCACCTTCTCCTGGCTAGAGGCTTTTCTTGGCAGTGTGAGATCATGACCTTCGCTACTATAATTTTCGCTCCCCATCACAGCCCAGCCTTAATGATGTGCGGATTTGCCTACACATCAGCCTCACTGCTTAGACGGACATCCATCAGTCCGCGTCACTACCCTCCTGCGTCACCCCATCGCTCATAGCGGATTACGGTGGTACAGTAATTTCAAACTGTTGTCCTTCGACTACGCCTTTCGGCCTCGCCTTAGGTCCCGACTTACCCTGAGCGGACGAGCCTTCCTCAGGAAACCTTGGGCTTTCGGCGGATCAGATTCTCACTGATCTTTTCGTTACTCATACCGGCATTCTCACTTGTGTAGTGTCCAGCGCTCTTTTCAGTACACCTTCAACCCCTACACAACGCTCCCCTACCCCAGATACATAGTATCTAGCCATAGCTTCGGTGGTGTGTTTAGCCCCGTTACATTTTCGGCGCAGAGTCACTCGACCAGTGAGCTATTACGCACTCTTTCAATGGTGGCTGCTTCTAAGCCAACATCCTGGTTGTCTGTGCAACTCCACATCCTTTCCCACTTAACACACACTTGGGGACCTTAGCTGATGGTCTGGGCTGTTTCCCTTTTGACAATGGATCTTAGCACTCACTGTCTGACTCCCGGCAATAAGTATATGGCATTCGGAGTTTGACTGAGCTTGGTAATCCTTGCGGACCCCGCACCCAATCAGTGCTCTACCTCCACTACTCTTATACCGAGGCTAGCCCTAAAGCTATTTCGGGGAGAACCAGCTATCTCCGAGTTCGATTGGAATTTCTCCGCTACCCCCACCTCATCCCCGCACTTTTCAACGTACGTGGGTTCGGGCCTCCAGTGCGTGTTACCGCACCTTCACCCTGGACAGGGGTAGATCACACGGTTTCGGGTCTACGTCCACATACTAATTCGCCCTATTCAGACTCGCTTTCGCTGCGGCTCCACCTTCTCGGCTTAACCTTGCATGTTAAACGTAACTCGCCGGTTCATTCTACAAAAGGCACGCCATCACCCATTAATAGGGCTCTGACTTTTTGTAAGCACACGGTTTCAGGTTCTATTTCACTCCCCTTCCGGGGTGCTTTTCACCTTTCCCTCACGGTACTGTTTCACTATCGGTCGCCAGGTAGTATTTAGCCTTAGCAGATGGTCCTGCTGGATTCATACGGGGTTTCACGTGCCCCGCACTACTCGGGATCCGTCTCGGAGAGAACACAGTTTAGGCTACAGGGCTTTTACCTCTATCGCGGGCCTTTCCAGACCTCTTCGCCTACCATATTCCTTTGTAACTCCATGTGAGACGTCCCACAACCCCTAAGAGCAAGCTCTTAGGTTTAGGCTGTTCCGCGTTCGCTCGCCGCTACTGACGGAATCACTATTGTTTTCTCTTCCTCAGGGTACTTAGATGTTTCAGTTCCCCTGGTCTGCCTCTACATTTCCTATGTATTCAGAAATGAGTAACTGCGAATTACCACAGCTGGGTTTCCCCATTCGGACACCCCCGGATCAAAGCTTGCTTACAGCTCCCCGAGGCAGTTTCGTTGTTCGCCACGTCCTTCGTCGGCTCCTGGCGCCTAGGCATCCTCCGTGTGCTCTTATTAGCTTAACCTTGATTTTTCCGCAGAAAAATATCATACGATGACATTCTCTTTGGAATCATCCCACTAATAACATTTACTTGTTTGCACAAGTTGCTAAAAGATGTTCTAAAACGCAAATTCGTTTCGGTATCCAGTTTTCAAGGATCAAGTCTTACTTGAGAGCTTAAACTCTCAAAACTGAGCAACGAGTGAGTAACAGGCCTAAACCTGAGTTTGGAAGCTTAGCTTCCGATTTGAATGTTCTCATTGCAGAGAACGATTCTCCATAGAAAGGAGGTGATCCAGCCGCACCTTCCGATACGGCTACCTTGTTACGACTTCACCCCAATCATCTACCCCACCTTCGGCGGCTGGCTCCCTTGCGGGTTACCCCACCGACTTCGGGTGTTGTAAACTCTCGTGGTGTGACGGGCGGTGTGTACAAGACCCGGGAACGTATTCACCGCGGCATGCTGATCCGCGATTACTAGCAATTCCGACTTCATGCAGGCGAGTTGCAGCCTGCAATCCGAACTGAGACCGGCTTTGATGGGATTGGCTCCACCTCGCGGCTTCGCTTCCCGTTGTACCGGCCATTGTAGTACGTGTGTAGCCCAGGTCATAAGGGGCATGATGATTTGACGTCATCCCCACCTTCCTCCGGTTTGTCACCGGCAGTCACTCTAGAGTGCCCAACATTACTTGCTGGCAACTAAAGTTAAGGGTTGCGCTCGTTGCGGGACTTAACCCAACATCTCACGACACGAGCTGACGACAACCATGCACCACCTGTCTCCTCTGTCCCGAAGGCCGCTGCTATCTCTAGCAGATTCAGAGGGATGTCAAGACCTGGTAAGGTTCTTCGCGTTGCTTCGAATTAAACCACATACTCCACTGCTTGTGCGGGTCCCCGTCAATTCCTTTGAGTTTCAGTCTTGCGACCGTACTCCCCAGGCGGAGTGCTTACTGTGTTAACTTCGGCACCAAGGGTATCGAAACCCCTAACACCTAGCACTCATCGTTTACGGCGTGGACTACCAGGGTATCTAATCCTGTTTGCTCCCCACGCTTTCGCGCCTCAGCGTCAGTTACAGCCCAGAAAGTCGCCTTCGCCACTGGTGTTCCTCCACATATCTACGCATTTCACCGCTACACGTGGAATTCCACTTTCCTCTTCTGTACTCAAGCCACCCAGTTTCCAGTGCGACCTCAGGTTGAGCCCAAGGTTTAAACACCAGACTTAAATAGCCGCCTGCGCGCGCTTTACGCCCAATAATTCCGGACAACGCTTGCCCCCTACGTATTACCGCGGCTGCTGGCACGTAGTTAGCCGGGGCTTTCTTCTCAGGTACCGTCACTCCGGTAGCAGTTACTCTACCGGACGTTCTTCCCTGGCAACAGAGCTTTACGATCCGAAAACCTTCATCACTCACGCGGCGTTGCTCCGTCAGGCTTTCGCCCATTGCGGAAGATTCCCTACTGCTGCCTCCCGTAGGAGTCTGGGCCGTGTCTCAGTCCCAGTGTGGCCGTTCACCCTCTCAGGTCGGCTACGCATCGTCGCCTTGGTGGGCCGTTACCCCACCAACTAGCTAATGCGCCGCAGGCCCATCCCTCAGTGACAGATTGCTCCGTCTTTCATTCTTCTCTCAGGAGAAAAAAGAAATTATCCGGTATTAGCTACCGTTTCCGGTAGTTATCCCAGTCTGAAGGGCAGGTTGCCTACGTGTTACTCACCCGTCCGCCGCTAAGTTATTTTGAAAGCAAGCTTTCAAAATAACTCCGCTCGACTTGCATGTATTAGGCACGCCGCCAGCGTTCGTCCTGAGCCAGGATCAAACTCTCCAATTAGTATTGAAAAGAGCGATATGCTCATTTTGAAACATCTGACGAGAAAATTAATTCTCTAATTTTGGATTTCACTTGCGTGATTTCCTACTCACTCGTTGTTCAGTTTTCAAAGATCAAGTTCTCGTTGGCGCCGTTTAATGTCTCAGCAGCAACTCTTATAATATATCATGCTTTCTGATTTATTGCAACTCTTTTTTTTAAAGTTCTTTGCAATCTAATTCAGATTAACACTCACCAACCGAAAGCTTTATAGTTCCTCTTTGCGACTGGATTTATAATGTACCATATATCCCTATATAAAAACAATACTTAAAAATTTATATTTTATAAATAAGTGCTTTTGCCCCACTTTATTTAACATCTTTTATCCCTATTTACCTATAAAAAAACGTGTAGATTCTTAGGATACAGAATCTACACGTAAGTCAAACAACGGCTTAATATATAAATTTATTAGTTTGAAATCCAAGGATTTCTACGTTTTTTAGTACTCGCTGCTGAACCTTGAGATTTCGTAGCAGCTTTGCTTTTCTTGCTGCTAGGTTGACCTGAAGTCTTTGCTTTTTTGCCTGTTGCTGTTTCCTTTGCTACACTCCCCTTATTCTTGAGAGCAGCGTTAGAAGTTGACTCATCAGTCTCTGTTCTAGCCGTTTCGGGAGATTCCTGCACGAACGCTTCAGGTTCTTGAATTTCCGGCACCCGATTATGCTGCGAATAATTACCTATCCCTGGATACTGCGGATTGGATGGAATATTAGAGTTATCCGGTCCACCAAATGCTCCAAGCGTAGAAGTAGGTACCATTCCCTGATTAGGCATTCCTGCTCCATATGCGGAAAAAGCGTTTGGATTCCCATATTCAGGATAGGTGTTATATACAGGCATGTCATATGAATAAGTTTGCACTGGTTGAATATGCACGCCTCCGCACCCACAAGTTGGCCAAGGAAGGTTCGGCGTCTGTCCTCCATATTGAGGAACAGCATACGGGGAGAAATCCCCGCCAACATTCATGCCAGCAACATTAGCCTCCATCGGATTCCACTGTCCTGGACTCATATTAGGGGCAGCATTGGGATTCCATTGCTCTGGGCTTATGTTTGGTGCGGCAATTGGATTCCATTGTTCTGGGCTTATGTTTGGCGCGGCATTTGGATTCCATTGTTCTGGGCTTATGTTTGGCGCGGCATTTGGATTCCATTGTTCTGGACTCATATTAGAATACATATTGCCCGAAAAATAACATGGTGAAATACATTCTGGTGCATAAGCCATTGGCTGAACATAACTTGGTGCCCAGTTCATGTTCATATTAGGGCTATTTTGATATGAATCATAGAGATAAGGATTTCCTCCCAGGCCCGGGTATCCGTTGGAATTGTCCCATGAGCAATCATTGTCTGCTTTCTTCTCAGCTTTAGGTGCTTCTTGTTGAGCAATCGGTTCTTGATTTGGAACCGTAATCTGAACAAATAAACTCTGCATTTCAATTTCTTGCACTGGAGCAACTTCCATTTGCATATTAGGCGCAGGATTGGGTGCAATGTTTTGTGTATTAATAGGGGCGATGTTTAGCGATGGGTGTGGTGCAGAATTAGATTTAGGTGAGATATTTGTCACTGGTTTAGGTGCTGGTTTAGCTTCTGGCTTTATTTCTGGTTTGGTCTCTGGTTTAGTTTCCGGTTTAGGTGTAGGCACTACCTCAGCAGCAGGCTGTTCTTTGGGACCTGTATATTCCTTGCCACCCACCTGCGTTTTCTCTGACGCGTTAGACGGTGTATACCCAGGCTGTGTCGGTGAGGTATTGGATACTTTTTTTGGAATATTTACTACTTCCCCTAACATAAGTACATTTGGATTCTTTAGTTGGGGATTGGCCTCAACCATATCCTTCAAAGGAATTCCCCAGGCTTTAGATAATTTCCACAAGGTATCTCCTTGTTTAACGGTGTGCTTGTAGTAAACTTCACTGTTCTCCGGTACGGATACAGGGGCCGTAGGTATTTTTACTTTGTCTCCAACCGCTAACACATTCGGATTACTGATCTGCGGGTTTGCTTCAATAATTTTTTGTAACGGCACTCCGTACTTTTGCGATAATGCATACAAACTATCGCCTTGTTTGACAATGTGTATTTTCACGTAGCATTAACCTCCTAAAAGTTTTGTGGAGTATTGCTTTCTTTACAGCTACACAGCAAAACTGACTTCGAAAGCAAACACCCTTTTCATGGAACATTGCTCTCTTACAAAGTTATATGCGGTACAGCCGCCTCCTTCGTTACTACATCTTATGCAGCCCATGGGCGAATGACATCCCCGAAATAAAAAAAATCCTTTCATGATCCATGAAAAGATTAACCGGAGACTCCCGTTTTCTTCTGCATGTATGCATAAAAGGACTTCTGATGCGTATTCAATGCTATTTACGTTGTATGATTAGTCTTTATTCCCAAACCTTATAGCCATCTTTATCAACCACATTACGGAACTCTTCGAGCAGCTTCAAAGTGATTGGACCCGCTTGTCCTTCACCAATGATCCGGCCGTCAATTTCACGTGCAGCAATAACCTCAGCAGCTGTGCCAGTGAAGAACACCTCGTCCGCTATATAAACATCATGCATTGTGAACGGTTCTTCTTTCAGTTTAATACCTAATTTCTCGCAGAGCTCAATGATCGCCAGACGGGTAATTCCTTCAAGGGCTCCCAAGTAACATGGAGGAGTGAAAACTACACCATTTTTGATGATGAAAATGTTATCGCCCGATCCCTCAGTAACATAACCTTGAGCGTTCATCATGATGGCTTCGTCGGCTTCTGCCAAGTTGGATTGGATTTTTACTAGGATATTGTTTAGGTAATTAAGCGATTTGATCTTTGGATTGAGTGCATCCGGAATATTACGGCGTTGGGACACAGAAACTGCACGAAGTCCGTTCAAATACGCTTGTTCTGGGTAAATAGCCAGTTGCTCAACGATAATAATTACACTAGCTTTTGGACAACGGCGTGGATCAAGACCTAAGTTCCCTGGTCCCCGGGAGACGATCAGTCGAATATAACCGTTCCGCATGTCATTAAGACGAATCGTTTCAGCCATAGCCTCCAGCATCTCATCATACGTTAGCGGAATGTCCAGCATGATCGATTTTGCCGAATCATACAGTCTGTCCAAATGCTCTTTACATTTAAAAATATTGCCGTTATAGATACGGATACCTTCAAAAATGCCGTCTCCATACAAAAAACCGTGATCAAAAACGGATACCTTTGCATTTTCCTTCGTTACGTGTTGTCCATCCAAATAGATCCATTGCTCAGCCATGAATTTACTGCACCTCCGCTTTCTCTTCCTCATAGGTGTATGTGGGATACGAGCCCAGAATCCTTACCTGACAGCCTAAAGCACTAATTTCTTCAATAGCCCCTGGCAGCAGAACAGATTCTATCGGTTCCAGCACATCAATATAAAAATAATAAGTACCCAGCTTCTTCTTCGTTGGTCGTGATTCAATACGCGATAAATTCAGTTTCCGCCAGGAAAAAGCAGCAAGCACCTGATGCAAGGCACCTGGAAAATCCTCTGGCAGCGTTACAAGAACACTCGTCTTTACTCCTGTGCTGCTCCGCGGAAGATCTATCTTCTGTGGACCAACCAGGACAAACCGTGTGTAGTTGTTGTTGTGATCTGTAATTTGCCGATCTACAATCTCCAGCCCATGAGTAGCGGCGCCAAGAGCGGTACCGATAGCAGCCCAGCCCTTACCGGGATTGTTTTTGACGATTTCCACAGCTTCAGAGGTACTTCCGACCGACTCCAGTTCAGCCCAAGGGGCATGCTTACGAACAAATTGCATGCATTGTGCCATTGCTACTGGATGCGAAAGGATTTTTACCATCTTGGTGAAATCCTTGTTGCCGTCTGTATCTGTGAATTCCCTTGGGTTACCGATAAGATTCTGTATCGACGGAAAAATCCATTCCGTCTGCATTGGCAAATCCACTTCATTGATGAGCCAATCGATGTGAAGACTAACTGAGCCTTCAATGGTATTTTCAATCGGAATCACGCTGTAATCGGTGGTACCATTCGCCGTAGAGAGAAATACATCGGAAATTAACTTGTGATGCACAAGCTTTACAGGTTCACCGTTAAACAAATGCAGCAGCGCTTCGTGGGATACCGAGCCCTGCGGCAATACCGCTATTGATTTCATGACCGTACTCCTTTTATCATATCCAAAAATGATACGTTTTGCATCTCGTTTATTTCGAGCAGCTCTGTAGTAACTCCAGAAGCACAAGGTGTTAACCAACATGTCCGAGCGGAAATGCCATGTTCCTGCATCGTATTCTTCAAGAAGGCCTCAAGCTCACTCTTACGGGTCTCTTGGCGATCCACTAAACATAGCAGAGTCGGTCCAGCACCGCTAAGTGCGATCCCTAAAGCACCGTGTTCAGGAGCTTCTGCGAGCAGCTTCTCCATGCCCGGTATAAGCGGTGCACGATACGGCTGATGCAGGCGATCCTGCATCGCTCTGCTAAGCAGGTCAAGCCGGCCTGATGCCAGCGAAGCCGTCAATAGAGAGGTTCTGCTGATGTTGTACACAGCATCACTAACTGAGATTTCTGTTGGAAGCAATCCCCGCGCTTTTGTGGTTTCCAGTTCGAATTCAGGAATAACCACCAGCACCTCAAGATTTTGTGGTGGTTCTAGCCGAACATAATCCGCATGTTCACCATCCCACACCGCAGTAATAATGCCGCCAAACAAGGAGGCACCCACATTATCGGGATGTTTCTCAAGCTGGGTAGCCATATCAAACAGCTTAGCATTATCCAGCGGAGAGCCAATCATTGTGTTCGCTGCGGCCATTCCGCCAATAATAGCTGAGGCACTGCTGCCGAGTCCACGCGTAAGCGGAATTTCCGAGTACATGGATATCGATAATTCAGGCACCGTAACGCCTGCCTCTGCAAATACCATTTGAGCGACCTTATAGAGTAAATTGCTCTTATCCTGAGCCACTCCATTCATCTCATCACCATATAGATGAAAAACAGTCTCCTCTGCTTCCTCCATCTCAATCCAGGCATATAGCGGCAAAGCCATACCCAGAGTATCGAAGCCCGGACCAAGATTGGCAGTACTAGCAGGCACTTTAATCCTAGCTCTTCCGTAAATACTCATAACAGGTACAATCTCCTTACTATGTTTTGAAATATGAAAGTATTAGTTCAGTGGCTTGGTTAACCTTCCACACGATAATGGCTCTTAATCCGGCGGATGACTTTCAGCTCCTCGAAATGGCGCAGCACTTTGTTCATGCTTGCTTTACTAGCGTTATGAGTGACAATAATGATCTCCGCATCAGGATTATTGGGATTGGCTTGCTGAACTACTGAATCCAAACTTACATCATATTCGGCAAACACTTGAGTAATCTTAGCCAATACCCCTGCTTTATCATCAACATGCAGAAGCAAAAAGTTTTTATAAAAAATAGCTTCATCACTCTTAAGCTTTTTCTGCTTGTAAGGTACTTTTTGCTTCAATCCATTCACACCTAGTTTAAGGTTCTTAATGACAGCTACCAAATCAGCTACCACTGAGGTTGCAGTTGGCATTGCGCCCGCACCCGCACCGTAGAACATGGTCTCTCCCACTGCTTCCCCGTATACGTAAACTGCGTTGAACACGCCATTGACGGAAGCCAAGGGATGACTAGCCCGAATCAAGGTTGGCTGAACACTGATGCTGAATTCTTCATCCTGACGTTCAGCGATGCCTAACAGCTTAATTTCATATCCGAGACGTTTCGCAAAGGCGATATCCGCCTTACTCACCTGAGAAATCCCACTCACACTTACATCATGCAGCTCCACGTTAGTACGGAAACCTAAGGTTCCGAGAATCGCCATTTTGCGGGCAGCGTCCAGGCCTTCCACATCCGAGGTTGGATCAGACTCTGCGTATCCCAGATCCTGCGCTTCTTTTAACACATCATTATAGGATGCGCCTTCTTGGCTCATTTTGGTTAGTATGTAATTAGTCGTTCCATTCACGATACCTATAATCTTCATAATCTTATCTGAGGAAAAGCCCTCGATAAGTGTGCGGATAATCGGAATGCCTCCTGCTACGCTAGCCTCATAAAAGACATCACATTGCTTCTCCTGCGCCTTAGCAAGAATCTCCGAGCCGTGCAGCGCCATCAAATCCTTGTTCGCAGTTACGACATGTTTACCGCGTTCCAAAGCTTCAAGAATATATTCTTTGGTTCCCGCGATTCCCCCCATAACTTCAACGATGACATCAATTTCAGAATCACGAATCACATCCCATGGATCTGTCGTTATTTTAGCAGGATCAACCTCGATTTCGCGTGGTTTATTAGAATTATTCACAGCTATACGTTCAATGACAATTGAAGAGCCTACCTGGCTGCTTAAATCCTCTTGATTCCCTTCCACGATACGAACTACACCTGTGCCTACTGTTCCCAGGCCCAGCAACCCCACTTTAACCGGCTTCATCTGTCTCCTCCTAAAAGTTTACGAATATAGTTCCTATCCCTGTCCAACGATTAAAGCACGCTTCACTCCTGGAATCTCTTTCAGACTATCCAGCATCTCTCCGAGTTCCTCATTTAAGTGTGAAATTTCTACGGAGATCACCACATTTGCCCGCCCTTGCAGCGGAATACTCTGGTGAATCGTCAACACATTAGCCCCATGTCCCGCTACAGAGCCTAGTACCTTGGAAAGCATTCCAGATTCGTGCTCCAAATCCATGGAAATCGTAACGATCCGCTCTCGTTCGAGCTGATGGATCAAGTGAATTCCATCCTTGTATTTATAAAAAGCGCTTCGGCTTAATCCCACCTGCTCTACACCTTCATTTACGGTCTTCGCATCCCCGGCCTCAAGCAATTGTTTAACCTGCATAGTCTTAAGTACAGCATCAGGCAATATGTCCTCCCGGACCAAATAATAGCGTTCTCTCACGAACGTCCTCACCTCAAAGACTTTTGTGTTTTCTTAGTGGACATTATATCGGAAAAGGCTTGTAAAATGCAATAACTTTATCTGGATGCTCCAAGGCCGGGTAGTTAGGTGTAGTAAAACCCCCGGATTCCCGGGGGCAGAAGGCAATCGTATGTACACTAACTGTATGGAATCGTCGTCCCGCAATAGTCACAGATTTTATCCTGCCCTGGAAGTACTCTACTCTTAGCACCGCAACTCGGACAAACGATGGATTTCGGCAGTTGGACAGGTGGCTTAGGCCTATTCTCCGGCAATGACTGCCGCCCAGATGATGGCTGGTTCTCTGATGCCGCGGAGGGCTGTGCCCGGTCAGGATGTACAAGATTGGGCGGTTGTTTATCTAAGAGCTTAACACGTCCTTCATAATAGACAAGATCAGAAGCAAGTAACCCCCATCTCACCAAATACCGTAGGTCTCTACGTACATCATCTTCACTTTGTCTCGTGATATCAGCTAAATTACCAATATGCCTAACATCATCCACTACGATCAGCATGAGATACTTCTTGCACAGAAAATCAAAGTTTTCTGTTGCAAAGGTAGCCCTCCCTGCAAAGCTGTCCGCCGGAATTATAAAGATCACGTAGAGGACCACCAGAATGATCAATAAAGTGTACCACTTAAAATCCCCTTTGTAGGTCCCCACGGCGAAGAGGACAGCAAGTTCCATAAAAGCTCCCATACATACATGATAGAGCAATTTGTAGTTAAATGATTTCCGCTCATTCTTATAATGAGTGCTTACAAAACGAAGCATCGCAAGTACAAACCCAAGCGGAGCAAACAAATAGGCAATCGCCATGATGATTCGATCAAACACTGTCCGGTCTCGCTTGTTACGGTAGCGAAGGTTATTCTCAGGCGCACGCACCAGTGCTTGTGCCCGTTTGGAATAAATAAGCTTCGGCGGCAATTTTACAAATGGATTGTCTACACGTCCTTCATAATAAACAATATCTGGAGAAAGCACTCCCTGATCTTTTAAATATTCCAAAACCTCGCGGACATTCTCTTCACTGAATCCGCGAATATCGGATAGGCTGCCGATATGCCTTATGCCGTCCACAAGAACCAATGCGATATAGTCATTGCAAAGATAGGTGAATCCCTCTCTCCATCCTACGGCCCTAACCGACAATTTGATGGCGGGAATCCTAAACAATGCGTAGATAATCACCAGCCTGATCAAGAGTGCGACATAATCGATTTGACCGAGTAGCTTGCTAATAATGAAATAGATCGCCAATTCTACAAAGGCACCCATACACGCATGATAAAACAGGTTAATATTGCTTGCTTTGCGCTGTCTCTTGGAATGTGTAGATAATAACCGAATGGCAGCCAATATAAAGCCAACCGGAGCAAATACATACGCAAACACAATAGTCGTATAATCAAACGCCGTCCGCTCATATTCATGCTTGTACACAGGTTTTCCCGATGTCGGCGGCTGTCTGCGTATATCCAATCCACTCATTTTGTCTTTAATCCCCTTATTTATGTAATCCTATATGCGATGCAGCTAATCTGTTGGTTGACGGCATTAATTGTACGGGATCTTCGTTCCACAGTAATCACAGCTTTTAGATTGGCTTGGGAACACAGTATTCTGGGCTCCGCACCCCGGACAACGGATAGACTTAGGCAGTTGCGGCGGAGACTGAGGCTGCGCAGGTATCTGCTGCCCCGATGCTTGGGTTCTCCCCGTTCCTCCAAAGCCCGAAGTACTTTCAGGGTAACCTTGATTAGCTGCTGATGGTTCTGGCGTCTGGCGCCCTTCGGATAATGCGACATCAATATCAAGCAGCCCTTTATCCTTCAGATACTGGACATCTCTCCGTACATCACTTTCACTTTGGCCTATTCGTTCAGATATACTGCCAATATGCCGGATATTCTTATTTCGAATCAGCTCTATATAAGAAGTGTTAAGCTTAGAAAGGGTATATTTAGCTTTCGCTGTCACACTGGCCAGTATAAAAGCTGGAGTCAAAAACATGATTGCAATTAAAATAAGCGTTGATACTAATTCAGAAGTTCCAAATTCCCCATTGAGCGCACTAGAAAACATAGCAATAGAAAGTTCAACAAACCCACCAATAAATACATGCATCAGCAGATTGAGGTTAGTCGGTCTACGGTAATTTTTGTAATGCGTTGTCATCAAACGTAACAAGGCAAGCACAAGTCCAACTGGCATCAGCAGATAAGCAGCCGCGAGAATAACATAATCAAACCCGGTACGTTCGTATTTAAGCCGGGGAACGGCTGCATTTCCTCCCGGGAGCGGTGACGGCTCTTGTAGGTTCAAACTGTTCATGTAGTAAACTCCTCCTATTTAAGTGCCGCTAATTCACGGTTACGCCGCTGAAGTGTAGACTTTATACTCTCTGACATCTCATTTACTTCTACCTGCCAGCCCTCATGTGGCTCTTGGGTCGCCAGCAGTAGCTTCACGTGATCATGTAACAGAGAAATCTGCTGCTGCAGAATATCCTCTGTAGCATATAAAGACGGTTCTGATATCGGATCACTGTACTTAAATTTTTCCTCCAACATATCTAACACGTTCACTAGCTGCTCGGATCCGGAATTCTTCCAGCTACTAGCCAGCTCACTCATTTCAGTTAATTCGTTCTGATACCGCCGAAACTTTTGTAAAGACCTTTTGGCTTGCTGTTCCCCTGCCCCAGCATTCCACCCGTAAAGCCCTATCGCGGCCAAAGTGATCGCTCCTAACACAAGAATCAGCAATTGTTCGGCTGCGTACCACAAGGCGGGTAACTCCAGCAGCCAATCGAAGAGTAAGGCCGATACAAATACGATGGCTGCATAGATTCCCGTAATGATTGCGCCGCTGATAAGAACAGGCGGAGTCTGCTGAATGCTACTTGCCGTTCGGAGCCAAAAAATACAATAGCCATAGATTACACTTTCTGCTAGCAGAACCGCGGATAAAGAAATTATGAACCGAAACAGTGAGTCAGAGAAACCTAATCCAATAAACGAGAACACTGTCAGTACTATAGCTACCGCATAAATGATGGTAATAATGTATATATATCTCCTGCTTTTGTTCATTAGGTCCTCCTTAGCCTGCTTTTGTTCCGCACTCTGCACAGAATTTTTGTCCAGCTTTCAGCTCATGTCCACAGCCGCTGCATTTAATCACCATGCTGTCTCCACAGTGAGGACAGAATTTCACCCCTGGCGCTACCATAGTCCCACATTTACCGCAAGCTTTAGGCATTTCTTTTCCACAGGAGACACAAGAAGCCGCTCCCTCAGGATTATCTGCTTTACAGGATGGGCAAGCACGATAAGGATTCCCGCAACCTGGACAGAACTTTGCTCCCGCATTTAGTTCATGCCCGCATTCAAAACATTTGATCTTGTTCGCAGAGGGAGAACCTTGCGGGTTGCCTCCAAGCGCCTGCCCACAACCGCTGCAGAACCGTCCCTCTACTGGATTCATAACTCCACACTTAGAGCAGGAACGCTGCTCTTGACGTATAACTGTAGTCCCTGAATCCAAGTTCATCCCTCTAGTCATACGGTTCACCATATCCATAGCGGGTCCAGCAAATCCCATTCCAAGTCCAAGCCCCATCCCGGTGTTCATCATGCCCACTCCAAGATTGCCAGGATTACCTGCCGCTTCTTCCATCGTGTCAAAACCACGTTCCTGCTGATAGGTGAAGCCCATGATATCCATTTCCGCTTTTTTAGCCAAAGCTTCCTTCAAACGAATCGTTGCCGGATCATCCTCTGGAATATTGATCGAATCAATATAGAAATTATTCAGCTCAATGCCATTATCCAAGAAAGCCGAGGCTAGTCGGCCCTGAATATGTTTGGAGATCTCTGCAACATAAGCATTAATCTCCAGTATGCTGATTTGCTTGTGCACAAGGTAAGAAGAAATAAGTTCATTTATATTCGACATCAGCAGTCCGCGGAAATAACTGATAAGCGTTTCATGATCAAACTGCGGGAGCGTCCCTACGAGCTTCAGCAAGAATTTTCGCGGATCATCGATTTTTACACCAAACTGCCCAAAAGAACGAACAGAAATCATAATTTTGTATTTGGGATCCTGAAGCTGTAAAGGTGAGCTCGTTCCCCATTTGACATTCATCGAATTCGTCTTATTCACATACCATACTTCAGCCGTAAATGGTGATTTTCCACCAAAAGGAAGATTAACGATATTGGATAAAATAGGTATATTAGCGGTGCTTAGCGTGTGCCGCCCAGCTGTAAAAGAATCAAGCGCTTGTCCGCCCTTGAATAGAATCGCTTCCTGGGATTCATTAACGATTAGTTGTGTCCATGTCCCCAGCTCCTGGTTAGGATATTTCCATGCAAATATACCTGGAGGACCGTCATACTTCACCACTTCTATAATTGCCATCTGCTATTCCTTCTTTCATTATCTTATATATAAATAACGTGTACGCTCCCAAATGGGAATTAGTGTATTTCGATATTTATTGTATACGATATATATCGTGTTTTGGGTTCTTTTATTGAAAAAAATTACTGATCTCCTCACAAAAAAAGCGCCAACTATGCTATCCCTTTACAGGAAAACCATAGTTGGCGCTTCATAGTCAGCTAAATATTAATAGTAGCTGCTGTTCTCAACGAATTCGAATTCGAAATCAGCGATACGGACAATCGTTCCTTCTACAGCACCACGTTTACGAAGCTCTGCATCTACACCCATATGACGCAAAGTCCGTGCCAGCTTGAGAATCGCATCATGTGTGCTAAGCTGCATGCGCTTCAGCATACGTTCGATACGTGGGCTTGTGACCACAAACGCCTCGTTATCACGTGTAATAGTAAACGAATTATCCTCTTCTGCTTCCAGCTTATACACCTTACGTTCAGTAGTTTCAGCAACTTCCTCAACCACCGGCGCAACCGGAATGCTGTCGAGAATATCCGTTGCACGATATAGGAGCTCCTGAACACCCTGACGGGTAAGGGATGAAATTGGCATGATTTCTAAATCCGGCCGCACCTCAGCTACGCGTTCGCGGAAAGAAATAAGATTCTCTTCTGATTCAGGCATATCCATCTTATTCGCCGCCACAATCTGCGGACGATCGATTAGACTAGCATTGTACTGCTTCAGCTCATCATTAATTAGAACCCAATCCTCGAAGGGATCACGGCCCTCAGAGCCAGACATATCAACTACATGAATGATGATACGCGTACGTTCAACGTGACGCAGGAATTCGTGACCCAGACCTATGCCTTCACTAGCTCCCTCGATTAATCCAGGCAGATCCGCCATCACAAAGCTTCGGCCATCCCCAACATCCACTACCCCTAAATTCGGTGTAATTGTTGTGAAATGGTAAGCTCCAATTTTGGGCTGAGCAGCGGACACAACCGACAGCAACGTAGATTTACCCACACTCGGGAAGCCTACAAGCCCTACATCAGCCATTACCTTAAGTTCCATAACAACATAACGCTCTTGGCCTTCTTCACCGTTCTCCGCAAGCTCTGGTGCAGTATTATTAGCTGTGGCAAAACGGGTGTTACCCCGGCCTCCACGGCCTCCACGTGCAACTACAACCTGTTGTCCATGACGCGTCATATCGGCAATGATCTCTTGCGTATCATCGTCAATCAGAATGGTTCCTGGCGGAATACGAACGATCATATGATCCGCATTCGCTCCATGTTGGCTTTTGTTCCGTCCTTTAATCCCTTTGTCAGCTTTGAAGTGGCGCTGATAACGGAAGTCCATCAACGTGCGCAGTCCCTCATCTACACGGAAAATAACGTCGCCTCCACGGCCTCCGTCACCACCGGCAGGACCACCCTCCGGTACATATTTCTCCCGGCGAAACGCAACGAGACCATCCCCGCCGTCACCGCCTTTAACATAAATCTTAGCTTTATCTACGAACATAAATGTTCACCTTCCTCACATTTCAAGCGGTAATCGCAGCTCTACATAAGCCCTGCTAGGCTTAAACTGCTCTGCTTTCATGATTTTTCCTTGTACTATATTATAAATTTGCCCTTTGAGCAGCTCGGGATTGCCATGCTCCCCCTCGCCTTCGAAGGAGATAAGAATGTCTCCTCCATCCTGAAAAAAGCCAAGGCGCAGCTTGCGCGTCTCCCCCTGAGGAGCCAGCCCGTTGTACTGATAAGCCCGTATGGTCTGCATAATCACTGAAGTCAGCTCATCTCCTGCTTCTGGATTTAGCTTGTCCTCTAGCTGCAACCCTTCCTCCACCTGAACTTCCAATTCCAGACTAGACCTGTTAGTTCGGAAGGATTGGATATAGAAAACCAATGAAGGAATGCCCAACTTAGCGATACGACTATCAAGTGCTATGCGTTCCTTTATTCTTTCCACACACTCCACGGATTTATTAGGCTTTCCAAGCTGAATATATCCGTATAGAATCTGCAAATCGTTCATCCAATCATGTCGATGATGATTCAGTGTCCGAATCGCCGCCTGTTGCAGAGTGTTCTCTTGTATACGCAGCTCCCGTTCATAATGACGCTGGCTCCAGATAAAACTGAAAGCAACGATTGCCACTACCCAGACTCCGAGTAATAGACACGTCAGAAGAGAAGTATGCCAATACAAAAGACCTAAAGGAAGCATTACGGATAACATGACTGCCCAGATTGCACTTTTCCAGGATTTCATTCTTTCTCCCCGTCCCTCAGTTCGCAAAATTCATGACTTCGTTTAGATAATTTGTTTTGTTAGTATCATTTACCATTTCCTAGTATAACACACGCGTTCACTGTAGTTCACCAGAGATAATAACGAGATTTTCACATCTATCTAACCATTCCAACTTTGCAACACAAATAATTATGAATATTCTACAAAAAAGCCTCCGGCACTCATGCCGGAGGCTTCTACTTGCTCATATGGTCCGTAAGCTTACGCTTCCAGTGCCGCTGCTACCGGAGCGACATCAACTGGGTACACGCTCACTTTTTTGCGATCGCGGCCCCAACGTTCGAACTTCACTACGCCATCCACCATTGCGAACAAAGTATCATCTTTACCGATGCCTACGTTAGTTCCTGGGTGAATTTTTGTTCCGCGTTGACGAACCAAGATGTTACCGCCGGTTACTGCTTGACCGTCAGCACGTTTCACGCCAAGACGTTTGGAATGGGAATCCCGTCCGTTTTTTGTGGAACCTACACCTTTTTTCGATGCGAACAATTGAAGATTCAATTTCAACATGTTGTCAACCTCCTTCTTTAAATATTTACTTGCTGTATTTGAATATACTTCCCGTATGATTCTGCGATATCATTCAGCATTACGACCATGGATTCAAGCAGCAATTGTACCTTCGCGGAAGTATCGAAATCTTCAACAGAACTTAATGTTCCACTTAAGAATCCGTTCTTCATGGATGTATCCATGGAGATTCCGGTCAAGGTCTCAATCGAATTGACGGTTCCAACTGTTACAGCGGATACCCCGGCACATACGATATCTTCGCCACGCTTCGCATAACCCGCATGCCCTTTAACCTCAAAGCCAACGATAGTTCCTAGATCCGATAATCGTGTAATCCGCACGCTAATCATTAACGCACCTTCTTACGCTTGAATCTTCTCGATAGTTACTTTCGTGTACGGTTGACGATGACCTTGTTTCTTGTGGTAGTTCTTCTTAGGTTTGTATTTGTAAACTACAACCTTAGCGCCTTTACCATGTTTCTCGACTTTAGCTGTTACAGACGCGCCGCTTACTAGCGGAGTTCCTGCAGTCAGACCACCATCATTAGAAACAGCCAATACACGGTCAAAAGTTACACTTGCGCCGTCTTCAGCTTCCAACTTTTCAATGAACAAAACGTCGCCCTCTTGGACTTTGTATTGTTTACCACCAGTTTCGATAATTGCATACATTTTACTTGCACCTCCTCATGTCTCAGACTCGCCTAGTCTAGGTGGCAGAATTCCCGTAGGAACTGCGCTTATGTACCCGATCGGAGCGGTTACAGCATGTGCAGGATCAACTGCATCAAACACATACTTGAAGATAGTATCATACTTATGACTTATCGTCAACTCATTCCAGCCATTCTCCAACTTTTCCGGTTCCCCCGCAACACTGGCAAATCACAGGCGCAAAGCTGGCTGAATCATGCCTTGCCTTCTTTCTAGTCATCTCGAGCAGCCCGAGTCTTGTCCACCCCAAAATATGTGTTTTGGTGCGATCCTTGCAGATCACTTTCTCTAATCGCTCTGTGACCATCTTGCGGTGAAGCTCTTGTTCCATATCAATAAAATCGACAATAATGATTCCACCAGTATCGCGTAACCGGATCAAACGACCGATCTCCTCAGCTGCGAGCAAATTCGTATTGGTAACCGTTTCTTCAAGCGATGCTCCGCCAATGTATTGAGCGGTGTTGACATCAATTACGGTTAACGCCTCTGTCTCATCCCAGATCATTGTTGCTCCGCCCTCCAGCGTGATTTTGCGGCTGAAGCTCTTGAGCAATTGATCCTGAATACCATAAGCAGCGAAAATAGACTCCGCTCCATTATAAAGACAGACTGGCTTGTACCCTTCAGGAGCCATGTCGTCCAGAAAGGCTGTTGCTTCTCTAGCTGCGGCAGATGAATCAATAATCAACTGATCCCGTTGCGGATTAAAGGCATCTCTTATAAAGCGTTGGACAATACTAAGATCACGATGTAGTAAAGCGGGAGCCTCTACCGTCTGAGCTTTACGTGTAATATTCTCCCATTGGGCACGCAGAAAAGAAAGATCGCCCTCCACAGCTTCATGTGGCTCGTCCTGAGAAACTGTCCGCATGATAAGCCCTTCTTCTTTCATTCGCAGACGTTCTCCGATTCCTTTGAGACGACTGCGCTCTGCTTCCCGGCTTATTTTTTTGGAGACACCGACGTATTCTGCAAAGGGCATGTACACCATCCAGCGCCCGGGCAACGTATAATGAGTCGTTACACGCGCGCCTTTTCCGCCGCTTGGCTCTTTCCGCACTTGAACAACAATATCCTGTCCCGGCTGCAAAAGCGTCTCGATAGAGGGCTTCACATCAGGCTGTTTATCCAAATTAGGATGCAATACATCATCAACATATAAAAAAGCATTCTTCTTCTGTCCGATATCAACAAAAGCAGCCTGCATACCTGGAAGTACGTTAATCACACGGCCTTTGTAATAACTGCCGACCAACCCTTGCTGCTGATCGCGTTCAGCCGCGTACTCCACCAGCCTTCCGTTTTCCAGAAGAGCCATTCGGGTAATGTGCTGCGTGCAGTGAACGATCATCTGTTTCATGGCTTCACCTCTGGTTTCGTTCGTTCATTCCTTCACATTCTCTGCATAAATACACTATATTCCGAAGTAGGTTGATATTAAGCGCTGTTCCGGCACAACAGCAACAACATTTCCTTTACCGTTTAACACATAGATAAAATGATATTGATTACGTTTAAATAGACGCAATATATCATCTAAAGGTTTCGCAGATAATGCAACTATTGGACGAGCTACGCTTCCTGTTCGCAAATGATACTCATAAACAGCCTCCCGATTCATCAAAAAAGCAACAAACCGGTACGGTAAATTACGATGGTCGGTAAAATTCGAATACAGCAAAAAAGCTCCGATCATGACCATATTCAGCCTAAGGCCTCCACCCGCTCCAAGAGGCAGCAGCGCATATATAATCACAAGGACACTTGCGACTACACTCACCCGTCCAGTCCATAACAAAGTGTAGTAATAAGGAAGCACTAAACTAATAGTGGCCTGAAGCACTTTACCTCCGTCAAGCGGCAGCACTGGCACTAGATTAAAAAGTCCAATCATGGCATTGGCATGAATAAAATAGGTCAGAAATTCCTGATTGCCATAACCGGCTTGTTGAAGTCCCAAAGCAATTACGATCATAATTCCATTTTGCAGTGGACCGGCAAGGGCAATTCCGATCTCACGACTGGCTGTAAGCCGCCCATGATCTTCAATAACAGCCACTCCGCCAAACGGAAGAAGCTGAACCGACTTAACTGTAACACCAGCCAAAAGAGCCGCAACGACATGTCCCATTTCATGAATGAAGACAATCGTAAATAAGGTGAGCAGCTCTAGAAATTGTCCCGTGACCACGGAGAATAACATAATGATCACGAACAGTGGATGTAGTGACAGTTCGATACCAAAGATCCTAATCAAACGATACCACTTCTGTAGGATCAATATAAGTCTTGTCTTTCATCACTGCGAAAAATAGTGTTGAAGCTGAGGATACGTCCTTCTCCATCATCCAACCGAGTGAATCCCCGCTCTGCACCCAGTCATCAACCTCCAGCTTGGTGCCGCTCAAATGTCCGTATTCTGCAGTGACACCGCCTGAATGCTGAACAGCAATTCGAATGCCCCCTTCCAGCTCTTTAGAGATGGAGAGAATACGTCCCATGTCTATACTTTTCACCGTCACATTTAAGGTTGAATCGATTTGAGGCATAATTTCCACCCCTTTTAGCGTAGAAGCAAAAGGCTGGACAATGCTCCCAGCTATCGGGGCAGTGAGTTGATGATGAGCGGCCACTTTTTGAGCAGGCTCATCTTTATCCCCAAATATCGGAATGAACGCTGGAGCTCCGTTAAAGTTCTCCTCATACCAGACTCTCACAGCCGTGAAATCCATGTCATTGCTTAACGCATCACTAATAAAAGCTTGCATCTTATAGGACCATGGCTGATGTACCGCAAAAATCCCCCACACTGCTCCAAACACAAGAACACTAGCAACAAAGCGCCGAATAAAACCGGCAGTAAAATTTGAGCCTCCACCGCCGTTATCCTCCCAGCCTCCACGACTCTTTTTCCACATCACCTCTGGATCGGGCTCTACAGAGGATTGATCGGCATTCTTAAATCCTGTTCCCCATTCCTTAAAGCTCGTACTCTTATCCGGCATAATAAATAAAGGGGGAGCCTCCGCTATTTCTAGTTCCGGGACTTCCGAAACTCCTGAGACTGCTGAGACTTCCGGGAGTTCCTCCAATAAACTACGAATACGCTCCTTGCGGCGATTCTTGATATCTGATTTCTGATCCATATTTATCCCTCCGGACGGGCTTGTTTTACTTCCATTTTATGAAGCACGGAAGTCTCTTTAGAACAAGCCCCTCCAAGACAGACCATTTAAATCCCGGAAATGCCATACATTCATATTTATTCAAAAAAATAAGCCCCACCATAGATTTCTCTACTGGTGGGACCCGTGTATGCTTCTTATCATAGGATTGCTTAGTAAAAATTAAGCCATGCCGAAAAATTTCTTAAGTTTCTTAAATGCTCCCGGTTTCCGGTCAAGCTGCATCAGGGGTACAGCATCACCTAGAATTCGGCGTGCAATATTGCGATAGGCAATAGCAGCTGAAGAATCGGGATTCATAACTGTAGGTTCTCCGTTATTTGCGGCTTTAATGACTAATTCATCATCCGGAACAATTCCGATAAGATCAATGTTCAGCACCTGTAATATATCCTCAATATCAAGCATATCCCCAGACTTCACAAGACCTGGGCGAATACGGTTTACCACCAATTTCGGCGATTCCACACTCGACTGTTCTAATAGTCCGATAATACGATCGGCATCCCGCACAGCGGCATGCTCTGGTGTGGTAACCACAATCGCTTTATCCGCACCGGCAATCGCATTGCGGAAGCCGTGCTCGATTCCTGCCGGACAATCGATCAGAACATACTCATATTCCTTTTTTAGTTCAAGAATGATATCTCTTACTTGTTCAGGAGAGACAGCCGTTTTATCCTTTGTTTGAGCTGCAGGCAGCATATACAATTCATCAAAGCGCTTGTCTTTAACGAGCGCTTGATTAAGGCGGCAACGTCCTTCCGCTACATCCACAAGATCATAAATAATACGATTCTCAAGCCCCATAACTACATCCAGATTACGCAGTCCAATGTCGGTATCGACGAGACATACTTTTTTGCCCTGCAGTGCAAGTGCGGTTCCAATGTTGGCTGTTGTGGTTGTTTTGCCAACTCCGCCTTTGCCCGAGGTTACGACTATCGCTTCTCCCATGGAGGCTACACCCCTTTAAACACATTTAAATCCTGACGTAATTTGACCAAATTATGAATCTTATCGATCTGCATAGCTCCGTTTGTTAAATATGCAAATTCCATACTGCTTTCTCGGGTTTCCCATTCATCGGGCGGACGACTAATAATATCGGCAATTCGCAGCTGCGTTGGAGACATTAAAGAAGCAGCAATAATTGCTTCCTCATTCCCGTCTACTCCAGCATGCGCCATCCCTCTTAGCGAACCTAGTATATAAATATCGCCTGAACAGGTTATGGTCCCCCCAGGGTTCACATCCCCCAGATATAGAAGATTTCCGTTATGGTGCAGCACCTGACCGGAACGTAGAATTCCGCTCATCAGAAACAATGCGTCATTATCCTCACTGCCGGGCGCTGGAAGCGCCTCTATAGATCGAATCAACAGATTTCCCTGTCCCTTAAGAATCTCCAGCACAGCTTCCTTGTCTTCCTCAGTTACGGTACGATTGCCCAGCTTTATGTCCACATGTACAATCGGTCCAGTTAAAATATTTTGATGGCTGTGCTCCAGCTTATAGCGAAGCTCGCTCAGAAGATCTTCAAAGGGACATTTGTCGTCTAGCAGGAATATCAGGCCATCCTTGATGCCCTTAATCCTTACATGCTTGGATTTTACTGTCATATGCCTGGCCCCCTATCCTCATTCATTCGTGCCGGGCCCCTTAAATTCCTGCTTTGTATAGAAAGAAAATAGAAGCTCTTTAAGCCGCTTCTTCCTTATTCGTTTCTTTCTTGATTAGCTCAAGCTGGCGCCGAACCGGTATGTAGAAGAGTAGCCCGATGGCAAAATGAAAAAGCATCGTCGGCAGCATGTGATTCAAAATCGCCCAGCTATAAGGTTCTTGATTAAGATTAAATACACTATAGATACCAAATAGTATACTATCCCCAAGTAGACTTCCAAGCAGAACCACAGTCATCATAAGGGGCAGCGGAGCACGTGGAATCTGAAATAAAAGGCCGATTAAATAAGCCGACAATCCCATCGCAAAAGAGTGTGCTCCAAGAATTCTGCCGTAAAAAACGACATCATGCAGCATTCCAAAACATAATCCCAATATAAGTGCTGTATGCCGATGATGATATATAGTCACGAACAATAACACTACAAAAACCAAATTCGGAATGATTCGCATCTGCCACACATCTGGAATCAGCCAAGGTAAGATGGTTCCCTCCACAATAAATAAGAGGAACAGTATCAGAATAAGAACTGATCTGCGCATATTCACTATTCAGCACGCTCCTCCGTAAACACAACAATCAAATGCTTCCAGTCCTGAAATTCTGCTGAAGGCTTTATCACTGCTGTGGAGGTTAATCCAAATTCACCAACATCGACGCTTTCAACTGTACCTATTGTCAACCCCCTTGGATACAAGCCTCCAATACCGGAAGACAGAATAGTATCCTCCGCTGCAATAGGATCACCAGGTGGAATCTTGGTCATCAGCAGTCTGTTCGTCTCTGGATTATAACTCTCAATCATCCCAAAGGACTTACCCTCTTTATTAAAGGCAGTTGCCGCAATAGGCGGCTGGGAATTAGGATCATTAGTGTCCATCATGGTCATCAGTTTCACAGTAGAAGTGAAATTGCTAACTTGACTGATAACACCTACCAGACCATCGGTTGAAATAACAGACATATTAGGTCTGACACCATCTTTGGAGCCTAAATCAATTACAATGGTGCTGTTGCTTGGTTCTGTAGTCTGGCTAATTACTTGCGCAATACGATATTCATACTTATACAAATTCTTCTGTTCTTTAGTGAATTGCCATTTTTTTTCCAAGTCTTCATTCTGTGCTTTAATAAAATTATACTGGGCTTTATCACGTGCATACTGGGCAGCCATAATTTTAAGCTGTTCATTTTCTTTAGCAAGATCACTCAGATTTCCAATATCTTCAAACAAGCCCGCTACATATCCAGCGGGCTTGTAGAACATTTTTTGCACGAAACCAGTCGAATCTCTGAGAAAGTTCTCCGGCCAGGACAAGCCTTTCCTTGTTGCCAAGCTGAAGCCCATTACCACAATGAACAGCACCAGTGTAATCAACAGAATAAACAGACGTTTATTGCTTAAGAGTTTAAACAGTTTCAACACCCTCTAACAACAGTATTTCTCCCATAACAGGGGTTGACTTACACAAGTGGTAGAACATCATCTTATCTCTTCGAACGAAGACTGGATCCGCTGCGGCTCTTGAACAAATGAATGTTCTCAAGTGCCTTACCAGTTCCAATAGCTACACAGTCCAGTGGATTCTCAGCAACAATAACCGGCATTCCCGTCTCACGTGCAAGCAGCTTATCCAAGTTGCGAAGCAAAGCTCCCCCACCTGTCAAAACAATTCCACGATCCATAATATCTGCTGCAAGCTCTGGCGGACATTTTTCCAACGTTACTTTAACAGCTTCAATAATAGCATTCACTGTGTCAGACAAAGCTTCACAGATTTCATCAGAAGTAATTGTAAGTGTTTTTGGCAGACCTGTTACGAGATCACGGCCGCGAATTTCCATGGTTTCAGCCTTTTCAAGAGGAAGGGCAGAGCCAACATCCATTTTGAGCTGCTCCGAAGTACGTTCACCGATCATCAGATTGTATTGACGTTTGATGTATTGAATGATGGACTCATCCGCTTCATCACCTGCAACACGCACTGAACGGCTAGTAACAATACCGCCGAGTGAGATTACGGCAACTTCAGTTGTACCTCCACCGATATCTACAACCATACTACCTGTAGGCTCCCATACTGGCAGATCCGCGCCGATAGCAGCAGCAAAAGGCTCTTCGATAATGTAAGCTTCACGAGCGCCAGCTTGTTTGGTAGCATCTTCTACCGCACGTTGCTCTACAGCAGTAATGCCAGATGGCACGCAGACCATTACATTAGGGTGACGCTGGAACATAGAACGCTGTTTTTGTGCTTGACGAATAAAATATTTAATCATCGTAGCCGTTGTATCAAAATCAGCGATAACGCCATCTTTCATCGGACGGATCGCACGGATATTTCCAGGTGTACGACCGATCATTTTTTTGGCGGATTCACCCACAGCTTCAATCGTCTTAGTATCAGTGTTAATGGCTACAACGGAAGGCTCTCTTACAACAACACCCTTACCGCGTACGTAGACAAGCGTATTCGCTGTCCCCAAGTCAATTCCTAAATCTTTTGTGAAACCACCCAACATGCTAATTTCTCCTTTTCCTAAGTAAATCTACATTTATATTACATATGTCCTTTTTCTTTCAAGCTTACGAAACTGCTATCTCCGATAATTAGATGGTCCAGCACATCTATTCCGATAATCTCACCTGCCTGAAGCAATCTAGCAGTTAGGGAAATATCTTCTGGACTAGGTGTTGGATCACCACTAGGATGATTGTGCGCGCATATAATAGAGGCGCTACTGCATTTTATAGCTGCTCTGAATACCTCACGAGGATGAACGATCGAAGCATTCAGGCTGCCCATGGACAATGTTTCTTGTCCAATCACATGATTCTTCGTGTTCAGAAACAGACAGACAAAATGCTCCTTTTGCAAATAACGCAATTGCTCAGTCAGAATCTCAGCAGCGTCCCCAGGACAGCGGATAATGACCGGCATATTGAACCTGGAATTCGCAAGGCGCCTTCCCAGTTCGATGCCTGCTTTTAGTTGTACGGCCTTGGCAGGACCGATACCGTTGATTTTGGTCAGTTCTTCGATGCTAAGGTCAACTAGCCCACGCAGGCCACCGATCTTCCCCAGCATCTGCTGTGCAATATGAATAGCCGACTCGCGGCGTGTTCCCGTACGCAGCAGAATGGCTAACAACTCCGCTTGACTTAATGATTCCGCCCCATAATGCATCATGCGCTCTCTAGGTCGTTCTTCATGGGGGAGGTCCCGCAGCATAATTGGTTGCGACTCCATCCCTATCCCTCTTTCCCCAAGCTTCCTACCGGCTCAATACAGTTATACCGAACTCGGATAGCATTTCGCCAAGAAGCGACAAAGGCAATCCGACTACATTGAAATAACAGCCTTCAATTCGTTCCACCAAAATGGACCCAAGCCCTTGTATCGCATAAGAGCCAGCCTTATCAGCGGGCTCTCCCGTAGCTATATAAGCAGCAATTTCCTCTTCAGTCATTGCCCTCATCGTTACGGAAGTAACACGGTGCTCCACTATAGTCTTCCCATTCGGGAGTCCGAGGCAGGCTACACCCGTGTATACCTTATGAGTTCGGCCCTGAAGTCTGGTAAGCATCGCTTTGCTGTCCAGCTTGTCCACCGGTTTGCCTAGCACAGTATTATCTAGTACAACAATTGTGTCGCTTCCTATAATGACTGCGTTACGCTCTCCGGCTGTAGCTACTACGGCTTCTGCTTTTCGCAAAGCTAGACTGCGCACGATTCTCTCCGGCGTCCAATCCGGCGGTGTGCTCTCATCAGCTTCGCTGGTAATGACCTCAAAGGGTAGACCCAGTAAGGATAACAGCTCACGTCGACGCGGTGAACCTGAGGCTAGAATAATGAGTGGTGAGTTGTCCACGTTGTAAACGTCCCTTCTTGCTCAGTAACGAGAGTTACAGTCTGCGGTACAGCCATACAGCTGTAATAATACCGGCGAGACTAAGCATGCACAATTTCAAATGAATAGTGATGTCATAGGTTATGATGTCTAAATCGGCTCGCGGAGACCATTTGAGCACAGTCGATGTTGTTAGAAAAGACAGAGCCTTTACGGGCTGCAGCAGCTTGGCGATCCAGGCTCCAGCCAGCCAGCCTAGAATTAGAAATAACAGCAGTGTTCCTACATTTTTCTTCTTCATCTCAGTCTTCCCTCGCCATTTTTTGACACCCTAATTATTATACGGTGAAACGGTGATCAATACAAACGTAAAATCCCCTACGGTAATGTTTACCACCTTTTGCCCTAAAAGTTGCGGAACGATACCCCTCTCCGAAAAAAACAACAAGCCCCCAATTCCCCGGAGACTTGTTGTTTTTGTGAATCCGCAATCCAAGCATTCAATTCATAGCAGACAGCAGCTGTTTTTGGCTGGTCAAGAAGCTCAGCATGGATTCCTGCACTTCCCAAAGCAGGGCTTGCGCCTTGTTCTTGTTATATTCACTCAGTGCTGAAATTCCTTGGCTCATAGATTTCTCTAGCGCTGCGCAAATGCTTTTGGCTTCAGGCGTTATGCCTTGCTCCAGAGCTTTAACAGCTTCACTCCATTGGAGATGAAGATCACTCACAGCTGAGGTATTAGCTGCCGCATCCGTTTGTCCGCCACTAAGCAAAGAAGCGGATTGACTGCTTAGTTCACTGAGCAACTGTCCGCTCACCGCAAAATAACTATTCACAGCCTCCGCATTTCCGGCAAATCCTAATCGTTCCACTCCGGGAAGATCCACCTCTCTTACATAAAGCTCAATCCCTTGATTCTTCAGTCCACTGCTGAGCAGCTTAGCTTGTTCACGGTCAGAGGACATTCCGGCATATACACGATTTCCGTCAGCAGGGTCCAAGCCCGCAGCCAAGCCAGCGTCCAACAGCTCTTGTCTAGCTTGTTCCGCGCCTGCCGGCGTACTGAATACGCCATACTGCAGCAGGTAGTAGCTTTGCGCAGCCACTTGAACAGAAATACTGTTTTTGCCGGCATCATCTGTGCCCGTAACCGGCAATCCCGAGGTTCCTACACCTGCTGGATCATTAGCTCCGGAAGTCTGCCCTGAAGTAGTCAATGTATCTGTTATCCCGGTTCCTGAACTACTATCCATGTTTCCTCCATAAAAAAAGGAAAGCGCCGCATACCCAAGCAGTAGACCTGTGCCGATGGCTCCCACCACAGACAGGGATAATTTCCACCAATACGATGGGCGACGAGTATGATATGAGCCCCCATAACCTCCCGTATAAACCTCTGCTGATTTATCTCTATCATCCAGTACCAAATCTGAGAGCAGATACGATTGCTGCGTATTTCTGAAATCTCTATCCTGTTCGTCCCATTCTTGCTGGCGTGGATCTACAGTTCCTGAGTAATAGTCGTAAGCATCCTCCGGTGGTGCCTCACGCATAGAGCGTAGATCAGGTTCTTGCACCCAAGTATGCTGCTGTGCTGGACCGACCTCCTTGCGCAACTCCTCTGCATATTCTTCAGCTGTACCCAGTCCGCCACTGGACCAGCGCTCCACTACCTGCGGTTTTGGCTTAGGCTCGTCCTTATTCACGTCAAATCGGAATGTCATTCTTCCGTTATTCAACAGTAACACCTCACCTCATCTAATCTATATGGAAATATATGATAGACAATAGAGAGATATGCTATTTTTATAGCCAAATGAATAATGAAAGTTATACGGATTCAGTTTACATTACATGTAACTTTTATATACTATATAAAAAGAGCTAAAAGTGTGCACTATACTAGTTAAGCTAGAAATAGGATTTTAGTTCATTACAGTTTAGGAGGGCTTTTTCTGAAACAAAAAATTCAAGCAGCAATTGTGGGCTACGGTAATTTAGGAAAAGGTGTACGTAAGGCTATTAACCAAAGTGAAGATATCGAGCTGGTTGCGATCTTTACGCGCAGAGAGCCTGGACAACTGGAAGCCGGTGAAACCGGTGTGAAATTCGAGCATATCTCTGCCGTCGAACAATATAAGGGAAAAGTAGATGTTATGATTCTGTGCGGAGGATCGGCTACCGATCTGCCAGAACAGACACCAGCTATTGCCCGGATGTTTAATACCGTGGACAGCTTTGACACTCATGCCAAAATCCCTGAGTTCTTTGCGACCGTTGATGCCGCAGCTAAACAAGGCGGAACACTCAGCGTAATTTCTACGGGCTGGGATCCAGGCCTGTTCTCCATGAACCGTCTGCTAGCTGAAGCTATTCTTCCACAAGGTAAAGAATATACTTTCTGGGGTAAAGGCGTCAGCCAAGGTCACTCCGATGCCATTCGCAGAGTAGAAGGCGTTAAAGGTGGCGTACAGTATACTGTTCCAGTACAAGAGGTTATCGAGGCCATCCGTGCGGGTGAAACACCAGAACTCACTACTCGTGAAAAACATCTTAGAGAGTGTTTTGTAGTAGCTGAGGCTGGTGCAGATCAAGAGCGCATTCGCGAAGAAATCGTGAATATGCCGAACTATTTTGCAGATTATGATACTACGGTTACTTTCATCACTGAAGAAGAACTGGCAGCTCAGCATAGCGGTATTCCGCACGGCGGGTTTGTTATTCGCAGTGGGGTAACAGGAGAAGGCACGAAACAAATTGTTGAATTCGGCCTGAAGCTGGAGAGCAATCCTGAATTTACAGCTAGTGTGCTTGTGGCTTATGCCAGAGCTGCTCAGCGTATGAGTCAAGAAGGTCAAAGCGGAGCGCGTACTGTTTTCGATATTCCACTTGGGATGTTGTCTCCGAAATCACCAGAAGAACTGCGCCGCAACTTACTCTAAAATCCTGTCAACAAATAACCCGCGTAGGACTTTTAAGGGTCCTCGCGGGTTATTTGTTGTCCAGAGCGGCAAGCAGCATGTCTGACAACCCTCTATACAAGACTAAGAATCTTACTCTTAACATGATTCATTTCGTAATTCTTCAACAAAGTCTCATGCGCACGATCCGCAATAATGGCGCCAAGCTCAGGATTTTTCAGTAAATTCAGTACACTTCCAACAACCTCAACTGAGGTATTAGCCAGCAAAATATTTCGGTTATGCTCACAATTCAGCTTCTCACACATGATTGAGCTAGTAACCACCGGGGTTTTTAGCGCCCAGGATTCCAGTATATTTCTAGAAACTTCGCAGCCTTCAAGGATAGGCACGAGAACAGCTTTAGACCGTCGTATGTATTCAGTAGAGGAATTTACTGATCCAGTGACTATGACCGATTCATCTTCCTTAATCAAAGTCATGACCTCCGGGTGAACCTCTGAGCTGATAATATAACTTTTGATATCGGGCACTTGCTCCTTAATCATGGGATAGGTTTTTTTAAAGAATACTCGGGCTGCATCTATTCCCAGTCTCATATTCATATTCCAGTGCAGCACAATTGAATTTTCTTTAGTTACAGGCTCTGCAAAAGTCTCATACTCATTCATCTTAATGAAATGGGGGACAACATGAACCTTACGGGCATCCGCAAATGATAGAGATTTGAACGCTAGTGCATCCCATTCCGAGGTTGCTAAAAGTAGACCCGTTTTATTCATTAATCGCCGTTTATTCCTACGATCCCAAGCGGCATTGAGTTTATTATATGGATTCTTCCTGCTTAACTTTCCTGTCTCTCCGGCAGATCCTCCGCTTCCGTTTGCAAAACTATAGGTATCTGTGATCACACTGGCTTCTGGAAGCAAGTTCCGCACCATATCAATGCATTTTCCCAGTAGGACATGCGATATAAATACATGCTTATAATTATTGGAACGGCAAAGCTCCAAAATAGTGTTCTTCATATCTTTATCTATATGACTTAAGTTCGAGAAATTCCGCAGTTTATGTAAGGGGCGCAGCATTGGCCTCCAGGTCGTATAATCTTCATTAATGTTATGAACCGTAAGTGCCGTCCGCTCATTTATAGATACGGTTTGGTTGGCACTGCCGTACGTCAGCAAATCTATATCAAATTTCCCAAGCAAAATCTCGAGAATACTCCCTGTTCTCATTTCTCCTTCTAGATCCTCTGCGCTTTGATTCTGGGCTGATAGGAACAGCATTCTTTCTCGCATGACTCTGGCTCCTTGTATTTTGTAATAAAAACCCCCATCTACTAACTGAAACTTTAGATGCAGTTCAATAGTAACTCATTTCACTTAAAAGTTTTGTCGATTTATAGGAGAAGTCTAAAATTTTTTAAGTTTTTTTCTGAGTTTCCAGAAATTCATCACGATTTACCCTTATAAAACGCCACATTTTCTAAAATATAGACTAAAACCCCTTTTTTGACGCCATACATAATCATGAATTGCTCTATGGATAGAATTCGTAATCGTTAGGTAATATGTACTACGACTCTTTGCATACAAAAAAACATCTCCCTCGCTTAATGTCGAAAGGAAGACACTTTAGTTGTCGTAGCTTCTAACTACACAGTTCCGGCCCTTTTTCTTAGCCTGATACAATGCAGTGTCACTAAGTTTATAAAGAGTGTTCAATGCGTATCGTTCACCTGAATCCACCGTGATGATGCCAACACTTATCGTGTAATGCAAGGGTACACCATGAATGACCGCCCCTGTAACGGCTGTGCGCATCCGCTCTGCAATCATATCACTGTTTTGTTCATCAGCTCTATGCAGCAGCACAGTGAACTCCTCACCACCGAATCTTCCGAACAGATCACCATTGCCAAGCTGCTGTTTTATTTTATGAGCCAGATCTTTTAGAACGTGGTCGCCGGTATTGTGGCCGTAGGTATCGTTTATGCGTTTAAAGTGATCCACATCCAGCAGTAAAAAAGAATACGGCAGCTTCTTCATCGCTGAGGCAGCTATTAAAGGCCGGGCGCGCTGTACAAAGGATCTGCGATTCAAAATACCTGTCAACACATCATAAGTGGCCACCCGTTCCAATTCTGTAAAGGAATCCTCCCTATAAAGCAGCATGATTCCTGCAGTTCCTAAGAACATAAGCAAATAAATCCCCAGATAAAAAAATATCTGCAGCCAGTGAGAGGTCTGTGCATTCCATCCTAACATCGAATAAAACGGTTCAAGTCCCTTGCTAACCAGCGCTAAAATTACAACAAAGTACAACAATCCTATGGTTCGCTGGAGAGAGGTCTCTCTAATCTTCACAGCTAATATATAAGCTGGCAACGCTATGATCATAATCCCAAATAGACAAGTTGCAGCCATAACCAACCGCTCATCTGGCATAATTATATGCAGTAGCACTACGATGACAATGGATACTCCGAACAGGATCGTATAATATCGTTCAATCCTACTCCCAAAAACTCTGAGAAGCATCAGAAGCGCTAAGCTTTCCAGCGTACCTCCAGCTAAAGCAAGCAGCATACTGATTGGAATGGGAAGTCGTGAGTCTGTGAAATCATTCAGCAAAAGGAGAATTAAAGCTGCCAGCTGCAAATATTTTGCCGTGACAAACAAGGTAGAAGTCCGTTCCTGCGCGTAACGCAAACGATAGACGACAATAAGCAATACCGTAAAGGATTGCCACATAAAGAGGCAGACCAGCAGTGTCTTGAGATCCAGATGCATGTTAGTGAATTTCACCCCCTGTATTCTCCATGCTCAATAAATATAATTGTATCTGACCACTCGGTTTCTTCCTTCTTGTTTGGCTTGGTATAACGCTTTATCGCTCAGCTTGTACAGCTTATTTATCCAGATCTCCTGATCCGGTATGATTGTAATTACACCTATACTAACTGTATAGCCTTGTAAAAGTTTTTGTGTAGGCGTCTTCATTACTGCCTTTCGTAACACTTCAGCTTTCCGGTCACAGCTAGCTTCATCCAGCCCGCAAAGGATAACTGCAAATTCCTCGCCGCCAAGCCTGCCAAATAAATCGCTGTTTTCGAGGTTGTCCTTAATCGTCAATGCGAATTCTTCCAGAACAACATCGCCGGTATCATGGCCGTATGTATCATTGATTTCTTTGAAATGATCCAAATCCAGCAGCATAAACGAGAAGTACTCTTGCTCAGCAACTGCCTTCTCAAGCCGTACCTCAGCTTCCTCAAGAAATGCTCCACGGTTAAGGATTCCAGTCAAATCATCGTAGCTAGCGATTCGTTTCAGTTTTACAAAGGAATGCTCGTTAGAAAGTAGAATAAAGCCTGCGGCTCCCACAATCAACAATAAATACATCCCCAGGTAATATAAATACTGCGAAAGATTAGTTGTGAACACGTTCATCTCTGGCTCCCAGATCAATGCAACAATCGCGCGGAGCAGCATAATCCCTGCAAAAGCGTAAAACAATATTCCGAGTATCTTCTGAAGAGGGGTGCCTTTGGGGTTCACCGTGAGGTGGTAAGCTGGATAGACAATAAACAGTATCGACCATAATGAGGTACAGGCTATGCGCCAGCTGGAATGATGAAAGAAGATCGCTACAATACTAAAAGTAATCGAACTAAGTATGGAAAGCGTTATGTAATACAACTTTATCCGCTGACCAAGGATTCCCATCATCAGCAATAAAGCAATAATCTCCAGACAGCAGCCTAAAAGAATCAAAGCGTTGCTAAGTGGAATGGATAAAGCGCGGGGGATATGACCCCATAATAATAATGAACACCAGAAGAGCAGCTGCACCGCCTTTGAGCGTATGAATAAGGTGGATGCCCTGTCTTTAGGAGCGCTCCTCCGGTAATTGGTTATCAGCAGCAATATAAATAGATTTCCAAAAATAAATAAATACACTAACGTTTTGATATCAAGCTGGGAGTCCATGAGTCACCACCTACACGGAAAAATTGATCCTCTACTGACAGCACTATAGCACTCAATGGCTGGTTCAGCAAATACCCTATTTATTTCATTTTTTAGAATGTACATACACCGCTTAAGTATACAAAAAAGCACTTCCCCCTGCACGGAGCTCGGGGGGAAGTGCTATGGTCAAGAGAATATGAATATTCTCGTGTAGGCCTGTGTTTGTATTAACGCTTCTTCAAGCCGTCCGCCAATGCGTATCCAACCTTCCAGATATCGCCTGCGCCCATCGTAATCACTAGGTCACCTGGGGCAATACGAGGTTTCAGATCAGCAAGCACATCTTCTTTGGTTGGCAGATGTCTTGCACCAGCGTTACTGTTCTGCACAATAAGCTCAACCAGCTTCGCAGATGTAACCCCCTCAATCTGCTTCTCACCTGCCGGAGAGTAGATGTCGGTGATGATCACCTCATCTGCTTCGCTAAAGGCGCGGCTGAAAGCATCTAGCAGGAAGAACGTACGTGTATACCGCTGAGGCTGGAATACGGCAATAATCCGTTTCCCCGTTGCCTTAGCAGCACTGATTGTCGCCTGAATTTCAGTTGGGTGATGCGCATAATCATCGATGACCAGAATGTCATCGACTTCTCCGAGCACTTGAAACCGGCGCTTCGCACCATGGAATTTCACGATCGCTTCAGCGATTTTTTCAAAAGAGATTCCTGACTTCAAACAAGCGATAACCGCAGCCATTGAATTATACAGATTGTACTGGCCTGGCACGGATAGTTCAATTTGTCCCAATACTACGCCATTATGGTTCATCGTATACGAAACCTGACGGTCGCCAAGAACGATGTCTGTGGCAATATAATCTGCAGTCTTCGACTTGATGCCGTAAGTAATCACCTTACCTGACACTTCAGGCAATAAAGAAATCACGTTCTCGTCATCTGCACACACAATCGCAGTGCCGTCTTCACGGGTCTGGTTCATAAACTGTACATAAGCAGCCTTGAGACGGTTAAAATCTCCGCCATAATTCTCCAAGTGATCTGCTTCCACATTCGTGACAATTCCAAGCCAAGGGTGATAGTGCAAGAAAGAGCCATCGCTCTCATCCGCTTCCGCCACTACATAATCGCCTTGTCCTGCCTTTGCATTCGTACCGACGTTCATAATCTCTCCGCCAATAATATACGTAGGATCAACTTCACACTCTTCCATTACAAGTGCGATCATAGAGGATGTAGTTGTTTTACCATGCGCTCCGGCAACAGCTACCCCTTTACGTTCGTTCAATAAACGGGCTAACATTTGTGAGCGGTGCAGAATTGGAATCTTAAGACGCTCTGCTTCCACCCATTCCACATTATCGCTGGACAAAGCCGTAGAGTACACGACCAGATCCGCACCTTTTACTTGTTCTGCTGTATGCCCAATATAAATCTTGGCACCTTTAGCAATCAATTTATCCGTCAATTCTTGGGCAGCCACATCGGAGCCCGTAACCGTATATCCCATTTCTAGCATTACTCGGGCAATCGCGCTCATACCGTAGCCGCCGATCCCTATAAAATGCACACGTTCAGTAGTATCCAACAGTCGTCACCAGCCTTTTTCAGTATCGGGTTGCTGCAAAAGTGTACCGCGCACGTCAGAAATCAAATACAGCGTACCAGATACGACGGCAAGGTCATCCTCCGCTGTAATCGACTTCAGTTGTTGCAGCGCTTTTCCCCAATTATGTTCTACTATGATTACCAAGTTTTCCTTGGCATATTTATCCCGCAGACTTTCTGCGATAACCTGCAGATGCTCCGCGTCCATTTTGTTCTGGAAATCCGGTTCGGTCAGGATGAGCGTATCCACTATAGGCAGTATATGCTTAAAGTAGGATTCATGATGCTTATTTGCCATCATTCCCATAAGTAAATTTAATTTACCGTATTTATAGAGCTGTGGCAGGCTTTTGGCAAGGCTCTCCGCGCCTTCCGGATTATGTGCTCCATCCAGTACGATCCTCGGAGATTTACTTACCTCTTCCAGCCTTCCAGCCCAAAATGCATGACGCAATCCTTCCAGAACATCTTCATCCTCTAGCATGAACGCCATATACTGGCGCAAAACTTCAAGAACCATCATGGCTCCCGCCGCATTGCTAATCTGGTGTTCGCCTTTCATCACAATCCCAAGTTCAAGCGAACGGAAGGGACCCTTAAAGTTAAAGGTCTGCACATCCCCATGGATTCCAGTAGCTTCATAGCTAAAATCTTCTCCGGCAAGATAAAGAGTAGAGCGGCAAGCCGCCGCTTTCTCCTTGAGTACAGCCACGACTTCCGGTTGATTTACGCAGCTAACAACAGGTACACCGGGTTTGATAATCCCGGCTTTCTCCATTGCAACCTTCTCAAGCGTATCTCCCAGAATATCCATATGGTCATGGCCGACATTTGTAATCACCGACACGATCGGAGTAACGATGTTCGTTACATCCAGCCTTCCCCCAAGCCCAGTCTCCCATACGACAACATCCGGACAAGAAACACCCGCAAAAAATAGAATGGCCACAGCTGTAGTTACCTCAAACATCGTTGGTGAGCCAAATTCCGTTTCTGCAATCTCATCTACCAAAGGACGAAGGGTATTCACTAGCTCAAGAAGAGTTTCTTCAGGAATGTCCGTATTATTATATTGGAACCTGTTCGTGAACTTCGTAATATACGGAGACGTGAAGGTGCCGACGGAATAGCCGCTTTGCAACAGTGCGCTTGTCAAAAAAGCACAGGTGGAGCCTTTGCCGTTCGTACCCGCCACATGAATAAATTTCAGCCGACGGTGCGGGTTTCCCAGCTTGTCCATCAACATCTCAATTCTGTCTAAACCTGGCCGGATTCCAAAAGGAATCAGGCCCTTGATCCAGTTAACCGCTTCGGTATATGTCGCAAGAGGGGCGGTGCTCCCGCCCCGATTTAGGTCATCCATGTCTCTTATCCTCTCAGCTCTGCTATGCGGGCAAGTACTTTCTCACGTTTGGCGGAATAATCCGCCTGCTTCGCCTGCTCCTCTTCGATAACTTTTGCGGGAGCTTTGGCCACGAAGCCCTGATTGCTCAATTTTTTCTCTACGCGTTCTACTTCGCTGTTCAGCGTCTGCACTTCTTTTTCCAGACGAGCGATTTCTTGTTCAATATCAATCAGCCCCGACAAAGGCAGAAGCAGTTCCGCTCCCGTTACTACAGCGGACATTACCTTGTCTGGCGTTTCCGGATTCAGACCAGCTTCGAAAGAAGAGGTATTGCAGAAACGTCCGATGTAGTTGTCGTTACGAGTAATGATGCTCAGTGTTTCCTCATTGCTCGCTTTAATAATCAAATCAACCTTTTTGCTCATCGGTACATTTACTTCAGCACGGATATTACGAACTGCCCGGATTACATCCATCAGCAGGTTCATTTCCGCTACCGCTTGCGGGTTCTCCAGAGCAGCATCATACTCAGGCCAAGCAGCCAAAGTGATTGTCTCTCCTTCATGCGGCAGATGCTGCCAGATTTCCTCCGAAATAAACGGCATAAACGGATGGATCAAGCGCATCGTGCGGTCGAGTACATAAGCAAGTACGGACTGTGTCTTCGCTTTGGCTGCGGCATCCGTTCCGTAAAGCGACAGCTTCGCGAACTCAATATACCAGTCACACAAATCGTCCCAAATGAAGTTGTACAGCTGGCGGCCGGTCTCGCCGAACTCGTACGAGTCAATTAGACGCGTAATTTCACGAGAAGTTTCGTTCAGGCGGTGTAAAATCCAACGGTCAGCCGTAGTTAGCTCACCAGTAATGTCAATATTCTCGAAGCTAACTCCTTCAAGATTCATGAGGGCGAAGCGTGACGCATTCCAGATCTTATTAGCGAAATTACGCGCCTGCTCTACCTTTTCCCAGCGGAAGCGTAAATCCTGACCCGCTGTGCTGCCGGTAGAAATCATATAACGCATAGCATCTGCGCCATACTTCTCGATAACCTCAAGCGGATCTACACCGTTTCCGAGTGATTTGGACATTTTTTGTCCTTCAGCATCCCGTACCAAACCATGCATCAATACGTCCGAGAATGGTTTCTCTCCGGTGAATTCCAGTGCCGAGAAGATCATCCGCGCTACCCAGAAATAAATAATATCGTAGCCCGTTACGAGCACATCGTTCGGATAGTAACGTTTGAAATCTGCACTGTCTTCATTCGGCCAGCCTAGGGTTGCAAACGGCCAGAGGTTGGAGCTAAACCAAGTATCCAGCACATCCTCGTCCTGTTTCAGGTCGGTTAAGCCGCTGATCCGGCGCGCTTCTTCCTCGTCATTCGCCACAACCAGCTCACCGGTAGATTCAGAATACCAAGCCGGAATACGATGTCCCCACCAAAGCTGACGGGAAATACACCAGTCGCGTACGTTTTCAATCCAGTTCAGGTAGGTTCTCTCGAACCGTTCAGGTACAAAGTTAACCCCATTACCATCCTTCTGTGCATTGATGGCAGCTTCGGCGAGCGGCTGCATCTTCACGAACCATTGTGTGGACAGGTACGGCTCAACAACCGCTCCTGAGCGTTCACTATGTCCAACTTGATGCACATGATCTTCAATAGAGATCAGAACGCCTTGCTCCTTCAGATCCGCCGTGATGGCCTTACGGCATTCACTCCGGTCTTGACCTTGGTAAGGTCCTGCTTCTTCGTTCATCGTACCGCTCTCATCCATTACGTTGATCTGCGGCAAATTGTGCCGTTGACCTACCTCGAAGTCATTTGGATCATGAGCTGGCGTGATCTTAACCGCACCGCTGCCAAACTCTTTATCTACATACTCGTCAGCGATAATTGGAATCTCCCGGCCGATAATCGGCAGGATCAGCGTTTTACCAATCAGATCTTTATAACGATCATCCTCAGGATGAACAGCAACTGCCGTATCACCCAACATCGTCTCCGGACGTGTGGTCGCTACAGTGATATGTCCGCTGCCATCTTTAAGGGGGTAACGCAGGTGGTACAGATGACCGTTAACTTCCTTATATTCAACCTCGATATCCGACAACGCCGTACGAGCCGCCGGGTCCCAGTTGATGATACGTTTACCGCGATAGATCAAGCCTTTATTATAAAGCTTAACAAATACCTCGCGAACTCCCTTCGACAAACCCTCATCGAGGGTAAAACGCTCGCGGGAGTAGTCAAGGGAAAGTCCCATTTTTGCCCACTGCTCATGAATGGTGTTCGCGTATTTATCTTTCCAATCCCACACCTGCTCCAGGAACTTCTCACGTCCGAGGTCATGTCTGGAAATCCCCTGCTCGCGCAGCTTCTGCTCTACCTTCGTTTGTGTTGCAATACCTGCGTGGTCCGTACCTGGTAACCAAAGCGTATCGAAGCCCTGCATCCGTTTAGTACGAATCAGGATATCCTGTAATGTGAAATCGAGCGCATGCCCGATGTGCAGCATTCCTGTTACGTTTGGCGGCGGGATCACAATACTATAGGCTTTAGCATCCGGACGCTGGCCTGCACGGAAATATCCGCCCTCTGTCCAGTAGGAATACCATTTCTGTTCTGCTGCCTTCGGATCATACGTTGTTGGCATCTCGTTTTTAGATTCATTCGTAGCGGCAGCATCTGCCGCTGTTAGATGGTTTTGGTCAGCCATTCTCTGATACCTCCACTAGTTTACTTGTAGTTGCTTATAGTTGTTAGTAAAGTTGCTGTATAGAGCGCACAGGTCTCTGAAAAAAACAAAAAGACCCCTCGTCTCAAAGGACGAAAGGTCATTCTTTCGCGGTACCACCTTTGTTTCGCGCCAATGAAAAATAAAACTACACTTCTTACCCTACGGATTCAGAAGCTTAGCGCGACACTCGTACAGATAACGGCTGCTACCGGCCACAACCTAACTTATCCTTCACAGGTATGAAGATAAGCTCAGAAGGGCGACTCCGGGGCGACTTCGGGGGCTGTTTCCTACGGAATGTCACAGCACTTGCAATTCCGCTCTCTGAAGGGCTGACCGCCTACTCTTCCCGTTCCCAGTCTTTACTTAGATATTGCTTACTCCATAATACATTTTGAGCCCCCCCTAGTCAACCTGGATACGCCTTTGCAGCGGGACTTTAGGCTGAATTTCGACTTATTTCTTCTGAAGCATCCCTTCCAACAATGAAACAGCAAAAATCCCGATCCTAATACCTGATCGGGATTCACCTATTCATGTGTGTACGCATCACGATTCGATTACGGGATGTACAACACTTGGCCTTCCTCTACACTCTGCCCGGATAAGCGATTATACATTACCAGCTCCCGCGCACTTAGCTGATACTTCTCTGCTATGGTATCCAGTGTTTCTTCACGCTGCACAATACACAGCCGAACTTTGCGGAACATGTTAGCTCCATCCGCGCTGGCAATGAATCTGCTCTTCCATTCCGTATTATTGCCAACCTCTGGAACGTCCACTGCTGCAGATGTATTTCCTTCCGACTGCAGAGCTTCCTGCTCTTTACGGACACGACTGGAGCTTAGTAAAGAGGAGAAGGTGAGATGTTCTTTTTCCGGAATTTCTGCTTCTTTTTTACTGCCCAAGGCGATCTTAAGATCTTGTTTCTCCTCATGAGAAGCCACACTCTCTTGTGAAACAAAAACTTCGTTCGCATTCTCATTAATCGGCGCAGTATTCTCTTCTTGCTTAGGAAGCTCATTATTAGCCTCATTTTCAGAAGCGAACACAGGGATATCCTGAATTGCATCTGCACTAACGGCTAGAACAGCGGTCTCTCTAGGAGTAAAATATTCCTCTGCCGACTGTTGGTTCTCTTCGCTCACATAGCTTGCTTGATTCAGCTGAGACACCTCAACCTCTTTGTTCTGGGCCTCGGCTTTAAACCAGTAATCGGATAAACCCGCTTTAGCATCCTCAACTTGGGACTCCAGACTATGTGTCCGTGCTTTAGCTCCCTTGTCCTTCTCCTGACCGGATGAGAAATTGACTACAGGGGACGTATGAGCGGCTCCACTTGAGACTAATGATTCTTCTGCTTCCTGTTCATTCGCTTCGGCATGCTCATGTTCTTCTACAGCAACCTGTGAGGCATCCTCACCGAAGGTCCACTGAGAATTTTCATAAAGTGCATCATTTTCCTGTTCTTGTAGCTCCGCAATAGCTTCTACCCTGTCATCATTCACAGGAGAATAGGCGACTGTATACTCCTCTTGCTGCCAGGCTGGTTGAGGTTGAGGGTCCGCACCACCGATCCCCCGCAGCGATAACACACCTGTTATATTCACAGTGCGCATCGTGAGCAGATCGATATCAAAATTCTCAATCTCTACCCCAATATCTTCAATCGAGCTGACGCGTGTAAGCGGAACAGTGATTTCCACGGGAATGGCATGCTCCAGACGTTGTGTTCGGTCATCTTCACTCCGGTAAAGCCCGGTAAGCAACAGCTGACCATATAACTCGGCACGATCCTCCCGCTGAATCACCTGAATTTCCGGAAGTAGTTCAACCTCCTCCAGCTCAGCTATTCCCGGAAGCTCTTCCGAAAGGTGAATGCGTTCGTAAATATCAAACCGCAAGCCGTGGGACTGATCAAACACGGGATATGTCCTCCTTCTTGGCATAATCTAACCCTGAGACAGGCCCAGAGCATAAGCCCAAAATGTTACTCCCCACATGTATATGCTTCAAACAGAGAGGCATGACAACTTTGGTAGTACTAACCGGACAGGATGCTAATAAATTTCATGAATTTAAGAGCTCACCAAACCTTCAGCCTGCTGATAGATGCACTACTTCGTAAGAACAAAGTATTATATGCTGCTTTTATTAATAAGACATGGATAGATGTTTTTTTTCTGAAAAAATAGAAAAAGAACAGCAGAACCAGCTTTTGCTGATTCTACTGTTCCTTAGCCACTTACGTATCTGTCAGGGTGCTTCAGACAGCAGCTCTCGCAGCTGCAGCATATCCTCCGGCCACGGATCGCTAACTTCCAGCTGTTCTCCGCTCCAAGGATGGCGGAAGGACAATGCCTCGCCATGCAGGGCATGGCGGCCGGCAGCGCTGGAAGCCCAGATCGGACCTCCATATAGTTCATCCCCATACAAGGGATGACCCATATGGCTGAGATGAACGCGAATCTGATGCGTCCGTCCAGTCTCCAGCTGCACATGCACTAGGCTTCCGCCATGCAGTGCCTCGCGCTCGATGATTCGCGTCACGGCAGATTGTCCGCCGGGCGAGACCCGTCTGCGCGCAGCGTGATGCCGGTCGCGCCCAATCGGGGCATCGATCACCTTAAGCGCAGGCGGCACGATACCTTCAACGATCGCGGCGTAGTGCCGCGAGATGCTTTTTTCACGCATATTCTCGTCCAGAACTAACTGTGCGAACTCATTTTTCGCATACATTACCGGACCCGTTGTATCTTTGTCCAAGCGGTGAATATGGCGCACAGCCACATTTTCGCCGGAAGTGATATAATGCGCAGCTACGAGGTGATCCAGAGTTACACCTGTTCCACTGCCATCTGGATGTACCGCCAGCCCAGCTGGTTTATGAGCTACCAGGCAAAAATCATCCTCGTACAACACCTCAAGCTCTTCCCATATCGGTTCAAGCCCCGCTTCACGATCGGGAAAAAGCGCCAGCCGAAGCCGGTCACCCTTCCACTGAATGCCTCCCTCGCGGCGTAACCGCAGATAAAGTTTCTCCGGCATACCTACAGTTTCTAGCAGCCACTTGTCAATCATTGCCTGCGTATCCTCGGCTCCAGTAATGATTTTGCCGGGTGTTACCTCCAGCCACTCTCCACGCCGGGTCCAAGCGCCACCACCGGTTCTTTCTCCGGCTCCGATGCTCAAAGGGCCTTCAGGGCATTATAATGGCCCTCAATGGTATCATCAATATCTTGCTCACTATGTGCAGCCGATACAAACATCCCCTCAAACTGTGAAGGTGGCACACTGATGCCTTGGTTTACCATATGACCAAAATAACGACGGAAAAGATCCGTGTCACAGGACTTAGCCGTTTCAAAATTGATTACAGGTCCTTCAGTAAAGAACGGACAAACCATCGATCCCACCCGGTTGATAGTGAGCGGAATGCCAGTCTCAATTGAATTCTTTTTCAAACCCGCTTCCAGACGTGCACCCAATTGTTCCAGACGATCATATACTTCCGGGGTCAACAGCTTGAGCGTAGTATATCCGGCTGCCATCGCCAATGGATTACCACTAAGTGTGCCCGCCTGATAAATCGGTCCAGTAGGAGCGATTTGCTCCATGATCTCTCTTTTGCCGCCATAAGCACCCACTGGAAGTCCGCCGCCGATAACTTTGCCAAAACAAGTAATATCCGGAGTAATCCCGAACAAGCCTTGAGCACAGCCACGATTAACACGGAAGCCTGTCATAACCTCATCAAAAATAAGCAGCGAACCATTGTCAGAAGTTAATTTACGAAGCCCTTCCAGGAAGCCTGGAAGCGGTGGAACCACGCCCATGTTGCCGGCAATCGGCTCTACGATCACTGCGGCAATCTCATTGCCAAATCGTTCGAAAGCAATCTGAGTGGACTCCAAATCGTTGTAAGGAACCGTAATGGTATTCATTGCAACGCCTTCTGGGACACCCGGGCTATCCGGCAAGCCCAATGTAGCTACACCAGAGCCAGCCTTAATAAGCAGACTATCCGCGTGACCGTGGTAGGAGCCTTCAAATTTCAAGATTTTGCTGCGTCCAGTGTAACCACGTGCCAAACGAATCGCGCTCATCGTAGCTTCCGTTCCAGAGTTAACCATGCGTACGATATCTACAGATGCCACTCGTTCAACAACAGTTTTTGCCATTTCCGTTTCGAGTAGCGTTGGAGCGCCAAAGCTTGTCCCTTTTACCGCCGTCTCCTGCAATGCCTTCACAACCTCGGGATGCGCATGACCCATAATCAGCGGACCCCATGAGAGCACATAGTCGATAAAGCTGTTGCCGTCGATATCAAAAATACGCGAACCTATCCCATGATCCACATAAATCGGAGTCAGACCTACGGATTTAAACGCCCGTACAGGGCTGTTCACCCCGCCGGGAATATATTGTTTTGCTTCATCAAAAGCCTTCCGGGACGCTTCCTCTTTACGCGCCATTGGCACATTACTCATGTATCTTCACTCCTATTCTCTTCTTGGTTACACAAGCTTGTACAAACATATATTAGCTGCCGCGATGTCGGTGTGATGAAGATTAGCCGCGCAGCCAGCGGGCTGCATCTTTTGCAAAATAAGTAATAATAATGTCCGCACCAGCACGTTTCATGCCCGTCAGCATTTCCAGCACAACGGCTTGCTCGTCGATCCAGCCTTGCAATGCCGCTGCTTTTACCATGGAATATTCTCCACTCACATTGTAAGCCACCAAAGGAAGATCAAACTGATCACGAATCGTACGAATCACATCTAGGTAAGCCAGAGCTGGCTTCACCATTAACATATCCGCGCCTTCCAGCACATCAGATTCTGCTTCACGGAGTGCTTCACGCAGATTGGCAGGGTCCATTTGATATGTTTTGCGATTCCCGAACTGTGGTGCTGAATCCGCTGCTTCGCGGAAAGGGCCATAAAATGCCGAAGCATATTTGACCGAATACGACATAATCGGCACATGCTCAAAGCCGTTCTCATCAAGTCCCGCACGAATTGCGTGAACAAATCCATCCATCATGTTGGAAGGGGCGATAATATCTGCTCCAGCTTTTGCTTGGGATACCGCCGTACGAGTCAAAAGCTCCAGCGAGGCATCGTTGATAACATCGCCATGGACCACACCATTCACCGTATGCGTATGCACCATTCCACAATGTCCGTGATCCGTAAATTCACAAAGGCAGGTATCTGCAACGACCAACAGCTCTGGGTACCACTGCTTGATCAAGCGAGTAGCCTCTTGCACAATTCCATCCTCTGCAAAACCGGAAGAACCGATAGCATCCTTCGTCTCAGGAATCCCGAACAATAATACAGCCGGGATGCCTAGTGCGGCAATCTCGTCCACTTCTGCTTTTAACGTATCCAGCGAAAAATGATACACGCCCGGCATCGAGCTAATCTCATTCTTCACACCTGTTCCATATGTCACAAAAATAGGCTGTACCATATCCAGCACATTCAGTATCGTCTCCCGCACCATGCCACGAATTCCAGCAGAACCGCGCAAACGGCGGTGACGTGTAATTGGAAAGCTCATTTGTTCATCCTCCTGAAAAATAAAATATAAAACCAAATTATGTGTCTGGCAGCAAACTACAACTAGCCGCAGCCAAGTCTAAATTAGCTACAACCAAACCGCCGACCACTGGCTAACTACGTATAGTTGTAGTTTGTGCAACTATCTCGATGTTTTGTCCTAATTGTAAGCTTTAGTTGCATTCTCTACAGTTATTTATTACAAAAGTGCGAAGATTCCTCATTTAGCGGATATTTAATTGCACATACTACAACTAAACTCGGCTTTAGCTGATATATAGGAAATTTAATTGTATAAAGTACAACTAAACCTAAACCTCAAGCAGATCTGCTCACATTAACCTACTGCATATTCTCTACATACCAGTTAGTTTACAACCAAATATTATCCTCCGGACTCCATAAGTCACTACGTTCGGAGTTCAATTTATATGTTACTTGAAGGTAGCGATGTGGCACTTTTGAGCGTAGATATAACGGCGAGTAAACCAACAAATGTTAGTTAGTAAAAGTAACCGCGAACTCATTAATAACTACCAACTCACATGTAACCACGAACTATTTAGTAACCACGAACTCACATGTAACTACGAACTATTTAGTAACCACGAACTATTTAATAACAAAGAACAAACTCTAGCCTGTAATGTAACTAATTATAAGCTGAGCGCTATATTTCTAAGCAGGCACTGCCTTTCTCCGTTGAACAGCTACTACTCTCCCCGCAGAGTAATCAGCTTCTACCTTCCCACCAGAAAGTAAGCTGCGTAAGCTAAGCACACCTGTAAACTATTGCTTCGTTCTATCCTCGATCCGAGCGCTACTGCAGCTGAGTCTCCGCATTCCAGCGGCAGAGCTCCTGCACCAAACCATCTATGGTTGCCTCTTCAGACAAGAGACCCGGTGTCAGTCCCGCGTCTACCGCAGTCTGCTCCGTTAACGGACCGATGCAGGCGATTTTCACATTTGCAAGCAGCGGGAGCGGATCTTCAAGCCCCAACCGTTTCAGGATGTGTATGAAATTACGCACGGTTGACGAGCTGGTGAAGGTTACCGCGTGAACGCGACCTTCCTCTAGCAGCTTCAGCAGCTCGTCGTCATCCTCACCCGTGACAACCGTCTCATAGGTATCCACGTCCGTCACCTGAAGGCCAAGCTCTCTCAGCTTGTCCGGCAGCCAGTCCCGCGCCAGATCGCCGCGCGGCAATAGCACGTTCTGCCCCGGCAGCAGCTGGGGACCGAACGTCTCAATCAGACCTTCCGCCTGAAACTTCGCCGGAAGTTCCTCAGCAATCACCCCGCGCTGCGCCAGCGCGGCGGCTGTGCCTGGCCCCACCGCTGCAATACGCGCGCGGTGTAGCCCGCGAATGTCCGCCCCCAGCTCCGCCAAGTGGCGCCAAAAAAACTCCACGCCGTTCGGGCTAGTGAAGAATACCCAGTCGTACGATTCCAGCGCGCCAAACGCCGCTGCAATCTTCTCCTTCTTCTCTGCCCCTTCCGGCATGATCGTCTCGATCACCGGGAACTCGTAGGGTTCCCCGCCGAGTTCTTCAATTCTATCCACCAGCTCGCTTGCTTGGCTGCGAGCCCGTGTCACCACGATGCGTTTGCCGAATAACGGCATCGCCTCGACCCACTTCAGCTGCTCACGCTGCAGCACCACGTCACCGACGACGATGACTGCCGGCGGCTGAAAATCCGCCGCCTTCACCTTCGCCTCAATATCGGCGAGGGTTCCCGTCAGCGTCTCCTGATCCGCGCGTGTGCCCCAGCGCACAAGTGCCACTGGTGTTTCTGGCGGCCGCCCGTGCTTGATCAGCTGAGCGCTGATGTAACCTATTTTAGCTACGCCCATTAGAAACACTAACGTTCCCGTGGCGTTCGTTACTTTATCCCAATGAATGGAATGATCCAGTTTATCCGGACTTTCATGCCCGGTGATAATCGACAGGGAAGAGGCATGATCGCGGTGCGTAACAGGTATACCCGCATAGGCAGGTACACTGATCGCTGACGTAATGCCCGGTACGATTTCGTAATAGATCCCATTTTTGCGCAGCAGCTCCGCTTCTTCACCCACCCGGCCAAAAATCGTAGGGTCCCCACCCTTAAGCCGCACCACTGTTTTCCCCTGTAAAGCCAAATCAACTAACAATTGATTAATCTCTTCCTGCTTCATCGTGTGGCGATCCGGCAGCTTACCTACATAAATCTTCTCCCCGCCGGGTTTCATGCATTTCAGCAATCTAGGACTTGCCAAGCGATCATACACCAGCACGTCGCTTTTTTGGATACACTCGAGGCCTTTCACAGTAATCAGCTTTGCGTCCCCGGGACCTGCACCTACCAAATAAACCTTCCCCGTCAATCCACTCATCCCCTAACGTCTGACAGTATCTTCTCCGCTCCTCTTGCAATCAGCTTTTTAGCGACTTCTTCGCCGAGCTGTACCGGGTCAATCCCCGTGCAAGTTTCTTTCAAAATCGTTGAACCGTCCGGTGTTCCCACCATCCCCGTTAACGAGATTACTTTGTGCTCAGCGGTAGCAGCTTTGGCGGCTGTGTCAAGCACCGCATGAGCACCAATCGGCACTTGGCAGCCGCCATTCAGCACGCCAAGGAACGTGCGCTCCGCCGCTACCGTTAATGCCGTATCGGCGTCGTTGTATAATGCCAGCAGCTTCCGCAGGTCAGCGTCATCTGCGCGGCACTCGATGCCGAGTGCGCCCTGCCCTACAGCGGGCAGGCAAACCTCCGGCGGCAGGTAGGCGCTCACGCGATCCTGCCAGCCCATGCGCGACAGCCCCGCCGCTGCCAGCAGGATTGCGTCGTATTCGCCGCTCTCCAGCTTGCGCAGCCGCGAGTCAATGTTGCCGCGCACGGGCTCAATGACCAGATCAGGCCGCAGCGCAGCGAGCTGGCTGGATCGGCGTAGGCTGCTTGTGCCTACGCGTGCACCCTGAGGCAGCTCGTCTAGCGAGACGCCTCCGTTAGAGATCAAAACATCACGCGGATCGACACGCTTCGGCACAGCACCATTGATCAACCCATCCGGTAGCTCGGATGGCATATCCTTCATGCTGTGCACCGCCATGTCGATTTCTTTTTCCAGCATCGCTTGCTCGATTTCTTTCACGAACAACCCTTTGCCGCCTACCTTGGATAAAGTAACGTCAAGAATGCGGTCACCTTTGGTGACGATCTTTTTCACTTCAAAAGTAAATCCAAAACCATGCTCCTCGCTAAGTCGCTCCAGATCAGCAATCACATGTCCCGTTTGCGTCAACGCAAGCGCGCTCTGTCTACTCCCCACTATAACCTTACGCATTTGTCCATTCCTCCTGGTAACGTTCGCCTCTTACTCTTCACCGCAAAACCTTGCACTAGAAATCCAAACCCAAACTAACCAATTAACTACTCTCACTCTAAAAAAGGCATTATTGCCTTTGAATTCGCTACTTCGGATGATGCCCACCAAATTTGAGGCATTATTGCCTTTTATTTAGCTCCTTCGGCGATTGTTGCTCATTTATAGGGCATTTTTGCCTCTCTTTTTGCTAATTTGGCTGTTGTTGCTCAATTTAAAGGCATTTTTGCCTTTCTTTTAGCTCCTTCGGCGACTGTTGCTTATTTTAAGGGCATTGTTACCATACATTCCACCATCTCAGCTACTTAAGCTCCATTCAACGGGATTTATACCGTACATTCCGCCATCCAAGCTACTTAAGCTCAATTCAACGGGATTTATACCGTACATTTCACCATCTCAGATACTTAAGCTCAATTCAACGGGATTTATACCGTACATTCCACCATCTCAGCTACTTAAGCTCAATTCAACAGTATTTATACCGTACATTCCGCCATCCCAGCCACTACGAGCCAACTCAGCCATTCATTATAATTACTCAAAACCGCTCATCACTTCATATCTTAATCTAACCCAATTTTCTAATCTTTACAGTGTCCACGCGCACTTTTACTCCACCCGTTGCTCAGCAATCCAAGCGTCCATATCCTCCGGGCTCCACGCTATGAAGGTACCCTTACTCATCTCGTTCAACACATCCAGCGCGCCTAGCTTCCGCAAAAGCCTTCCACGAACTTCAGCAGAAGGTTCTTTTTCCTTAATCCGGGTTCGCATGGCATGCACAAAATCTAAATATGGCTCATACGCCGCATCCAGCGCTTTTTCAAGCACATTTTTGATCTTCGTTGCCGCAAGCGGGCCAGCACCTGAAGTAGATACAGCTACCGTCAAACGTCCCCTCCGAACCACTCCGGGCGTGATAAAGTTTCCCGCTTCCGCATGGCTGGCCACATTCACATGAATTCCAAGCCGTCTAGACTCCCGCGCAACCTCTTCATTAACCGCCCTATCGTTAGTGGCTGCATATACGAGAAAGGCCCCACGGAGATCTCCGGGAGCATAAGTACGGTCCATCCAGATCAGAAGACCTTTTTCAGCTAGAGAATCAAGCGGATCTGTCAAAGAAGGACTAATCACCTTAACCGCCGCTCCAGCTTCCAACAGCCCGCTCACCTTACGTTCAGCCACGACACCACCGCCAATAACCACACAGTGCTGCCCTTCACAATCCAGCATTATGGGTAAATAACGCGTCATGCCCTTCACTCCCCGCTCCAACCGTGAAAATCAGACCAAGAATTCAACAGAAAATTTAAGATAATAAAAGCATATCCTAAAATCGCCCAGCGAGCCATACTTACTCCACTTTTCCGCCCGGACTTCTTAAAGATAATATAAAATATGTAAATCCCAAGACCGATAAGAGTCGTTAATACTTTTAAATCCTTCAATAAAAGCGTCCGTCCCTCAGAAACTATAGATAAACCCGCCACCACCAGCGATATTCCCAGCAAAGGAGTGCCCACCAAAATAGCGGTATAAGAGTATTTATCTGTAGTCTCCAGGTTCGGCAAACGACGGATCCGGTCGCTCCATTTCTTGCTTTTGAGTCTGGTGTGCAGGAACAAGTACAATATTGCAAAAACCGTCCCTAACGTCAGTGCTGCAAAACTCAAATTTGCCAAAATCACATGCATCGTCAGCCAGCCATACACCGCACTCCAAGTCTCAAGCGTATGCCCACCCGCCGTCAGCCAGACCCGATTAAGCAGAAAAACACTAAAACCAGCCATACTGAGCAGCAAAATCGTAAACTCGCCTCCACGTGTAAAAGCCACCGCAAGCGAAGTCAGCACAATACTAAACGCAAACCAAAACAAGAAATCATAAGGAGTAAAAATAGGCAGGCCTTTCTCCTGAGAGAAACGAATTCCAAGTCCTGCAACTTGCAAAAGACCCACAACAACAAGAAGCCCCGTGCCTAACCGCTTCCCACCCGGACTCCTTTTAAGGCAATCCGAGAAAACAAACAGCAGGCTCAGGGCATAGACCAGCAGAGCGGCATCATATATTCCGTTCAGCAGTTGCATATTATTCACCCACCCAGCAAGCCTGCCGGAGCAAGCGCCGTTTTAGGCACAGAGAAATCAGCGCTGCCAGCCGTACGTTCTCCAGAATTAGACTGCTTCACCGGGGCAATGTCTCCATCATCTGAATCGGATTTGAGCTGTTCCTGCAACGCAAAGATTTTGGAAAAATAATCAAGAGCTTCATTCCCTTGCTTACCGCCGGACAGCTCTTTAATTACATTGATCGGATCATGCATCATCTGGTTCACGATACTTTTAGTCAGACGGCGGATCACTTTCCGCTGATGCTCGTCCAGCTCGGGCAGCTTGTTGAACAGACTCTCCATCGTTTCTTCATGAATCGTATTCGATTTATCCTGGAGCGCCCGGATCACCGGTCTTACCCCAAGCGTCTTGAGCCACAGTTGGAACTCATCCATTTCTTCGCTGATCATCACTTCAATCTTCGCAGCTTCACTTCGGCGCATTTCCAGATTATTCTCCACAATGCCCTCCAGATCGTCAATATCATACAAAAAAACATCCGGCACACTTGCCGCCGCAGGATCAATATCACGTGGTACAGCAATATCAATCATAAAAAGCGGCCGCGAAGGGCGGCGTTTCATAGCATGCGCTACCTTATCAGCCGTAAGCACATACCCGTCTGCTCCTGTTGAGCTGATCACGATATCTACTTCATTTAGAGTTGTTAACGCATCTTCAATCGTGCTTGGCTTACCCGAGAACTTCTCCGCCAATTCAATCGCACGCGACAGCGTACGGTTAGCGACAATCACTTCTGCAGCACCACTACTGTATAGATGCTTCACGGTAAGCTCGCTCATTTTGCCGGCGCCGAGAATCAGCACTTTTTTCCCAGTGAACATGCCAAAAATCCGCTTGCCCAGCTCCACAGCCGCATAACTGACCGATACTGCGCTCTCGCCGATTGACGTTTCACTATGTGCTCTTTTGCCCAGCGTCACCGCTTGCTTGAACAACCGATTGAACCAAGTTCCAGTTACACCCTCAGCCTGAGCTGTGAGAAAAGAACTCCGCACCTGTCCCAGGATCTGCGTCTCCCCAATCACCATGGAATCCAGGCCGCAAGTCACGCGGAACAAATGCGCAATCGCCTGTTCGTCTTCATAAATATACATATGCTGAGCAAATTGCTCGCTTTTCACACCAAACCATTGCTCCATAAAGCCGCGGATGAAATAACCAGCCATATGAAGGCGGTCCATCACCACATAAATTTCCGTACGGTTGCAGGTAGCTACTAAGACCCCTTCTAGCACACCCTTCGTCTTCATCAGTTGATGGAGCGCTGCCGGAAGATCACTTTCCGCAAAAGCAAACTGTTCCCGAACCTCCACGGGAGCCGTACGATAATTCAGGCCAACGACGACGATGTGCATCGATAGTTCACCATCCTAGTCTCTATAAGTTGCTGAAATCCAATTATATAAATTAATATCTTACATACCGTTCACTTTCACAACATCTCAAAACACTGTGTTAAGTATATCACACGAAAATAAGACTTTTTACAGATTTTTTGAACGCTTTATGAAATCCAGATAATAATTATTATAAATAAAAAACCGTAGGTTCGCTACGGTTAGGATGAGTTATTTTTAGCTAATTTATAAGGTTGTGATAGCAAAAAGGAAACATTAGGGCCTACTAGTTCTTAAAATCGTCAAAAATTCCGTTCTCCAAAAAAATAAGTCACTGCTCAGTGACTTAAAACTTCTCAGTTTTCTTAACTTTTATCGACGCTACTTCTCCACACCTTTTACAAAATGTAAAGATAACTGGTGAGCCAAAAGAGAAGGTTTTCCCAATAGGCATGACGTTAGCATATCCATTGCTCATTTCGCCTTTAGCGAATGTAGTATTCCCACATGATTTACAAACTAAATTGTCTTGACTCATGAGATCACCTCGGAAGTTGGACAAAAATATTAGCGAAACCAGTTCTTAATCTGATCAAGAGTACTTTTTGCCTCCGGACCATTGTATCCAAAGGTGTTGCCGATCATTTTAACATACTCGTTGAACGTTGTTTCCCTACTTTTTCGGTCACTCCACCAGCGTTTAGCGTTATACCCTGAGGGAGATCCAACATAAGTAAGCTCAATTCCTGATTTTTTGTACACACGATCAAAAATAAGTTTTACCCGCCGCATGTGAAAGTCAGAAGACACAACGATCGCAGAATTGAAGCCATGCAGTTGCATGATTGAGAGGGTGTAGAGTGCATTCTGGTAAGTGCTGAGAGCATCGTTTTCAGTAAGGATAATGGATGCTGGGATGCCTTGCGTAAGAGCGGTTTGGAGCATATCACCGAAACGGCTGTTAGACTCTTTAGCATTGGATAGGAGGATACTGGAAGCATAACCCTCGTTGTACAGTGCTGCCCCTTCCTCTACCCGCCCCGCGCCACCGCTGAGGATGATGATAGTATCTGATGCATTTGGGGATTGAGTGTAAGTGAGGAATCTTCCTGAGAATAGGATTAATAATAGTAGCAAAAAGATAAGCAAGGATAGAATTAGCGGTCGCTTCCTGTTCTTGCCCGATTTGTATTTCGTATTTGAACCTCTCATAAATCTCCTTGGTTGATCGTCATTAACTCACATTATAGTACTCCACATCCAATCAGTAAAACGCTGTAATCCTTCTTCTATTGAAGTGTTTGGTTTAAAACCCACCGCTTTCTGCAATAGATTGGTATATGCATAAGTCTCAGGTATATCCTTTGACTTAATTGGTTCAAATACCTTTTTAAATTAACTTTATTTTCGGTACTTAAGCTCGAACATTTTTCGAAATCTCAAAAATATCACAAATTAAAATAAACGCTCAGTATAGTAAAAAACAATGGCACTAACATAATCACTTTCATGCCCGTTTTCATTTACTAACCTTTTCAATTTTATCACTCAAATTAATAATTGAGCCCGTGGTAAAAAACATTGCGATCATACTTAATTTGAAATTCATTATTTCTGCCATGGATAATGAACAAAAACAGATCAACATCAATAAAGGTACATATTTATACGTATCTTCAACTTGACTTATTGCATACCTTGCCGTTGACCAGAAAAATGTGATAATCAAGAGGAGAAAAAGGATTACTGAAATCCATCCATTCTCACCTAAAATACTAATGAATGTATTATGGGCTGCTACAGTAGTTTCATTCACAAAATAGTGGCTACCTCTTCCAAAGAAACCGGCTTCGTGTAAAGCTTGCTTCCAAACTTCACTACGGTGATCAAATAGATCCCCACGTCCTGATTTAATCTCAAATTTATATATAATTCTATTGTACAAGTAATCGTAAAAAGATGTGAATTTAAACACTATTCCTATAATAATTGCGCCTAGTACAGAATAGCTGAATAATCTCATAAGAGTGGAGAAGATTTTTTTTGCTTTTATTAAGCTGACTACCAGAAAAATCACTCCAACAACCACAGAAATCAATGCTGATAGAACACTTGTACGACTTCCCGAAATAACGATTAAAAAAAAGGATACCATCAATAAAACCAACCATCCAATGCTCTCCAATAGACCTTGTTTTTTTTTCGTCAATAATATTTCAAATCTGTAAATGAATATAGCTAAGAACAAGGCAAACAGAGTAGCCAATATCGTACCAAAAGAATTAGGGTTGTAAAATATACCACGGTAAGGGAGAGTATTGAGCCCATATAACAACAATGGTATTACTACTAGAGGTACATGGGTGAATAAAATCGCTTTTGTTATCAATTTGTTAATATTTATATATTCAAATGATGGCACTATAACAAGAGAAGAGATACAAAGCAAAAACATTACGATTGAAGTGAACATTAACATCATGTCATGATTGACCAAGGCTGAAATACAACTTACAATTACAAACCCATACATTATTGAGATTGTTAGTACATTCACCTTATAAATTGAATTTTTTCTAATAAGAATAAGAGGAAAAATGACAATAATGGAAGCAGCTATTAGATAATTACCGTATAAATTGAATTGTTTGGTTAATAACAACGAACTGCATAAACATATGACTGACAAGTAAAATAGTAAGATGCGCACAGTAATCCATCCTTTGATACTTTTGAGTAAACAGAATAGTAATATATTGATGATTTGAATCTCACTAGAATAGTTGAATATTCCCTCATAAATTTTCATAGCTTAAACTTTAAACATGCTTAAGTTGTATAAGGCACTCTACAACTGAATTATAAAGACTACAGTCTATGGCCAAAAACTTTTCATAGAAACTCTAAAGATTACAAATAAAACAGAAATTAGTAATTATCACTGAACAAACAGTCAATAATTTCCTTTTACTATCGCTTAGTCAAGGTTCGTAAACAGTTATCTTCATAACATAACTCTTCTGTAAAAATATAACTTTAGATCACATTATAGTAATTTACATACCAATCGGTAAAACGCTGTAACCCTTCTTCTATTGAAGTGCTTGGTTTAAAGCCCACCGCTTCCTGCAATAAATCCGTAGAAGCATATGTTGCAGGTACATCCCCTGGCTTAATAGGTTCAAATACCTTCTTGAATACAACCTTGTTTCCGGTACTCTTGCTTAAGCATTTTTCCAGAGTTTCAATAAATACCATTAGCTTCTCAGGACTATTATTTCCGATGTTATATACTTTATGTGGAACCTGAATTTGCGGCGGACTGCATAATATTCGCTCAATGCCCTCTACTATATCATCAATGTATGTAAAATCACGGTACAGATCATGTTCGAAATCACCATTATTAAAAATATGAATTGGCTCATCGTTAAAATACTTTTTAGTAAACCCGAAATATGCCATATCCGGCCGCCCCATTGGACCGTATACCGTAAAAAAACGCAAGCCAGTCGCTGGGATCTGATAAAGATGACTATAGGTTTGAGCCATCAATTCATTGGATTTCTTGGTCGCAGCATATAAAGATTCCGGATGGTCAACACGATCGCTTTCCTCAAATGGAACCTTCTGATTCGATCCGTACACCGAGCTAGACGAAGCATACAATAGATGCTCGATTGGATAGTTACGACATGCTTCCAGGATGTTAAAGAATCCGATGATATTGCTCTGGATATACACATCTGGATTTTCAATCGAATAGCGAACTCCCGCTTGAGCAGCCAAGTTTACTACTATTGAAGGCTTATGCTTCTGAAAAAGTTCCATTATTAGTTCTTTGTCAGAAATATCGCCCTTGATAAACGTAAATCGCTCATATGGCCGTAGCAGCTTAAGTCGTTCTTCCTTTAGGTCCGTTTCATAATAATCATTAATATTATCGATACCAATGACCTGATAGCCCTTCTCTAGTAACCGTTTCGATAGATTCGCACCGATAAATCCGGCTGCTCCTGTAATTAGAATCTTGTGCTCAATATCTAATGCGTTATAATTCACTACGTTGTCCCCCTTCTAGCAATCATAGATTATCCCTGTTATCTACCGATCGAGTAATATTCAATACCTGCTGCCTGCATTTCTTCTACATCATAAATATTCCGTCCATCATAAACCAGCGGTGTACGCATTAACTTCTTATATTGCTCAGGTGCAATGGCTTTGATCTCTCCCCATTCTGTAAACACAAAGCACACATTGGCTCCATCAAGTGCAGCCTCGATATTTTCTACATACCGAATGCTACCATTTCCATGGCTACCTTCCGGAAATTGGCGGGAAAAATTCTTATGCCCGACTGGATCAAACGCATAGATATCAGCACCTTGCTCCAAAAGTAATGGTATATTCTCCAAAGACGCAGCTTCCCGTAAATCATCTGTACCTGGTTTAAAGGTCAATCCAAGTACAGCCACCTTTAGACCGTTGAAAGTAATCAATCGTTTAGAAGCCTTCTTGTAAAGAACCTTTTTCTGACTGGTATTTACATCAATTGCGGCTTTAACAGTTTTCAATTCATAGCCATGCTGCCGGGCTAAATAATCCAGCGCCTTAGTATCTTTAGGGAAACAGCTGCCACCATAACCAATACCCGCATTCAAGAACTTGCCACCAATCCGTTCATCAAACGACATCCCTTGAGCAACATCCTGAATATCCGCTCCTACAAGCTCGCAGAGGTTTGCAATATCATTCATATAAGAGATTTTGAGAGCCAAAAAATCATTGGAAGCATACTTAATCATCTCTGCCGATCTTCTACGTACGGAGACAATTGGAATATTGAATGGCTCATAAATTTGCTTGAGAATATCTTCGGCCCACTGGCTTTCTGTGCCAATAATAATTCTCGCAGCGTATAAAGTGTCCTTAACTGCAGTCCCCTGAGCCAGAAATTCTGGATTCGACGCAACCTCAACCCTGATCTTTCGACCACTTCCGTTACCATTACCTGTAACTCCTGCGGAATTACGAGGCAAGAAATCATGGATGAACTGTTCCACTTTATCATTCGTTCCGACAGGAACTGTGGATTTCACAACTACCAGACAATCTCGCTCAATCGTTTCGGCGATCTGTCTAGCTACAGTAGCTATGTATGAAAGGTTCGCTGATCCGTCCGATTGCTCCGGCGTACCCACACCTATAAAGATGGCATCTGCTTCGCGATAAGCCTTAGAATAATTGGTAGTATAATCAATTCTTCCAGCAGCGTAATTCTTCTGCATCAACTCTTCCAAATCCGCTTCATAGATCGGAGACACACCCGACTTCATCAACTGGACTTTGTTCTCGTCAATATCCACACAAGTGACTTGATGACCTACTTCAGCAAAGCATACGCCAGCAACAAGGCCGACATAACCTGTTCCGGCTACGGCGATTTTGTACATAATTACCACCTTTTCATAATCTTATTTGAAAGTTTTCTTTAGCATTGTATACATTCTCACCGCTTGCCTTCTATTTAAAAATATAAATAGACCCAAGATAATAGAAAACATAACTATGCTAATAGCTATTCCATTCATAAAACAAATAATTGTCGTTATTACAAAAAAACAAATTAATCCAAGCATTTGAAACCAATGAACTTTCAGATCTATTAATTTATTAGCAAGTACACAACGTGCAAGTAACATAATAAAAGCACCTAAAGTTTGAGCAATAACTACTCCCCGTAAGCCCATGGCATTTATTAATAAAGTAATTAATAACACAGATAATCCGCAACCTAATAACGTGGTATAAAATAATTGTCTAGTTTTATCAAGTGCCTGAAATATTGAACCTACACTAGTGGACAATATGGTAAATATTGCATACATTAACAGCCATGGAGTGAGATCTCTCGATGTAAAGTAATCAGTACCTTGAATTGTATTATAAAATATAGTAAGAACTGGAATAACCATGATTGCTAGCGCAAAGAATATATGTAATGTTTTATTTATCGTTTTTTCAAATTGACTAGAAAAGTCTTTATTATTAATTAATAATATTGATTCCTCTATTATTGCCATTGTTAGAACTGATCCCAGCATAGCTAATATAGAGGAAAATTTACTTGCAAATGAATACAATCCATTGAAATCAGCCCCTAGTTTGAGGGTTACAATCATCCTAGAGAAACCCGTTATGCCCCACAGTGAGACTAGATTAAGCACTAACGGTGAGGAATATTTTATCATTTTTTTCAAGGTTTTTATTTTGAATTCATTTAATTTCAACCTTTTTAAAATGTGCATTTTCCGTTCTAATATTAAGAACGCTACGATCTGACCAAAATTATACGCTAATAGCAAACCCAACAAGCCCAATTTAAAAGTTACCACGAGAATAATAACAAACAAAAAATTCACAACAGTAGAAAAAATCCCAGCTAATACATATTCTTTTGTGTGTTTAAAGGAACGAGCATAATACTGCCATACAATTACGACAGTTTGTATTGATATCATGAATAATATATGCCCTAAATGCATAATAGAATTTCCAAAAAATAATTTATAAATAACTGCCAATACCAATAGTACAAAGATACTAAAGAAACTAAAAATTGCTGATGTTGATACAATTTTATTCTGCTCTTCTTCATTATTCTCTACTATTAAATACTTTAATATCGCTTCCCAAATTGCGAGCATAATGATAGGCGATATTATACCCATTATTGTTTGAGAGAAATCGAAATACCCTAAATCATTGGTGCTGATATAGAACGCATAAATTGGTACCAGGACAGTCGACAGAATTTTCGAGGAGAGATTTCCAATGAAATAAATTCCAGTTTTTTTTATCAATCTTTCACTATTATTAGTCATTCTTACCTCTCTTGCGAGTATCGTTTCAATATTTTTGCGGGATTTCCACCAATTAATATAAAATCTTCGTTAAAACTTTTATTAACTACAGAGCCTGCGGCCACTATTATTCCTTTGCCATTTAATTCAACACCAGGAAGAATAGTACAATCCGCACCGATCCATGCTCCTGGACCAATGTATACTTTCTTTCCAATATGTTCCTTACTTTTATAATTTGATTCCCAATCATCAGTATTATAACTTAATGTTAATATTTTCGAGAATGCAGATATAGTTACATCATCGTCTATAACTAGACCTCCTCCACCATGTAAAAAAACATAATCATTAAATCTGCAGTTATTTCCAATGCGTATATTAGCTGTGTCCTTAATGATTACTTTTCCAAAAATCATTAAATTTTTATCACGTGCGTTTAATTTTTTTTTGTACCACAATAATCTTAGCTTTCTTAATCCTCTATTAGTGATCTTTGTTGCTATACTCACAGATTCAATTCCTTTCGAAAAGCAGCTTTTTTAAAACTCAATTATTGATAAACCACTTGTGCTGGACCACCCCTTAATAATCTCATCTAGATAAATAGTGAGATTTTCGATATTTCATTATTTTTTAGTTTGCAACTTGATTTAAAAATGTTCAGATCTTAGACAACTGTAATTTTTTCCAAATGTTTGTAAAAAAGTTTATTAATATTCTAAAATAAAGCGTTGCTTTGTATATCAAATAGTAAGCTGATGTACTTTCTTATCATATATTGAACTTTCACAGTAGCGAAGAAACTTTATTTCTTACAATATCCCGATATAAATCTGAAATTTTCTTCATTTCCTCTTGTACTGAAAAACCGTGATCTATAATAACTTTTGCATTCCTCTTGCGATCAAAATCACTATTTTTTTTCATAGTGTACAATTTATTGGCCCAAGCTTTTGAATCCGCACTTAAGGACATTGAATAGCAGTCTTCTGTTATTATTACCTCATTTGTTATCTCATTTGATATTAAACAGGGTAATCCACTTGTTTGTGCTTCTAAGACTGCATTTGGAAATCCTTCGAAAAATGAAGGAAATAGAAATAAATCAGCTGCTGATAACATGTTAGAAACATCTCGCCTTAACCCAGCAACGATAACATTCTTTTCTATGTTCAAATAATTAATTTTTTCTAGAATTTCTCTCTTTAGTTCCCCATCACCAACTAACAATAATTTCGAAGTTGGTTCAAGCTTTAAATATTCACTAAAAATATCCAGCAAGAATAAATGATTTTTTTGCTCTCGCATCGCCCCTAAATGTATAATTAATTCTTCATTATAAAGATGAAATTCTTGTCTAATATTTAGTCTTGAGTGCTCATTATACATATACTTATCAATATCAAGTCCATTGTTTATTACCGTAAAATCAGAATTTTTACCAAAGAGCCAATTTCCTGCTAATCCTGACACTGAAATCATTCTAATTTTGTTACTAGGCAAGAATAACGAATTGATTTTATGTAACATATTAGTGATTTTTGATTTGGAAGCTCCAGCATTCCTACTGTGAACTACTACCGGAATGTTATTTTTCACTGCACAAAAAATTGGAGTCACATAACTTAATGTGTTCATGTGACAATGGATAACATCAAATTTTTTTTCTTTAAACAATTGCATTAATTCTCTTCTGTTTTTGACAGGGTTCTTACTTCTTGGAGTAATGCGGTAAAACTCACTTCCTCTTTCAGAAAACTCCTTGTAATAATATGGTTCCCCACTACCTGCATACAAAAAATCAAAATGAAATTCATCTGAATCAATGTTGTTATATAATTTATATAAGTAGGTCTCTATGCCACCTAACTTTGAATCAATTCCATAATGCAATACTTTGATCATGATCTCCAAACCCTTCACATTATCAATTTTTCACAACAAAATCATTCAAGTTTTATGAATACAGCTTAAAGTAGTAATCTTCTATTTCTTTAGCATTACTATCAATATCATAACCTTTTGCCCTTACTTGTTCTGAATAATCAATGGTTCTATCTTCCTCTGAACATCCTATAATTACCTGACTCCAAATATCTTGCTTTAAAGGTATTCTTTCCACTAATTTTGTAATACTGGCTTCATTAGGAACATTATCTGAGACAATACATCTTAGTCCAGACGCTTGAGCTTCAATAACTACCATACCAAGTCCTTCAAAGAGAGACGGAAAAACAAAAATATCCATCGCTTGCATAAGATCATGCACATCATTCCTTGCACCTGTAAAAAGGACCTTATCTTCTAAGTTCAACTTATTAATTTTAGTAGTTATACTATCTCGAAGTTCACCGTCACCAACCAACATAAGAACTGCATCTTGTCTCACTTTTGATACTATATTAAACATATCAATTAAAAACTCATGGTTTTTCTGATTATGAAATCTACCTACATGTCCAATTATATATTTATCACTTAACTGATAATAATCTCTTACGATTTTTCTTTTTTCTAGATCAAATTTATATTTTTTTGAATCGATAGCATTTTTGATAATTTTAAACTTACTACTTTTTACAGCCTTTTTCCCAAATAACCATTCCCCGGCTTCTAAAGAGCACGCAAACAATTGATCTACTTTGAATCTTATTGGGAATTGTAAAACATTTTTAACCAAAGCACTAAAACCTTTACCAGATGATATATTATGACTATGAGCTATTGTTTTCAATCCAAATTTCTTAGCTATAGATAGATAAATTGAAGCCGTGCTCCTTACATGACCATGGATTATTTTATACTCCGTATGATTCTCGAAGAATTCCCTCCAAGATGTGGTAAATTCAAAAAAATTTATTCCTTTGAAAATTGGAAGGATATAGATTCTCCCTCCCATACTTTTAATTTCATCTGCGAAAAAGATCTCATCTTCTCTATCGATGATAAAATCAAACTGTATCTTTGTCCTATCAATATTGCGATATAGATTCATTATCATGGCTTGAGAACCACCATTATTTAAACTTCCAATCACCTGTAAAATCCTTATCATATTTATCACCTATTCATGAAGGTATGTGGTGAGCTCTCTCTTTTGAACAATTGTAGTATTATCGGGATAGTTGCCTCTTAGAATTGCTCCAGCACCGACCACGCAATCATTACCAATCTTAGTCCCTCTTAAAATCACGACGTTTGCTGCAATCCAAACATTATCACCTATATCTACTTCCGATGATTTATACAGTTTAGAGTTTTTACTTTTATAATCATGATCATGGTCATAAATTAATACATTCGGACCAATCTGCACATTAGATCCAATCTTAATACTTTGATGAGCGGTAATCATGCACCGATGATTGATAAATGTATTGTTTCCAATAGTGAGTTGCGCATATTTTCGTACTCTTAATTTCACGCCACTTCTAATTCGAACTCTTTTACCTATTGATAATAAACCTCTCTTTCCTATCTCTATCTCTGTGAATGGAGATATGATATTAAGAGGGGGAAATTTAAACTCTCTCAGATGAATTATCCGAATAATATTAAATTTGATAAATGAATACACAACACAAATTATTGCCCTAAAGTATTTTTTCATATTCACCAAACCTATTTTTTTGAAATAAACACTATCTTACATCGCATCTTCTATTTTTCTTTTATAAGCTTCTATTACAATATATCGATCAAACTCTCTTTCCACTTTCAACCTTGATTTCTCACCCATAATCTTTTTATTTACATAGGAAAGTCCTAGGAAATCCTCTATTATATTCACCAATGAACCTGTATTTCCAGGAACAAAGACGTGCCCATTCTCCCCTATATCTATTGTCTCACGACAACCAGCAATGTCCGAGGCTATCAACACTCGTCCAGTAGCAGCTGTCTCTAACAGCACATTAGACAGCCCTTCACCACCATGTGAGGCTTGAATAAGACAATGAGATTGCTGAATAAAGGGCTTAACATCAGTTTGATAACCCAAATACTTTATGTATCCTCTCTCTTCATAATCACTGATTAAATCCGCATATTGTTGATGAGTCGATTCTATAAAACCTATTACATTAAACACAGTTTCCGGATATTTCTCCTTAATGATCTTGGCTGCTTCTAAGAACTGATCAATTCCCTTATCCTGCATGATTCTTCCGATAAATAGAAATGATATGGGTTGATCTTCTTCAGGAAAAGATTTTAACGAGAATTCTTGCAGATTCACACCCGAACCTGGAATGAGTTCATGATTGCCGTTAATTATTCCCTTCTTTAACAGAGTCGCTTGATCTTCTGTGTTTTGGAAGAATACACAATGAGATTTCTTTAAGCTCACTTTATATAGCATGGTTAGAAAGCTCTTGAGTATAGGGTTATGACCAAATCCACTGCCTAGCCCGGTGATATTGTTAATGCAAGGAATGCCAAGCAATCGGCAAGCCAGTCCTCCATAAAGGTTAGGTTTGATGGTGTAAGAAAGAACCACATCGGGTTTAATAGATTTAAGTATCTTTAAATAATGTCCAATTAGTTTCAGATCCGTTATTGGATTGGTACCTCTACGATCCACTTTAGTTTCAATAAACTTACATCCCCACTCAATCATTATATCTACTTTTTCATCTTTGGGCAGAGAGATGTATACTTCATAATTTTGTTGAAGTAGATCTTGTATAAGTTCCTTTCGGAAGTTATAAATCGCAAAGCCATGATTACCTAACAAAATAACTTTTTTCTTTTTCATGGATGTCACCTTATCTGTTACTTTTTATTATTGATTCATCATATTCTACAGCGATATATTCAAATGACGGCCTTATCGTATCACCATAAGCTTTATTCCGAATGTTTTGTTGACGATATCTACATTATTTGGCAACAGTCTTAGCGTTGGTTTGAAAAAGCTTGTTAAGCTTATTTCTCTATTAAATGAACGGGCCATGATCATAATGATATCTAGAGTACTTGCGTATATGTCATTTTGCGGGTAGAATCCCCCAGATTCTTAATGGTCAATAATAAGATTTATGAATTGTGATAAATTATCTACATAAATCATGCTTCTCTTATTATGAATATAAGTCAGCAGCGGTGCTTTTTATACCAACTTCTTTAATCTCGAGAAATTCCCTTTGCAATTAGATCCGTAAACCATTGGCCTTCTAATAATTACTGTCTTAAATAACTCGTCCCTTAACATTTGCTTAGCATTGTTTGCTTCATGCTTGCTCTTTTCCATAAAAAACAGAAGGTTCAGGTAGAGTATCTAAAGTGATGAATTTCTCTTCAGCAATCTTTCCGTCTTTCCCATACACAATAATGCTACTCATAAAAATAGCCTGTTTTTACCTTCTCTTCGCTAGCTTTCGTTGGAACTTCAATCGCCAAATCACGATTAACTTTATAATATTGTTGCTCCATACTTGGATCCGTAGATACATGAGCAATTCCAGCAACATGGAGTACTACATCATAAATTGAAAAATCATGTTCCTTCCATTCCGTACCTCTAACCGATAGCTCCACAACTTCGTGTTGATCTGGCCATTGTTCCAGCCACTTCATAAAATTTGTACCCACATAACTACCTTTACCAGTTATTAATATCTTTCGTTTACTCATCTTATAAAGTTACTCCTTTAGTAGAAGACACTTCCTGTTTTGTTGTTCCTTCTTTTACACCATCAGACTTCAAAACACTTAGTATCGTCATAAAAAATACCTTTATATCAAACTTAAAAGAAAGACTTGCAACATACTCCCCATCAAGACTCGCCTTCTTCTCAATAGGTAACTCATCTCTACCATTAATCTGAGCCCATCCAGTCAACCCAGGTTTGATATCATTAGCTCCATATTTATCACGTTCAGCAATCAAATCATATTGATTCCATAATGCAGGGCGAGGTCCCACGATACTCATTTCACCTTTTAGGATATTGATAATCTGAGGTAATTCATCCAAGCTTGTTTTTCTTAGGAACTTACCTACTTTAGTAATGAAGAAATCAGGATCTTCCAGTAGATGCGTCGGCATGTCTTGTGGTGTGTCTGTACGCATTGTTCTAAATTTTAGTATGTAGAATTCCGATTTATTTTTACCTAAACGTTTTTGTTTAAATAATATAGGGCCCTTGGAAGTTGTCTTAATTGCGATCGCAATGATTAAAAAGACTGGCCATAACACTAGCATCCCAATTAAAGCTAATAGAAAATCAATGGTTTGTTTCACGTAAACATAAGGTCTCATAAATTCACCTGATCCTTTAAGTTACTATTTCTTCATATATGTAGATCATCTCTATGCCAAATGAGCATAGAGATGATATTTTACTACTCTCTTAATCCGCCATTTTCGCAGCCAGATCTTTTCCCAACTGAAGCTGTGATTCAAATTCACTTTTATATTGACTAATAATTTCAGTACTGTAGCCATTGCTGTTCAGTTTTTGTTCAGCATCAGCAACTATACTATTGAAGCTAGCAGTAAATGAGGCTAGTTGTTGTACACCTTTAGCTTTAATACTTTTCTTACTCGCCTCATCTGTTGCTCCAACATACTCAAACGCAATACTCATTAATGTAGATTGACTCTGATTTTTAAGCGCCGTAAGCTTAGCTTCTGTGTCACTAGTGATAGTTTCATAAGAAACCTTTCCAGTTCCTGCAGAACTACCACCTGGTGCACCTGTTGTATCCGTTGGCGCTGGTGTCGCTACTGGAGATGGGTCCTTAACATTGTCATTGTTTGTCGATCCATTAGTGGTTTGTTCCTGATAAGCCTTGGAAGCTGCAGTAATGGTCTTCGTCTTCTGATCCCAGCTAATGTTATGACCTACAGATTCCGATAAAAAACGTAGAGGCACATATAATGAACCATTCAGGATGAAGCTAGATTGGCCTGTAGGCAAAGCCTTGGTTGCACTGTTAAATACATAACTTGCCTTAACTTGATTGAGGACAATATTCTTCGCTGCTGCTGAAGAACTATTCCCGTTCGTTGCATTCATTAGGTATTCTTTAATCACAACTAACTCTGAGCTGCTTGGCTCTGCAACTGTAACTTTAATGTTTTTAGCATCCCAAGCTACACTCTTCTGCAAGGCATATGACATAAAGCGCAATGGAACATAAGTTGTATTGTTGTACATGAATACGTACTGACCTGCGGGTGGCTGAATATTCACGCCGTCAAAAATCAAATTCACGTTCATACTTTGCACTTTAATCGTATTATTTGCAGCCTTAGTCGTTGCACTTGGTACTGCCGCTGCTGCCGATACAGATATAGGTGCGGATGCTGTTAATGGTGCTAAACCAATTGAAGCAATTAATGATAAAGCCACGACTGATAGTGTTGCTTTAGACATATTTATTCACTTCCCTTTTCTTTCGCTTTTAGTCGTTCTTCTTCAGCAATAATTTGGTCACGTGTTTTTCCTTGACTAACTCCGTACTTTTTAGCAATTTGAGATAACTCATTGTATTGCTCATCAGATACTTTACCGAGAATGATACTGCGTGCTTCTCGCTTTTCTTCTACGGTTAAGCCACCTTTGGCTAATTCTTTTAGGCGGTTAATATCTGATACGCTAAGTTGACCAAGTACAATAGAAGCCACATCTGCTTTATCTTTAATCGTTACATTTTCTTGAATTTGCTTAGCCTTATCCGTGGAGACCTGTGCTGTATAACCATCTGAAGGAGCATCTTTTTGTCCTGATGATGGAGCTTTTGACGGTTCAACAGATTTATCATTGTTTCCTTGATTACTACTTCCCTCATCATTTACTGGTGGGGTAGAAGGTACCGCAGACTCTACAGGTTCGACATTGCTATCATCAACTGTATCAGTTGGTGCTGTTCCTTGATCTTGACCACCAACATTATCCTCAGACTCCAGATCAAAACCATCTGCCATTGAATTCATCAGCTTATCGACAGCATAATTCGCGGCGAACAAGCCGCCAACACCCAGTACTACAATTACTGACAGCGTCCATAAAAGGATCTTTTTCCATCGTTTGTTGAACACTTTATATCCTCCTTTATGAATTACTTAGCTAATAGCGACTTGGGCAACGGGCTGCATCGGTACAATCTGATTGATTATTTCGCGGATAACTTCTGGTTCCTCAGCGAGAACACGTTCCAATCGTTTAAACTCCAACTCTAACTGATTCAGACTTATTACATTAGGTCTACCAATGAAAATTCTTCCATGATCTGTAGAACCTAGATTTTCTTCATCTGTAAGCAACTCTTCATATAACTTCTCACCCTCACGAATACCGGAGAAATGAATATCAATGTCCTTATAAGGTTCATATCCAGAGAGCGTAATTAAGTCTTCCGCCAACGTTAGAATCTTAACCGGCTCTCCCATATCCAGAATGAACACTTCTCCGCCTTTGGCGAAAGAACCAGATTGGATGACAAGCTGAACAGCTTCCGGAATCGTCATGAAATAACGCACCATTTCTGGATGAGTGACAGTGACTGGACCTCCGGCAGCGATCTGCTGCTTAAAGGCTGGAATTACACTACCACGACTGCCAAGAACATTCCCAAAACGCACAGCAGAAAACTTCGTTTGACTTGTAGTGTGCAGGCTCTGCACATACATTTCTGCAATCCGTTTAGTAGCACCCATTACACTGGTTGGGTTAACCGCCTTATCCGAAGAGATCATTACGAATCTCTCGGCACCATATTTATCTGCACAATCCGCAACATTTTTGGTGCCAAAAACATTATTTTTAATGGCTTCCGAAGGATTACGCTCCATTAAAGGAACGTGTTTATGTGCTGCTGCGTGAAAGACTACATGCGGTCTATGGCCACTGAATACATCCATCATCCGACTACGATCCTGCACATCTGCTATCACGGTTACAATGTTCAACTCCGGAAAACTCTTACGAAGCTCCATTTCAATCGTGTAAATACTGTTCTCACCGTGTCCAAGTAACATCAGCTTGTCCGGACCAAAAGGAGCAATCTGCCGGCATAACTCTGAACCAATAGAGCCGCCAGCCCCCGTAACTAACACCGTCTTATGATGTACATAACCTAAAATACTGTTCAAATCAGCTACGATCGGTTCACGACCTAATAAATCCTCTACGCTAACATCCCGAAGTTTCTTAACTGATATTTTTCCAGCGATCAGATCATTAAGAGCCGGTATAATCTTCAGCTTTGCTCCAGTCTTTTTGGCAAGATTAATAATTTCAGAAATCTCAGTACGTGAAACAGAGGGCATGGCGATAATTATCTCATGAATTTCTCTTTCTTTCACAATAGCTGGGATTGCGTAACGATTTCCAATTACAGGAACACCCATAATGTACATATGGTATTTATTCGCATTATCATCAATGAAACCGACTAATTTGGTATGCGCAAAAGAGGATCCCATCATTTCCCGAGCAATTAATATCCCACAATCACCAGCACCTACAATTAGTGTATGGGTCTTAGTGTCTTTGTAATTGATTCGGTCATTATGAAGTACTCTCCACAAAAATCGGACTCCACCTACTAATAAAAGAATAGTCTCCATCGACCGAACTTCTATGGCAAGAGGTACTCTATCCGGCAAAATTAGATATGCCAGTGCAAATGAAAATAAAGACCCTACTACAATAGCTTTAGAAACCGATATAATTTCACCGATGCTGGCATATTGCCACATTCTTCGGTAAAGACCGAAGTATATCAGGCTTCCACCAAATGCAAATGTTGCAATCAAACCAAATTGCAGCATCTGTACAACGTATTCCTGAAGAGCATGGTTAGGGTACCGAAACAAATAAGATGTCACAATACTGAACCAAATGATCGCAAGATCAATGAAGAATAAAAGAATCACTCTAGATTTCGCTGTCATTTTCAGTGCCTCCAAAAATAACATTTTTAATTATGAATAAATCAATTTCCATAGTAGTAGTAATAGTACCCTTCACTAGCTTTACGTTTTACATTATTGAGAACAACGCCGAGCATTTTTGCACCTACACGATCTAGATTAGCTTTAGCTTTTACTGCGATATCGCGTTTCACCTTACCATAACTGACAACCATAATAACGCCATCACTCTTCGAGGCCACAATTTGTGCATCCGTAACCGCTAATAATGGTGGAGTATCAATAAGAATGACATCATACCGCTGACGCAAATCCTGTAAAAGAGTGCTCATCCGATTAGATGCCATCATTTCCGCCGGGTTGGGCGGGATTGGTCCAGAGGTCATAATTGAAAGATTATTAACACCGGAGTCTTGGACAGTGTCCTCAAGAACTGCCTGTTGAGACAGTAGGGAGGATAAACCAAAACGGTTGCTTAGTGTAAAAGTCTTATGTGCCGTCGGCTTCCGCAAATCGGCGTCAATCAACAATACTCTTTTATCTGCTTGTGCGTAAGCTGCCGCCAGGTTAGCAGATACCGTAGATTTACCTTCTTCCGGTCCGGATGAAGTGACCATAATCACTTGAATAGTCTGATCTACAGAAGAAAAATCAATATTCGTGCGCAATGCGCGAAACGCTTCAGAGACAGGAGAGCGTGGGTTCGTAACGGTGATCAGATGGCGTTGTTTATTTGGAAGCTGTGACATGTTCGAGGTCCCCCGCCTTTCTGGATGATTGTTTCTGAGTTTGTGCGGCACCTTGCTTGCTTTCATCTTGACCCAATCTTGTAATCATAGCTATGGTAGGCAAACCAAGATACTTCTCAATATCAGCTTCTGTCTTCAGGGTGTCATCCATATATTCCAGCAGGAAGGCAATCCCTAATCCAATCATCAAAGAGACGATAAAAGCAATAGCCATGTTCAGTAAAACATTTGGTTCTACCGGCCGTGGCTCAACAGTTGGATTCACTTTAGCTTCATTCAGAATCGATACATTTTCCACATTAAATAGACTTGGAATTTCTTCCTTGAACACAAGTGAAATGGCATTCACGATTTCAGCAGCCCGCTGATAAGAATTATCTCGAACGACAAGTGTCATCACCTGCGTATTATTTACGGAACTCACATTAACCTTTTTTAATAGCTCTTCCGCAGTAATATTGAATTGCGGATAATCCTTTGTAACAATATCAAGGATGGCCGGAGTCTTAATAATTTCCTTATACGTATTAATTAATTGAATATTGGTATTAATCTGGTTTAAATCAAGCTGCCCCACCGCTGACTGCGTCGGTGTTTGGTTAACGATAATCTTCGTGGATGCCTCATATACCGGGTTTTTAATATACAGACTATATACACCAGCAATACCGCACACCAATACAACTATGCTGAAAATGAGCCATAGTCTCTTCCTGACGATCTGAAAATAATCGCGAAGATCCAATTCTTGTGATGACAAGTGAAATTACCCCCAAGCTATTTCTGAAATATTTCGATGCCTGTTCAAATCTTCCCTATTTGCAAAAAAATCGCCTCCTCTCACCTACATGAGAGGAGGCTGTATACTATAAGTTTTATTTACTTGAAGTTAATAGTACGGTAGATAATTACTGCTGCTTCAGCACGGGTAGCTGTATCGTTCGGGTTGAACTTACCAGCATTTCCGATAACCAGGTTGTGGCTTGCTGCAAATGCTACGCCATCTCTTAGGGATGCGCTGATCTTAGCAGCATCAGAGAATTTACTGATTGCAGTAGAATCTGTTTTTGCATCAGGATTGATAGATTTCAACGCACGGGAGATCATTGTTGCCATTTCTGCACGTGTAATAGTTGCATTAGGATCAAATTTGGCCGCACTGCGTCCAGTAATAATCCCTTTTTCTGCTGCAACTGCTACATATGGTGCATACCAAGCAGTTGAACTTACATCGCTAAAGCTTTGTACAGCAGAGTTGTTTTCCAGGTTAAGCGCACGAATCAACATTTTGGAGAACTCAGCACGAGTTACGTTGCTCTTCGGTGCAAATTTACCTGCTCCGACTCCTTCAATTGCACCTTTAGCAGCTACGACTTGAATTTGTCTGCCAGCCCATGCTTGTACAGCAGCAATATCATTAAAGGAGACTTTATTCTCAAGTACTGCGTAAGAAGAGAATGTATCACGTGGTTCTACGATGAAATCTCCATCAAGAACTCCACCTTGGAATTGCAGGTCGCCGTATACAAGCTTACCAACGGAAAGCAATTCTTTATCAAGACCATCAGTATTCTTAAGTGGCAGTTTGATAGTAATTGGTTGTTTAAATGTGCTTTGTACTACACCGTTCACACTAAGTGTGAATTCGTACACATCCGAAGCCAATTTCAGCTTGGTAACGGAAGTTACAACTTCTGGTTTAGCTGTAGTTACTGTCAATGAAATCGCTGTGCTGAATTGGCTTACAGGAATCGTTACAGTTACACCGTTGAAAGTAACGGCGATATTCGCAATACCTTTAGCTTTTGCAGCTTCAATAATGGCTTGGGAAAGTGGAACTTCAACTGTAGTAGCGTTTACTGTTCCCAGATTCAGGGTCAAAGTAAGACCAGTTTTACCAGGGTTCGCTGCAACCAGTTTATCAAATTCTTTAATTACATCAGCATCAACCAATTTCAAGGTTGCTTTACCGTCAACAATGCTTACGAGCTTAGATACGTCATAGATTCCTGGAGTTTGCACAGGAGCTACAGGCGTTGTAACACTTCCATTTCCGCTTCCACTACTACCATTACCGTTGCCGTTGCCATTACCGTTGCCATTATCGCCTAATCCGTAGGCTTTAATATAAGCAAATGCAAGTGATTTCGCCGCAGGTTTCGCGGATTTAATATTATTGTTCAGGTTTTTCAGTGTTTCTTTCACATCACTAGCAGTAACTCCAAGCTTGTCCAACGCTTGACTTACTGTGAGTGCTCCTGTTCCTGTTGTATGGCTCAATACTTTCGCAATAGCTTCATTCAGCAAAGTATCGTAACCAGATTCAGAAGTAAGGATTGCCAACAAATCTGCAGTTGACTTGCTGCTTACCAGATCACGAAGTTCTGTTTCAATACTGCTCAAAAATTCAGCAACACTATCAACAGTAAGTCCAGACACACCCGCTTTAGCTGCAATTTTGCTTACCAAAGCAATGTTTTTGTCATCGTTACGGATCACTTGGATTCCGGAGAAGTCATTTCCATAGACATCGTAGACTACACTAGTAACGCTTTGGAACAATTTAAGTGATGTTTTTGTTTCTTCTCCATCCAGTGAAAGCTTGTTCAGTACTGGAGCAAAAATTTCTGTAAATTCTTTCTCACTCAGTGCTGCAACCTCAGTCTTCAAATTGTAGAGATAAACTGCATCTGTTGCGGTCAATTGTTTGTAAACAGCAAGAACCTTATCCTTAACTGCTGCACTGCTACTAACTGTAGCCGCAGATGCTGTGCCTACTGCTCCAAGGCTTCCCAACGGAAGACCCGCTACGGATGCTGCTACCATACTTGCTGCTAATGTTGATACTACTAGTTTCTTTTTCAAAGTCACTAAATATCCACCTCTTCTTATGTATTAAAATACTGTACTACCATAGACCTAGAACAATTCGCCCAAATGCTACGCTATTACGTATAGCATTAAATCACCCAATAAAACCCATTCTACCACTATTAGGTAGATTAGTCAGCCCTTTCGGAAAAAAAATCCAAACAATTTTTGTCGGTTTCCCCTTGTTTGTACGTGTTTTCCATGAATAACCTCGCCATTGGTCATAATTTGCTGAGCATTGCCGCGAACATAGTCACGCATCTCAGGGCCTAATTCTTTCTCCATAACCACATAAGCAGCGTTTAATCCAAAAGGACGATGAACACTGTCATGTGCATCAGAGGCCAACACATGTACTGCATTTCTACGGCATAGCTCCAGCGACAATCTCTGTAGCTTATTCCCGAAAACGCCTGCAAGACTCTGTGCGGTTACCTGTCCAAGTGATCCTAGCTCTATCAATCTCTCTAGTTTAGAAGGATCAGCAGCTATTTCAGCATTGCGCTCCGGATGGGCGATGACCGGAACGAACCCTTGAATGATCAGCTCGTGGCAGATTTCTTCCATGTTACGTGGTACTCGTGAAGAAGGCATTTCCAGTAAAATATACCGCGAATCTGCAAGACTCAGCAGTTCCCCCCGCTCCAGATCATTCAGCAGATCACCGTAGATACGGATCTCTTGACCTGAAAGAACAAGCAGTGGATTACCAGCCTGACGAAGTCTTTCATTCATCAGCTCCACAGCTTCTTTAATCTTGGGGGCGTTATTCATATATTGACCGTTGGCATGATGTGGCGTGGCGATGACTGAAGTAATCCCTTCTCTGTGGGCGTCTTGCGCCATGGCAAGAGCAGCTTCCCAATCAGAGGCTCCGTCATCCAAAAAGGGTAAGATGTGGCAGTGAATATCTATCATATGTTATCTATCGGTCCTTTTCCATAGAAATTTTAGTTTTATCAACAAAAAAATACAACCATTCCCTCCAGGAATGGTTGCTTGATTGTAAATGAGTTCATATCTTACGCTTCGGTTGACTCCTCTTGCTGAGATTCATTTGCTATCATTTCAGCATCCTCTGAATCCGGAGATTCATTCTCAGAAGGGCGAATATACCCATCGATTAAGCCCCAAAGCTCGTCTTTGCCGAGACCAATTTCCGAGGAGAATGGAATAAAATTATCCCCTGGCAGCACGCCCAGCTCCTGCTTCATGGTCTTGATATGCTTTTGCCAGCGTGTCTTAGGAATTTTATCCGCTTTGGTCGCTACAACACACATAGGAAGATCATAATGCTTCAACCAGTCGAACATCATCTTATCATTGCTGGTAGGCGAATGCCGCAGGTCCACAATAAGCAGAACAAGCTTCAACGTATCGCGCTCAGAGAGGTATTTCTCAACCATTTTACCCCACACCGCGCGTTGTGTCTTGGAGACTTTGGCATACCCGTAACCTGGAAAGTCAACAAAATACATGCTGTCTTCATTGATACGGTAATAGTTCATGTGTTGTGTCTTACCAGGCGTGGAGCTTGTCCGAGCCAGATTCTTACGGTTAATCATTCGGTTAATGAGGGAAGACTTCCCCACATTGGAACGCCCTGCCAGAGCAACCTCTGGCAAGGAATCATCAGGGTACTGATCAGGGCCAACGGCACTGATAATAAATTCGGCAATATTAACTTTCATAGGACTTCCTTTCTAATGCACACTACTCGGTGGCTCACTGCTAATTTCATTATGATGCTCAACTAACGCATGATGCAAGACCTGATCCATATTAGATACAGGTACGAACTCAACATCATTACGTACGCTCTCAGGAATATCTTTCAAATCCCGTTCATTGTCTTTGGGAAGAAGGATCTTTTTATATCCAGCTCGGTGAGCCGCAAGAGATTTCTCTTTCAATCCACCAATTGGCAGTACACGTCCCCGCAAGGTGATTTCACCTGTCATCGCCACATCCTTCGAAACATAACGTTTCGTGAGCGCGGAGATCAATGCGGTTGCAATCGTAATCCCTGCAGACGGGCCATCCTTCGGAATTGCACCTTCCGGGATATGGATATGAATATCAATCTTCTCATAAAAATCGGGCTGGAGCCCCAGCTCCTCCGCCTTCGAACGAGTATAGCTGAATGCTGCCTGTGCCGACTCCTTCATTACATCGCCAAGCTGTCCGGTAAGGGTTAGTTTACCTGTTCCCTGCACAACCGTAACTTCGATCAGCAGTGTATCTCCACCGACCTCAGTCCAAGCTAGCCCAGTGACCGTACCGATCTGATCTTCAAGCTCAGCCATACCGTAACGATATTTAGAAGCCCCAAGATAATCCTTGATGTCGTCAGGAAGAATGACCACTTTCTCTTTTTCCTCAGACACGATTTGTTTCGCAGCTTTGCGGCATAATGCTGCAATCTGCTGTTCCAAATTACGAACACCGGATTCACGGGTATATTCGCGGACAATGCGTAATAAGCTATCGTCTTCGATAATCAGTTGATCTTCTGCAAGACCGTGGTTTTTCTTCTGCTTAGGCAATAGATAACGGCTGCCGATTTGCAGTTTCTCCAGTTCCGTATAACCTGGAATGAACAGCATTTCCATCCGATCCAGCAAAGGACGCGGAATATTATGCACTACGTTCGCTGTTGTTACAAACATTACGTTCGACAAGTCGAACGGCAACTCTACAAAATGATCACTAAACGTGTTGTTTTGTTCTGGATCCAACACCTCAAGCAGCGCTGAAGATGGATCTCCACGGAAATCCGCAGCCATCTTATCGATTTCATCCAATAGGATAACCGGATTAATCGTACCCGCCGTCTTCATGCCTTGGATAATCCGGCCCGGCATCGCACCTACATAAGTCCGGCGATGACCTCGAATCTCCGCCTCATCACGTACACCGCCTAACGAGATACGGACGAACTTGCGGTTGAGCGAACGGGCGATGGAACGAGCCAGTGAGGTTTTCCCCACCCCCGGAGGACCTACAAGACATAAAATCGGACCCTTAAGCTTCTTAACCAGCTGCTGAACAGCCAAATATTCCAATACCCGTTCCTTTGGTTTTTCCAAACCGTAGTGATCCTCATCAAGTACCTGCTCGGCCTTTTTGATGTCAAGATCATCCTCTGTCTGTTCACTCCAAGGGAGACTAAGCAGCCAATCTACATAGTTGCGAATGACGCCGCCTTCCGCAGAGCTGACTGGCATTTTTTCCAGCCGATCGATTTCTTTCTCCATCTTTTCTTTCACACGTTCTGGAACATTTTTCTCTTCCATTAGCGTCCGCAGCTCTTCCGCTTCTCCTACCCGGCCTTCCTTCTCGCCGAGTTCTTTCTGGATCGCTTTCATTTGCTCACGCAAATAATATTCCTTCTGCGTCTTTTCCATCTGCTTTTTGACACGTTGATTGATCTTACGTTCAAGCTCCAGCACTTCACGCTCATTATTAAGAATATCAAGAAGCTTCTCCAGCCGTTTACTAACATCAATCGTCTCGAGAATTTCTTGCTTATCCTTAATTTTTAGCGATAAATGACTCGTAATGACATCCGCAAGTCGACCAGGCTCTTCTATATCGGATACAGCAGCGAGGGTCTCTGGGGTCACTTTTTTGGATAACGTAATATAGTGTTCGAACTGATTGAGTACTGTACGCATCAGCGCGTCACATTCTTGATCGCTATCTTCATCTTCCGGCAGCTCACGCGCCATAACCTCATAGTACTCATCATTATCGATATAATTAATAATTTCGGCCCGTTCTACACCTTCAACCAGTACACGTATCGTACCGTTTGGAAGCTTCAGCATTTGCCGCACATTGGCGACAGTACCGACCCGAAAAATATCGTCCTGACCTGGCTCTTCAATATTCACTTCCGACTGGGAACAAAGAAGAATCAAATTATCTTCAACCATAGCTTTCTCTAGCGCCCGAACTGACTTCTCACGGCCCACATCCAAGTGAAGAACCATGCTTGGGTACACAAGAAGCCCTCTTAGCGGCAATAAAGGAAAACGACGACCTTTTGTTTTATTTGTCATCATCGCTTTCGCACCTCCCATGGCTCTCAATTAATCTCATATGCATTCATTCTAACAAAAGCAGCCCCAAAACACCAACAGAGTCCTTAGATTTCAAGAAGAACCGACTTGCTTTTCCATAAATAGATACAACGTTTCTTGTAGCATTTAAAAAGGAAGCAGCAGAATTGCCTGCAGCCTCCTTTATTTTACAGCGACAAATCTCACCTTATTCTTCGAATTAGGGATCAATTTAGTTTAACCCTTTGCAGATTCACCAGCCGCATCGGCCTTTAGGAGTGAAGGTGCAGCGGAGAACAGCTCTCCAGCAACTGCAGGCAGCCTTACATCAGCTGTATCGGCACCGAACAGATGACGGAACACCTCTTCTACTGTTTCCATTGGAATTACGCGTAATGGTGCGAGGTCAGCGAAGAGCGACTGCCAGTTTTCTTTTGGAATAAGCACTGTAGTGGCTCCAGCTTGAAAAGCAGCTTCTACTTTGGCAATTACTCCACCCACTGGCTTAACTCGACCATGAATGCCTATCTCGCCTGTGATCGCTACCGTGTTATCCACGGGAAGTCCACGAATAGCAGAGACAATTGCTACTGCCATCGCTACTCCAGCAGAAGGTCCGTCAATCGGTGTACCCCCTGGGAAATTCACATGTAGATCATAACGATCGGGCTCCAGATTCATCGTACGCAGTACGGTCAATACATTCTCAACTGAGCCCTTTGCCATACTTTTTCGCCGAATTGTGCGGGAGCCTCCACCGATCTCTTCTTCATCCACCACACCTGTCACGTTCAATCTGCCTTGGCCGTTCACAGCAGGCGCTGCGGAAACTTCGATTTCGAGCAGAGTACCCATCCCTGGCCCATACACGGCAAGACCATTGACTAATCCAATCTGCGGTGCCGAAGGAATCTTGCGTTCCGTACGCAGCGGAAGCTGGCTGCTGCCTGCTACCCATTCCACATCAGCAGCATTTAGTGTATCTCTCTGCTCAGTTAAAGCTAATCCGGCAGCCAACTGAATCATATTAACTGCCTCCCGGCCGTTGGTTGCATACTGTTGCACCACAGTGACTGCTTCCGGACTTGGTTTAAGCCCGATTTTCTGTATCGCGTCACGCGCGATGACGGCAATCTCATCCGGCAGCAGCGGGCGGAAATAAATCTCCATGCAGCGCGAACGCAGCGCAGGTGAAATCTCATCCGGAGAGCGCGTAGTAGCGCCAACTAGCCGGAAATCAGCAGGCAATCCATTTTGAAAAATATCATGAATATAAGCCGGAGTATTATTATCCTCCGAATTATAATAAGCGCTCTCTAGCAGGACCTTCCGGTCTTCAAGCACTTTAAGCAGCTTATTCATCTGAATAGGGTGAAGCTCTCCTATCTCATCCAGAAAAAGAATCCCGCCATGCGCCTTAGTGACCGCGCCCGGTTTCGGCTGTGGCACACCCGCCACACCCATGGCCCCTGCACCCTGGTAAATAGGATCATGCACAGAGCCGATCAACGGGTCAGCAATACCACGCTCATCAAAACGAGCGGTAGTGGCGTCAATCTCTGTGAATTTGGCGTCACTTTTAAAAGGAGAAAGCACATTCTTTTTCGCCTCTTCCATGACAACACGCGCTGCCGCAGTCTTGCCCACTCCCGGCGGACCATAAATAATCACATGCTGCGGATTAGCGCTGCAAAGTGCGGCTTTCAGGGCGCGCAGCCCATCTTTTTGCCCGACAATATCTCCAATAGAAGCCGGACGTGTTTTCTCCGACAATGGTTTAGTTAATGTAATCATCCGCATTTTCCGTAACTTGTCCAGTTCCTTGCGCGACTCTCGTTCTACCGCTGTCTTATTTGTCTTCTGACCCCGCAGCAGATTCCAAAAGTATACGCCGATAACCAGCGCGAAAAAGAGCTGCACGATCATCACAACTATACTTAATTCCATAGGTCATCCTCCTGTTTCGTTCAGTCTACCTTTCCACCCTTGGCTACTATTAGGTAGTATAGCCGTTTCGGTAATTAGTAAACGCGAATTTAAGGATTTGTTGAATTGTTGCAGTAGGATAGACTCCGATAATTAACTTTAAGGTTATTAATGAGTGTGGGAAATTGCGAATGTGGCTTAGGTAATTTTTTTAAAAAAGGAGATTGTTGAGGAGGTTAGAGGGGAGGTTGGAGAGGAAGGAATGCGGAGGAGTGCGGAGTTATACTCAACATTTTTGACGCCGATTCCCCTCTTCACAGGAGTAAGCCAGCCTTTTTCACAGAGATTCTTTAGCATCATGCGTACTGTTTTGGGATCTAGCGTGAAATAATCAGCGACTTCTTTAGGGCGTATCACCCCAGCTTGACGCACCACTAAACGCATGATTTCCTTCTCAGCGATTAGCAGTCTGCCACGCGGTGCATCTACAATTTGGTAGCGGCTTAGCGCCAAACGCAGCAGTGTAACACATAACTCAAGGCGCTGTTCAACATCATCATAGGCAAATGAAAGTACTTGATAACCCATTCCGTACAGAAAAGTTTCACGATTTAGCTCATTACAATACTTCAGCCTATCCATGTCTCTTACATGAGCTGCATACCCTTTGATCTCAAACAAGAGCTTGATCGGCCCCGGCAAAAAATCAAAATCAGCAAAATAAGCTCGTCTTTGTAAATCCAGCACCTCATACTCCGGATGAAGATTATTGAAATCACCACGAAGCGGCCACCAGACATTCTGCAAAAATAATTTCTCGGCGTGGCCATGACCTCTCTCCAGCCTTCCCCGCCGTTCGCCCGTTCTGCTTGCAAGATGATGCGCAATAAATTTTTCATGGGCTTGTTCATAGTTCATGTTTACTCATTCCTTCCTCCAAAATAGGAAATAAACGCAAAAAAAAAACGCCCCATGAGCCCCGGATACACCGGAACTGCACAGGACGTTCTTCGCCACTTAGATCACTACTTACCTAACGTCGCCCAAAATTACTATACGATGCTAAGAAGTGTTTATAATATTATGAGATTGAAAATTTCTTTATAAATACCATTCAAACCAAGTTACTTCGATTGCACCCGAGGTGCAAGGTTAGCGTGGGCGCGGCCTGGGATTTCGCCCGTTGCCTCGTAAGCCACCACGATCGCATCAATTTCCTTCTTCAGCTCGTTCACGAGTTCAGCTTCAGGCACTTTACGGATCATTTGTCCGTAGCGGAAAAGCAAACCTTCCCCACGAGCGCCAGCAATACCGATATCTGCTTCACGTGCTTCACCAGGACCGTTAACAGCACAGCCAAGGACAGAAACTTTAATAGGCACCTTAAGCTTCGAAATGTATTCTTCCACCTCATTAGCGATGGAGAAAAGATCGATATCCAGTCGGCCGCAAGTTGGACATGAGATCAGCGTCGCCGCGTTAGAGATCAGACCAAACGTCTTCAGCAGCTCACGCGCCACCTTAACCTCTTCAACTGGATCGGCACTAAGCGAGATACGCAGTGTGCTGCCGATGCCCATAGAGAGCAGTGCACCAATACCTGCGGAGCTCTTCACTGTACCAGCAAACAATGTGCCAGATTCTGTAATCCCCAAGTGCAGTGGATAAGGGATGACTTCCGCAGCCTGACGGTAAGCTTCGATGGCCATTGGCACATCGGATGCTTTTAGAGAAACGATAATGTCGTGGAAATCCAGTTCCTCCAGAATCCCAATATGGTATAACGCACTTTCTACCATAGCTTCTGGGGTTGGGTATCCGTATTTTTCCAAAAGGTGATTCTCCAAAGAACCGGCGTTTACACCAATCCGAATCGGAATTCCTTTTTCTTTACATGCTTTAACTACCGCTTCTACCTTTTCGCGACGACCAATGTTCCCCGGATTAATCCGTACCTTATCGATGCCGTTCTCGATAGCCATCAACGCTAGCTTATAGTTGAAATGAATATCCGCTACGAGTGGGATATGAATCTGTTTCTTGATCTCCTTGATTGCGGCAGCCGCCTCTTCATTGTTGACAGTTACGCGTACTAGCTGGCAGCCTGCTTCCTCAAGCCGCAATATTTCAGCTACAGTAGCCTCCACATCAGCGGTTTTGGTTGTACACATGCTTTGAATCGCAACCTCGTTGTTTCCCCCAATAATGAGCCCGCCAACATTGACAGGACGGGTTTGGTGTCTCAAGAACATGATTTTTCTCCCCCATAACGCCAAAGCTCCACCCCTTCGCTCCCGCTAATGTGAAGCGGGATAAGCGGAAGAAAGGTGGAGACTGTGACATGTATTGTTAAGGAAAAGCGGCTTACGCGCTTTCCTCTTTCTTCTTGTCTTTCTTAAGGTTGAGCTCAGGCAAAGCTTTCTCCTGAACGACCTGTTCCGTGATCACACAATCCTTAATATCATCGCGTGAAGGAACTTCATACATCACATCGAGCATGATGCTCTCAATAATCGCGCGCAGTCCACGGGCTCCCGTATTACGTTTGATCGCTTCCTTGGCAATTGCTTCGAGTGCCAATGGTTCGAACTTCAACGCTACGTTGTCCATTTCCAGCAGCTTGATATATTGTTTAGTGAGTGCATTTTTAGGCTCGGAAAGGATACGTACAAGCGTATTCTCATCAAGCGGCTCCAAAGTCGAGATGACTGGCAGACGGCCTACAAATTCAGGAATAAGACCGAATTTGAGCAAATCTTCAGGCAATACCATCGACAAATATTCGCCAGGCTTAAGATCCTTTTGTCCTTCAACTGCTGCGTTGAAGCCAATGATTTTTTTACCGATACGGCGTTTAATCATTTGCTCCAGACCGTCAAAGGCACCGCCAACGATGAACAGGATGTTCGTCGTGTCGATCTGAATAAACTCCTGGTGAGGATGCTTACGTCCGCCCTGCGGAGGCACAGAAGCAACAGTTCCTTCCAGAATCTTCAGAAGCGCTTGCTGTACACCTTCGCCGGAAACGTCACGAGTAATGGACGGATTCTCGGATTTACGTGCTACTTTATCAATTTCATCAATATAGATAATGCCGCGTTCGGCTTTCTCCACATCGTAATCTGCAGCTTGAATGAGTTTGAGCAGAATGTTCTCAACATCCTCGCCAACATAACCAGCTTCCGTTAAGGAAGTAGCGTCTGCAATAGCAAAAGGAACGTTGATAATCTTCGCCATCGTTTGTGCTAACAAGGTTTTACCAGAACCTGTTGGACCGAGCAAAAGGATATTACTCTTCGTCAGCTCAACATCTTCGATCTTGCTTTGGCTGTTCACGCGCTTGTAGTGGTTATAAACCGCTACAGAAAGAGATTTCTTCGCTTGCTCTTGACCGATTACATATTGATCCAAAATATCACGAATTTCCTTTGGTTTTGGAATATCCTTCAGATCAAGCTCTTCCTCATGACCGAGCTCTTCTTCCACAATTTCCGTGCAAAGCTCGATACATTCGTCACATATATAAACGCCCGGTCCTGCTACAAGCTTACGAACCTGCTCTTGTGATTTACCGCAAAAAGAACATTTCAATTGCCCTTTTTCATCATTAAATTTAAACATCTAACCACCCCTTTAAGATTTCATCGGTGAAGAAAGAACCTGGTCAATAAGCCCATATTCCTTGGCTTCTTCCGCGCTCATGAAGTTATCGCGGTCTGTGTCCCGTTCGATTTTTTCAAGGGGCTGACCTGTGCGATCTACATAAATTTGATTCAGCTTCTGTCTCGTCTTGAGGATCCAGTCAGTGTGAATCCAAATATCAGACGCTTGACCTTGAACACCGCCGAGCGGTTGATGAATCATAACTTCGCTGTTGGTCAGCGCATATCTTTTGCCCGGCGCCCCAGCTGTTAGAAGGAGCGATCCCATGCTTGCTGCCATCCCTACACAAATGGTTGAAACATCCGGTTTGATATATTGCATCGTATCGTATATACCCATGCCGGCTGTTACTGAACCACCGGGTGAGTTGAGGTACAAGTGAATGTCCTTCTCGGGATCATCTGCTGCCAAAAACAGCAATTGAGCAATAACCAGATTGGCGACATCATCGTCAATCGCACTGCTTAAGAAAATGATGCGATCCTTGAGCAATCTGGAATAGATATCGTACGAACGTTCTCCACGACTTGTTGATTCCACAACCATTGGTACCAGACTCATGCCACCAACCTCTTTTCTCTGTACAGATTAGTCTTATCGTTTCAGAAATATTTTAACACGTTCACGGCGCGATGTCATTTTTTCACTACAGTGGACAGTCCGCTGCTTGTGAATTGTGACGTTACCGCCCCTATTACCTTATTGCCATACGTTCATACGGATACCTATGTAGTCACATATATTTGCGGCCGAGGATAAAAATAAGGCACGTAACGAAACTTACGTGCCTTATCATATCTGTATGGAGGCCGTGTAACTTGGCCGTTCTAGGTAGTGTCAAGCTAAAACGCCTTCGGCGTCCTTTTAAGGACGGTAAGCGTTTATGCGAGAATTATAAGAATAAAGTATAAAGTGAAACTTATACCTTCTTATAATTTTAAAATATCCTACTCAGCTTTAGTGTCTTCAGCAGCTGGTGCTTCTTCTGCTGCTTCAACTTCTACACTATTGCTAACAAGGAAATCAATGGTTTTACGCAACGAAAGCTCTTCGCTCAAGCTGCCCAGTGAACCGTTAGCTGCCAAGATGCTGCGGATTTCTTCTGGAGTACGTTTGTAAGCTTCAGCCATAGTAGCCAACTCTTCGTTAACTTCTTCTTCGGAAACTTCAATGTTCTCTTGTTTTGCGATAACTTCCAATACCAGGTTGTTGCGAACGCGTTTTTCAGCATCGCCTTTCATTTGGTTCTGCAAGTCTTCACGAGTTTGGCCGGAGAAGCTAAGGAACATATCCATGTTCATACCTTGTTGACGAAGACGAGTGTCGAAGTCACGAACCATATTCTCAACTTCACTGTTGATCATAGCTTCAGGGATTTCAACTTCAGCGTTAGCTGCTGCTTTATCAACAACTGCATTCTCACGAAGGCCTTTCAGTTCTTCCTCTTTACGGGATTCGAGTTGAGCCTTCAAATCTGCTTTGTACTCATCCAAAGTTTCGAATTCACTTACATCTTTAGCGAACTCATCATCCAATGCAGGAAGTTGTTTGCGTTTGATTTCGTGCAGCTTCACTTTGAATACTGCTTTTTTACCCGCAAGGTTCTCTGCATGGTATTCATCAGGGAAAGTAACTTCAACATCTTTGAAATCTCCAGTAGCCATTCCTACCACTTGCTCTTCGAATCCTGGAATGAAGGAGTTGCTGCCAAGCTCAAGAGAGTGACGTTCAGCTTTTCCGCCTTCAAACGGTACATCATCAACATATCCGTCAAAATCGATTACAGCGATGTCGCCGTTAGCTGCTGCTTCTTCTTCAACTACTACAAGCTCAGCATGACGTTCTTGCAGACGAGCAAGTTCAGCACTCAACTCTTCTTCAGTCACTTCAGCTTTTTGTACTGGAACTTCCAGACCTTTGTAATCGCCGAGCTTCACTTCAGGTTTAACCGTGATCTTCGCTTTGAAGATAAAGGATTGGCCTTTAGCAAATTGCTCAATATCAACTTCAGGACGGTCTACAGGGAAGATGTCAGTTTGTTCAACTGCTTCACCGTAAGCTTCAGGAAGAAGAATGTCGATTGCATCTTGGTACAAGCTTTCTACACCAAAACGGGATTCAAAGATCGGCCGAGGTACTTTACCTTTACGGAAGCCTGGTACGTTAGCTTTTTTAACGACTTTGTTAAAAGCTTTATCAAGTGCTGCTGTTACGCGTTCTGCGTCTACTTCTACTTCAAGAACTCCAAGGTTCTTCTCTATTTTTTCCCATGTTGCTTTCATATTATACTTTTCCCTCCAAAATATAGGTTCACAAGTTTACTTCAAATAATGATACAATCCACGCACAGAATAACCATTATATTATATACAACATTACTTTATTTATCAAGTAGAGAAGTCTTTACAAAACCCTTGAGAGCCCGATAAGCTCCCTCAAATTGAAAGCGCATGCCGTCTGTGATGCCATACATTCCACGTGTCTCTTCCTCTTGTCGGGAGCCGTTTAAACTCTCAGAAACAAATTGGTGCAACGCTCCTGCCCAAATATCCAGCAAAACGTCTTCGCCTTCCAGCAATTTCCGATATTCATCCGACCCATAAATCGACATGATGAACTGGCCCCAGAGCTCTTGTGCAAAATAATACAGCGTAGGCTCATGCACCTCAGCCTGCCCGGCTACCCGCTCCAGCACATGACTCACCTGCGGAGGAAAATCCTCCGTCTGCAGTGGCACGCTCTCGATCTCTACAAGTACCTTTTCATGTCCGCGAATCAGCTTCACTGTTCCCTGCATCCCACGCCGCTTAAGCGTCTGCAAGGTCCGAAATTGCAGCAGTGGATGAACATTATCCCCCTGTAGCCAAGTGGTCAGCTCCTCGTCAACGCCGCCACCTTCCAGATAGGATAGCTGCTCAAGTGCAAGTATTGTCGCCTCAGACAGAGGCTCGTTCATCACCCGCTGCAGCAGCTTTTTGGGATACCCCGTATCCTCGTTCATTTTAGATTTGGCCAAAAAGCGGGCCATATCCTCTTCCCTTAAATCTTCGTCTTCGGGGTGAACAGCTCCCTCCGCATCTCCATTCTGGGACGCGTAAGGAAATGCCGTTTCGAGCCATTCCAGCAGGGACCGCCATTCCTCGTAATTTCGCTCTTCCTGTCCTTGACACTGCAGCAAAAAACGAAGCAGCTCCATCGCTTCCCCGTAGCGTTCACTTTCCAGCATCACCGTCAGCTGGATTTGATAATAGTCCAGTGTCTTGGGGAACAGGACGATATTCTCTTTGGTGGCGGGGGAATCCGAATGTTTAATGAGGGCACCTCCTTATGTCTACTTATGTGAATGGAATCCTAACCATTATAAAAGTTATTAATACCTTAAGCTTCTTCCGAAACTTAATAATTGTAGATTATAGCATACCCCGTACTCTTTTTAAAAAACAGCTTGAAAAAAAACACCCCATATGATATGATAATTCCTGCTTGCTTTTCTGCCAGCAACCATGTCCCGGTAGCTCAGCTGGATAGAGCATGCGCCTTCTAAGCGCACGGTCGGGGGTTCGAATCCCTTCCGGGACGTCATATAGAAACAGCCTTCCTTCGGGAAGGCTGTTTCTGTGTTCAGGGGAGAGGTTGGGCGGAGCTCAGGAGAAGGAATAGGCGGAGCTCAGGGAGTCACTGGGACGAATAGACGACTGAACGACTGAGCTTAAAATTCGCCGCTCTGGATTAGTTGAGTTTCAGAGATTAATGGAGCTTGGATTCGAAGCTCAGAACTTGATGAAAACTTTAGCCTTGTCGGAGCTCAGGATCCGATAGAGCTTAGCATTCGAAACTTAGAATTCAGTGAAAACCCATGCCTCGTCGGGCTATGAGTCGATGGAGCTTAACCTTTGATGCTCGCTCGGACTTGGTCACACTTAGAACTCATTGGGGCTCAGGGTTCTGTGAAGCTTAGCAATCGATGATCAGTTTCTATGAGTCAATACCACATCATACCCCGCCGCATTAGAACATCACGGCTGCTTTTCCGGAGAAACGCCGCTACATGCTATCTAATTGCATTTTCTGCAACTAAAAGTACCCTTTTACCTCCAAAACTCGCTTTAATTGCATTTCATACACTTATATTCTCAGATTTACTCCTAGAATGTCCTTTTCACCATTTTTAACTGCACAAAGTACAATTAAACCCAAACAAACCTATCCCCATCAAAAATAAGTGTATAAAGTGCAATTAAAAACCACTCTAATCACCAGTACTCACCACTCACCACTCACCACTCACCACTCACACTCATCACTCATCGCTCACTACTCATCGACTATTACTTTTCACATTCCCATTTCTGATTTTTAAATATGGGAATTTTTTCAGTTTTTTATAAGCTAAGCGTGGCCAATCCAATTACTCATAGGACACGCGTATTAGCAATTTTATCGATGGATGGAGTACCTTTGCTTATTTAATCGGGAATAAAAAAACTGTTCACGGCGATTTCTCGCCGAGAGACAGTTTTTTTATGCATGTCTTCCTATATTAGCGGAATCAGCGCCCTTTGCGACGATTTCCGAGCCAGAGCGGAAAACGGAAGGCAAAGTTAATAAACAGAACTACAAATACGAGTACTGCCGCTGATTTGTCAGCGATTTGCCGCGCATCTTCTACAATTGCTTCAGATTGTACATACCATAGATGCACTGCCAGGGTTTCTCCCGGCGAGAACAGATTAAAGTCCCACATTTGGCCCGAGGTACTGAGGCCAGCGGTAAGGATAATAACCGCAGACTCCCCGAAGGCGCGCCCAGCAACGAGACAAATCCCAGTAACAATGGCTGACATTGCAACGGGTAGAACTACTGTGCGGATCACGTGGAATTTAGTCATGCCCAGTGCATATCCAGCTTCACGCATCTCCCCAGGAACAGCACGAACCGCTTCCTCCGTCACACGTGCAAGCATAGGCAGATTCAAAAGGGCCAAGCTTACCCCACCGCCAAGAATCGTCAGGCCGATCCCAAAATATTCAGCAAATATCGCAAGTCCAAGCATACCAAATACAATTGAAGGAACCGAAGAGAGAGCTTCTACACATATACGCAGGCCGCCTGTAAAAGCATTATCCGGAGCATACTCCGCCATATAAATCCCCGCACCTAAACCGATAGGGACGGAAATAAGCAGCGAGATGAACAAAATATAAAAAGAGTTGAAAAGTACAGGACCGATCCCGCCACCTACGTCAATCTCTTCAGGCTGTTTAATCAGGAAGTCAGGCCGCAGCGCTGGCAGACCTTTACTAAGAATCGTGAAGAGCAGCCAGAAGATTAGCAGCATGACTAAAGCCCCAAGCGTATAAAACCCAATAGTCGCGAGCTTATTGCGTCTCTGAGCACGCGCTGTATGCTTTGTACTTGCGAATCCGTTCACGCTGCATCCCTCCTTTTTCTACCCAGCACGCGGATGATCAGAATCAGTACAAATGAAATCACCAGCAGAAGAAAGGCCATCATATGTAGGGCATAATTCCAGGTTGACTCAAACTCTACATTCGAGATTTGCATAACGATGTTACTAGTCAAGACCGAGGCAGGTGTAAATAAGGTTTTCGCCAACTGTGGTGTGTTTCCGATAACCATAACTACAGCCATTGTCTCCCCCACAGCACGAGTCATCCCGAGAATGACCGCGGAGATAATTCCTCTGCTAGCAGCAGGCAAAACAACACGCATAATAACTTGCAAACGGGTAGATCCAAGAGCGTACGCAGCATCCCGATATTTGCGTGGAACAGCGACAATAGCATCATCACTGATTCGGCAAATTGTTGGCAGGACCATTAATGCGAGCACGAGGGCCGCAGCCAGTAATCCATCGCCCAAGCTCTCCCCACTAACTCTACGCAGAAAAGGAAGTAATACCGTTAAGCCTAAATAACCATATACTATAGAAGGAATACCAACGAGCAAATCGAGCACCGGGCGAATGAAGGTCTTCATCCACTTTGGAGCAATCTCCGCACAGAGCACGGCCATACCCACAGAAATAGGTACTGCGATCAGCAGGGTCAAAGCCGTCAGTGAAAGTGTATTTACAATGAAGGCAGCAGCCCCAAAGGAGTCCTCTTCAGGCGTCCAGTTAAAAGAAAAGAAAAAGTCCGCAGGCGAGAGATGACCAAACAGAAGCAGCGCCGTTTTGCCGATAAATAGAATTACAAGTCCAAGCACGAAGCAAAGTGCAAGAATGCTGAATAAGAAATAAAAGCGGAATAATCGGTTGCTAAACATATGTCTACTGTGACGTTTGGAGTTGGCGCTAACTTCTGTAACGCCCTCCTTAACCTTAGTTGCCAGGTTGTGGACTGGTGCCCCCATACTTTCCCTCCTGTAAGCGGCCAACCCCGTATCAAAATCGGGGCTGGCCGCTGTTACCGTTCAATATGATCTTCAGATGTTATTAACCCTTCATTGCTGCGATCGGAATGAATTTAAGCTTTTTCAGAGAACCTTGTTGGAACTTTTTGCTTTGTACGTATTCGATAAATTCTTTAGTTGCGCCAGTAGGTTGGCCTTTAGTCATGTAGTAACCATAAGCCCAAATCTTATAAGAACCGTTAATTACGTTGTCTGTAGTAGCTGCGATACCGTTGTGTTTCACTGCTTTTACGTCGCCACTTACATAAACAAGGTCGATATAACCGATGGAGTTAGGAGTAGTTCCTACTGCTGTTTTCATGTCGCCGGATGAACCTGTTTCTTTGTAGTTCTTAGCTTTTTTAACGATATCTCCGCCATCCAAGGCTTTAGCTTGATAGTTAACGCGGGTACCAGAACCGAAAGAGCGAGTGATGACAACGATATCTGCATCTGCGCCGCCTACTTCTTTCCAGTTGGTGATTTTGCCAGCGAAAATGCCTTTAAGTTGTTCTGTTGTGAGGTTATCTACACCCACATTTTTGTTTACAATCGTTGCAAAAGGAATGACAGCCACTTTGTTCGCTACCTGTCCGTCAAAAGCTTTGAAGCCTGGTACGTCGATGCTAGCATCCCAGTCGCAAGCGCCGATATCAGCGATGCCTTTTTTCACAGCTTGTGGTCCAGTTACAGAACCTTTACCAGATGCTGCGATTTTTACTTTAGGGTGCAGCTTTTGGAATTCTTTTGCCGCTTGCAAGGTCAATGGAAGAAGTGCGGTTGAACCGTTAACGGTGATTTTGCCACTAAGTGAATCTGCTGCTGCTGCAATCCCTGCAAAAGATGCGGTTACCGCGATTACGGCTGTTAAAGCCGTTACTGTTAATTTCTTGAAGATTTTCATTGTACTATTTTCTCCTCTCGGCTCTAGGCCGTTAAAATATGTTTGGGATAATCATTATTTAGTCAGTTGCAGCCCTTTACCGCCTTGGATAACCCATACGCTGTCGCCGCTCACAATCGCAAGCTTGCTTCCGTCTTTAGATACAGATACTTCAGATACATCTTCAGCCGTACGGAACAGTTCGGTCTTTGCACCACTACCATCGATAGAATAGATCACTGTGCTTCCGTCTGCCGTAGTACCTGCCACTACCAAACCATTGCTAACGCCAGTGGACCAATTCACTTCGATATCAAGTGCAATATTAGTGCTGGTTGCGTCCGCTTTTACAAGCTTCAGGGTATTCTTCGCATTGCCGTCTGCATCTGCGCTCAGGTATGCCACATTTCCATCAGCCAAAATCTCTGGGTAAAGCTTGTTATCCGCTGTAGTTGTTAATGCAGCTGGTTTAGCATCTTTTGTAGCCAGATCAAGCTTGTAAAGCTGCTCTCCTGCCGAGCTGAAGTCTACCGTAAGAGAATCTTCTGTGCTGTCTGCATCATTTTTAGCAACACCCGTCAAATTAACGATATAAACGGCGCTTTTTTCGTCAGCAGAAATGCGCAGTTCGGATTTATTCTCAACCTTGTCAGCCAAAACGGATTTAACATCACCAGTCTCTACTGAGATTTTAGCGATTTTTTCTTGCTTGTCTCCTTGGATGAAATAAATGCTTTTCCCATCTTTGGACCAAACCAGATCTGTCTTCACGCTATTGTCGGTGCCTAGTGTTTTAACAGCTCCGCTAGACAAGTTAATCAGATTCAGCAAACCTTTCTCATCATTAAAAGCTCCCCACTGTTGATCCGGCGATACTGCAAAGTCCACCGCACTGTCATTTGACGAAAACACTTCATAGTTACCTGGTTCTGTACTGAATTTGATAAGCTGAGTAGTTTCAGCATCACTTTTGTTCGCAATCAGGTTACCAGCTGCCGTCCAGTGCAAAGTATCAAACAATCCTTCCGGACGTGCAAAGCTCAAAATCGTGCTAGCATCAGCGTCCAGCTCTCCACCTAATGCAATAACTAACTTAGTCAGCTCTACATAAGTTTTACCGTTATAAAACACTGGAGCCACTGTGAACGATTCGGAATTACCATCTACTTGATAGCTCTTTGAGCCTGTTTTGAGTTGCACATTATGTAGTCCTTTGCTGTCGTTAAGTTCAAACCCGCTTGTTCCCAGTACTACCTTAGCCCCAATTTCACCAGCTACCTGAGTCAGCGAGTAAAGCTTGTAACCACTGCTGTTAATGGTGTTAAACACAATCGGCGTTCCGTTTACATTCCAAGTAGTTGTACCTTCTTTAACTGCTGTAACAGCAGCGACTTGATTGGTAGCTACAGATTTTACATTACTGCCGGTGCTAGCTGCAGATACACTTCCAACGCCTACTGTTGCAAGAAGTGCTGAAGCCAACGTTGCGCTAATCCATTTACTGTTTTTCAATTAGATTCACCCTTTTCGTATAGGTAACTGCTAATGTCATTTTCGTCTACAATTGTCAATTCTGTTGCAGAGGAATGTAATGGAAATATTAACTAGTATTCTTTTTTTTAAAAAATCAGGTATATTAGCTCATTTAACAATTTTCTTGCTCTAAACCAAATGAACTAAAGAGCAAAAACAGCCTCTTTTCGTAAAAAGGTGCTTGGTGTGGCTAGCTTATTTAGTTGGAGAATTGTTTGGGATTTGGTGAGACGTAGGGACTAATTTGAGATTGCAGGCGGGTGGGGGAAGCTTGTTGCCGAGGTGGGCGGGTGGAGTATATGTGGAGTTCGCTTGGGTGCGTGGAGAAGCTTGTTGCTAAGGTCGATGGGCACTTGGAGTATATTGCGGAGGTCGCTTGGGCGGGTGGGGAGCGTATTACGGAGATCGCTTGGCGCGTGGGGAAGCTTGTTACTGGCGAGAGTCTGCTATCAATTATGTGACTGCTGCTTACGATTTAAAAACTAACTGGTCTGTTGAGGTGCGTTCTGCGTAAGGGTCATCGTAGGAGATTCGGCTGATTGTACGGGATTTATACCGTTCTTTTACTGAATTTAGTAGGATTGGGCTCATTGTGCGGGATTTATACCGTTCTTTTACTGACTTCAGTCGGATTGAGCTCTTTGTGAGGGATTTATACCGTTCTTTTGCTAACTTTAGCGGGATTGGGCTCATTGTGCGGGATTTATACCGTTCTTTTGCTAACTTTAGTAGGATCGGGCTCATTGTGCGGGATTTATACCGTTCTTTTACTGACTTCAGTCGGATTGAGCTCATTGTGCGGGATTTATACCGTTCTTTAGCTTGATTTATCTAAATCATGCCTATTTAGTGGCATTTATGCCCTTCTTTTGTCTGGTTTAGGTAAACCCGTGCTATTTTGAGGCAATTATGCCTTTCTTTTAGCTGATTTAAGTGGATCGACGCCATTTAAGGGCATTTATGTCTTTCTATTACCTAGTTTAGGCGGACTGACACTATTTAGTGGCACTTTTGCCTTTCATTCAAATCATCTCTATATACATAGTAAAAGGACAAGTTGAATTAACAAACCTCAATCGGGATTAAGCTTATACTGTGGGATACATTTGTATAAAATATATGGTTTACAATTCCTAACTTTTGATGCAGAGTAATGAGTGAGTACTCACTCATTATGTACTTAGAGTGTTTAACGCAATGCAGTTCAACACCATCACCATCACCATCACCATCACCATCACCATCACCATCACCATCACCATCACCATCACCATCACCACCATCTACACCATCTACACCATCTACACCATCTTCATCTTCAACTCAAGCAAGTATCCCAGAACATTCAGAATCGAGGAGATAAACATGGGTTCAGAGGTTCCAGTTATTTCAGTGAGCCATGTCGGGAAAGCGTTTGGAGAGAAACAGGTGCTCGAGGATATTTCGCTTCAAGTGGAACGTGCGGAAACCTTTGGCATACTAGGGCCATCGGGCTCAGGAAAAACAACATTAGTGAAGCTGCTTACAGGTATCGATGAGGTAACCTCCGGCGAGGTGAAAATACTTGGCGTGACGATGCCGAAGCTGACTATGCTGCAACAGATTGGGTATATGGCCCAGTCTGATGCCTTGTACACGGAGCTTAGCGCGAAGGAGAATCTGGAGTTTTTTGCAGCGCTATATGGACTAAAGGGGGAGCAACGCTCCAAACGCATCACAGCCGTAATGGAGATCGTTAATTTACAAGATCATTTAAGAAAAAGAGTAGACCAATACTCCGGCGGGATGAAACGCCGCTTATCATTGGCGATCGCGCTGCTGCATGAACCGCCGTTGCTTATTCTTGATGAGCCTACAGTTGGCATAGATCCGGTATTGCGGCTATCCATCTGGAAGGAACTAAAAGCGCTGAACCAGAAAGGCACCACTATTGTGCTGACCACGCATGTCATGGATGAAGCTGAAAAATGTGACCGGCTCGGAATGATCCGTGATGGCAAGCTGCTTGCTGCCGACACGCCTGCCGGACTGCTGCAAGCCACCGGTTCAGCTTCTATTGAAGAAGCCTTTTTATATTATGGAGGTGTGCGTTCATGAGAATCCGAGCGATCACCTTAAGGATTTTGCGACAATTCATTCATGATAAAAGAACAATGGCATTAATGTTCATTGCACCACTCCTCGTTCTAAGCTTAATGAGCTTGGTCTTCAACGGTGACGCCTATGAACCCAAAATCGGTGTGTCCGGTGTACCTCTAAATATGTCAGCTGCGTTAAAAGAACAAAATGCCACCATCAAAGAATATGCCAGCGCAGAGCTGGGAAAAGGCGCTTTAGTAGAAGGAAAAATTGACGCTTTGATCACTTTGAACGGAACCGCCGGAGATTCGCAAGTTACGCCTCAAGTGCTGTTAGAAGGTAGCAACCCTACAGCCAATAAGGCAGTAATCATGACGCTGCAACAAATCTCCCAAAAACTTCTTCCAAGTACAAAGGAACAATTACAGCCGCAGATCAGCTATCTTTACGGTTCTGAGAATATGAAGACGATCGACCGTTTCGGTCCCATTATGATTGGCGTATTTGTTTTCTTTTTCGTATTCTTGATTGCAGGTGTATCCTTCTTAAGGGAACGAACCACAGGCACGCTTGAACGCCTACTTTCGACTCCATTAAAAAGATGGGAGATTGTGCTCGGGTATGTATGTGGTTTCGGCATATTTACCGTTTTTCAGGCGCTATTGATCTCATGGTATTCCATACAGATTCTTGGCATTATGATGACAGGCAGCTTTGGTTACGTGTTGCTGATCACATTACTCCTATCGATGACAGCGCTGACGTTGGGCACACTGCTGTCGGCTTTTGCAGCCAATGAGTTGCAGATGATTCAGTTCATTCCGCTCATTATAGTGCCACAAATCTTCCTCAGTGGATTATTCCCGCTCGATACCCTCCCACTGTGGCTCCAGCGCGTTGGCCTCGCTACACCGATCTATTACGGATCAGAAGCTCTGATGGACATTATGGTCCGTGGCAAAGGATGGAGCGCAATTGCACTGGATGTCTATGTACTTATAGGATTTTCGCTGCTATTTATGCTGCTGAATGTATTGGCACTGCGCAAACATCGCAAAATGTAACTTCACAAAAGCTATTATCATTGAAACAAAATGAATTAAGCATGGAGGATTATTGTAATGAAAGAGGAAGTTTCTACGGAACAAAATATAGAAGAGCAGTGGATAGAAGAGCTGCTGACCCTTAGCAAAGACGAGAAACTGACACCGAAGCAGATTTCTATTCTACAAGCGGCGATTGAGGTATTCTCCGAAAAAGGATACTCTGCGACTTCAACGAGTGAAATTTCTCAGAAGGCGGGCGTGGCCGAGGGAACGATTTTTCGCTATTACAAGACTAAAAATGATCTGCTGCTTGCCATAGTAGGTCCTACCATGAGTCGCATGCTTGCGCCTTTTGTGCTGCGGAATTTCAACGGCGTGCTCGATATGCCCTACGACAGCTTCGAGGAGTTCCTGCGGGCATTTATGATCAATCGGCTGGATTTCGCCCGCAAGAATTTTAAAATTCTTAAGATTCTTATTCAGGAGATTCCTTTTCAGCCAACAGTTAGAGCGCAGTTTGTAGAGAATATTCTTAGCAAAATACTGGAGCGCGTGATTGATATTGTTGAACATTTTAAGGAAAAGGGTGAAATCATAGAGGTGCCTACACCCACACTTATACGCTTCACACTCTCATCTGTCGTAGGTTATTTGATGAATCGCTTGCTGCTGCAGCCAGATAAGGACTGGAACGACGAGGAAGAAATCAACCTGACGATCGCTTTTATCATGCATGGAATAAGTAAAGCAACACCCCCTATTTGATGCGCACGCCCGTTCTGTTATCATAAGTACTATATTAAATTCGGACTTTTCGAGATCAAGTTATGAGGAAGGAATTATGTTATGGGCTTTAGTGTATCAGAACGGGTAATCAAACTGCTGTGCGGCAAGTCTATTTTTGAAAAAGGATTAGCTTATTACCAAACTGAAAGTGTCGATATAATTGAAGTTGAAGAATACAATGACTCCATTCCAGATTTACCCCGCTCTCGATATGAAGCCATTGTTCAGGGGGCGATCGACTATGAAGTTATGGTGGTCATTGATATTGATGGGGATGTCCAGGCAGAGTGTAATTGTCCAGCCTACTCCCATGGGGGGCCATTCTGTAAACATATCGCGGCTGTAATGATCAACGTTGACGCCCTTAAAACTGGCCGAGATCGTTCAGAGCTTACCGATACTTCGCACCTGTCTTCTATAGAAGATACTGAGATTCTAACCCCACGTATTTTTACAGATACTGCGCAAGACAAGGGGGGAAAGTCCAAAGATCAACAGCTCGTGAGCAGCCTACTGGGGATGTTCAGCAACCATACACCGCGTCCTAGCGGTACGGGGGCTTTTGTAGATAACAGACTTCCTCTAAATATAGAGTTTACATGCAAGCCGTTCACTTATAGTTACAGCCACACCATGCTGGGTATAGAAATGAAAGTCGGTCCAAAACGTCTATATATTGTTCAGAAAATAAGGGGATTTCTAGAAAGTGTACACCGCGGAGAATCCTTTGAGTTCACGAAACATTTTATTTATGATCCTGCCATTTACAGCTTCCGGAAGGAAGATAATGTTGTTCTACAGAAGCTGATTGATATTGTATTAAATGAAAAAATGTACCGCGATAACGTCACTCCTTACTCACCTTATGGGGGGAGTATTGGGGGAGATCGGTTGCTGGCCGTCCCTCCTTTTTTCTGGGAGTCGCTTCAACCTGCGCTTTCAGAGGTCTCGTCGGTATTTTTGCAACAAGAAGAGGTGCTATACGAAGGCATCCACGTGTCCAATGAGGCGCCTCCACTCAGCTTTGAATTTGAACAGGCAGAAGAGGATGGATATCATCTGGATATTCAAGGACTTGAGCAGATTTCGGTCTTAGAAGATTACGGGATAGTACTGTCGGAAGGTAAGTTGCTGAAGCTATCCCCTCAAGAATGCATACGCCTTGCTGAAATGAAAAAAATGCTGGATTCCTCCCGCCGAAATGGTATCGATATTGCCCCCGAGCAAATGGAGTCTTTTATGGACAAGGTTATTCCTGGTCTGAAAAAGCTGGGCAACGTCCATATCGCCGACTCCATTGCGGATCGAATTGTTCAACATAGGCTTATCGCGAGGCTTTATCTGGACCGTGTGAGAGATCGGCTGCTCGCCGGACTAGAGTTCCAATATGGTGACATTGTGATCAACCCTTTAGATGAAAAAGCCCATGTTCGCGGGACGAATTTGATTCTTTTGCGAGACGGGGAGGGAGAAGCTCGCATTCTGGAGCTGATGGAACACGAATCCTTCGCTAAAACTGAGGGCGGATATATTATGACAGACGAAGAGGGCGAGTACGATTTTTTGTACCATACCATTCCGCTGCTGGAACCGCTGCTTTCGGTCTATGCGACCTCCGCAGTCAAAGCAAGACTGTTTACGAGCACTACACCCCCTAAGGTGAGCATTAGTTGGAATGAAAAGACGGACTGGCTTGATTTTAAATTCGATATGGGGGGGATTCCAGAAGCTGAGATTGTTATGGTTCTGAAATCCCTGCAGGAAAAACGCAGATACTACCGCTTGCCTGATGGGGCCCTGCTACCACTGGAGAGCGAGGAGCTTCAAGAAATCATTACCTTTATGAATGATATAGGCATCCGGGAAGGTGAGATCAAAGGGGTGGAATTTTCTCTGCCCGTTGTTCGCGGGCTACATTTGACCTCCACGGATGCTAAGAGTGACTCCATTAAGCTGGGCAGATCCTTTAAAAGGTTACTTGCGAACATGCGGAATCCTGAGAATCTTGATTTTCCTATACCTGACAGTCTGGTTCCTGTGCTAAGGGATTATCAACAATATGGATTTCAGTGGTTGAAGACGTTGGCCCATTACCGTTTTGGTGGTATTTTGGCGGATGATATGGGGTTAGGCAAAACGCTGCAAAGTATCGCTTTTCTCCTGTCAGAACTTCCAGAGATCCGCCAGAATGGACTGCCTGCCCTAATTGTCGCTCCTGCGTCTCTCACTTATAACTGGCTTAATGAGCTTAAAAAATTCACGCCAGAGATCAAAGCTGTCATTGCAGACGGTAATCTAATTGAGCGCGGGCGGATTTTAAAAAATACAGCAAAAGCTGATGTAATCATCACTTCTTATCCGTTGCTTCGCAGAGATGTTCAGCTGTATGCTAAAAAGTCTTTTCATACCCTGATTCTCGATGAAGCACAAACTATAAAAAACCATACTACACAGACATCCCAAGCTGTAATGGCGCTTCAAGCCCGGCACCGTTTTGCACTTACGGGTACTCCCGTGGAGAATGCGTTGGAAGATTTATGGTCCATTTTCGGCACCGTGTTCCCTGGGTTGTTTCCAGGCAAAAAAGCTTTTCATGATTTACCAAGAGAAACGGTTGCGAAGCGGGCGCGTCCCTTTTTGCTGCGGCGCTTAAAGAGTGATGTGTTAAAGGAACTTCCGGACAAAATCGAATCCGTACAAGCATGTGAACTGCTGCCGGAGCAAAAAAAGTTATATGTAGCTTATCTCGCCCGTTTGAAAAAAGAGGCGCTTAAGCATTTGACCCAAGATAGCTTCGGCAATAATAATCGGATCAAAGTTCTGGCGGGACTAACTCGTCTGCGCCAGTTGTGCTGCCACCCTGCTCTTTTTGTCGATGGATATGAAGGAAGCTCTGCTAAATTCGAGCAGCTGCTCGAAATTATAGAAGAATGTCGCAGTTCGGGTAAACGTATGTTAGTATTCTCACAATTCACAGAGATGCTCGGCCTGATTGGACGTGAACTAGGATATCAGGGCATTCCATACTTTTATTTAGATGGTCAAACGCCTGTTTCTCAACGAGTAGATTTATGTAATAAATTTAATGAAGGAGAGCGTGATATTTTCTTAATCTCCTTAAAGGCCGGCGGGACTGGGCTCAACCTAACTGGGGCAGACACTGTAATCCTTTACGATCTTTGGTGGAACCCTGCCGTCGAGCAGCAAGCTGCGGATCGGGCTCACCGGATTGGGCAGAAAAATGTAGTGCAAGTAATTCGTCTCGTCACCCAAGGCACCGTAGAGGACAAGATGTATGAGCTGCAGCAGAAGAAAAAGAACTTGATTGATGAGGTCATCCAGCCAGGTCAAGAAAGCCTGTCTACCCTTACAGAGCAAGATATCCGGGAGATTCTGATGATCTAAATAACAATATTGGAGAAAAAATCAGGATATCCTGCAGCCCATAGGGCTATCGGGATATCCCTTTTTCTTCAGATTATGCGATTGTAACTCCTGCACTAGCATAGCCAGCAACAGTTGTTGCAACGTCAATGCCAGCCGTGACCGTCGAAGTGAAGACCAACAACAAGCGTTCTCCCACAGTTACAGGGATGCTCAAACCTGTGGTATTACCACTGCTAATAGTTCCAAGAGCAATTAATCCTGTAAGCGGAGGACTTAACGTAACTAAAGCCCCAGGTACTGCTGTGAAGGTATTGTTAGGTGTAGTAGATCTGTATAATTGAGCCGTGATTGTTACCGTAGACCCCACTAAACTAACGGAAGCTGTCGCACTAAAATAGGCTGCCATAGACGTAAGCGTTCCAGTTCTAGGAACCGAGAACGCAAAGTTCAGCAAGGTTCCAGCCGCTCCGGTGAGATCTATAGTACCGCCTGTAATACTGATATTGGTTGCACTGCTACCAAAACCAACTGCACTTGAAGTATTCAAAAGCCCCCCTAATACAGTGGTCATTGCTACTGGAAGACCAGAAGAATATGGAATAATTGCACCTGAACCAGTAGCACCTGTTGCTCCAGTTACACCAGCAGTTCCTGTTGCTCCAGTTACGCCAGCACCTGTCGCTCCAGTTACACCAGCAGTTCCTGTCGCTCCCGTTGCTCCTGCAGTTCCTGTTGCTCCCGTTGCTCCTGCAGTTCCTGTCGCTCCAGTTACACCAGCAGTTCCTGTCGCTCCCGTTACGCCAGCAGTTCCTGTCGCTCCCGTGGCTCCAGCACTTCCTGTCGCTCCCGTTACGCCAGCAGTTCCTGTCGCTCCCGTTACGCCAGCAGTTCCTGTCGCTCCCGTGGCTCCAGCAGTTCCTGTCGCTCCCGTTGCTCCAGCAGTTCCTGTCGCTCCCGTTGCTCCAGCAGTTCCTGTCGCTCCCGTGGCTCCAGCAGTTCCTGTCGCTCCCGTTACACCAGCAGTTCCTGTCGCTCCCGTGGCTCCAGCAGTTCCTGTTGCTCCGGTTACGCCAGCACCTGTCGCTCCCGTTGCTCCAGCAGTTCCCGTTGCTCCCGTTACACCAGCACTTCCTGTCGCTCCCGTTACACCAGCAGTTCCTGTCGCTCCCGTGGCTCCAGCAGTTCCTGTTGCTCCGGTTACGCCAGCACCTGTCGCTCCCGTTGCTCCAGTGCTTCCTGTTGCTCCCGTTGCTCCAGCAGTTCCTGTTGCTCCGGTTACGCCAGCACCTGTCGCTCCCGTTGCTCCAGTGCTTCCTGTTGCTCCCGTTGCTCCGACGCTTCCTGTAGCTCCAGTAGCTCCAGCACCTGTGGCTCCCGTTGCTCCAGCAGTTCCTGTCGCTCCCGTTGCCCCTGCACTTCCTGTCGCTCCCGTTACTCCAGCACCTGTGGCTCCGGTTACGCCAGCACCTGTCGCTCCCGTTGCACCAACGCTTCCTGTAGCTCCAGTAGCTCCAGTAGCACCTGTAATTCCTATATTTTCTCCATATAATTCAGAGTAGACAAGGCGGTGAGCAGTCACTAATTGACCTGTGCTGCTTTTCCCCCAAACTGAAATTTGAATGGGATCATCAATCATAATTGGTGTTGTGAATAAAAATTCAAATGAATCAAAGTTTGCATAATAATCATTAGTAATTACTTGATTAGGAGCTACATTAACCAGCTCACTTACATATAAAGTTCTTGTCCCATTCATATAATAACCTTCGACTTGAACTGTTGACGGAGTGTCATCGCTCTGATTGACAATTTTAAGAGTAACAAGCTGAGTAGGTCTTACACCCCCTACCAGATTATTTTCTATGGGACCAGTAGATAGTTGACTCAATTTTCAACACCTCATTTTGTATAGATTTTAAAATACTCGTATTATTTGAATTTCAAAAATCAAATCAATCGAACAAGATTCTCCTCAATAGCTTTGTATAAAATGTGTTTTTATCTATAATCATTCCTCCCACCTACTCTAAGTTGATAATCTATGAGCCTAGAAAATTAGTTCATATTTTTTGGCTCTTTATAGTACTATTCTTGTTTTGAATTAAGGTGTGGACATCCATTTAAAAACTACTATTACACATATTTGATTTATTAAAATAAGCTGAAAATCCGTACTGGTTTAATAGAATAAGAATCTAATAAGCAACATTCCAGTCGACTTATAACATATGCCAACAAAACAGGGGGTAACCCGAGAGCCACACTAACGGCTACCGAATTACCCCTGTTATAAACACTGAACTTGAAGATAAATAAGCTTAAGTTAATTCATGAACAGACCAGACGATACCTGCTGAGTTCGCTCCACCCAAATTCAAAGGAACCGTCAAACCATTTGCCACATAGAACAAGCCAATCACATCACCTGCGGTTAATGCAAATTCTCCAGCCAGCGTCACAGTACCACTTCCCAAAATTGCTCTCAAATCTAATATAAGTGCAACATTCACATCAAGTACTGGGAACAACCCACTTACCAGATTTGTTGCAGTAGGAGAAGTTCTCTGAACTACGAAAGCCGGATTAACTCCAGCACCAAGACTGATAGAAAGTGAGGCAGTTGTAGAATAATTGATAGTCGCTTCAATCGAATATCTACCAGTTGTCGGAATGGTATAATTTCCGCCAACTTCGTCGAAAGACGGGCTATCATAAAAAGGTGTTGTCACAGTCCAGCCAGTTAATTGTGTAGATGTGGAAATTGCCAATGAGGGCTTGAAAGCAGAAAACCCTTCTTGTTGAATGTTCGGACCTGTAGCTCCAGTTACTCCGGTTGCACCTGTTGCACCAGTGAGCCCAGTTGCTCCGGTAGCTCCGGCCACTCCAACTCCTGTTGCTCCAGTTACACCAGCTACTCCTGTTGCTCCGGTTACACCAGCTATTCCAGTCGCTCCTGTTACTCCCGTTGTTCCCGTTACTCCAGCTACTCCTGTTGCCCCCGTTGCTCCTGCTACTCCAGTCGCTCCGGTCACTCCAGCTTCACCCGTTGCTCCGGTTACACCAGCTACTCCAGTCACTCCGGTCACTCCTGTTGCTCCCGTTGCTCCGGTTACACCAGCTACTCCAGTCGCTCCCGTTGCTCCAGCTACTCCCGTTGCTCCGGTCACCCCTGTTTCACCCGTTGCTCCGGTTACACCAGCTACTCCTGTTGCTCCCGTTGCTCCAGCTACTCCCGTTGCTCCGGTCACCCCTGTTTCACCCGTTGCTCCGGTTACACCAGCTACTCCTGTTGCTCCCGTTGCTCCAGCTACTCCTGTTGCTCCGGTCACTCCTGTTTCACCCGTTGCTCCGGTTACACCAGCTACTCCTGTTGCCCCCGTTGCTCCTGCTACTCCAGTCGCTCCGGTCACTCCTGTTTCACCCGTTGCTCCGGTTACACCAGCTACTCCGGTTGCTCCCGTTGCTCCTGCTACTCCAGTCGCTCCGGTCACTCCTGTTTCACCCGTTGCTCCGGTTACACCAGCTACTCCGGTTGCTCCCGTTGCTCCTGCTACTCCAGTCGCTCCGGTCACTCCTGTTTCACCCGTTGCTCCGGTTACACCAGCTACTCCGGTTGCTCCCGTTGCTCCCGTTGCTCCTGCTACGCCAGTCGCTCCAGTTACTCCTGTTGCTCCATCCGCTCCGGTCGCTCCAGTTACTCCGTCTGCTCCCGTTGCTCCCGTTGCTCCCGTTGCACCCGTAGCACCAGTCTCTCCTGCTCCCGTTGCTCCATCTGCTCCGGTTGCTCCTGTTGCACCTGTAGCTCCATCTGCTCCTGTTGCCCCAGTCTCTCCTGCTCCGGTCGCGCCGGTAGCACCCGTTGCTCCATCCGCTCCCGTTGCACCAGTCGCCCCAGTTACTCCGTCTGCTCCTGTTGCCCCTGTCTCTCCTGCTCCGGTCGCTCCCGTTGCTCCTGTTGCTCCATCCGCTCCCGTTGCACCAGTCGCCCCCGTTGCACCAGTTACTCCGTTTGCTCCTGTAGCTCCAGTCTCTCCTGCTCCGGTCGCTCCCGTTGCTCCGTCAGCTCCCGTTGCACCAGTCGCCCCAGTTGCTCCATCGACTCCAGTCGCCCCAGTCTCTCCTGCTCCGGTCGCTCCGGTCGCTCCGGTAGCACCCGTTGCTCCTGTTTCACCTGTAGCTCCATCTGCTCCTGTTGCCCCAGTCTCTCCTGCTCCAGTCGCTCCCGTTGCTCCGTCTGCTCCCGTTGCTCCTGTTGCACCTGTAGCTCCATCTGCTCCTGTTGCCCCAGTCTCTCCTGCTCCGGTCGCCCCGGTTGCTCCGTCTGCTCCCGTTGCACCAGTCGCACCAGTCACTCCATCGGCTCCTGTTGCCCCAGTCTCTCCTGCCCCGGTCGCTCCTGTGGCACCCGTTGCTCCATCGGCCCCCGTTGCTCCAGTCGCCCCAGTTACTCCGTCTGCTCCTGTCGCCCCTGTCTCTCCTGCTCCGGTCGCTCCTGTGGCACCCGTTGCTCCATCGGCTCCCGTTGCTCCTGTTGCACCTGTAGCTCCATCTGCTCCTGTTGCCCCAGTCTCTCCTGCTCCAGTCGCTCCCGTTGCTCCGTCTGCTCCCGTTGCTCCTGTTGCACCTGTAGCTCCATCTGCTCCTGTTGCCCCAGTCTCTCCTGCTCCGGTCGCTCCAGTTGCTCCGTCTGCTCCCGTTGCTCCCGTTGCTCCATCCGCTCCAGTTGCTCCCGTTGCACCAGTCGCACCAGTCACTCCATCTGCTCCTGTTGCCCCAGTCTCTCCTGCTCCGGTCGCTCCTGTGGCACCCGTTGCTCCATCGGCCCCCGTTGCTCCAGTCGCACCAGTTACTCCGTCTGCTCCTGTAGCTCCAGTCTCTCCTGCTCCGGTCGCTCCAGTTACTCCATCCGCTCCGGTTGCACCAGTTGCACCTGTAGCTCCATCGGCACCTGTTGCCCCTGTCTCTCCTGCCCCAGTCACTCCAGTGGCTCCATCCGCTCCAGTCACCCCGGTTGCACCAGTCACTCCATCTGCCCCTGTTGCACCTGTCGCACCAGTCTCTCCTGCGCCGGTCGCTCCCGTTGCTCCTGTTGCTCCATCCGCTCCCGTTGCACCAGTCGCCCCGGTCGCGCCAGTTATTCCTTGCGTTACACCAAGCAATTCTGCATGTACAAGTCGATGGGCAGTCACAATCTGGCCAACGCTATTTTTTCCCCATACTGAGATTTGAATCGGATCATCTACCAGACTTGTAGTTGTAAAAATAAATTCGAACGCATCAAAATCGCCATAATAATCACGTGTTATAACTTCATTAGGTGCTACATTTATCAGCTCGCTTACATATAAAGTTCTTGTCCCATCCATATAGTATCCTTGAACAAGAGCCATTGATGAATCAATGTCACTTCGGTTATCAATTTTGACAGTAACATGCTGAGTAGGTCTTACACCCCCTACCATACTATTGTCTATCGGTCCGGTAGATAAATAACTCAATTTCTCATCACTCCTTTAACGTTAACTGTGTCACAAAAATAATTATTAAATTAATACTGCCTGCTTCTCCCACGCAACTATGCGATGAGGATCTACCAATGCCCCCGAGTTCTGTTTTCCCCAGACTGAAATCCCAACCTCTGCTTCAACTGCTTCTACTGTTGTAAACACAAATTCAAATGCGTCCAAATCGGCAAAATAGTTCTTAGTTAAAACTTGATTAGGTGCTAGATTTACTGTTTCATTCACATACATCGTTCTTGATCCGTTAAGAAGGAAACCTTGAATAACTAGATTATAAGGATTAAGAGAATCCCGATTAACTACTTTTACGGTTACCAGTTGCGACGGTCTGACCCCTAGGATCGGGCTGTTATCTATAGGTCCAGTAGAAAAAATAGCCATGTTTTATTCACTCCTCCCTTCCACTACAATTTGAAAGATTAGTGGCTCCGTATAGTAATATTCCTTGGCTTGAGTTAGCGTGTGGACTGTTGTGTAAAGGAACAGCTGGTCCTATAACAAGACAGCCTTCTTTTTTCAAATTTATAATCTACTAAACTGATAATCTAACAACAAAGAGCAACCAAGATTGTTAAGAAGCTAACCACTATTGCTTTTTATGAAATATTAGGTATACTGGTAAAAATTAATTAAGCATCGATGAGCGGGAGAGTAATTAACGAGATCTAGTCCTCAGCGAGCCGGGAGAGTGTAAGCCGGTACAGATCCCTTTAATGAAGCGCACCCGTGAGATGGACTTCTGAACCTTAGTAGGAAGTCCCGGCTGAAGGCCGTTATCCCGTAAGGTGGCTGAACAACTTGTTCAGCAACGAGAGTGGTACCGCGAGCGCTAAAGCCCTCGTCTCTTTTGAGACGAGGGCTTTTTTGTATTTTCAAAGGAGGGTATACCATGTTAAATCAAATCATCAAAGACGGAATCGAGCACAGTGTACAACGTGTATTCAATACCTTAGGAGCTGACTATCCAGAGGACATTGCCATTCTGATCGAACAGCCAGCAAATCTAGAACATGGTGATTATTCATGCAATATCGCTATGCAGCTAGCCAAAACTCTACGTAAATCCCCAATGGTCATAGCAGAATTAGTGAAAGCAGAGCTTCAATTCCAAGGGCGCTTCGCCGGTCTTTTACAAAAAGTTGAAGTCGCTGCTCCCGGATTTATCAATTTGTATATGAATTGGCAAAGCTGGGCTGAACATTCCTTTGAACTGCCTGCCAGCACTGGCGAAAAAGTCATCATCGAGCACACTTCTATCAACCCCAACAAAGCCGCTCACGTAGGTCATCTAAGAAACGCCTGTATCGGCGATACTCTAGTCAGAATTATGAAAAGAACTGGGTATAACGTAGAGGTCCATAACTACATTGATGATCTCGGCAATCAGCTGGCGGATACAGTTGTTGGATTATTAAATATATCTTTAGAAGGGGAACACCAACGTTTCGGTGATTTTTGCTGGGATCTTTATGCCAAAGTGAACAAAGAATATGCGCTGAACCCGGAGATGACACACAAGCGCACAGATATACTGCACTCCCTTGAACAAGGGGGCGGTAACGAAGCCTGGCTAGGCAACCTTGTAGCTGAACGCATCGTTAGAGAGCATGTAGAGGAAATGAAACATTTTGGGATTTATTATGATTTGCTGGTATGGGAGAGCAGTATTTTAAAAGAGGGATTTTGGGCAGCCGCAGCTGAGCTACTGAAGCAGACAGCCGTTTTTGTACAAGAGACTGAAGGTAAACTCGCAGGCTGCTGGGTGCTGAAGCAAGGAACAGAGGCTAACATTGGAGCGGATTCAGAGGAGCATCAGCTCGATAAGGTGCTGGTGCGTTCGAATGGGATTTTAACGTATACAGCCAAAGATATTGCCTATCATCTCTGGAAATTTGGTCTTTTGACCAAAGATTTCTCCTATAGCGAATTCTCGTCCGGTTTATGGACAACTGGATTAACTGGAACCCAAGAATCTTATGGGCAGGCGGACAGAGTCATCAATGTGATCGATTACAGACAGGAATATCCACAACAGATGGTTAAGCAAGCCTTAGGGGCACTAGGTTATAACGAGCAAGCAGACAAACTCCATCATGTGAGCTATGGTGTTGTATCTCTTAGTCCCGCTTCGGCGGCCGAGCTGGGTATAGATATTTCAGAAGGTAAATCTTCTTATGCTATGTCCGGACGCCAGGGAATCGGGATTAAGGTAAGCGATCTGGTGGAGCTTATGGAACAGAACATTGAGCACTCACGTTCCGATAAAGACGGCCTCTCCAGCCGATTGATTGCCACTGCTGCGATTCGCTACTATCTGCTGCGGTTTAATTTAGGAACGGAAATCGTGTTTGATTTCAAACAGGCTACCGAAATATCCGGCAATACCGGAGTTTATCTGATGTATACTTTTGCGCGTGCGACAAGCGTTTTGAGTAAAGCTACGATCCCAATCCTTACAGCTGCCGCACAGCTTCAGTTCCCTTCCGAATTGGAAAAAGCAGAGCTTGCCCTGCTAAGACAGCTAAGCCTCTGGCCGGAGATATTACATTCAGCAAGTATAGAGTTAACGCCAAATACGCTCTGCACTTACGCACATACCTTAGCTACACTGTTCAACAACTTCTATTCTGGATGTCCGATTCTAAAAGGAGATCCAGCTACGATCGAATTCCGCCTCTGGCTCACTTCAAGATTCAAGGACATCTTGGGAGATGTGCTCGAAGTGCTTGGGTTACCGACACCGAGCCGAATGTAAAAAACACAAAAAAAGGGCAATTTCCGCGCTTAACGCGGAGATTGCCCTTCTATATATAATGTTACTTATAAATCTCTATCACATTTCCAGCTTCCGTGCTGAGACGATCAAAGTCCGCACGTTTGATGCGAACACCACCACTACGATAGCGGTTAGGTGTACCTTCTGTTTGCACTTCCGTACCGTTGATAGTAATTTGACTAATCTCACGACCTGTAAGGTGATAGATAAAGTCTACCTTAGTGCCTGCATATTCAAAGCTAAAGTGCATTCCATCCAGCGATTCCGGCAGAATAGGGTCAACAATTAAGTCTCCACCTTCCGTACGGATCCCCAGTGCATTCGAGATTAACTGGTTCATATAGATCCCAGGACCGCTGGAATAGATTCTCCAGCCACCTTTAACAGCTACGTCACCATTGCGCAGTTTATCGAAATTCTCCTGTGCCTCATAACGGGTGTTAAATTTACCATCCGAGCTACTGAAATAGGAGTTAGCTTGACGTAGTTCAGCGTTTGGCACCACATCGCGGATTCCGATCGGATTAATCGCTGCCAGACCCTTCCAGACCTGATCGGTTTTACCGAGCTTGGCCATAGCCTCTACATAACGGATATGTGCATGCACATACTGAAGTCCAATTTCCCGGCCAAAGTTAGCCGCTTGCTCCGCACGTTTGAAATGAGTGCTGACCCCGCCAACATATTGAGCTGGACGATTCATCAGACGCACACCGTCAGGGCAGAATAGTTTATCCTGAATGACATCATAGTGTGCTTCGGCCTGTTCCGGAGTAAGCAGCTCACTGATCATACTGCGCGTCATAGGCAGCAGACGGTACTGAATACCTGTTTCTGTGTCACTTGGGTGCACCATAAGTTTAATTTGCTCAGGGTCCTCCATATACAGGAAGCCAGGAATCACTTCGGATTGAAGCATATGAGTATGGAAATCCTTACGGATTCCTTCCACCATCGCCTTCAGTTCCTCTGCCTCAGCTTGATCAACTGAACGAAGTACCTCTGAGAACTGATTAAGTGTCTGATAGGTAAGCGCCACTGTCCAGCTGCTAACCATATACTGCTTCAGCTGTGGATTTGCAGGCTGGAGCGTATCATCCCAGTCTCCATCACCGTAAGAAGACAGATGTGTGTCATGCAGGAAATGATCCTTAATATAAGCAATTTCCTTCCGTGCGTGATCCAGCAACGTCGCTTTTTCTTCTGTAAAGTCAAAGCTGTGCTTACGGGTATACGGTACTGTTGCTCCCAAGATGCTGTAATCCTGAGTTACTGCCAAGTAGTCTCCAAGCACCTTAAGCGGCCATACAATAATATCTCCATGACTTTCTTCTTGTTGTATCTTCGTGTATTTATCAAACATGAACCACTGTGGCCAGTTGCCATCCTCTTCATATTGATGACTATACAGCGTCAGCAAAATTTCACGAACCTGTTCGTATTTTTGCGTAGCCATGAAATATTCCACAGGTCCCTGACATACATCCCGGGTTCCCCAAGCAGCGCCACCATATTGCTCTAAACCATGTGGAACCGAATAGTGAACCAGCATGTTATGTGTGTACCACCAAGTCAGAGCGTTAACCTTAAACAGTTCACCTTCTGTTCCGTCCCCAAGCGTCAGGCGGAAGCCATTCATCACACCAGCATAAAACGCGCGATAAGCAGAAATCTCTTCCTCAGCTGAACGATTTCTTGGAGCAAGTGACTTACCATCCAGAAGGCCTTGAATATTCAAGGTCCATTCACTGCTGGCAGACAGCTCCAGTACTGCTAACGGTGCTTCAGTTGGTTGAACAGGAGAGACAAGTCTACCTTCATCCTGCAGAGTTAACTCCGCACCCTGTACCTGTAATTTATACTGTAAGTCGGGATATTCACCAGCACTTAGTGCGCTTCTGTCAGCCGAGAAGATTACTGCTCCACCTTCTTGCTTAGATTGATATGGAAGCTCGTATTCATTAACGTTCATGGTGATTTGATTAGTGACTAAATAACGATAAGCTCGTCCGCTTTCCGAACGCACATTCAGGAATATCTCCGGCGAATCTTCGGTGGTGTAGTTCGTAATAATGAAGCATTCACCATCTGTTCTGTAATACCAACGAGCATAGTTGAAACCAACCTCAAATAGAGAAGGCATGGTCAGCAAACGATATTCACCGTTCCACTCTACATAAATGCGTTGTCCTGAAGCTTTTGGAATGTTAAGCGCATTTCTTGGATTGGACATTAGCTTGTTGAAATTGGTATTTCCAATTACCACTTGGGAGTTAAAGATCCCGTACATATAAGAAGTTGTTGTGATGACCTTATCATTAAGTCGAGCGTTATCCCCACTCATCAGGATATGGCCGTGTGGCCGTTCTACGCGCATTTCTTTCTCTTTTAATACTACGTGCTCATAATTCTCCGTGAAAAAGGAAAGTAGTGTGTCTCCTTCTCTCTCCTCCTGATAACGAACCGGAAACAAGACCCCGATCTCTTTCTCTGTCAGCGAATCTGCAGCCAGCGGTGCTCCCAGCTCCTTCGAGAAGAAAGAACGTTCAAGTGCTGCTTCAGCTTCTAAAGGTAAATCTTTAACAGCATCCCAAGCCGCAGCAATATCATTAGCAAATTCTAGCGCAGTGATCGCTTCTGGATGATCTTGCTTAAACAATCCGTAGAACACAAACCGTGTTTCCCCGCTCAGCTTCACCCGTTCCGATTGCAGCGCAGTATATGCAAATTCATATTGATAGATCTCATTACTTAATTGCTCACGACCCAAGCTCTCTGGTTGGTTGGTTTCTTTATAGGACAGTCCAAAGAATTGAAAACCGTCTGTTGAGAAGCTTGTTGCCTTGGTAAGTGAACCCTGTTGCAGATATGGGAATTTCCCGCCCTGCGGCTGATTCTGTCTAGAGCAAACAACGTACCCGTTGGATTGATCCTCAAATACCGCATGATCGATATACTGTGACAGGTAAGCTTCATTACTGCGGACAGCGGCGATATCAGCAATCCCTACATCCTGTCCGTACACAAGATCTACCTCTGCATTTTGTCCAGTAAGCTTCACATCCCAGAACCAAGCTCCTCCTGCAGTAGGGGTGAAAATAACTTGATATTCAATATTTTCCGCAGTACCTTCCCAAACCAAACGGTTTCCAGCCTTACGTACAGTGCTTGAAGAATGAATGCCCAGCAAAGGAATGGCTTGAATGTTTCCATCATTGTGCACTCGCAAATATAGATTGGATAATGAACCATCCACAATGCTTGGCAGCAATTGATTGATCATTGTCCGTTCGTAGAGGACTTGGAACAAGTCCCCGCTGTTTGTAAAAGTGAAGGATAGATCCCCGGCGTTTAAACGGATGTTAGTATTCAAATTAGTAGTCATATTATACACTTCCTCCATTACGGCGTTACTGCCGTATATATTCTACTTATGCTAATGTTAAGCAAAAATCCCGTTCTTTAACCTCATTGCTGTTCGAACCGACGAATAATTTAAATCGTCCCGGATCGCTGCTAAAGCTTAGATCGCTATGATAGTAACGAAGCTGCTGTTCGGTAAGTGTAAAGGTCACTTCACGACTTTCCCCTGGTGAGAGGTTGATTTTGGCAAAATCCTTCAGTTCCTTCATTGGTCTGACGACCTCTCCGGAAATGTCTCGGATATACAGCTGCACTACCTCTTCCCCATCCACTTCTCCAGTATTGGTCACCGTAACTTTTATTTCAATAGGCTGATTTTCCGTCATGATATCACCGGACAGAATTGGTTCACTATAGCTAAATGTCGTATAGCTCAGTCCAAAACCAAATGGCAAAAGCGGTTCATTAGGAATGTCCAGATATTGCGAGACATAACGTTTGTCGGCACCCGGAGCATGAAGTGGGCGTCCAGTGTTGAAATGATTGTAATAGACTGGAATCTGCCCAACGGATACCGGGAAAGACATCGTTAATCTTCCTGAAGGATTCTCATCTCCATAAAGTAGACTGGCAATTGCCGCTCCGCCTTCACTGCCCGGGAACCAAGCTTCCAGAATAGCATCTGCATGCTCGTACACACCGGCCAAGTCTAGTGGACGTCCATTAAACAACACCACCACGATAGGCTTATTCAGCTGTTTCAGACGTTGTAAAAGCTCAAGCTGCGCTTCCGGCAAACGGATATCTGAACGGCTGCCCGCTTCTCCACTCATCTCTGAATGTTCACCAAGCGCCAGTACAATCACATCAGCTTGCTTAGCAGCCGCTTCCGCCTCCAGCCACTGTTCCTCTGTAAAGCTATCGACTCCAGAACCTTCTGCAACAGTAATCTTACCCGCACCTGCACGAGCTTGAAGTGCTGGTGCAAGACGGCTTGCCTCTTCCGTTGAACCCAACCACGACCACGGTCCAAGAATATCTCCGCTAGTAGCAAACGGTCCAATTAGCGCAATCCGTTGCTCTGCAGCAAGCGGTAGAACCTGATCATTCTTGAGCAGTACGCAGGATTTAGCCGCCAACTCACGCGCCGCATTTCGATGATCTTCACAGAAGATTACCTCACGCTCTTTCTCGACGTCAGCTCCGCGGAACGGATGCTCGAACAAGCCCAATCTTTGCTTCAATTTCAAAATACGAAGCACAGCTTCATCAATAATCTTCTCATCTACTTGTCCATCTGCAACAAGTGCCGGAAGCTGATGAACGTAACAAGCCGTCATCATCTCGATGTCTACACCAGCTTTGATGGCTTTAAGTGCTGCCTCAGCCTCATCCTCAGCGACACCATGTGGGATCAGTTCCTTCACTGCACCCCAATCCGAAATCAATACGCCATCAAATCCCCATTCTTCACGAAGCAGCTGGCGAAGCAGCTTGACGTTGCCGCTTATCGGAATCCCATCAATCGTATTAAATGAAGTCATGACCATCTCTGCACCTTCATCCAGTGCTGCACGATAGGCCGGCAGATAATATTCACGCAGCTGCCGTTCCGATAAATCCACCGTATTATAATCACGACCGCCTTCGGATAGACCATAGGCAGCAAAGTGCTTAATACAAGCCGCCAGACGATCTACATCACCAGTCAAGTCGCTTCCTTGAAATCCGCGCACAAACGCACGGGCAAACCTACCATTCAAATATGGATCTTCTCCTGTAGATTCCATTACTCTTCCCCAACGTGGGTCCCGTACAAGATCCGCCATTGGCGCATAAGTAACGTGCACACCGGAGACTGCCGCTTCTTTAGCCGCAATCTCGGCGCTCAGCTCTGCGCGATCCATATCCCAAGAGCAGCCAATTGCCAGCGGGACCGGAAAAATCGTCTTGAAGCCATGCACAATATCCGCCATCATCAGCAAGGGAATGCCCAATCTATTTTTGCGTAAATGGGCTTCCTGAACCGCAATGACTTGCGCTGCACCTGATAGACCAAGTACAGAGCCGCTGCTCTCGATCATGTGGTCCGTAATTCCCATGGATGCCATAGGGCCAGTGATTTGTCCTCCATCCTCTGCCCCTTCATAGAAATTAGCGGCTAGCTGCTGCAATTGTGCAATCTTTTCTTCAAGCGTCATCTGGTTCAACAAGGTAGTCAGTTGCTGCTCATTCATTTCAAATCCTCCATTGTTCAATTCTGCCGATGCCTATGAATGGAAAAACCCGTGTGCAAGAATTGCACGCGGGTCCTGTAGGTTCATTCCTACATGCATAGGGCGAAAGCTATTTTTTTAGATTGTTTAGTTCATCTAGAACCGGCTGAACGAGGGATTGTTTGCTCTTAACCCATTCTTTCCAGTTCGCCTCTAGATCGCCTGGTTTCAAAATCAGGTTAGTGTATTCTGTAGCATAGTCAAAGGAAGCCTGATTTTTAGCCTTGGAATCATACAACTGGTAGTCCCAGTCATATTCAGCCGTTGCTTTGTCTTTTAACGCAAGCTCAGCTTTTTCCTTGAACAGTTCTACAGAACGATCGCGATATTCTTTTTTGATCGCAGGGTTCACGACACTAAAGTCATCCGCCAAGACATACAGTCCTTCAAAACGGTTCGGATATTTCTTATCCAATGTTGTTCCTTCAGGGAGTAGGCTGATTAATTCGCCATTTTCGCCTTTTTTCCAGTCTGTTCCTTCAAAGCCCAAGTTAACGGTCAATTGACCTTCTTTACTTGTTGTATATTCCATGAAGTCCATAATCCGTTCAAATTTCTCTTTGCTAATATCTGGCGAGAAGATTACAGCAGACCAGAAGTTAACTTGATCGAGGTTACGATATTTACCGTCATCGCCAAGTACAATAGCTGTGTGTACTAGGTCATCACTATTTACACCTAGGTTATCTTTCATTTTAACGTCCATGTCTTTTCTGTAAGAAGCCAAACCACCTAGACTCGTAATACCGGAAACACCGTTAACTGTGAACTTTTGGCCAGATTCACCATTTTTCCAAGTATAAAACTCAGGGTGCAGTAATCCTTCTTTATAAGTAGTTTGAAGTTCTTTCAGTGCCGCTAACGTTTCATCGTTGGCTGGACCCCATTGGTATTTGCCATCTGCATCTTTATAGAATGCTGACTCTACTCTGGAATGCACGCTATTAGCCATTACAATATTAGTCAAAGCATCGTTGATGTCATAAGAAATAGGAATGAGTTTATCTCCTACCTTGCCAGGGTCTTTCTCTTTAAGCAATCTAGCAAATTCCATCAGTTCTGTAGTAGTGTAGGCATCCTTCAATTCAAAACCAACGGCTTTAGCCCAGTCAGAACGCAGAGCAATTACTCCGATTTGGTTAATGAGCGGATCTGCCGGCTTGTTCTCAAAGTATACCGGTCTTGGCAGAACATAAGTGCCACCTACCGCTTTCTCCAATTCATCGCCAAGTCCTGTCAGCTTATAAGCGGCTGCCACATTCGGCCAGCGTTCTTTCCAGTCATCTGGCAGCTTGTACAGCAGCCCTTGATCAATGTAATTAAGCGCATCACCGTGAACATAGTTCCAGCTTGCTACGTCAGGAAGATCACCAGAGTTAATCCATAGGCGAAGCTTCTCAGCCCATGAATCCCATTCAATATAGTTGTAATCCCATTTAATATTGAACTTATCCGTAAAATATTTATGATACACGTTATCAAAATCAGATTCTGTTGTCTTAATGGTACTGGCTAACGAAATCTTCAACTCATCTTTATATCCATCTGTTGGATTGCCTGAATTTCCGCTATTAGCATTGTTGTCTGAGCTTGAGCATGCTGCCAACATGATTGGAGTAAGACATAAAACACCGGCAAGGATTGACTTTACAGATTTTCTTTTTAAAATATTCATTTTGTCCTCCTTAAATTGTGTGACTGACCCTCTTTTATATGGATAAATCATAAACCACTAGGTCTTGATAGCCCCTGTAAGTACCCCTTTGGCAAAGTGCTTTTGGAGCATTGGGAAGAAACACATAATAGGAACCATGGTAACGAATACTGCCGCCATTTTCATACCCATAGAGAATGATTGCTTACCCACTGCGTCAACACTTGTGGCATTCGATGCATTCACTTGGGCTTCCATAATGATAGATCGCAACACGTTCTGCAGTGGCATCTGATCCGCTTTCCGCAGGAAGATCATGGCGTCATACCATCCATTCCAGAAGGCTACTCCGTAGAACAATGTGATGGTAGCTACGATTGGAGCAGATAATGGCAGGACTACAGAGAACAGGATTCTCCATTCCCCAGCACCATCAAGTCGCGCAGATTCCATCAGGGACTCAGGCAGACTGCTAAAATAGTTCGACATCAGAATCAGGTTAAACGCACTGAAGCTTCCAGCCAGAATAACTGACCAAAGGTTGCCTGTCAGATGCAGATCCTTCATCACCAGGTACAAAGGTACAATCCCGCCATTAAAAATCATTGTGAACAGGACAAGCATAAAAATCAGCTTTTTACCCGGGAATTTATTGCGGCTAAGGCCGTAAGCCATACTTGTCGTCAAGAACAAGCTAAGCGGGAGTCCTAAGATTAAGATCTTAAAGGTATTCCAATACCCTGTCCCGATCCGCCCATCAGCAAAGAGTGCCCGATAGGATTCCAGTGTTGGGTTCTTCGGAAATAACATCATAGGGTTATCAGCGTATTCTTTTTGCGTAGAAAAAGAAATCATAATGACATTCCAGAATGGAATAAGAATGGCCAAAGCGCCTACACTCAGAATTACGAAAATCACATAATCCATAGCGGTCATTTTTTTATGGTCTTGCATAATGGTCAGCTTTTTTTTACTCATATATTTGCACTCCTTTCTTACCGGAATAAACCGTCTCCGCCCATAAGTTTGGCAGCTCTGTCTGCCAGAATCAGCAGAATCATATTAACAAGTGAACGGAACAAACTGACTGCAGTGGAGAATGAAAAGTCTGTTGAGGACTGGAACGTGATTCGGTAGATATACACATCTAGTACTTCCGAGACGTTTTTCGTTGCAGCGTTGCTCAAGTTAAAGATTTGGTCAAATCCAGATGACATCAGGCCACCGACAGAAAGGATAAACATAATCGTAATCGTCGGAAGAATGTTAGGCAGAGTAATGCGGAACATTTGCTGCAAGCGTGTAGCACCATCAATCTGTGCGGATTCATATTGGTCTGTATCAATACCAGAGATAGCGGCCATAAAGATAATGGCTCCCCAACCTGCTGATTTCCAGATATCCGTAAGATACAACATCGGAACGAACATTTTTTCAGAACCCAGGAAGTTAATGCCTGTCCCGCCAAACATTTGAATGAGGCTGTTGACCAGACCATCATAGGAAAGCACATTGATAACAACCCCGGATACTACGATCCATGACAGGAAGTTCGGAAATGTAAACACCGTCTGTAAAGCTTTTTTGTAACGATTCATGCGCAGTTCATTCAGCAGCAATGCCAATATGATTGGAAAAGGGAACTGAATAATCAGCTTACCGATGTTAATGGTTAACGTTCTCCATACGGCGTCAATAAAAGCCGGGTCACGGAACACATAGGTGAAATTCTCGAATCCGCTCCATGGGCTGCCCCAAATTCCTAAATTCGCTTTAAAATCTTTAAAAGCCAGAGATAGACCACCCATCGGCAGATAAGCGAATAGGAAAAGCCACACTAGTCCAGGAAGCACCAGAGTATAGACCATTCTGTTCTTCCAGACTTCTCTTAGGAACAGTTGGAATCTGCTGTCGTTCATTTTTTTAGCCGGTATTGCAACTTCGGATTTCAATTTGCATCTCCTCACTCTGCTTATGTCTTTTAGTTGTACAAGAAATCAAAGGTTGTCTTCAGATGTTCCTCCCAGAATCGCCATTCATGAGTTCCAGGGGTCTCAACATACTGAAATTCATAAGGGGTCGTCTCCAGATAAGCAGCGAATTCCCGATTCATCTCCACAAACGGATCTTCCGAACCACAGCAAGTCAGAATCGAAGGCAGGTTACGTTTATCGTCGACCAATTTAGCGGCTAAAGCGTACAGATCCTGATCCGGCTTAATTTGTAAGCGTTTTCCAAAAGTACCCGCCATCTCCCTCGCCATGTCCTTGGACATTTGCGGATCGTTTAATCGTTTCTGGAGATCGGTAACTCCTGATAACGAAACCACTTTGCTGTAACGCTCGGGATAGGTAAGTCCACATTTCAGAGCGCCATACCCGCCCATCGATAAACCAGCGATATACGTCATCTGCGGATTATCATCCAACCTCATCATTCGGCCACAAAGCTCGGGAAGCTCATGGGTCACATAGTGGAAGTAATCCAGTCCGTACTCCATGTCTGTATAATAGCTCCTGTTTACTTGGGGCATTATGACTGTACAACCATATTGACTTGCATACTGCTCAATAGTAGTCATCCTGTGCCAAGTACTGGCGTTATCACCAGCACCATGCAGCAGGTAGAGCGTTCCTCCAGACATGTTGCCTGAATCGACGGGGGAGATAATACTGATGGTCGTTGTCATTCTCAAGGTAGGAGAGCCTGTCTCAACTGTTAATAATGCCATGAGTTATCTCCTTTTCGTTCTTATTCATTTGTTTATTTTCTTGCAAGATCCCCGCTTAACCAGTACGGATTCGAATACCATATGTTTGTTTTGCGAATCACCTGTGATCAGGTCAAACAAAATTTCAACACTGGCCTTCGCCATATCCACTCCGGGTTGGCTGATCGTATCCAGAGATGGATGATAATATTCTGCCATTTCAATCCCGTCGAATCCGATGATCGAAACATCATTTGGAATTGATAAGCCCAAGGACAATAACGCCTTAGCCGCCCCAATGGCAATCGTATCTGATGCAGCAAAAACAGCAGTGATATCTTTTTTCTTATTGAGCAGACGTTTGGTAGCTGTAAAGCCTGAGCTTGGACTATATTCACAGTCCTCTACCATTGAAGGGTCGTACTCAATTCCATGCTCCTCAAGCGCCTTGATATAACCCATAAGCCGCCGGTTACCTGTTGTATTTTGCACCAGAGGAAATCTGGCCAAAAAGCAGATATTGCGATGTCCTAATGAGATTAAATAGCTGACAGCCTTATAAGATTCCTGAAGATCATCAATGATCACGCTTGAAAAAACAGCAGGATCGACTTCTTTTGTAGTCGTGATGGTAGTCAGAACAAATGGAATTTTTAATTGTTTGAATTTATCTTCGGAATGATCATACGTTCCGCCCATAAAAATTACGCCATATAGATTTTTTTCTTTTACAAGCTGTAGAGCGATATCGATCTCGTCTACTCCATCTTCTACATGCTGGATCATTAGCGGACATCCCCGCAGGTTCACCTGGCGTTCAACTTCTTTGATCATGTCGGCAAAAAACGGGTTTGAGATCCCTTTTACCATTAGCGCTATGGTATTAGATCGCGTTTTTTTCAAGTTGCTCGCATTACCGTTTGGAATATAGTTATGTTCTCTAACAACCGCCATCACTTTAGCTCTAGTTGTATCGCTTACAACACCGCTATTATTGATTACTCTGGAGACTGTGGCGATACCCACGCCTGATAGCCTTGCAATATCTTTGATATTCATATTTACCTTGCTCCACTCCTATGATGAGTCCCCCCTTCACCCGATGAAAATCAGGTTGTGGAAACGCATGAAATGATGGGAAACGTTTCCCACGACATCATTTTGAGTCCTTAGCGCGTTTTTTCCGCTTACTTCGTCCATTATGAACAGGTAATTTTTATAAGTCAACTAAAAACACAAAAAAAATTGTGATTCATCACTTTTTATTTGGTTAAAATTACAACAAGTCTATAGTTATTCAATCTATAAATTAGAAATAATTGGTATTTATATATCAAACAATAGTTTTCTTTGTTTTATTGACTTTAAAATAAGAATGGAATACCATCAATTTAGTGATTTTCATCGCAATAACAGAAAACGTTTCCACTCATTTTTCTAGTTTTTCTTTTTGTCACTTCGCTATCCTAGCTAAGAATATCAAGAGAAAGAAGGACTCTTTTTATGTTGAACATGGCTCCATTCGCAGCTAAGGCTCGTGAACGAAACCTGAATATTTTCAATGTTCGTGTGCTTCAAAACGGAAACCTTGTGGGAAAACTGGATCTCACGGAGGATATTCGGCGCTTGCAGCATTCCGTCAGCAAGTCTTTTACTTGTATGGCAGTAGGTCTTGCCATTGATGAAGGGAAGCTGACACTGGAAACAACGCTTAAAGATGTTTTTCCGGAGTATGCCTCTCCTCTTAAACCAACACCTCCATCCATGCAGCCCGGAGATATAACTTTGTTCGATTTGCTGCGAATGAGTACAGGGCACGACTCCCCTCCATTTTGGGCTGAAGAGAGATTAGCCTTGAAGGATAAAAATTGGGTGCAGCATTATTTGGCTCTGACTTTAGACAGAGCTCCAGGAGAGAAATTTACATACAGCAGCGGAGATACCATTATGATCTCTGCAATGGTGCAAGCCCGCGTCGGGCAAACCGTAAAGGATTATCTGGTACCTCGTTTGTTTGCACCTCTGGGCATAAACAATGTCGATTGGGAAACAACACCTCAAGGGGTAACCCTTGGCTGTGCCGGACTTCAGATTAACACGGAAGAGTTAAGCCGGTTTGGACAGCTGCTTTTACAGCAAGGAAAGTGGCAGGGCCAGCAACTGATCCCCGCAGCATGGATCGATTTTGTTACACAAAAACAGATCGACAATGATGGAAACGGCGACTGGGGAGAAGGATACGGCTGTCAATTCTGGCTCTGCTCCCACGACGCTTACCGTGCCGATGGCGCTCATGGACAATTCTGTCTTGTGGTGCCGGACGCTCAAGCAGTCATTGCAATTAACAGCATGGAAGATAACATGCAGGGAATCCTGGATACCGTCTGGGAGGAAATCTGGCCGCTTCTTTAGGAGCGGTCTTTTTTTATGGCTTGAGGTTAGCGTGCGCATAATGGGTAATTTACATTCTTCCGCGATTAGTACTTAACACCGCCAAGTAACCAGCGCTGTTTGAGGCTGAGGAGGCTTGCGGACTCAGATGACGTTATTTACTCTTTTATCGCCTTTTGAGCAACGTTTCGGACTCCAGCGCAGCTATTCCTGAGAAAGTAGCTCATTTGGGGCACGTTTGGCACCAATAGCGACGATTCCGATGACATCGCAAATCCCGCACTTTTCAGCATTTAAGGTCCTCTGGGTCCGATAGCTGCTGCGTATGTACAATATAAGTAACTCATCACACCAAGTAACCAGCATTACTCAGACCGAGGATGCTTGCGGACTCAGATGATGTTATTTACTCTTTTATCGCCTTTTGAGCAACGTTTCGGACTCCAGCGCAGCTATTCCTGAGAAAGTAGCTCATTTGGGGCACGTTTGGCACCAATAGCGACGATGGACTCCGATGACATCGCAAATCCCGCACTTTTCAGCATTTAAGGTCCTCTGGGTCCGATAGCTGCTGCGTATGTGCAAAAGAAGTAGCTCATCACACCAAGTAACCAGCAATACTTAGACTGAGGAGGCTTGCGGACTCAGATGACGTTATTTACTCTTTATCGCCTTTTGAGCAACGTTTCGGACTCCAGTGCAGCTATTCTTGAGAAAGTAGCTCATTTGGGGCACGTTTGGCACAAATAGCGACGATAGAGTCCGATGACATCGCAAATGTGGCACTTTTCAGCTTTTAAGGTCATCTGGGTCCGATAGTTGCTGCGTATGTGCACAATAAGTAACTCATCACACCAAGTAACCAGCACTTTCTGAGGCCGAGGAAGCTCGCGGACTCAGATGACGTTATTTACTCTTTTATCGCCTTTTGAACAACGTTTCGGACTCCAGTGCAGCTATTGCTGAGAAAGTAGCTCATTTGGGGCACGTTTGGCATCAATAGTGACGATGGAGTCCGATGACATCGCAAATGTGGCACTTTTCAGCATTTAAGGACATCTGGGTCCGATAGTTGCTGCGTATGTACAAATGTGGGCTAGAGGCTGGAAGTTTGATGTTCAATGATGGTTAGCAGCTCAACACACCAAGTAACCAGCATTACTCAGACCGAGGAGGCTCGCGGACTCAGATGACGTTATTTACTCTTTTATCGCCTTTTGAGCAACGTTTCGGACTCCAGTGCAGCTATTGCTGAGAAAGTAGCTCTTTTGGGGCACGTTTGGCATCAATAGTGACGATGGAGTCCGATAACATCGCAAATCCGCACTTTTCAGCATTTAAGGTCCTCTGGGTCCGATAGCTGCTGCGTAGGTGTAAATGTGGTCTAGAGGCTCGAAGTTTGATGTTCAACGGTGAATCGAATTTCGACGTTTAGATCAAGAAGGAAGACAAAGCACCCCGTGTGTGACCTCGAACTAAAACTCGCGCACGCAAAAACAGCCTTCCCGAAGGAAGGCTGTTAATTGACGTCCCGGAAGGGATTCGAACCCCTGACCGTGCGCTTAGAAGGCGCATGCTCTATCCAGCTGAGCTACCGGGACATATAAGAAATAAATACTATGTATTGACGCAACGATATTTATTATACCTTATTCAGCGGATTTTTCAAGTCAAAACAACTTAGAAAAATAATAAAAGTGTTTCCGGTGCAGCTTTTTCACACATCAGCGTAACCACAGGAAATGAAAAAAACGGCATTTCTGCCGTCCTTTTCATCCATTCCAGTGTGCATTTTACAAACCTTCGCTATTTACTCCAGCTTACGAAAACGCTTCTCCAGCTGCTTTTTTAAATCCCCAAAAGTGAGTAATTCTCGTTGAAATTTGGAATGCTCATCTTCTGGCGACATAAAGTTGCTGCCTGTAAATGCACTCGAGGTCACATCTTGAAAAGCGTCATGCATATTGTTATCAAACCAATCGGTAGAGGTATCAGCATCATTAGTCAGAATACGGACAATCTCATATCCTTCTTCACGCCGATCCTCAACGATATACACCAAAAGCGCAGGATCACTAACAGCACCCGGCAAAACACCCACTTCTGCACAAGGCGCACCATCGTACTCCATCATTCTGCGAATTTTGGCGTCTTTAATATAATACACCTGTCATCCTTCCCTCCTGGCAAATTCCCCTCTCCCCTAGTGTTCGGATAAGGACATACATTTTATGCCTTCCTTCGGCATATATCTGTATTACTTGGCAAAAAAGTAAGGACAACAATCGCACAAAAGAGAGGATGAACCATCATGTGCGGAATAACCGGATTTATCCAGTGGCGCGGAGATCTCACTCAGCACTCGCAGCTGCTGGTCAAAATGACTGAAACTTTAGCAAACCGCGGCCCCGATGCAGCCGGAACCTGGATCTCAGGCCCCTGTGCTTTCGGTCACCGCAGACTTAGCGTTATCGATCCGGAGAACGGTGCCCAGCCCATGATCACCCGCCATGAGGAACAGGTATACGCGATTGTTTACAACGGCGAATTATATAACGCCCTCGAACTCAAACAGGAACTTAAGCAGCGAGGGCATCAATTCCGCACCCAGTGCGATACAGAAGTGCTGCTGCATTCCTATATCGAATGGGGGCCGGATTGCGCAGAGAAGCTCAATGGAATCTTTGCTTTTGCAGTATGGGACGGTCTTCGGGACCAAGTCTTTTTTGCACGTGACCGTTTAGGTGTGAAACCCCTGTTCTACAGCAAGGTTGATGATGTCCTGGTTTTTGGCTCAGAGCCTAAGGCGTTGCTGCAGCATCCCAAGGTACAACCAATCGTGGGTCCTGAAGGTCTCGCAGAAATCTTCATCATCGGTCCAGCGCGTACACCGGGTCATGGTGTTTATAAGGATATGCAAGAGCTTCGTCCAGGTCATGCTATGATCTATAGCCGTGAAGGTCTGCGCAGTTATGCCTATTGGAAGCTGGAGAGCGCAAAGCATACTGACAATGAAGCAGAGACAGCCGCTAAGGTGCGTGAACTGCTCCAAGATACACTCGAACGCCAACTGGTCTCGGACGTCCCTGTTTGCTCTCTTTTGTCGGGAGGGCTGGATTCCAGTGCGCTGACGGCACTTGCAGTGGATTACTACAACCGGAATGGTCAGGGACAAGTGGATACTTATTCCGTAGACTATGTAGATAACGACAAACATTTCAAAAGTCATACTTTCCAGCCGGGAGCAGATGGGCCGTGGATTAAACGAATGGTCGATGAATTGAATACAAACCACCACTACATCTCGTTCGATACCCCGGAGCTTGTAGAAGCGCTGGATAATGCATTGTACACTAGGGATTTACCAGGGATGACCGATGTGGACTCTTCTTTGTACTTATTTTGCCGGGAGATTAAAAAGAACGCGACAGTAGCTATTTCCGGTGAAGCGGCGGATGAGATTTTTGGGGGATACCCTTGGTTCCACCGTGAGGAAATGCTCTCCTCAGGCACTTTTCCTTGGTCAGTTGCTCCGAAAATGCGTGCAAGTCTACTTTCCCCAGAAATTAACGAGTGGATTCGTCCACTGGAATATTTGGGTGACAGATATAGTGATGCGGTGGCTGAAGTTCCGAAGTTGGATGGAGAAACAGGAAAACAAGCACAAATGCGCGTCATGTCCTATCTGAATATCACCCGCTTCATGCCTACTCTGCTAGACCGTAAAGACCGAATGAGCATGGGCGCAGGGCTAGAGGTACGTGTTCCTTATTGTGATCACCGACTCGTTCAATATGTATTTAATATTCCGTGGGAAATCAAGAATCTGGGGGGCCGTGAAAAAGGGATTTTACGTAAATCTCTTGAAGGCATTCTTCCAGACGATGTGCTCTACCGCAAAAAAAGCCCTTACCCCAAAACTCATAATCCTGCCTATTTAAATGCGGTACGAACTCAGGTATTAAACATTCTGGATGACTCCACTTCACCCCTACTTCCGCTAATTGATGCTGCCAAAATCCGTGAGATCGCCGCTTCCCCGGAATCCTCAACCAATCTGCCTTGGTTCGGCCAGCTCATGTCCGGTCCTCAGCTGTTTGCTTACCTCGCCCAAGTGGATCTCTGGCTGCGTAAATATAACGTCTCCATCCAATAAGCGCGTAGAGAACTGAGGTAACCGACAAGCCAAACAGCAAGTCCCCGTATCCGGTGGCTTGCTGTTTGGCTTGTATTTGCAATAATTACTCTACGATCTTTAAAAGTTAAAGTTGTCCGGGTCCGGGCCAAATCGATGGTCTTTGTTCAAGCCCTCGATAGCTTTGACATCCTCATCACTAAGCGTAAAGTCAAAGAATCCCGCATTCTCCTTGATTCGATCCGCATGTACGGATTTAGGTATCGTAATGACACCTTGCTGCAAATCCCAGCGAAGTACAATTTGAGCAGGGGTCTTGCCATACTTCTCAGCCAACTCTTTTAAGAGCGGTAGATCAAGATTCCCCTGCATTAATGGACTCCATGCTTCAAGCTGAATGCCCTGTTCATTGGCATATTTCAGCAGCTCGCGCTGAGTCAACAGCGGATGGAATTCCACCTGATTCACCACAGGCACCACTCCGGTATCCTCGATGATATCTTTCAGATGATGAACCTGAAAATTGCTCACGCCGATAGATTTGATGAGGCCTTCTTTTTGCAGATGAATTAAGGCCTTCCATGTCTCACGATATTTTCCTGCCACCGGCCAGTGTATGAGATACAGATCTAGATAGTCCAGACCTAGCTTGCGCCGGCTATCCTCGAACGCTTTTAGCGTAGACTCATAACCTTGATCAGGATTTCGTACTTTAGTCGTAATAAACAACTCATCACGGGCCACTCCACAATCACGAATAGCTTGTCCTACGCCTTCTTCGTTATTGTATCCGGCTGCCGTATCAATACTGCGATATCCTAATTCCACTGCGGTTTTGACCGCATGAATAACCTCTTCGCCATCTTTAGTCTTATACACGCCAAGACCCAGCCACGGCATGGTCACCCCGTCATTTAAAGTAGGACCACCCGAGAACGGTGCATTTAATTCACTCATCGCTTAACCCTCCAAGCTTATTGTTATTTCGTTAAACATACTTAACCTATTTATCCACTTAAGAAGCAAACGCTACCATAAAAAGTATAGCAGATGGCTTCATCATTCCCCAAATCCTTATAAAAAAACGGAGGCGTAAGCGCCCCCGCTCTTCTTTATTTCTCAATTAGTTTGAAATCATCAAAATGGAATTCAGGAGAAACAATACAGGATACCAGCGTCGGTTCTTTGCCTAACGAGCGCGCGGCCTGCCATACTCCCGCTGGAACAACCACTTGTGGCTGCTGGCCTGCAGCAATATCGAGACCCAGAATAACTTCCTGCACATCCTCAGGCTTATCTCCATTACCTCCGAGACTTAGCACGATTGGACTACCGGAATGCCACAACCAAACTTCATCGGACAATACAGTATGCCAATCAGATTGTTCGCCTTCGTGAAGTAAAAAATAAATTGAAGATGCCGAATGACGTGATCCAGAATAGCTATCGCCTAACACTTCCTGCGAAATTTCAAATTCCGAATTCCAAAGTCTTTTGTACCAACCACCCTCAACGTGAGGCTGTAATCCAAGCAGTTCAACTAGCGGTGAAATTTCTTTTTGCGTCACAGTAGCTTCTCTCCTTCAAAGTTAGCATGAACAACAATAGCTTCATATGCATAAGGTTGTTTTTGCTTTTTACTTTAACGGAATAAGCTCGAATTGTAAAATCTATTTACTGTCCTTGCTCGCTTTGAAGACTTCCGCAATCGCTCCAAGACTTCCCAGTGTTTCAACAGCGCTAGTTGGCAAGAACACTTTATTAGCAGGACCTTTGGCAATCTCAGCCAGAGCCTCGAAGGAACGATAAGCCAGAACATGCTCATCCAGACCTGCCGAACGAATCAGCTCAATGCGTGATTTTTCTGCTTCTGCCACGGCTTGAATCGCTTTAGCCTCACCGTGTGCTTCCAGCTCCTGCGCCTGGCGTGAACCCTCTGCTTGACGGATACGCGCTTCTTTATCGCCTTCTGCTTTTAGAATCTTGCTCTGTTTATCCCCTTCAGCGCGTAGGATCATATCCTGCTTGGCAGCTTCCGCCTCCAAAACAATGGCACGTTTGCTCCGCTCTGCTTTCATCTGCTTATCCATCGCTTCCTGAATATCCAACGGCGGTTTGATATCGATAACTTCCACACGCTCGATCCGCACGCCCCACTTCTCAGTAGCTTCATCGAGAGCAAGACGGATATCCGTCGAAATCTTTTCCCGTCCAGACAAGGTCTCATCCAATTCCAGCTTACCGATGATTTGCCGCATTGTTGCCGTCGAAATGTTTCTTACCCCATACACATAATCAGAAATACCATAAGTAGCTTCCTCTGGTCCAACCACCTGGTAGAAAATAATCGTATCAATCTGCACCTGCACGTTATCCTTTGTAATTACCGTTTGCGGAGGTACATTCGCTTGTTGAATCCGTAAATCATGGTACGTGCGCACCTGATCAATTACAGGAATCAGAATGTTCAACCCCGGTGTCAGCAGACGATTAAATTTACCGAGCCTTTCCACTACGCCTACCCGTTGCTGTGGTACGATTTTGACTGTTAATGCCACAAAAACTACGACCACTACAATAATAATTGCGATAATTGCCCATTGCATTAGTTCATTTCCCCCCATCGTTCTACTTCGATAATCGTCGTGCCTCTTTTCACTACTCTTACAACCTCATCCTTGCCCAGATTCTGATCAGAGCTCGCGCTCCACGTATCTCCGCCTACCTTCACTTGCCCGTAACGTCCCTGCTCTATCGGCTCAACAACTACTCCTTGCCTACCGATGATTTCTGTACCTGTATCCTTGAACCCACGTGAATGGCGAAATCTAGAAACCAGTGGTTTCGAGAATATAGTCAGACCAAGTGCGACCAGTGATCCAAGGACCACCTGAAACAAAATGGCTTCGGGAACAATCAGCGACACCAAACCTGCGGCCAAAGCACCAATACTAAGCCACAATAAATAAAAAGTAAGCGTCATCATCTCAACAACAAACAGGACACCGGCTGCGATCAGCCAAAACACCCACACAACCATCGGTGAGCCCACCACCTTCCGTATGATACTACTATAACGAAAAGAAACATCGATGCGTTGCATAGTTCCATAAATAAATATTTCAGGCATGTATATGATTTATATTCATTACATCGGTGGTTATGTGTTTCTTCATGAGTTTCTTGATAAAAGGCGAGTATACAAATCCAAAAGGGTTCACTTTTTGAAGAGTCACTATAAATTAGAAAATTGTCCCCCTATATCACCTGATTTTATCCCTAGCGCAATTGCAAGCTATGCTTGAGAATAAGAGTTACCATCACCCATTTATATCTAATTCATCCTAATTATCCAACTTCCAAACATCCTCCTCTATTCATTCAAACCATACACAGCATGTTACATCTTTAAAAATCCATGAAACAGCAGCACACAAAAAGCATAAAAGAAAGCGCTTACTGATTGGGTAAGGCTTGATTTGGACCGCTGCTTTTTTGCTGCTGAATCTACGAATTGATCTTCAATAGAATGATAGAAACGCCAAGGGTGATGGTGCACTACAACCGACGGGAGGTGAAGGTCAGGACATCTTGCCGAAAAGAATTTCGAACTACACTTTGAATCTAGGAGGTAGAAATTCAATGATCTTCACGAAAAAAGCTTCACGCAAAACCTTTGCAATTGCGATGATCGCCGCGCTTGTTCTGACACTCTTTTCCACCCTGGGCGGCAGTCCCAAAATAGCCAACGCCGCACAGGATTACAAACTGGTTGGTTATTACGCTTCATGGGCCGCTTACGGGCGTTCTTACAATGTAACTGATATCGATCCTACCAAAATGAATGTCATTAACTACGCTTTTGCGGATATTTGTTGGAATGGAATCCATGGCAATCCCGACCCCACCGGCCCTAATCCGGTGACCTGGTCTTGCCAGAATGAGCAAGGCCAAGCCATCAGCGTTCCGAACGGTACGATTGTTCTTGGTGACCCGTGGATTGACACTGGAAAAAGCTTCGGGGATGACAAATGGGATGATCCCATCAAAGGTAACCTGAAGCAGCTATGGAAGCTGAAGGAAAAGAACCCGAACCTGAAGACCCTAATCTCCGTTGGAGGCTGGACCTGGTCGAACCGTTTCTCGGATGTAGCTGCGACAGCTGCGACCCGTGAGGTTTTTGCCAATTCCGCGGTTGATTTTATTCGAAAATACAAGATGGACGGCGTGGATCTCGACTGGGAATATCCAGTAAGTGGTGGACTCGCAGGCAATAGCTACCGTCCTGAAGATAAAGAAAACTATGTACTGCTGCTGCAAAAAGTTCGCGAAAAGCTGAATACAGCCGGCGCGGCGGATGGAAAAACCTATCTGCTGACCATTGCTTCCGGGGCAGGCCCAACGTATATCAACAATAATAATCTGGCCGGCATTGCTTCCGTTGTCGACTGGATCAATATTATGACCTATGACTTTAATGGGAGCTGGAACACCACCACCGGACATAATGCTCCGTTGTACTATGATCCCGCAGCTTCCGCTTCGGGCTTAACCGAACCGCACAATTTTAACATCGATAAAGCGGTAACCTCCTATCTTGCGAATGGTGTACCTGCGAACAAGCTTGTACTTGGCATGGCTTTTTACGGTCGTGGTTGGGGCGGAGCTCCTGCTTCAGGAAACGGCCAATATCAGGTGTCCGCTGGCATCTCACCAACGGGTACATGGGAAAAAGGCAGCTATGATTTCTATGATCTCGAAGCCAATTATATCAACAAAAACGGTTATACCCGCTATTGGAATGATACATCCAAAGCGCCTTATCTCTATAATCCAACAAATCAAACCTTTATCAGCTATGACGACGTAGAATCCTTTGGCCACAAGATCAGCTACCTGAAGTCCAAAGGTCTTGCAGGTGCTATGTTCTGGGAAACAAGTGGTGACCGGAACAAAACACTAACCAATAAACTAAACGCCGATCTTGGTGGCGGAGTGGTGCAGCCGACACCGACACCATCCACATCACCAACACCTACACCAACTGCAACCGCTACACCTACTGCAACTCCAACTGCAACACCAACACCAACGCCAACCCCAACGCCTACACCGGGACAATGTTCAGCAGCGACCTGGGGTGCAACAACCGTATACACTGGCGGACAGCGTGTCTCCTACAATGGCTCAGTCTATGAAGCCAAGTGGTGGACGCAAGGGGATCGTCCTGATCTTAGCGGAACTGATGGGGTCTGGAAATTCATCAGCGTATGCGGAACAGCGACACCAACACCAACTGCAACTGTGGCCCCAACTTTAACACCTACGGTAGCACCAACGCCTACCGCAACCGTTGCACCTACGCCTACTTTAGCGCCAACACCAACTGCAACCGTTGCACCTACACAAACTCCTTTACCTACCGCTACGCCTACTTCGGAAGGGTCTAGCTGGGGAACAGGCGTTGCGTACAAAACAGGTGATGTCGTCGCTTATAACGGAAAAACATATACCTGCTTGCAGCCCCACACTTCACTTCAGGGCTGGGAGCCAGCCACCACACCTGCGCTATGGAAGCTCAATTAAAGACTTGCTGGAAGCATCGTTCCTGAAATAACATTATCCCCCTTTGGAGGTATATTAAATATGATTGCAAAAGCACGTGCTAAGCGCAAAATATCCATAAGTTACCTTGCTGCGCTAATGAGCCTAATCGTTCTGGTTCCACTTTACACCGGGACAGGTGCATCCTTACCAGTGGCCCATGCCGCGGAAACAACACCTTCCGCTCCCGCTCCAGCAGCTGATCACCCTCGTAAAATCGTTGCTTACTTCCCAGAGTGGGGCGATCAGGAGAACAAAGGATTTTACACCGTAGACAAGATTCCGTGGGATAAAATTACCCATATTAACTACGCCTTCGCCAAGGTAAATCCTCAAACGAACAAGATTGATCTCATGGACCGTACAGCTGCAATCGAAAAAGACTATCCCGGTCAGCTGACCACCCTGCCTTTTAAGGGGCATTTTAACCAACTGGTTAAGTACAAACAGCTCTATCCTGATGTCCGCACCCTGATTTCTGTTGGCGGCTGGTCGGGTTCCGGAGGGTTCTTCAACATGGCGAATTCAGAAGCCGGGCGAGAAGCTTTTGCCAATAGTGTTGTGGATTTTCTGCGTACCTATCAGTTCAACGGAGTAGACATCGATTGGGAGTACCCTTCTGGCACTGGGCAGTCCGGTAATCCTAACGATTTTGCCGTGGCAGAACCGCTGCGTACAGTTAATTACAACAACTACGTTCTTCTTATGAAAAAACTCCGCGAAAAGCTCGATCTGGCAGGTGCTCAAGACAATCAGAAATATGACCTGACCATTGCGGCCACCGCCTCTTCCTGGATTCTTGGGGGCATGAAGCTTGGGGAAGCCAATCAGTATTTAGACTGGGCGAACCTTATGACCTATGATTTCCATGGGGCTTGGAATGGATATGTAGGGCCGCATTCTGCATTGTACCCGGATTCCCGCGATACTGAAACTGCTGCGCTGGGCACTCCGGTTCTGAATACCGACTGGGCGGTCCGATACTATCTTGGAACGCTTCCTCCGGAAAAAATCGTGATCGGAGTTCCTTATTATTCACGAGGCTGGAAAAATGTGAATGGAGGCATCAACAATACCGGCCTTTACGGCACAGCTCCGACAACCGGTGGGGGAGCAGATGGCCAATACGGGATCTGGAATGATCCCGCACCAGAGCAGCCTGCTGGTGCAAATCCGATCTGGCATGTGCTAAATCTGCTCAAAGATCCAGCGAATAAGCGTTACTTCGATCCTGTTACCAAAACACCGTACTTATTCAATGCAGACAAGAAGATTTTTCTTACGTATGAAGATAAGGAATCTCTTGGCTACAAGCTGGATTACATCAAGCAAAAAGGCTTGGGAGGTATGATGTTCTGGGAACTAACGGGCGATTACTCTGAGCAGAGCGATGGCACTTATACGTATGGCAATTCTCTGACCGATTTTGCCTATGATCAGCTGAAGACAGCCTCGCCGCCGGGCGGAGCTCCTAAGCCGCAGTTGCCTGAACCTAAAAACTTCAACCTCAGCTTCAGCGGCGCCTATGATCATCCGAACTATACCTATTCATTAAAAATAACGAACAATACCGGCACAGATATTTCCGGTGGCTGGAAGCTGGAGTTCGACCTGCCAACAACTACAACCCTAACCTCGGCATGGGGAGCCGGTAGCGTTGAGCAAATCTCCACGGCCTGGGATTTCAACCGCTACCGTATTACAGGTACAGCTACTCAAACTATTGCGAATGGAGCTTCACTTGAAATTCCGGGTATGATGAAGCTGAACTTTTCAGGCGGTCCACAGCGAATCACCCTGAACGGAAACTCGTCCCAACAGGAATACGATAAACTGTACGGAGGCATTACACCTACGCCAACACCGTCTGCATCACCGACACCGACTCCGACGACTACACCAACACCAACACCTACAACAACACCGACTCCGACGGCAACCGTGACGCCAACGCCAACTGTAGCGCCAACACCTACTCCTACGCCGGGACAATGTTCGGCAGCGACCTGGAATGCGGCAACCGCATATACTGGCGGACAACGCGTTTCCTACAACGGCTCACTCTATGAAGCCAAGTGGTGGACACAAGGCGATCGTCCCGATCTTAGCGGACCGGACGGTGTCTGGAAATACATCAGCGTGTGTGGAACAGCAACTTCTACACCAACGGCAACTGTAGCTCCAACAGTAACACCGACTTTGACACCTACGGTGGCACCGACGCCTACTGCAACCGTTACTCCAGCGCCTACGGTGGCACCAACGCCCACCGCAACCGTAACACCCACGCAAACTCCATTACCGACTGCTACACCTACTTCGGGAGGGTCTAGCTGGGTAACAGGAGTTGCTTATAAAGTAGGTGATGTTGTTGCCTACAGTGGAAAAACGTATACCTGCTTGCAGCCTCACACTTCACTTCAGGGGTGGGAGCCAGCTTCCACACCTGCTCTTTGGAAGCTGATATAATCCGGTGCTCTCCTTGATTCCAACAAGGAGAACATCCCATTATTAGTGCAGAGTCATACTCATTCTCTGGGGCTTACGTTAAGGACCCAGTTGACGTTATTTACAAATTTCAAGCCTTTGGAGCTGTGTTTCGGACTCCAGTGCTGCTATTCCTTATGAAATGCTTCTATTGGGGTGTTTTTCGTGCCCATAGCGACTTTGGGGTCCAGTAGAATCTCAATTATCGGATATAGCTGCGTTTAAGGTCAGCTGTGTCCGGGTAGCCGCTTCATACGGGTGAATGTGCTAGAATCGAACGAAGTTTGATGCTTTGTTTAAGGGGAAGGAATAAAAAACGGGGGTGCCCAGCAGCCATTTCGCGGCTTTTGGACACCCCCACTTTTATATAAAAATCTATTCCTGCGATAGGCCGCCTTCGGCTGCCAGTTTTTTCTCCAGCTTCGCCGTCAGCAGTCGCAGTGCAGTTCCTCGATGGCTAATCTGCTGCTTCTCTTCCAGCGTAAGCTCGGCCATAGTTTTTTCATGTTCCGACAGATAAAATAGCGGGTCGTAACCGAAACCGCCAGCACCTGATGGTTCTGAAGTAATCCAACCTTCGACCGCACCTTCTGCGGTTAGCTCCTGCTTGGAAACTGGATCGTACAGCGATAAAGTACAGACGAACCTAGCTGTGCTCAGCAAAGGCTGATCTGTGTCTTCCCCCTGTTTCAATCTCTCTAGCTCGCTAAGCAGCTTCAGGTTATTTTCCCCATCCGTAGCGTCTTCACCGGCAAAACGTGCAGAGTACACACCCGGTCTGCCATCCAAAGCATCTACACAAAGACCCGAATCATCAGCGAGTACCGGAATTCCAAGTGCATCACCTACGGCTTTGGATTTTTTAAACGCATTCTCTGCAAAAGTAGCCCCGTCTTCCACCACATCGGGCAGATGCGGATAGTCATACATACTCTTAACTGTCAGGCCCAGCGGGGCAAAAGCGTGCTCGAACTCGCGCACCTTCCCCTTATTCTTCGTTGCGACAATGAGAATATTGCCCGTGGAATTCATGTTACACCTCTTGGCCCGGTTGGCAGGAAGGGATTTTCAGAGCAATCGCTCCGAGCGCTTCTTTTTGCGCCGCAATCAGTTCATAAATTCCCTTCTCACCTAGACCTAATAATAGGTCCAGCTCTTGACGCGAGAATGGTCTTTCTTCGCCAGTCCCTTGTACCTCAACAAAAGCACCGCCGCCGGTCATGACTACATTCATATCCACTTTGGCTTTGGAATCCTCTTCATAATTCAGATCGAGCAATGTTTTATCCCCTACAACACCTACACTAATTGCTCCCAAAAAGTCTGTTATAGGAAAAACAGCCAGCTTGTGCTGTAGTGCAATTTTATTAATAGCAAATGCCATGGCAACAAAAGCGCCTGTTATCGAAGCCGTCCGAGTTCCCCCATCCGCCTGAATCACATCACAATCCAGCGTAATACTGCGTTCACCTAACGCTTGTAAATTCACCACGGAGCGAAGCGCACGGCCGATCAGCCGCTGGATTTCCATTGTACGTCCGGTAAGTTTACCGCGTGCAGCTTCACGTTGATTACGGGACTGGGTGGCCCGAGGAAGCATCGAATATTCGGCAGTTACCCAGCCTTTTCCTTGTCCTTTAAGAAACGGAGGCACTTTTTCCTCTACAGTAGCCGTACAAATAACTTTGGTGTCTCCCATCTCAATGATCACGGAGCCCTCAGCATATTTATTCGTTTGGGTCGTTATTGTCAGCGGCCGTAATTGGTCGTCAGTTCGCCCGTTTGATCTCATCTTTTCTGCCTCCTACATCGTATAGCTAATAGTTTAGTGTGAGTCCCGTTTCCCTGTTGTTCATTGCAGCAGTTCACCGTTCGGGACGTTACGTCTTTTTGAGCAACTTTTATTCTACCAAAGAGGAGGCACAAAAGCATCTTTTAAACCTTAGAAGGTCATTCTATAACGGGAGCTCGTTCAAAAATTCAGGTGCAGAAACAGGTTTGCTATAGTCCACATTGTCAGTGTCAGTAATCGATTGTTTGCCGTTCAAACGAATTTGAACCAGAGCATCTTCCGTATTTTGCGCAACAGTCAGAACAACCGATTCCAGTAATTCGGCAGGAACTTCCTTCCCATCTGCGAACATATCGTCAGTCAAGGATACAGTAACAACACCGTTTTGTCCGGCTTCAACCGAATCAAGTGATGTGCCCTGTGTCATAACCATTTCCAGACCGTCTCCGGATTCAGGTCCCGCAATCAGTTCATTGATAGCAGCAGTCAGCTGCTCTTGCCCTGCGGGTACAAAGCGCGTAACCGGAACATAATATTGGATACCGTCAGGAGATGTTGTGGAAAAATAAACAGTAACCGCACTAGAGTTCATCAAAGATGGACCTTGTTTAGGCAGGTTAATGCCCATTGTACGGGACAGCGGGCGATCCAGCGGAGTACCTTGAAGCGGCATTTCCGTAAGCTTTTTACCATCTACCCAGAACTGTACACCTTTAATGTCATCTTGACCGGTAAGTGTCCAAGTGATCGCTTCAAGGATTTTGCGTTCATCCGCAGCATCGTAGTTGTTAAATTCCGAATTGAACTCAACAACTGCCAGATTCGACTTGTCTACCGTAATGCTTTGCACCTCAGTTCCAGCTGGTAGAATACCTTGGAAGCCTTCTGGCAATGAGGACGCATATTCTCCCTTATTCACTAATGCCATTAAAGAGTTCTTGAGCGTGCTGGAATCTTTGCTTTTTGGCAGATTTAGCGACACTGGAGCGAGTAAGCCATTTCCATCTTCCAAATATACGGTCGTCCGGTCACCGGAAGCCGTTGCTTTATCCGTTGCTTTAGCGGTTTTGGTGCTGTCCTTCACAACTGCTTGTGCATCATCCTGAGCCACTGGACCAAATACACCTGAATCCAAAGTATTATTTCCCTCTGTCTGTAACATCTGCGCTTCAACCTCAGGTGGCGGAGCATCAATCGATGCTGATTCCGAACCGAACAAGCCGCAACCGGACAGTGCCAGTGGAACTGCGAGTAGGCAGACTGCGGAAATCCCGCGGATTTGTTGCATTGTTTTCATCATTTATTACCCCTTTCAAGGTTAGATAGCATTTGTACTGCTATGTATACGAGACCTTTGTCCAAAAAATAACAACTGCTTATCCTAAATTGTTGGAAAAGCCTGTGCGCTTTATTTTCAGGTTAGGTTGGATCTAGATATTAATTCACATAGACTCCGTTTTCTGGACAAATACTTTTTCTAAACGTACAATCTGAGATAACACCAGCGCTTAACATCATGCTAACGAACGTTGTAATGCAAAGACTTAACTTACGAGGTGACTAATCATGGCTGATGAACCAATCGCAAAAATACCTTACAGTCTGAACAGCAAGGCAGTCGCAGATGCGACCAAAATGTGGTTGAATAAGCGTGGAGTAAACCTGCAGGAAATCGCAGAGCTCGTTATGTTTCTGCAAAAAAAATATTATCCAAACTTAACGATGGAAGAATGTGTCCATAACGTTGAGATGGTACTCAGCAAACGAGAAGTGCAAAATGCGGTACTTACGGGCATTCAATTGGACATGCTCGCGGAGGAGGGGAAGTTGTTTCCACCGCTTCAGGATATGATCGAAAATGATGAGGGATTATACGGAGTGGATGAGATTCTGGCTTTCTCCATCGTAAATGTATATGGCAGCATTGGCTTCACCAACTATGGTTATGTGGACAAGCTTAAGCCAGGCGTTCTTGAACGGTTGAACGACAAAAACACCGGGCAGATCCACACCTTCCTCGACGATATCGTCGGCGCGGTAGCCGCTGCAGCTAGTAGCCGAATCGCACACCGTAAGCAAGCGGAGCGTGAGATAGACCTCGAACTTCCGCATTCGCCTGAGGATCGCGAAGAAGCTGCAAGGAAACTTGCAGAACATGAAAAACAACCGGAGTAACCGGTGTTTTGGGTACACTCTGAGAATTAAAAAGCGATTGTTTCGTAACCCTTGCGGGTTATGAGACAATCGCTTTTTTTAAGGTTGGGTTGGGACAGTTTTAGGGAAAAACTCCCTAAAAAATACCGAAAATCGTTCAAAACCTAAGTTATTAGGGAATTCTTCCCTAATAACTCTACGAAAACCTTAATTTATAGCTACATTCGTAGATTATTAGGGAGATATTCCCTAATATCCGCTCTACACCCTAACAAACCTCAAAAAACAGGGAGAAATTCCCCAATTAGTCAATACCAACACTTAGTTACTCGGCAAGATGTGTTTCTACCCACGAATAGCGGCATCTGAGTCCGAATGATCTGTGTGACACATGAGTAAGTAATCAAATCTGAGCCCGAATGATCAGCATGACGCATGAGAAAAGTAATCAAATGTTAGTTGGGTAATGCGATCGGACTCAGGTGACACTATACTCACATATCCTCTTTGATTTGGACACTTTCGGACTCCAGAGTCGCTATTCACTCAAAAATGACCAATAACAACCCTCTGCACTAGCAATAACGCCTCTCCGGTCCGATACTCACCTCAAAAGTCCCAAAACCCACGAATAGCGGCGTCTGAGTCCGAATAACCTGTGTAACGCATGAGTAAAGTAATCAAATCTAAATCCGAATGATCAGCATGACGCATGCGTTAAGTAATCAAATGGTAGTTTGGTAATGCGGTCGGACTCAGGTGACCCTATTTCCATAAATCACCCTTGATTTAGTCACTTTCGGACTCCAGAGTCACTATTCACTCAAAAATGACCAATAACAACCCATTACTCTAGCAATAACGCCTCTCCGGTCCGATACTCACCTCAAAAGTCCCAAAATCCACGAATAGCGGCATCTGAGTCCGAATGATCTGTGTGCATGAGTAAGTAATCAAATCTGAGCAAGAATGATCAGCGTGACGCATGAGTAAAGTAATCAAATGTTAGTCCGAATGATCTGTGTAACGCATCAGTAAGTAATCAAATCTGAGCCCGAATGATCAGCATGACGCATGAGTAAAGTAATCAAATGTTAGTCCAAATGATCAGCGTGACGCATGAGTATGTATCAAATGTTAGTTTGGTATGTGGTCGGACTAAGGAGCTCAATATTCATATAAATAGCACCGAAATATACTCTCTACCTAGTCACTAAAACCAAAACCCAAAAAAGAGCAGTCCCAATAACACAAGACTGCTCTGTACCTCTACTCGATCATAACATTCATATCTCAATTCATTTCATCATTCATCACTCTTCGATCGCGCTAGAAACTCTAACTAACATGGTCACCAGCACTTTCAGATGCTGCAAACAATATAGCACCGTCCGCCTCTATCATCACTGCCCGCTCCCGGCGCATCAGCTCCGCCAGATGCGCCAGTGTCTCACTCATTGCAAAGCGCATCTGGTGAACGGTGGTTACCCGGCTGCGAAACAGAATTTCGCAGACGGCGAAGCCGCTCAGCGGGCCGTTTGCGAGCAAGGCTGCCGCGGCATCCAGCCGCTCCTCATGATGAGCGAGCAGGCTGCTGACCCGGTGCGCGAAGCCCGTGAACGGTTCCCGATGACCCGGGAACGCCATGCTGACCGGGTAGCTCCCCAGCTCCCACAGCCCCTGAACAAACGTCTGCAGCGGCTGTGGATCGCTGCCTGGAAGCAGGCTGACATTGGGCGAAATCTGCGGCAGCACAGCATCGCCGCAGATCATTTGCCCGCTGCCCGCATGATAGAAACTCACATGTCCCGGTGCATGTCCGCCAGTTACAATCAATTTCCATTCACGGCCACCCATCCCGAAAGGCTCTACCTCATTCAGATAAGTTACAACCGGCTGTGGCTCTACTTGAGCGTCAAAGCTCTCCAAATGCGCTTTAATTCCACTCGACCATTCTTCCGACATTCCGTGTCTGATGAAATATAACGGCAAAACTTCATTGATATCCGTGTTACCGCCCCACATCAACATCGCTTCGGCATGAGCACGTTCAGTCATCCATACTTTACATCCGGTCTGCGACTGCAACCATCCCGCCAATCCATAATGATCGGGATGATGATGCGTTACGACGATATCCCGCACGTCCTTCCACGACAATCCCAGCTCCTGCAGGATCGCCTGCCAGCATTTTTCTGTCTCCGGGCTACGCGGACCGGGATCGATAATAGTAATTCTGCCATCCTCATCAGGCAGAATATAGCTGTTCACTTGACGAAGCGGCGAGTCCATGGGCACCGAGACCTGAAGAATGTTCTTGTCCCATGAAGTGATATCCGCCTTAGACATGGTGCGATCACCGCCTTTGAATCTTTTTCCTGATACCATTACGATCGAATTCCACTAAAAATCATCCGCGTGGAGCTTTCTGCATTATAAACCTCATCTTCATAGCTGCCATGCACAGCTTCGAGCTGTAAACCTGCTTCCTCGATCATTCCGCTGAATTTCTCCAAGGAATACAGCTTCACACGTTCATGATATTGACGAGATGTAGAATCATTCTTAGAGGTTAAAATGATGTCCTTCTTCACATACCCATCCTCGATCCGCCGCGACTCATCAATCAGATTCTTTCCATCCTCACGGGTAGAATGCGGCACCAGATGACGAATCACATACGCAGGGTTCAGATAATCAATAACAAACTTGCCACCCGGCTTCAACATCCGATAGATTTCACGCAAAACCTTTACCTGCTCCTCATCCTCTTCAAAATAACCAAAGGAAGTGAACAGATTAACCACAGCATCGAAACCTCCAGTTAACGGTAGGTCCCGCATGTCAGAACGCAGCCAAGTTACCTGCTCCGCTCCTTTTTGAGATCTTGCCTCACGCAGCAGTACCTCTGATAAATCTACTCCAGTTACCTCGTACCCTGCTTCCGCAAGCGCCAGTGAATGACGTCCCATCCCACAACATAAATCCAGCACTTTGGAGCCTGGCGGTAGTCCCAGCCACGAGATCATTCGTTCAACTTCTTTACGAGCTCCACCAAAGTCTCGATGTTTGTATACGACCAGATAATCCTCTCCGAAGCTCTTTTCATACCATTCAGTCATGTTGTCTCTCCTCCCACAGGCGTCTTCCTGTAACTCCACTCTATGTATGTTAATGTATCGCCATTGTACAGTCTTTTACTCACAAACTCAAAGAAGAGTTGTCACAGTGGAGCGCTCAGCCCCTTCATGACAACTCATTCCTGTAGCTTCCCTTACACAAGCTGCTGCAAATATACTCGCGCTTCATAAGGACGAAGTTTAAGCGGTTGGATCTGCTCATCTTTTTCTACGGAATAATTAGAAATTAACAGCTCAATATTGTCTGGTTGGAACTCCGCTGGCCATTCGAATACAGGCTCTCCATCATAAAAATTCAGAATAACCAGCAGCCGCTGATCTTCTAATGTCCGAGTATACGCATATATCTCTGTATGCTCTGCGAGCAGCAGCCCGTAGGCTCCATAAACGATGACTTTGTGTTTTTTTCTCAGGGCGATCAGCTGTTTATAGTAGTTGTAGATGGAATCGGGATCTTTAATCGCATTGCCAGCGTTGATCTCCATATAGTTGGAATTTACTTCAATCCAAGGAGTCCCCGTCGTAAAACCACCTGCGTGACCATCGTCCCACTGCATCGGGGTGCGGGCATTATCCCGGCTTTTATGATGAATGGCAGACATAATCTGCTCTTCTGGAACGCCGTTTTTTCGCTTTTCTTCATAATAATTAAGCGTCTCTACATCCCGGTACTCATCAATGGATTCGAAACAGACATTCGTCATACCAATTTCTTCGCCTTGATAAATATAAGGTGTGCCTTCCAGCATGTGAATGAAGGTCGCCAGCATTTTAGCCGAAGGAATCCGGTAAAAAAGGTCGTTCCCAAACCGGGACACTGCGCGCGGCTGGTCATGGTTGCAGAGATAATTCGCATTCCAGCCTTTGTCATGCAGAACCGTCTGCCAATTACTCATAATCTTTTTCAGCTCCAGTAGACTCCATGGGACGACATCCCATTTTCCACTACCTGCCGAAGCGGCATCCAGAAACATATGCTCAAACTGAAAAGTCATATTCAGCTCTCTACGCCCGTCCCCTACATAATCTAGCGCCTGCTCCGGTCCAAGTCCTGAGGTCTCTCCTACCGTCATAATATCGTAGAAATAAAGCACTTTATCATATAAATTCTGTAGCAGGGTATGCACATCTGCCAGATTGGAGAACATTCCATAAGCCCTTACGGTAGGTGTTCCACCTGGATTATCCGCATCCGGGTACCCTTTCGTCTTCACGATATGTGCAATGGCATCAAAGCGGAATCCGTCCACACCCTTCTTCAGCCACCATTCCACCATCTCATGCAGCTTATCAATGACCACCGGATTCTCCCAGTTCAGATCAGGCTGATATTTGGAGTAAAGGTGAAGGTAATATTCATCCGTCCGCGGATCAAGCTCCCACACCGAGCCACTGAAATAAGACTCCCAGTTATTCGGGGGTCCCCCATTTTTTCCTTTTCGCCAAATATAGTAATCCCGTTTCGGATTATCTTTCGACGATCTAGATTCAACAAACCATGGGTGCTCATGTGACGTATGGTTCAGAACCAAATCCATCATCAGCTTCATCCCACGTGCGTGCATCTCCCTCAGCAAATGGTCAAAATCATCCATCGTGCCAAATTCCTTCATAATGTCACAGTAATCACTGATATCATAACCGTTATCATGGTTTGGTGATTTATAAATAGGGCAGACCCAAATCACGTCTACACCTAAATCCTGCAGATAATCCAGTCTGGATATGATTCCTTGCAAGTCTCCAATCCCATCTCCGTTACTATCCATGAAGCTAATCGGATAAATTTGGTACACGACACTCTCTTTCCACCATTTCGGGTTCATTTCTCGGTTACCTCCTATTTAGCTATATGTAGAGTTTAACCACACAAAGCCTAGTAGATAACAATTTACTCCTACTTCCCTAGTCCCTTTTGATATTGTGAGGGCGTAAGTCCGGTCCATTTCTTAAAAGTAGCACTGAAGTGGCGTTCTTCCCCATAGCCCACTAACTTTGCAACGGCGTACATTTTTAAGTTTTGGCGGAGCAGCTTTTTTGCCTCTTCTACCCGGTATTGATGCAAGTAATCGAGAAAATTCACACCCAGCTCCTGGCGGAACAGTGAACTTAAATAAGTATTAGATACATAAGCTTCCTTCGCAACATACTCCAGAGATAGATTGGTATTATATTTGTTACGGATGATCTCAAGCGCTGTAACTACTGTTCGATGCAGAGGGCGATGTTTAGAAAAAGCCTCCACCACATTCTGCATGATCTTATTCAGGATCGTAGATAATTCTTCCAGCGTCTCGATCTGTGGTGCCTGCTCCATCCAATTGACCAAATGCTGCTTCCATTCGAATCCAGCTACTTGTTTTTCCTGCGCAAGCCTCTTAAGGCGAACGACAAAAGCTGTTGCCCGAATATTCACCTCCTGCTTGAGGCATCCGGGGTTTCCGCGAAAACGTTCCAGCCACTGCTCCAGCAGATCGAGGGCAAGCTCATTACTTCCTGCACCGACTGCCACAAGCATCTCATCCTCCAGCACATTTAATTCAGGATCATCTAAAATCCCGATCTCCTGTGCGCCACCCCCAATAACTCCCGAACCTTCTGTAAAAAAATAAACGCCGCCTTTCCCGTTCAGAAAGCGGGATTCCATAGCCTGAAGCGCTTCTTTATAAGACAGGTGAGCTTCCGAAATATCCGCACGACAGGAGCCTACAGCAATACTGATTGACAGCTTGAGGTATTTCTCCAGATTGCTTTGCAGCATCCCGATCTGCTCTTTTAAATAGATGGGGGTTCGGTAAGACTTGCGAGAATCCGTTCCAGCTAAACCACTGCCGATCCAGAGCAGGAGATTGCCATCATGAAAGGTCTCGATTTTTCCTTTATAGATAGGAGACAAGGTCTCACTAATAATATTTAGGGCCGCGTAACGTAAAAGTACAAAATCCTGTCCAGACCCACCAGCAGAGGGAGGATCAAAATCAAAGCTGACCAGCCCAATCTGCGGACCTTCGTGACTAATAGCCATAGCTAACTCACCGATCAGCTCCTGCCGCCGCTCCAGCGGAACCGGAGGATGATGAATCCATTGGGACAGCACTTGGCTTTTGACAAGCGGTGCATTTTTATGCCAGGAACGATCTCTTTTTAGCTGCTCATTCTCCTGACAACGCTGCCTTTCAATTAGCTCCTTAGCCTTGAGTACCGTCTTCAGAATTTCCTCCGGCCGGCACGGCTTCAGCACATAATCGACAACCCCCAGCGCAATCGCTTGTTTCGCATAAGAGAACTCATTGTAGCCAGATAAAATAATCGAGCGAAAGTCGTAACCGCGACGCCGTCCAGCTTCGATTAGCTCCAGACCATTCATCTGCGGCATGCGGATATCCGTTAACAATAAATCCGGCTGTTCAGACTCCATCAGAGCCAGCGCTTCACTTCCGTTCCCCGCCTCGCCCATTACCTCAATCTGATGCGAATTCCAGTCAATCATATTGACGATACCCTCACGGATGGTGTCTTCGTCTTCAGCAATCAGCAGCTTCAGCTTCATCATTTAGGGACCCTCCACAGTGATATGAATGATAATACGTGTGCCTGCTCCTTCTACACTCTCTACTTGCAATGAGGCTCCGGCAAAAAACAAAGCTAAACGTTCCTGTACATTCGAGAGTGCAAACCCCGAACGTCCAGCATTCTCCTCTTCCTCCGAAATAGAGCTTCCTCTCGCTAAACGCTGATGTAGCTCCTGAAGTCTTTCCGGCGTGATTCCCACCCCGTTATCTTGAACCTCGAGTACAATAGTTCTATCTTTGCGAAAGGCGCGAATCGAGATGAGTCCACTTCCAGCCAGTGGCTCGATCCCATGAATCACTGCATTTTCCGCCAGTGGCTGGAGCAGCAGCTTCGGAACTGTGAAATCCTTGATACTCTCATCCAAGGCAATTTCGAACTCAAAACGTTCTCTAAACCGATTTTTTTGCAGGAACAAATAATTCGTCACAAGCTCTACTTCCTGTTCCAATGTAAACGTATCCCGCCCATCATTTAAGCTCAGCCGGAATACTTGAGAAAGCGAATAGACCATATCCGCTATTTCTTTGTCGCCCTTCTTCTCAGCTTCCCAACAAATCGTATTCAGCGTGTTATATAAAAAGTGCGGCCTGATCTGCGCCTGAAGCGTTTTCAATTCTGCTTCCTGCTGCTTCAGTTTGGAGGCATATACATCATTGATGAGCGATTTGATCCGCTGCACCATTAGATTATAACCATGGCCCAAGAGACCAATCTCATCATTCCCTTCAAAAAATACGCGCTGCGTGAAATCCCCTGTCTGGAATCTGCGCATGGAGCGGGAAAGTTTTTTCAGCGGTTTCGTTATTGAGGCGGCGGCGAGCCAGGTAACCATTAAGCTAACTGCTAAGCACAGAAAAGCGATCGTCACCGTGACCTGTGAAATCTGCCCCAGCTCTTTGACAAGCTGCCGTTTGGAATGCACCACCACTACATACCAACCCGTCGTTTCTGACTGCAGATGCGAGACAATCCACTGTTTGTGATCCGCTGTAGACTCCAGTCTCTCCTCTAGGTTCAACTTAGGGTCGCTGTCCGCAAAATACGGAAGATCAAGATCTCTTTTGCCGATCCAGCTCCGGTTAGAAGCCGTAATGATGAGTCCGTCTCGATCTACCACAAACATATCTACATCATCTTCAGAGTTGTCTAGATATTGGCTTCCGATCTTTCCAGCATCGACCCCGATCACCGCTAGCCCTGCGGGTTTTAAAGTATATACATTCTTGATAATTCTGGAAAGTACAATCTTATGATAATGATCACCAACAAATATGCCATCCGTGGGTCTGGACAATCCAAAGGTTGGACTGCCTGCGGCTTCAACGGCTTCCTTGTAGTACGAGGTTTGGATAAAGTTAGAGAACTTCATGCCAGTCGTCAATCCGGCTTGGTTCGCAGCAAAAGGCTCCGCCCCATTATTCTGGTCTTCCAAAGAGTATAGAATCAGGGATTGAATCGAATTGCCAGCGACCATCAGGTTGGTGACCGTTTTAAATACGGAATTACGTTCTTTTTGTGCTTCTGACGACACTAAGAGCCGCTGCACACTTTCATCCAGAAAGAGTGTATTGGAAAAAGAAATCATTCCCCTCACCATCTCATCAATCTGCTCTGCTGTTTTCCGGGTCAGGTGATCCTGTGACTGTTTCATTTTCTCCACCACCTGCTGCGAAGAGATCTGATAGGAGTTCCACCCCATAGCAAATATAGTCACGAGAAGCAGCGGCACAAACCATAATAACAGCTTAAACTGGAGCGGAAGATGGCGATAACGGCTTAATAAGCGGATGTTTCGATTCATGAGAACCACCTTCATGTATAATCAATAAATGTGTAAACCAAGTATAACTGAAATCATTAAACCCTGAACCAGCTTTTTACAATCACTGAAAAATGCCTACATAGTTCTTAAATATGGACCATGTTTCTATCGGTCATAAACTCTTAAGATGGGGATGCAAGAAGAAACGACATTGTCGTCCTCGTTTGATGACAGCCGTTCTCGTGGAAATATATCTCATAAAAAAGGTGGGTTTTTGATGAAAGGTAAAGGAATAAAGCTAGCACTTATGAGTCTAATGCTACCAGCTCTGCTGGCAGGCTGCGGTGGCGGAAATAACAATGCGAAAGCTACCAATGCACCTACAAATGACAAGGCCGAAGCTACTGCCGAAGCAACAGCTAGTGCAGGGGAAAACACACCCGCCGAAAAAATCACACTGAAGTTCTTCACCGCGCTCGCGGATCGGGCCAATGGTTCAGGTAAGGTAGAGCAAGACATTATCGATGCTTACATGAAAGAGAACCCTAACGTCAAGATTGAAGTGGAAGCGCTTCAAGATGAGCCTTACAAATCAAAAATCAAAGTGTATGCCTCCAGCAATCAGCTTCCCGATATCATTCAAGCCTGGGGTCAGCCCTCCTTCCTGAGTCCGCTGCTGGATAACGATCTACTGCTTGAACTGAACAGTGCTGACTTCGAAGGTAATCAGTTTGTGTCCGGATCCATGGACGGCTTCAGTAAAGACGGTAAGCTTTACGGCTTGCCGCGTGGTGCCGACTACATGGTGATGTACTATAACAAAAAAATATTTGCTGACAACGGCATCGAGGTTCCAAAAACAACAGATGATTTGCTTGCCGCCGTCAAAACACTTCGTGCCAAGAAAATTAACCCGATCGCTATGAATGGTATGGACGCTTGGACACTGCCTATCTGGTATGAATTTGTAGCCCAACGTCAGACTGGCGATTTCAATACAATGGATGAAGCTGTTGCACGTAAAATATCCTTTACAGATCCTAGTCTGGTTGCAGCTGCAACTGAAATGCAGCAATTCGCCGATGCTAAAGGTTTTGCCGATGGCTGGCTGACTGCCGATTACGGTGCTGCACGCAACTTGTTCGGACAAGGGCAAGCTGCCATGTTCTTTATGGGCGCTTGGGAGTCGGGTCTGGCAACAGACGAGAACTTCTCTGAAGAATTCCGCAATAACGTAGGTGCTTTCGCATTCCCAGCTTCAGCTAAAGGTAAAGCAACCGATGATGCCGCTTGGTATGGTGGTGGATATGCAGTCAGCAAAAACTCCAAACATGCTGAAGCCGCTGTTGATTTCTTGAAATATTTCTTCGCTCCAGAGCATTGGTCTAAAATGCTATGGCAAGCTGGCGCGGGTACACCTGCGCAGCAATTCGATCAATTCCTAACGGGTAACGAAACCCAGCTGCAAAAAGAATTGATTGAAGTGTTCAGCTCCATGACCTCTTCCAGCGGTACTCCACTGCAGGATGTGGGTGACGATGAGTTCAAGCAAAAGGTAATGGAGGCGCATCAAAGCCTGCTATCTGATGCGATTACCCCTGAAGAATTCGCCAAAGCACTGGATGCTGCATCCGATAAATTCGCTGGTAAATAAACCAGAGAACTACAAAAAACATGAACCTTAGCGCTCCTGAAGTAACCTTATAGATGGCAGTGCGCAAACCCCGGCTTCCCCCAGAGGCCGGGGTTTTGTTTTCGAAAAAATGTATACACCGATCTGAAATTTACGGCATGTTCCGGTGCCTGGCTTCCCGTTACGATGGTAATAGATAGATTACTCTTTAAAAGGACGGAGATTTCCATGCACAGAGTGTTAAGCGACAAAAAAGCGATATTCTTACTCATCGCACCTGGACTGTTCCTATTTGCTTTTATGATCTGCATCCCTATCTTCATGAGCGCTTATTACGGTTCTACGGATTGGGGCGGAATCGGCAAATACAATTTCATCGGCTTTGATAACTACCGCGAAATTCTATTTCATGACAAAGTGTTCTGGAGATCGCTGGTCAATGCCCTGCTCCTGACCGCCGCCACTGTATTTTTACAACATCCCTTTGCCATTCTCATGGGGATATTCCTAACCAATTCCGGCAAATACGAAAAAATATTCCGGACGATCTTTTTTATCCCCGCTGTAATTTCCGTCGTCGTTACAGCCAAGCTGTGGACCGGAATTTTCCATCCGAACTACGGACTGCTCAACAAGCTGCTAAGCGGAGTTGGATTGGACGCACTTACGCATGATTGGCTCGGTGATCCGAAGACAGCCATCTGGTGCATCATCATTGTTGTTATGTGGCAAGGCTTTGGGTATGCACTGCTGCTGTATTATTCAGGTCTGCAAGGCATTCCGGAAGATTTAAGCGAAGCCGCAAGAATCGATGGCGCCAACAACTTTACCCTCTACACGCGTATCATCATTCCGCTGCTTTCGCCGATGATGCGGGTTGCCATCATCATTGCCGTCACCACCTGTCTTAAGCAAATGGAAACCGTATTCTTAATGACCAACGGTGGCCCTGCAAATAGCACACAGTTCCTAGGGAACTATCTGTACAAAACCGCCTTCTCATCATCGCTATACGGCTATGGTAATGCCATTTCGATTCTGTTTATTGTGTTCTGCCTGATCCTAACCGTTATCCTCAACAAGATTTTAAAGAAAGATATCGGAGAATTTTAAAGAAACCCTGTAACCGGAGGATATCCTATGAATAATTCCTTATCGCCTGCCGCTTCACCCCCTAAGCTAAACCTTCACAAACAAGAACGCAGAAAGCCTACAACCGGCAAAATCCTAATGATGGTGTTCCTATGTATCATCGCGTTGATTCAGTTATTTCCGCTTATTTGGTTGATCGACTATTCCCTGTTAAAGAGCGGTGAGTTCTTCGGAAGCTCATTTCTGAAATGGCCCTCTCCACCCCAGTGGGAGAACTATCGAAACGCTTTTACCTACGGGCGTGTGCCACGTTATTTCGCCAACAGTCTTATCATTACAGTGATAACTGTTATGCTCTCTGCGCTGGTGTCCCTGATGATGGGATATGCGTTTACCCGGATGAAATGGAAGCTAAGTGGCATTGTCCTCTCTCTAATCATGTTAGGCATGATCATCCCGATTCACGCCACATTGCTGCCAAACTTCATTCTGTTTAACAAGCTTGGGATGCTGAACAATATGTACACATTGATTTTGCCTTACTCAGCCATTGTCATCCCCATGAGTGTCCTGATTATGACCGGGTTCCTGGAGACCATTCCACGGGCCATTGAAGAGTCCGCCGTTATTGATGGCAGTGGCATTTACGGGTTAATCTTCCGTATCATCCTGCCCATCACCAAACCGGCGCTGGCAACCATCTGTGTGCTCAACTTCATCAGCACTTGGAATGAATTCATTATGGCGAATACCTTCCTCACCTCGGAAGATCTTAAGACGATTCCCTTCTCCATTATGAAATTCACTGGTGAGTATTCATCCAACTATGGTGCACAGTTCGCGGTTATGACGATCATCGCTATCCCAACCATCCTGATCTACCTGCTCTTCACAGAACAGATGACCAAGGGAATTACCGCTGGAGCGGTTAAGGGGTAACACAATAAACTTAATCCTAACAACATAAAAAGGCTGACAAGACAGGTTTCGTACCCGTCTTGTCAGCCTTTATTCATTCTTACTAATATCTCTTACGGTCGTTGCCAATCCTCCCTCAGCCATTCAACCAAGAGGAGCTCTGGCACATTCACTTTATTAACTTCGGCATAGTCTCTTACCCGTTCAAGCAAACGTCCCGCGGTTCCAGCACTAACCTCTAAACCATGTGCGTTCAGTACATGTATGATTCCACCACTTCCGGAATGTTTACCTAACACAAAACGATGTGCTCTCCCCACCTCTGTGGGATCAAAGGTCTGGTAGGTGGCTGTTTCTTTCAACAAACCGTCAACATGTATCCCAGATTCATGTGTGAAGGCGAGTGATCCGACGATTGGTTTGGCATCGCCGACACTTCGGCCCGAGGCTGTGATCACCCTATCCGCCAGCCCCTTCAAACACTCCGGACGTACGCTGCTCTCCCCGCCATAAAGATAACGCCAAGCCATCACTACTTCTTCCATTGCTGCATTCCCGGTACGTTCACCAATCCCTGCTACCGTAGTGCTTGCCCAGACCGCACCCGCGGCAATACCGCTAAGTGTGTTTGCAGCCGCAAGACCAAAATCATTGTGGCAGTGTACCTCAAGCTCTACATCTGCAGGAACAGCACTAAGTAATGTGCTTACCCGCTCTGCCATTTGACCCGGATGATGAGCAGATACCGTATCTGCATAACGGAACCAACGAATGCCTTCTTTATATAATGTATTTACCAGTTCAACCAGGTACTCTATACTTGCCCTTGAAGAGTCCTCCATCCCCACCGACACAGTCATTCCTAGCCGTTGACCATATTCCGTCGCATGCAGTAATCTTGTCAGACCTTTGGCAGGTGTTAAACCTAGCTTACCTTGTAATTGAATTTCCGAGACAGGGATCGATACATGACTCCAGTTCACACCCGTCGCCCAAGCTTTGTCGATATCACTTTCCAAAGCCCGATTCCAAGTCATCATCTTCATAGGTAGACCTAAATCAGCGATAGCCGCAATATCTTCTTGCTCTTGCTTGCCCATGGCAGGAATTCCTACCTCTGCTTGCTCCACTCCGCATTCCGACAGCAACCTTGCGATTTCCAGCTTTTCTTCCCTCGTGAATGAAACTCCAGCCGCCTGTTCACCATCCCTAAGTGTCGTGTCACATAGCCTGAGACTTTTCACGGTTTACCTTCCTCTCCGCAGCAAGTGCAATTCGGATTACGGGTAATATGGACGCTGTAACAGGCGAAGTCGAGTGAATTGAAGCGATGCATTACGCCCGCATAAGTCGTCCCTACCCTTGTAACCCATTTTACGGCTTCCAACGCAGCCAGACAACCCGCAATTCCGGAGGTTGCTCCCAATACTGGAAAGCCAAACGGTTCCCATTCTGGATTCACATCCGGATAAAGACACTCTAAGCAAGGGGTTTCACCAGGTATAACCGTTGTTAGTGAAATCTCAAATCCATACATCGCCGCCTCTACCATTGGCGTGCCGGTTTCTACACATAGGCGGTTCAACGCATATCTTTCCGGAAAATCATACCGTGCATCAATCACTATATCGGCTTGTTCTACCCAAGGTTTTGCTATATTATATTCTATCTTCGAATTAAATCCTTCCATTTCAACATTTGGATTCAGACGTTTTAGCTGCTGAATGGCTGTGCTCATCCTTTCCATACCCAACTGATCACTGTCCATCAAAATCTGTCGATTTAAATCTGGAGACACAATGTTTCCTTCATGCGCCAAGATCAGCTTGCCGATTCCGGCAGCAGCTAAATAAAGTGCGGCAGTGCCTCCAAGCCCTCCAATTCCAGCAATCATCACTGTAGCTTCTTTTAGCGCTTTCTGCCCGCCTTCTCCAAGCAGCTTCAATTGGCGAGCGTATCGTTCCAGTTCGGTGCCGCCTACAAGCTGCTCCATGTTGCTCCCTCCCTGTGGCTGAGCTGCATCATTGGAATCTAACCCTCCAGACCATCCGTTCCATAAAGAGCTGTCATTTCATTAAATTTATCCATAAAGGCTAACCCTTCTTCTACACAAGCAACGCCGTAGCGAATTACTTTCTCCTCAGAGGTAAAAGGAAACGGAAAACCTGCTCTCAAGCTTTTTAACACAAGAATAATCCGATCACTATATAAAAGAGCACGCCCAAATCCTTCCCCGTTTATTTCAGATGAACTCTGAACCAGAACCCCACTCTTCTCCTCGATCACGCCCGCCACCGCCTGAAACAAGAGAGGAACCTGCAAACGGACTTTTGGAGAAACCGCGCAGTTAAAATCAGATTTGTTCTTATCTTCAGGGGAAGCGAGAAACAATCGTTCGATCTTCTTCTGTGGTGAAAGAGAAGCATGTCTTCCAAAAAAGTCTTCTGTATCAAGCAATTGACACAACCGCCGTATGAACATCTCTGCTATATCTTTATCCAGCTCTTTCTCCGTGGTTCGACTACGGTGTTTTAATGCTGATGCTTCCGGAGCAACCCGGCCCATTAATGCAGCACTCTCATTAGCTATGGGATCCATCTACACTCGCCCCTTCCGCTTCATTTTCAGCATGTAATACCTTGGCTAGCCACATTGGTGGTTTGCCCTGTAGCATTTCAACAATCCGCTTCACTTGCTCATCAATAGGACTGCCTGGTGGAACCTTTACCGGCATAATTTTATGACGTGTGACTCTTGCCGCTGCTGAGGCTCCAATCTGCATGATGAATATTAGCGTGCAATCCTCTACCACCTCCAGACGACTCTCTATTTTGCCTGCTTCATCCTGATTGAGAATCGTTGGCAGTTTACGAAGACCTATAAGCTCCCCGCCACCTTTGGTAACTTTATAAATTGCGAACATCGGACTCTGCCCAAAATGGGCATTCACTCTAATTCCATCCTCTGTAGCGAATGCTACTTTCACGATGTTCCTCCTCCCTTCGCATTAACAGATTCGCCGCTTTATTCGTCCACTCCATCGCTCCCCGATACCCTACAGAAGTGGCCATATAAGCACCAAGCTCATTCCAAACGGGAAATCCAGCCGCCATAAATGCTGCATCTAACCGCGCCGCTCCATTTATCCCATGTGAGTTACCGATCCATAAATCTGCACCTTTACCCAAAAACTCAACATCATCCAGATCACCGACCCATACCTCTCGTTCCATCTCAACCACCAAAGGAGTTTCATAGGAAGTGACCAGGGCCTTTTGCTCCACCCCCAGCTCTTCGAGCCAAGAAGATACGGTATACAAATGATCTGGCTCCAGCGCAACAAGTGCAGACATTCCCGCAAATTGAAAATGAGCATCCAGCATGCTATCCAATAAATTCTCTCGTTGCCAGCAATAACGAAGCTGTACCGGCTGCCCGCTAATTTGATGCAGAAATTGCAAAATATCATCCGTTGCTTTAAGCCCCATAGCACTCTCGAATACTTTGTAGGGAGTTCCCAGCGCATTATGCAGTCTTCTAGCTGGACGCTCCATACTTCCGCCGATGGCAAGGGTTAGACCCGAATGCAAGCTTTGCAGCATCGAATCTAGAGGCACCCCACCTCTTGTTAGCGGTGAAAATCCTGTCAGCAGATGCCCAGATAAAGAGGTCGATATATCAGGTACAGCGATTACCTCAAAACCGAAGGAGGATATCATTTCTTTCAGCTCCATCACATCACCCGGCGTCAGAAACGATCCCGGCAAGAGGGTAATCTGACGTGAATTCACACTCCTTGAACCCCGATGGCCTACCTGCTGAATCATCTCATCAAGCATCGCCTCCACGGTAGAACTGAACCCCGATTCCAATGAACCACGAAAGTCAGGTAAGGTGACGGAAAAAGCAAGCCCACCCCGCATGTTCCGCTCCCTTTTATAGGTCTTGAGCATGGATTGATAATCCACTCCAGCCACATCCGTCAGCTCAGTCCCAATAATGCCTATAATGTCTGGTCGGTGTTTACTGAGTATGGTATTTAGAGCTTCCTCTAAATTACGATTCGCATCAAAGATTACATCCATCTCCTGCAAAGCAGAGGTCTGTACGGCTATAGGCTCGCGAAAATGCCGGGTAAGCAGCGCCTTCGGAAATGCGGAACAACCTTGCGCGCCATGCACAATAGGCAATGCCTTGTAGCAACCCTGAAATGCCAGTACGGAACCAAGGGATTGACCGATTTTGATTGGATTAACTGAAGTAGGTTTACTCCTTTTGTTAACGGTCATAGGAAGGTTCCTCCTTATCCCAGGGAGCGGCACTGGCAGCCAGCTTCCAGATTGGATTAGCAAGAGAATACGTCAGCTCCTTAGCCAGCCTTAGTAAACCTTCGTAACCAGCATAGGCCTTGTGTCTTTCTTGATTAATATCGATAAACGGAATTTGCTCTTTCATTGCCACATACATATTCCGTCCGCCAGCAATCATAATATCTGCCTTACGATCCCGGACGGTTTTGATAATTCGGCTTGCCCCGCCCTCCGGGATATATTCGGTGTCATCACCAACACGATCCGCTATACGCCGTATATCATCTTCCGTGCTTTTGTTCGTGCCTACACCTACCACCTGAACGCCTAACTCCTTCAGTGCGGAAATAATCGACCAGCTTTTTACTCCACCCGTATAGAGAACTGCTTTCTTTCCTTTAAGCAGCTTGCGGTAGGGCCGCAGCTCCTGAATCAGTCTGCTTTCCTCTCGTTCCGTCAACCGATCCACACGCCGCTCCATCTCACGGTCATTCAGCAAATAAGCCATTTGACGTAAGGAATAAGTTGTCTCCTTGGCCCCATAGAAGGAGCCTTCGAAATAAGGAATGTGGTATCTTGCCTCCATTTCTTTTGCCAGACCTAACAATGCACGGCTGCACACAACCATATTCACTTTTGCATGATGTGCCCATGTAATTTCCTTATATCTTGCATCCCCTGTAATTCTGGACATTAGCGTAATTCCAACACTCTTCATTAATTTCTCGATATCCCACATTTCACCCGCGATATTGTACTCCCCAATCAAATTCACACCTAAAGGAATCTCAATCTCTGGTTCACCTGTGCCAATTACATATTGTAGCAGCGCTTCACCAGCCAGCCGATTTCCAAGATTCTTACTGCCTACGAATCCGGGGCTGTTCACGGGGATCACAGGAAGCCCCAATCTGCCTGCCGCTTCCTTGCATACCGCATCCAAATCCTCGCCAATCAATGCTGTCACACAGGTCGCATATACAAATATTGCCGGAGGCATAAAGCGCCCGGCAATATAGTCAATGCTATCTTTCAGTTTCTTTTCTCCGCCAAAAATAATATCGTTATCGTTGAGATCTGTAGTGAATCCGTATTGTGAAAGCGAAGGCCCGCTTGACAAAGCCCCTCTACTTTCCCAGCTATTCCCGGCACAAGCAGCCGGCCCATGGACAAGATGCGCAGCATCCATGATCGGCAGCAGCGTGATTTGGGCTCCGTCAAAGGAGCAGCCCCCAGCCGCTTCGCCCGGCTTGGGGCGTGGACATGGTTTCGATTTCGGAGTTAAGCTCCCGCAAGCTTGCGCGTCGAATACATCGTTTCTGATGGACTCCATCGTACCACCTCCCGTAACTGAATACTCCTTACGCTTAAAATGCTCAATTATTCAGTGTCACTACGATAAATATTGGACTTCCGGCCGCTCCCCAACGCTCGGCTCCAAATGAGGACGAGGGAATGAATCGGAAGTATACGATTCGGCTTAACGTTCTCCTACTAACGAACAAGATCGTGGTTGAAGCCAGATGAATCCTCATCCAACCCCTGCAGGATTGTATTTACTATAGTAGTTAACAAGTTCAAGGCACCTTGATAACCGATAATCGGATAACGATGCAGATGATGGCGGTCAAAGACAGGGAAGCCTACACGGATCAAAGGAACGTCGGCATCTTTGGCAGCAAATTTAAGATGAGAGCTTCCAATGGCCAGATCCACAGGATCATCAATCAGCAGAGAGCGCATATGCCACAAATCATTTCCGATATGAACCGTTGTTTCTGCTCCGTAGGGGCTGGCAGCAAGCAGAGCTTTCGCTTCTTCTTTAAATCCGTTTTCCCCATTAGAGCACACAATATGAATAGGCTCTATACCGACTTCCAGACAGAATTCAATCAGGCCGATCAGCAAATCCGGATCGCCAACTAAAGCCACTCGTTTGCCATGCAGATAAGGGTGGCTATCGAGTAAAGCATCCACTACCCGGCCACGTTCTTCCACAAGCTCAGGCGGAATGGGCAATCCCGTTAATTCACTGATAGACTCTATTAGCCGATCTGTGGCATGAATGCCCAGCGGAGTCGACATCGCAACGGTCTGTTGTTTCCATGTGCCGCTGATGTATTCCAACGTTTTTTTGACAGAATATTTCTGAAGTGAAAGAGTTCCCAACGCATTAGCTGCCTTCGGCACATCCGCCAGCTTCGTTCCCCCATAATAATAGGAATATTCACCTGTAGCCGGGGAATCAAAATTGCCGCTGTGGTCACCAAGGAAGGTGTAGCCTGTATCAAACGCGGCAAGGATTTTTCGAATTTCCGCAAAATTCCCCGTATAAGGCTCAAACCCTAAAATGACATTCAGCTTCTCTCCAGTTCCCTCTCCACTGCCAGGGGTAGCTTCAATCCCAGAGCGGATGAACAAGGTACTGAGGATAGACTTTAACATGGAGTCGTAACCTGCAATATGTGATCCGGAAAAGCTTGGAGTGTTGGCGTAGGGCACTGGAATTTCGTTCGAAATTGCACCCTTCTGGCGGGCATTGGATATAAACGCCTGCAGATCATCCCCTATAACCTCAGCCATACATGTAGTGGATACAGCTATCATCTCTGGCTTATAGAGCGCCACACTATTTTCAAGACCATCAATAAGATTATTCATCCCTCCAAACACCGCACCATCTTCTGTCATAGAGGAAGAAACTGCGGGGGTCGGCTCCTTGAAATGACGGCTTAAATGACTACGAAAATACGCAGTGCAGCCTTGAGAGCCATGTATAAACGGCAGAGTTTTCTCGAATCCCAGCGCAGCCATCAAGGCTCCTAGGGGCTGGCATGCTTTATGAGGATTAACTACCAGTGAGGTGCGGGCAAAATTCTTATCCTTATATTCAGACGACTTCGAGTAGGCTAATGCTTCTGCTGTCTCTTGCTCACTGCAGGGTGCCTCGAATACTTTTTTCCCTTCACGTTGCTTCACATAGGGTTCAGTTTGAAATAATGTATTGTAATCTGGGATCTCCAGTTTGTCCTTCATACGCCCGCCTCCTTTTTAGGGAGTGATCCTGTTTTCCCTGAATTAATCAAGCTCCACACTGGGCTGTTAATGGTCATGTCCATGTCCTTAGCAAAAATCTTAAACCCATCATAGCCATGGTAAGGACCACTATAATCCCAAGAGTGCATTTGCCGGAAAGGAATACCCATCTTGTGATACACATATTTCTCCTTCACACCCGAGCCCATCAGATCAATATCAAGTCTTTGCGCAAGCTCTTCCAGCTCGTAAGCGGTTGGATCATCGTAGATAATAGTGCCTTCCGGAAGTTCAGGGAATGTCTTCTCGTAATCATCCTTGTGAGCGAACTCATAACCTGTGCCCACCACCTCCATCCCCAGATCCTCATAAGCCCCCAGTGTATGGCGGGCACGTAATCCGCCTACCAGCAGCATGACCTTTTTACCTTCCAGCCGGGGTTTGAATTTAGAGATAATCGCCTCCATTTGTGGCGTGTATTTAGCGATGACTTTCTCGCAGTTTTCCTGAATATACTCATCAAACCTTGCGGCGATGGCTCGAAGGCTTTCAGCGGTTTTGGTCGGCCCGAAAAAGTTGTATTCCAGCCAAGGAATCCCATATGCTTTCTCCATCGTCGTTACCATATAGTTCATGGAGCGATGACAGTGAATCAAATTGAGCTTCGCCTTATGCGCGATCGCCAATTCATTGATGGTTCCATCCCCAGACCACTGCGCAATAACACGCAGACCCATTTCCTCCAGTAAAATGCGTGAAGCCCAAGCGTCCCCACCGATGTTATAATCTCCGATAATATTAATATCGTAAGGACCACATTCCGCAAGCTCCTTCTTCCCCATCAGAAAATCACGGATCGCATCGTTAGCAATATGATGACCCAAGGATTGGCTAACCCCACGGAACCCTTCACAACGAACGGGAATGATCGGGATACCTAGCTCGATAGACATTTTTTTGGACACCGCTTCAATATCGTCTCCGATTAGCCCCACAGGACACTCTGATTGGATCGAAATTCCTTTAGCCAGTGGGAACATTTCTTTAATTTCACGGCAAATGACTTCAAGCTTCTTGTCACCGCCAAATACAATATCTGTCTCCTGAAAATCACTCGTCACCTGCATAGCCGTAAAATTATCAATGCCCAGTGTTCCGTTGGCATAATTCCGTCTTGTTCCCCAGCTATATTGCCCACAACCTACAGGACCATGGCTGATATGCACCATATCCTTGATCGGGCCCCAGACCACGCCTTTCGAACCGGCATAAGCACATCCTCTTTGGGTCATAACCCCCGGACGGGACTTCATATTCGATTTGATGGCGCATTTGCCACAGTTTATTAACTCTTCATTATTGATTTCAAAATGCTTCTGACGATCCTTCCGTGCCTTTTCCGGGTAAGCCTCAAGAATCTCTTCGAGCATCTTTTGGTTATCTTCGATATTAAGCCCCATTCTGAACCCTCCTCATCCCTTAGAGTGATCCGGTGAACAGCCGTCTCTCTACTCCTGTTCACCGGACGAACCTAATTATTGTCCAGATGCCTTCAGCTTTTTCAGCGCCGTCTCTTCATCCTCAATCACACCAAATTCCATGAGTAAATCCTCCAGCTCTTCCATAGAAATCGGGGTCGGGATTGTCATCATATTGTTATTCAGGATCTTTTCTGCCAAAATCTCATATTCTCTCGCTTGCTGATGATGAGGATTATATTGGGCCACGGTCATTCTTCTCAGCTCTGCATGCTGAACCACATTATTCCGCGGGACAAAATGGATCATTTGCGTATTCAAACGGCGTGCCAGCTCCATAATGAGCTCATCCTCACGGTCCGTATTACGACTGTTGCAGATCAGACCGCCCAATCTTACGCCACCGCTGTTGGCATACTTTAGAATTCCACGCGCAATGTTATTGGCCGCATACATAGCCATCATTTCCCCGGAGCATACGATATAAATTTCCTGTGCTTTATTCTCACGGATCGGCATTGCAAATCCACCACATACCACATCACCAAGTACGTCATAGGATACAAAATCCAATCCTTCATAAGCCCCTTGCTGCTCCAAAAAATTAATAGCTGTAATAATCCCGCGGCCGGCACAACCCACACCCGGTTCAGGTCCACCACACTCCACATTAAGAATGTCGCCATATCCCAACTGAACTACATCCTCAAGCTCCAAATCCTCAACCGTTCCTCTTTCTGCTGCCAATTGGAGCACTGAATTCTGAGCTTTAGTGTTCAAAATCAGCCGTGTGGAGTCCGCTTTAGGATCACAGCCTACGATCATTGTTTTTTGACCAAATTTAGTGGCGAGCTGCGCCAAAGTGTTCTGCGAAGTTGTGGATTTACCGATACCGCCCTTACCGTAAAAAGCTATTTGTCTCATCATTCATCATCCCTTCGAAATCGATATATTTTCAAAATAAGAGCTGAATTTCACACTTTCTAGAATCGCATCCTGTATTTCACCTTTACGCACCAGAGGCAATACTCCGGCTTTATTTAAGCTGGCGCGAGGGACATCGCCAATACCAGAACAGAGCAATATTTGACAGTCCTGTAATATAGAAATAATTTCTTGTAGCGTGGCATTCTTATCCCCATTACAATCCGCTTTACCGTGGCAATAGGCCTGAATCTTTCTGATACCTAGCAGTTTCACGTTTATTCCATCCGTTTCATAAACCATGAACTCTGTCGCGTGGCCAAAATGTTGATTGACCTTATCCCCACCACGTGTAGCAACAGCGACTTTGGTGGTGTGCTGCCCTTGCTGGAAAGAGTTCTGCCTTAGCTCTTTGGCTTTGACACGCTGACGGATTTTGGCATCGAGTTCACGTTGAAAGAGCGCTCTAGCTTGCTCATTAATAACTGGATTTTCATCCATCTTTTCTAATATAAAATCCTGATTACGATCCTGACCTAGCAGCCCAATGGCATCAGCACGGCATTGTCGACAATGGCGCATGACCTTCATCCCTTCGCGCCCAAGCACTTCCTGCAGGTTGTGCAGTTCTTTAGGACGCGGCGCCTTGCGCCCATCCCGTTCATACTGACTTCCCGGTGCGATAATTAAAGGCGTCACATTATGCAGAGTTGCCCCGAGCGCTTTAACTGTTCGCGATACTTCAGGGAGATGATGATCATTGACCCCTGGAATCATAACGGAATTAACTTTAACAAGAACACCTTGCTGCGCCAGTAGCTCCAAACCTTGAAGCTGGCGGCTGATCAGCAGCTCCGCTGCTTCTTGTCCTTCGTACCGGATCCCTTCGTCAACAACCCATGGATAAATTTCACGGCCCACATTGGGATCAATGGCATTGATGGTGATCGTGACATGACGGATACCTAGCGCTAGTATGGCGTCTACATGCCTGTAAAGGGTCAATCCATTAGTACTCAGGCAAAGGGTAACATCAGGGACCTGCCGCTTGACTCGTTCGAACGTGTCAAAGGTTCGTTCTGGATTCGCCAGCGGATCACCCGGACCTGCAATCCCAACTACCGACAGTTGCATCAGCTGTGCGGCTACACCTTTCACTTTGCGTTCAGCTTGCTCTGGAGTTAGCACTTCACTAACTACACCAGGCCTGCTTTCATTCACACAATCGAATTTTCGGTTGCAGTAATTACATTGGATGTTACAGACGGGAGCAACCGGGATGTGCATCCTAGCAAAAAAACGATGAGCTTCCTCACTGTAGCAGGGATGGCGGCTGAGCTCCTCCTCTGCTTCAATGGATAACCTCGATGACGCCTGCGGCATTTCCCCACCTCCTAAAAATTTTATGCAGCATGAACTACTAGTACTTCTTCGCAGTAAAACTCACTCCGATAGAACAACTCATGTAATTTTAGTTAACACTTTTCTCGCTTGATTGCTTTGATTAGTTTCATCATATTTTCATCAACCTACATCGTCAATCGAGTTTTCCCTTTTTAAGTCCTGTTTTTCCTTATGTTTGCAGTTTCGTCATATTAAATGTGAGTTTATATAACCTATATCTATCATGTTTCCGTTTCCATTTTATTCAATCTCTGTTGATTCTCCGTCATCATGTCATGTTTCTGGCCATTTTAAGGAATCTTAAAAGATAGAATCCATTTATTTCTGCAACTTTTATTGACAATGACTTTCATCTCGTATATGATCTCTTTAGGCAAGAACACATTGAATAATCTTAAAAATTTAATATATCCCGTAAAGGGGAGTAGCTGTTAAATAAAGTCGTCAATACGAGAATATGAGGATATTCTCCGGCTTTATTGGCAATTCACATTGTTAGCGAGACCTTTACCAATCAGGTTAGACCTTTATTCCAAAGGCTAATCTGTTTGGTAAAGGTCTTTTTTATATAAATTTGGTTAAAATGGTAGGGTAGATATCTTTTGGTAGATATTTGCATTCAAAAAGGGAGGACAACAGTAATGGATTGGGGATTATTATTAGAGTACGGTTGGGTATTGCTTGTTCTGGTAGCACTAGAGGGACTACTCGCCGCAGATAACGCATTGGTATTGGCAATTATGGTTAAGCACCTTCCTGATGAGGAAAGAAAAAAAGCGTTGTTTTACGGATTAGCGGGGGCCTTCGTGTTCCGATTCGGTTCGCTATTTGTCATCTCCTATCTGGTCGATATCTGGCAAGTACAAGCCATCGGCGCGATTTATTTATTATTTATCGCGGGTAATCATATTTTCCGAAAACTGTTGTTTAAGAAGCCCGTCACAGATGAAGCTGCTGAAAGCGGCACTGACGGTGCGGTCAATAAAAAGAAATCCAGCTTTTGGTTTACTGTTCTGAAGGTAGAAGTTGCTGACATCGCCTTCGCGGTCGATTCCATCCTAGCCGCAGTTGCACTCGCGGTTGCTCTTCCTGCAAGTGGTCTTCCAAAAATCGGAGGCCTTGATGGCGGACAATTCCTCGTCATCTTTGCCGGTGGATTTATCGGTCTGGTCATTATGCGTTTCGCAGCTTCCTTCTTCGTTAAGCTGTTGCATTCCCGTCCAGGACTTGAAATTGCAGCCTTCTTTATCGTAGGTTGGGTGGGTGTTAAGCTGTCAGTCATTACATTGGCGCACCCTTCACTTGGTGTTCTGTCCGAAGATTTCGCACATAGTACCTGGTGGAAAGCCACCTTCTACGTTGTGCTCGTACTCATCGCTGTAATCGGCTGGTTTATGAGTAGCCACAAGGTTGAAGAGAATGTTGGCGAGAATCCGGTTCGAGAAGTAGACAAACAACTCGGTAAATAATCGTTAAAATACAGCCACAAACCATACCCCGAAAGATGCACCTTCTGAACAGGTGTCCGTCTTTCGGGGTATTTTTATTTATCCTCGTTTTTGCTCTCGATATTCCTGCGGCGTACAGCCAACGGTTTTTTTGAAGAATCGAAAAAAATAGTGCTGATCACTAAACCCGAGCTGGCCGGAGATCTCGTGCATTTTTAGAGCAGTTCCAAGCAGCAGCTCCTTACTCAGCTCCACTTTTTTCTCCAGAATATAATCAGAAATCCCCTTCCCTGTCGTTCTTTTATACCAGCGTGACAGATAGGACGGATTAAGTGAGACTTCCTGCGCAATCCGGGTTAAGGACAAATCATCAGCCAGATGGGATTTAATATATTGGTGGATCATGGACAGGATATTCGATTCATCATGTTTATAGGTAGCGCTTCTGTTCGAGATAATCCATTCAAAAAACGTGTGATAAAAAGAGATGACATCCGACCAGTGTGTATTGATATTAAAATATAACATGCGTGATAAATTCATACCGCTATGTGCTTTTTCCGTTAAACCTAACTCTTGTAAAGTCTGCAGCAGGGTGTTACTGATCCCAGACATTAATCTTAATCTCAAAAAAGGATCCTCCGGCCCACCTTCCCCCGAGAGCTCCACCCATTTGCGAAAAGATGTGCCCCAATCGAGATCACCTTCAAGCAGCCGTTGTTTTAAATAGTCGAGCAGTAGTTCCGCTGTTGCATTTCGATTATGCATAGAACCTGGACTTGGGCCCACTTCCTTGGTATTTATCCTCAGCAGCTTTTCCATCCCAAGTCCGGGGCTATCAAAAATGGCTAATCGTAAACGGTTCAAGGCATAGTTCAGCTCATGCCAATGCACTTCCTGATCACTGGCGATGATAGACACAGATAGTTGCAGACATTTGCCACAGGCTTGCTGAACGGATTCCATTGTTCCGTGGACGAAGCGCAGCGTTTTTAACCAGAGCTCTTCTTCCTTGATTGAGGATACACTTTCACTTTTAGGCTGAACAAAACAAGCTATCGTCCCCGGATCCAGATCCACAGCCTTAACTTCAACCTTGTCGCTGAGCAGCTCCTCCGCAATATTGGCTACCGCATAACGAATTAAACTCCGGTCTGAAGCCGTTTCATAATTTCGCCAAGCCTCCATCCGCAGAATAATAGGCAGGACGGATCCATCCGCGTTGAACGGGAGCTGAATGGCATCGAATTCAACCTGCAAGCTCTGCCGGTCTATCCGTTCGGTGCGTCTTAGAATATCGTGTAATAACTGCTGCTGTAACTGGGGCAGAGCGCGCGGGAGCTTGTCGCGAAGCCACTGGCTTTTATAGAAATAATCCTCTTCTGAAGATATTTTCTCCAAAGTCAGCTCCACAGCGGCACGAATTTTATCCATCCCCTCTGTCTTCAATAAATAGTCAACTACACAGGGATTTCGGATCGCCTGATGGGCAAAATCGAATTCATTATGTCCTGTCAGCAGAATTACTTTACAACGTGGCCAGCGGTCGACAATTTCCTGAATTAACGCCATCCCATCCATACCTGGCATACAGATGTCACTAAGCACAATATCTATTTTTACGGTATTAAGCCAGTCTATGGCATGATCCGCTGAATGAACCTTTATGATCTCCAAATCTTTAAAATCTGCCTTTACAAAAAATTCGTACAGCCCATCCAAAATATTAGGCTCATCATCAACTATCATCATTCGTTGCATCCTGCACGTCCCCTTTAAGCGGTAAATTGACTCTTACACAAAGTCCGCCCAAACTGCTTCTCTCTGCCATCAAGCCATAAGGGGAACCAAATTTGATCCTCAATCTCTGATTTACATTTAATAAACCCGTGATCTCCCCCTGAATGGCATTCTGCTCGGAGAACTGGCGCTGCAAGAGATTTAACTTGTCCTCACTAAGTGAGTCACCGTTATCTTCTATTATAATAGTCAGCGTATGCTCAACTTTTTCATAACTCATTTTTAATAGGCCATTGCTGCTTTTTTGCTTAAGCCCATGCTCGAATACATTTTCAATAATGGGCTGCAGGAGAACCCGTGGGACTTTGATGTCCCGGCAATCCGCTGCAATCTCATCTACCTCAGCTCTAATTCTCGCTCCAAAACGAATCCGCTGTATAGCCAGATAGACCAAAGCATGCTCCTGCTCTTGCTGCAAAGTAACCTCCTGGGCGGAATCCCGGGTCATGTACCGAAAATATTGCCCTAAATAATCAGAGAATTCCTTGATCAGCTCTACATTTTCCACCTCAGCCATCTGTTTTATGCTAAATAGACTGTTGTAGAGAAAATGAGGGGTGATCTGCGATTGTAAATGTTTAAGCTCCGCTTCCCCTGTCCGGATACGCTGCACGTAGTTCTCATCGATTAACGTATTCAGATGCTTAAGCATCTCATTGAAACGAGAATATAGATACCCAAACTCATCCCTGCGGGAGTGAGTAATAAAGATCCCCGTCTGCCCCTGCTCCGCTTTCTTAAACCCTCTGATAAGAATAGACATCGGGCGATGAATCATCCTGTACGTCCATAAAGAGAACAAGATAATGATTACTATCGAGACAACGAACAACAGCCACAGCAGCAATGAGTAGACTTGAATCGGCTTCATGAGCACCGTGTTGGGAATATTTGCGGTCAGCCTAAAGTTATTGCTGTGATCGTAGAGCGAATAGTAAAAAGAATTATCAAAACGATACCGCTGCACACTTACAGTCTCTTCACTATTTAGAGGTTTCTCTATGGGAAACAACCTGGGCTTCTGGTCAGAAGTTGATATCACATAATCGTTATTGCCGAAGGCTAACGTAATATCGCTCCCCCCTGATACCGCAAATTCTTTCAAACGCAACTCAAGCTCAGGTGAGGAAAGCTTCACTCCCAGCAAAAAATTAGGTGAAAGATTGCGATCCAGGTTATAAGGATTACTACGCAGTAAATATAAGTCATCTTCGTATTTAGATAAAGCACCCTTCAGATTGCCCATAGTGGCCAGCAGACTTTGCCATTCCTCGTTGGTTACATCCCTAACCCCCACCGCAGCGCTAACCCGCTTATTAATTTCCGGTACATAATACACAACATCACTAATATAAGGACTGGTTTCTTTGATTTGTTTTAGCTTGGTGTATATATTGTTCAGATTAGAATCCACTTCGTACCGGCTCATAATTGGAATACGGGTACTGAAAGTAGCCAGCGTTTCATCCTGAGAGTACTCCGTGACTAAGCCCGTTATCCGTTGCAGCTCAAATTCAAGATGGCTGTAGTAAAAATGAACCTTCGATTCGTTCGCCCTCTCCACTTCAGCTTGCATTTGGTTGGAGCTATAGTAGGTAATAGATATACTCAGCGCGCAGAGTGGAAGCATGACCAATAGGAAAGCTCCGATCAGCTTGATCACAATGGAATCGGGGTTCCACCCGATGGAGAATGATTTCATTGGAATGTTCTCCCTCTTCTATCGAATAATAATAAAGAAGGAGCCATGTTCAGGCTCCTTCTTATTTTTAGGTCCAGTCCAGTTTAACCCTTTACACTACCCACGACTAGTCCATGCACAAAATATCTTTGCAGGAACGGATAAATCGCCAGGATCGGAATGATAGACAAGAAGATCTGGGAGGCTTGCGTTGTACGGTCTGAGATTTGGTTTAATAACGCAGCTTGTTCAAAAGTAATATTTTCGGTCTGGATCGATACCTGCTGAAGTATGGATTGTAAATAGGTGGCCAGCGGATAATGTTCCGGGCTTCTCATATAAATCATGCCATCGAACCATGCATTCCAGTGACCTACCAAAGCGAACAACGTAATGGTCGCAATACTTGGCATAGATACCGGCAGGTACACACTCCATAACGTGCGTAAGTGTCCCGCGCCATCCATCCATGCGGCTTCCTCCAATTCTTTGGGCAAACCTCTGAAGAAATTGAGCATAAGCAGAACATTAAAGATCGGCACCGCGCCCGGTATAACAAGCGACCAGATGCTATCCAGCAGCCCCATTTCTTTTACAATTAAATAGCCAGGAATCAGACCCCCGCTGAAGAGCATCGTGAACACAAAAATCCAGGCATACACGGTCCGTGAGCGGAAGGACTTTGCCTCTTTAGACAGCGGATAAGCTACTAGAATCGTAAACAACAAGTTAACGGATACGCCAAGCACTACCCGGAGCAGACTAGTTCCGAAGGAGTGAATGAACTGGTTGTTCTGAAGGATATATTTATAGGAAGAAAGTGTGAAATCCACAGGCCAGAAGGTTACGCTACCCGCGTTAACAGCTGCGCTGGAGCTGAAAGAGATCGCCAGAATATTCACGATTGGAAAAAGACAAAGCACCGCGAGCAAAGTCAGAAATACATAATTGCAGCGGAGAAACCAACGATAAGCAGTTGAAGTATGGTGCATTTAGTCCACTCCTTTCTCTCTAAAAAATCCGATATTTAGCAAAACGATACGCCAGATAATAACCCAGCCCGATAAATACGAAGGAAACTACCGATTTTATCAATCCTAGTGCGGTCGATACAGAGTACTGAGCATCCTGTAGACCAATTCGGTAAATCATCGTGTCCAAAATATCACCTGATTCATACACTAGCGGATTGTACAAGTTGAACACTTGGTCAAATCCCCCGTTCAGGACGTTGCCAAGGCTGAGTGTAAGCATCAGGATCATAATCGGGCGAATGCCCGGAAGCGTAATATGCCAGGTCTGCTTCCATCTTCCGGCACCATCGATTACAGCAGCTTCATAAAGGGAGGAGTCAATGCTGGTTAAAGCCGCCAAATAAATGATCGTCCCGAATCCAAACTCCTTCCATTGATCTGTGATCACTAGTACGTATGGGAACCAGCTATTGTCCGCTAGAAATTGAATAGGCTGCATGCCTAGTGCTTTTAAAAGCATGTTGACAATCCCGCTGCTCGGAGACAGTACATCTACGATAATCCCGCCCAAGATAACCCATGAGAAAAAGTGCGGCATATAAATAATCGTCTGAATCGAACGTTTGAAGCCGTTTACACGAACCTCATTAAGCAATAAAGCCGCTATAACTGGCACGGTCAGGCCAGCAATAATTTTCATGACGGAGATAAATACAGTATTCCATACGACCTGACCAAAACCGGGAAGCTCAAACAAATAACGAAAGTTTTCGAGCCCTGTCCAGTTCATATTCTTAAACCCTGAGATCGGGGAAAAATTCTGGAAGGCAATTACAAGGCCAGCCATCGGAATATAACTAAAAATAATGATCACTATTAAGGCAGGTAAAATCATTAAATGGAGCGGAATATTACGTAGAAATTGCTTAGTATTAAAGTGCATATGCTTTCTCCTCCTTGTATCTCAATTATAGAGCAGCCCCAAATTGCCTTAATAGTGTAGCGTATTGACTTTAAGTATCTTTTGTTGACCTGGTTATCGAACCGAATAGCTGTTCAGCCAAAAAAAGAACTGCCCGTTTGTCATTATCATGACTAGGGGCAGTCCTCTTCTGCGTCGTTTTTACTAGTTTGCTTTTACGATATCATTTACTTCTTTCGTTATTTGATCTCCACCGAGCTTTTTCCAGTTGGCTACGAATTTGTCGAATTCATCGATAGGAAGACTTCCGTAAATGATTTTGACAAAGGTCTCTGCACGCAGTTTATCCAAGGTAGCCGCTTTGCTGTTCATCGTTTTAGTTGGGGCATAAATGAACTCATTCATCAACACCAAGTCATTGTCGCGGTAGTGTTTGATAACCGATTGTGAGCTAAGCGGCCCAAAGATCCGTTCCATATGCCATTTATCAAGATCTCCACCGCGGTAGCTTTGAATATCATCATAGAATAATTTAGCTTCAAGGCCCATGTTTGAGGTATCTCCCGATTCAAGGGCTTTTTCCACTTCATCCTGTGCCTTTACATTTTTGTTCGGTGGCAGGTTGGATACAACCGCGTTTTGGAAGCCCAGACCTGTGTCCCCGTTCAAATATTTTGCCCGTTCTGTTTTAGCGGACTCCCCAAACATTTTCTCTGCTTGGAAGTTAAGCAGCTTGATCAATGCCTCCGGATGTTCGTAGCCCTTACGGACCGCGAATACGCCACCAATTGTAAGATGGTTTTGGGTTTTGGCAGGTTGGTCATCAATAGATTGTACTGGATAAGGCACCCAGTTAACATTTTGATCCTTTTTAATCATGTCCTTTACTTGGAAAGGGGCCCATTGCGGCAAAAATAACATACCGGATTTACCAGCATTCACATCCTCCATCGCTTTGGCAAAGTCTTTTACCCCAAACTCTGGATCAATGACTCCTTCCTTATACAATCTTTGCAGCTCCGCAAGTCCAGCCTTTACCTCCGGTTGAATCGTACCATTCACAACCTCGCCATCGGCGTTTTTGATCCAAGTTTCCAGGTAAGCATGGTACCCGAGTAGAAACGCATTGATTGGCAAGTCCTTGTTCAACGAAATGCCGTAAGTATCCTGTTTGCCATTTCCGTCTGGATCTTTAAATGTAAAGTCTTCTGCAATCTTAATAATATCCTGCATGGATGTTGGCTCTGCCAGATTCAGCTTGTCCATCCAGTCTTTTCGAATCCATATCATATCAGAGGAATCCAGCGAACCCGGGAAGCTTACCATCGCCATCAGTTTTCCATCTTTCGTAACCGGCTTTAGCCCTGCTCCGTCCTCTTCTGCGTAATATTCTTTGACAAGATCCGAAGCATATTTATCAAATACCCCGGTCAAATCCTCCAACATGCCAGCTTCATAAAGCTGCTCGAATTGCACCGTGGACACCTTTAACAAATCAGGCAAATCCCCGCTCGCCAAGGTAACGTTCATTTTATCGTTATAGTTGGCATCAGCCACAATCCAGTCATAGGACACTTTAATCCCAAGCTCTTCCTCGTATCCTCTGGTCCAGATGTTATTGGAATGTGTATCGCCCTGCGCCAACGTCTCTTTGCCTGTTTCGTTCATCGTGGAGCGAAGTTTGATCGGCGGATCATATTTGGTTAAAGGGCCGCCTTCCATTTCCGTTTGCACACTAGTGTTTCCCTCTGCGGAACTACTACTGTTTCCACTACTGTTTCCACTATTATTGCTGGAGCAACCACCGAAAACTAATGATAAAACAATGGCCGATGCCATTAAAGGCAAGCCTTTAATCTTTCTTTTCATCTATTGAACCTCCCTTATTTTCTATATCCTAATTGTAAGAAGAAAGCGTTAACACAGCGAGTGTGAACCGTTTACATTCGGTATCTTTTCTTTACCTATTCATGTTCGCCTAACAAAGCTCCGCTTTAGGGTCACTCTGATTATCATAATACTGTGAGTTTGTAAGTGTCTATGTATTGGTAATTAATTACACAAAAAAGAGGCTGATCCTTATGCTATCCCTTAAGAATCTTAGCCATCAAGATTACCTATATAGTGAGCCGGCGGTGCATAGTGTAGGCGGAATGGACTGAGGATTGCGTTGAGGATTACGCTGAGAATTGCGCTGAGAATTGCGTTGAGGATTGCGCTGAGGATTACGCGGAGGATTACGCGGAGGATTACGCGGAGGATTACGCGGAGGATTACGCGGAGGATTGCGCGGAGGATTGCGCTGAGGATTACGCGGCATTACGCGTTTAATTGTATTTAGTACACTTATAATGCATCAAATCACTCGGCCAAAGGATATAAGTGTATTTCGTACACTTATATTCTTGCTTTTCTCGCCAATAGGTGAATTCTCTAGTTTTTAGTTGCAGAGAATGCAATTAAAGATACACATTCACCTTTTGCATAAGAAATAGCTGTATAGAATGCAGTTATTTTGCGGATTCCAGCAAGAATCGGCGCACAAAAAATGCTAAGAGAATACTGGAAACTGCATTTGCCAGATAGAGATGCTTTAGTCAATCCGCCGCGCTGCAAACTAAAAAACCAGGCAGCGATTCTCCAATCGTCGGAGAATCGCTGCCTGGCTGTCTTTTTAACACTTATTGACCAATGATCTGATCAGTCTTTCCTTGCAGCTCAACTAGCTTCATGATCACCGAAGCCGCCAGCGCTTTTGTTACATTCTGCTGCGGATTAAACTTGCCGTTGTCATCCTTTAAGAGTCCCAATTTCACAACAAGAGCCACGGCCCCCTTATTGTTTATAGCTGAGCTATCACTAAACTGACTTACAGTCACATCTTTATCAAGATAAGCTGTGAGTTTATTGTATTTCAAGAAATTAGCCAGATGAACAGCAAGCTGTTCCCGGGTTAACTTACTCTCTACTTGCAGGCTTTCATCCTTATTGATCCATTTACGATCTGCTGCAAAAATAACTGCATCATAATATGAATTCTCTGGCTTCACGCCTGCCACAGTTTTTCGTTCATTATTATTATAATAATTGGTGAAATTCGGACTAGAAGCTTTGGCAAGATAGGATAACCAATCACCGACAGTTATTTCTTGATCCGGGTTCACTTTGCCATCGGCATCCGGTGTAATCACATGGTGGTTTACCAATTCTGATAATTCCCGCTCTGCTGTATGACCTTTGATGTCCGTTGCAGATAGTTGAGCATCCTGCTGACCGAGGTAATCATACACCGCAACCCATTTTCCAGTGGCTGCATCCAAAACCTGATTCAATCCGTTAGATTCATCAAAGGTTGTATCATATACCAGCTTCACCTTCGGTGCGACATAGTTACTATAAGTATTGTATCCACCAACCTGAGTATATTTCAGCTTAGTCTGATATTTAGGCTTATAACTTTCGAGCGCTTCTTTCTTGGAAATTGTTGCATCAGGCGATAATGTGATTCCATCGATACCGCTTATCCGATTCCCCATGTAAGAAGTCAGTCTGCCGTAAAGATCCAAACTTACCGTAATGGTGCTGTCACTCACAGGAATTCCTTGATGATATCTAATAAACTGGTATCCATATCCTGATCCGTCTGAAGTCAAACTCGAATTATCCCCGTATTCTACCAGCTTTAGCTTCTGGCTCGCCTGAGGATATAGACTATTAATTATACTAAGCGCTTTCACCTTCGCTTCAGCCTCACTAAGCTTCTTACCTCCAGCAGGTGCCGGCTCTTCCTTCTTCTTATCCTGAATAGCACCATAAGCTTGAACCTGGTACTGCAATACTTCACCGGTCTTTGCATCGATCTCAGCAGAGGATTGTTCTGGAAAGCCAGCACCAATGTAACGATCATTTCCATTACTGCCCCAGTATAGCTGCCAGATTTTTCGATCTGAATCCTGATAGTCATTTCTCAAGGTTTGCGAGATCAATTTACGATCTGCCGGGATATAAGCAACCTTCTCTACAAGCTGTGCTGCTTCTTTTGCAGAAAGCTCTGTACTAGAACTTCTTGCCTGAAAAACATCCTTGCTCTTCGCTACTTCTGAATACACGACTGAGGTGGATACGGATTCTTTTCCTTCATAATCTATCCGCTTGCCCGTTAATGCATCGATAGGATATAGAGACTGATCTATTGGACGCCAGCCTAGGATCCAGTTGTTAGGTTTTCCGTTCTTATAAATAGGAATGTAAAATAGGCCCACATCAAACTGTTCCGCAAATTGCTTCTGTGCTTGTTCCAAGGTAATCTTGGGCTGTGCAGACGGGTACTCAAGCCCTTGAGAAGACTTAGAGAATTGCGTTACAGTTCCGTTACCATCCACAACTATGTTAATGCTGTCCGATCCAGAAGGAATACCATTTTTCAGAATACTGAAGTTATATCCATATTGAACAGGACCGAATAATGATTCCGAAAAATAACTATAACCAACATTCTCATTTAATTGCAGCTCACTGCTCTTAACCGATGAGGCTGCCTTAGCCACAAAAGTCTTGGCGATCTCCAATGCCTGAGTCTGCGATACTTTCGGTGGATAATAGGATTCGTTCTTCTCCTGGGAGAATGAGAGATAGGTGTTGATGATATCACCATTAATGGCGTCTACCTCACTGCTAAAACCATATCCTATATTCCCTTCTTGAACCTGCCACTGAATATGCCAGATCATTTGATTTGCTGGAGCTGGGTAGCTTTGGTTAGATCCCAGTTGAACATTGTTTACAGTTGCATCTTTTAGAGATGGGAATAGTTCTTTTAACTTTGCAATGGCTTGCTCCTGCGTGAATTTCACTTTTGCAGGATCAGCCTCAGATTTCGTAGTCGTAGCTGGAGCCGCTGATTGCGTACTAACCTGCGTTACGGAAGTGTTGCTGCTAACAGATATAGAATCGGCTGCGGCTAAGCCAGGGGGTAAGAGTAACGCGAGTGCAACGGAAGTGATTAATACCGTTTTAGCTGTTTGATGAACAAAAAGAGTACTATTGCTTTTCAAAAGAATTCATCCTCCTCTAACACGTGATTCATATTATTATACAGATATTTTCTTGTATTTTCCATAATTATTTAACGACAGGAAATTACGACATTTTTGTGATGTGAGCTATAATGGTAAACAGTTGCAGCTATAATTCATCTAGAAAGGGGGTCACCGACATTACTGACTGGAACCTTCAGCCGCTTATTGACGGTATTACTAACCTAGACATTCGCAGTTGTTTGATCATTCAACATGGAGAACCCATACTGGAGCATTACCGCGATCCACAAATCGCTGAAGAGCTTGGCAAAATCAACTCGTGCACCAAAAGCATACTCTCCGCCTTAGTTTGCATAGCCATAGATAAACAAATGATTCCACCTCCAGACACACCTATTTCTTTATTTTTTCCTTCATTAAAAGAAGATCGTGACCCACGTAAAAGAGAGATCACTATCGAACATTTATTAACGATGACCGGAGGCTTTAACTGGACAGAGTTTGGTGGGCAGAATTCTTTTCCGGCCATGACTAAAACCGCAGACTGGATAAAATTTGTGCTTGCACAGCCATTAGCTCATACACCAGGAACCGTGATGACTTATAACTCAGGCTCCTCTCAGCTCTTGTCCGCAATCCTGCGTGATTGTGCTGGACAGGCGGTTGCAGAATTTGCCGAAGACCAGCTGTTTCAACCACTTGGCATTCAAAGCTATCACTGGGAGAGCGATCCGCAAGGCATACATACCGGTGGGTTCGGACTTCATCTGAAGCCGGAGGATATGCTGAAATTCGGCTTACTTTATTTGCAAGAGGGACGCTGGAAGGATCAGCAGATCCTTTTTCCAGATACAATTCAGCAATCTACTCGCCCTTACGTTGAAGCCAATCATCCGCAAAAAGGATTCTACGGCTGGCATTGGTGGGTATCCCAATTCAATGTAGGTTCAGAGCAACAGCCGAACGAGATCCCTTATTATTTTGCACTCGGCTTTAAAGGGCAGCATATCATTGTAGTTCCTGCATACGAGCTGGTTGCCGTTATCACCGCGGATAAGTACAAAAAAGGCTCTCCTGCAAATGTTTTCGGCCGATTTATTGTGCCGGCTCTTCTAGGGCAGTAAGAACCAGGAATCACATGCAGTTCTATGTGTGGATACCACACAATCCATAAAGCAGCCGCAGCCATAGACTGATAAAGTCTTGGGCTGTCGCTGTTAGTTTTGTACAAATGATCGCTATTAATTTTTCTTCAACTCGTTTGCTGCAAGCTTAAATGACACCAAATTTCTTTAATGCGTAGGCTATCCCGCCTTCACTTGCTTTTTTTGTAACAAAATCGGCTTTTTGTTTTAACTGTTCCGCACCGTTTCCCATCGCAATGCCCAATCCCACATACTCCAACATGTCGATATCATTCCCACCGTCACCAAACGCGATAGCCTCTGACTTGCAAATATTCAGATAATCCAGCACTTGTTTAATCGCCGTTGATTTAGAAACTTTTGTTTCTTCAAGCACATTCATAACGTATCCGTGAAAACGTTCGAACCATAATTCAGGAAATCTTGGGATACTTCTATCAATTTCACTCACTAGAGTACCGTCCACATCAAAAAATACAATCTTATACATATTATGAAATAAGCCTCCCCGTTCGATCGTAACTAGATAGATTATATTTCATGGGATCTAAAACAAGAAGGAAGCCGATCACACGGATCAGCTTCCTTCTTGTTTTCTTATTCAGCTTCAGCACAACAAGCTTACGTCGTTAATTTTGCATATACCACAAAAAATAACATCATTTCACCAATGATCAGGTAATTAGGTATAAGGAACAACAAATCTACTGCGAAAAAAACACCAAGTAAACCTAATAATAACGTCAAATGGAATATCCCTAACCGTTGCTGTATACGTCTATATTTATGGAAGACCAGTGAGGTAGAGAAGAAGTAGAGCAGGACCGATCCAAAAATAAAACACACCATAAATGTATAATTTAATTGATCTAAAAATAGCAGTTGGATCGACGCTGCAATCATACTCAAGGATACATAAATAAATAAATGCCCGTAAATTATGGTTTGCCCGGCAGTCTCTATAGTCTTATCCACTTTCTTTTCAACATTATCAAAATATTGCCACCACATAGCTATAATTAATAGAAAAGTTAATAATGCAAATACAATAGAATGCCACGTCCAGTGGCTAGACTGTAAAACCGCAAGGATACTGACCACTGATTCCCCAAGCAGAATAAGCGTAAACAACGAAAAGCGTTCCAATAAATGATGAGTATTGATCGGACTTTTTACCAAGTATTTCCTGCCTACTAATGGAAGCAGAATGTCTACAGTAATTCCCGCATACAAAACTACATAACGCATCCAAGAGTCAAAGAAAAGTGATAAAGAAGAGATCACTAATCCAATCCAAAATCTGCTTCCCAAATACCGGGCAGTGCCCTTTCTATCAGCCGCTTCATTCTTATTTATCGTAAGATATTGAATGGCTGTCATAGCTCTTAAACCAACATAACCTATTAAGAATGGCATATAATATTGATCAAAATTAACCGATAAACTCGCCGTCATTATTAATACAAAAAATAATTGTAGAATCAAGAATATCCGATGTGAAAAGATATCTTGCCCAAACCGATTCACAAAAAGAGATTGCCCTACCCAAGCCCACCAGATCGGAATAAATATTAAGATAAATTTGGATAAGTATTCAAGTGGAATTGTACCCGCCTCTACATGCAATAGGACATGGCTCGCTTTTGAAACTGCTGCTACAAAAAGCAGATCATAAAATAGCTCCAGCCAAGTAACTTTCTTCTCAGCAATGGATACTGTACTGTGCTCAAATCCCGATGTGCGTTTATTCATCGTCTGACTCCCTTGGTTTGGATGTGTATTTCTAATACAGTTTATCGAATACTTATCCATCTTAACCGAATTGATATACTAATTTGAAGACCCTTTACCTAAAAATAAAACCAGCAAGTCTCCACACAGGGAGCTTGCTGGTTTTTAGTAAATAAAGTTATTCCCCGGCAATACCGGAGCGTTCCACACTTTCTACAAAATGACGCTGTACGAACAAATACAGAATCAGAATTGGCAGAATGGTTAGAATACACGCCGCCATAACCTGATTCAGTCCAGTTGGGGCCATCCCAATAGAACCCGAAGTCATTTGCGACATCGTCTCCGCTGCCTGATTATTGGAACCATAAAACATCGCTAATCGCTGCGACAGATTATAGAAATCCGGTGTTGTTAAATACGTATTCGGTTCAAAGCTGTCATTCCAGTGCCATACCACAGAGAACAAGAATACGATCAGCATTGCCGGCTTGGCGATAGGAAACATGATTTTCCAGTACGTTCTGAATGCGCCTGCACCGTCGATACATGCTGCTTCCTCCAACACTTTAGGCATTCCGCGGTAGAACTGAATAAAGATCAGTACGAATAATGCCCCCTTCAACCCGTGCCCAAACATAGAAGGAACCACAAACGGCAAATGTGTATTAATCCACCCCAAGTCACTAAAGAACAAATACAGTGGCACAACAATCGTCTGCGGTGGAACTAGAAAAGTAAACAGCAGCAGAACGAAACACACTGCGTAGCCTGGAAAACGGTATCTGGCAAAACCATAACCGATTAAGGAACAGCTTAAGATTTGCAGAACCGCACTCCCGAAGGAAATAATCGCACTATTTGCGAACCCGGCCCAGAATTTAAGCGAATCCCATGCCAGAAAATAGTTGCCAAAACTTATCTTTTTCGGAAGCCATTGCACTGTGGCATCAGCTACGTCTGTTACTTGCATCATGGATTTGGATACCATGTATAACAAGGGATATAGGAATACGAACGTTAAGCTGAGAATAACCAAGTAATAAAAAGCGATATTCAGCACCTGAAGCGAACGTTTCACGACCCTGTCCAGCTTGCCGCTTGCTTTTAGACGAGTTGTCAGATGTTCCATGTTCGTTGTCCGAACCTGCTTTACGGATTCCTTCAACATCTTCTACTTCCTCCCTTCGGTGGCACCGAGCGACTTGCTGAATAACAGGAAGACCAAACCCAGAACCAAGAAAATAAACACAAAATAAATCCAGCCCATCGCTGAGCCATATCCAAAATCATTATTCTTAAAGACGACATTCAAAATATGACTCATGATTTGATTATCTGCCTTCGTGAATGAGCTGACGATACTAAACAACGTGTTTACGAGCATCATCGGCATAATCATCGGGAAGGTGATTTTCCAAAAACTCTCCCACGCGGTTGCTCCATCACATTTGGCCGCTTCATACAGTGAAACAGAAATCGTCTGTAACCCCGCTAGAAAAATCAGAATTTGCACGCCAGAATCCCACATCACCAGCGTTAAAGATTCTGCATATTTCAGCAATGACTTCAAAATGTCGCCGGGGATAAAGTTATGGAGCTTATCATATAAATCCTGATTATAAAAAATTGGTAAATTTGCGGCACCCTGATCCATCAATTTGCCCAGAATCGCCCCTGAAGCAATGATGACCGGCAAAAAGAACACGCCACGAAAAAAGGTTTTTCCTACGAGTCCGCGATTTAGCAGAATCGCACAAAAGAGCGAAAAGATAAGAATTAACGGAACCTGAGTCACCGTCGACACCATCGTCGATTTCAGCAGAGGCAAGAAATTAACATCTGTAGTAAAAGCGGCGCGATAATGCTCCATCCCAACAAAAGTGGCCAGTAAACCGCCTTTGCTCACTTGGAGATCCTGAAAGGAATAATACAAGGAACGGCCCAGCGGAACAGCCATAAACACCAGAAATCCGACCAGCCACAGGCCGATGAAGGAATATCCTTCAACGAAATAACGCGCTCGCATCGATAGCTTTGATTTTTTCACTTCATCATCCTCCTGTTACCGCATAGCTGAATGCCTCGACGGTCTGACCAGACACGTCAACGGACTGCTCATTATAGTTGACTATAATGCTCACACCGTTTGCATAAGTCGTCCGAAAGACCTTACTTTGCAGCTGCTCATGATTCGTCATTTGCTGGTTGCTAATGCTGTCATAGACCTCTTTCAATGTGAGATAATTCTGCACAGAAGGTGCCAGCCAGTTCTCAAGACTAGAGCTGAACAGCCGGTCTGCCATGGTTCTCTGAAGATCGCTAGTCGGAGCATAGGTTAATTCATAACTTGGAAGGGCTCCATATTCCAGCGCCCGTAAGGTTTGGTTACGGGAATCATCGTACAGATTAACCGGGCTTGCTGTATAAGGCACTAAGCCGTGTAACACCAGTTGATAAAAAGGAATCGCCCGATCTGTATAGACAAATTGACTGGAGTCGAGCGGCACCTGATCAATCCGGTTCACATGTCCTAATGTATAGGCAAAACCATAATCTACTGCCGTGTTAAGCTCACCCTTACGGAAGTTATCCAATGCATTAACATAAGTATCTTCTGTAAGCTGGCGGTCCGTATTGGATTTATTATCCTCATCGGAGTATAGCAAGCTTCCAAAGTGTTCAAACTGCACACCCTTCACACCCAGATCCTGAAACTTGCTTAACTCAGCATTACTGCGTTTTGCGATAACACTAGGTTTCATTAAATAAAAATAGTCATCCGTATTCCACCGGGTAGAGAGATAATAGACGTACTGCTTCAAGACTTCACGATTAATACCGCGCACAGCATCTCTGCTTGCCTTCACGCCGTTGCTATCTTGGTAAGGTTTCACGTAGTTAGCTTTCAAATAAAGATTTACGCCCTTGCCTGCGGCATATTCCTGAAGCTCTTTTAGTCCCTTATTGCCTCCCAGCTTCTTCTCAACAGGGAATTGTTCTGGCTGGTTTCCGTATAAACCATTTTTGGACCATCCCTCGATCGTAATCTCTAGCTGAGTAACACCCTCTGCCTGATATTGATCAATCATGTCCTTGATTTGTTTAAACGTAGCTGCTTCTATAAAAGTTGAACCGATGACTTCATCACGTGAAATCCCACCGAGCACTTGAAGATACAATGGCGTGTTCTCAAGAACTACTTCCTTGACCTTTTTCTCTTCCATTAAGTAATTACGGTATTCCTTCGCCATCCCAACGTAGTTGGCTTCCTCGCCTTGGAGCAGAACATAACGTACGCTACGATCGGTTTTGATCATCTCACCCTGATAATAAGGAATTTGGCCGGAATTGCCGACAAAAATAACATCATCCTTGCGCAGGGTAAATTCACTTGATGCTCTATAAAGCGAAATAGCGCGAATGCCTGATGGAACACCGTTGATTTTAGCGTCGGTATCTCCCTTAGTAACAATTGCTAAATATCCTGTGTCTCCCTGATAGATCCCAAACACTGGCAAAGCGATAGCTTTTTTAAGAGGTGCCGCCTTTTGCCAAGAGTTATCCGTAATTTCATGATTTTGTTTCACGAAGGTTTCGTCCCCGCCGTAAATGTATTCAGAATAACCTTTCAAATAAGCGGGATGATCTTTCCGAAACTCCAGCAATGCCCCTGAACCATCTGGAAGCATCATTGCCCCCTCTGCATCTTCTCTAGCCGCATGAAAAAATGGCAGCACCTCCAGACTCGTGAATTTCGCATTCCCCTCTTCCTTCAAATACTCCTGTGGAATGGAAGCCTCAAATCCATTAGCAGTCAGTCTGTACTCCAGAGCAAAAGAAAGCTTCAGGCTAATAAAAGCAAACTCCGCGCGGACGACATCTTGCTCAATCGTTACGGTAACCGTCGAGTCTTCATCTTTAAGTGGGTAGACCTGTGTAATGTCAGCCCCCTGTGTGTATCTGGCATAAATTGGCGCGGTCGTATATTTCTTAATATTTGGCATGGCTGTTCGCTCCAGCTGTGGAGATCCAAGCCACTCCTTGTTTGTGATTTTGTCTGTGATGCGAAGATTTCCCGATTTCTCATCTACATATAAAATATAGCGTTCGTTCTCCAGTGCTTTTGTTCCAAGCGTGACCGGCTGCAGCTCAACCTTCTGAACAAGTGCTGCTACAGCTGCTGGAGCCTGCTCTTCTGCCGGAGCCGTGGTCTCCTTTTCTTGCACAGCAGTGGCCTGCCCTTCAGCTGGTTCAGTCACCACCGATGTTTCCTCTTGCCCAACCTCTTTGCTTTCTTCAGTCTGAACAGACTGCGCAGCGGTAGACGGATCGGCGGAACTGTGTAGGGGTTGAACATTTATCACTGCGAACAGCATCATCACAACAATACAGAGAATGCCCCGCACTTTAACTTTTTTTCTCATCGTGTTACCTTTCCCTCCTTACGCGCGCAATCTCAACTCTTTGAGCAGATCGACAATAAATGAAACAAATTGATTGGAAATACCAAACAGCAAAATGCCTACAAACCAGATAATGGCGATCCCTATTACACTGATTATGGTGATAAAAATAACCTTGCGAATCTCAAAATCATGCAGGATCTTCACCTTCATTAAAATCAACCAAGCCACCCAAAGAATCACAAACTTGTGCAGCAGATTGAAGGTTGAAGCCTCATCCAGCGAAAGGACCAACGTTAGCAGTGTGACTGGGATGATAAAGAGCATGTATGGAACAAGCGCAAAGGCACTGCCCACAAAAATCTCTTTAAATTTCCCCTCACCATCCATAATCGTACTGACACCCCAGTTCGAGACACACCAGGTCAACCAAGGAACGATAAGCCAAATAAACTCATGAAACATAGAGATTTCATGCGGCTCTCTAGTTTGAAAAGCATACCCTGTAATCAGAATCGAGATCATTCGTGCCACAAAGGTCAGTAGAACGATGGCAATCCCCTGTATCCAGCGGATACGCTGCTTTCCTTGAATATCGTTATAGAACTGATAAGGATGAACTACAACCTGATGAATCATTCGCAAAGTGTTCATCCAATCTCCCCCTTTGCCGGTTCCAAAACTGCCTTGTTTCCTCTATACAGCCAGGCATGGAATCTCCGGTATAATCTCGGTGCACTCCAGAACAGTACTAAGAACAGTCCAATTCCGCCGGCGAAGAAATAAGTAAAGTGCTCCCGGATATACAATTTACGATATTCGCGGAAAGCGGATGAATAGTCAGCTTTGGAATTTGAAAGCTTGAAATAGCTCATAGATTCCTTATATTGCTCTGCTTTATAAAGCGCTTTGCCGATAGCCTGATAAGCCATATCATAATTGGCGTTTAATCGCAGCACCTCTTGCCATAAGGATTGCGCTTCGTCATAGCTGCCATCTACATATAGCAAAGATGCCTGATGAACCAAATCCGCAAACGGCGTGGTCCGGAAGCGATCGATTCTGCCCCGTCCTTTATCCACTACATAGATCAGACCATCAGCGGTTTGATCTACGGCGGAAGGAGTCACGAATAGTCCATTCTGATCCCCGATCCCGCCGAAGCTGAATAACAAATTCCCCAGCTTGTCATATTGGAAGACTTTACTGGACTGCAAATCCAGCGCGGTTATAAACCCGTTCTTATCAATACTGATGCCCATAAAAGAAGCCATACTGAATGGACCCTCGGAGTAATAATCACCGTACCAGTGTTTACCAATGTTCAGCGTATCTACGCCTACCGGAGATAACCGTTTGATCTGGTTATACTCTTCGCCCAGGGTCGTGCTGTAGATAAATCCTTCTTCATCCAGATCCACGTTGGAGAACTCAGAAGGTTTAACGGTCGCCAGCTGGTTCTGCTGCTCTTTGGTGGCCACCAGCTTAATTAAGAGTCGTGTCCAGGAGAAGCCTACATGGTTCGCTCCATAGAACCCCTTGAACTTACCGCCCGAGTCAATTTGCAGCAACCCCTGCGTGTTACCATCGCTCACCACATACATATAATCACGCTTATCTACAACTAATTTAGAAGGAGAATAAGAGAAATTAGCACCCAGTAATGGGCTATCCGGTTTTAGAAACTCTTTTACAAACTTGCCATTTTTATCAAAAATAGCAATACGCGCGTTTTTTGTATCTGCTACATATACCGTTCCATCCTCTTTCACGAATACACCCTTCGGCTCCTGCAGCTTGCCGCTGCCTTCCGTATCACCGATCAAATTTAGCAGACGACCGTCCTTATCCATATGAACAATCCGGCTATTGCCCGTGTCTACTACGTAGAGTGAATCGTCATCACTAATAAAGAGAGATTCCGGATTTTTGAAGGACCCCGTATCTGTTCCTGTTGGATCGATAGAAGAATCGTAGAGATAACCATTAATCGAGCGGACCTCATTGCCGGACTGATTCCACGTATACCCCTCATACGGGGCTTCGCCAGCTAGCGCCTGCCCTGGAAGCAGCAGCACTGGCAGTGTCAGCGTCACCAGTAGCCCTGTTAGCAGCATTTTTTTCATATTGCGTCCTATCATCATTACTCCCCCTATTCCTTCAGCCCCGAATGGGCCATTGTCTGAAGCACCATCCGCTGCGTTAATATAAAGACAAGAATAGTCGGGAGAATCATCAAGAAGCTTGCTGCTGCCAAAGTACCTACCCTAGCAACGACTCCGGCTCCACCACTGATGGTTTGGATGGCAAGCGGCAATGTCTTCATTTCCTGAACAGTCGTATACACCATTGAAGGATACGGATCATTCCAAGCAGAAATAAAGCTAAATAAAGCAAAAGTCGAAATCGCCGGCTTAAGCATTGGCATCACAACCACCCAGAATACCTTCCATTCTGAAGCCCCGTCTATGCGGGCCGCCTCTAATAAAGCATCTGGAAGCTGCCGCAGGAACTGGGTCATAAGAAACATTCCCATCGGTGCAGCCAGATAAGGTAAGATCATTGCAAAATACGAATTCATTAATCCGCTGCGGCTAATCAGCAGATATTGCGGTATTTGCAATACTAAGGGTGAAAACATCAGCGCCGCCACAATCATACTAAAGATAGCGCTTTTAAATGGCATATTGTGCTTGGCAAGCGGATAAGCCGCCATTGCTGAAATTAAGACACCCCCGACCACAATCCCCGATGTAACGACCACGCTATTGAAAATAAACCGTGAGAACGGCACCGCCGAAGTTCCGGTAATTAACAGCAAATCACGAAAGTTCACCAACGTCGGATTCACTACGAAAAACCGCGGGGGGAACAGGAATAGTTCGCTTGTTGGTTTTAAAGCAGTCACTGCCATATAGACAAGTGGCAGCAGCATAATTAGGCCAAACACCGTTAAGAACAGATATAAAAAGATGCCGCCATAGTCAATACGCCGTAAATTTATTTTGTGCATCCTAATCCCTCCCCAGCACTTTGAAGATGAGACGGTTGAGCCCAAGCATCAAAGCGAACAGTAATACAGCAATCGCTGACGCATATCCCATCTCAAAGCGGATAAATGCGTAGTCGAACAGATGCGCCATAATCGTATGGCCTGCATAAAGGGGACTCGGAAATCCAACAAGCCGCATACTGACGTCAAATACGGTAAGCGAACCGACCACCTGCATCACCGCACCGAATAATAGCTGCGGTTTGACGCATGGAATCGTAATGTACCAAAGCTCCTGCCAGCGGTACTTGACCCCATCAATTGAGCCAGCTTCATATAAATCTGTCGGTACATTTTGAAGTCCGGCCAGAAAAGCAAGGAAACCTACCCCCATACTCATCCATAAGGAAACTATGATGATCACCGGTACGATCGAATCTACATTTTGTAGAAATAAATAAGGTTCATTGATAATCCCCAGCTGAATGAGCCAGTGATTGAGCAACCCCTTGCGGTCGCCGGCGAACAAATACAACCAAACCACGGACATTGCTACTGCACTTGTAATCGATGGCACATAGTAGCATAGGGTATAGAAAAAGCGGAACTTCTGCGGAATCTGGCTAATCAGCCAGGCCAGCAAGAAGGCCATAATATAACCTATCGGACCTGTAATAATGGCAAATTTTAGCGTAATCCCAACAGCTTTAAGAAAGATATCATCGTCTACAAACAACAGCTTATAGTTAGAGAAGCCAATGAATCTCGGTGTCTCAATAATGTTGTAATAGCTGAAGCTTAAAACGACGGACATGATAATAGGAACAATAGTAAAAACGGTGAATAGAATCAGGAAAGGGGCCAAGAAATAATAGGAAACTTTATTTTTCTTGATATCCAACCAAAGCTGCGCCCATTTCCCGGGAGTTTTCGTCGGCTGCATCTGTACGGCTTCGTTCTGTGCCGGTGTGATTATTTCACTACTCATTTCTGACCTCCTTCCTCTTTAGCGCTTGAAGTCTGGGAAGTTTCAATTCCAAACTCTTCGCGTTTCTTACTAAGCTCTTTATTGATTTCACGCACACCTTGCTCCATCGCCTCCCGCGGGAATTTACCGTTGAGCACAATTTCATTCCAGATGTTGGCGATATGCCGGGTCGTGTAATATCCTCCAAGCACCACTTCGCGCTCTTTAAACCACTCCCACTGTTCCATAATGGCGTCGATATCATCTTGCTGCCACGGCAGACGTTTGAGCGCTTCAACATTGGCTGTATTCCAACGAGCTTCAACACCCAGCAAAGACTCAAGCTCTGAGCCGAAGTTCTCCTGTGCATCCGCACTGGTCCACCATTTCAAGAACTCCCAAGACTCTTCTTTCATATCCGTATCCTTAAAAATAATTCCTGTCTGTGCAAGCCCGCCTGTAGAACGGTTAATCTGTCCATCGGCTTGTTCAATACCCGGCATTGGTTTCATGCCCCACCAGCCTGTCAATTCAGGTGCGGCAGTAGATAACAGGATGTATGTGGAATAATCAGCAACGCCGATTGGCATCTCTCCAGAACGGAAACGGTTATAGAAATCCGCTTGTTTCTGCAGCTTGTAGTTCGTAAAGAGTCCCGTCCACATTTTCATAGCTGTCAGAGCTTCTGGTGAATCCAGATCAGACAACATCCCATTATTCTTATAGAAATCTCCACCATACTGGAATAAGAACGGCGCAAACTCATTAATGGCTAGACTCGGATTGTTCGGGGCATGTGGATAATAGAAGTCCATCCCGTTTTGTTGCAGCACAGGAATCAGTTCCATAACCTCTTGCCACGTATTCGGAATATCCTTCTCGCTAATGCCCAGCTGTGCCATAATATCTTTCCGGTAAAAGAGCATCGTGAAGTTCTGATTCTCCGGCAATGCGAAGTCTCCGTTATCATACTTATAAGGAATCAGTGCGCCCGCTCTGAAACGTTCAGCAACCTCTTGATAATCCGAGAATTCATTCAGATTCACGAGTGAATTCCGCACCGCGAAGTCAATCGGCACTTCACCCTCAACCCCCAGTGCCACATCGGGAGCAAGTCCGGCAGTATTGGCTAATAACAGAATCTGCTTCTGATCCGCTGCAAGTGTAGGAATAATATTGACGTTCACCTTGATGCCCGTGTTTGGTGTAAAGTCCTCATCCACCATTTGCTTAATGATCTCCGCCCAATCACGTCCACGAGAGATCCAGACATCCAGCACCTTTTCATTTTTGTACGTATTTCCTATGCCGCTGTAATCCTTTGTAAAAGAACTAAAGAAGTCATACGTCATCGTCCCTACACGGGTATACCAAGGAGCCGCGTCTTTAGGCCATGGCTGATCTTCCGACTTCACTTCAATATAGTCCATTACAATACTCTGCTTCATTAATCCGTTGACCCATAAGCCAAGCGATGACTGCAGATCCGTAAATTGCTGAAGACGACCTGGAATACTTGAGGTATCCTTCGCCATTTCCAGGAACCGATCACGTGCTTCATAAAGCGTACTCAGCTCAGAGCTTCCATCAGCAACGCCAAAAGCATACATATCCTGCACAGCATCATCCAACGTCCGCGCCATCAAATGTAAACGTGGCACAAGATTAGGAATGTTCTGCTCCAGCTGCCAATCCCCGTTTGGATCAGGGTTCGTTCCCGTTACCTGCGTGATTTCACGTCCCAAAAGAGACATTTTATGTGTAGTGTTCAGCACAGCTTCAATCATTCCGCCTACACCCGATACTTGAACTTCCATCCGCAACGTATGCTTGCCTTGTTCGAGATAAAAGAAGTATTCTCCGTCCTCATTTCCCAGCTTGTTTACTTGCCATTCCGCTTTGTAAGGGAATTTCAAGGCATTCAGCTCTTGGAACGGTACCTCGCCATCAATCATAATCCGGCGTTCCACCGGTATCCCGTTTAGGAACCACTGGCCGTAACGAATTGCGATATTGTAGAGCCCTGACTCAGGAATCTCGAAATCCCATTCCGCCCATTGTCCACCCGTACGCCACCCGACACCCCCAAAACTATTAAGCACAATAGCATCTTTGTTAAAAGGTTCGGTGAGTGGCTCCCGGTCCTCGATCCGCTTCAGCGTTGGATCTGAACGAAGGGAGGATTCTTCTGCCTGAATTTTGATCACTTGATTCTGAACAGGCTTGTAACCCTTATTCTCATACTCCTGCTTCACTTCCGCATAAGTCGGGAGCGGTTCTGGAGAAAATATTCTCAGTTCACTAAGTGCGGCCGGCTCTCGGATGGCTTCCAGCTTCACCGTATGCTCCCCTTTGGTCAGATAAAAGCGAAAGGGATCCGCAGTTCTGGCCTCGGCATCTCGAAACTCCCGATATTGCCAGCCTGTTACCTCTTCCCGCTTGGGATTAAATTCATTCCCTTGATTGTCCAGCCATGGCTCTGCACTTTCCTTCCACATCCGCTGGAATTCCATTTTTTTTACTTGAGAGAATAAATACTCCCCATCAATCTTTACGCTTCGAATGATCGAGGATCGTTTACCAGGAAGGGCATAATACTCCATCCCCATCTGATACAACCCATCTGCCGGAACCGTAAATGTATATTCCACCCAGCTATCCTCTGCTTTAAGCGCTAGTACCTTGCCGGGTTTTCCACCAAGATCCGTCATTACCTCTGTACCTTCAGAACTAATGGCCTTATAATCCGCCGAAGGAATAGCAAGCGTAAAATCCGATGAGTCCTTTGCTCCATCCTGTTGTTTTTCCTCGTAATAGCTTAAGTAAGAGGCTTCGAGTTTTGAATTCACACTATCGCTTTCTAAAATAGAGCTTTCATCAACATCCGCATAAACGGGGATGCCATCCATCGCTGAATTATCAAACCCTCGTGATTGATTCCACCACACTAGGGAGACTCCTAAAAGTACCAGTAACAACAAACTAATCTTATATTTTCGCAGTATGCGTAACACGCATCGGTCTCCTCCCATCTTTACGGGCCTCTCGGACTTAAGTGAATACAAGCAGGGCAGCTCTGGCAATTGCAGGCTGCCCCTCCTGTTATTAGATTTCCTTACGGCTGCATTCCCATTGCCTTTTTAAAGGCAGCAATTTCTTTGGAAGCTTGCTTCAAGACATCATCACCAATTTTTTGAATAGCCGTCTTGGAATCTGTGTTCTTAGCCAGTGCATCACCGATCGCGGCTATAAAGATTTCCCAGCCCTTGTTATCTACTGGTGTAAGGTGTTTGACTGGAATATCGTTGCTTAATTGCTCATATAGTTTAAATTCCTCTTGCCCACCCAGATATTCATTTTTAGTGTTTGCGTACCAATCAAGACTGGAAATATCCTTGTAACCCGGCTGAATGGAATGTTTTGTCCAAATTTTCCAAGCATTTTCACTTCTCATGCTCCACTGAATGTAAGCCCATGCCGCTTCTTTATTTTTGCTTTGCGAAGGGATAACAAAGCTTGATCCGCCCATTCCCACGTTAATTCCTATTGGCAACCGGGTTACCTTCCATTTTCCGGCAAGCTCAGGGAATGTTTCTTGAAGTCCGCGTGCTCCGAATGAACCCGATACGACACCAACCAAATCACCTTTTAGAACTAGCTGTTTACCTTCGTCTGAGCCATAACCGATATGAGGTGCCCAGCCCAGCTGTTGTCCACGTTTTGTAATATCAAGAACCTTCACCATTTTGTCCGTATTACGTGTCCAGTTCATATCCTTATCAAAGTAGCCGACTTCATCTCCTGCCCATACGATCGGGCCATCGCTCCACTCCATGAAATATTTACCGTTAGCTTTCAAAATTTGAGCCAGGTTCAAGAGATTCTCTTCATCTTGCATGTATTCGCCAAGCTCAGCAGGATCACTTGGCAATCCAAGCTCTTCAAAAATGTCTGCACGGTAGTAATAAACCCCCGGTGTCATATCCCAAGGCATACCAAGCAGCTGTGAGCTGTCTGGTGTCATCCAACGCTCCCAGTTATATGGAACAACCAGATCTTTATATTTTCCAGCGTTATAAGGCTCTTCCAAAAGATTCTCCAGCACATTGCCCGCCATATAACGGTTCAACTGGTACATTTCTACTTCTGCTACGTCCGGTGCCCCGCTACCTGCGGCGATTGTCGTTTGCAGCTTGTCATGCAGGTCGCCAAAGGGCATAACTACCGTCTTCAACTTGATTCCAGGATATTCAGCCATAAATGCAGCGCCGACTTCCTCGAACACTTTTTCATTAAAGGCCCAAACGGTAACCTCACCTTGAATATCTTTGCTTGGCAGGTCGTTGGCAGGATCTACTGCTTCCGTGCCCTCAGTAGCTGTTGCATTGGTTGGTTCACTAGCATTATTAGTTTTTTCAGTGTTCGTTTTACCGTTGTTAGATGCATTTTTATTCGTCGTTGAGCTTCCAGCGCTGCTACAGGCTGACAGAATAAGCACAAAAACCATTAACATACATACGACTAAACTGCTCGTTTTTCTTTTCGAACTCATAACCTAACCTCCCTCTTAAATTGAACAAATAAATGCTTGTTTATAGTGAAGGAGTGAACCTCCCTCCGTGACCGGCTATTTCCCCCCTTCCTTTAGTCTTAACACGGTCACGGAATATTTCGGGAATTCAAACTCCAGACTACCTTTGTCTACACTTACCTTTTGAGTTACAGGTGCCACCTTGTCAGGTTCAGCGAAGCTATTCTCAGCATTTAAATCGTCCGACTGAAGTACGGTAGCTGTTCCTTCCAGGCTTGATGTGGCAAGTCCGGCAAAAGAAACATCCGTGCGCTGAGCAGTGTCACCCGCATTAACGACTTTAACGATCAGCTCACCTGTGGCAAGATCACGGCTCGCAGTTTGGAACAGCGGCCCTGCTGGACTTTCATCGTTCACCTCTTGTATAAGCTCATCGTCGAGATAGAGCCGGATATTAGCACCTGATAATTCAATGCGAATATCGTACAATTTCCCAGTCTCAATCCTTACAGGAACCGTTCTTCCGATGACTGCTCTTGTTCCACCTACTGATTTTTCAATCGCGCTCTGCGTATTTCCCCAGCCGCCAAGATTCCACCAATAGAAGTTACCTTCATCTTTAGAGCCGAACATAATGAGCATGCCTTCTGCTCCGCCAGTCTTTTTCGCCTTAAGAGAAAGTGTATAATCACTCCATGAAGTCTCACCGGCAACTGCACGAATATCAATATCATTAGAAGTCTGCTTAAAAGTACCCTTGGATTGTTCCCAGTCCCCATTGTTTAGAGTCCAGGCTCCGGAATCCTTCTTGAAATGATCTTCAAAAAGAACGTCATCACCTTTCGCTACTCGTACATCGCTGTACTCTACCTGGGTGGCCCAAGTCCCCAAACCAATTCCACCTTGAATGGATTGCTTACCGGAGGTTTCTTCTTGACCTAGAGCCACAAGTGAGGTTGGAAGAACTACATCCCCCTTATTGCTTCCGAACATCTGCTGCACATGATAAGAAGGTGTTCCGTAGCTAGTCGATGAATCAAACACAATAGCGTCCGGGTTCCAAGTACGATCCTTCGTATTCACAAACAACGGGGCATAAGAGGACATTTTTACGATATCAGAATTCCGTTCCATGCCCATCATAAAAGCGGCCTCGCCGATTGCAGCGTTCAGATTGCCTTCTCCGGCACCCTTGGTTACCGCATACTCACCAACATAAATCTCAGGACCACTCCGGTCATAAGTATCGTATCTGTTCGAGTTGCTGAGGAACCATTCAGAGGTTTCATAGTAATGCTCATCAACCATCTCGATAGGCTCACCTTCAACTGCCGCATTGGCAATGAGATGAATCTCTGGATACTTCTCTTTAATTGCTTTATAAAACAAGCCATAACGCTTAATATATTCACTCATCTGGAAATTGTTTTCGTTACCAATCTCTACATATTTCATATTAAAAGGCTCCGGATGACCATTGGCGGCTCTTTGTGCCCCCCATTTGCTAGTAACCGATCCGTTTGCATATTCAATGGCGTCCAGCGCATCTTGTATCCATGGCTGAATTTCACTGACTGGAACGGTATTCTGCTTGGCTATAGGATCTCCGTTATGTGAAATACCGATATAAGCTACATATAATGGTTCCGCTTTCAGATCTTCGGCCCATTGCAGATATTCGTGGAAGCCCAGCCCGTCTGAGGAGCGGTAATCCCAATATCCCTTATGACCGGGACGCGTTTCAATCGGACCAATGGTGTTCTTCCATTGATAAGCATCAGTTGGCGTTTTCCCTTCCACAAAACATCCCCCCGGAAAACGAACGAATGCGGGTTTCATCGCAGCTACCTTTTCAGCCAAATCGATGCGAAGCCCATTCTCCCTGTTGTTCCAAGTCTCAGGAAACAAAGACACCATATCGAGATAAACAGTCCCTACATTGGCAGCAGAGATTACAATTCGTGCGTTTGCTACAGTACCTGTAGAAGTCAGTGTGTATGTATATGGATGCCATCCTTCTTTTAACTTATCAACGGTCTGTTCTGCATATAGCTCTTTGCCATCTGGGCTCTCTAACGTTATACGCAGTGGCATATTGTCCCCTGGCTCTGGCCGCGCATAGAAAGACAACTTGTAACTGGCATCCTTCGTCAAAGCAATCCCCCAGTAACCATTATTCACAGCAGATACCGAACCACCCTCGGCAGCTGATGATACTGTTAAAGCCATTGCCTGGGTCTGAGCATCGTTCAAAAGCTTACTGCTGGTCAGAGCAAGCTTCCCTTTACTCCCTCCTTTTTCATCCATCCACCAATTGAACAGTGTGACCGAACTATCCTCAAAGGAACGATTGGAAATCAGCTCTGCATATAGCCCTCCATCTCCCGCATGATTAATCTCTTCGAAAAAGGCTCCGTACAACATCGGGCTGATCTTAGCTCCCGGATTCGCCGTATCCACAGTCAACGTATATGCGGTTCCACTACTTATGTTAGCTGCTGTCGCCGTTGGAAGAGTTTCCTTTCCCGCTTCACCCGTTGCTTCTTTGGCAGACTCCTGAGACAGTGTTGCTGGGTTTTCGTCCTTAGAAGCCCAATAATACGTCAGCCCGCCAATCACAATCACGAAAATCAGCACCGTAAGCCATAGCTTCCGTCCATATTTATTCAAAGATAATTCCCTCCAACTTTTTATTAGCGTTTTCATTTTTATGAAGTGAACAGATCCTTCCATTCGTAATAACTTAAAATCATTTCACAAAACCTAAATGAATCCGTTTCCATTGATAAAATACCATACTAAAATCGGGTTGTAAATAAATTAAACTAAACCTTTTTATACTTTTATGAATATAATTTCCAATAGTTTTGCAAGAAATTAAGAGATTTATTAGTTTTTTTAAAACAAATTCCCTCTTTTCATCTCACCATCTTTATATTTTTCTAAAATAAACGGGGGTTTACAGCCCTAAGTAAGTTTAATTTTCATTTTTTTCTTCATTTATTTTACTGTTTTATTTTTCCATTCATATAATAATGAAACTAAAATTAATTGTATTGCCCCCAAAAAATCATATAAAAAAAGCTCCCCCTTGCCTAAACTCAGGCAAAGGAAAGCTATAGTTCAATCTCCAACTAAATTTAGTTCCGCCACTTCATAAACTTGTAATCAAGAAAATCAACAAGCAAGAAGAGAATAAAACCGACCAAGCTGAACAACATAATTCCAGCATACATCTCCGGATAATCTAATCTTAACCACGCATCCATGATGAAAAAGCCCATACCGTGCTCTGTTCCATAGATCTCCGTAAAAAACAGTACAGATATCGCCGTTCCAAGCGAAATACGAATCGTACTCAGAATTACTGACAATGCCCCCGGCAGTGTCACATGCCAGAACTTCTTCACAGCGCTGGCACCTATACTAGTTAAGACATCATAGGTATTGTCCGGAATAGCCTTAACCCCATCCCTTACCGAAATGATGATCTGAAACAATAGAATCAGCATGATCATTAGGATTTTGGACGTCTCCCCAAGCCCGAAGAACAGCATCACTACTGGAAGCAGGGCAATTTTGGGAACAGGATAGGTCAAGTAAACCACAGGGTCCAGCAGTTTGTTCCAGGTCAACGAACGTCCCATTAGAAGACCTACAAGCAGTCCAATAATTAACGCCAGTACCACACCTGCAAAAATTCTGAACAAGCTATACCCTACATTTATAGCAATATCCTGCGCTCCTAACTGAAACATCGCCTTATATACAGCAAAGGGACTTGGCAAAATCGAATGGTTCATAAGTAAAAATGCGATATACCAGACTACATTCATACAGACAAATACAAATAGCAGCCTTACTAGATGATGAAGTCGACGTTTGTTTACCATATCTCCTGCATTACCTTTCTAATCCGCTTAGTCTGCTCAAAGAAATCCACACTGTCCCGCTTATCCTCATGCTTCATATGAAACACCAAATGATTATCAATAATTTCAGGTGTAGTTTCTTTGTTGGACGGCATGACGATAATCTTTTGCCCCAGCAGAATCGCTTCTTCCACATCATGAGTGACAAATAATGTAGTCGTCGGGTTAGCCATCCAGTTCTCTAAAAAGAGGACCTGCAGCGTTTCCCTTGTTATCGCATCGAGTGCAGAGAATGGCTCGTCCAGCAACAGAATAGTAGGCAAAATGGCAAAAGCTCTGGCAATCGCTACTCTTTGCTGTTGGCCTCCACTGAGGGATAAGGGATAACGTTCTGCTAAATCAGAGATCCCCATCGACGAAAGCCACTGCTTAATCTGCGTCTCCCGTTCTTGCTTGGATGAACTTGCCGTATGCGTAATCTTCATCGCTATCTGAATATTATCATGTACAGTCTTCCAAGGAAGAAGCCCGTAGTTCTGCGGCACCAGCCCGATTAACGTTTCTTTCTCATGTACAGATTTCTCATTAAAAAGAATTTGTCCCTGATAGCTAGGCAGCAAGCCCGCAATCGCCCGTAATAAGGTTGATTTTCCGCTGCCAGAGGGTCCGATAATGGTGTAGATCCCATGTTCCGGCAAAGATAAATCCACCTGACCTAAGGCTAATTGTCCGCTCTTATATTCTACTTTCAGATCCTTTATGGCGAGTCCTTTATTTCTTGAATTGGACATCAGAAATCACATCTTCAGCCGAGATATTTTTGCTAAGCAAACCTTTTTCCCGTGCCCAAGCAAATGCAGCCTCTACTTCCTTCACATCCACTTGATAAGCTGGTACATAATCCGGTACCTTGATCTCATCTTTTAATGTTTCTGGATATCCTACTTCTTTGATTACAAGATCGATATATTCAGATTGTTCATGGGATTTCATATAAGCTACTGCTTCATCATAAGCAGCATACATACTGCGGATAGCTTCTGCTTTGGCATCAATTGCAGTTTGCGGGAAAGCTAATACGAACGGATTTACTCCCGCAGTTAGCGTTGAGCTCAGTACACGCAGGCCTGAGGTTTTGCCCATCGTTACAAAAGGTTCTGGCAAAATTGCCGCATCCGCCTTATTATTCTTAAGCAATTCTAAACGGGTCGGAATCTGTGGAACCTCTGTCACTGTAATATCAGCTTCGGTCAGACCTGCTTGTTTCAGCATCATGGCCACTGTATATTGTGTGGAGGTATTTTTGGACAAAATCACGGTTTTCCCCTTCAAATCCTTCACATCCTGGATCGATTCATTTCCAGTCAGTAAATCAAATTCCCCAAAAGTTGTACTGGTGATCTTCACATCCAGTCCAGCCTCATTGTAAATGGAGATCGCAACCAGGTCAGCACTTAGACCATCCAGCTTGCCTGCTTGAAAAGCTACATCCCGATCTTTGGCGCTTTTAAACGTCTGGATGTCCAGATCCACACCGTGTTTTTTATCGAAACCTTGTTCATGTGCGATGATAAAAGGAATAGCATCAATCGAGGGTAATAAACCGAGCGACAATGAGGTAACTTCTTTTGCAGCCTCTGGAGCAGCTCCCTCTGACGATTCTGTATTTGTATTATTTTTCGAACCACAACCGACTGCAAGTGCAGCGATGACAACAACCATCATAGATAACAACAACATTCTCTTTAGACCTTTATTCTTCATTTAACTCTCCTGCCTCCATTATTCTTTCTATAGTGTAATTCTCTGTAATATTCTTTGCTCACTCATAAATGTGCATGCAAAAAAATCCTTAAGCTCTACAAAAAAAGCTTTAGGCATGTTAAGTTTACCACCAATCTTTATATTTTGTATATTTATAAATTTAGATATAAGTAAATAGAAGCGACGCAAAAAAAGCTGACAGCGGAATGGTTCCACTACCAGCCTCAATCTCTATGTTATGGAGTTAGTAGATTTGTGTGGATTTTAATGACAGCTTTTTTAATCTGCTGCCCCGGTTGACCCATACCCGGTCTGTGAACATCATGAGGGAAAAAGACCGCGAACATTCCAGGCTTCAAAGATAACAATATTTCATCTGCTGATGGGGGATAAAGCGCATATTCTCCTTCGGCATCGTAAGGCTTAATGGGCTCGATCCCTTCTTGCAGGGGTGCCCAGCCAATCGTTTCTTCACCTTCGATCAGATAATGCACATCAATATAAGTCTCATGCTTCTCTGCGGCTTGTTCCTCCAGCGATTTTGCCTCCAAAGCCATAATCGAAGCATACATTTCGTTCCCGCGGATTTCGATTCGCCCAAGATCAGGATCATGTTGTAAGATTACTTTCAATTCCTCAATAGCCTCAACAATGACAGGATTCTCATACTTGATATGCTCTTCCCAAGATGACAAAGAACCTAAGATCATAACTTCCCATTCCCCTCACATCTTAATGTACTAAACCAGTTTCTCACTGACTGCTGAAGCTGTAGTTTCTTTATTGATTATGGATTGCTCACTAGTCTTCTTGAAATATTCTACATATAAAATATCAAGCAGATAGAGCTGCGATATCTTTGCAGATAATGAACCCCCTTGCAGCGGTCCTTCATTAGCACCACATAGCAGGGTCAGATCGGAGTACGAGGTTAACGGTGACTTTTCAAACCTGGTAATGGATATTACTTTGGCTCCTCGTTCCTTTGCTTTTCTCGCAACCTCAATGCTATCCTTGGTCGAGCCGGAATAAGAAATCACAACAGCGACATCCCGGTTAGACATCAACGCTGCCGACATCATCTGCAGATGTGAATCCATTAAACATTCCGTTTTGTTCGTAATGCGCATAAATTTAATCTTGGCTTCCATAGCTGTGACTAGAGAAGAGCCCACACCGAAAAACAATACACGTTCTGCATTAATCAAATACTCAATGGCCTCACTGATCTTCTGTATATCAATTAAATTATAGGTCTCGTTGAGTGCACTTACATTCGTGGTCAGCACTTTAGAAGCAACAGCTTCAATCGTATCATCCATCAGAATTTGATCGGTAAGCTGCGGGATCTCATTCTCCACAGTGATGCTATGTGCCAATGCGATCTTGAACTCTTGATACCCTTTATAACTTAAAGATTTGCAAAATCGAAATATACTTGATTCCCCAACATCACATGCATCTGCAAGATCAGTAATCGACATGTAGACTACACTTCTCGTATTCTCCAGTACGTAGTCCGCTACCTTCTTCTCCGTATTTGTCAAATTATTGTATTTAGAATGAATTGAAGAAAAAATACTGATTGTCCGCAAAAAAGCCCCTCCTTTTCAATAAATTAATGTACGAATAAGGAGGAAGCTCCCAGCAGACCTGCCTTATTCCCTAATGAGGCTTTAACAATTCTCACTCCCGCAAAGCTTTCCATAATCAAAGACTTCGTGCGTTCTTCTACCCTTCGAACCAAATCTTCTTGTTCCATTACGCCGCCACCAATAATAATCGCGGATGGATTGAAGATATGTGTGATAGAAGCTAAACCCACAGCCACCTCAGTAATCCATAGATCTAGAATACGATCAAGCTGCTCATTTCCGCTCTGTATTTTATCAAATAAAGCTTTTCCGTCCGTGCATTCGGGATCTGCCAGCTGAGCCATCTTCACTAAAACTGTAGTTGAAGCGTATTTTTCATAATACGGCAGTCCTTCTACTCCGGATGGGGCCGACAATGGGTGAGTAAAGATATGGCCAAATTCAGCCGCTACCCCATTAGCCCCTTTATAGATTTGGCGATTAATGACGATCGCACCGCCAATGCCTGTGCCAAAGGTTAGACATAAGAAATTGTTAAAGCTCTGAGCAGCTCCATAATAAGCTTCGCCTAATGCTGCTGAATTCACATCGTTCTCTACCATAACAGGTTTATGAAAATGATGGGTGACAATATCCTTAATTTTCATTCCAGTATATCTAGGTATATTTTCGTTAGCATAGACAATAAATCCTTCTTCTGCATTAACTTGGCCCGCGGTGCTTATGGCAATGGCATCAAAATGATCGTATTCTGCAATCTTTTCCAGCATTCTTGAGATTACATGGGGTCCCCCCAAGTAGCTTTCTGTTGCATACTCCTTGAAGTCATGTACATTCCCCTGTTTATCGCATATACACATCTTGGTATTGGTACCGCCAATATCTACGGCTACAATTCTCATTCCCATCTACCCTCTCTGGCGTTCTACTGAATAGCGTTCACAAACCGTTTCGTAATCTCCATCGGTCTCGTGATCGCAGAGCCAACCACTGCTGAATACACACCTAAATCAAACATGGTCTTTAATTCTTCAGGAGTGGAAACCCCACCTTCAGCTATAACGGGAACAGAGAAGTTGTTGACGATTTGCTGAACCAATTCAAAATCTGGCAAGTTGCGGCCTTTAGTAGCCTCTGTATAACCGCTCAAGGTAGTTCCTATCAGATCAAATCCCAGCTCAACAGCCTTCGCAGCTTCCGCAAATGTAGAACAATCCGCCATAAACAGTTGATCTTTATAGGTCTCTTTTAAAAGTGGAAAAAGTTCAGAAATAGTAGATCCGTCCGGGCGAATACGGTCTGTAGCATCCATAGCAATGATATCTACCCCTTCGCGGTACAGCTCATCGACTTCCTTTTGAGTGGGTGTAATAAAGACTTCAGAGCCTTCATACACCTTTTTGATTATCCCAATGATCGGCAGATTCACTTGCTTTTTGATTTCTTGAATATCCGCTACGCTGTTTGCCCGAATTCCAGAAGCCCCGCCTAAGTAAGCAGCATAAGCCATTCTCCCCATAATAAACGGGCTATGCAGCGGTTCTTCTGGTAAGGCTTGACTGGAGACGACTAGTTTATGTTTTATTTTTTTAAGTACATTATTTTCAGTATTCATCAGTAACCCACTCCACATTTTTATTTATTCTTTAACTGCTCCTGCCGTAATCCCATTGGTGAAGAACCGTTGGAATAACATGAACACTAGCAACATCGGAATTGCAGCGATGGTAGCTCCGGCCATTTTATAAGCGAAATTAGGATTCAAATCCTGCATTAAGGTCGCAGTACCAACCATTAATGTTTTCATTTTGTTCTCTTGGCCTATAACCAGCTGCCACAAATAATCATTCCAGACTTGCACGAAATTCAGAATAAATAAGGCTCCAATACCAGGTTTGACAATAGGCAACATGATGCGCGTGAAGATTCTCCATTCATTTGCACCATCTATTCTCCCGGCTTCTCTTAAGGCATTAGGGGTTAAATCGAAGAATCCCTTTAATAGGAACACTCCAAATGCACCCGCCACGTTCGGCCAAATCATACCGTTATAACTATTTACCATTCCAAATTGTTGGGTGATCCGGAATAAGGGTACTATCATAATTTCTTTAGGAATCATCAAACTTGATATAAAGATAATGAAGATTATATTTTTACCTTTAAAATTAATCTTTGAGAACGCATAGGCGGCCATAGAGCCTACAACAATAACCAAAATAGTAGAAATACCAGATACATAAATACTATTAAACGTCCATCTTAAAGCCGGCTGGTTCTGAAATACATCCACATAGTTGGAGAATGTAATCGATTTGGGCCACCAGTCTGGAGGCATCTTCACAACATCCGAGCTGTTCTTGAGTGAACTTGTGAATAACCAATATAGTGGAAAAAGATTAAGGAGTGCGAAGAGGATAATGATCACATTCGATATCACATCAAACTTCTCTCTCTTTTTCTTGTTTTTAATCTTCGACATGTTGTATTCCCCCTCACTTCACCTTAATCATGCTTCGTAGCTGTGGCACAGACAATATCAATGTAATCACGAACATGATAACCCCTACCGCAGAAGCTACACCGAGTTGGTTATATTTAAAGGCACTATTATAAAGGTAGTACATCAGCGTTACGGAGGAATTGTTCGGTCCGCCACCGGTCAATAACTGAATAACTACAAAGATTTTTAATACGGCAATAATATTGATAATCGTAATATAAGTTGTTGTAGGTCCTACCGAAGGAATCAGGATCTTTGTAATCACTTGCCATCTGCTAGCACCATCGATTTCTGCTGCTTCAAAAAGCTCTTTCGAGACACCAATCATCGCAGCTATATACAGAATAATTGCCTGGCCCACGTTAGTTGCGAAGGTTACAAATATCACGACTGGCAGAACCGTCTTTGGATTTCCCAGCAGATTAATCGTCCCTAGTCCCATGTCTTTATATAGATAAGAGATAAGTCCGTTAGCCGGATTCAGCAAAAAGCTCCAGACCATACTCATAACCACCATGGACACCATTACCGGGATATAATAACTTCCTCTAATAAAGGAAACGTACTTAGCATTCTTATCAAATACCGCAGAGGCTACGAACAATGCAAACCCCACTGTAAGTAGAACGATAAATATTACGAACACAACGGTGTTGATGGTAGCCTTAAAAAATACCGGATCATTAAACAATGTGGTGTAATTGGCAAAACCCACAAACTTCTCGCTGTCATAATTAATCTGGTATAGACTCAGCCGCATCCCTTCTAAGATCGGATAGACAAGAAAGGCTAAGAATACTATCATCTGAGGTAAAATAAACAGATAACCTGTAATATTCTCTTTTAGGTAATTACTACGTAGTTTCATATCGTTTACCTTTCTAATTAACAGCCCTAGAGTCTCTTCAGACCCTAAAGGCTGTCAATCGTGTATTGTTTATCTGGTCTTAGATTATTGGAAAATTACAGAGCCAGCTTTATTGGTCTCAATCACCTTGTTGCCACTTGCCTGATAATCTTGCACAAACTGTTCCGGTGTCTTAGCTCCCATGTAAAGTGCTTGTAGCTCTGGATATAAGACCTCTCTTAATTGGCTGTATCCTGGAACGTTGCCTGTGAAGTTGAACAAATATTTAGAGTTGGCATCGTAAGCTGCAAACAGTGGATTCTCCGCTTTAAGCGCTTCGGCTACAGAACTTCTTACAGGAATACCATTCTTAGAGGATTTAACTAACTCAGGATCGCTTGAGAAGAACTTCACGAAATCCTTAGCTACTTCAGTCTTCTTAGCATCTTTGGACTTGAATACACTAGCGCCTACTACATAAGTAAAGGATAGAGGATCTCCGCTTTCCGACGGAATATTAGCAAGTCTCATATCGAATTTCGCTGCCGTACCGTCCGCCATATTTGCTTTCGTACCATTAAACAGAATTGGGTTAGTGAAACTGATCGCTAATTGCTGATTTTGGAACATAGCATTGGCATCATTAGAAGAAACAGATTCTGCGCCTGGATTTGTATATCCGCCGTCATATAGGTTTTTCAGCCAAGTTGCAGCTTTAACTCCGTTCTCATCATTCAGGACAATGTTGCCTTGATCATCAAAGAACTTATTGCCGAACATTCTCATATAGGCAAGGTTCCATGTATCGCCCTGATTATTTACAGCGAATAATGCCATTGGATATGCATTGGAATACTTATCCTTCGGCAGATTGTTTTTGAGACCCTCAAGAATTTGTTGATATTCATCCAAGTTCCAAGTTTTGATTTCGGATTCTTCACCTACAAACTTTTCTAAGCCTGCTGCTTTAAACATGTCCGCGTTGTAAACCAAGGTGCCTGGGTTGTGCTGGAATGGATAGAAATAAATATCTTCTCCGAACGTTACAGCGTCCCAGTAGTTTTGAGCAATATCGCTTTTCGCGTCTTCATCAATGATGTCGGTCAAAGGAACCAATGCTCCCCGGTGAACGTAATCCCCCATCGGGAATACACTCTCAAAGAACACATCTGGAGGTGTTCCTCCGCTTAAGTTAACGTTAAGCAATTGATCGCGCTGATCTCCAGCAATGACCTCTATTTGAATATCTGCATCGTATTTATCATATTGTGCTTTGAATTTCTCAGCGGCGTGCTTTAGGAAGCTATCATAGTCCGCGCCTGCCTCCGTGGCATCCACAACACCCTTCCACTGTGGAGTCAGCCATACTCTGATCGCCACTTTTTCCTTCCCAGACGCAGAAGAATTATCGGATGTATTAGAACTCGCAGCATTGTTACCTGAGCAACCTGAAATTAAAGAAATAATCACCATTAGCGCAAGCATTGCCGAGAGTAAACGTTTTTTCTTCATTTATAAACCTCCCTAAAAGTTTTGTGAGCATTACCTTCTCTGAATCGCTACGTACAAAACTCGCATCGAAAGCATACGCTTAAAGTTTTGTGAGCATTATCTTCTCTGAATCTCTTCGTACAAAACTCGCTTCGAAAGCATAGAACTTTTAATTTAAAATCCGTTTGGCATGGTATTGCACTAAATCGGCCAAGCTGCGATGTCCTTGCGGATCAAGATGCATATAATCAATTTCATTCATCGATACATGGTCTCTGGAATCTACAAAGTGGATACCAGTTCCCGTTAGCAAAGCTGCAAGATGCTCAGCGAGCTCCATAGACTTCTCACTACATCCGCTACCCATTGGTTTGCCAATAGGGGTATGAATATACTCTGCTCCAATCGGAGGGGGCGCGATTACTAGAACCTCTGGAGTCTTCCCCTCAGGTCCTGCACCGCTACCTTTAGCTTTAAGAGCCAGCCTAACAATACCTTGTGCGATGTTATAAGAAGTTAGTCCGAACCTTTCTTTTGTATCATTGGTCCCAAGCATGATCACAACCAAGTCTAATGGCGAATGTGACATCAGGCAGGGATAGATATAGGAAATTCCAGAAAGTCCTTCAAATAGAGGGTCCTCACTGACACTTGTTCTGCCGGGAAGCCCTTCTTCGATCATACGGTAGGCGTCACCCAATTCTGTATGAAGAATTCCCGTCCAACGAATATCATCCTTAAATCTGCGGTCTGTCTCTGCGTCGTAGCCCCAAGTATTAGAATCGCCAAAGCATACGATGGATTTCTTCATTTGTCTTAACCGCAATATCTTTCAATAGCTTGATCAATCAATTTCATAATGTCTGCGATCGGACCAGCATCTTCAGCGGCTACTGCCTCAAGCGGTGCTCTTACGCTACCAATGTTTACGCCTCTTAATTTTAGAATCTCTTTTATTCCGGCATACATGGCACCTTTCAGCGAACAAAGGGCGATGATAATATCGTTGATATCGCTTTGAATTTGTCCAGCTTCTTCGAACTTACCAGCCTTAACAAATTCATTAGCTTGCAGGAACAGCTCAGGCATAACCGCATAGGTTCCACCGATTCCCGCATCCGCTCCCATGATTCTTCCCGCAACATATTGTTCATCCGGTCCATTAAATACCACTACATCTTTTCCACCCACTCTTTTGAATCTTTCAATATCCATAGTCGGCATGGAGGAGTTCTTCACACCAATCACCTTTTTGTTCGCAAGCAGCTTCTCAAATAGGGACGGAGTCAGTGTATATCCAGTAGTCTGAGGAATGTTGTAGATGATGAAGCTTAGAGGGGTTGCCTCCATAATCTCGCTCCAATATTTATAGACTGCACTATCAGGTAACTTGAAATATATAGGCGGGATTGCGGATAATGCATCGTATCCTAAGGTTGCAGCATGTTTCGCTAACTCAATACTATCTCTAGTGGAAGGGGCACCCACGTGGGCAATCAGTGTCATTTTACCTTTCAGGTTACTAGCTACGTAGCTTAGTACCGCTTTGCGTTCGTCGAGACTCTGGTAAATACATTCTCCTGAGCTGCCTCCCACATATACACCTTGAACTCCTTTTTCAAATAAGTAATCACATAAAGCATGCGTCCGGGATTCCGAAATATTTCCTTGATCGTCATAGCAGGCATAAAAGGCAGGTATAATTCCGTGGAACTTTGTGAGTGTCATTGTTAATCCCCCTTAAGTTGTGAGCGGTTTCTTTTCTACATAAACAAAATATCATTATATTTTGCTTTTGTAAATTATTTTCTCTATTTTTTGAAAAATAAAATTTATTTCCACCAATCTTATTTATGATTAGCAAAATAATGGTTTTCAGTGCAACTCGCAGCTAATAATCATTTATTTTTCCATATTCATTAGAAAATAATCCTGTAAATTCTCCACCCTAAATTTATTTCTTCAGGGCAGTATTTGTTGGATATACGGATGTAAAATAATTTAAAAAAGTGGTACTAATGAGTATCCTTTCAGCTTCGTTAAAAATGTCTCCTACAGGGAGACACTTCTCTCCAGATGAAGCACAAAACCTAAATAACACACAATGTTCACTGAATAATCTGTGTTTTTCAGACGGACACACCTTTTAAAAAATGGAGTTTAGGATTATAATGAAAGCGTAAACAAAGAACAACAAAATCTATTTTGTTTCTTCGCCAAAGGAGGCTGGAGGAAATGCTAGCAGGACTTAAGGAACTTAAAAATTGGGTGACAGAAAACTGGAATCCAACATTGAATACAGGTAATGAGGACTACCGGAAAATGGAGTACTCCGTGGAGCGCCATCTGCACACTCCGCAATCTCCGAAACCACTTAGCTATGAAGAAGAGGCTCGCATCAAGACCGTTAAATTTCATTAATTAACCCTTTCAGATAAAGATTGATTCATAACGAAGATATCAGACCGCCAGTTCTGGAAGTAATTTCAGTGGATGCGGTCTTTTATTATGCCTTGTAGTTGTATAACGAAAAAACCTCCTCCACCCTAAAGGGTGAAGAAGGCTAATAGGTTACTTTCGAGGACATGCAGTAGGTTATCAATCCAAACACCTTGTTTAGTTCATCCTTCGATAAACCTCAGCGCGCGTTCCGATTGATAATCAGCTAGGCCTTGGGCGAATTGTTGATCAGGAAATCCTCTATGCAGCAGCTTTAATCCACCTGAAGTTAAGGAGACATGATGGTGGAATTGATAAAATAACAACCTATCATGATCCAGAGCATCGTTCTTTAAGTACCGGTAGAAATCCCCAAATCTCATCTGCAAAAAACTATGTTCATGCTCAATATCATAGTACATTGCCCCTTCGATATCGATCAAAAAGGGCTCCAGTTTATCATTAACCATAACATGGTCAGGACCCAGTTCCCCGTGAATAAACCCATATTGCTGTCTGGGTTGAATTTTTGATTCAAGCTCGTACAACTTATCGAGCAGTTTGCTTTGATTAGACCTGATCTTCTCAATATGTTGGGAGGCATAGGCTAGCTGCACTTTCGCATTTTCCATTTGTAATAAATGACATTGCCCCATGCTGCTCTCGTTAGCATTTGCTTTCCCAAAAACATGCCTCTCGTGGGTATGCATAGCAGTAAGCATTTCCCCCACACGCTGAAAAACTTTATCTTGAACACGTAACTCGGGATGATGAAAATAGGTTTCTGCCATTCTTCCATCTATATATTCAACCAGAGCATAATCGAAAGAGTAACGATCTCTTGCCTTATTCAGATCATAAAGAGCAGGGGTCTGAATTCCATGTTGTGTTAAGTACCTGTTATTTAATTCGAATAAATGACTTCCATAGGATTGTTCATTTATATCTTCATTCGCTTTTTCTTCTTTAAAATAATTCATAGAAAGATCCCACACATACAAAACGCAGGAAAATCCATTACTGCACTCAATCTTGTAGACCACCTTTTGTGCGCCGCCATGCATGCGCGAAACACGAGCAACGAAATAACTGCTGCCAAAAACCCTACTAATATAATCCTGTAAGTCAGCCTTATCGAGATGACAAGCAGCGTCCATTAACAACACTCCATTTATTAGGTTTTGCCGGCTTCACAATAGTAAATAAAATCCAGCCGAAAGTATAGACTTATTCTTTCTGATCAATTATGATGTTGAATAAGGTCTTGAAAAAAACAAGCATACAAAAAGCCGTTGGAATCAATTTCAACGGCTTTTTTTTATGAAATATCTAAACAAATATAGAGGAGTACTTTCACAACATGTTCAAACGACTAACTGCACTATTTTCGATTCCCTCTTATGGCTTACTCTTTTTATGTATGTTACTGCAGGGGATGGGGATTTCACTCAGCGCACCCTTTTTATCCATTTATTTTACGGAACAGCTTGGAGTATCTGTCGGGCTGTTTGGTGTTTTTCTGGCCACCACGTTAATTGCCGGGATATGGATCAGTACACTAATCGGAAGACGCTCTGACCTCGGCTTAAATCGAAGAAACATTTACCTTGTCTCCACGCTCTGTAATGCTCTGGCTTATAGCGGATACTTGCTCATTGGGGATTTTACGATCTTATTCATCTACATGATTGTGTTCACCGCCCTCGGTGCACCAGGGATGCCTCAATTGTTCGCCATAGCTAGAGAAGCAGTGAATAAGAGCGATTTTACGGATACTGCGTTTGCAAATTCTACCTTGCGTTCTGCTTTCTCTCTCGGCTTTATTACAGGTCCTTTAATCGGTACTCTGCTAATTGCTGCTGTTGGGTTTAAGGGGATCTTCTCGGGCACCATCGGAGTATTCCTGCTGGTTGCCTTACTTATTTCGCTATTCCTGAAATCAAATACAGAAGTGAAAAGCAGTACTGCAGAAGTAAAAGTAAAAAGTTTCCGGTTGGGTCAGAACCGTAATGTTCTGCTTCCTTTTCTGATTATGATACTCATGTATGTAGCCCACTGGACGAGTAGCATCAATACTGCCCTCTTTATTACTAACAATCTAGGGGGAACAACAAGCGATGTCGGTTTAGTCAGCAGTATTTGTGCTGCGCTGGAAATTCCTTTTATGATCATGCTGGGACTACTTAGTGCGAAATACAGTAACCGCATCCTGATGATGTGCGGGGCCATTCTAGGAGGAGCTTATTATCTTGTTGTCATTACCTCAGGCGCGATGTGGCAAATGCTTGCAGCCCAAATTTTGCTTGCCTTTTTTGTTGCCGTTATTTCAGCGATTGGCATTAGCTACATTCAGGATCTGCTTCCAAACATGCCTGGGTATGCATCCACGCTCTACTCTAATTCATCCACGATCGGCAGACTGATTGGCAGTCTTGTTGGCGGGTTATTAGCTAGTGTTGTTGGGTACCGGTACTCATTTGTGCTCTGTTTCATACTCGTCATTATTTCTACAATCATGCTTGCGGTAAGCGGACGTTACTCTGTAGATGATCCACAAAAACTAGCGATTTAATCCGCTTTTTCGGGCTTCATTCAACCCTTGAAACTTCTCCATATTTTCACGCGACTAACTAACATATCCTTGAAAAGGTGGGGTTAGATGTTAAAAACTATTACAAGAATGCTCATGTTGATGTCTTTAATCTTTCTGGCAGCATGTGCAGGGGACGTTAAACCCATCGAGGAGCCGAGCACAGGAGCAAATACGCCAACTCATAGTCCAGCGATGAATACGCAGAAGCCGCAAAACACAGAACCCAAGCAGCCAAATGAAACCAGCTTTAAGGCAGAATTGTCGATAAATCTGAAATCATATTCAGATCAATTGACAGAGTATGATCTCCCCGCACTTGAAGTGCTGGAAAAAAACCTAACTGCTTTGGTTGAGCATGACCACACACTTTATCAATCCGGGTTCGTAAACAAAAAACTAGCAGATGCTATGGAACCTTATTATGACGAACAATATCAGTACAAATTCACAGACATCGAAAACATCGATTCCATGTTACCCAACGAACATCAGGTGAATATAACGGTAATCGGACAACGCTTGGATATGGCAGAAGAGACCGTTGAAAATGTAAAAATGCTATACGCTATTCGGCCAAACGATCAAGGGGAATGGGTCATTTATATCATTGATTGATTGATTGATTGATTGACTAACTGACTAGCTTTTGAAAATCGTCGTCCGATTCCTGACAGGGAATTTGAACGGCGATTTTTTTGTGAAAAAAAAACCAATTCCTCCCCTTGCTAGCATTGCGAGATGCGGAGAATGGAATCATGTTTGTGGTAACCTTCTAGCTACCTACCCGATCTAATATTTAAGTAACGTTACGAACATCCTAAGACTTCTAGTCAAGAAAGCAGGTAAATCTTTGCATATAGATCCTATTGTCGTCAAAGCCAAAGCTGGAGACCCTGAAGCATTCGTGCAGTTGATGCAGGAGATAGAGTTACCTTTATACAGAACTGCAAGGTCCATCGTCAACAAAGAAGAAGATTGTGCAGATGCCCTGCAGGAGACGATGCTTAAAGCCTTTAAGAACATCCATACACTCAGAGAGCCCGCTTTTTTCAAAACGTGGATCTTCCGGATTCTGATTAATGAATGCAATAAAATGCTCAAAAACAACTCAAGAGCCCTCCCTTATGGAGAGCTTCCCGAAGTTCCTTCCACTTCCAAGGATTATGAGAAAATCGAATTATGGGATGCCGTTCAACATCTTGAGGAGAACCTCCGGATTGTCATTCACCTTCATTACCTACAGGACATGCCGATCCGTCAAATTTCCGACATTCTCGAAATTTCTACGGTTGCTGTGAAGACCCGGCTGCATCGCGCCCGCAAAAAGCTAAAGCATTCATCTCAATTCAATCAAGAAATGGAGTTGCGACATGGTAAACACTAAGTTAGAAGAACAGTTAAAGAACTGCCAAAGCCTACTTCCCGCTCAGTTATCGGATATTGCCCGCTCCAAAGTGAATGAGACTTACCAAATCATCAGGGAGACCGATAATTCCACTTCCCCCATTCAGAGAAAGATGGATGCATCTAGAACTTTTAATAAGTGGTTGATTTCCACTGCAGCCGCTGCAATTCTTGGAGTTACAGTCCTTGCTTCCGGCTTTGTATCGCCCGCAATGGCTGGTGCACTCAAGCAAATTCCGGTTTTGGGACAAATCTATTCATTATGGGGCGAAAAAAACTTAGATCCCGGTGTTCAACAAGCCGGGGATTTCATCACAAACGTAAACCAAAGCGTGACCCATAGCGAGGTGACCATGAATATCCCAACGTTGTTATTTGACGGAACCCGAATTCTTATGAACCTAACCACTCCTGGAAACCGTTTGGCTTCGGAGCCCAATTCGCCGCCTTCAGATGCCAATAAAGGCGCGGTGGATAAGTTTGAGGTTCTCTATAAAGGTCAACCTCTGCTCTGGAGTTACGAACACATGGATGGTGAGACTGCTTCCAGCATAATGGTTCAGGTTTTGAACACTTATTATGATCCGAGCACAACAACACAGACTGTCCAGTTCCCTGATCAGTTTGACTTGACTGTAAATGTAACGTTAAAGGGTTACGATGTCCCGTTCGAATTCGTTCTGCCTGTTACCAAATCAACGCCTGTTACCGCACTAACTTCAGAGGAGACCAAGCATCACGATAACATTAACTTGCAGATCAGTAAGGTGGAAATCACCCCAATCACAACGCAGGTATCCATTGAGTACAAAACCAAACCGGGCCAGAGCGTAGAAGAAATGCTCGCTTCTATCCCTTCGAAATATAAGGGTGCTAACGGGGGCGTCATCGCTCTTCAATTTGACATTGTGGATGAACGTGGCGTTCAACTGAAGCCCATCGGTGCTCACCCCTTAAGCGAATCTTATAATGTTCGTTTTGAACCCTTCAAGACTATACCGAATACCGTAACCGTCAAACCGTACTTAGTCGTTTCCGAAGGTCAAGCCCCAGCTGGGACTAAAGGACTGTGGGAAGACAACAATATGGTCAAGGAATATATCCCTGAGCTGGAGACTGTACTTTCGGTGCAATAGTTCATTTGTAAAAGGGTATGCAAAACTACAAAAGACGAAGCCATAATAGGCTTCGTCTTTATATTTAGATGGCTTCAGGTAGGTTCAATCCAATAAGGTTATTTTGATGAAGCCAGCTTCGATAATTTGTCGGCAATATCTTCGGCTTGTAATAAGGAGGAGTATGAATCTGCTGCAAAATATTTTTCCATATCAATCTCAATCATTCGATTGTTTTTGACTGCATCCAACATCTTCCATGTTGCTGGCAACTTAGGCGGTTCTTTGTCCTTTACGGTAAGGACAATAACGTAGTCACCTACATAATCATTTACCGTTTCCCAAGAAACTTCAACCCGGCTCATTTCCTTATCAATGATTTCACTTTGAACTTTTGGAGCGGGATTCAGACCCAAAATATCGTAAGTAGCTCTGCCGCCTCTCTCACCCTGATTACCAATGACCATTAAAAATTTCTCTACGGTGATATAATCTACGATAGAAATAGTTGCATCTTTTGCAAGTACATTATTAATTTTTTCGCGGGCAGCTATTTTACGTTTTTCGAAATCTGCCACAAACTGTTTAGCCTCTTCTTCTCGATCCAGAATTTCTCCCATAGCTGTAATCTCTTCTTGAATCGTTGCGTATTTACTTGTATCAAATAATACGGTCGGTGCGATCTTAGAATAGTTACTATAAGCATCTTTATTCCAGGTTATGATGACGTCTGGCGCTAGCTCTAATACTTTTTCAAAAGAAATACTTCCTTCCGCCCCTATATCTTGTACCGTCTCATCTAAGAAAGGTTTGAGAAACTGAGAATACTCCAGTTGGGTATTTGATGCTCCAACCGGTACTACCCCAACTGCTAAGACTGGTCCCAAATCCCAATCAACTACAACACGTTGTGGATTGGCTGGAACATTAACATCCCCCATGACCGTTGTTATTTTCCGTAAACCCGTATTTTCAATGGCCTGATTGGAAGGTTTACTTTGTGTTGGTTCTGCTCCCGCATTGCTATTACGGCTAGTGTTCCCATTTCCGCAAGCTGTAAGTAACAGTGTAAGCACAAGCATTAGCATTAATCCTTTTTTCGTTTCGATCCCCTTTAACATCTGTTTATCCCCTTCAAGTTTTAATTGATAATGATTATCATCATCAATATAACAAGCAGAAGAATATTTGCCCATGGAGGATAAGAACTCTTGCCATGGACTATCTGAAACGATCAAACCTGACTTCACCTTATTTTTGTATTGAACTGGCGTTGTCCCAACCTGCTTCTTAAACAGACGGGTAAAATAAAAGACATCACTATAACCTACGCTTACAGCAATCTCCTGTACGGTGGCATCGGTTTGAATCAGTAACTCCTTCGCTTTAGCCATCCTGGTCTGAATTACATATTCAATGGGACTTCTCCCTGTACGGCGTTTGAACTGCCTCGATAAGTATTGAATGCTATAATTCCATACTTCTGCCATAGATTCAAGTGAAATAGGTTCATAATAATGTTTGTGAATGTATTGAATGATCTGTTCCACTAAATCTATTTCTTTGGGGGCAACTCCTTGAAGCTGTAACTGCTGGACAAGTGTATATACAAACTGATAAAACTGGATTTTCGCCTGGAACCGTTCCATAGCCGGTCTGCGATTCCATTCCTCATACATCGATTCCGCATGACGGTATAAAACAACCGGAGAATTTGGTTTACATGCATATTGCAGATGAAAAGGGTTATTTATATGATAGGATTTCAATATTGTTTTACTAGCTTTAGTAGAAATACTACCTCTATATAAAATGTAATAGTATGTGACATCCTCATGTCCAACCTCGAACTTGATGTTACTTCCTTTTCCCGCATGTAAAACAAAGAATCGTTCTAAGGAATGCCTATTACCATCCAACCAGATCGCACCTTGCCCCGACACGACAAATATAAAACAACTAGCTGGGAGTATATGTTGCTGTTTACTCTGTCTACGTATCACATGTTGGCGAATATCCACCAGTTGAATCCATGAAGCGTCCCATACCTGGATGTATTCTTCCCAATTCACTGTTAAACCTCCCAAGTCCAAAAGCATGCTAACCCTTTGCAGCTGCAAATCCCTATACAAACCAAAATCGTAAACGATAACCATTATCATTGTCAAATGATAGGTGACTTGTCGAACACATTTGAATGGATCAAATCTGATGCCCCCGGAGAGTCTCCAACCAAGTCGATATAGCCAAGCCACCTCAGCTCTTTTCTACGGGATTTATCCCGTACATTCCACCGTTTCAGCTACTTCAGCTCTTATTTGCGGGATTTATACCGCACATTCCACCGTTCCAGCCACCTCAGCTCTTTTCTACGGGATTTATCCCGTACATTCTACCGTTCCAGCCACCTCAGCTCTTATCTGCGGGATTTATCCCGTACATTTCACCGTTCCAGCCACCTCAGCTCTTTTCTACGGGATTTATACCGTACATTCTACCGTTCCAGCCACCTCAGCTCTTTTCTACGGGATTTATACCGTACATTCCACCGTTTCAGCTACTCCAGCTCTTATCTACGGGATTTATACCGTACATTCTACCGTTTCAGCTATTCATGCAAAATAATTATGAAGTACGCTCGCAACTCCAGTTTTCGTTGCCCTATATAATAAATTCGGCCTCTTGAATGAGAGTCCATTCCCATAGATAACCTACGCAAATTATCTATATCGGCAAGATTTAGGGCCATCCTTTTACAGGATGGCCCTCTCATTGATTAAGTTGCAATTTTGCTAACCTTAATACTCTCCTTTAATTACAAAAAACGAACCCCGAATTGTTCCGGCTAGCTTGGACTTCTGCCTAGCAAACTTAAACTTCTCTTCTAGCTCCTTTGGGATCTCCATCCCCTCAGAAAGCTTAAAACCAACAGCCCGCTTCTTAGGGTCATCCACCGTATACATAACGTTCACCGCAAGACCATCCTCATAAAAGACATAAGCGAATTTAATATTTTCCACTTGAAAACGCGATGTTTCTAAAGGTTTGGCCGCAAACTCAATATCGCGTTCTTCTTTTAAAATTCGGTTCACATAATCAAGGGTCTCCTGACTTTCGCTGGCTCGTACAACCGTAAACTCATGTTTGTATTTGTTCATAAAGTAACGGGCCTCATTAGCACGCAGACCAGCAAGTGCATCTACTACAGGTGAAGATTCTAACCCAACCGTAGACACATTTTTAAAATCAACGATATAGGACATTTTCATCTCTCCTTTTCTCTCATTATTACCAAAAAAACTTATCGTTACTTAGGATACGGTTCGCGTATTGTCTGTAACGGCAAGTTTCTGTGTTAACTGCTGTGCTCTTTTTCTATTAAAGTGACCATCTCACGCTTCCACTTTTCTCGCTCCTCTGGCGGGATCGGCTCCCCTTTGTCATACAGAAATCTAATCATATAGAACCCATCCTTCGTAAGCAGGCTGGTAACAAGTTCATGTTCTAATACATTATTGTTCATCAACTGCGTCTCCACTATAGAGCTATTAACAGTCTGATGCAGTACTTGAGCAGTCAACAAGGTTTCTTGGGAGATATAATCCGCTGTATGCTTCTCTACAGAAGATGCCTCTATCTTATCAAAATAATTAATCGTGAACGTATGCGAAGGTTCGTACCGATGGTATTCTCCTAACGGATAATATCCGATAAATTGACTGTTACTGTAGACATGGAAGGTTGCAGGTACATAGCTATCAAGCTGAAAATACGGGATGAATCGCGCAATGCCTGAATTGATCTCTTCTCCAGGAGGAATGACCGCATCCACACCACTAAGGAAATCACCCTTCTTATCTACAAAAATCGTGCTATAAGAGCTGTACCTCGTAATCCAAATTGAACCATTCTCCTTCACAGCCTCAACGTAATAACTGATAATTTGATTTCTTTTTTCCTCACGTTCATCGGCGGGGTTGATACAGGTATGAATGTGCTTCCGAGTGTATGTAAAGACTGCTTTAGTGGCATCCATTGACAGCAATTCAAATTCGAGAATTTCAGATTTTATATTATAGATTTGAAATGTCATCATTAATTGAAAGTGATTTAAAAAGGACATTCCCCTTTTATCTGGATGAAATCTTTTGCTCAAACCTTCTTCATCCTTATCCATATAAGCCTGCTCCAAGCCTTCAACCAAGGCCTGTAGCTCCTCTTTTGTGATGCCTTTATTTTTTTTAAAGAAAAACATGTCTTCTCTCCCCTCATCATCAATCTACTTCCAATTACTTGCTCCTATTTATTATACGGGCATACCTGTGTACTTTTCTAGTTATGAAGAAACCATCCCTGACAAAGAAATGGTTTCTTTGAGTAGGTATACCTTTCGGTCATCCCTACATTTTTAAAATGTTCACGAACTAACCTAAATTGTTCTTCTACGCTCATGTTTGGTGTTCTTTCTATGGTTTTGATGCCCAGCTTAGTGCATTCTCTCTTCCGGGATAAACGGTAATATAAATTCAGGCATTATTCCTAAATCTATTAGGATTGGTTGGTCATCAGGTAACTTCAGCAAGTCAATAATAAAGAATTCCATCATCTCTTCGACCACTTGAAATAACCATTGGCTAGAGATCGTCCTCTAATGTTTGAAAACCTAATTCCTCTACAAACTTCTTGGTTTAATTCTTCTTTCAAATAATTATTATTTATCTTCATCCAACACACCCCATTTATATTTCAAAAAGCTTACTCTGACACGTTGGTTGTGAGGGGTTGGCGGATTCTTATCTTTCTAGATAAAAAAAGCCTTCCCCACCCAAAAAGGTGAAGAAAGCTTAAATGTGTATCCCCAAAATATGGGCAGCTATATTAGGTTTTCGTACCTGAGGGTGTCTTAGTCAATTGCTCCTCCAGCCACCTTATCGCCTCAGCCTCTCCAGAGAAGGCGCCTCCGGGGCAGCCGTAGGTTCTTTTAGTGGACAACGCTGTAACTGGCTTGTAGACAGCAAGCAACTTTGCATTCTGCATTACGACCGCGATGCCTGAACAATATTGGGCGATTTCCCGCTTGTTCATCTTGCACCAGTTCATATACAGCTGTGTGACCGCACGCTCTGGACGTGTGTTTTTCTCAGCAGAATGCACCATCAGCAGGCCGAAGGCAGATTGGCGCGCGAGCAGTTCTTCCCAATAAGCGATATATTCTTCTACTGTCTCCTGATCAAACGCCTCCCCCAAACTAAGGCTTATGATCGGCCAAGCGGATTCATCCTTTGTTATAGCCATACGTTTCCCTCCTAAAATGTGCCGAGCATTGCCTAAGATGTGATGCGGAATCCAACGGATTGCTGTTGCAGCTTCCAGAGCCGGTCGTACAGTCCGCCGCGCAACAGTAAGGCTTCATGTCGTCCCTGCTCGACCAGCCGACCGTCTTCCAGTACGATAATGTTGTCCGCACCGCGTATGGTTTTCAACCGGTGGGCGATAACAATGACGGTTCTGCCCGTAATCAACGCATCAATTCCTTTCTGGATTTCGGCCTCATTCTGCGGGTCAAGCGATGCAGTAGCTTCATCCAACAGCACAATTGGAGCGTTCTTGAGAATCGCACGGGCAATGGAAATTCGCTGCTTCTCCCCTCCGGACAGCGTACTGCCGCCTTCGCCTACCGGCGTATCATAACCAAGCGGTAATTTCATGATGAAATCATGGCAGTGAGCCATTTGCGCTGCCTGCTGAATATCCCGACGCGACGCCCCCGGCCGCCCAAAAGCAATGTTGTTCCCGATGGTATCTTGGAACAGGTACACATCCTGAAACACCACCGATACGGATCCTAGCAGATGTTCTGGATCAATATCCTTGATGTTGCGCCCACCTAGCAGAACGCTCCCTTCTTCAGGATCATAGAAACGTGAGATCAGGCGCAGCACTGTACTCTTGCCGCTGCCTGAAGGGCCCACAATTGCAGTCAGTGAACCTTGCGGCATTTCCAGACTTAAATTTTTGAGAACAGGCTCTCCTCCATAGCTGAAGGTTACATTGTCAAACCGAATGGTGCTGCTTTTAGGAAGAGGACTCGTAGCACCTGTCATTACCGGCTGACGGAGCAGATCTACTATACGTTCACCCGCTTGTTCGTTGTAGCGGAATTCGGCATAATTGGCTAGCGCTGTAGTCAATGGATCATAAATACGTGTGCCGACAATAAGGAATACTGCCAACTGCAAAATACCGAGCTCCCCGCCTAATAATAGATGAACACCTACGTATACCATTAAGGTCAGTCCCGCACGAAGAAGAGCCATAGCGGTTAGAATAACCGGACCGAACATCCCTTCCAGCTTCACACTTTCCTTCATCAAAGTTTTAAAAGAGTTATCCAGACGGACAAATCGTTCTCCCGTCAGGTTATAGGCCTTCATCACCCGTATACCGTTCAAGTATTCTTGCAAGCGGTTCGCAGCGTTCAGCTTGGCCTTCATATGATCCGCTCCGAGTCTCCGCCGCAGCTTGCCCGATAGATACATGATCAGGAGAGCAACCGGCAGCGCTACGAACATAGAAAGCGCCATCCGCCAGTCCAGAAACAGTAAACCAGCAAGTGCAAATATCGGCAGTACAAAAGCTCCCGCAAGCTGTGGCAGCAGATGTGATATGCCCGTCTCAACGAGCGTGAAATCGCCCATCATCATATTGGCTAAATCCCCTGGGTCCCGGCGAGTCAGGTAACCCAGCGGAAGCTTCCGCAGATGTTCTGCTAATTCCGCACGTCCCTGTGCAGCAACATTGTATGCCCCGCGGTAAGCGGTGCGATAGGCGGGAATCTCACTCAGGAACATCAGCACCATGACGGCGACAAGCCCTGCGCAGATCCACCAAAGGCGTTCTGTCTGAAGTTCTGCGCCTACAGTAATATAAGGAGCAAAAATCAACCGCACCGCCTCAATTACAAGCGCGAACGGCAGCACACTAACTAGATTAGCCAGCAAAGAAAAAAGTACAGGCTTCAGCAACTGCTGCGGTTTACCGGCAGTAATATTATGCAATACCTTCATAGCTGATCCCCTCCTTTTTCCATATGCCAATCTCCGGCGTCACTGTAGGCATACCACATTTTTGCGTAAAGCCCCTTCGCCTCAATCAAACCTGCGTGCTCTCCACGTTCCACGATTTCTCCATCCCGCAGCACCAGAATTTGTGCAGCTTCACGTATAGAGGAGAGTCGGTGAGCAATGACAATAACCGTCTTGCCGCGCATAAGCTCCGTAAGTGCTAACTGCATATGAAACTCATTTTCTGGGTCGGCAAAAGCAGTCGCTTCGTCGAGCACGAGCACTGGTGCATTTTTGAGAATAGCCCGAGCTACTGCAATGCGCTGCTCCTCACCACCCGAGAGATAGACACCGCCCTCACCAATTAACGTATCGTATCCCTGCGGGAGCCGAGTAATGAACTCGTCGCATTGTGCCGCTCTGGCTGCAGCCTGGACTTCCTCCAAAGTCGCTCCCGGTTTGCCGACAGCAATATTCTCATACAAAGTGTCATAGAACAGGAAGGTTTCCTGAAATACAAAAGCAACTGTATTCATTAATTCATGGATTGCCATATGGCGAATATCGACTCCACCGATGCGGATTGCACCCACTTGCGGGTCCCAGAACCGCGGCACCAAGCTGGCCACCGTCGATTTTCCCGAACCTGACGGGCCTACCAGTGCTGTAACCTTCCCTTGTTCCGCACGGAATGAGACTTCGTTGAGCGCCGCTGCAGTCCCTGCATCTTCAATGTAGGAGAAGGTTACATCCACAAATTCAACGTCAAAAGTATGCGGGGATAGCGGTTCTGCTATTTCCGGTACAGGCTGCTGTGCCAAGAGACGGTCCATCCGCTCCACGCCTTCGCCAATATCCCGAGTGCTTGAAGCCAGCAGAAGTAGCTTGTAGAGCGGAGATGAAACACCGGGTGCCATAATCAGAAAGAACAACAGCACAAGCGCAAAGGACATGGAATCCGGCCGACCGCTTAGCATGAAGACGCCCACCGGCAAAATAAAGGTAAATGGTGACGCCAGCAATGTTTTGAATAAGATATAACCTGTTTGATAACGGTCCGTATACTCCAGACAATAATCGCGGTAGCTGGTCATATCACTGTAGAACTTTCTGAAAGAATGCACTGTCTGCCCGAACACCTTAACCGCGGGCATCCCCCGTACATACTGCACCGCCGAAGTATTGATCTGCTCCAACGAATCATGATACTGCTTCACACTGGCCTTGCCTCTGCTGCTCATCATAAGTGCTGACTGCACACCTAATCCTATAATTATCGGTAGCAGGCAAGCTACCGCCAACGGCGGACTAAGCCAAAACATCGCCACGATCATCAGCACCGTAGAAGCCAGTACGCTGACTAAATCGGGAAGCTGATGCGCTACGAAATTTTCCACTTTGTCGACATTCTGCTCTAGCGTCTTCTTGACCACGCCAGTTGAAGTCCCGTTCAGGAAACCAAGCGGCAATCTGCCCAAATGCTCGGTCATTCGCACACGCAAATTATATTGAATACGAAAAGCCGCAATATGCGAGCACATAATACCACAATACGAAGTCACCAGCCCTCCGATTAACCCTCCAAGTGCAATCCACCCCCAGCGGATCATATACGCACCGTCGACCTGTCCAGGCGATGAAGCATGGCGCAGCAGCTCTGCCAAAATGAAATAAACAGACAAAAACGGAATCAGCATTAATACAGCGCTGACAGATGACAATATTCCGGACAAGAGCAGCAAACCTCGCTTCTCTCCGGCGATCTCCAGCAGCCTTGGCATGCCGGTTTTGGTTTTACTCACAGCCGTTCCCCCACTCTTGGTAATTACACGCAAAAAAAGTGCACTGAGAATGATTCTCTGTGCACTAGTGTATAGGAACGTTGTTCACGATTGCTACCGTTTAAGGGATTATAATTAACCAAATCAGGAGCATCTGTGCAGGATACGGACTTACATCTTAATACCGAAGAGACGCTGCCTGCCGCTGATCAGATATTCTCCTGGACGCACACCGAACTTTTTGCGGAAGGCTGCCGAGAAATGACTCACATTACCGTATCCAACCCTTGAAGCTGCTTCACTTACAGTCATACTCCCTTGTTCCAGCAGCTGCTGCGCTCTCTGCATCCGTTGTTCGATAACGTAGGCATGCACGGTATAACCAAACATTTCCTTAAAGCCCTTTTTCAGCTTAAACTCATTGAGGCATATAATGCGAGAAAGGCCTGCAAGCGTCGGCGGGTGCAAATAATCACGCTGTAAAATCTCCTTAGCGAGCCGCAGGCTCTCCATATCCTCTCTGGACAGCTTGACCGAGCGTGGAATCCGGTCTGCTTCATATAAAGATTCATTGAGATAGACCGCCATAAGCTCCAGCATTTTGCCCTCCAGATAAAGTTCACGCATGCCATGGCTATAGGAACAATCCGCAATCTGCGATAAAATGAAGCGGATGGATGGTGTGATGTTATTTTTTCCAAAAAACAAACCCGCACCAGCTCCGATGCGAAGCCGTGTATCCTCAGTCAGACCACTGGTCATCCGCTCAAATTGTGCAGGGCTCATATCTATGCTGATGAATCGGTACCCCGCTCCACTCAGGTATGTGCAGTTTTCACTTCTTACTCCGCCATGAAACAGCGCGATTTCTCCTGTATCTATAACAAAATAGTCCGATTTCAGCGAGGTCCCCCACTCAATGCCATGCCCCATGCAGAATGCCAGCTCTGTACGCGGAGTGCTAAAATTGCCCTTCGCTTCGATATCCCGATTAAAACAGAGATTAAAATCTGTCATCTGGATATACCCATGGCTAAGCAGGCTGCGGCAACTGCCTTCCCCTATTTCGACTGGAGGTTTAATCTCAAAATGAGCCCCATCAAAACGATAATTATAATCTACCCCTTCACATGTAAGCGTCTTATGGGCATCAATCGTTTCTGCTTCTTTCAGTCCATTGCTTCGCTCCATGCACATCCCTGCTTCCTCTTACTTTGGGTTAATTATATATGCAATGAGAATGATTATCAATTAAACATTACGATTTCCTCTTCGTTCAGACTGAGCAGTTGGGCAAATACACTGGATTATAATCAAAAAAACCTTCCCCACCCAGAAGGGTGAAAAAGGCTTATATGTCTCACTTCTGAAGCTGCATCTAGCCTTCATAGCTACTCTCGTTTCTTCCCAACTGCCCCAAGATAGATAACAAACTCTTCATCACCGTCTAATTCTAAAATCTCATCTATCAACTTTTGATCATAGATTCCAATTGCACAAGCACCTGCACCGATGGATTCGCTGGCTAAATAAAGGTTCTGGCAGACATGTCCAACATCGATGAGGATTTTTTTGTGAGCAGAAATATCATACTTCCATTCGGAGCGGTAGGGTGTGGTACTCCAGGCAAACAATACAGAAGCCTTTTTGGCAAAGTTAGGGACAAAGGGCTGATCCAAAGTAATAGCATCAATCTTTTGTTCAAGTTGATCTAATTCAAACATAAAAAAGAGCTTATGTTCCACAGGCAGGTATCTGTAGATCCCTTGTCCAATGCCCTCTACACGCATAATCATTAAATAGGTTTCAAAGGTGTGCGTCGCCCCACTGCAGGGTACAGTCCGCAGCGTAAGTCCGTTCTTATTCATACCGCTAATCCCTTGGGTAGCCCATAATAAATAGGATAACTCCTCCAGACTCACAGTATCCTCAGAATAGAACCGTGTACTTCTTCTTTGATCTATACAATCAAAAATATTTTCTTTACTCACAACGTCTTTGCTGACCTTGGGCAAATCAATAATTAGTGAATCTGAATCAAATGGCTTAACAATTGGCGGTTGTGCAATTCCCTTGATCTTATCTGTTTTGATATGTTTGAATTCATGAAAATTGGATTTCAGAAAATTTCTTTGTTGTTCATATCTGGTCATAACAGATCCTCCTGAACTACCTTAATAGCTCTAATTTATCATGTCATAAAAATCATACGGTGATCTAACTCACTCTTCAGTTGTTTTGGTGAGTAAACAAAAAACCTCCCTTTGCCCCGAAGGGCAAAAGAAGGCTTAAACGCGTCACTTCCGAAGACATGGCCAGCTATATTTTCAGCTCCCCAAGCTTGATCAGCTCGACAACCGCTTGTGAACGGCCTTTAACGTTTAGTTTTTGCATTACATTGGAAATGTGGTTTCGAACTGTTTTTTCGCTGATAAATAATAAGCCAGCGATATCACGAGTCGTTTTGTCCTGCACGAGAAGCTCAAAAACTTCGCGCTCACGATGAGTCAACAGAAATTTGCTGTGGTGTTCGTTCCCCTTCAATGGTGTCACCCCTCCTTGCCCTGGGTTTGTTTGGTATAACAAGGTAAAGGGATACAGTCAAAACATATTATGTAGTGTTGATGTTAATGGTGCTGTCACAATTATAAAATGGGCTTAGTTCATTCAAATGCAAAAGTCTGAAATTTTCATGAATAAGAACATCTTTTTTCAGGGCAAACTACGGTTTGTTGTTCCTTATTAAAGGAGGTGTATGTATGAGCCATTCAAAAAACAATCAACCTACCAAAGCAGAAGTACAAACAACGAAATTAAACAAATTACCACTCGTAGGTAAATTCGAACCTGAATTTTCTGCAGAGGAAGCTGCAGAAGTGTTCGAAAACCAACCCTCTGCAGATCATGAATCCCATAATGAACGATAAAAAGCGGATGACGCCTTGATCTTATTCTTAAGCAGATCAAACCTTCAAAGAATGGAACTGTCACTTTAACAGCTTAATTAACTATAAATGAGACGGTTCCCTTCATTTAAACATCGTAAACGACTTAGAACAGCGATTCGCCATTAATGGGAATCGCTGCTTTATGTTGTAGGCTGTTGGCTGCCCGCTCCAATAGTGTATTCACCAGCCCCAACTGAGGCTTTCGGACCCAGATGGCGTTATTAACAAATTTATCGCCTTTTGAGCGAAGTTTCGGACTCCAGTGACGCTATTCCTTAGAAACAGGCTCATATAGGGTACTTTTCAAACCAATAGCGACTATGCGGTCCGATAGCGACTCAAATATCGCATAATGCTGCATGTAGTGTCATCTGAGTCCTTTAGTTACTGCGTATGCGCAAAAGTTTGCTGGGGCGGTTACTACTGCGTGCACGCAATGGTTCGCCAGGTCGGCTACCCGCTTCAATAGTGTATTCACCGCCCCTACTGAGGCTTTCGGACCCAGATGGCGTTATTAACAAATTTATCGCCTTTTGAGCGAAGTTTCGGACTCCAGTGACGCTATTCCTTAGAAACAGGCTCATATAGGGTACTTTCTAAGCCAATAGCGACTATGCGGTCCGATAGCGACTCAAATATCGAATAATGCTGCATGTAGTGTCTTCTGGGTCCTTTAGTTACTGCTTATGCGCAAAAGTTCGCGAGGGCGGTTATTATTCTGCTTTTTCAATTGTAATCGGATACATTGCTACAAACTATACTCCCAACCCTGGGAGTTTTTTGTCGTGCAATTATTACAATGAGATACATCACATTTTTATATTGACAGTAATTGTATACGGACTTATGATAAGTCCAGCATAATTGATAACGATTATCATTTAGATATAAAAAAAGGGGTGTTTTTTTAATGAAATTTACTTATGCTGTGCCTGCAAGTCTACTTGCGGCCTCCATACTGTTCACTGGATGTGCCAATAACAACAATTCTACAAATACTGTTGCCAACAGCACTACAGCCACCAACGCACCGACGACTGCTGCGGCTACCAACACACGGGAGACTGCTACCGCTGACTTCACGTCAGCTATAGATCAATATCGCACATACGTCATCCAGCAATGTGATGAATTTGTAAAGCAAACAGAGAGTTTCACCAACGCTATAAAAGAGGACAAGATTGATGAGGCTAAGGCGCTCTACGCTCCTGCCCGCATGTACTACGAACGGATTGAGCCTATTGCAGAAGCACTTGGTGACTTGGACCCAAACATCGATGCCCGGGAAAATGATGTAGATGCGGCAGATTGGCGCGGTTTCCACAAGCTTGAGAAAGCACTCTGGCAGGATAATACAACTAAAGACATGACAGAAGTTGCTGACCAATTGCTGAAGGATGCACAGCTGCTGCGTGCGAAAGTGGAGACCGTTGAGATCGACGCGAATCTGCTCGTAACTGGTGCTGTTGAGCTTTTAAATGAGGTCTCCTCCTCAAAAGTAACCGGAGAGGAAGAACGTTACTCGCACACAGACCTGTATGATTTCGTCGCAAACGTTGAGGGTGCGCAAAAGATATACGAGCTGTTAAAACCAGAACTAGCAAAAAAAGATGCCGATCTTGAAAAAAACATTGGTGAACGATTCGCTGCCTTGCAAGCTGAGCTTGCCCCTTTCAAATCTGGAGATGGATATGTTTCCTATGAAGAGCTGAAAGAAGATGAAGTACGTAAACTGAGTCAGAATTTGGACGCCTTGGCTGAGCCATTGTCCAATATGGGAACTATTCTAGGAGTGTGACCCTCATGAATAAACATAACAAGTTCACTGGAGTACCAGGTAATCCTGAAAGTCCCCCTCTTAATGATCAATCGAAGAATGAGCCTATATTTGGTAAAAAATTAAGCCGCCGCGATATGCTGCGGCTTACTGGCGCCACTGGCCTTGGTCTTTTGTTAGGGGGCGGAGGTGTCGGTGGAATTATGGCTGCGCGTAATGCTGTAGCTGAGCCAACGAAATCCGCAGAAGGTGATTCCAGTTCCATTCCTTTTTATGGGAGCCATCAGGCGGGGATTTTGACACCTGCACAGAACTTTATTTATTTTGCTGCCTTTGATTTCACCACAACCAAACTGGCCGATGTGAAAAAAATAATGCAAGCATGGACCACTGCCGCTGCCGCTCTTACTACTGGCGAGCTTATTGGTGACGTAAATGACAACCCCAATCTTCCACCCTCAGACACCGGGGAAGCGGACGGGCTAAACCCTGCACGGTGTACGCTGACCTTTGGTGTTGGTCCTTCCTTTTTTGATGAAAGATTCGGCTTAGCTTCGAAACGCCCAGCCCTATTGACCGATCTTCCGGCATTTGCGGGTGACAATCTTGATCCGAAATGGTGTGGCGGGGATATTTGTGTGCAAGCCTGTGCGGATGATCTGCAGGTCGCATTCCATGCGATCCGCAATCTGGCGCGTATCGCCCGGGGGACTGCTGTACTGCGCTGGACACAGGAAGGTTTTCAACGCACTGGAGCAGCGGATCCCAAGGGGGCTACGCCACGCAATCTTTTGGGTTTCAAAGACGGCACGGGCAATCCCGCTACAACTGATAACTCTGAAATGAACAAAGTGGTCTGGAACAGCAGCAGTGACGGTCCTTCTTGGATGAGCGGTGGCACTTATATGGCGGTACGCCGGGTACGTCTGCGTATTGAAGTCTGGGATCGGTCGTCGCTAAGTGATCAGGAGGCTACCTTCGGGCGTTATCGTCACACCGGAGCTCCACTCGGAGCTAAGGATGAATTCGATGATCTGGATCTTTCAGCTGCGGACGCTTCCGGGAAACCTGTCATTCCGGTGAATTCACATTCCGCATTGGCGCATGGTGACGGTACAGTCAAAATGCTGCGCCGCTCCTATTCTTTTTCCAGCGGTTTGGACGTCACCACGGGACAGCTTGATGCAGGTTTGTTATTCATTAGCTTTCAACGTGATTTAATGAAACAATTCGTTGCCATTCAGCAGCGCCTCTCTAAGACTGATCTCCTGAACGAATATATGACTCACACCGGCAGCGCGGTATTTGCCTGCTTCCCCGGTGTCCGCAGTGGCGGCTTTATCGGGGAATCACTACTAAGCTAAATTTATGGCTGTCCATTATTGAAGGGGGATTATCCCGATGTTATCTCTTACGCATCCTAAACGGCAAATGCCAAAGGTTGCCTTGCTGATTCTGTTTGGCTTTTTGTGTATGCTTTTGCTCTCCAGCCCCGCGGGGGCGGAGGGCGATGGCACGGTCGACGAGCTCCTGCCGCCGGTCGGCAGCGCGCTCGTCGAAGCCGGCCAGAGCCGCTGGGACGCGGCCGCGGCCGATGTAGAAGTGTTCGCTGCGCTGTGGCGCACCGCGAACACAGGCACGCCGGACCCGGCACTCACCGGTCCGGCTGCTGCCGTTGACGCCGCGCTTGCAGACGCGGCGAAAGCCCTTGCGGCGGGCGGCGGCGATCCCGCCAAAACCGCACTGTCCACGCTCGCGAGAAGCGTGGACGCGTACGTCACCGCCGCCTCCGGCACGGTCGGCGGTGACACTGGAGCCGCCGGACGCGAGACGGCGGCGAAGCTTTTGCCCGCGGCGGAACGCACGCGGGATGCGGCGCGCAGCGCCGACTGGAGCGCGGCAGCGGCAGCGTACCGCGACATCGTCAGCGGATGGAAGCCGGCGGAGCGCAACATCCGGGCGGACGATTCCGCCGTTTACAGCCTGCTGGAGACGCGAATAAGCCTGCTGCGGATTGCGCTGCAGGCTGAACCGCTTCGCGAGGCATCGGCGAAATCGGAAGCAGAAGCTCTGTATCAACTGCTGGCTGATTACAGTGAAGGCAAAACCATTGACGCTGGGGATACTTCCAGTGAACCAGCTTCTATAGAGGGATTAATCAGCTACCTGAACAAAGCATCCTCCGCTGCCAAAGACAATAACAGCACAGAGGCCGCTAACATCATGGAGCAATTCATCGTAGCCTGGCCTTCTGCCGAAGGGCAAGTCCAGATCGCCTCACCAACAGTCTACAACAATATCGAAAATGAGAGTGCGGCTGTCACAGGTTACCTGCTCTCAAATCCGCCTAAACTGGATCAAGCTTTAACCATCATGGACAATATGCTTAGCGAACTAACGCCTTTGGCTGGTGAAACCACTTATAATGCTTGGGATGCCGCTTTGATTCTGTTGCGCGAAGGACTTGAGGCTATTCTCGTCTTGTCAGCTCTTCTTGCTTACCTGAAACGTGATGGCAACGCCAAAGCGCAAAAATGGATCTGGTCCGGTGCAGCTGTCGGCCTCATCGCAAGTATCGGATTGGCTGTTGTGCTCACTTATACCATTTCTCGGGCAGCTTCCGGGGGAGCACGGGAGATGATTGAAGGGATTACTGGTCTTGTCGCGGTAGTTATGATGCTCACAATCGGACGCTGGTTGCATAGCAAATCAAACACTGCGAATTGGAACAACTACGTGGGTAGGCAAGTTGATGGCGCGCTGGCCAAAGGAAATCTTTGGTCACTGTCCTCCGTTGCAGCGCTTGCGATTTTACGTGAAGGTGCAGAGACTACAATCTTTTATGTGGGCATGGCTCCATCCATCAAGCTGTCTCAATTACTGCTTGGGATTGGATGTGCTCTGATTATTCTTGGTATTGTAGGTTATGCAATTATTGCCTTGAGTGCAAAATTGCCGATTGCCGCCTTCTTCCGTACAGCTACAATTCTGATTTATTACCTAGTATTCCGCTTTCTTGGGGAGAGCATTCACTCGCTTCAGGTCGCCGGCAAACTTCCTGCACATGTACAAGAGGGCTTGCCTTCAATTAACTGGCTTGGCATGTATCCCACTTGGGAAACCTTGCTTCCACAGCTGCTTGTCCTGCTGTTTATTGTGTGGGAGCTGTTTCGGAACAGATCGCCAAAGGCTTCACGAACAGCTTAGTTTTATTAATACAATAGATATACCGGTCCGTCACGCCCTTGTGGTTACGCCGGTTTAGTCCGGTAATCTCTTGCATTTACAGTCTAATTTATGAAATGGATTCCATAGCAAGCTTTTTATTTGGGAGGTAATTTGCGGACAATATGATAAAATAAAATGACTATACACAAGCACAAAAGGGAGGCTGTTGTACTCTAATGGCTAATATTAAAGAAATTGCCCGTATGGCTGGTGTTTCTGTGACAACAGTCTCGCGGGTGCTCAATAATCACCCTTATGTAAGTGAAGTCAAACGAACCGCAGTCCTAAATACTATTGAAAAATTAAACTACACGCGTAATATGAACGCCGTGCATCTGATCACTGGGCGGACTCAAGCTATAGCTGTTATTATTCCGTATACCAACTTATTTTATTTCTCAGTCATTATTGCAGGCTTGGCTCAAGAAGCACTGCTGGCTCAATACCGGCTCGTTCTCTGCCAAACCGATTATCGTACGGAAGAAGAAATTAAGGTGCTTGAGATGCTGCGGAACAAAGAAATTGACGGTGTAGTTATGGTCTCTTCAACAATGAGCTCAGAAGCTATTGAAGAATATACAGCTTATGGTCCTATTGTGGTATGTCAGGATAGGGGAGAACGCCAATTTTCTTCTGTATATATTGAGCATTATTCTGCTTTTCGCAGTGGCCTTCAATATTTGAATGATAAAGGTTACCGCCATATTGGCTACTGTGAAGGAAGACCACACGGCAGCAGCAGCTCTATCCGCCAAATTGCCTTTAGAGACTTTCTAGAAGCTACAGATCAGCCTTACAATGATGAATGGATAATCTATAACTGTCTGACCGAAGAGGACGGTGCCCGCGTACTTCACCAACTGCTGCAGATGAAGAATCGTCCTGATGCCCTGATTATTTCAGCAGGCGATCATATAGCGGCTGGTTTAATCATCGAAGCTTGGAAAAAGGGTATCCGCATTCCTGAGAATCTGGCCGTCATCGGATTTGATGATCAGCCTATCGGCCGAACGTTAGGTCTGACCACTGTAGATAATCAGTTAACTGAAATGGGCATATCCGCTTTTCGGATTATCTATGATCAGATCCAGCGAAATGATGGACAACCCGTTCATCGCAAGCTTGAGTACCGTATTATAGAACGCAATACAGTATAGTATCCTTTTCATCTTATATCTCAGTAATTACATCATTTTAACGGTCCACTTTGCAGCCTTCTGCGAGTAGACCGTTTTTTATTTTTGCATATTCCCCTTTAGTATTCATTTTTATCCCTTGCTTCCGAATGGAATTTGTTTTATCCTAAATATGAAAATAATTTTCTGCATTTAGTTAATAATCATAAAAATAATTTCAATACCCCATTGAAACGAGGTGGATGAATGGATGTCCCCAATACTGCATGCACTCGAGCATGAGAAGGCCAAGCTCTCTCAAATGGAACGAAAGCTGGCTGAACGAATTCTCTCCTCACCAGGCGAAATCGTTCATATGGGCATTACAGAATTAGCAGAACAATGCGGAATAAGCCCGGCAACGATCACACGTTTCTGTAAGGTGCTTCATTTTAAAGGCTTTCCGGATTTCAAGGTGAAGCTGGCAGCAGAAATTGCTCATAGTGATGCCGCGCCGCAGGATGGTGGCTCTTCTTATCAAGATATTGTAGCCGGCAACCCACTCTCCGTGATTGTGGAAGCGATGCAGACGAACCATCTGACCTCCATCCGGGATACTACCTCACTGTTAGATCTGGAGCGATTGCAGGCAGCAGTTAATTTATTGTGCCAAGCACGCCGCGTTGATCTGTACGGGATGGCGACCTCTTCCATTGTCGCTCAGGATTTCTATCAGAAGCTAATCCGCATAGGCGTAAATTGTACTGCTTTTGCTGATTCCCATATGCAGATTACCTCTGCTTCATCACTCTCCGAAGGTGATGTCGTGTTCGCAGTATCCTATTCGGGAGAGACTCCCGAGACCATTGATGCCTTGATGTGTGCGAAGGCTAGCGGAGCAAGCACTATCGCACTAACCTCTTATGGCAGCAGCACCTTGGCTACTCTGGCGGATATCCCCCTATTCTCCTCATCTTTGGAGAAAGGCATGCGACGGGGAGACATGGCCTCACGCATAGCTCAGCTTCACATCATTGATATTTTGTTCACTGGAATGGTCAGCACCCGTTTTGGGGATTTTATTCCTAGACTGGAGCAATCTTATCTCAATGTCCAACAATACCGAAACAAACGAGGAGGACAATCCTAATGAATATTCTAAAGTTCCATAGTGATGAAGATTTCGTACAAACGGGTGCGAATCTTATTGCCAGCCTGTTGCAAAGCAATCCTAAAGCCGTGCTCGGTCTTGCGACCGGAAGCTCCCCAGTTGGGGTTTATGCCAAATTGGTTGAAATGCACCAAAAAGGACTTGTGAGTTTCTCTAAAGCAACTTCCTTTAATCTGGATGAGTATATCGGCTTGCCTGTCGACCATCCACAAAGCTATCGCAGTTTCATGAACGAGCAATTATTTAACCATATAGATATTGATCCAGGACAGACACATATCCCTAACGGAAACGCAGCGGATATGGAAGCAGAATGCCTTGCATACGATAAAATGCTGGAAGAAAACGGACCCGTTGACTTGCAGATTCTCGGTATTGGCAGCAACGGCCACATTGGATTCAACGAACCCGATGCTAACCTCAGCAGCAAAACCCATGTCGTCGACCTGCTTGAAGATACCCGGGAAGCAAATGCTAGATTCTTTGACAGTTTGGATGAGGTCCCTCGGCAAGCGATCACAATGGGCATTGGAGGCATCCTAAAAGCACGCCAAATCCTCTTATTGGTTCGTGGTGCCGGCAAAGCTGAAGCTATCCGCAATGCTGTGGAAGGCCCGATTACAACCCAATGCCCTGCATCCTTGCTGCAGAGTCATCCAAATGTAATCGTTCTCGTAGATGAAGGAGCAGGCAAATGGCTGAAATAAATAAAGAACTAGAACAGTTGCTGTTCGGTAAGGTACTGACTCCCCAAGGTATAATTGAGCACGGTGTGATTGCCGTATCTGGAGAGCAGATCCACTATGCTGGCGATGCGGCTTGGCTTCCAGAGCGTTACACGCATTGGCCTGCCAGTGGTCAAGCAACGGATCTCCTGATCCCCGGATTTGTAGATGTACATGTTCATGGTGGAGCTGGCCACGACTTTATGTACAGTGATACTGAATCGCTGAATGCCATCACTAAGTTCCATAGTTCCCAAGGAACAACAACAATGCTGGCTACAACCATGACCGCTTCCAAGTCTGCTATTGACCAAGTATTCTCCGAAGTCAGCGCTTATCGCGCTGCTGAAATGCCTTACACACAAATCGCAGGCATGCATTTGGAAGGACCTTTCATCAGCCCGAAATGGTCCGGCGCACAAAATCCAGAGCATATTGTTCCTGCCAATATTGAGTGGCTAGCACAATGGGAGAACGATTATCCAGGAATGATCCGGCAAGTCACGCTTGCTCCGGAACGTGAAGGTGCCCTCGAAGCTATTCTCTGGCTGCGCAAGCACGGTATAACTGCAGCGCTCGGGCATACGGATGCCTCCTTTGAAGAGGTTATTGCCGCAGCAGATGCTGGACTTAACCAAGCTGTGCATATGTTCAATGCGATGACACCCCTACATCACCGTAAACCTGGAGCGGCTGGAGCTATTTTGTTCGATAAACGCATTCGCGCAGAGATTATAGCCGACGGGATTCATGTTCATCCCGCAGCCATTTCTATATTGACCCGTCTCAAGAAAGAGAACAATTTATTACTGATTACTGACGCCATGTCTGCAACTGGACTTAGTGATGGTGAATATACAATCGGTGATTTACCTGTACTCGTTCAAGATGGCATCGCCACCCTTAAAGATAATCCTGCTGCTCTAGCTGGAAGCACACTAACGATGATTCGCGGCTTCCGTTATCTGATCCAAGAGGTAGGACTCACCTTGGAAGAAGCCTCCCGCGCTGCAAGCCTTACGCCAGCGGCGTCCATTGGAATGGAACGAAGCATTGGCTCCTTGGAGGCTGGAAAACGCGGCGATATCCTACGCCTTGATGCTGAATTTAATATTCGCGGCGTATGGATCGGCGGACGTCCAATCACCACTTAATAAAATTAGCTCCAAACAAAAAAGCAACAATTCTCTCCAGATGGTGAGATTGTTGCTTTTTTATTTAGATCACAAAATCATTAATAATTACGTGTTGGGAAAATTCGTTCAACCATGGTACGGAATTCATCCACAAATCCTTTTATCGGATGACCGGCACGAGCCTCTTCAGCATAAACATTGGCGCGTTCCACGAAGTCAGGATTTGCTGATACGTATACATCCTTAATTCTCGCATCATGTTTTTTAACTTCCGCAGCAATTTTATCTTTAATTGCTTTGGTAACTGTTTCTGTTTCTCTTGTATTTATGGTGTTATTTGTGTTATTCGTGCTATTGGTGTTGTACATATGCGTCGAATTACTTCTGTAATTCGCATCATGGGTACTAGGAGTGGTACTGCGCATGCCCATTCCCATTCCAGTTCCCATACCTTTTCCCATCCCCATATCTACATCATGTTTCGAGCCATTGCTGTTCAGCAGAGGACCATTATTATAAGTATGGTTTCTTGTCGTACCTGTTCCCATAGTACCTGTACCTGTTCCTGTTCCTGTTCCTGTTCCCAACATACCCGCTCCCAAATTACCCATGCCATTGATTCCATTTCTGGTTGCCGGTCCAGTACTTGTTGTACCAGGAATTGTATTTACAGTACCTTTTAAGGCTCCGTTCATACCATTGGTTACGGCTCCAGTATCATTCATTCCATCACGGCCAATTTTCACTCTTCCTGTACCAGACATTACGCCAGTCGGTCCATAATTGTGAGGAGTGGTTGAGGATTTTGCCCGATACGATGGAGTCCCTTTGGCACGCAGGCCAGCAGTTGCATCATTTAAAGTTACTGCTACATACGCGCTTTTTCCTGCAAGCATTACATTCGCTGAGCGGACTTCAGGCATTGCAGCAATCCGGTCTGCAAGCTCCTGACTAACTTCCATCTTAGTGATGTTATGTGTGCCACCGCGTACGGAATTCACACCAATACGCCCATCATTTACTCCCCGGACACTATTGGTTTGCACATTCGATTTTTCTGCCGTATTGGTTCCACACCCCGTAATACTCACCAAGCCGAGAAGCAATGCAGCTGAGACTGACATACTGATCTTGGATCGCAACATGAATTCATCCTCCATCTCTAATGTTGTATGTGTGCAGTGTACGATCGTTAGGATGACCTTCTGAAGAACAAGCTATCCTGAAAGGATTTGGAACTATGCCGCTTTGACCGTCACCCGCGAGTGCAGATCGGCGTATCTTATAAACAGTAAGCCATATCTCAACAAGTCGGTATTACTCCGCAAAAGTCAGGAGGCTTGTGCATGAAAGTTCTATTTACGTTTTATGTACCGAGTGGCGGGGTGGAGACATTAAATAAGCTGCGATGTGAAAGTCTCCAGCGAAGTGGGATCGAATGCCATGTTTTATATCTAATGCCGGGTTCAGGCCAGAATACGACGAATTTTCCGGTATTTGTCTCATCTTCAGATGAAGAAATTAAAAATTTGCTGGAGACCCATAATTACGATGCCATTATTGTTACATCTGATTATTTATTACTGAAACGTCTGCGTGAACTCGGTTACCGCGGTATTATGATATACGAATCTCAAGGCCTTGGAAAACGCAGTCATGCGGAAACTCTGATCAGAGATGCCGTCCCTTATTTACGTTCTTATTGTAATGCGGTACTAATCCCGCCAACCGATCATTTATTGGAGCTGTTTATTGAAATCTGTCCCTGGCTGCATCGTTATGTAATTCCGAATATTGTTGATGTCCAGTCCTTTCAGCATATCCCTGCTGAACCTCCCGCTAATCCGGTTATCGCTTGGGTAGGCCGGCTAGAGAGCAATAAAAATTGGCGGGAATATTTGAGAATCGCCCATGATATTCGCCTTTATAAACCAGATATTCATTTGTGGATGTTCCATGATCCTAATTTAGCCGCAGAGGATCAGAAACAATCCTTTCAGGAGGAGCTACACGCCCTAGGGCTGAATGATCGTCTAAGTACTTTTACCAATATTCCTAATCATGTAATGCCGATTTATTATTCCTCGATCGCTAATTCTGGTGGATTCCTGTTAGCCACCTCCATTACAGAAGGATTTGGATATGCTGTTGCCGAAGCGATTTGCTGCACTTGTCCAGTACTTAGTACAGATTCCGATGGTGTCAGATCCTTTATTGTTCATAATGTCACGGGTAAATTTTACCCGCTTGGCAATATTCCAACTGCCGTCAACGAAGGACTGGAGCTTATGAACAATATTCCTCTGCGAGAGGGTCTCCGCCAGCAAGGAAGAGGATATATGGTCTCACGCTTCGGAACTGAGAAGTATGCGCAGTCTTTTCGTGAAATGATGAATTCCTATGCCATCTTCTAACCGAAATCATGCAAAAAAACCTTCAAGCCACTTCTCACGTGGTATTGAAGGTTTTTTATATTTTAGAGGTATATTATAAAGAGTTCCGTGATACGATCTCAAACAACGCATTCTGAAACAATTGTGTGCTTTTTTCCCAAGTGAAACGTTGTGAATCCTGTTCCCCCCTACGAGCAAGCCGCTGGCGCAAATCAGGGTCTTTAATCAAGGTTATGATATCATCCGCAAGCCGATTCTCAAACCGGTAGGACATTAAGCAGTTGTGGCCATGCCTGCCATATTCCATATTCCCACCGGAGTAAACAGTAACGAGTGCTGCTCCACAACGCATAGCCTCGATGCCTGGTAGCGATCCCGTATCATACGTACTTGAGCTTACAAAAATATCGCTCTCACTATAATGGTAACAAAGCTCAGTATCATTTGCTGGGGTTCTTATATGATATCGTTCATCCGTTAGTAAAGTTTGCAGTGTAGTCGATTCAGCAAATTCACCAGGTGGAATAATCAAATAAAGTTCAACTTCTGGATGCATTCTTCTGACCCGATTTAACTGTTCAAGCAAATAGTCTTGTTCACGATGGCCTGAGAATCCACCCTCTGGCTTTCGCATAACCGCGGAAACTACAAGCTTATTTTCAGGTTCACGAATGTTCAGGTTTCTAAAAACAGGATTCACACCAATGGGTACGATTGTCCCCTTAATGCCATGATTCTTCTGGACGATTTCTTGCTGCCAGCGGGAAAGTACGAGCAGATTGCTAGTTAAACTATAAGATGCAAAAGAGCGGCTATTGTCAGGTAAAAAAGTGGGCTCGTAGCAAAGTGCTAAGCGAATATGAATCCCTTTCCCCTCATTACTTGCCTGCTGCGATACCTCGACTGTGGTATAAAAGTTGGAGACAATCACGTCCCCCACTGGAAAATCATGGGCCGTTAATTCACCATCTGCCGCATAACGCAATTCACAATTCATCTCGTATTCAACGACACCATCGCTGGGTAGGAGAATCGTAATTTCATGACCGATTTCTGACAGACGATTAGCCAGTTCTGCCAGCATCCGTTGTGCTCCGCCCCTAGATAGAGTTAGAACAGGAAATATTAACTTCATTCCCCTCTCTCCTTTAGCAGCAGATGCGATAGAACCCCGTGATGTTTTGCTTGTACCAGTTCTATCTCTCTTTTCTGCGCCTCACTATGAATCACTGAACCCATCTCTTGATGCACTCGATAATCAAGCTGCGGATGCTCAATATAAGACCAGCTAAAATGCGGTAAAATACGTAGCCATAAATCATAATCTTGAGTATATAACAACATCTCATCAAACGTTCCTACGGCACGAAATATATCCATATGAAGAAGAACTGTACTCCCATTCACCGGACACCCCAACATCATAGTCTCAATAAAATGGGCTCTGCTGCTAAAAAGCATACTTACCGTATCTGAGATCCGTTCTCCCTGCTCATTTATATAATAATAGGCTGTATAGTTAAACAAAGTACCCGTACTTTTGAGCTTTTCTATTTGGTTTTTGATTTTATCCGGGTGAAATTGATCATCTGCACTGAGCCAGGCAAAATACGTTCCGGTAGCCACTTCTATCCCTTTGTTCAAAGCAGAAGCCGTCCCTCCATTACTCTTTTGTATATAAATGATTCTGTCACGGAAGGGGGCCAACTTCTCCAGCCATAGGGTAGAACCGTCATCGACTACAATAAGTTCTATATTCGGATAGCTTTGATCCAAGACACTTTGGATGGCGAGATCCACATACGAACAGTTATAAAATGGGATGATCACCGATACTTTAGGTTCTTCACTCATACGCGCTCACCTCCTTCACCCGGAGCTCAACTTTTATACTGTTTTACAAGCAAGCAGGGCATCTACTGGTGCATGGCCCTCCCCGAATGCTTCACGAAACGATGGGTTTTGGGCATGATGGAAACCTTTAAGTACCGTTACCTCATACCCAAGTGCAATAAAATCCTCCGGCTCCCATCCGCTCCGATGCTTTTGAAAATACTCTCCCTGCAAATGATAATGATCCATACCCTCCTGTGGAAAAAAGCCCCGAGGGGTAAATACAACTACTCGGTTATTGGCGATTCTTTCGGCCATCCCTAGCAGAGTCTTCGCTTCATTTTTATTAAAGTGCTCTATTGAATCAATAAAGGTAACCGCTGAAAATGTTTTGGGGAGGAATAATTTATCCATATGACTGGCATCTGCATGTACCGGAATAATATGAGGTGACTTATATTGACGATGCAGCAGGTACGGCCTGTGAATTTCTAATCCAAGCACTACTGCGGCTTCATATCGTTCAAGCAGGGTACCGGTGCCGCTGCCGATATCCAGAATACTCTGGCAGAATTTCAACTGTTCCAGTAAGACTGGCAGAAAGTCATTCACTTCAATTTCCCGGTACATTACCTTCAGCCCCCCATAGAAGAAATCAAGTGCTGCAGCGAATTCTTGTAGCGGGCATTGGTCGCAGCTGCCTCTGCCATAATTACATCAAAATATTTGATCGTTCCCATGCCCTCATGCGTCCGGTAAGCTGTGAGGGATTGATTCAACATCACCGGTGGATATCCGTTCAGAATGGCGCGGAACCATAAGTCATAATCATGGGTGTAAGGAAGTGATTCATCAAAAAGTCCGATGGCTCCAAACACCTCTCGTTTAAACATCACCGTACAGCCATTAATGGGATTACCGTGTAAAAAACAACGTAAGTAATCCAGGTGACTAGGAAACAATGGCGCAGCATTCAGCTGAACCAGCTGCGATTGAGCGTTAATATAATTAAAGTTGGTATAGGAGATTAACAAGTGGTTCTGCTCCATGAACAGAACCTGATTGTTGATCTTATCCCGATAAAATAAATCATCCGAGCTAAGCCAGACCACATAGTCCCCCGTTGCATTCAATATGCCGTGATTCAGTGCGGAGGCGGTTCCCCCATTGCCTTTGCCCAAATAATGAATTCGGGAAAGATACGGTGTAATTAGATTGCTATGGGCATGCGAGCCGTCATCAACAACAATGATTTCGTAAGGTTCCCAAGACTGGGAGAACGCACTTTGCAGGGCGTGCTCAATATAAGGACAATTATAAAAAGGAATCACTACCGAAACCTTCGGTCTCATAACAACCTCCCCTCCCCGCTAACTCGGTAATAATTCAAAATATCCATTAACGATTGGTTAAGCCCAATTTCCGGAAGCCAGCCCAGTGAAGTCACATCAGCCTCAGGGGTTGATGCTTCTGAATGAACCTGCTTATCCGCTGTGGCTGCGATCTCTGAAATAGCCCGTTCAGCATCTGCAGGTCCCCAGTCCATTGGCACTGGACCTACAGAATGACTGAGCAGCTGCTCCGCGATCTCCCCGAGTTCCCGCTGCTTCCCCGAATCGATGCGATAGATGGTTCCATTTGTACCTTTACGCAAAATGTAATCATAAGCTCTAACGGCATCTCTTACATCTAAAAAATCACGCAGCGCATAACGAGAAGAGAGCTTAAATGGAGGTATTTCCTCTTCTGGCTGGCCTTCACTTCGGACAATGTGCTGTGCTAATAAAGAGCAGAAGCCGGTGGAAGGACCGGGACCAATCAGATTACAGGGCTCAGCCAGCAGAACCGGCTGTTTAAATAAGGTGCCCCAAGCGAGGGACACCAGCTCTTCTATTGTTTTGCTAAGACTGTACGGGTGTGGTGGCCCAGCCACCACACCCGGTTTGAACTTAAGTCTGGAGCCTGCCACTAGAATCCGACTGCTCGGCAGGCTTCGCATGGCCTCCAGTAAATATAAGGTGGCCATCACATTGGTCTCCATATAAAGCAAGGGATTAAGCCATGACTCGGGTACGGAGTTCTTCCCAGCCAAATGAAGGACAGCGTCCGGTGCAGTTTGCTTGATCATCTCAGCTACTGCTTTCCGGTCACTTAAATCACAAACATAAATCTTTACTCCTTCTGGAAAAAGAGTGGAGGCAGCTGTCGATTGCGGCCGCAATACAGCGATAACCTCAGCCCCTCCTGCCGAAAATAATCGAACCGCATGTTGCCCGGTAAATCCACCGGCTCCGGTAATCAGAAGTCTTTGACCTGTCATAAATACATCTCTGACTGTTTCATCCAGTCAGCCAGTTCCTGCAGCATTAAAGGATATGAAGGCAGCGGCAAGAGGACATCCGCTCTTGTATTCACTAGTGTACGATCCTGAATATGTTCATCCTCAGGGATGATCTCCACATTTTCTTTATGAAAAGCCGCCTGAATATACTGAAGCAGCTCATATTTACTTACCGGCTCTGGATGCGCTAAATGGATCAGCCCCGATACAGGGGAATCCAGCATTACATCCACTGCTTTGGCTAATTGGAGCGTTGTGACCCCGTTCCACATCACCCGCCGGTATCCTGAAACTTTACCACTCTGCGCCAGGAACCAATCCATCAGACCAATACCGCCTGAGCGGATTTCGGGACCAATAATGGAAGTGCGAATCGTAAGATGCCCGGGTTTTTGCACCTCACCGAGACTTTTCGAAATTGCATATACAGAGGTTCCATCAGGAGCATCCTCTTCGGTGTACCCTCCGCGTGTTCCTTCGAACACGCAGTCGGTACTGATATGGATGAGCCTTGCCTGAACATCCTCCGCCTTTCGCCACAAGTGATGAGGGAGAAAGCCATTCACGTGGTAAGCCCCAATTTTGTCACGCTCCGCGAATTGATTGAGAACCCCCATTGCATTGATAATGCAATGAGGGGAAACGATATCGACCAGCTTCTCAACTCCGGCTATATCGTTCGCATCTACATACAGCCCGCCAAGATCGCTCTTATCCCGGGTTGTATGGAAGACGTGATGCTTGCCCTGGCGGCGAAAATAATCCGCCAGCATATGCCCCGCCATACCGTTTCCACCTAGGATAAGCAGCTTCATTGCAGGAACCCTCCCCGGATCAAGATGCTTTTGATCTCTTCCCGATCCATCAGATTCGTCTCTGAACTGAAGCTATTGAAAGAGACATGAGGATAAGCGCTATAATGTGCCTTTAATTCCGGCATGTTCAGCGTAGGGAGAATTACTAGATACTGTTCATCGTAGACAACGGTAGTTAAGCTTTCGAAATCGCTCATCAGAATCTCGTGGATTTTCTCCCCCGGACGAATCCCGGTCTCAACAATACTCACATTGGACTCTCCGGAAGCCTCAATCAGCACCTCAGCAAGATCGATAATTCGGCAGGTAGGCATAGTCATGACGAAGATTTCTCCACCCAAGCTAACCTCAGAAGCTTTAAATAATAACGTAATAGCATCGCGTAGGGTAAAAAAGAAGCGGGTCATTTTCATATCCGTAATGCGTACCTGACCCTTATCCTTAATCTGCTTCATGAACAAATGCACTACGCTGCCGTTCGTTCCGAGCACATTACCTCCGCGTACAGTAACGAACCGGGTGTTTGAGCCAATCAGATTGGCATAAACGAACAATTTTTCCCCGATCGCTTTGGTCATTCCATAGAAGTTGGATGGGTTCGCAGCCTTATCGGTAGAGATGTAAATTGCTTTCTCAACGCCATTTACAATGGCAGCTTCGATCACATTTTGAGTTCCCACTACATTGGTTTTGAGTGCTTCATAAGGCTGATCTTCACAGACTGGAACATGTTTGAGCGCCGCCAGATGAAAGATATAATCAACGCCACGGCAGGCTGCAATCAGCGCATCCTTGTCACGGATATCGCCAATGATAAAGCTGAGACGTTGATCTTCAAACTCCCGGCTCATCGCCACTTGAGCGGATTCACTGCGGGAGAATACGATGATTTCCTTAGGATTTTGTGGCAGAAGTTGCCTAATCAGCTCATGCCCCCAGGAACCAGTTCCGCCTGTGACCACAATCCTTTTATTATTGAACATGCAGGTTCCCTCCAAGCAAGAATTTAACTACCTTGACCGAAACATCCGGAGTCATGTATCCTTCCGGTGCCTCCCAATCCCGATTGAGCGCCGTCATCAGCTTGACGCTGCGCAGAATACTTTTCTGATCTACACCTGAGACTACATTACTGCCACAATCCACTGTTTCTGGACGTTCCGTCGTTCTGCGAATCGTAACTGTTGGCACTTTCATCAAGCAGCATTCCTCCTGTACAGTCCCGCTGTCGGTGATGGCACATAAGGCGTGCTGTTCCAAATAGACAAAATCAAAAAATCCGAAAGGTTCATGAAATTCAACTAGTGGGTTCATTGGAAGGGAAAATTGCTCGGTAAGTTTGGAGCGAGTGCGAGGATGAATGCTGCATATTAAACGAATTCCAAAATGCTCAGCCACTGCGTTAAGACCCGACATAATTTGTACAAGGGACTCTGGATCATCTACATTCTCAGCACGGTGGGCCGTGACTAGGAAATACTGTCCTGAGGTAAGCTTCAGCTGCTCCAGAATGTCGCTGGTCTGGATTTTGTGCTCAAAATGGGTCATGACCTCATGGATCGGATTTCCTGTTAACACGATACGCCTGCTGGGGAAACCTTCGCTGATTAGATGTCTTTTGCTCTGCTGCGTATAAGGCATATTAATGGTCGAAACGGCGTCGATGACACGGCGGTTTTTCTCTTCTGGTACTTGGAGGTCATAGCAGCGGTTGCCCGCTTCCATATGCACCACCGGAATTCCCATACGTTCAGCCAAAATCGCACATAACGCGCTGTTCGTATCGCCCAGAAGCAAGACGCGATCTGGCTGTTCTTTTAGTAAAATGCTTTCTAACCCTCCGAACATGGCGGCAAGCTGGCCGCCTAGTCCTGCTTGTTTATCCTGCAGCACATAATCCGGTGCGCGCAGTCCCAGCTCAGCAAAGAAAATGCCGCTGAGACTGGCGGTGAAGTTCTGGCCTGTATGCACCAGGATGTGCCGCTCAGCATGTTCGTCGAGAAGCGGAATGATTACACTGAGGCGAATGATTTCAGGCCTCGTGCCTAAAATCGTCATGATCTTCATGAGTTCACTCCCCTGCCTGTTTAATTATGGTCTGACTTGGCTCAGTCAGCGGACTGTGCTCTGGTTGCTGGATTGAGCTCATTGAGCGGGAAATGTACCGTTCATTGGGCTCTGGTTGCTGGATTGAGATCAATAAGCGGGAATTATACCGCTCATTGGGCTCCGGTTGCTGGAATGAGCTCAATGAAGGGCATTTTTGCCTCTCTTTGTGCTCAGTTAGCCGAATTCGACCCATTCGAGGGCATTTATGCCTCTCTTTTTGCTCAGCTGACCACTTTCGCCGCAATCTAGGGCAAATATGCCTCTCTTTTTGCTCAGCTGGCCACTTTCGCCGCAATCTAGGGCAAATATGCCTCTCTTTGCACTCGGCTAGCCGAATTCCACGCAGTCGAGGGCAGATATGCCTCTCTTTTTAATCAGCTTGCCGCTTCGCTGCAATCGAGGCATTTACGCCGCGCGCCGCCGCCCACCGCGGCGGGCCCGGCGGCGCTTGCCCCCGGCAGTGCTGCGCCGCCGGGCAGAACCTTTACGCCGCTTGCGAGCAACGCGGCGCAAAACCAACGGGCGCCCGCTTCGCCGGCGCGCCCGGGCTTTGCCGCGCCGCTTGCGGGCGACGCGGCTTGGCAGGCCCTTGCTTCGCGCCGGCAAAGCCGGCGACGCTGCGGGTAAATCAGGCTGGACAGCAGGTGGTTCCACCACCACCACGCTGTCAGCCTCGCGCACCGCAGGTGCGCTGCAATAGCGGAGGTTCCACATCTCCGCAAGACCCTGCAGGCGGCTCCGATAAGCCGCCGGACCATAGACGGCGTCGACGCGCTCCCGCGCTTGACTGCCTAGAGTTAACGCCAGTCCCGGCTGCGCCAGCATGACGTTGACTCTTTCTGCCAGCGCGGAAATGTCCGATGCTGGCACGAGATTTTCGCCACAGCCCGCTGCGTGCAGAATTTCCCGCAAGCCCCCAGAGTCGTAAGCGACCACGGGCTTTCCAAAAGCCATTCCTTCCAGAGCAGTCATGCCGAAGCCTTCGCGGATCAGACTAGGAACCACTAGCACATCCATGGCACAATAGGCAGATGGAAGACATTCAGCATAACCAACAAATTTAAACCGGGTGTACAGTCCCTCAAGCTTTACCTTGCGGACACAACGCTCATAATAGCTTTTATCGCCAGCTGACCCAATGACAACAAATTTCGAGCTTGGATGAACCGCGTGCACAAGCACAGCCATTTTCACAAAATGTTCTAGACCTTTTTCTTTGTTGATAAAAGAAGAAATATAACCGATCAGCTGTTCATGCGGTTTAACCCGCAATTCCCGCCGCCGTTCGCTCCGAAGCTTACTCCAAGCCTCAATCATCATCTCTTTATCATTCCAAGAGGGAGGCAGCTGGATCACTTTTTCCGCTCTCACGTCCTCTGGAAAGCAAGCTGCAGCTGTTTGTGAAATAGCTAGTATCTCATCACTATTCCGATGAATCAGCCCTACACTAATAGCTGTATATTCATTGTCTGTTATCGTCTCTGATATTTTCCATATCACCGGAATGCCCAGTGACTTTGCAGCCATTGCTGGCAGAGCATGCACACAGGTACTTGTAATAACAAACGCCGGGCGCAGGGAATTCAGCCAGTCTGTTAATTCGTGATACTCCCTGCTTTCCTGGAATTTCCGAGCATCTGCCTCCAACCCTGCATAAGGAGTGTACATTCCATATAAAAGAGGAATCGAAAGCAACTGTACACTTATTCCACAGCTTCGAGCCTGAGAAGTCAGCTTGCCGTCCTGAGGCGCAACGAGAATACAATTAAAGTACGGAGAAAGCTCCTGAGCGAAAAACAACAATAGCTTCTCCGCTCCCGTAATACTGCGTGTATTGGATACATGTGAAAAGAGGACGATTGTAGCTTTGTCAGCCATGGCGTTTCGGCGCTCCCTAACGAGGGGCCTGGAGCAGCCATTCACCTCCTTAAAAAATTTACAAACTTTGCGCTAAGTTCTATCCTTCGCAGTAAAACTCTCTTTGAAAATGGTCGCTCCTGTGACTCGCAACATCGCTTCCGCTTAGCTCTAGAATCTCGTCAGTCAATTTCACTTCGCTCCCGAGCTTCGCCCCTTCACTTCCACTCTGCTCTCGAATCTAGCCAGTTGCTTCCGCTCCGCTATACAAGCCCGCTCCAGACGTTGCTTCTTTTCATCAGGCCACAGGCATAAGCTGAGGTTCGGTTCTACAGTATATCGAGGAAAAACAGATGCCGGCACGACACCTGTCCCCTGGTAAGCGCACATTTCCGTTCCATTTCCGGGCATATGACCTAGCCATAAATTACTGTTAACAGCTGGTGTATACGTTTGGTGTAGGTGTGATCTTTAAGCGTCCGTTCAAAAGCGCGCAGGGCAATCGCACGGCGTTCTTCCTCATGAGTCAGGTAAAAACGGATTTTATCCATCATTTCTTGAGGGCTTGCAAAAGTCTCAATTTCTTCGCCAGGTTTGTAGAAAGATCCCATATCATCTCTGGCATCTACTAATTGCAGCGTACCCGTAGCCGCGATTTCAAAAGTACGCGGATTAGGAGATACCGCCGGAATCGAAAGCGTATTGTTATTCACTACTTCATCAATGTGCGAGCGGTGGAGGTTAATGACGATTTTGGATCCGCTGTAAGCTACCGCTGTTTCCTGTGGTGACATCCACTTACCAATCTCAATTCGATCTCCATAGAGTGCCGCCTCAGGCAGACGGTCCCACCAGATGCCGTTAATCACCGTGTTATAGTTCATCAAATCCGGAAGAATCTCACGGAAGAAATTAACCCGGTTCCAATAGGCAGAGCCAATAAAACTAACTTCGCGATTCAATGGTGAACGTGTTGTAGTTGGACGGTAATGCTCGCGGTGAGCGGCAAAAGGAAGATAATGAACTTCAGGGCAGCCAAGTCCCTTATAAAAATCAATACAATTACGCTCAAGCGTGAACACAAAATCGTAATGCGCCACAATTTTAACTGTAAAATCAGTGTAATAAGGATCATCTGTAAGCCAAATGGCTGTCTTAATCCCGCTAGCCCGAAGAACGGAGATCTGCTCAAGCGGTAAATCCATACCATCCAGCACAAGTACCAGATCCGGTCTTTGAGCGGCGGCTAACTCCACTAAGTTTTGACGCACATCTGTTATCGTGACTTGTGTGGTTAATTTTTGCAGCGCGTAGAGGACTGCATCGTCTAATGGAGAGTAGGGATATCCTTTACCAGAAGCCACATACATTACATGAATATTCCGTACAGGAAATACTTCTTCTGGCCGACCATCTAAAATCGCAAGCCGTCCCCGTAAATATCCCTCATCATATCCGCCCTTAAAACCACTCAGACGACCACGAAGCTTTTCTTCCTCTGGAGGTGTCAGTGGTAGCGGTGGTGCAGGCATAATAAATTCATTGTTGTTTATCATCATCCTCGCTCCTTTATCCCGTTATAGATTTCATACACTTGAAGCAATCACATTCAGCAAATGAGGCAAACGCGCAGTGAATGTATGGTTCCGCATGGTTGTCTGTAGTCCCCGTAAAGCGTAAATTCGGCGCTCTTTTTCATGCTTCAGATAGTACTCAATCTTCTCCTGCAATTCCTTAGCAGAGCCAAAAGTATCCAAGTCATAACCTGGCCGATAATAATTGCCCAGATCCTCACGAACATCCGTAAGCTGCATAGTACCGCAGGCACTGATCTCATAAGTACGTGGGTTGATAGAGCGTGATGGTAAACGGAAGCTATTCCGGTTATCCTGCCCCTCCTCCCACGGACGGTGAATATTAATGACTAGCTTTGCACCACTGTAATAGTTCGCAGTTTCCTCAGGTGGGATAAAGCCATTGCTAATAAAAGGGGCAAGCTGGTCATAAGTCGCAAGCCGTTCCCAGAAGCCGCCAGCGATCAGCACCTTCTTATCCTTTAAATAGGGGGCAAGTTCATCAAACAGCGCTGTCCGATTATGAAATGCATTGCCAATAAACACAATGTCGTACTTATACTGCGGTGCCGTACGGCGCGGATAGAACATCTTTGGATTGACGCAAAGCGGTAAATAATGAACGGATGGAACTCCAAAGGATTGATAAAACTCCACACAACCGAGCTCATGCGTAAAGACGTGATCATAATGCCGGCAAATCACTGAAGTATCCTCTGTAAAATAAGGATCATCCACAAACCAGATCGCAGTCCGAATGCCCAGCTTTCTGATTTCTGTAATCTGTTCTAAATGATTTTCCGGAAAAACATGCAGTCCATTCATAACCAGCACTGCCCCGGGCATCTCCCGAGCTGCGGTCTCCAGCATAGTTTCTGGAGTGCTTATCACAAGCTCACTTACAAGCTGCTGAAGCGCCTCAATTACCCCAGTATCGATTGCATGGAACCCTTGAGGAACATACATTAGCTTAAATGGCCGACAGGCTTCGACCTCTACAGTACTCCGACGCTGCACAGCCTCACACATGCCAAGACGATATCCTTCGTGATAACCGTCGCGATAATCTCGCGGACGCTTGTGTTTTCTCCTTTTCGCTTTCACGGCCTTCACCCTGCCCCGTTGTATTCTCAAGACAGTATAACTATATGCGGAGTCAGCACTCGCCTCATGGACATCTGTCATTACTAGAACTAAATTGGCAGATGTACCCTGTCTTTTGCCCGGCTTGCCCGAACCCCGTCAGATTTCATCCACTCGCTGGATGCTGTTATACTATAAAGGTCTAGCTAGAGGCACTAAACTTGTCATCTCTGTCCAATCTGTCCGAAGATGATTACTTTTTGAAATTCACAAGGGGGGAACTATGAATAACACCACGTTGTATTTGCGACACGCGGAGCTGCTGCGTGATCTGGTGCCATCCTTTCAAACCTATCCATTTCATCTGCCTGCTGTTCGAACGCTGGATCGCCTGACTTTTCAAAAACCAGTGACCTTTCTTGTTGGAGAGAACGGCACAGGCAAATCAACCTTGTTAGAGGGAATTGCTGCTGCTTGGGGCTTTAACCCTGAGGGTGGAACGCTAAACTTTTCTTTTAACACTCGTTCCTCGCATTCGAATCTTTATGAGTATTTTAGAATTGCTAGAGGGGTTAGACGGCCGAAGGACGGCTTTTTTCTACGTGCGGAGAGTTACTATAATGTGGCTTCTTATATTGATGAGTTGGATGAACAACCCGGTGGCCCACCGATCAAAGACTCCTACGGAGGCAAATCTCTGCATGAGCAATCCCACGGAGAGTCTTTTTTAGCTACATTCGTTCACCGTTTCGGCGGCCGCGGTCTTTATATCCTCGACGAGCCTGAAGCAGCGCTTTCCCCCTTACGTCAAATGTCTCTGCTGGTGCGTATGCATGAGCTGGTCGGGCAGGATTCACAGTTCATTATCGCAACGCATTCCCCCATTCTGATGTCCTATCCCGGTGCTGAAATTTTTCTCTTGGAGGGAGAGGGAATACGATCCGTTGCCTTAGAGGAAACTGAACATTATACCGTGACCAAAGCGTTTATGAACGATCGTCAAGGGATGCTGCGTGAGTTATTTGAAGATGAACAAGCATAACCGCCTTCGACGTCCCTATAAGGACGGTAAGCGTTTAAGCGAGAAATATAAGGATATTTACAACATGGAACATATAAATTCTTATATTTTTGTCTATGTTTGATATTTGACCATAAGAAAACCGCCTTCGTTGAAAAGGCGGTTTATTGCTAGCCGTGTCCCGTTAGCGCAACGACTTACTCTGTTGAATTTCGTGTTCCTCAACATAAAGCGGCATCAGAGAAGGCGGATCGTACCTTATCGCGGCCTTTAAACGACAAAATGGTGCCGATAGCCATAGCCCCATAGCCGCAACGAAATAATAAGCCTAATCCGACAGTGCCCGCATGATGTTGGATTTCGCCTCTGCCGCAATTGCTTCATTCCCGTCATCGACCGCTTGCATTAAGATCAGTATGGGGATGTATACCGCGATTAGCCGCGCCAGCAGCTTCGTTTCCTCGTCCGCTCCTCCGTACGTTTCGAAAAACACGCCGCGAGCGTAAGGTGGTAAAAAGCTATAAGCAACGCTCAAATCGCAAGCCGGATGGCCTACGCTCAGATCGCCCCAATCAATGATGCCGGAAACGATCCCGTTCTCATTCACAAGCATATTTTTGAAATGAAGATCGCCATGTAGCAGTGCATTCACCGCCTCGACACGGTCCTTTTGCAGCCCGCTAATATACGCTTCGATCACACCGGACTCCTCCGGCGACAAGTGTTCAACCACCTTCGATAGAAAGCCCTCCAATTTCACTTTGCGCGATGCTATGTCCGTCAAGTTTCGATGATCTTGCTGAACTCCGCACTTCAGCGCCGCCTGCACCGGAAACTCATGCAATCTCCGCAAAAATTTCGCCAGCGTCTCTGCCGATAAAGCCCGGCGTTCTTCCGTCAAACCGATTGGGAAATCTCCTAGCACGTAGGCATAGCCAAGAAATGGTGCCGGGTATTCGTCACTTGCTTCGCCATAAAACAACGGTTTCGGATAGGGGATGGTTATATATGCCTCCAGCTTTGGCAGCAGCTTCCCTTCCATACGAATCGAGCCAACTGCAATCGTTCTTCTTGGAAACTGGAACACGTACTCGTCACCGATGAGAAAAACCGTATTGTCCCAGCCCCAGCCCAATCGCTTCACTTGCTTCGATGACAGCTGAGGGAATTGTCTGCCGATCAGCGTCCGCGCCTGCTCTTCGTTAACCTCCCACTCCGCATCCCATACATTCGTTCCTCCCATGAATTGTCTGCCTCCTCGTTCCTTACGTTATTTAGATGTTTACATTCCCTAAAAGTTACGCATAACTGCCCGTTAGCTTAACAAGAATAAGCAGAAAGCCGAAGTTTGGTGTTCGTGTCGGTCACAGTAAACAGGCACGATTTGACCAACATATTTTTCTTATTCGATGCGGTATTCTCATATTCCTTGCTGTCTATGTAACGAAACCACGCCAAGTAATTCTGCAAATACTTTGTTGCAACACCATTGAAGCGATCCATCCATTTCTTCAAGCGGCTGTGGGTGCTGTTTACGTTTTGGATATGGTACACGCCTTTCACACGTTGTTTTCCGTCGGTCTTGAATCGGTAATGAGTCATGCCTTTTGAATTCGCATAGGAGCTAAATGCCCTCCATGAATCAGTGCATAACACGTTTGAGTCAGATAGATGACCACCAATCGCTTCGTCTAATTTTGTAATCCGAATACGTCCACGCCCAAGTACGCCAGAGTAAGTCATTTTCTGACGGTCACGGGCAACCAGCACGCACACTTGATCGTGGCTTATACCACGATATTTCGCTTTGCCGCCACGTTTACGTGGCTTGCGTTCGGTAATATTCCGCTTGCCCTTTTCCGAGTAAAGAAAGTAGGTCTCGTCCATTTCAACAATATCTTGAAATGCTTCGGTTGGAATCTGCTTCAGAGCGGAAAGAATCTTATGCCGCCAGTAAAACAAGGTGACATGCGTGACTTCATCGTTTAACTGCTCTGCACATTTTCTCAGAGAAAAGCCCTCAATCATGCATTCGATAAAACGAACCCACATATGAGGTCGCCTCATTCGTTGCAGAGGGGTGTTCGTAAGGTCATTGAATGTTTGGCGACAGGACTTACAACGGTAACGTTGACGTTTAACCTCTCCAGTGCGTGTTCTTACAGCCTACTTTCCAAATCGAACAACAGAATGGTTTTTGCAATGCGGGCAAACAAGTCCATCTTTATGCTTCTGCTCTTGAATTTCATCAATCGCTCGAACTGGAAGTGCCACTCCCTTGGTTCGGGACTGCAAAAAGTAGATAAGTTCTCGCTTACCATTATCGTCCAACGTATCAGCAAGCTTTTTCAGTTCCTTTAAATCCATGGGCAAATCATCTCCGAACAGTTATATCGCCCTTATTATAGAACGTTTGTTCGTAATTATGGAATATCAACAACAAAGTTTAACATAGCCATATTTTTAAAAAAACAGCAGGTCTCCAAATCGGAAACTTGCTGTTTGCTTTGTGTTATTTTGTGTTTGATAGGTTCTTGAAATTAGCGTCTCGCAATCCCCGTCAGCTTGTGAACAATCCATCCAAACATGACTACAACCATCATATCGAAGCACACATTAAACAAGAATAAATGCTTACCGATGTCAGCCCTTCCGTCCCCAAGAATCGGAACCAAGAAGGAGAAAATCCCTATTAGCCCTAGCAGCATCAGCAGCTCGCCGGCAACTTTGCCACGAATATCTCTGCTGCGGAAATACTGGAACAAGGCTCCCGCAAAATACACCAGATAGAATATGGAGAGAAATCCGAGCGTGTGCGGAATATGTTTGTTTTTGAATTGGCTCCATGCACTGTAAGTATAGGATAATGCACCTGCTGGTTTATTCTCGCTTTTCTCATAGTTTCCTAGATAATACGGGCGAATCGCCATGCTGTTACTCGCAGCATATTTCATATTATCTATCAACCGGTCCGGATGCTTCAGATAGAAGAACAATACATCTTTATGAGATACACGGTCATAGAAGTCCGGAACCAGCGAAGGATCATCCTGCTTAATCACTGTATCGGTCTGAAAATAATTTGTACCCGCCAGTACCTCCAGCCGCTCCGGCAATCCGAGATCCTGCAAGTCTCCCTTCACATCCGGCGATTCGTTTAGAATCCCAAAAAACACCGTTTGATACAGATTAATATGCTTCAGATCTTTTGGCGCTGCCACATACAAAACGATGGATACAAGAAAGATGGCAATCGAAAAACGTAACGCCAGCTTCCTCCATTTGCCCTCTCCGTCAAGCATCATAAACCGCAAGAAAATCAGTGCAAAGGCAATCCCAATCGGTGCATTCTGGATTTTGGAGGTGACCAGAAACAGAATCGCGATAAAAAATAAGGTTAATCCTTTAGTGGTTGGCTTCTCTTGGCTGGTTAATCTTAATCCTAATGCAAATGTCAGCAGCATAAACACCATCGACACTGGTTCTCCAAACAAGGAGTTGAAATAGGCCACATACCCGATATCGTAAAATACAAATAAGATAGCTGCTCCCAACAGCAGCCCTGTAACATAAGAGCCACGAGCATTATACTTCACCAGCAGCCAAGTTGCCGCCAGTAAAAGAAGCCCATAAACTGCACCCAGCAAACGAACATCAAAAAAGCTGCCATGGATGAGCCCGCCGATCAATCTCGGCACAAGTACTATAAAAATCTGTGAGGATGGATAAAAACCTCTAAATAAATTTTCATACGCAAAACTGGAATGACTAAAATTGAAAAACTGGTCGGCATACGATGCTCCAGTATCATAGTAGTTCAGACCGATGGTATTCATCATACGCAGAAAATCTCCGTTATCGGCAACACCAATAAATGGCCCTACGAATAGCAAATAAATAATGATACCGCAGCCGGCAAGGCCTACGAGATACTCCGGTTTCCAGAACTTTTTCATGATTCCCCCTATCTCTGTGGTAACAGCTTCACATATTCGTCGGACAAATTCATTAGCTTCAAAATATACTCATAATCAGTCTGATATTTTGTGAAATCCGATACTGGCTTAAGCGTATCCAACGACACAGCTTTACCATCAGCAAAATCTTTACCAGGCACATAGAGAATATCATCATTAAAGAAAGAACCAGAAGGCAAATAATACCGCATCCCTAACACATTACGATCAATGTTCAAGAGATCATGACCAAATGCTGTATAACCTTCTTCTTTTAAAGAAACCCCCAATAGGTTAGCTATTGTTGGGAGAATATCCAACTGTCCACCGGTTCTCTCTACTACCTTCCCTTGCTCCATTCCTGGTACATGTATAATCAATGGAATATTAAAGCGACTGATCCGGGAATCGTATGGAATCCCCAACGCACTTTCTACTTGCTCCGGTGGCACATCCTGCGGCTGCAAGCCAAAATGATCGCCATACATCACCAGCACAGTGTTATCCCACATTCCATTTTTCTTCAAACCCTCTATTAAAGTTCCAATGGCATAATCAGTATAGTTAATAGCAGTCAAATAATCGCCAAGCATCGTGTTTTTTAACTCATCAGGCACTGATATCTTCTTAAAAGAGTCCGGAATTTGGAAGGGATGATGGCTGGACGCCGTCACCATTTGTGCGTAGAAAGGAGTTCCTTTCTTCTGCAGCTCTGCCAATTTCTCGACACCCGTAATATAAAGCTGTTCATCGGAAGCACCAAACGCATTAAAATGATCATTGGTAAAATAATCTTTATCATAATAGCCGTTAAATCCAAGTGCAGGATATAGCTCATTCCGATTCCAAAAGCCCACTTGATTCACGTGAAAGGTGTACGCCTCATATCCTTTATCTCTCAGCAGACGTGGTAGGCTCGGCAGTTCTCTGTCCCCGAATCCAGTGGACATTGCCAAGGTCCCGATTGGATAAATCGACGTGTTGCTCATAAATTCAGCGTCAGAAGTATTGCCCGGACCAATCTGCTGGTAGACATGGGGGAAGTAAAATCCCTCATCTGCCAACTTGTTCAACACTGGAGTCAGCTCTTGACCCTTCAGGGATTGATGCAGCGGGAAGTTTTGGAAAGCTTCCATTTGGATGACAATTACATTTTTGCCCTTTTGCGAGCCAAAATAATCAGGTGCTGTGCCCGCGGCCTTACTACTATAAGGATAGGAAGCTTGCAGTTCATCAATCTTCGCGATGGTATCCTTAATATCTCCGGTTCCAATGAGATTGTTATCTTCCTTGACCTTAATTGCGGCAACGACCTCATAATTCAGGAATCCGGCACTTTCTGCCTGCACAAGCTCATTTGTAATTCCCCGCGCAGAATTGACAGAATTGGCCGATAAAGCAAAACCTCCAAGAATAGCCACCAGAATCACCATCATATGTGCCAATCGTGTGTTCCGGGAGCTGAATCGCTCACGCTCACGCGGATAGGCTTTTCCATGCTTCCATCTGCGGATCAAGACATAGATTGCCATGATCACAAAATCAGCGAAAAATAAATAATCAATAGTCTGTATCGTTGATTCTACGCTTGCCTTCACTTGAAACACCTGATTCAGTTCATATAAAGCCAGATACGTAGGAACAGAACCAAAGTGATTGAAATATACACTGGCTGCGAACAGCAGCAGCGATAATATCCCGTTAAATGTCCAATAGACAGCTGTTCTCACCCGCGAAGGAGTAATGACTGTCAGTATCCCCATGATGAAGAGGACTGGAGCAACATCTGCTGCAATCCACTCCCAAGCAATTCTATCAAAGAACAGCACTCTCAGCAGGAGCAGCTTCAACCATAGCAGCAGGACAACAATATAGAACTGAGCTCGATTCGGCCCGTGCTTTTTCACGTTTTAATCCCCTCTTACCTTTTCATTTGTTCTGATTATGAACTCTATTCATCTTTTCTGTAAAATATCAGATTGTTCTAGTATAACAATACTTACTTTTTTTATCAAAAATGTGCACCTTTCGCTCCCACTACAAATAGGGAAATCCCACGCCTTTTCGGCTGTGGAATCTCCCTATTTAAGCCTATTATGTTATGCCTTTCAATCTAAGACTGGCTTGCTGGCAAATCCTCTTTTACCTTCCAGATCGTTAAATCACTATCATAATATACAGTGATCTCAGGACTGCCAAGCTTATGAAAGGTGAGATTCCCGGGCTCCTGATCTCTTTTAAGCAAGCTATATTCGCTCACATCAGCAACGCTAAATATCTTAGTCAGCAGAGGTGCTGCCTTCTCACGTAGGCGATCCCCATCAATTAGAGACAGCTCCCGGTCTAATACCGTTAGTTGTTTGGGATCTGTTTTATCACTAGCACGAGGATTTGTATCACTAATCTGCTCAATCCTTCTAGTAACAGTATCGAACGTAACCGAAACCTTTGATCCGTATTGCAGCGTAAGCGTATCCTGATCCTTGTCCATAGCCCGAAATACTAAACTAAGCTCTTCACCTCCGTTACCTCTCAACACCTTCAAGGCCTGTTCCCCAGCTTGACGCATCTCTTCTGATACCGCCGAGGCCTCAAGCGTGGCTGATGCGTAATCGAATTCACCATTTACAAATCCGATACGCCATTTCTCCGCCCTAAAGTTATTCTCAATTTTCACGCCAGAATGTTGTGTAACATCATATTCAACGTATCTGAGCACTTCATAAGCTGAATCATTCGCATAACCCAGTTTGCCCTTGATCTCTTCCGCACGGGTATTCATTTCAGCGTCGATCTCCGCAGCTGTCAGAATCCTACTCATCTTCGTTTGCACCAGTTCTCCTGTCTCATAATTGATCCAGATATATGCGGAGTCCTCACCTTTCTGGTAAGAGTAAAATATCTGCTGTTGCTCCTTAAGCCATTCCCGGTGATCTAGCGGATAAGTCTTTCCAAGTAAACTCTGCATCACCTGATCTGCGTTCCGCTGTAGCTCAGCCTCCGTGAAATGCGACGAAACCTCAGTTTGCGCAGGGTTGCTTGATTCATTACCGAGGAACCTTCCGTTCAGAAAGAATACACCTAAGCCCAACAATACAATAAAACTCGCCACAGCCAACAATTGCACAGGCAGTCTTTTTCCTGAGTAAGATTTCGCTCCCTGTTGATCTTCTTGAATTCGGCGAATGACGTTGTCTGCATGCCTCATAGTAAACTTTTCATTTCCAAAAGGTCCTTTTCGGGCCTGAGCATACCATTCCGGTTTATGATCCTCCATCATTCTACCCCCTTTAATTTGTTCTGAATTTTTTGCCGCGCTCGGTGCAATCTTGATTTTACCGTTCCGTGACTCAAGTTCATCAGTTCAGCTATTTCTTTTATAGAGAGCTCATATTTCAAATCCAGGACCAATATTTCGCGCAGCTTTGGAGACAATGCCATAATTAGATCCCATATCTCACCAATGGACTGATTACCCAAATACTCCATCTCCGCAGATCGGGCTACGCCAAGAGGTTCGACAGTTTTTTCCCGCTGCTTCACATCAACCGTGGACAATGGCTGTACACCACCCCATAAGCCCGAACGAAAAAAGCGCGATTTCCGGTGCGAAAAAACAGTATTCCTGGCAATCGTAAGCAACCATGCTTTAAATGAAGAATTCCCCCGGTACGTTCCAATCCGGTAATAACATTTAATGAATACTTCTTGAGCCAGATCATCGGCTTGTTCAGAATTTTTGGTAAGATAATAGATATAATTCCATATATCCTCTCCGTAACGGCTCATGATTTCTCTTAGTTGCTGTTCATTCATCGTCTCGCTATGCTGAAGACCTTCCAGTTCCAATTAGCTTCACCTCACTTAATACGACCTCACAAAAGGCACTTTAGTTCCCTTATGTTCATATTTTCTCATAAAAAAACAGGGGGTCCAGTGATGATCCCCTGCGAATGATAAGATATCCGAATCCGAATCGACCTCTCCCCTCAAACGATCGAGGTATGCGTGAGTAATCTTTTAATAGAACGGTTAGCTTCATTTAGTACAATTTCTTTATCCACAGTCTTTAGCAAACCTCTTTCCATCACGATCTCCCCGTCGATTATCGTTGTCTCCACATCTGCCCGCGTAGCGGAATATACAATTCTAGAGATGGGATCTACGTCGTAAGAGGGGAAGGTATGAAAATTGTAGAGATTAAGGAGCACTAGATCTGCTTTTTTGCCTACCTCGATACTCCCGATCTTATCCTCCATCCCTACGGCCTTCGCCCCACCGATAGTAGCCATACGGAATACACTGCGGGCATCCATGGTTGTGGGTCCGTGATGAGGCTTTTGAATAATCGCCGCCAATCGCATCTCATTAAACATATCCAGATTGTTATTGCATGGAGCGCCATCCGCTCCCAGACTAAGAGAAACATGCTCATGAAGCATCCCTGGTGTGTCGGCAATTCCGGAGGCCAATTTCAGATTGGAACCCGGGCAATGACTTACATGCACTCCTCGATCCCGCAAAATCCGCCGCTCCTCAGCATCCAGCCACACGCAATGCGCCAGTATAAGCCGTTCATTGGCTAATCCTAGATGGTCCAGATAGACGATGTTACGCATGCCAGTCATGGCCTGCACAATCTCAATTTCCCCTAAATTCTCAGACGCATGAGTATGCACCTTCACATGGTATCTTGCGGACAGATCTCGCACCTCGGTTAATAAAGGCTCTGTACAGGAAATCACAAAACGTGGAGAAAATGCATACTGAATCCGGCCGTTTCCATAACCATTCCATTTTTCCAGTAGATCGACACTTTCCTGCAAAGAAGATGCGGTATCCTCCTGCAGCGCCTCAGGCACATCTCCCCCTTTTTGATCCATCATCACCTTGCCGGACAAGGCCCGGATTCCACTTTTAGCTATAGCCTGAAACGCAAAATCCGTATGATGGACAGTCTCCATATCCACAATCGTCGTCGTGCCGCTGGTGATCAGTTCGCCGATGCCAAGCATAGCCGAATAATAAAGGGATTCTTCATCATGCGCGGCCTCTAATGGCCAGATTCGTTTGCGCAGCCAATCCATCAGCTCCAGATCGTCCCCTTTACCTCGGAATAACGTCTGGCATAAATGAATATGAGTCTGGATAAAACCCGGAATCAATGTACGGTTCGTAGCATCAATGATCTGCTCGTCGCCCTGCGGGATCAGGCCAGTGCCGATTTCAACAATGAGATCATCCTTAATCCGGACATCCCCGTGTATAATTTCCTCTTGCTTGTTCATCGTAATGATTTCGGCATTTTTGATCAAAATATTCCCCATAGCCCTTCTCCCCCTCATTGAGTTAATTCCAGCACAACTTCACGCTTGTAACACAAAAAGGCCACAAAAATATGCCTGAGCATATTTTCGTAGCCAGAAATTTACGGTTCCCGGTAGAGACCCTTAAACCAATTATTAAGGATATACGAAAAAAAGACTATTCAGTTGTAATTTGAATAGTCCAATAATAATCTAAAGACAGGTTATATGTCAATATACATGACATATAAAATTGATTTCGTTTTATTAATACTGTTTCATAAAAGTGATTTAGTATTTTATGTTATGTTAAATAACATAATTCGATTTATGATCACGATTATTCTGTTTGAAGAAAATTTCGATCACGACACCCTGTACTTTGCGTCAGATTTACTGTCAGGAAAACATAGAAAATAAGCTATCCGAGAGCTATTTCATGGCTTAAGAGACAGCCGTTTCGTTCGATTAGGTCGGCCATTTCGGACAGTATCTCTGCTTACTCTAACGCGTTGTGCTAAACCGCTGTGCATATAGCGCAATATGGTAAACTGGTCAGAGCCCGCTAGTGCACGTCTAGCTCTATTCATCTAACTGACCTATGCCGACCCTACTGCTACTCAACTGCTACTTCTGCACTGCTTCGGCTTCTTGTATTTCTCCCCTACGCCTACTCCACTGCTTCTGCACTCCTACATTCTCCTTGCGCCCACTCCACTGCTACGTCTACTGATACTGCTTCTACTACTGCCCCTACACTACTCTTATTTCTGCACTTCTACGTTCCCCTTGCGCCTATTACACTGCTACGTCTACTGCTTCTGCTACGTCTACTGCTACAACAACTACAACTACAGCTCCTACTCTACTCCTACTTCTGCACTTTTACTTTCTCCCTGCGCCTACTCCACTGCTACTTCTACTGCTTCTGCTACTACTGTCCCTACACTACTTCTACTTCTGCACATCTATGTTCCCCTTGCGACTATTACACTGCTACGTCTACTTCTGTTTCTACTACTGCCCCTACACTACTCTTATTTCTGCACTGCTACGTCTACATCTACATCTACTTCTGCTTCTGCTTCTACTGCTCTCGCTACGTCCACACCACTGGTGAGTCATAATCCTCCATGCTTTCGGACCCAGATGACACTATTTGCACATTTATCGCCTTTTGAGTAAGTTTTCGGACTACAGTGACGCTATTCCCTCGAAACAGGTCCATATGCAGTGTGTTTTGTACCAATAGCTGCGCTGGAGTCCGATAGCATTCCAAATGTGGGGAAATTCCGCGTTTAAGGTCATCTGGGTCCGATAGTGTCGAGTCATACTCTGCCACTGATGCTTTCGGACCCAGATGACGTTATTGCACATTTATCGCCTTTTGAGCAAGATCTCGGACTCCAGTGACGCTATTTCCTCGTTACAGTCCCATATGCAATGTGTTTTATACCAATAGCTGCGCTGGAGTCCGATAGCATCCCAAATGTGGGAAAATTCCACGTTTAAGGTCATCTGGGTCCGTTACTATCGAGTCATACTCAACTGCTGATGCTTATGGACCCAGATGACGCTATTTGCATATTTTCGCTTATTGATCAGGGTTTCGGACTCCAGTGACGCTATTCTCTCGAAACAGGTCCATATGCAATGTGTTTTATACCATTAGCTGCGCTGGAGTCCGATAGCATCCCAAATGTGGGAAAATTCCACGTTTAAGGTCATCTGGGTCCGATAGTGTCGAGTCATACTCTGCCACTGATGCTTTCGGACCCAGCTGACGCTATTTACACATTTTCGCTTATTGATCAGTATTTCGGACTCCAATGACGCTATTTGCACACTTATCGCCTTTTGAGCAGGGTTTCGGACTCCAATGACGCTATTTGCACATTTTCGCTTATTGAGCAGGGTTTCGGACTCCAATGACGCTTTTTTGCAAATTCATCACCTTTTGAGCAGGGTTTCCGTAAGCGCAAATGCTACCTAATCAAACAATTTTTTTGTTTAGAGAAAGGTGTTATTTCCACAAAAAAAGGATATCCCAGCAGCCATTTGGTGGCTCTGAGATATCCTCTGGTTCTCTTGCTTTGTTAAGCTTTCGAATTTCCGTGCTTTTCTAGAACCTTCTCGAACACCGGAAAATTAGCGGTGCGCCCCGGAAAAGTTACTTCACCCCTGCGATCATAACCTAACTTGGGATATAGGGCGAGTGCCCCAGTGTTCTTAGCATATGTGTCCAGACGGATACTGGAATAACCATTCTGGCGAGCATATTCTTCTGCATAAGTGCTAAGACGGCGTGCAATTCCCTTCCCTTGAACTTCGGGATGCACAGCCAATCTATGCATAATTAAATGAGGCCCTTGCGTTTCTGTCCAGTCAATCTTCCCATACTGCTCGGATTGGTGCTCGTCCAACACTAGAATGCCGGCCACCGCATTGTTCTCCTCACATACCCATAGATTGCCACGTTCAATGTCAAGGGAGATGATCTCCCGGTTCGGATAATGCTCGTCCCACTGATCGCTGCCACCTGCTTGCATCACCTGTACGCATTTGGCAATCAGCTCCATAATTTCATCAATCTCATCTTTGCGTGCTCTGCGAATCTCAGTACCCATGAATCATCCCTGCCTTCATCTTAACCTCATATTATTTTCACTTTCATTATGAAGTTTATCACATCGGCAGCGCAGCAAACCAGTCCGCACGAAAACCCCAAGACCCGCTCACGGACGGAGCGGATCTTGTCATCTGTGTCTCCTAGCTGAATTCCAGCTTATGCCCGTCCTCGAAGCCCTTGGCGAAACCGGCGTCGAACCCCACGTTGTATGCTTCGGTGTAGCCCTGTTGAAAGGCGTCTGCCGGAGGCGTTTCCGGCGAAACGCCCAGCTCCGGGGGGAGCGGAATTACCTGTGGAGCAGGCGGAGCCTCGCTCACGGGTACCACAATCACCGGTGGCTGCGCAACCCTTACTTTACGAACAAGCTTACGACGAAGTCTTCTTTTCTTGCGTAGCAATAGGCCTTTTTTCGACTTCCCATAACGAGCAGTTTTCCGGGCAAGAACTCTGCGGGATTTACGGGCTAGCCCTTTACGAACTTTTGCTTTCCGCGAGAGCAGCAATGTGCGTCTACGGGTTCTGCCTGAACTTAGCGTTCTGCGGCTTTTTTTCTTCATGCTTCTATTCCTCCTGTGCTCCATGTTCTCTGGAGGTTCCTACGGCGTATGCCTTGCTCAGCCATGGCGCAGCAGGAATTCCCCGTTTAGGACGATGTAGTGAAATCCCGGACATCATCCGGCACATCGCACTCTGATACCCACTTAAAATCCTGATATTGTCGCTCAATTTGCGGGCCGTCAACTCAGATTGCTCCGTCAATTCGGCGATGCTCTCCAAGATGGCCGCCAAAGCAGCCTGACTGCGCGAAATGGAGCGAATCATCTCCAGCTTGACGGCATGTTCAGAGAGACGGTCCCCGCTCATTTGCTGTCTTCTCCAAAACTAAAGCCATCACCTGACATGTCTCCAAAACCTTCCCCGCCACCATCGTCTTCACCACTGCCCAGCACTGCTTTTAAATTGCTGTAGAGTCCGTTCTCCAGTTTGGTCAGCCCTTCGACCATCTCCACGATGACCTCGTGTATAGAGAGGGACTCCTTCAGTTGCTCACTGTGGGAATCAAAGGCTCTAGCGTGGATATGATGCTGTGCCCACTGCTTTACCTTTTCAGCTTCAACCGCCTTAGCTTCCAGAATCAACGCAACGTTCCACTGGATGGCGGCGGTGGACTCCAGCATTTGCAGATAAGCCTTTTCTCTGCTCATCTTCCGCCTCCTGCTCCTATAGCGTTACTCTTCTTCTTGACCGTTCAATTCCTTAATCACTCTGCCTACCCCATCAGCCATCGCTTCTTCCAGATCTGCAAGTGCATTCAAGTAAGCAATAATATTCTTGTTTACCTGAGTTGAGCTTTCGATCATCCCGCTGATCCCATCAAAATCAGGCTCCGCATCTGGCAGATCGTGGACAATTTGCGACATACGGACAGCCACATGGCGCTCAGCGTCTAATATCCGCGCCATCTGTTCGTGCGTATGGGCCATGTGCTGCAGGACTTTAGTTATTTTACTCTGCACCTTCATGTCTCCTTTGCTCAAACGCCCTGCTACAGCATATGCGGCAGGAGCCGGGACGGTGCCGGGATCCTCGACAAGTTAAGGCTCTATTCGTGACTGGAATGACATAAAAATTACGTTATTGCTAAGTACATTTAAAAGGATTAAAATGTGAAATGCGCAATCCTGAGTTTACCAAAGGTTGGTGGGGAATATATGAAGCTTGAAAGCAAGCGTATCGATCTAATACCTTTAACTGCCCCAGAGCTCTCGCTAGCAATAGATAACTATTCGGAGCTACAGCAACAATTAGGCTTAGCTGCCATCAGTGCGGCGCTTGATGATGAAATGCAATATGCTATGCAGATCAGGCTAAAAAAGGTGCAGCAGGACCCCGACCATTACCTATGGTTAACGAACTGGGCCATCATCCATCGGGAAGATCAATGTATTATAGGATTCATTATCCTTAAAGGTTACCCGAATGAGAAAGGCGAGGTTATTCTAGGGTATGGGATTGATGAGAAATATAGAAGAAAAGGGTATGCAACAGAGGCACTACACACAATTAATGCATGGATCTTCTCCCATCCCCAAGCTGTCTATGTAATCGCTGACACTGAAAAAGATAATACAGCCTCCCACAAAGTATTGGAGCGTCTAGGCTCTGAGAGATACAAAGAAACTGAGGATTTAATCTGGTGGAGGATTTCTAACCCCCGAGCTCTCTGAGTAACGTGTGATTTCAAAGCCCTTGCGGCTATCTATAGCAGGATTACAACAAAAAAAGCACTGCCTTATGGCAGTGCATCTTTTAACTTTTCCCCCGCCTCGTGTAAAGACTGGAACGTCCCCGCATCACTCCACCAATCCTTAAGCACATCATAACTAAGTCTGCGATCAGCGGCGTATATATTATTTACATCGGTAATCTCCAGCTCCCCCCTCTTGGAAGGCGATACCCGCCGGATGATATCAAATACAGCTTCATCGTACATATAAATACCAGTTACACAATAATTGGTCTTCGGATGCTCAGGCTTTTCTTCGATATAAGCAATCCATGCCGCATCTTGACTATCAAATACAGGTACACCGTATCTGCGCGCGTCCTCCACCGGCTTCAGCAACACCTTTGCAGTGCCCGCCGGCTGACGAAGATAACTCTCCACATAAGGCTTCAGATCATCCATAAAAAGATTATCCCCGAGCAATACAACAAATCGTTCCCCTGGGAAAATGAACCCTTCTGCTAAATCAAGCGCCTCGGCAATGCCTCCGGCAGCTTCCTGAATTTTATAGGTCAGAGATACACCAAATGCAGCACCGCTGCCTAAAAAATCCGTGTACAGGCCAGCAGACTGCTTGCTTATGACCAGAAGAATGTCGGTAATTCCTCCCCGGCGAAGCCGGTCTATGCCGTAACAGACCATAGGATATTTGCCGACCGGAAGCAAATGTTTGTTCATAAGCCGGGTCAGCGGTTGAAGTCTAGATCCTGTTCCGCCCGCCAGTATGACTCCTTTCACTTACTTTCCTCCTCTTTATCTACGTCCTTTGCCTTCGGATCTGCACTTCATATAAAATTAATAGGATCTACATTCCATTTATCTATAAAGATCTTGCGATTTCGTTCCACCAGTTCTTGCAGTCCGGTATTGTAAACTTGCTTGAAACTTGCACTTCCTTCATGGTGCACCAAGCAATCCCCGGCGATAAGCAGCCGATATCCCTTTATCCTGGCGCGATAACAATAATCATCATCTTCGTAATGTCCAGGTGAGAATCTCTCATCCAGTAGACCTACGGAAGTTAGCAGCTCTCTTTTGAATAAAAAACATAATCCTACCAGCCGTCTCGTCTCCAGCCATTTCTGGGGATTTGGAAGGTTCGCCCTCTCAGCAGCCTGATGAAAACCTATCAGACCTTCATAATCGGTCTTCACCTGTTGACGTCCACTGGCATAGTTTGTGACTGGTCCAACAATACCTACATCAGGAGCACTATATAGAGCCCTCTTCAGATTAGTTAACCATCCTTGAGACACCACTACATCGTTATTCAGCAGCAGGACTTCATCACCTGACGCTAGCTGTAGCCCCAAATTGCATGCAGTTGGAAAGCCGCGATTGTCTGGCAATGAAATAAACGTTATATGATTCGCACGGCAATAGGTGTCTGTTCCGTCCGTTGAAGCATTGTCCACTACGATAATCTCATAAGGCGGCGGAGTGTAGGCACGAATAGATTCCACACAGGCCCGCAGCAAGGGCAGCGCATTGTAGGTTGGAATAATAATACTCGTCAGCGTCATATCCGATTCCTCCAAGCGGCTACCTGTCTGCGGTACTCACGCTGTGTTTCACTACTTAGCAGACCGCCAGCTTTTCGCCGGGAAAGAACCTCATGTAGAGCCTCAGCATGATCTCCTATGATCAGTTTTTCCACAGCATTTCCAACCCCTGTATTTGCCTTGCGCAGCCGATTATGTTTAATAACATTTACCGTTCCTACCTTCTCCACCCGTAACTTTTCTAATACAGAGCGAGCTTGGGCTTTAGGTGGAACCATTAATTCACGGTAGCCTATGGTCTCAAGCGCATGCCGCGAAAGCGCATGAGGAACAGCTGTCATAGAGCTAACCCCGAGATCGTACCTATCCAGAGCATAATTCAGAAACAGTTTGCTGCGGGTGACATCATCACATAATCCAAAGGAAGGCATCAGTGAGTCTAAATCATTAAGAGCTACATCAATTCCGCGATCTACAGCCGCCGTGAATGAAACGAGCTGAGAGGCCGGAATGACCATATCTCCATCCAGAAAAAGCAATATATCCCCGCGACTCAGCTTTGCACCGATAGCCCGGCCCACATCATGTCCGACAGACTCTGGGCAGTGTACTACAATGGCTTGACGATGTTGTCTAGAAATAGGAAAAGAGTTATCACTGCAGCCATTAAGTACGACGATAATTTCTGCAGGTTCAAGCCGTGCAACCTGATGCAGCAGACGGGACAAGGTCTGCTCCTCATTACGCGCGGAGATAATGACTGACAAAGTCCCACGTAACTTCGGTAATTTCAGAGTCTCCTTGCCTGCCTTCGATTGCCGAGACAGAAGCGGGCGAGCAGCAGCGTTGGCTTTTACAGAGCGATTGGCTGACCTGTGACGGATTGGGCGTTTCTTTGCCGTTCGAGCTGCTGTGCCTCGTAAAGTTGCAACCATCATCTCACCATCTCTCTGCGCCGGGCTCCGTCGCCAAAGCCCGCTCTGTTCCCCCGATGTTCCAGCAAGAGGGATACAGCCTCCATATGATCCGCTGTAATCAACTGCTGCAATGGATCTATGCCGTCTTCCTTGCGTCTCACCGCATTTAACTTCCCTACAGGTACTTTGTGAGCGGCTACCACTTGCAGTCCACTAAGAATTGCCTGGGCATGCGCCAGTGGAGGACGTGATAATGAATCGCTCCCTAAAATATCAAGTGCTCTGCGGCTGATTGCGTGCGGAACTGCCGTCATCGAACATCCCTTCAGATCTGGACGGCCAAGCAGAATATTCAGTGCATGTTTAGACAGCACCACCGGATGGGGGGACAGCTTCCGGACCGGACCGGAATAATCATTAAGCGCTATGTCCACTCCACCACTAACAGCAGTGACGTAAGGACGCAGCCCCGAAGCAGGTATCACCAAATCTCCATCTGTAAACAATAGGATTTCTCCCTTGGCTGCCTCAGCTCCCACACTACGGCCAGCGTCGTGTCCAAGCGGCAACTCATAGGAAATAACACGCGCACCTAGCGATTGTGCAATCCCTGCCGTTTGATCAGTGGATCCATTCACGACCACAATTACCTCGCAGCGCGGATGGACCCCTCTGGCTCCAGATATCACTCCCGCAATGGTCTGAGCTTCATTCATGGCTGGAATAATAACCGAAACATAGGGATTAGGATGGTTAACTATAGGGACTACAGCGACTTGCCGCACTGGGCGTGAAGTCCGCCGCTTCATCCGAGAGACCCGCCGCCCTGTGCGGCGGGCAGAAGTTCGTTTGGGCTTCATGCTCATCCACCTTCCTTACAGAGCCAATTCTTCAGGCTGAGGGTTACATCACAGTTTATGTACTACAACGCACAGGGTAACGGCAATTGTCTCCTGTCGTTCTGAAAACAGGACAAATGTACTCCCCACCAAACTTCGGCTTAGATACATTGCGCATAGCCAGCTGCCGCGGACACAACCTGCGGCGGTAACGAACGCAGTAACGCAGCAGGGGGATTAGGTTAGGACGCTATCGGACACAGCCGAATCCGCATCAGGTAATTGTACTTTAGCGCTATCGGACACAACCGAATCCACAACGGATGATTATACTTTTGCACTATCGGACACAACCGAATCTGCAGCGGATGATTATACTTTTGCACTATCGGGCACAACCGAATCCACAGCGGATGATTATACTTCAGCGCTATCGGACACAGTTGCTCCTATTCGCCGCATTATCACACTTTTAGGTTATTAACGGACTCCATAGCAGCTATTGGCATGAAAAGAACCCAATAAGGCTCTTTTTCTATACAATAGCGTCACTAGAGTCCGAAACCAGCCTCAAAAAACGATAAATCTGCAAATAACGCCATCTGGGTCCGTAGTGGCAGCGGATGTTAGACTACCAGGCTATCGGACAGATCCGCAGCCACAGCGAATAATTAGAACCCGGCGATGCTGACAAGTACCGTTCCCCACCAAAAAAACAGAGCAGCGATCTCCAATAAGGAGATTCGCTGCTCTGCTGTTTTTAAGAGGAATTGCTTAAGGTTCAATCAAATACGCGATCATCCGCTGCCGGTTTAGCTAAAGGAGCGCCTATAGCAATCCAAGAGATGACCCCATAGAAATGCGGAGTTTCGCGCAACCGCACCACTTGAATCACTGCTTCTCCATTGGCTCTGCTCTTTAAGGAAGCATAGAAGTAAGGCTGATTGGTCATGGCAACAAGCACATAACCCGTATGCCCAAAGCTCTCATCAAACGATACGGTCACCTCTACACTCTCAGCATCCCCATTGAACATAAATGCTGTCATTCCAAACTGCTGTAGTGCTTCTCGCTTCCCAGCTGTCTGAATCGGACTGAAGGACAGATGATCTGTATTTACAGAGTTCGGTGCCAGATGAGTCCCGTTTACTGCACCTGGGGAAATATGATATTCCTGAACACTCTCTTCTTCCAGATGGCGGGCTTGAATCGCAAACGAAGAGATTTTGGATGCTACTACCGCTTCATCCTGAAGCTCTGTTGTCCCTACTGCACCTTCTGTCAGATGAGCAGACTCGATACTGCCTTCCTTCAGCTTAGCTCCGTTGATACTGCCATCCGGGAGCAGGGCTGAGCTGCGTGTTTCATCCGCAAGATGTTCTAATTTGATGATGCCAGGCTGCAAATGCCGATCTGCCACGATCTTATCAGCAAGATGCTCTCCGTAAACACTCCATGGTTGTAAATGTGAAGAACTCACGGAGCCTTCAGCGAGTTTTTCTTCCGTAATGCTGCCATCCGGCAACAAATCCGCACTGCGTACCTCTTCTGCCAAATGCTTCAGCGTGATGCTGTCCGATCGAATATGGCGGCCATCCACCGCATCCCCGGCCAAATGACCTCCAGAGACGCTGCCTTGGGCTAAATGGAAAGACTGAATCGTCGCGACTTCAATCTTCTCGCCTGTAATACTGCCTTCCGGTAATAAATCAGCGCTGCGCACTTCTTCTGCCAAATGATTCAGAGTAATGCTTCCAGCACGGATATGGCGGCTATCTACCGCATTCCCCCCTAAGTGTCCCCCATAGACACTGCCAGGAGCCAAGTGGTAGGCAGTAATAGATCCACCCTCCAACTTTTTACCGGTAATGCTGCCATCCGGCAGTAACTCGGTGCTGCGTACCTCATCCGCTAGATGTGCTAGCTTGATCTCACCTTTTCCAATATGGAGACCTTCTACTGCAGACGGACTCAGATGAGTTCTATCCACACTTCCAGGCACTAGATGAATTGCTTCTACGGAGGCTTCCGCCAGCTTCTCCCCAGTAATGCTTCCGTCTGGCAGCAGTTCGGAGCTGCGTACCTCATCCGCCAGATGCGCTAGCTTGATCTCACCTTTTCCAATATGGCGTCCTTCTATTGCAGACGGACTCAGATGAGTTCCCTCCACGCTTTCAGGTACAAGGTGATTTGAATTTATGGATGCTTCCGCCAGTTTCTCCCCAGTAATGCTACCGTCTGGCAGCAAATTGGAGCTGCGTGTTTCTTCGGCCAAATGAGCCAGCGTGATCTCACCATATCGGATATGACGTCCTTCTATTGTGTCCGGACTCAAATGACTGCCATCTACGCTTCCAGGCACCAGATGATTAGAATTTACGGATTCTTCCGCCAACTTCTCCCGAGTGATGCTACCGTCTGGCAGCAAGTCAGCGCTACGTGTTTCTTCGGCCAGATGAGCTAACGTAATCTCACCTTTTCCAATATGGCGCCCTTCGACAGAACCTGAACTTAGATGAACGCCTTCCACACTTCCAGGTACTAGATGATTTGAATTTACGGAAGCATGTGCCAGCTTTACTCCAGAAATACTACCGTCTGGCAGCAATTTGGAGCTGCGTGTTTCTTTTGCCAAATGAGCCAGCGTAATCTCACCGTATCGGATATGACGTCCTTCAACTGTGTCTGGGCCTAAATGGCTGCCATCCACACTGCCAGGCACTAGATGTATAGAACTTACGGATTCTTCCGCCAACTTCTCTCTAGTAATACTACCATCTGGCAGCAGATCAGCGCTTCGGGTTTCATCGGCGAGATGAGCCAGGGTAATCTCACCATTTCCAATATGACGTCCTTCGACGGAACCTGAACTCAGATGTCCACCCTCCACACTTCCTAACACTAGATGAATAGAATCCACGGATGCTCCCGCCAGCTTCTTCCCGGTAATACTACCTTCAGGCAGCAAGTCGGAGGTATATGCATCTGCAGCCAGATGAGCCAGCGTGACCTCACCCGGTAGGATATGTCGACCTTCGACAGAACCCGAATTCAAATGGCTTCCGTTCACACTTCCAGGCAGGAGATGATTGGAATCTACCGATCCTTCTGCCAGCTTCTCCCCAGTTATGCAACCGTCTGGCAGCAACTCAGAGCTACGTACCTCTTCCGCCAGATGAGCCAGCGTGATCTCCCCCGGTAGGATATGACGGCCTTCAATCGTATCGATACACAGATGACTGCCGTCTACACTGCCAGGTGAAAGATGCTGAGAATCCACGGCACCTTTTACCAGCTTAGAGCTATTAATACTGCCCTCTTGGATTTGAACCGCAGAAATAGAATTCGGAAGGATATGACCATTCCCGATAGACAACGGCCGGATATGCGCCCCACTGACACTGCCAGGATTCAAATGTCTACTTTGAACAGCACTTTCGCTTATGGTTTTCGAACTTACAGCATTTACCGACAAATGCTCAGCTTGAACTGCTGACGCCGCCAGTTTACTGGATTCTATGCTGCCGTCTGCAAGCTTAGCCGAAGTGACTGCTAAATCACTGATTTTATCCGTTGAGACACTTTCCGGTGAAAGCTTCAACGAGGTTACTGCATGATCGGCCAGATGATGAGGCTGCACGGCTCCTGCTGCCAGGTGAATTTCTCTCACCGCAGCGGAAGCCAGCTTATCTCCTGAAACTGAGCCCGATTGAATCGCAGCGGAAGTCACACTATTTTCACCAAGATGTCTTCGTTCCACGGCTCCCGTGGCCAAATGATCCTTATTTACCACAGCATCCTGCAATACACGGCCGCTCACACTGGCATCCGCCAGATGTTTTTCCTCCACTGTACAAAAAGCGATATGTTCACCACTGACTACTTCACGCGCAATCGTGCTGCCAATCACTGCACCCGCTGCCAGCTTAGCTGCATTTACACTTCCATCTGCCAACTTGGCTGAAGTAACGCTCTGTGCACGAAGATGCTCCCCACCCACAGATTCTGAAGCCAGCTGTTCTCCAGTCACAGCACCGGAAGATAAATGTTGAGTCTGAATAGCTTCTTCCTTGAGCTGCTCCGAGCCGACCGCTTCCGCAGCTATATGCGAATGATTCACTGCTTCGCGTTCCAGATGAATAGAAGTTATGGCTTGCATAGCAATTTGCGGTCCGCGAATGGCGGATTTAGCAATATGTCTTGTGGTCACTGCTTCGTCTGCCAGCTTATGTGGGAGAATGCTTTGGTCAGCAATTTTGGACGAGGTTACCGCTTGCTCCACTAGCTGCGCAGTCCCTACTGCACCCTCAGCCAGCTTTAAAAAAGAGATGCTGCGGTCAGCCAAATGCCGACTTGATATTTCGCCATCACCGATATGATTACCATTCACACTTTCTGGGCTTAAATGTACGCTTCTTACGACATCTGCACCAAGTTGCTTAGAACCTATAGCTCCATCAGCTAAATGCCCGCCTTCGATAATACCCGACTGCAGCTGTTCCTTACCGATCAATTTGCTGGCAAGCTGATCAGAACCAATCGCTCCCGGGGCCAGATGTCTGGCGGTTATCAAAGCGTCGCTAAGATGGCGGCCTTCAATGACAGCATCCGCTAGCTTTGAGCTGCTGATTTCACCATCAGCTATTTTATCGCCAGATACCGCTGCATCGGCCAGCTTGGAACGGTCAACACTGCCGTTTGCCAGGTGGCGGCTTGTGATGCTGCTGCTTCCTATTTTGTCACTAGTAACGGCTCCATCTTCCAGTAAATCCGCAGTAATAATCAAATCGCTTAAATGGCGGCTCTCAATAGCTTTATCTGCAATTTGACCGCCGCCTATAATCCGATCAGCCAGCTTCTCTGGACTAATACTGCCATTTTTCAGCTTCTCTCCACTGATCGAATGATCCAGCAGCTTACCGCCACTAACGCTTCCTTCTGCTAAATGCTCGCCCACTATCGATTCTGGTGCGATTTTTGCAGAAGTGACTGCCTTGTCCGCGATATTGATACTCTGTACAGCGTAATCTTGCAGCCAAGGTGTACCAATAATGCCGAACTTTAGCTTAGAACCGTCAATGGTACGTGGAGCGATTTTGGCTCCGGTCACCGCTGCATCCGAAAGATCATCTGTATAAACGGGCTGAAAACGTTCTTTCTCTGGAGGAGCGAACCATACGGTTTCAGGAAGATTATCCGCCTGTTTCTGAAGCTGCGCTTCCTCTATAAGCTCCGGCTCCAATTGTAGAACTGGAGCAGAAGTTGGCTCCTCTAGAACGACTTCAGCTATTGCTCCCCCACTTACCTGAACTTCCGCGATCTCTGCTTCACTGACTCCGTCACTGTTATTCCCCGAGCTTCTAGAGCTGCTTTTGGTATCCAGCATACTCAGTTCCTCTTTATTGGGATTATCTACAAAATAGAGTCGTTTCTGTGGACTGCGCGGCTGCTTTTTTTTGGAACCCCTCACAAGCAGTCTCCTCCTTCCATCTAATGTTTCTCCTAGGCATCATATGCAGCGGTATGGGCTTATGACACCCTTTTGCGATGAGGCATTCATAAGATTATGTATAAAAAAAGGCATCTGCCTTCGCGCATTCGTCCACCCTGACACGCGGGTACAAACATACTATGACAAGAGTAGAAAAAGCAGGGATCATGTAACCGATGAAACAGGAGGAACAAACATGGGGCATAAGCTCGTTGGAATATTACTAAATGCCGATATGCACCGGGGCGTTCCCCGGCTAAAAACAGGACAGGAGTCTCTATCCAACTATGAAGAGGCCGCGGCGGCATACGGTTTAGTCCCTTGCTTCCTGAAGCTCGCGGACATCGATACGGACACAGGCTTTAGTGCCGCCTATATAAAGGGAGTTAATGGATATAAAAGCGTAGTTGTTCCTACGCCTGCTGTTATCCATAACCGGGCAATATACAGCAAAAACAGCCCGGGGATGCAGCGTCTGCTGAAGCACTATCCCCTGATTTTCAATACATGTAATCGATACGGCAAAGATGAGATCCATCAGCTGCTTGAAAAAAATACGGAGCTTCGCGAATATTTACCCGTAACAACGAGAGTCTCAGGCCTAAAAGAAATGATGAATCTTTATCCCGATCTCATTCTTAAACCTTGCCGGGGAAGTATAGGGAATGGGGTCATGCGGCTGGTCCGCAAGGGAGCTCAGCGTTGGACCTTGAGCTACCTCTCCCCTTCGATGCAGCGCTGGAGAAGTATTCCCGTCAATCAGGCGGCGTTGCCACAAGCGCTCCGCGCACGCCTAACCTCCGTGCCTTATCTTGTACAAGAACGTATTCCCCTTGCTGAGATTGGAGGACGTCCCTTTGATCTACGCGTCACCGTTCAGCGCGGCTGGGGAGGAGATTGGCAGGTCACTGGGCTCTTCGCCAAACTGGCTGCCCCAGGGGGCTTTGTCTCCAATATAGCCCGCGGAGGAGAAGCGTTAAGCTCCTCCCTCGCGCTCGAAAAGGCCTTTTCAAGATCCACAGCGGCCCACATCCGTATGTCTGTCGAAATACTTAGCCTTGCAATCGCACGGTGTCTGGAGCAAGACCTTCCCGGACTGGCCGATATCGGACTGGATATAGGCATTACTAAGGACGGACGACTCTTCTTCATAGAATGTAACGGTCGCGACCAACGCTACGGATTTCATAAAGCCGGCCTTACGGAAATTTGGAAAGACAGCTATCGCAGACCTATGGGATACGCGCGTTTTTTAATAGAAACGAACAGTACGGTATATAACAGTTATTGATTTGTCTCCTATTCTATGTCAATATAATGCAGAGCAGAGACGACCCGTATACAACCGTACTGCTGCATTATGGAAGGGAGATGGGCATGGTAAAACAATTGCTACGGCTGATGACCGAGCTATCCTCACACCGGTGGCTTTCACGGTTAATGGGATCTTTTTCTCATAGTAGAATCAGCCGTTTTCTTATCCCGGCATTTATTAAGACTTATCAAATCCCCTCCGCTCAAGCGGAGAAAAATCCTGGAGAATATCTCACTCTTAATGAGTTTTTCAGCCGCCGGCTGAAGCCGGGCATGCGGCCTATTGCAACCGACGCTGACGCTTTGGTTAGTCCCGTAGACGCAACGATTACTGCTATGGGTGACATTAACGCCGGTACGATTATGAATGTAAAAGGGCAGGATTATAAGATCGAGGATCTCCTTAATCACTCCCCGCATCTGGAGCTGTACAAGAAGGGTTTTTTCTTCGTTCTTTATTTGAGTCCTACCGATTATCACCGGATTCACTCTCCCCTTACCGGACAAAAGGTGGAGAGCGATTATATTCGCGGACGGGCCTATCCTGTCAACGATTTCGGAATGCGACATATGAAGGGTGTCCTGAACCGCAACGAACGTCTCATTACGTATATTGCCGGGAGTCACGGGGAAACCGCGGTAGTAAAGGTAGGCGCAATGAACGTCAGCAGTATCCGTTATACGGATGATACGGCTGCCGAGTGGCAAATAGGCGATGATCTGGCTTATTTTGAGTTTGGCTCCACCGTAGTACTGCTCACGGAAAGCGGTACCTTTACCCCGAGACCCAAGCTTGAGGTCAACTCAAAGGTAAAAATGGGCGAACTACTGGGAATGTTGCATCGACCTTTGTAGGGAGATTTAGGCGAATTTCAAAAAAAATTAGAGGGTGCCTCAAAAGCCATGAAATGGCTGCTGGGGTGCCCTCTAATTTTTGGGACTTCGTGTGGAGCATAGTTGCGGACGCGAACGCTCTAGCTATCGTTAGCTATCGTTAGCTATCGTTAGCTATCGTTAGCTATCGTATACCTATCGTCTAGCCGTCGTGGACCTATCGTTAGCTATCGGACCCAGCTGACCTTATACGCAGCTTTTTCACACATTTGCGCTTCTATCGGACTCCACCGCAACTATTGGCATCAAAAACGCCTTATTAGAGTCGATTCTTGGGCAATAGCGACGCTGGAGTCCGAAACTCCGCTCAAATGGCGATAAATGGGCAAATAGCGGCTGCTGAGTCCGTAAGCATTTGCAGAGCGTTGGTGGAGGTTGGTCGAAAGTTAGTTAAGGGCTAGTCGAGCGTTAGTTAAGGACTAGTCGAGGATTAGTGGAGAGCTGGTAGAGTATTGGTCGAGAATCAACGGAGAGTTGGTGGAACGTTAGCATTCAACGCTATCGGACCCAGCTGACCTTAAACGCGCCATTTTCGCACATTTGATTGGTCACAAACACACTAATAACAAAAAGGACAGCCCCAAGGCTGTCCTTTTATCTTTTCATGTAACCCACCTATTACGCCTCTTGCGCCTATTTAACCTATTAAACCTGTTATGCTTATTCAACCTGCTACGCCCTAATATGCTTATTACACCTAATACGCCTGTTACGCTTATATAACCTATTACACCTGTTGCGCTTATTTAACCTTTACGCCCCGTTTTGCTTATTACTGTACACCCGTCATACTCAATACACCTGGTACGCCTATACGCTTATTACACGCCAATTACACATGTCCCTGCTTAGCAACATCAAGCGCCTTGGCCGCTACCTGTTCCGGATCGCCTAGATAAAAGCGACTGATAGGATTCATGTCCTCATCCAGTTTGTACACGAGTGGTACTCCGGTAGGGATATTGAGCTCCAGTAATGCCGCTTCATCAATATCCTCCATAAATTTAATCAATGCACGCAGCGTATTGCCGTGGGCTGAGATAAGCACCCGTTCTTTTTTACGCAAAAGAGGTACGATCCGGTTTCCCCAGAAATCGCCTACACGATGTACAGTGTCCTCCAGGCTCTCTCCACGCGGGATATCTCCCGGACGAACACTGCTGTAGCGAATATCGTTTCTGGCATACCTAGGATCATCAAGCTCCAGCAACGGGGGTCTCACCGATAAACTCCGCCGCCAGATATGCAGCTGCTCATCTCCATATTTTAGCGCTGTCTCGCTTTTACTTAATCCCTGCAATGCCCCGTAATGGCGTTCATTCAATTTCCAAGACTTTTGCACGGGAATCCACAGCAAATCCATCTCATCCAGTACATAGTTAAGAGTTTTAATCGAGCGTTTGAGTACCGAAGCAAAAGCCAGATCAAATGTATACCCAGCGTCCTTCAACAGCTTACCAGCAGTCTTTGCCTCTTGGATACCCTTCTCAGTTAAATCCGGGTCACTCCAGCCTGTGAACAAATTCTGTACATTGTACTGGCTCTCACCATGACGTATAAGTACGATTTCGTACATTTTCTCTCTCTCCTTCCAACTATGAACCTTATATATTCTACCGACGAACAACATTATGCGAAACGTATCGCAGAAAGCTCTCACCTTAGTAATAACCCAATCGTAGAAATAAATATCTACCGCTACCTCATAGTTAGACCAATTAAACATCCTCAAAGGTACGTGAATGAGGCGTGCATGGAGCGTGAATGGTGTGTGGATATTGCGGTAAATGAGCGTATGCTTCATTGCAGAATGTGCAACAGAAAATCTTAACTTTCACTTGAAGATACATTACATTGTACTTCGTGCAATAGATTATCGTGATAATCTCTAGAAAGGCTGTTTCTCCTGAATTTGAATGTAAGATGTGCTTCAGAATTCAAATTCGACTGCTATTAGAGTCAATCTATTGTACAAAATACAACGTGAGGCACGATGAAATGCCCATCAGTTACTCTAATCTTCGACTTAAGTTCATTATATATATCATTTTCTAACAACACAAAAAAACCGGATGCCTCACGGCCCCGGCTATTTATATTTTTAGTCATATCATGCGATTCTATGCTTGCTTGTTCAATTAGAACCAGCTATCCACGACAAAAGCATTCGCCTGCTTTAACCGTTTTAAGCGGTTTCTAAAAATACCTCCGCCTCCACTCTTACAATCCGTGTTGCAAATTCTGCGTCTGATGATCATGCCAAGAGTCTCCTTCCAAGAAGTTATGTAAATTCTCTGTAAACTAAACTGCAAAGTATTTACCCTTGGTTGATCAATCTGAAACAAAAAAAGTGAATCAGCGGATCTCAGATGGACTTTTTCCGGTATATTGCTTGAACTGGCGGCTGAAAAAGAAAATGTCACGATATCCAAGCGCATCTGCTACCTCAGTAACATTCATTCCCGCGTACAGCAGTAAATGCTGAGCACGCTCAATCCGGGCTCGGATGACATAAGACTGCACAGAAGAACCCGTAAGCTCCTTGAACTTAATTGAAAAATACCGCGGTGAAAGCCCCGCACGAGCAGCAAGATCCTCTACTCGATGTGCAATCCCCGGATGCTGGCTCACATAGTTCGCTATTTCGTGAATGATTTCTGTCAAATGGTTGCTAACATAACGTTCTACTGGCTTCACACGGTCCTCCCTCAGCAGATGAATCATCAGCTGCTTCAGTACAAGCTGCCCTTCTTCCTCAGCGGCGTAAGTATCCACCAGAAATAGTCGAACGTACCTAGCAAGCAGATGTTCAAATTCAACGGTTTCTGTAAGCTCACGATAGGGCAGCGGAATATCCGTCACCTCTTCGGAGACATCAAAATGAATATATGTAAGTACAAGTGGCTTTTGCGGATTATGTGTAGCACTTGTATGGTCACCCGGACGAAAAAGGAAGCAGCTTCCCTTACCTACTTGAAAGGGTTCATCGTTACGCACAACCGTCCCTTCCCCGCTCCATACATAAAATAAATCATAATTTTGCAGCGACTTCTCTCTTTTTTGCCATTTCCAGCCCGGCTCGCATACAATCTTAGCCAGAGCCGGCAAAATAACAAAAGAGGACGGCGATGCATGCAGCATAACGTTCCCTCCTAAAAGTTTTGTTAGCATAACCTACTTTAAACCTCTTCGCAAAACTTGCTTCGTAAGCATCCGCTTTGTTTTGTTAGCAAAACCCGCCTCGTAAGCATCCGCTTAGTATTCTCAGCAAATCTGCTCTTTCTGACTTCGCAGTGTCTATATAGTTTTGTTTAGCTTAATCTACTCCGAGTTTCTTCGTCAAAATTCGTAAGCATTCGCTTAGTTTTGCATTTCATCTTCTTTATCATACCTTGTCATGTTGCATTTTGTACATCTTCCCACGCCAGATGCAGGCTTGTTATCCCTTCCTCCAGCTCCGCGGCATTCAGATGGGCAAAAGAAAAACAAGCGGCCGGCGCTCCCGGTGATAGCTGATATAACGCGGCATCTCTAAAATCCGTGCCGCGCCTAAGCGCTGCCGCTCGGAAAGCAACAAACTCTTCGCTGCTGCGCAGCCAGCGGGCATATACATGCAAGCCCGCATCACCAGGCAGCAGCTCGAAGAGCTCCTTAAGCCGTTCCGACAGCAGCGTCCTGAGGATGCGTCCGCGTTCACCATAGATGCGTGTCATCCGGCGCAGATGACGGCCATAGCCGCCTGTATTCATGAACCGCGCCAAGGCTCGCTGCTCCAGCAGCCCTACCGGCAAGGGCTCATATAGTGCCTTGGCGGCGATAGTCGGCTTTACTAAAGGGGGCGGAAGCACTGCAAAGCCGAGCCGCAGGCCTGAAAACATCGTGTTTGAAAAGGAGCCCACATATACGACCCGCTCTTCACGATCCAGTGCTTTTAAGGGCTCGATAGGACGCCCAGCCCAACGGAACTCACTGTCATAATCATCTTCAATGATTACTGCATGATGCCGCTGCGCCCATTCCAACAAGGTTCGGCGTCGTTCCAAAGGCAGTACCACACCCGTAGGAAATTGACGGCTCGGCGTAACAAACAACAGCCGGGCATCCCAATCCTCCGGAATAAGACCGTTGCCATCCAGCTCCCCTGCCAGCAATCGGCCTCCGGTGATCTCTACGGCTCGGCGAATCCCGTGAAAGCCCGGGTTCTCAACGACCGCTGAGCCTTCTGCATCCAGCAGCAGCTGCGTCAAAATAACGATGCCTTGCATCGAGCCGCTGAACAATACGATATGCTCTGCATCCGCGCGAATCCCGCGGGTAATCCGCAGATGTGCAGCGATAGCTTTCCGAAGTCCTTCATCGCCTTGAGGTGGACAAGTGCTTTGCAGCAATCCACCTTCCTTCCCTCCGGCATAAGAGAGCGCACTACGCCATTCGGAGTATGGAAAATGTTCCATCCGCATACCACTACTCTGGAAGCTCACTACTTTCTTGTTACTCTTTTCATAAAAGGGTATCGGGCGCGCAAGCAGCCGCTTTCCCCATGCCGAGATTGGAATCGTTGTCTCGCTTGCACAATCTCCTCCAGCAGCATCTGCGACTTCACTCAGAGCCCGATTCTCACCCTCACTGCGACTGGCAGCTGAAGCAAAGCTATCTTCCGATACGAATGTCCCCCGCCCCGTTTCAGTCCTTACATAACCATCAGCGAGCAACATTTCATATACCTGCGAGACCGATCCGCGTGACAGCTCATAGTGCTTAGCAAGACTTCGTGTAGACGGCAGCGGAGTGCCTCCCGGAAGTGTTCCTTCCAGTATTCCTGCACGGAGCGCGTGATATAACGCTAAATATTTGTAACGGTGTATCGCCAGATATTGATCGTATGCCAGCGTGATATTCATCGTTATCCTCCTTGACCAGCAAGTGGTCCATTAAAAACTATCTTAATTGGTCCTTTTTAATTGTCAACCACTCTACTATTCTTTAAAGAACATTTACATTGGAGCAGACGCTCTAGACTAAAAAAGAAAGAGGACGTGATCCCTATGCGCAGAAAAGAATTCAAAGTAGATCGGGAGGAAGAATTGGTCTCTTTTCTTAACGGAATGAGTTTTGGTTTTCTCGGTACAAGCGATGAACAGGGGCAACCGCGGGTGACACCGCTGAATTTTGTATATACAGATGGTTGTTTCTATTTCCATGGCAGTCATGCTGGTGGCAAAATGAAGTCGATCCGCAATCAGCAGAAGGTCTGCTTTACGGTAGCGGATGAGTATGCCCTTATCCCGTCTTATTTTAGCGATCCCGAGCTGGCCTGCCCAGCAACCGCCTATTTTAAAAGTGTGACCGCCTACGGCACAGCCGAACCTGTTGAAGACATTAGTGAAAAAGCCAGTGTACTCTCCTTATTTATGAAAAAGCTCCAGCCCGAGGGGGGTTATGATTCCATCGATGCAGAGGACCCTAAATATCGTCCCCGTCTAAAGGGTGTTGCCGTTGTGCGCATTACCCCCGAGGAGATCACTGCGAAGTTTAAGTTTGGGCAAAACCTAAAAGAAGAAGAGCGCTCCGGCATCATTTCCGGCCTGTCTGAAAGAAATAATCCGCGTGATGAAGAAACGATAGAAATGATGAAAAAATACTGCCCTTTCCACGCCGAATGATATTTTTTAAAAATCGTATCTTTCCAAGTGACGGTTGCAATTGGCGGTGATATAATGTTAGGCAATGTTAACAGTATGTTATCCCCAAAGAACCCTGGAAGGATGAAACTGATGAATCCACTAGCTGGACAATTAAACGAAAGTATCAAAGCAGGAAATGAACATGTGTATGATATGCTCTCTACGCTTGGCAAAGAGATTTACTTCCCAAAAGAGGGCATCCTGAGCCAATCCGCTGAAGCAGGAGCTCACGCCAAGAAATACAACGCAACCATCGGTATTGCTACTGAAGGTGGCGTACCTATGCACCTCGGCGTCATTCAGGATAAACTCTCCGCTTACAGTCCTAAGGATCTTTATAGTTACGCCCCTCCGGCAGGTAAACCAGAGCTGCGTACTGTATGGCGTGAAAAGATGCTGCGCGAAAATCCATCGCTAGAAGGTAAAACCATCAGCAATCCCGTTGTAACCAATGCCCTGACTCACGGGCTTAGCATTGTCGCTGACCTCTTCGCAGAGCCAGGTGACGCGATTATCTACCCGGACAAGAACTGGGAGAACTACGAATTAACCTTCGGAATCCGCCGCCATGGGGAGACCGTTAACTATCCGCTGTTCACAGAAGAAATGACGTTTAACAGTGCAGGTCTGGAAGACGCGCTGCTTGCTCAAAAAGAATGCGGCAAAGCGATTGTGCTGCTGAACTTCCCTAACAATCCTACCGGATATACTCCAGGGATTAAGGAAGGCGATGAGATCGTTGCAGCTATCCTTCGTGCGGCTGAGGAAGGCATCAACGTTGTTGTTGTAAGTGATGATGCATACTTCGGGTTATTCTTTGAGGATTCACTTAAAGAATCGCTGTTTGGCAAACTGGCTCATCTGCATCCTCGTGTGCTTCCAATCAAGATTGACGGTGCGACCAAAGAAGAATTTGTCTGGGGCTTCCGTGTGGGTTTCATCACTTATGCCTCGGAGGACAAAGACCTGCTGGCAGCATTGGAGCAAAAAACACTAGGCATCATCCGTGCCACCATTTCCAGCGGTGCGCATCCTTCGCAGACCTTCGTACTAGACGCCTTGAAATCTCCGGAATTCGAAGCACAGAAGGAAGAGAAGTTCCAGATCATGAAAGGCCGTGCGAATAAAGTAAAAGCACTGCTGGATAGCGGCAAATACGGCGAGGATGTGTGGACGTATTATCCTTTTAACTCCGGTTACTTTATGTGTCTGAAGCTGCACACAGTTGCGGCTGAAGATCTCCGGCTTCACCTGATTCATAATTACGGACTAGGCACTATTGCTTTGGGTGAAACTGACCTACGTATTGCTTTCTCATGTATCGAAGAGGAACAGCTCGAAGATCTTTTCGATCTTGTATACGCAGGTGTTCGCGATTTAGAAAAAGCCTAACTGAACTTTATATAGCTTACAATCAGCTCCGTTTTCATGGAGCTGATTTTTTTTGTACACGAATCCGACATTGGCCTATACACGCCCCTCTCTCCGCACATACAATACGATGTACTCAAGTACAACACACACACCGAAAGGGGAATGAACATGAGCGAAGAAGTTAGAGGCGGATATGGATGTTGTGGAGGTGGCCCATTCACTAGCACTGGCGCCATCCTGGTTCTCTTTATCTTGCTGGTTATCATCAGCCGTTCACTTTTTGTCTAACCATTAATGACAGTCTCGGGAGAGAGCTCTAAGCTCTTTCCTATTTTCAATCCCTTTTTTTCACAATAGACGTGGGTGTCCAGTAGGTCATGATAATGGCTGCTGTGACGTCTGCGTCTTTTTTTAAAAATTCCACCTTGTTCTTAGCACCAACCGCACCAACCTTCGTTACCTCAGATCACATTTGCCCGCACAAAAGCAGCTATCGGACACCGCAAACCCTAAAGGCAGTATAATCCCATATTTGGTTTCCTTACGGACCCCATGGACCTCTGTCAAGAAAGTGGACAGTCACGCAACAGACATTCTAGTCAATTGCTCAGCAAAACGAACTGGAGAAAGATACCCCAGCGCGCCATGCATTCGCTTGCGGTTATAGTAAAACTCAATATATTGAAAAAGTGTCTGGTAGGCTTGCTCCTTAGTTTTGAATCGCGGATTACAATAAATGAGCTCCTTTTTCAAAATGCTGTGCCACGACTCGATACAGGCGTTATCATAACAGTTACCTCTGCGGCTCATGCTGGACTCCATGCCATACGCTTTCAACTGCTTCGTGTATTCATGAGAAGTATATTGAGAACCTCTATCGGAGTGATGTAATAGACCCTTTTCCGGTTGTTTAGCTTCGTAGGCATCTTGTAAAGCGCCCGAAATCAAGCTAGTTTCCATATGGTTCTCCAAACGCCACCCCACGATTTCGCGCGTGCAAAGGTCCATCACACTAGCCAGGTACAAGCGCCCTCCCCGGCAAGGAATGTACGTAATGTCGGTAACCCATACTGAATTGGGTTTGCGTATTTTAAATTGCTGGTTCAGCGTATTCGGGGCAATCGGATGGTCATGATTGGAGTCAGTGGTCTGTACCCGATACGTTTTGGAGACAATGGAGCGAAGTTTCATATGTCGCATGTACACACTCACCGTGCGTTCGGTAACGGTATAACCTTCTTGATGTAACAGGCGGGTGATCTTCGGACTCCCATACCGCTTTTGATGGTCTGTAAAATGATACTGAATTCGCTTCATTATCGCAGCCTTACGAAGCATATGCGTACTGGTTTTTTCTGTCCGCCACTTGTAGTACCCGCTCCGTGACACATGTAGGGTCATGCACATCTTCTCCAAGAGAAACTCGGAGCGATGTTTTTCAATAAACTGGAATCTCAGTTCCTTGGTTTGCTGAAGATGTGCACTGCTTTTTTTACGATCGCTAATTCCTCTTCCACATCGGCAATCTTGTTATCTTTTTCTTGAAGTTGACGGCTCATTTCTTTCAACTGTGCCTCGAGTTCCCGTACTCGATCCATGCTAGCCGCCGGTTCATTCTTTAGTTCTCGATACTGGCTCATCCATTGATGCAGGGTACTTTTTGGGATGTTGAGCTCTTCCGCCAAGTCGCCCACTGTCTTTGTTTGCTCTTGAATGAACTGCACTGTCTGTTTTTTAAATTCTTCGTTATACCGTTGTCGATGTTCTCCCATGTGAACACACCTCCGTGGACTCATTATCGCCAGTCTGTTAACTACTGTCCACTTTTTATTCTAGCTTCACCAAAGCCGTTATTGGCATGCCAAACCCCAAATATGAACCTCTTCATCAGAAATAACGCCACTGGGGTCTGAACTTCCCCGATAAAGGTTATATATTTGCAAATAACGTCAACTGGGTCCGTAAGCCTCAGGGGATAATTATGATCGGCGGCGGAGGTGCGGGCTTAATGTAGATCCAACAACCACACCTAAAAAAGGCTGTCGCAAACGTAGAAAATCTACGGCTGCGACAGCCCAAAAGCTTAAAGTATCTTTACAACTGATGTATTACAGATTGTACAAGTTGTAGATCAAAACCGCTGCCTCTGCACGGGTGGTAACACCTTGTGGATGAATCCGCAAGCCGTCTCCCTTGATCAGGCCAGCACGTATTAGTGCTGCCACACTGTCACGTGCAAACGCTGATACTTGCTGGCTATCCGTGAAACGGGTCATTGAAGCTCCGTTGCCGGCTGGAAGCTGTCTGCCGGCTGCTGCAATCGCTTTTGCAGCCAATGTCATCATTTCCTGCCGCGTAACAGAAGCGTTAGGATCAAAGCTTCCATCTGGACGACCAGTGGCGATCCCCAACTGCTTCGCTATAGCCAACGCTTCATATCTGTAATCGCCAGGCTGCACATCTGTGAAGCTTTCTGCACTAACGCCTTCCAAGCCAAGCGCTTTTATAAGCAGGAGCACAAAATCTCCCCGCTTCACTTCCGCTTGAGGTACAAATTGATCCTCTGTCATTCCGTTGATGATGCCTTTGGAGCCAAGCACCTCAATCGCATTGCGGGCCCACTCAAATTTACCGATATCCCGGAATGTCTTCTCCGTAAAGGTGATACTGTACGTACCAGAGAGAATTCCTGTAAAGGAAACCATCGCTGTAGCAGCGATATATCTGCCACTTGGAACAACCGTTAGAATCCCCAACGGATTCAGACTATGAATCGTTATATGTCCTTCTTTACCACGTTCTTCTGATCGTGGAATATACGGTAGGGACACCTTAACCCGCATGTCAGGACTGTTCCATACGGCTTCCTTGCCATTGATAGTTACGCTCAGTTTAAATTCTGGACGAGAATCTGAATCCACCTTGGTTATCGTAATTACCCAAGGGGTTCCTGCCTCTTTTGCCGCTTGTTTCAGCAGACTACCTGGCAGCTCCAGCACACCAAATTCAGTATGAACGACCAATGAAGTCTTATCATCTGCAAAGATTATACCGTTTGGCAATTGCAGCTCATAACCCTTAGCTGTAGCTACTGCTGGTATATCAACAGTAACCGCTGAAGTTGCTCCACTTAAGCCTGCTGTAGCAGCCTTTTTCAAGCTCTCCAGGTCTACACTTGCTCTCGCCGCACCGGTATTACTGTTCAGCACTGGTGTTGCTGTAAGGATGGTGCTGCCGGTTACACTGCCTGCATTTCCGCTTGAATTCCCCCCTGTTGTTCCGCTGTTGCCACCACCTGTGGTACCCCCGCTTCCGGAAGTTGGTGCTGTCGTTGGCCGAGTAGTCGGTTCAATGGTTGGACTTGGGGTTGGTTCAGGCGTTGCTGTTGGTGTAGGTGTTGGATCAGGTTTATCCGCAGAAACAATATATTCAAAACTGGAAATATCACTTGGCTTCCAGCCCTCTTTTACAGCAATCGCCTTAATCGTCTTGCTCTTGCCTACATAAATCACTCCACTATACAGTTCGCTGGCTGCTGTAGGTACAGTGCCATCCAACGTGTAGTGAATAGACGCTCCAGCTGTAGCTGTAGTTAACTTCACGGCAACCTGCCCTGTATAAGTTCCCCCGGCAGGATCAGCCTGCGGTGCAGACACCGTTTTCATATCAACCACTCCGCTGATCACATACGTGAATGGAGCTACAAAACTGTTCTCCATGCCCTCTTTTACCGCTATCGTACGAAGAACTGTGACTCCTGCTGCGTCAATAGTTCCGGTATAAAGTGGACTGTCTGCTGTAGGCAATGACCCATCGGTTGTGTAATGAATCTCTGCTCCTGATGTCGCTGTAGTAAGGCTGATCGTTTGTAATCCGCTGTAAGCTCCCGGTTTCAAAGAAGAAACGGGTAAGGAAACCTTTGAATGAATCGGCTGCTCTCCTTCTTCCGTCCGTTCCAGCGTAAACCAATCTAGATTGGCACCGTCATTATTGAAGCTCATCCGTACTACCTGTTTTCCTTGCGCAAGTTGTACGACACCACTCGCCAGCGTGTAATTCGACCATCCACCTGTAGTAGGCATAGGCACTGTTGAGAGTTTTGTACCCTTTACAGATAACGTAGTGCTTACCCCGCCTTGTGCTGTAGCATACCGATATACGATTTTATAAAATCCGGCTTCAGTAATATCAAGGACATAATCCATGGAACCCCCTGCAACGGTAAACCCTACATTTCTAAAGTCCAGCACACCGCCAGTCATGGTACTCTGAATTCCATTGGGTGTAGCATCGTAATAATTCTCGGCTTCCACCTTTAAAGAACCAGCGCCATCCATGATTTCTTCAGTATAAGGTTCTATTTGAATACCACTGAGCTCGTATCCTGCTGATCCAGCTTGCAGGCGCAGCTTCTGTTCACCCGCCTTCAATTGAAGAACGGTGCGTATGCCAACGGTTTGCGAGTAAAGATTCGGCACATCAACGGTTCTTAATGTCTTCCCATCCTCCGTTTTATAAATAATGCCCTTAGGAGCACCATTCGCGGAAGTCGCGGTAAGCGTAAAAGCATAGTTTCCATCCTGCGGCACATTTACCCAGTAATCGATGCTGTCTCCAGCATCAATGCCGGTCAGCTTCGCTCCGCTGCCTTGACCGCTGACTGTGATCCCTTGCAGCTGGTAGAATTGATCCAGTGCGTTCAAGCTTGTGACTTCTATAGGTGCTGTAGCACTAGTTGTTCCTAAGAGCTTAACCTCCGCACGCAGCACGCCGCCACCACTTGAATCGGCATAAGCATTTGCTGGCACATTTACAGTAAGCTGCAAATCACTATAATACGGGGTATGATCATTCCATGCCAGCGTCAGCTTCACATGGGTAGGGTCAAGTAAGGCAGCTGCCCCAATACTTACATGCCCCTGATCCTTACCTGGGCCCGAGACAGAAATGCTCTGAATGGCATCAGGATTAAATGTCCCTCCTGAAAGGCTGACTACCAATTCATTCCCGTTCACTTGATAAGGCAGAGTACTCGGAGAAAGACTGATGCTCTCTTCGTCGTTGATTGCTGTAACTATAAGAGGCAATTTCAGAACACGTACGCTGCCAAAAGACTGATTTGATTCTGTCTGATACACATCAGCGGTAACCGTAAGAATACGATCCGTGTCGAAATCAATAATTCGCGTACCCGCTAATACGACCTTCGCTGTATAATCATCCACCCGGTATACGCTATCGACAACTGTACCTTCGTAACCTTCAATAGACCAATAAGCGGTGTCCAGTTCAGGTGCATATTTGTCATTTACTAGCTTGACGATAACTTCTGCACCCTCCTCATTTCCTTCTACCAGAGCAGTCTCCGATTGAAGCGCGGGGCCGATCGTAAGCGACTGCAGATGAAATCCTGCTCCATTTACTTTCATGGTCAGCGTCTGCTCCCCGGCAGGCAAGGTTACCGTTCCATTAGCTATTTGCCAATTGGACCATCCCCCCGTCTTCGTCAAAGCATAAGTAGCTGCCGTTACCGTTACTCCATCCTCTCCCGTCAGCAGTTCCAGCTCTGCATCATCCTGATTAGTAGCATAGGAGATCAGGAGTGGGTAGGTACCGCTGGCAGGTACATTAATCTTGTACTTCACCCAATCGCCGGGGTCAGTATAACCCACTGCACCACCCGTTACTAATACACCTGAAGCTGTCGTGTAGTCTTGCCCTTGAAGCACAGCAGGAAGCTCATGTGATCCGGAAGGCGCTTGGCGTAAAGCTAATGAACGGATATTATAACCGTTCCCGTTCGTCTTCAAGGTGAGCTTGTGAATGCCCTTGTTCAGAGAGATCAAGGATTGATAATCTGCAAAATCGGTCAGACTCTCCGTCTGCTGCACAATTGGAAGCGTAGTAATGACCTTACCATCTTCACTAATCTCCACCGATTTTCCGGCGCCATCGCTGAATTGAGCGGCATGCTTAAATTGAAGTGAATATTCACCGCTCTCTTTAACATCAATCACATAGTCGAAGGTGGACGATGCGTCTGGCGAGAACCCGCCAATATAACCCTGCTCATTCACAGTGTAAACCCCTTGCGCTTCTTCAAAATCAACAGCATTCACTACACCCGGCACCGCCTGTATACCATTCAGACGTTCCCAGCTATAAGTGCCCACTGATTTCGCCGGCAGCACAGCACTAATTTGCGCACCGTCCACTAGCAATTTAAACGGCTGTGGATCCGACGTCTGGTTGATTACTACCGTCACAATCTCTTTTCCATCTGGACTAGCAAAAGCTACGTTCGTTACAGTACTGCTTGAGCCGTAGTCACTATCAATCCGCACGTACCCCGGTTTAACGAATTTTGTATATTGGCCCATCAGATAATATTCTGGCAGCAGCCAGTAATGGTTACGGTCTCCCGAATCCTGCACAATCGGGGTTGGGTCTGGCGTTCCGGTCCACTGATGGGAGGCAATATCACTGTCCAGCATCGCTACCCAGGAGTTATAGCTGCGGGCCCAATTACGGAAATATTGAGCAATGCGGTCTGCGCCTGAGGTACCCCAGACTGCGCGTTCGGTCAAATATACATTTTTGTCAGGATAGAGATTATGGAGTTGGGTCATCAGACCAAGGTCACCGCCATAATCATGAAAAGCAGTTCCGTCCACCGCATCGTAGGCACCTAATTCAGGATTGCCTAGGATTTGTGCTGGATAGGCCATCGTGTCACCAGGATTATGATCAAATGTCCACAGCTTCACGTCTTTGAAACCATTTTCATCTAATTCCTTCCGCAGCAGTTTAGCCAGCTGGGCTTCTTGCTCCCACGGCATTTTGGTGCTTGGATATTCAATTTCCAGCAAAGGTTCATTCTGCAAGGTCAGACCTTCAAAGGTAATTCCCAGCTTCTCGTACTCCTGTACGAATTTAAGATAATATTTGGCCAGTACAGGCAGATATTCATCCTTCACTTGGCCTTTGATCATACTGTCTGTAGTCTTCATCCAACCGGGCGGGCTCCAAGGTGAGGCGAAAAACTTAATATCCGGATTGATGTTTTGAATTTTTTTAACCGTGCTGATGATATGGTAGTCAATGTCCTTTTGGATGGAGAAATTCTCCAAATTAATGTCGGTTTGTCCTGGAGGCATATCATCGTAGGTATAAAATTGTTTATCTGTAAAGTCAGCCGTCCCAATCGTCAACCGGAGCATACTCATTCCGATCCCCGATACAGGATCAATCATTTTCCGCAGCAATTCCTCCTGCTTCGCCGCAGACATCTTCGCCAGATTATTGACCGTCGATTCCTCCATGGAGGTACCGATCCCTAGAATAGATTGATATTTCCGGTCAGGATCAATATGGATCTCTGTACCTGCCTTCACGTCGGGAACCACAATATCCAGCTTCGCCTGCTCTTCCAGCTTCAAATCACCCTCTTGATAACGGTCAGCATAATACCACTTCCGATCGGAAGGATCTCGCTCACTCGATACCCAAGAGCTAACTACATCTGACTTAATAACATGTTTAGTGCTTTCCCCGCCATCTCCGGGATTCGATGGATCTACAGGCACATCACCTGTTCGAGTGAAACTTACCCAGTTCAGGTTGATATCCCCACCGGTAAATTCCAGACGGATCTTTTGCAACCCTGCCTTCTTAAACACAACATTTTCTACAGCTTTCGTCTGCCAATTCTGCCAGCCACCTGTTGAGGTCACGCTTAATGTTCCTAGCTTAGTTCCCTCTGCTGATTTGATGTTGACGCCTGTAGTGCCACTATTAACGGAATAGCGGAAATCGGCTTGATACGTACCTGCTTGCGCCACATTCACGTTATATTCGAGCCACTGGCCAGCCGAGGTATAGCCGACATTGAGACCGCCACCTATATCCTGCGTATTTTCAGTTTGCAGTCCTGCGCTTTTGTTCAAAAAATCCTCTGCTTCATTTTTGCCGGGAATCGGCAGAGAAGGAATCTCTGGAGCTTCCGGATCGACAGGAGCGGTTGGAAGCTTTGGTGTTTTCTCATTTTTGGTCAAGCCATATCCCGTTTTGAACAACACATTTGTACTGTTATTGTCTGCCGGATAATTGTTCAAAGTGAATGGCCAACGAATCGGATTTTTGCCTACAAAATCCTTAGTACCAAATAACACATCAGCTACTCCAGCACCCTCTGTGCCTGGTAGCCAAGCTGCCACAAGCCCATCCCAATCTTCCAATTGGCTGGCTATCGTCATTGGACGTCCAGACACCAGTACAACGATAAGCGGAATATTAGGATCAGCAGCACGTATATTCGCAAGTGTCGCCAGATCCTGCTCATCCAGATTCAAGCTGGTCCGGTCGCCATCGGTCTCGGCGTAAGGTGTCTCACCGATAACAGCGATCGCCGCATCATAACCCGCAGCCCCGCGCCCATTAAGGTTATATGTGACCGTTGTAGAAGCAGGAACAGCCTCCTTTATCCCTTCGAGGATCGTCGTGCCTTCAGTTATATTGCCCGACTTCCCTTGCCAAGTGATCGACCAGCCGCCGGCTTGGTTACCGATATTATTAGCGTTTTTACCCGCTACGAATATTTTATCCATCCCGCTTAATTGCGATAGAATTGGACTTCCATTTACCTCATCGTTCTTCAAAAGAACAAGCGACTCCGCCACAGCTTGGCGGGCTAATTTGCGGCTTTCTGCTGAGCCAAAAGCACTCAACAGCTCCGGTTCGCTTTTGGGATGCTCGAACAATCCTGAAGCGATTTTGACCTGCAGGATACGTTCTGCCGCATCATCTATGCGCTCAGTAGAGATTTTACCTTCGCCTACAAGTTCTGTGATGTACTTAATCGTATCCTTCCAAACGGTCGGCATCATGAACATATCGACTCCGGCGTTTACGGACACATTCAGCTGGTTCTTCAACCCGCTAACAGCTTTGCCCTCGCTATCCACTGTGATTTGCTGCACAGCGTTATAATCTGAAATAACGAAACCGGTAAAGCCAAGTCCGCCATTTTTCTTGTCACCCTTCAAAACATCGGTCAGCAAATGTTTATGGGCATGCATTTTAAGACCTTGGATGCTGTGATAGGAGGCCATAACCGTCTGCACCCCTGCGTCTACAGCTGCTTTATAAATTTTCAAATCCTTATCCATGATCTCTTGCTCGGTATATTTAGTGATGTTGCCTTGATTTACACCATTATCCGTATAACCTTCACCTAGATAATGTTTTGCAGTTGCCGTGATTGTATCTGTCCCTGCCAATGCAGCAGCAGTCCGTCCTTGCAGACCAAACACATAAGCCGCACCTAGTTCTGCTGAAATATCCTGATTATCACTAAAACCTTCATAGGTTCTACCCCATCTTGCATTATGAGGGGAGGCTATCGTTGGGGCAAACGTCCAGTTCGCTCCTGTTGCGGCTACTTCCTTAGCAGCAGCTGCACCAATAAGCTCAGTCAATGCGGGATCATTAGCAGCCCCTAGGCCAATATTATGCGGAAAAAGCGTCGCGCCTTTGACATTGTTATGTCCATGCACCGCATCCACCCCATAGAGCAGCGGAATGCCTAATCTGGTAGACAATGCACCATCCTGATAACTATCAATCAAACTTCTCCAGTTATCGCGAGTGCTGTCACTTTCTTTTCCGTTAGGGAATGAGCCTCCCCCGCTGAGTACAGAGCCAAGAGCATATTTCTGTACCTCCTCAGGTGTGACGGCAGCTCTTTCTGCTTGAACCATCTGCCCAATCTTCTCTTCCAGCGTCATTCGGGATAATAGATCCGCAGTGCGCTCCTCCACACTTTTTGTGGGATCATAGTATACTGGAACTCCTGAGGCACCCGCTGCGGCCCGAGGTATACCCGCCTCAAGCACATTCAAGAATAAGGATGATAGTAAAAGCGCCACCATGAATATTGATAATCTTCTTTTCACGCCTGAATCCTCCCCCAATACTGTTTTGTTGGTACGGATGACTACGCCTATGAATGGAAGCGTATACATGATGTAAGATACAGGCTTATTATGCTGGAGCCATCTGGTAAAAGACATACAGCATTTTTTAAATACTCTGTTCCGTTTTTGCAAATTTAAGGACTTGCCCGCTCAAATTATGCTTCCAGCAAAAAAAGGCTCTCTCATTCGTAGAATTTCTCTACTGTGAGACAGCCTTTTTATTGTGAATATGAAATTGCCTTACAGATCGTCGTCATCCAATCGTGCCGCTTTGCGGGACAAGTATCCTCTAAACAGAAAGACTACCACAATACCTGCCGCTAAGGTAAAGATCACTGGCATCAGACGGTCACCTATGGAAGCTAAGAAAGGTAATCCAAGAACCAATGCCACAACCAGATGCGCACGGAATACAAATTGTGTTGTGTTGTCCGCCTTACTGCCTTCAGGAAAAGGATATACTGTCAGCCAAAAAGACTCGCTATGCAATTTGCGGAGTGCCGACAATTGAACACCAATGATAAACAGGAAGAACAAATAAATTCCGGTGCCAAAGTAACTATCACGGTTCCACCAATTCAGCAGCAGAGCCAGCACCGATATCCGCATAATGATTCCAAAGATATCGCCCCGGGCAAAGCTTTTGGTCAGCAGATACCGATAAGCAGTATCCTTGCGCCAAGGCAGCTTAGCGCCCCATTTGGAAAGATAACGGCGGGAATACACCCGTTGCTCACGGCCCGGCACATCCACGAACCAGCCCAGAACCATCAGCGCACGTGCACCTTGATTGTTTTCCATGGCGATCAGTCTTTCCCATGGCACAGCGTGACGTCCGGGCACAGACAGTGCAGCAAGATAGGCTGCTGCCAATAACACCATAAATATCAGGCTCGGACCGGCAGGCTGCCACAACCAAGCGGCAATAATCAAACCTCCAACTGCCCAGCGCAAGAAAGCATACACACCTGCCATCGGACGTGACAGCATAGCTATCTCTTTCCATAATCCATAACTCGCGATCAGCTTCACAGCAATCAGGATCAACACTGTAAATAAAAGTCGCTTGGGAGAATCATCTGTACGTATGTACAACGGCCAAAGGGTGATCAGTACAAATAACAAGCGAATGATCTTCCACACGTTTCCACTGACCCAGGATGGTGCAAAATATTCCTTCATGCGGTGACCCTGAGGCAGCAGAAAGATCGTATCCGGGGTCTGCAAATAGGTTCGGAAGCCGCTATGCACTGTCGCAGGCAACAGTAATGCTAACATAATCCAGCGAATGGGAATGCCTTCAGGTACATTTTGTAGCAGCGATGTATACCAAGCAGAGAAGACAATCAACACGAACAGGAAGACCATGGCTACGCCGCTTTGAATGATATATCCCACATAAGGAAGCATACTTCCCATGAATCTACCGCGCCGCGTGCGCCGCAGCTCTTTCAAATCCATATTATTTCCCTCCCTGAACCAGCTCGTAGAACAGCTGCTCCAAAGTCAGCCCCTGATGCCCGGCAGTTGCCGCTATTTCCGCCAACGTGCCCTGTGCAATCACCTTACCTTTATGCAATACAATAAAACGGTCGCAATAATTCTCTATTGTGGAAAGAATATGAGAGCTTAACAGAATCGACGATCCAGAGTTCTTCAGATCCATCATGAAATCAAGCAAGGAGCGGATCCCTAGCGGATCCAATCCTAAAAAGGGCTCGTCGATGACATATAAAGCAGGTCGTGCAACGAAAGCGCACATGATCATAACCTTCTGTTTCATCCCTTTGGATAGATGGGTCGACAGGGTGTCCATCTTATCCTCCATATGGAACAGCTTGGCAAGATGCGAGGTGCGGGATTCATAATCCTTTTGATCTACCCCATAAGCTCTGGCAGTAAATTCAACATGCTCACGAACCGTCATTTCGTCATACAGCAGCGGCGATTCCGGTACAAAAGACAACGCATTATTGTATCCAACGGGATCTTCAGCACGCGTCTTGCCCTGTACGGTGATATCGCCCTTATGGGGCGACATCAATCCTAGAATATGCTTCATCGTCGTACTTTTTCCTGCTCCGTTTAAACCAATCAATCCAACCATTTCGCCAGGCTGCACCTGAAGTGCAATATCATGCAGCACTGGCTTATTCAGGCTGTACCCACCACTGAGACCCGTAATTTGCAATACGGGAGCATTATTCATTGACCGTCACCTCTCGGAGTTTTGTCTTTCAACCACTTTGGAGCTCCTTTATTTTTACGGTTCTTCTCACGTTCCGCATTGCTGCTGCGTTTGCTCCGTGCAGGAGTCGCATCTCCGCGTGCTCCCGCAGAAGGATTCGCGCTGCGCTGTGAATCGCGTTGTTGTTCTCCGCTTGTTGTTTCACTTGTGTTAATCGTAGCCATTCTTTTGGCAGGCGGTGTACCTGCTCCAACGGATGGCGACTGAACATTGGAGGCTCCAGATGTGCTAACAGGCGGCTTGCCGCTGCGTGGAGCGGATCCATCACGGCGTTGCCCACTGCCTTCATTACTCCGTCCCCGTCCATTGTGCAAAGCGCTGCGTGCTTCATCTGCTGCAAGCACCTTACCACCGACCATCTCCCGCTCCTCAAGCGCAATATCCAATTCGCGGGCGAATTTCCGCATGATAAAGGTCTGTTGCTCTGTAACTATTGTTACAGATAAGCCGCGGCGTCCCATCCGTCCGGTACGGCCTGCACGGTGTACATAATGTTCAGAATCAAAAGCCGGATCGTAGCTAACTACCAAAGAAAGATTCTCAATATCCAGTCCTCTGGCAGCTACGTCACTGGCAACAAGCACACGAAATTTGCCTTCCCGGAAACCTTTTAATACATTGCTGCGCGTTACCTTATCGGCATCTCCGTAAAGTGCTGCCGCAGTAAGCCCAAGATGATTCAGCTTAGCCTCAACCTCGGCAATATCATCTGTAGCATTCACGAACACAATCGCTTTATCGGGATTGTAATGGCGAATCACCCGGCGCAGCATGTCCATTTTGTTACGCTCTTCAGCAACAACATAATGATGCTCCAAGCTTTCAGCAGTCATTACACCTGGAGCAATCCCGACCTCTGCCGGGTTCTTCATTTCACGATTAGCCAGCGCTTTCGTCTCTGGTCCGATCGTTGCCGACAGCATAACAAGCTGGCGTGAACGCAGCGCACTGCTGACAATTTTTGTGACTTCGCCGGCTCCGCTAAGCTGGAACATTTGGTCCGCCTCATCCAGAACAATAGTACTGACTTCATGCATCTTCAATTTACGAAGTCCAATCAGCTCGCGGATCCGCCCAGGTGTTCCCACAACTAGCTGTGGATGCTCACGCAGCTTGTCAATCTGGCGTTTGATTGCGGCCCCGCCAATAAGACCCATAACTCGGATTCCGCGCTGTTCACCATAACGTTCCGCCTCGCGTAAGATTTGCATCGCCAGCTCCTGTGTAGGGGCGAGCACCAGCTTTTGGACCACCTTCTGCTCCGGATTAATCGCTTGAAGCAGCGGCAATAGATAGGCCAGCGTCTTACCCGTTCCAGTCTGGGAAGCTGCAATAACATCTCTTCCCTCTAGTAGAAGCGGTATTGTCTGCTCTTGTACCGGGGATGGAGCGTTAATGCCGAATTCCGACAACCGGGCAATGAGGTCTTCCTGAATGCCGATAGCCGCAAAAGAAGCTTTATTCATAAGTGTAATTCATCCTTTTCGCTTGAGATAATATCTTCATTATATGCCAAAAAGGCCTCTCCACCAAATGGAAGGCCAATAAAGCTGACAACAGGGTCTATTTTCTGTTCATCGCATTATAAGTAAGCTTGTCCGCCAGGCGAGGAAACAGCCCGTAAAGCCGTATGCCAAACCCTGCCAGACCCGGAAGATCGAGCTCTTCTTTGCCGGTCTCCATAACCTTAACGATCTTAGAAGATACGTGCTCTGGGGTCATCATCATCCGGGCTACACTCTTCTCATAATTGCCAGAGGGGTCAGCCGTTTTGAAAAAATCGGTGGCGATCGGCCCCGGGTTCACAGCCGAGACGATAATTCCACTCTTCCGCAGCTCCTGACGGAGCGCATTTGTGAATCCGAGTACAGCATGTTTGGTAGCCGTATAGGCTACGGACTTGGCTGTGCCTATCTTCCCTGCCATGGAAGCCACATTTACAATCTGGCCGCTTCCCCGCTCCAGCATATGTGGAACAACAGCCTTCGTGCACCGGACAATCCCCATGTAGTTAACATCCATCATATCGTCAAATTCATGAGGCTCCATCTCTGTAAAAGCAGCAAATTTGCCGTACCCTGCGTTATTTAGCAAAATATCAATTCTGCCGTATGCCTCCAAAATTTGTGCGAAGGTCTTCTGAACACCCTCAGCATCTGTTACGTCACAGGTGTACAGTCCAAAAACGCCCGGGATACCGGCCGCTGTTTCTTTCAGCTTCGCTTCGGAACGTGCTACCAGGACAGGGATTGCCCCCTTTTTACTAAGCATCTGTGCCGTTAATGCACCAATGCCGCTGGACGCTCCTGTAATCACAACAACCTTATCTTTGAGTACCATGAAAAGTATTTCAGCTCCTAACTCTTGCCTAAGAGATCATCACCTGAATATCCATCTCTCCAACCCCATCCATCAACAACGGAATACTAAGCGCTTTACGAGGCATAAAAGACATGCTTTCCATCTTCATAATCTGAGGAGGACTTATATCCACCGAAACACCTTGATTATATAGAATGGTACTGGCATTCCCACTGATCATATTGCTCAGCTCTGAAATTGCACTTTGACCCATCTCATCCATCTCGGTGATCACAAAGCCACCCATCATAATCGATACCATTCGCAAGGCTACCTGCTCCGCAATACCAAATATAATATTTCCGCTCAGTTGGCCTGTCATCCCTACTTGAATCCATATATGATTATCGATCAGTTCAATTTCTTTAATGCCTAAACTCCCCGTAGAAGGCGAGACCTGAATTACTTGTTCTATAACAGTCCGTGCAGACTCTAGAAACGGATTAATTACTTCTGCTTTCATGAATGTCTAGTCTCCCCCTTTATCGTGCTTTGGTCATATACCAAAAGTCCCAAGCAATATGGATATATTATACTTTATATATCGGCACAATTCAGCAAAAATTAATGCATATGTCGAATTCAAACCCAAGATAGTTTACGCAGCAACATTGCTCTGCCGGGTATTATCTCCTATAATTTAAACAAATGCCAACGTGGAACGTAAGATATTAACGCAATTACACATCCAATTCGATGGTCCAAAGGAGGTATTCCATGAACATCAGCCAGCTGGAGACACTAATAACAATTTCCAAAACGATGAGCTTTCGCAAGGCCGGAGAACTGCTTAATCTGACCCAACCAGCGGTTTCAGCACAGATTAAGAGCCTTGAAGAAGAGTTCAAGACTCAGCTGGTTGACCGAAACCAGCCTGTTACATTAACGGATAGAGGGACTGTCTTTCTGGAGCATGCGGAACAAATAGTGAGGATTGTCGAGGAACTTAAGGAACGGCTTGCAGATCTTGATGAAAATCCCCAAGGTCATATAGTTTTAGGCACAACTACCTCAATCGCTATTCAAATTTTACCGCGTATTCTATCTTATTTTAAAGACCAGTTCCCCCATATCAAAACATCAATTTCCTCTATGTCCTCATCACAAATTTATCAGCATGTCGAAAACGGCATTGTTGATGTCGGCATCGGTTATTTAATTGGACGTAGCCCGGGCATGTCTACTTCCATTTTGTATTATGATACCTTCGAACTGGTGGTCTCTCCCAGACACCCTCTCGCTCAAGTGAAGACCGCTGGGATAGAAGCCTTAAGCAAAACCCCGCTGATTCTGCTCTCACCAGACACAGTGGGCCGTAAATTTGCGGATGAGGTTCTGAACAAACATGGCATTCAACCTCAGGTCATTATGGAGCTGACCAGCAGCGAGGAAGTGAAACGGATGGTCGAGCTCGATTTGGGCGCCGCCATTATTTCCAAGCAGTCAGTTACCGCTGAGGTTCGAGCCGGCACTCTCAAAATTGTGCCAATTATTGAGTTGGAGGTCACGCATCCTGTTGGTGTGATCACGAAATCAGGAAAATACGTAAACTCTGCTATGAGGCAGTTCCTAAGCGATCTTAAAGGCATGCCAGAAACCCAATTTATCGGGTCTGAATAAATCCCACCCACAAAGTGGAACCGATTACCTCTGAGCTGATTGCATAACCTTGTTTAAAGGAGATGTTCTTGATGAAATTTGATTTACACACCCATCATTTCCGCTGTGGCCATGCTGACGGAACGATTAGAGATTATATCGAAGCTGGGATTGCCGCTGGATTGGGCGTTATAGGTATTTCCGATCATACTCCCTATTTCGGAGATCCATCCGATCAGGCTTTTCCCAAAATCGCAATGGCTAAATCCGAATTTGCTAATTATGTAGATGATGTTCTCTCCCTCAAAAAAGAGTACGAAGGCGTTATCGACGTCCTGTTAGGCATCGAATCAGATTACTTCCCCGAACATGCTGAGATATACCGCAAGACATTATCCGCCTACCCTTTTGATTATGTGATTGGATCGGTACATAGTGTTGGTGGAGTCAGCATTTTTAACAAAGGGCGCTGGAAAAACCTTAGCAAAAATGAGAAGATCCGCGTGAAGTCTGAATATTACCGGTTGATTGCTGATTCCGCACGCAGTGGTATGTTCCAAATACTCGGGCATATTGATGCGATGAAGGGGAATTATCCTGCTTTTTCCGAAATTCCTGCACCTCAGCCGATTGACGATTGTCTGCGTGTAATTAGTGAATGTGACGTGGCCATCGAAATCAATACCTCAGGCGGAACTAAGCTGGTCGGCGGCTGGTATCCCTCTGAAGATATTCTGGAGCGGGCACTACATTTTGGCGTAGAGGTTAGTTTCGGTTCGGATGCACATAAGCCGTCCCGGGTCGCTGAGGATCGTGATGCGGTAGCTGCACAGCTCAAAGCAATAGGCTTTACACACTGGGTTTATTACAAGCAGCGCCAAAAAGTCAAAGTTTCTCTGTAATCAAGCCTAAACGCCTTCAACGTCCCTATAAGGACGGTAAGCGTTAAAGCGAGACTATAAGACATAAAAGTATTGTGTGAAACTTGTATGCTCTTATATTTGAATAATGCACCAAGTGTTATTGGTTTAGGGGCAGGGTTCACCCTCCGTTAAACCAATCTCAGCTTGGTGCATTTTTTTGTTTATTTACAGATTATCACAGCTAAAACCTTGTTGTTTCAGCGTACGTTTCGCATCTCCATATTCCGGGTTGATCTCATAAAAATGAGCAATCGTACTGGTCCAGTGTCTCTCCGTCATCCCCTGCTGCTGCAAGTATTCACGGTGGGTTTGATTATATGCCTCCAGGAGGCCTTGTACATCCGGATTGTATTGCTCCTCATGAAATATAGCTTCCAGCGGCAGCCGCGGCTTCTGAGAAACCTCCTCCGCTGGGTATCCCACGCAGAGACCGACGACAGGGAATACGTACTCCGGCAGCTTCAGCAGTTCAATCACACCCGCTGTGTTGCGGCGCACACCCCCAATAGGAATGATGCCCAGTCCCATGGATTCCGCCGCTGCAATCGCGTTAGACAATGAGATTCCCACATCTGTAGCTCCAACCAAAAGCGCATCCACATCTTTTACGGCTTCAAAAGACTTGCCTTCCAGCTCACTAGCTACTTTAGCTCTATAAAAATCCATGCAAAACACCAAAAAAACCGGTGCTGCCGCTACATGCTTCTGATTTCCGCACAAAACTGAAAGCTGCTGCTTACGCGCAGGATCTTTGATGGCGATTATCGATACCTGCTGTCCATGAACCCATGACGGTGCGGCTTGAGCCGATTCAATCATTGATTGTAGCTTCTCTGGCTCCACAGGCTGGTCTGAATATTGCCGGAAAGAACGATGATTTTTTAATGTTTGTACCACTTCATTCAAAATGTTACGCCTCCTTGGTCATTCCACTCCATAGTATGTTAATCATAAACGATCGGATTCGGTACTGCCAATCACTTACGCTACTCTTTTCAAACAAAAAAATGGACCCGAATCATCGGGTCCCAAAGCAGTATATTTTTAAAAGGGGGTCATGTACTTAGTTTAACCGCACACTGTTAGAGTTTGATAACGGCATTATTTCATTTGTGTAACAATGTGAATACTTTCATTACATCGTCCAAGGAGCCGACTTTGGGCATCACCCGCTCCAGCTTCATACCGTTCTTGAGCATCACACGTTCCGATCTAATATTATCTCCTGTGCAGCGTCCTTCGATCCTTGTTATCCCAAGGGTATGAACACTATAGTTCAAAAACAAACCCACGGCCTCCGTCGCCAGCCCGCATCCCCACCATGCCGGGTCCAGCATATATCCTAAGGTAGCTGTGCCCTCACGGCGGTTCCAATTCTGCAAAGCCACTATACCGATCAACCGCTGCTGCCCCTTTAAATAGATCCCGGCATGCAGCGCACAAGGATCGAAGGCAAATAACATCCGGTTTACCAGCTTCTCCACCTGGGCAGATACTGATCCAGGGCCGGAGCGTACTAGAATATGGCGCTGCACATCTGGATGGGAGAGCAGCTGCCGCAAAGCTAAAACATCCTCAGGCATGATCAGCCTCAGATCTACCGCTAAACCATGTTGTGTCTCTAACAACACTGCTCCATAGGTGCTCATCTTCTCTCCCCTTCCGTGCAGCTAAAATTCCAGCCTAATCAGCTCATGGACCGATGCAGCGTCAGAACCGTTAATTCTGGCCTACACAATAACCGAAAAGGCATGTATGTCTCTCCAAACCCTCTATTCACATACACAGGCATGGCTTTGTCTTCTGTATAATACAATCCATTTATGTATTTAAGAGATCCATAAGGTGTAAATGGCGCACCTATAAAGGGCAGGCGAATTTGTCCGCCATGACTGTGCCCGGAAAGCTGTAGATCAAATGAATAGGCCTGTGCGGTATCCGCATAATCCGGCTCATGCATCAAAAGGACGTTAAAGGTTCCTTCAGGAACACCAGTAATGGCTTTCGCTGGGTCGGGTTTACCGTGCAACAGATCATCCAGACCCGTAACCGCCATGACTGCCCCGCCTCTTTTTAGAAGGTAGGATTTATTCCTTAGCACCCGGAAGCCCGCAGACTCCAGCAGCTCGGTAACCAGCTGGGTATTCTTGTAATCATGATTGCCTAATATCGCAAATTTACCCAATGGCGCACTTAACGCTGCCAGCACCGGTACGGCTTCAACAAGATCCTCAGGATCGCTGTCCACAATGTCACCCGTGAAGCAAATAAGATCCGGTTCAGCTTTGCTTATATGTTTAGCGAGCCGGGTCAGATCCCTGGCATCCTTATTAAATCCGAGATGCGTATCACTGAAATGAACAAGCTTCATCCCTGAAAAAGCGGAAGGAAGCTCCTTAAAGCGCAAGTCCAGCTTAGTGACCTCAATCCAGTTCGGCTCCCCCTGCCATGCATATCCGCTTGTAAGCAATCCTGCGCCGATTACAGCAGCCGCACTCCGAGTCAGGAACTGCCGGCGGGTAATTGTTGACTCGCCACCAGAACGCCCCTTAGAGGTGTCCTTGTGGATCTTATCGCCATTCTTATTGGGAGAAGCCCCAGACGATTGTATCTTCATAGGGAGATTCTCCTTTCTTTACCTTTTCCCCGAAAAACAGATGGTCCAAATAATAACTTATATATTATTCCGGGCAGTTAGAACAATCCGGCATTCTTTCTCCGGAGTTTCGCTGTAAGCGCGTGCAATCCCTTTTTTTGCGATTTCTGATTTTTCAACTCGTCTCAGCATAAATGCTACTTCCAGCGTTTTTTCAAAAGGAAACGGTTCAAGCATTAACGTTGACTTATCCTGCCACTCCGCTGTGATAACACGACCTGACGTAAAACTGAAATCTTCAGTACCTGAGAACCCTTCACGCCACCATGGATGCTCCTCTGATTTCGGACACCCCGGCTCATTTAAGGCCAAATACAAGGACAGATCATCGCAGAATTCTAAAAGGCGGGCATCATAATACAGCTCATCTTCCCCAATAGGCTTGGAAGCTTCAAGTTCCCGATGGATACGTGCTCTGCGTTCCTCTTCATGTTCTTGATACAATGTAAGTTCTGGATAATCGAGTCCCGCAATCTTAATAAGCCGCTCAAAATGCAAGCTGCACAGCAACGCTCCGTACGGTGTGTGTTCCTCGATCTCATCTAATCCACGCTTATAAAAGGTCAACTTAGGCACTACAGGAAAATCAATAAAGGTGTAGGGTGCTTGCTCCGCATCATTCCAGAAAGGGGTCTCATCGAGATCAATCCAACCCCTATCATGCTGGGCAACTGCCCACAGTACCTCTTCCCGGCGTCCTTCAGTTGGCACATGCTGCTCTTTGAACCCAATGGCCAGCTCTCCGGCAAGTTTCCCGTGATCATGCTGCTTAACCATTACAATTGCTCCATCTTGCTCCCGACAAATCACGATTATTCCTCCTTGTTCCACAGCTAACATTACGTTAACAATGGATATTATAGCATAAATTGGTCAATGTTCTGAACCTGCTCCAGCCCTGCAAGACTTTCCCGCCACAAGCAGATAAGAGAGTCATAACAACATAAAAAAAGCTACCCCCCAGCGAATGGAATCCACTTTGAGGATAGCTCAATAGATAAACATTTGGCGGTACTATTAATTACACACCTAACCAACGTTTGAACATATGCTTCGTTGTTTGCTTGTTAATTTCTGCAATGGATGTCGTAAGAGGAATCCCCTTTGGACAAGCACGTACACAGTTCTGTGAGTTACCACAGCCATCGATCCCGCCATCCTCCATCAGAGCGTCCAATCTTTCGTCAGCGTTCATTTCACCTGTAGGGTGAGCATTGAACAGACGTACTTGAGAAATGGCTGCCGGTCCGATGAAATCCGTCTTTTCGTTGACATTCGGACAAGCCTCCAAACATACGCCACAGGTCATACATTTGGATAATTCATAGGCCCACTGCCGTTTTTTCTCCGGCATCCGCGGTCCCGGTCCAAGATCGTACGTACCGTCAATCGGAATCCATGCTTTCACCCTTTTTAGTGCATTGAACATCCGGGTACGGTCAATGACTAAGTCACGCACCACCGGAAATGTCTTCATAGGCTCAATTCGTACAGGCTGCTCCAGATTGTCTATAAGTGCAGCGCAGGCTTGGCGGGGTTTGCCATTAATCACCATGGAGCAAGCTCCGCACACTTCTTCTAAACAGTTGGAATCCCAGCATACGGGAACTGTGCTGTCACCTTTGGCATTCACAGGGTTACGCTGAATTTCCATCAAAGCACTGATCACATTCATACCTGGACGATAAGGAAGTTCAAATTCCTCGACATACGATGAACTTTGTGGATCGTCCTGGCGGGTGATGATAAACTTTACGTTTTTGGGAGCTGCAGCTGTTTCCGCCATAATGGTTCCCTCCTAAAATTGCCTGATTTTATTTCATGAAGCTTGCCTCGCAAGCTATTCTGTTACTGGAAAGCATTAATCCTTCGAATAATCGCGTACCCGTGGAGGAATCAGCGAGACATCCACTTCGTCGTAGGAGATTTGTGGACCCTCTGCAGTCCAGGCTGCTTTTGTGGTCTTCAAGAACTCCTCATCATTACGATTCGGGAATTCCGGTTTGTAATGTGCACCACGGCTCTCATCGCGCATAAGCGCTCCAAGTGTCATCGCTTCGGACAGCTCCAGCATATTCCAGAGCTGGCGAGTGAAGGCCACACCTTGGTTATTCCAGCGCGATGCATCATTCATATTGATCTTGCGATAACGCTCCTTAAGCTCTTTGATTTTACCAATGGTCGCTTCCAGCTTCGGATTGTGCCGCACCACGGTCATATTAGCGGTCATCCATTCGCCCAGTTCCTTGTGGATCACATAAGCATTCTCTGTCCCTGACATTGCCAATAGAGACTCATATTTGTCCGTTTGCTTTTTGTGGAAGCTATCGAATACGGAAGAAGAGATATCCTGCGATGATTTCTTCAGGCCTTTAATGTATTCAACAGCCTTTGGTCCTGCGACCATACCGCCGTAAATAGCAGATACCAGAGAGTTGGCGCCTAGACGGTTCGCTCCGTGATATTGATATTCACATTCTCCGGCTGCAAAAAGACCAGGAACGTTCGTCATTTGATTGTAATCAACCCACATGCCGCCCATAGAATAGTGCACAGCAGGGAAGATCTTCATTGGTATTTTACGGGGATCATCCCCCATGAATTTTTCGTAAATTTCAATAATCCCGCCAAGCTTCACGTCCAGCTCTTTCGGATCCTTGTGAGAGAGGTCCAAATACACCATGTTCTCGCCATTAATGCCCAGCCCTTGATCCACACACACATTAAAAATTTCACGTGTAGCAATATCGCGCGGCACCAAGTTACCGTAGGACGGATATTTTTCTTCGAGGAAATACCACGGTTTCCCGTCTTTATAAGTCCAGATACGGCCGCCCTCGCCACGTGCCGATTCCGACATCAGGCGGAGCTTGTCATCTCCTGGAATAGCCGTTGGGTGAATCTGGATAAATTCTCCGTTGGCATAATGTACGCCCTGTTGGTATACCGCACTTGCGGCTGTCCCTGTATTAATTACGGAGTTCGTTGTTTTGCCAAAAATAATACCCGGCCCGCCGCTTGCCAAAATAACAGCATCCGCAGGAAAAGTCTCAATCTCCATCGTCTTAAGATTCTGGGCACTGATGCCTCGGCATACACCTTCGTCGTCGATGATAGCTGAAAGGAACTCCCAGTTCTCGCGTTTAGTTACGAGACCTTCAGCTTCCCAGCGGCGCACCTGCTCATCCAACGCGTACAGCAGCTGTTGGCCTGTAGTCGCGCCGGCAAAAGCTGTACGGTGCCGCTTCGTTCCGCCGAAACGCCGGAAGTCGAGCAGGCCTTCCGGCGTACGGTTGAACATAACGCCCATCCGGTCCATAAGGTGAATGATACCTGGCGCAGCTTCACACATCGCCTTAACCGGCGGCTGATTCGCCAAAAAGTCACCGCCATAGACGGTGTCATCAAAATGCTCCCAAGGGGAGTCGCCCTCACCTTTGGTATTTACAGCGCCATTGATGCCGCCTTGCGCACATACGGAGTGTGATCTTTTTACAGGAACTAATGAGAATAAATGGACATGCGCACCAGCTTCCGCTGCCTTGATGGTAGCCATCAGGCCGGCCAGGCCGCCGCCCACGATAATGATATCGGATGTTGCCATGATAGTTCACTCCTTTTATCGAAAATATCAGAAAGGATTCTTAAATTAAATGAAGGTCTTTATGGACTGGGCAATGGTTGCTGCAGTTTGAAATTCACTGTCACGGAAAGTAACCAGCGAAATCAGGAACATGAAAGTTACTAATACAAATATGCCAAGACAGAGGTAAGAAGATACCCGCTGTGCACGTGGACCTACGGTAATTCCCCAGCTGATCAAGAAAGACCAGAGACCGTTCGAGAAGTGGAAGCATGCAGCAACGATACCGATAATATACAGTGTCAGCAGAAGTGGCTGAGTCACGATATCATGCATCAGACCGCCTAATTCTTCGTGCTCCACATTACCCACCGCCACCTGAACCCGTGTTTGGAACAAGTGCCAGACGATAAAGATGAAGGTAACAATACCTGTAATCCGTTGCAGGGTATAACGCCAGTTTCTTTCAATGTTGAAACGGTTCAAGTTCGGCTTGGATTGATACGCAATATAAAGTCCGTATACCCCATGGTACAGCAGAGGAAGCCATATACCGAACAATTCCAGGAAGAAAACGAGCGGCAGGCTGTTCAGCCATAACACGCTGTCAGTGAAACCGGAAGCGCCACCCTCTACAGCCGCAAAATTCGTCATCATGTGCTCAATGAAGAAGGCTCCAAGTGGGATAACGCCTAGCAAGGAATGAATCTTTCTGGAATAAAATCCTTTCATACAAAGTAACCCCTTTCCGATTAAAACAGCGTTTTCATTAATGGGTATTCACCGCCGGAACTACATTTGACACAGGATAACGTTGACAATCCAATGACATAATTCCTTAATTTACCGTTATCCTAGAGTTTACCGGACTTAGTTTTATTTTTCACAAAATGTGAATATCTTGTGTCACTTTTCATGTTACTCTTTTTTCGCTTATAAGGGAATTGCAATCTAATTATTAAACGTTATACAATAAACGCATAAGAATAGATTTTATATGATAATAATTCTCATTTAGCAAAACAACATTTTCCGACATAACCTGATTTTCCTTATGTAATAAGAACAGTTACTCTTACGGCTATGAATTTCATCACTACTGATCGTACATCGCATTAGGAGAGGAACTCAATTATGTTTGACGATTTAGATGTTTTTGCAGCAGTTGTGGAACATTCCAGCTTAAACCGGGCCTCACGCCAGCTCAATCTATCCCAGCCCGCCTTGTCTCGCAAAATTTCTAAACTCGAGGAACGTCTGGGGGTCGCACTATTTAATCGTTATGGCAAACGACTGGAATTAACCGAGGTTGGGCGTCTCACTTATTCCTATGCGCTTGAACAACGGCAGCAGCGCTCCAAGTTTCTGGAAGCCCTTTCCAAATTTAAAGAGGGGGAGCCAAGGCTTGTCACCTTGGGGGCTAGTCTTACCTCACTGCAGACCACGCTTCCGCCGCTGGTAAACGCTTATATGGATAAATATCCGACCGCAGAGCTGAAGCTGATCACAGGCCGAACGCATGAGATCGTATCCTCAGTTAGTGAGGGAAAATCAGACGTAGGTCTGATCGCTTCCTCTATTCAAGAACCCGGGTTACGCTGCATTTCTCTGTTTGAGGATCAACTGCGACTGGTCGTCTCAGAGCAGCATCCTTTAAATTTATCTTCCAAGCTAACCATGGATAATCTATCCCGGCTGCCTATGATTCTCTTCTCAAAGGGGACCTGGTACCGGCGTCTGACGGACGATCTATTCCAGCGCTGCGGGATTGATCCCGATGTGCGCATGGAGATTGACTCCTTCGAAGCCATCGTACGGCTGCTTCCGACTGTCAAAGCGGCTGCGTTGCTGCCAAAGTCTTATCTGCGTCCAGAACTGCTGAACGGTGGCGGGCTGGTGTCCTTACATATCAAGGAGCTGGAACAGACTCAACGGACCACCTGCCTGATCTACCGTGACGATGGAAGCATGAGCACGGCGGCTCGCAGTCTGGTGCAAGTTACCGAAGAGATGTTTCTGACAGAACGTGAGCAGTAAAGCCGGACCAAATGAATCAAGGGGCGCACCTATTGATCTCCAAATGAGGCAATAAGTGAAGTACTTATAGCGTAATTAGAGAATTTCTCCCTGAAGTTCAGAGATTTCTGTTCAGCAGACTTATAATTAGGGAAAACTTCCCTAATTTTCGGCCGATTCAGTAACTAACTAATAAAGGAATCCCTCTGTTTATTAGGGAGGAATTCCCTGATGTCGTTCATTTAGAGCGAATAGCGGCTATTTTTAGGGAGGTTTTCCTAATTAGTTCACACCCACTCTGTACATCGTACAAACAAAGAACGCATATCGCCCATAATGCACCGTCACAGATACCACAAATCATCTAATTGCAAGCCGTACGATAACCACACCTAGCAAGTCGCGCACCGACCAAACCAACATTATAGAAAACAACGCGTGGTCTAATGTCATACGACACAGTAAATCCATTACTTTTCCTACTCTTTACTCCATAAAAAAGAAGCTGCCTCCAAGTAGAATTCACTACTTTTGAGTCAGCTTCTTTTCCTATGATTCTTGGTTCACAACTTCACTCTCAAAACGGTCAATACTTTCATTAGGACCAATGAGTACCATAACATCGCCTTCACTCAAATAATCATGGGCAGTTGGAGCGACGATTATTCCGCTTTCCCTATTTAGGGCAACAATACTGCAGCCATATTTAGCTCTTGTATTTAAATCAGACAAGCTTCTGCCGTTCATGCAGGAAGGTACGGTCAGCTCGACAATTTTATAATCCTTGGACAGTTCAATATAATCCAGCAAATTGGGCGTCACCAGCTGATGTGCCACACGAATCCCCATATCCCGCTCCGGAAAAATAACCCGATCAACCCCCAGCCGCGACAGTGCGCGGCCATGAAGGATAGAGATTGCCTTAGCCACCACTTGCTTGACTCCAATCTCCTTCAACAAAATGGCCGCCAGAATGCTTCTCTCCATATTGTCACCAATCGCAACAATCCCACAATCAAAGTTCCGTACACCAAGCGAGCGCATAATTCCCTCATCTGTAGCATCTGCTACTACCGTATGCGTCAGCTGATCGCTCATTTCCTCCACGCGTTCTTCATGGTGGTCAATGCCGAGCACCTCGTAGCCCATTTCCATCAGCTCAAGCGCCAGGCTTGAACCGAAGCGACCTAAGCCGATTACTACAAATTGCTGTGCTTTCATTTCTAATTAACTCCTATCCAATAATTATTTTACCTTCCGGATACTTATACAGTGGTTTACCCTGTTTGGGACCGAGTGCATACGCTAAGGTTAGTGGACCTAGCCGACCTGCAAACATCGTCAGACAGAGTAGAATCTTACCGATCGCTGACAGTTCCGGAGTTAGCCCCATAGTCAGTCCTACCGTAGCAAAGGCGGAGGTCGTCTCAAACAAGATTGCCAAGAAATTACTGTCTTCAGTTGTGGAGAGTATCATCGACACAGAGGCGATTAACAACAAAGCCAGCAGCGTGATCGTTAATGCCTTGTAGATGCGCTCTTGAGCCAGCCGATAACGGAACAACACAACATCTTCCCGTCCACGCAGCATAGCAATTACAGCACCAATCATCATTGTAAAGGTTGTTGTCTTGATCCCGCCGCCCGTTGAGCCCGGAGAAGCACCAATAAACATAAGAATCACTATAAAAAATTGTGTAGCCTGCCGAAGTCCAGCAATATCTACTGTGTTCGCGCCAGCCGTACGGGGAGACACGGATTGAAAGAAGGCCGATAATATTTTACCGCCGAAATTCAGTGAACCCAGGGTACGAGTGTTAGTAAACTCAAATATAAAAATAACCAAAGCTCCGATCAGAATCAGCCCTGTGCTGGTGGACAGGACAACTTTACTATGTAGAGACAGCCTGCGGGTTACCCGAAACTCCACCAGATCTGACATTACAATAAAACCAATCCCGCCGGAGACAATCAGAAACATTACAATAATATTCACAAGCGGATCATATACATAATCAGTTAAACTGCGAAAATCCCCAAAAATATCGAACCCCGCATTATTAAACATAGACACCGCATGAAATATGCCATAATAAATCGCTTTTCCCAACGGCATATCAAAAGCCCAGCGAATAGACAGCAGCACAGCGGCACAGCCTTCTATGACAAGAGAATATATGAGGACTCTCCGGATCAGTCGCACAATTCCTTCCATAGAGCCTTGATTCATGGCTTCCTGTAGGATTAGCCTGTCCCGCAAAGATATTTTACGCTTTAACACCAGTGAAAATAGAGTGGCCATGGTCATAAAACCTAAGCCGCCGATCTGGATCAGGATCATAATTACGGTTTTCCCAAAAATCGTGAACGAAGTTCCGGTATCCAGCACAACAAGCCCTGTAACACAGGTTGCCGACGTTGAAGTAAATAATGCATCAATAAATTCCACGGAATTCCCGCTTGTGCTTGAGATGGGCAGCATAAGCAGCAGGGCCCCTATCAGAATGATCGATGCAAAACCAAGCACCAGTATCTGCGGTGGCGAGAGCTTCAGAAACTTAAATTCAGAAATCCTGCGAAACTGTGAAGCCACTTTGCTCACCTTCTTATCAAAAATTCCAACAAAAAAAGCACTGGAAAACCAATGCTGACTTGGTTCCTGCAGTAAATTAGCCTACGAGGTTAGCTGTCGGATTCGGACTGTGCAGGCTGCCCTATTCGTTCCCAGAACGAAATTCACCCCTGATGAAAGTGCCATTTATCGTGTACACTCCACTTTTCATCACTTCTTATGGTTCCCCCGTTTTCACCAGAAATTCGGCTACTATACAATTGCATACAAATTATATACGTTATTTAGTGAATTCACAAAGACACAATTAATGCTCATTCACATGAAAAAATGCGGTTTAAAGAGACTGCATCAAAAGGAGTGCCTTTTCTCATCACTTTTCCGTGTTTTCCCTGCAATTACACCGATTCTCATCATTCGTGCAGAAATGAACACGATAAAATTCATGGTATAAATTCACATGACTATTCTATACTATCTCTATTACCCATAAAAAGAACATATAATGTTTTTTGTAACCAACCAGGCACTAATACTATAATGGAACATAACATTGTCACAGTACATAACAAGGAGGCGTTACATGAATCCCGTCGGCCAGCCCTTACAGCAACGTGCCCTCTCCAAGAGGCTCATCATCTCGGGCATTATCGGTCTTATTCTATTTATTATGTTTCAGATTTCCCCTTCACTGCTTAGTAGTCCTACAGGTGAAGATACCACCGTCATTAGCAAGGCAGAAGCCCGTGATCAAGCCATATTATTCGCAGAACAAAAGCTCAACTACACCGAAGCACCAAACGATCAATGGAATGTACTTTACCAGACGGACTCTTCCTTTTATGGTTATATGTCTCGCGAGAAGCTTGTGGAGGACTACACCAAGAAAAAATTGGATCAAAAATATCCTTTTGATGTCTTTCGTGCAACGCTTACTCCTTCAGCGGAGCAAGAGCCGCAAATCATCGTTGACCTCAATATGTATAACGGTAAGATTGTCGCTTTCTCAAAGGCTGCAAAAGTTACCTCCGAAGAGGGGTCAGGCATCGCTTCCGTTGGTGCAAAAGAGGACAAGGGAGCTGACCTCACTCTAGCGCAGAAGGAGAATCTTGCTCGTCCTTGGCTTCAGGAATGGGAAGTAAATCCTGCCAAGCTACAAATTGAATCGAATACAGGAAGCCATGGGCTAGTGTATACGGATAGTACTGTTCAGGTCGGCGAATCCTTATTGCACTATTATTTTGATTTCAGTGGAGAGCAGGTATCCAGCTTTAATGCCGGATTCACTGCACCAGCTTGGCATACCTCCTACGTACAAGGACAGACCTCTTTAGCGGAAAAGCTAACATTATTCGGTTACGGTGTACCCACACTGATTTTAGGAATTCTGGCACTCGTCTACAGTATTCTTAGAAGAGAGCATACTTCCTTTAAACGTGGAGTATTCCTAAGCTCAGCCTATTTTGTAATCATGATGATCAGCACCTATAATATGCTGCCTGAATCAACGGGCGAAGGGCTAGAAGCACAGATTACCTCTGTCATTATGTTTATCATTTATGCTTTGTACAGCCTGCTGATGTCCTCCTTGCTCTACTTCTCTTTAGTGGGCGGTAATGGCCTATGGCGAAAAGAGGAAGGCATGAACCCTTGGCCCCGCGCCAAAGAGCCCGGCTATGGACAATATGTGTTGGACAGTATCCGGGCTGGATACATCTGGGCTTTCGTTCTGCTAGGGGTGCAGACGGTTATGTTCATCATATTATCGTTTACCTTGCACAATTGGTCTACTACAGACGCCACCCAATCTCCTTATAACATGAGATATGCTTGGCTTCTGCCTATCGTCGCATGGCTCGCTGGTTTATCTGAGGAAGCCATTTATCGCTTTTTCGGAATTCCTATGCTGAAAAAGGTGTTCCGGAACACTTTTATCGCTTGCTTGATCACCACGCTGGTTTGGGCGTTTGGCCATACGTTATATCCGATCTATCCCATCAGCTCCCGTCCCATTGAGCTGACTGTAATCGGGCTACTGTTCAGCTATATTTTCCTTCGTTACGGGTTTATTGCTGTCATGTTCAGCCACGTCGTGTTTGACAGCATCCTGATGGGCGCTACGCTGATCTTTATGAAGGAGAGCGTAAATGTAGGCGCGGGTATCTTCGCGATTATTATGCCGTTCATAGTCGCTTACATCGTCTATCGATTTAATCCACCACAGAAACCTAAGCCGGTGGAGCCTTCTTCTTTGATTTAAACTAATGTGAAGACGTAATAAAATTAAAAAAGGGCATCAAAGCAGCTTTAGTCGCTGCTTTGATACCCTTTTTCTTTTGTCACCATTGCTATGAGGTTGGCTCTTCATCCTTGAGCGCATCAAGAATTTGTTTTGCCAGCTTTTCTCCAATAGAAAGTGTACGGAAATCATCCACGGAGGCTTCTTTAATTTTCTTAAGCGATCCGAAATGCTTTAGCAGCGCTTTACGGCGCTTCTCACCTATACCAGGTATAGAGTCCAGCTTGGAGGTAACCATGGACTTCCCGCGCTGTTCACGGTGGAAGGTGATCGCGAACCTATGGACCTCATCCTGAATCCGCTGCAAAAGGTAAAATTCCTGACTGTCCCGGGCTAGCGCGACAGGCTCTGGCGGATCTCCAACTAAAAGCTGAGCCGTCTTATGCTTATCATCCTTAACAAGGCCGCAGACCGGAATGAATAATCCCAGCTCATTCTCCAGAATATCAATAGCAGAGGAGATTTGCCCTTTCCCTCCATCGACCACGATAAGATCCGGTATCGGAAGATTCTCCTTCAATACCCGTTCATATCGCCGCCGAATGACTTCGCGCATCGTTCCATAATCATCCGCACCCACTACCGTACGAACCTTATATTTACGGTACTCTTTTCGTGCAGGCTTACCATCAATGAAGACAACCATCGCTGAGACCGGATTAGTCCCCTGAATGTTCGAGTTATCGAACGCCTCAATACGGCTCAAGCGTTCAAGCCCCAAGCTCTCGCCTAAGCTGATCGCTGCTCCAGAGGTACGCTCTTCATCCCGTTCAATCAGCCGGAATTTCTCGTCGATAGCCACTCTTGCATTTTGGCAAGCCATGCCAACCATCTGCTTCTTAAGACCGCGTTGTGGCACAAGCACCTTAATGCCCAGCCACTCCTGCAGAATGGAGGCGCCGCCAGCGGCATCCACGATCCCTGCTGCCGCAGCTTCCTCCGCTGCCGCTGCACGTGCCTCAGCCTCTTCAGCCGATTCAGGAGTATCTTCACCCTGTTGTAAATCCGCTTCTGCTGGAGCAGCTATGGCGATCTCGGGTTTAGTCTCTTTATTAGCCAGAGACTCCTCATCGAGCACATCCGGCAGCAGAATCTCCTGCGGCAAAGCGGGATTATCACTGTAATACTGCGTCACATAAGACATAAAGTCACTGTAGGCTTCACCATAGAACGGGAACACGGAGGAATGGCGCTGGATCATCTTCCCTTGTCTCATGTACAGAATCTGTACACACATCCATCCCTTGTCTACAGCATAACCAAATACGTCCCGGTCCTTAGTATCTGTAGTGTTGATCTTCTGCTTCTCCATCAATGCATCGATATGGATAATCTGATCCCGCAGTTCCTTCGCCCGCTCAAAATATAATTCCTCAGCAGCTTCCTGCATTTTTTGCTGTAAATCCTTTTTGACCGCCTCATGACCTCCGCCTAGAAAAGCAGCGATGTCCTGCGTAATCTGCTCATACTCGGATTTCTGAACCTCCTTCTCACACGGTGCCAAACACTGGCCCATGTGATAGTAAAGACAGACCTCCTTTGGCATCACGCCGCATTTACGAAGCGGGTACATACGATCTAGGAGCTTTTTTGTCTGCTGAGCAGCATAAGCATTAGGATAAGGGCCAAAATATTTTGCTTTATCTTTAATCACCCGGCGTGTAACCTCAAGGCGCGGGTGAGTTTCATTCGTTATTTTTATATAAGGAAACGTCTTGTCGTCTTTCAAAAGCACATTATAACGCGGCATATGTTTCTTAATCAGATTACACTCTAGAATGAGCGCTTCCATGTTACTGGACGTAACGATGTATTCGAAATCAGCAATATTAGCGACAAGCCGCTGCGTTTTACCATTATGACTGCCTGTAAAATAAGAGCGTACCCGATTCTTAAGTACCTTCGCTTTGCCCACATAAATAATAGTGCCTTCCTGATTCTTCATCAGATAGCAGCCAGGCAGATCGGGTAGTAGTGCCAGTTTATTGCGGATATTGTCCAAAATGATCCCCTCCAGCTAAATTGGACCCATGATTAGTTGGCATTCAGCACACAAAACGCCTCCGGAATGAACCGAAGGCGCTGAGTGGCAGGGCCGAGGCCCGAACAGTAGCATCTATCAATTATTGATGTTTTGCTACGATATTTTTCAGGGATTCTTTGGAGTTCAGTCCCACAACTTTATCTACCGGTTGACCATCTTTGAAGAAGATCAGAGTTGGGATACTCATAACACCAAAACGGGAAGCCGTTTCCGGATTCTCATCCACATTCAATTTTGCAATTTTCACGTCGTCTCCGAGCTCTGTGGACAATTCATCCAAGATTGGAGCGAGCATTTTACAAGGACCACACCAAGGAGCCCAGAAGTCTACTACTACAGTACCTTGACCTTCCACTTCGTTACTGAAGGATTGGTCAGACACGTTCACGATAGCCATGATATTGTTCCTCCTTTAAGTTTTGCGAAGCATTATGCACATCTTAAGCCAAAGCTTAGTTCATGGAAGCTGCTCCGAAATATGAGTTAATAAATTGTTTCATGTAATATGATAACCAAATTACCACTTACCGACACATTACAAGTATAACATATCTTTATGGGATATGTGAAATATCACTCGCAATTATATTGCCTTCAATGTATTTTTTTTACGTACTCTTTTCTTTACAACCTCCCCAGCATTTCGGTATACTTAAAGAAAGCGCATTAATTGTCAATGACTTATTTCATAAACTAATGTCAATTTGCATCTAATAATACAGGGCTTGTCCCTGTAAGGAGGCAGAAACTATGGATGTTAACGCGCAAGTACGGGACCCACGAGAACATATCAACGAAGAACCCCGCAATGATCTTGGGGATTTAATGACCGGATTTTTCGGAATGACCACGTTTATGACGGTTGTCTTTTTCGGAATGGTCATCCTTAAGTTCATTCTCTCGGAGTAAAGGAATCATCGCACAATAAAAAGAAGCTGTCTCAAAAGTAGTGAATGCTACTTATGGGGCGGCTTCTTTTTTAAGAATAATGAGGGAAAACCTCCCTGATTATAGCCGATATTTGCTATAAATGAACGGAATCAGGGAATTCCTCCCTAATAATCGGGAGAATATCTGTTTTCGCTGACGAATCAGTTCATTTTTAGGGAGATATTCCCTAATTATCGATCAGATTCAGTATGCCCGCCAGATGCTGCAACCCGAAAGTGTGTTTGAACAAGTGAAAAACAATCAGGACTTAAGGCGATCCTGCTTCGTAGCAGGGAGAAAGCGGCGTTTGAGTTCGAATAACCAAAAAAAACGAAGAGCAGCGATCCTCCAATAAAAGGGGAATCACTGCTCTTTTGAATTTTACATTATGAATATTCCAGGCTTATCTATTGGCCCCTCTTTGATTCTCCCCATGAAGTGGAAGAACATCCACAAAAGGAGCAATGCGATCCATTAGTCGTTGGCCTTTATAGACCTCTTCACCATCTTTGCTCGTAAAGCTAAGATGTTTCTCCAAGCCATCCAACGGATAATTCGAGGTGTAGAAGGTTGGTTTGCGGTTCATCCGATAATTCAAGATCGCCCCAAGTACATGATCACGAGCCCAAGGATTCAAATTTTCTGCACCAATGTCATCAAAAATAAGTAAATCGCAGTTTTTCATTGTATCGACAGTTTCCTTCATCTTCTGGCCATCCATCATGATCGATTTCAAGTCCTCTATAAAGTCTGGCATGTATACGATCACTCCGGTATATCCAGCAACAGCAAGCTCATGCAGCAAATAACACATCAAAAAAGTTTTGCCTGTTCCGAAAGAGCCATGTAAATAAATGCCGCGTGAAGTCAGGCCTTCCTCTTTAACATTCGTGATATAATCAAATATTTTATTCACAGCCGAGACCCGGCGCGGGTCTTTGCCCATAATATCTATCTCATCATAACCGCCGTTAAGTACACGCTCGTCCACATAAAAGCTACGAATACGTTTGCGGATGTTATCCTGATTATCTTGTGCCACTTTAAGTCGGCATGCCGTCTTGCGTTCATATAGATCCACTGAACCATTCACAGTTTCTACCGTTAGTTTACTATAATGGCCAGGAAAATCATTTGGACACTTCTCTAGTCCTGGGCAGTTCGCACAGTTTCGGCTTTCCTCTACATATTGATACAGGCGACTCATATGAAGCCGCAGTCGTGATTCGTCCAGTTCAGGATGTTCGGACTGTAATGCCTTCACAAGTGGATGATTGAATAACCCCTGTTCAAGATCGCGTTGACGCTGCCGTAGAGTTGGATTGTTGATCGAACGAAGTACATCGCCCATAGACTCCATTGTTCCACCTCTCTTTCATTAAGGCGTTTGCGATACGCCTTTTTTCTTACTAGCCTTAATTTCTGCCGCTTTCTTCATCATCGCCGCGAATTCCTCTTCCGATACTGTTCCAGCACTTCCATCATCCAGCACAATCGGAATTTCCGGTTTATTGGAGCGGCCTGTATTTTTGGCATAAGAACGTGATCGTGTTCCTCCAGCAGCATTAGCCGTTGTCCCCTTGCCCTTCACTTTGGACTGATCTCTAATATATCTTACAGCCTTCTCGTAGGTGTTCACTTGTTTCACCAGCATATTGGAGGCGATAGCCTCTACAAAATTGCGGTTCATCCGCTGTTCTCCACCCGAGGCTACCATAGTCATTAAATAATGAATGAGTACATTAATTACTTCACCGCTCAGCTTATAGTTCAGATCTATTTTCTCGAACATATCCATCAGATGGCTGGGCACTGCACCCGGGAAAAAGGTTTGTAGCAGTCTTGTATAAGGTTCGTTCCGCAGCATCATATTATATTGGTGAATGTCACATTTGGACAAAAATTGTGGCGGTACTTCTACATAATACTCCATCTCAACAGATTGCTCTGGTGGTGCTATAGAATCATCATTCTCTTCGGCCGCACTGGACCGGATAGAAACAACTTTCGCAGCTGCAATTTCACGTTTTTCCTGTCGTTTCATATCTTGCCTGAAATGTTGGCTCGCTTTATATTGCAACGCATCCAGCATGACCTCGCCCTCCGGTGAGAACACTCCATCCTCATCCAGCAAACGACATAAATCCTGCGGACTCAGTTCGTATTTATGAGCAACATAGTTAATTACACCCATTTGAGTATGGTCAAAGCGCAGTTTTTCTACATGAGCCCGATTCACAGACTCCCGTGGAAAACGCAAAATAATGTCACTGTATCCGATTGCCTGTTCTCCGGATTCAAGCGTGCCGGGCTGTCGAACAGAGGCTACCTCTGCCAAAGCTTGCTCCAGCTCATAATCAATGACATGTGTATTAAGTTGAAAAATATCATAAAAAGGCACGGAAATATTCTCTTTGCCTATAGATCTGCGACTCCACTCTTCCGGCTCGCGATTCCAGAACTGTTCCCGTAAGGACAGCACAGCAAATTTGCCAATCTTATCACGTAACAGCAAGGTTAAATGCTGAGTGGCAAAAAAGTCGGCTGGCGATAGCGGCGGCATTAGCTCATATTCATATAAATAATCATCTGTTTCCGGCACATAGATTCGACAGGTCTGCAACAGACCCACTGCTTCTAACCGGGAAGCCTGATCAATTAAATATTTGCGGCCTTTCTCATTGGGTTCAACACCCAAAGTCATAAATAGCCTGCGCTGTTGCTCCACTCCAGAATAGCCAATGCTATCTGCTGGCACATGTTCAACCAGCAAGCGATAGAAACTGATTGCAAAGGCTCCTACCATAGGTTGATATACAGAGCTAAGCATACGTCCATCTATAACACTAAGACCAAATTCGCGGGAAACGCAGTACCGATGATGTTCGGTGAAATGATGTAAGTTACTCATCCGCATCTACGGATACCCCCTTGTTTACACGAATTCATACAGGATTCTATTCTATCACAAATTAACATAGCGAAAATGTAAATAAAATCCCAATTTCGACTCTTTTCGCAATATAATCAACTTCTTCTTACGAATATCTACCTCTATTAAACAAGAAGAAACGGCTTCGCCGTCCTCTAAAGAGGAAGGTATCCCGTTTCTCGCAGAAATATAAGACTGATTCATAACATAGGCTCTTTCAAATCTTTAAAACATCTTGTAACCGCCAAAGCGCAGCTTTTGAATGGTCCATCCACTAAGTATAGCACCTGCAAGACCAGCGACACCTGTAAGATAATCAACAAAGTGGAAACTGGAGAGATGCTCCCAGAGCGACATCGCGTTTCTATCCCAAATAGAATAGATTACGACGGGTAGAATAATAAGTACGAATAGATAAGCGGGAAACCAGGTTGTCTTCATTAACATGTTAAGAATAAAGCCGATACCAAACATCATCACAAAGAATAAAACGGCTAGGATAAACACTGGAATAAATCCCATCTTACCGTCTCCACCCCTTTCTATAAAGAAGCGCACATCTTTTACAAGCTAGTAGTAAGTTTACTAGAAAAAATGTCACGAAGCAATGAACTTTATTCAAATCCACGCACTAATTCGCACACTTAGAGGATGCCTCCGTTTGCTCTTGGCGGCTTGATTGCGATACAATGCAAGTAGATTAATCAGATCATACATAGCCTATGAAGCAGATGCTTCGTAAGACTAAGTTTATGCTTCAATTGCGAGTTTTACGCGATGTTATTTTGGGCGAGGCTTATGCTTCGTAAAACTTTTAAGGAGTGAGATCATGATCGAAGCCGCTTTGACACTGGAAGGCTGGTATGCACTGCATGACTTCCGCTCTCTGAACTGGACCGCTTGGACGGCAGCAGATGATGAAGAACGTGCCGTTGCCCTGGAAGAACTACATTCTTTTATGCAGGAATGGAGCCCTGTTGAGGAAGCTAAGGAAGGCAGCACCGCAGTATACTCCATAGTGGGCCAAAAGGCCGATTTTGTAATGATGTTTTTGCGCGAAAGCCTAGAAGCTTTGAACCAGCTTGAGACCGCCTTTAACAAAATCGCTTTTGCTCAATATACAACCAAAGCTTATTCATATGTAAGTATTGTTGAATTAAGCAACTACGCTGCTGGCGGCAGTGGTAGCGACGGCAGCGACCCTATGCAGAATCCGCATGTTGCCGCACGTTTAAAGCCTATTTTACCGCAAGCGAAACACATCTGTTTCTACCCTATGAACAAAAAACGCGAGCTTGCCGATAACTGGTACATGCTTGATATGGACAAACGCCGGGAGCTCATGGCTTCACACGGGTTAATTGGACGTTCATATGCAGGTAAAGTGAAGCAAATTATCACCGGCTCCGTCGGTTTTGATGACTGGGAATGGGGCGTGACTCTGTTCGCTGAAGATGCACTGCAATTCAAAAAGCTGGTATACGAAATGCGTTTTGACGAAGTAAGTGCTCGCTACGGCGAATTCGGACCTTTTTATGTCGGCAATCTGCTGACTGAAGAATCTTTTGAAGAAATGCTCAAGCTGTAACAACAAAAAAAGGGTGTGTCTCCAGTTCGCATGGAGACACACCCTTTTTAACTGCCATATGATTCGATTAAGACACCGAAGTTCCTGAATCCTCATCTTCGTTATCCTCATCATCTTCACGTAAACTTTCCAGATATTCAGCCGTGGCCCGATCCCGAGCGCGCCCTTTATCCTTCAGGCGTTCGATACCAGGGAGAATGAGCAGATCAATTTCCTTCTGAACGATATAAGCCAGATCATACTGGTTCTGATCCTCCAGATAAGATCCAACCTCTATCAGTCCGTTATAACGGTCCAATTCTTCACGAGTCAGCAGTCCGCGTACCTGTACGCTGCAATGGCGCATCTTATAAGAATCTTCCTTTTTTCAGAACCAGCGGAATTCCGCCGATAATGAACAAGTAGCGCATATCTACAACTTTTTTCAACTGAGCTGCAGTCCAGCCCTTGTAAGTTTTGCTGCCTACTACAGCGATTCCTTGGCCTTTGCCTAGGGAAGCTACGGTTCCTTTATTGCTGAATGCGAATTTCTTCGGCTGTTGATTGCGGATTGCCGCCACCAAATTATGCGCACAGCATTCACCCTGCTGCATAGCAATTTGAGCGGTTGGCGGGTAAGGGCGTCCTTCCGGATTAATCATAAGGGAGCCATCACCAATAATAAAGATATTCTCTTGGCCCGGTGCACGTAGATATTCATCTACCTTCACGCGCCCACGCATAGCTTCAAATCCGGCAGCCTCAATAAGACGATTGCCACGGATTCCGCCTGTCCAAATAATTGTGGAGGCTTTGATTTCTTCGCCTGATGCCAGAATTACCCCGTTTGGCAGACACTCCTTGATCGCAACACCCATCTTGAAGGTAACTCCCTTTTTGGTGAGCAAGTCCATCGCATACTCAACAAGCTCAGGAGCAAAACCAGGCAGTGCTGTCGGAGCAGCCTCTACGTTATATATATTAACCATACTTGGATCAACGTCATATTCTTTACACAGTCCAGGGATACGGTCAGCTAATTCAGCTACAAATTCGATACCGCTAAAGCCGGCACCACCGACAACAAAATTAATATGCTCCTGAGCATTGTTCTCGTTCTTGTACTTAGCGAATTGATATTCAATATGCTCGCGAATTAAACGAACGGAATTGATGCTCCGGATTGTCAGTGCGTATTTATCAAGTCCAGGAATACCAAATGTTTCAGGCTCTCCACCTAAAGCAATGACAAGATAATCGTACGATAGGGTACCATCCTCCAAAATAATCTTTTTCTGCTGAGTACGAATTTCCTGAACAGATGACTTCACGAGGTCGATCTTGAATTCATCGATTAGTTTCGAAATGGACACCCGAGTGTGTTCAATACTGTCCGTACCCGCCGCAGGCATATGTAGATGGGTAGTAAAATAGTGGTACTCGTGACGGTTTACAAGCGTGACATCCGCTTCATTATAATTCAAAGCCTTCTGCAAGCGCTGTGCGGTCAAAATACCCCCATAGCCCGCGCCTAAGATAACGATTTTGGGAATACTACTCATGTTCCGGCTCCTTCCAAGAGGTAAATCTGTCTTTGTATTTTTTATTGAAACAATGTACGGTCCTTTTTGTGAATTTATACACTTATATTTAGAAGAAATTCCAATCAAACTTGAAGCATTTCTAAATTGACCATATCCATTGTAAACCTTAGTGTAGCATTAATCAAACATTAAAATACTAAAAAACGTCACACTTTTATTGACTTCTAAAGTCTTTCTTTGCAGGTATGTGTCACAATGATTATAATAAGTAGGTACACAAGTATGGCAAAATGAATATATCAACTCGGAGGTGTAATATCCCGTGACCCAAGAGCAATCCAGCGTTCCTATGAGCGACCTTTTAATCATAGGTGGCGGGCCAGCTGGCATGTTTGCCGCATTTTACGGCGGAATGCGTCAGGCATCAGTAACCCTTATTGAAAGTATGCCCCAATTGGGGGGACAACTTGCTGCCCTTTATCCAGAAAAATACATTTATGATGTGGCAGGTTTTCCAAAAATAACAGCACAAGAATTGGTCGACAACCTGTCTCGGCAAATGGATATGTTCCAATCCAATATCCGGCTGGAGGAGAAAGTGATTTCTGTTCAAAAACGGGACGAACGTCATTTTGTGGTTACAACCGATGTAGCCGAATACCACAGTAAGGCGATCATCATTACAGCTGGTGTAGGTGCATTTGAACCTCGTCGTTTGGAATTACCCAACGCTGGACGTTTTGAAAAAGCAAACCTCCATTATTTTGTAAATGATCTAAATACCTTTAAAGATAAAAAAGTTCTGATCAGCGGTGGCGGTGACTCTGCAGTTGACTGGGCGCTCATGCTGGAACCCATCGCTGAACAGGTAACCCTGATTCACCGCCGGGATAAATTCCGTGCGCATGAACATAGCGTTGAGAACCTGATGGCTTCCAAGGTTAACGTAGTTACCCCTACTGAAATTACAGAGCTGCATGGTGATGAGTTCATTACCAAGGTTACATTGTCAAATATCAAGACCAAAGAAACTCAAGAAATTGAAGTGGACAGCGTTATTGTTAACTTCGGATTCATCTCTTCCCTAGGTCCTATTGCCGAATGGGGTATTGATATTGAGGGGAACTCCATTGTTGTTGACTCGCGTATGGAAACAAGCATTCCAGGCATTTTTGCTGCCGGCGATATCACAACTTATCCTGGTAAGCTGAAGCTGATTGCTGTAGGATTTGGCGAAGCTCCAACGGCTGTGAATAATGCTAAGGTGTACATTGATCCAGAAGCGAAGCTATCACCGGGTCACAGCAGTAATATGAAACTCTAAATCTATTAACACAATAAAAAAGGGTATTCTTACAGACCTGTTAATAACAGCCTGTGAGGATACCCTTTTATGTTTGTTTGTGCCTCGCGGTTTTATATATGTAGCCTGCTACAAAGTTATCCTTTGCGCTTTTTAATGAAGAACCGCATGTACTGGAGAGTGTAAGTTTCGTTTGCGAATTTCAACGAGTAGAAGAGCGATGAAATCATGCTCTAGTTGCAGCTCTATTGCTCTATGGTAAGAGTCAAGCAGCATCTCATCCGACAATTCAACCATAAACTTCATCTACCTTTCCTTTATTTGGATCTGAATCTATCATATCAAACTATCATTTTTCGAACAAGCGTTCGCGTTATCCACAAGTACATGTGGAAATCCTGTGTATAAAATGTGTGTAAGCGTTATAAAGGTACTAGCTACACAGTGGACTATGGGGATAATAGTTATACACAGGATTGAACCACTTGTATAAAGCAAAAAATATATTTTTATTGTAAATAAATTACAATGTTATTTACCCCAAAAGAACGCAACTAAACGCAATTTTATCTTACTACTCTATTATCGTCAATTCTTAAAATAATTGTTAATTTATTGAGGTCTTGTATTAACCTCCAAAATCCATATTTTCCCCGAATAATCTACAGCATAATCAAAGCCCAGCTCACCTATTCCCGGAAAATGCCGTTCCATAATTCCGATACATACATGGGTTAGTCTCCGCATTTCTGCTTTCTTCGCTGAAGCTTTAATCCGCGGCAACGATCTACGAAGTCCTTCACGACATGATAGCATCGTTCCCCCTTTACAAAGATTGGTTACGAACAGACCTGGCCGAGCCAATCTCCCTACCATGGAGCGAAATTCCCAAACCTCACCATTCTTAACTACTTTGACCCGATAATCAATAGGCCGTCCACCGATTCTCGCCAGGGAAATCCCTTGTTGAATCAAATATCTGCGTCTTGCCTTCACAGTATTAAGCGCACGTCTCATGGATCCAAAATCCTTGTAAATTCGAGTTCTGTCCATATAGGTGAATCCATAACCGCGACTATCCCGAAAAACTTTGATTACACCGTAACCTCCGCCACCCACAATAGGTTTAATGACAACATTTCCATATCTACGAAGCATTGCCAGCAGCGTTTCTGCCCTGTACCCCCTCGTCATTGGGATATAGGGTGCAACCCGAGCGTCGGTCAGCAACGCCTCTGTCTTCAGCCACTTACTGGCCAATTGTCTTCCTGCCATCGTCCTTTCCCTCCCTTCACAATCCAGCCTACCCTATACATTACTCAGAGAAGGTCTCGCCCTCTTGTATGATTGTCCGTGTAAGATGCCGCTCTTAGCAAAAAGGGCTTAGTGTTTAGCACAGCATCAGTCGACAGCGACAGGGTACAACCGCGGATTTTGTAGATTCAGTTCTCAAGAAATTCGACATCATTATCTTAATGGATGAGTTCACTATAACTAGAATAATCTTCAAAATCGTTGTATTATTAATAGCGGTTACATTTTCAATTTCTACTATTATAGTGAGTACTAACAGAATCACTAAAAAGCACAGCGCGGGGAGGGCTCAGAATGGCACAGTTTTTTGAGGTTTTATATTGGGTGGCTATGCTTGGGATGTCCATTGTATTGGCTGGAACGACTATCCTGATCTGCGCCATTGGCTTTAAATTTATTAAAGACAAACGCAGAGCACTGGGTACGTGCTGTATCGCCTTCTCCCTTGGAGCTGCAGCGCTCATCGTATTTATGATTAATTACAAGTTTATTATTCCAGCCTAATGTACGCAGGGGACTGCCTATAAACAGCTTACTTCTATGCACAGACGGTCCGACCCTCGCAAAAAAAACACAGAGCAGCGATTATCCAGTTATGTGGATAATCGCTGCTCTGTGTTTTTAAACAATAGCTATCTGCTTCAACAGTGTCGTTAACCCATGAGCATTTCGGACCCAGATGACGTTATTTGCAGATTTTCAACCTTTGAGGCGTGGTTTCGGACTCCAGTGACACTATCGCTTAGAAAGAGCTTCATATTTACTGATTTTCATAGCAATAGCGGCAATGCGGTCCGTTGGCACCACAAATATGGGAAAATGCGGCGTTTAGGGTCCTCTGTGTCCGATACCTGGCTTGCGATACATGGTTAGCGATATATCGTTTGCTTCCTATGTAAAAGAATAAAGAACTACCCCAGCGCCCATTAAATGACTTCTGAGAAACTCCCCTATTACTCATAAATCCAGCGACAGGCGTATCATATCTATGACTTGAATCCCATTTTCAAAGATTTCTTCACTGTAATGCCTAATAAAAAAATCTCTATCAATGCCGGTGATTCTGAATCCACATTTCTGATAAAGTGCCAATTGTCCAACACTCGAATTACCTGTGCCAATTTCAATGGTTTTTGCTCCAAGCAGCTTGGCATTCTGAATCGCATGGTTCAGCAGCTGCTTACCTATTCCTTGCCCGTGTTTATTTTCGTCGACGGCGATATTTACGATTTCTACAGTCTCCGGTCTTGTCTGCAGCACAACGTAGACTCCGATGATGCTGTTATCCACCTCAGCCACACAACATAACCCTCTTTGTAAATATCCGTTAACTAAGCTCTCCGAAGGATCTGCTAATAGAAGTAATTCTAATGGAGGCTGTTCACCAGCTTTTAATTTTCTGATTTCCATTTCCATTTCCGAACTCCTTGTGATGATTTTTGTCATTGAGAATAAAAAAAAACTCCAAGCCTGTGTTGTTAGAATCCAACACGGGGCTTGGAGCCGTGATTGCTGTGATTAGCAAGGCTCTTCGTTAGGTTTCCCTGCATCCGTAGCTGTCCGGAAGCTTGAACCGCAGCCGCAAGTTGCAGTAGCGTTAGGGTTGTTGATGGTGAAACCACCCGTCATGCCGGATTCTTCAAAGTCGATTTCGAGACCATCCAGGTAACGAAGGTTCTCCTTCTCCACAACCACTTTCATGTCTTGAATGTCCATATATACGTCCTGATCGGTTTCATTATCATCAAAGCCCATAGCGTACGAGAATCCACTACAACCGCCGGGCGTTACTCCAATACGGAGGAACATGTTCGGTACTTCTTGTTCAGCAAGCATCGCCTTTAATTGTTCTGCTGCCTTTTCACTAATATTAATCATGATCTCATCCTCCTACAAATTCGTCTCCCTTCATAAGCGGAAACTTATGTTTAAGGGACCTTCCGGCCAAAAGTTATTTCTTAAAAATATAAGAAAGTATAAGTGTTGCACCTATTCTTTATGTCTTATATTTCTCGCTTAAACGCTTATCAACTTTATAAGGATGCCAATGACGTTTATGCTTGATAAATTCAGTATAACCGACTATTCCGTTACCCTCAAGTCACAACTGCCTTCGGCATGACCCTTCACAGCAAAAAACACCATCAATATCAAGCTGTTGATACCCTTAGGAGAGTAGGTTTATAATAGGGAAGGCACTCTAAGTAAAAATTCGGAAATTTGTCACGGAGGCAAGCTCGCCTCTTTCTTTTTTAGAATGAACAGCTACCACTTGGGTACGTCTGGAATTTATCTTCGAGCAATCTGCTCGTAAACTTTCAGGAGGAAATCATAATATGTCTACTCTTTTTACCCCCCACACGGATGCCCGAATGGCGAACATTATTGATAAGGTTCGCAGCGGCGAAAGATTGAATTTGGAAGATGGCGTTTATTTATATCAAAGCAACGATTTACTTACCATTGGCCAGCTAGCGAATGAAGTCAATATCGCCAAGAATCACAACCGGGTATATTTTATCGAAAACATGAGTCTATATTTCACCAATGTTTGCGAATCGCACTGTGCATTCTGCAATTTCCGCAAAGATGATGGAGAAGAGGGAGCCTATACCCTTTCCGGTCAGGAAATGGTGCAATATGTCGAACAGCATATCCACCCAGGCGTACGCGAATTCCACATTGTTGGTGGCCATAACGACAAGGTTCCCTTCCAATATTATGTGGATTCTTTAAAAGCTTTGAACGAACGTTTCCCTGAGGTTACCTTAAAAGCCTACACTGCCGCTGAAATTGATTTTTTCACCCGTATTAGCGGTTTGAGTATTCGTGAGGTACTGGAACAATTGCGTGCTGCTGGACTGAAAACACTCACCGGTGGTGGTGCAGAAATATTATCCGACCAATATCGTAAAAAAATGCGTGTAGACAAAGCTAATGTGGAAGAATATCTGGAAGTCCATCGGACAGCACATCAGCTTGGGATGAAGACCCATACCACTATGCTGTACGGCTCCATTGAATCTCACGAAGACCGTATCCGCCATATGATGCAAATCCGTGATTTGCAGGACGAAACCAATGGCTTTATGGTATTCATTCCATTGTCCATGCAGCCTAAGAATAAAAACGCTGGCATCATGCGCCGCAACTCTGCTTATGAGGATCTGAAGACCATTGCGATCAGCAGATTGATGTTGGACAATTTCGATCACATCAAAGCGTACTTCATTAACATTGGCCCTCAGCTTACTCAAGTTGCGCTGAACTTCGGTGCATCAGATGTGCATGGCACAATTCTAAAAGAACGTATCAGCCACGCGGCTGGCGCCTTAACACCGGAAGGTCTGACTCGCGACGAATTGATCTGGCTAGTGAAAGGTGCTGGACGAATTCCTGTCGAACGTGACACTTTCTATAATGAAGTTAAGGTATACGAATAAGAAGACTACCTGAGATTTGTTATCCCATATTGGAAAGGAAGTTCGGTCAGCATGAGAACAATACTCGTTCTTGGCGGTGGCTACGGCGGCCTAGCCTTAATTCAAGAATTACTCAATAATCATCTTCCTCATGATGTTGAAATTATCTTAATTGACCGAATGCCTTATCAAGGAATCAAAACGGAATATTATGCGCTCGCCGCAGGTACCGTAACTGATTATCACCTGCGCATTCATTTTCCGGTTCACCCCCGGCTTACTGTCCGGTACGGTGAAGTGAGTTCCATTGATTTGGAGAGCAAAATAGTCAGTATGGAGTCCGGTGAGATTGTATCTTATGATCTCCTAGCCATTGCTCTTGGCTGTACCGATAATTACCACAACATCCCTGGTGCTGATCAATATACCTGCAGCATCCAGACCTTTGCTGGTACTCGGGAAACCTACCGCCGACTAAATGATGTGAAGCCTTACGGAACGATAAACATCGTAGGTGGAGGATTAAGCGGTGTTGAATTAGCCGCAGAGCTTCGGGAAAGCCGTCCAGACCTTAACATCGCTATTCTGGATCGCGGTGAACGTGTTTTGTCTGCCTTTCCGGCAAAGCTGTCACAGTACGTAGAGGAATGGTTTCATCACCATCAGGTGCAAACGCTAGGACGAATCTCTGTATCTCATGTAGAGAAGGATTCGATTTTTAACGGTACCGAGGAAATCCTTTCAGATGTGACAGTATGGACCGCAGGGATTCAACCTGTAAAAGTAGTTCAAGATTTGAATGTGTCGAAGGACCGTGGTGGACGGATTATGCTGGATGAGTATTATCGTATACCGGATTATCCGGAGGTATATGTGATTGGCGACTGTGCCAGTCTGCCATTCGCACCAAGCGCACAAGCCGCCGGAGCACAGGGTGAGCAGGTAGCTCAGGTTATCCAAGCGACCTGGCGCGGTGAGACTCCTAAGCTTCATCCTATTCGCCTGAAGGGTACTTTAGGGTCACTAGGAAAAAAAGCAGGATTCGGACTTATGGGACAACGCTCCGTCAAAGGACGGGTTCCCCGCATCCTCAAGAGCGGAGTGCTCTGGATGTCGAAACGCACTTTAGGATAAGCCTATGATTGGTTCATAAGTATTAAAGGAAGCTACTCTCAGATAAACACGAGAGTAGCTTCCTTACGTTATTGGTGCGTATACCCTTCGGACTCAGATGACCTTATTCGCAAATTTTCAGCCTTTGAAGGAGAGTTTCGGACTCCAGTGAAGTTATTGCTTATAATGAGGTTCATTTATGCTGTTTTTCAGGTGAATAGTGACTATGGGGTCCGATAGCAATCCAAATGTAGGAAAACACTCAATATAAGGTCGCCTGAGTCCGGTGGCACCTTCACGGTAGCCCCTGCACTCTCCAATATGTTGCCTAATCGATCAAATTGGTGGATTTTGTTCAAGTAAGGTTCCAAAAAGAGGGAGCACTCCATAATTTAGATTATGGAGTGCTCCCTCTTTTTTTCTCGAGAAATTTAGTCAAGATCTATATTAAACCAAGCCTCAAGCTCTTTGATCTTGGCCTCAATTTTCTCTTCTAGCTCTGCAACAGTGTCTGCTGCAATAATGTCACCTTCAACCATGGCGAAAGGCATTAAATAACACTCTCCACAATTGTTCAGACATCCGTATTCAATGACATCATAATCTGGATTTTCCTCCAGCTTATGCATTAGCTTGTCTGTTCCGTGACCCATGTTGCTGGAACAAAATTCAATAATTGGTCTCATGATGATCTCCCTATTCCGCCTAACCATTTTATTTTTTAACTTTTTGTACTATAATGAACTTACGAAAGGAGTGATTGAGAAATGAGTGAGAATGCACAAAGCACCGAAATGTATGATGAAGTACTAGAAGTGCTGGATAAGCTTCGTCCGTTCCTGCAGCGCGATGGCGGTGACGTAGAACTGGTCGATGTGGAAGACGGCATCGTTAAGTTGAAACTTATGGGTGCCTGCGGCAGCTGCCCAAGCTCCACGATCACCTTGAAAGCCGGGATTGAACGCGCCCTCCTTGAAGAAGTAGAAGGCGTTGAAGAAGTAGTTCAAGTATTCTAAATCCCGTTCAATAACCCTCCCGATTCTCCTGTAAAGGAGATCGGGATTTTCTTATTATAGAGGATTTAACATTCTCTCACAACCTTAGAACATAAAACCCGCAAGCCAACTTGGCTGCGGGTTCTTGTTATGACTATAGACGAATTTAGCTTCATTCCTTAAAACGCTGGAATGATCGCACCTTCGTACTTTTCTTCAATGAAAGCTTTAGCTTCTGGAGAATTCAGGGCAGCAACCAGCTTTTTGATGGCTTCGGAATCTTTATTGTCTTGACGGGTTACCAAAATGTTAGCATAAGGGGAATCTACACCCTCGATGAACAATGCATCTTTAGTTGGCACAAGACCAGCGTCTAGTGCAAAGTTCGTGTTGATCAAAGCAAGGTCTACCTCATCCAGTTGACGTGGGAGCATAGCAGCTTCCAACTCAATGATGTCGAGATTTTTCTTGTTTTCAGTGATATCTGCTTTTGTTGCAGCAATGTTTGTATCATCTTTCAAGGTAATCAGACCATTTTTTGCAAGTAGGATTAGTGCACGGCCACCGTTAGTAGCATCGTTCGGAATGGCAACTTTTGCACCATCAGCCAACTCATCGATCGATTTGATTTTTTTGGAATAAGCTCCAAAAGGTTCAACGTGAACGGATGCAACAGAGACCAGGTCGGTTTTATTATTTTTGTTTTGGTCATCCAGATACGGTTGGTGTTGGAAAAAGTTAGCGTCTAACTCCTTCTCATCAAGCTGTACGTTAGGTTGAATATAGTCAGTGAATTCTTTGATTTCAAGTGTAATTCCATCTTTTTCAAGCAATGGAGCAATAGCCTTCAAAATTTCAGCATGAGGAACAGGTGAGGCACCAATCACCAATTTTACTGGATCTTTAGTAGGTTCACTTGTTGCTTCTGCGTTTGGTGCTGTTGTAGCAGCCGAGCTCCCAGCATTATTAGATGCATTGTTGTTACCGCAAGCCGCAAGCACCGCAACCAGTGTCAGGCTAAAAAATGTAAGTAGTACTTTTTTCATTGTAAATCCCCCTCTAATCTATATTTTGTATTGAATAAGGATATATATGGATGTACCTTATTTCCGTGTGTAATGTTTTACGAGTCGGTCACCGGCCATTTGTAGCAATTGCACCAGTACGACAATAAATATTATAGAAACAATCATAATCTCCGTCTCATAGCGGTGGTAGCCGTAACGAATCGCCAAGTCACCTAATCCGCCGCCCCCAACCATACCAGCCATTGCTGTATAGGAGACCAGTGTAACCAGTGTGATCGTAACTCCAGCGAGCAGACCTGGACGAGCTTCTGGCAAAAGAACACGCATAACGATTTGGTTCGTCGATGCTCCCATACCTTGTGCGGCTTCGATGACTCCGCGGTCTACCTCTCTTAACGACGTCTCTACCAAGCGGGCAAAAAACGGAGCTGCACCAATCACCAGAGGTGGAATCGTACCGAGTACACCAATGGAGGTTCCAACAACGGCTTTGCTGAAAGGAATTAGAGCCACCATCAAAATGATAAAGGGTATGGAACGTAGAATATTTACAAGTAATGATAAGACCGAGTAAGTTACTCTGATTACTATACTATTCGATTTCCCCCATAAATACAATAGAATTCCGAGTGGTAAACCAAGAATAATTGTGAACAATCCGGAAAAAAATATCATTTTTATAGTAGCAACCGTAGCATCCATCATTTCTTGCCAATTTAGATCTGCAAAATTCATTACGAAATCACCTCCACATCAAGGCCTTGAGCAATTAGTCTGGAGATCGTTACAGCAATCGCCTCAGCTGGCCCTTCGAACCGCACAATCATCTGTCCATAAGGCACATCTTTAATCGTTGAGATGGTACCATGTAAGATTGCAAAGCTTACACCCGTATCACGCACGACATCGGATAGTGCCGAGCCGTATGTTTTTTCTCCGAAAAAAGTAATTTTGACAGCTTTAGAGTTATCCCCGGCAGCAGCATCAAGCGCCACTCGAAGAGGTCCTTCATTCTGTGTCTCACTGCGGATGAAATCGCGTGTAACCTCATGCTGCGGCTTGAGAAATACCTCTGTAACTTTGCCTTGCTCAACAATCCCACCACCATGAATGACCGCGACACGGTCGCAGATGCTCTGGATTACATGCATTTCATGTGTGATCAGCACAATGGTCAAATGGAATCTTTTATTAATATCGAGCAGCAGCTTAAGAATGGAGTCCGTTGTCTGGGGATCAAGCGCAGAAGTGGCCTCGTCACACAGCAGCACATCAGGGTCACTGGCTAGTGCCCGGGCGATGCCGACCCGCTGCTTTTGTCCTCCAGATAACTGAGAAGGAAACTTATCTTTATGTTCTTCAAGCCCAACTAGAGCGAGCAGGTCTTTGACTTTTGTATCAATAGCTGTTCTCGACGTACCTGCAAGGCGCAGTGGAAAGGCAATATTATCGTACACGGTCGCTGAAGACAGCAAATTGAAATGTTGAAAAATCATCCCAATCTTGCGCCGCTGTTCCTGCAGCTGACCTTGGTTAAGACTGGTTAGCTCAACACCGTCTACCCAGACCTCTCCTTCTGTCGGACGTTCCAACAGATTAATGCAACGGATCAATGTACTTTTCCCGGCTCCAGAGTGGCCGATGACTCCGAATATTTCACCTTTCTCGATGGACAGATTCAATCCAGAAAGTGCTGTTGCCGCATTACTCCCTTTTCCATAAACCTTTGTTATCCCTTTTAGATTAATCAACTCTCGTCGCCCCCCTTTATACTTCACTTATTCTATACAAAAAAACCTCCAACGATCGATGCAGATCGCAAGAGGCTCTGTGGGTTTATTAAGACAATGCCTTCTCATCTGCCAACGACCGCAACCTGCGCCATTGTAGGAATTAGCACCATGACATTTGTACAACGCTTCCCGCGCTGGATACAAATCGGTTGCCGGGCTTCATCGGGCCTATCCCTCCGCCGCTCTCGATAAGATAAAGTTATGAAATTATATTTTTTCTGAAATCGTACATACTTTAATGCAAGCATAAGTATAGTGAGTTTATCTATTTTTGTCAAAAGGAAATATATTGAACAATTACGATTTTATGCTCTTTACCTTGCTTATTTCCTTACGCAGCTGTTCATTGCTGTAGCTGAATGCCGCGATTAATGTCTTACAGTTCATTTCGAGCGATTGTTTTAAATCCTCAAGATGGCTATCCAGATCCTCGAGCTGAATTTTGTCATGCAGACCTTGGTGCCGCTGCCACAAATCATCCTGCATTTCGGAATTCATATAATGAATTTCAGCATTTCTGCGCTTGCGTAAATTCTCCAATGGATCGCGGTAGGAGTTCTTAATCTCTTCCAGTTGATCCGCTAATGCAGGATGCACATTCAATAATTGAAGCTGACGCAGCACTGTAAAGTAAGAAAAGTGCGTTTTTAATTTGGATGTTTTGAGATCATAAAAATGATTCAGTACCGTCCCAAGCTTGTCCAGAAGAGAGAAAACCCGGATAAAGCCATCTTTATAAAAATAAACATAACGTGCATAATCGCCCTGTTCCACCGGTGTCATATCATCCATATAACCCGCAATCACTAATTTCCGGTAAAAAGCGGCCGCGAACCAACTTTGCTCCAGTTCATCCAGAGAGGAAATCAGCCCACGTGTCCAAATCTCCAGCTTGCGGTATTCATGGTCATTATCCTCATGGGCACTCATTTCCTTGCGCAGCAATGCTGCAAAAGTGGCCATATTCTCCATCGCATCAGCCAACACACCGCTGTTCTTTCGAGGCGGCTCTCCAAGTAATACCCGCAGCATATCCCAGTCCTCCTAAAGTTTTGTTCAGCGTCTGCTTCCATGGACTGCTTCGTACAAAACTCGCGACGTAAGCATCGGCCAATCAGCTCCACGATATACCGATTTCCACTTTATTATTCCGCGGGTGAAGCACCTCTATCCACGGAGGGAATGTTCTACCAAGGCGGTGGAATCATTGGGCTCGTTACATTTTTTCCAGACACGACACTACTCGCGCGATTTAGCTGCCAGACTCTTACACTCATATAACATAAGACACCAAACAAACTGGCAATCAGTAAAATATGAGCCAAAGCGGCAAATATGTACAGCCTTTCATTATCTAGAGTGTAAACCACAGCCGCCCCACTAAATACCTGCATCAAGCATAACAGCACTGCAGCTATACCTAGCGCTCTAAGCTCTGGATAATCCTTATGTTTCCAAAATGCTAAATGCCCAAGCAGCGCAGTAAGCATGAATAAGATTAAAGCCGCAATCCGATGCGTAAAAACAACACCTACACCTCCGGAAAGCTCCGGAACCCATTCTCCATTACAAAGCGGCCAACCCGAACACCCGCCTTGTGAATCCGTATGACTTACAAAGGCTCCAATATACACGACAATATAAGAATAGATGGCAGTAAAACAGGTTAAATTGCGAAAAGCCTTACTTACGGGCTTCTTTTGAGCCTCCAGCTTATGATCATATTCACGTGCTTCATGCCATCTCTTGGTTCCAAGAGCCAACATCATAGCGCTTGAAAAGGCGATCAAAGAAAAACCCATATGCAACGCCATTACAGCAGCGGATTGGGATTTAATTACTGCAAGCGCTCCCATACCACCTTGAACGATGACGAATACTAAGGTCATAAATGCATATCCCAGCAAATCGCGCCGCGTACGAGCATAACGCCAAAAAGCAAACATCGAGGCAAGTGAGAATAACCCTGCCAAACCGCTAAACAAGCGATGGGTGTATTCAATCATCGAGCCTATAGTATAAGCCGGAATTAATTTTCCATGACAGAGCGGCCATTCATTTCCGCATTCCAAGCCCGATCCAGTCTTCGTCACTACCGCTCCTCCGAGTACAGCGAGGAACATGATAAGGCAAGTAAGATAACTAAGCCATTTCAACTGATTTGTCGTCAAAAATATCACCCGCAGTTTTTAGTAATGAAGAAGCAGCCAGACTTATATTTCAAAAAAACACCGCTTTTGCACAAACAGGCGAAAGCGGTGGTTCCTTAGGAATTACTTTTGAAGGCTTTGATGCACTTGGACCGCTTTATCAAGGAAATTCTCAATCTCTTCACGGGATTTGCGCAATTTATTAACGAATCTAACCAATTCCCGTCCATCCGAATATGCGACGAAGCTTGGAATACCCATAATATTTTGTTCTTGGCTAACATCGCCCACGGCATCAACATCTACCTCAACCAGTGTAAGGCGGTCTGCATAAGCCTGCTCTACCTCTGGGATAAAAGGATCGATAAATTTACAATCCGAGCACCAGTCAGCCTTGAAGATGGCCACTGTTAATCGAGGTGATTGAATGGCTACCTGAAATTCAGCAGGAGAACTAATTTTGTCCATGATTTACTCAGTCCCTTCTTCAATATCTGTCTATTTTCTACTCTTTAAGTGAAGCAAAATGCAGTGTAGAAGTCAAACCTATTCTCTCATACGAACACGTGCAGGCTGTAACTTCATCAGCGGATTCAATAATTTTTGCAACGCCCGCGGATAACTGGAGATTTCCTGTTTAGTCAGCACACCCAGCACAATAAGCAGTACTAGATAAATAACAACAACGGCTGCTCCTACAACAAGACAAGTGATCAGAAACGCCAAACGTGCAGGCATCAGATCTGTTAACAGAATCCCAGCCTCATTCAAGCCATAACCAATCCCGCCGGACACAAGTACCGCAATCACGAAACCGCCCCAACGTTTGCCCATAATTTCAAAAGGCACAATCGATTTCAGCATACGTAAGTTAAGCAAAGTAATGACCACGAAACAAAGTGCTGTTGCACCGATGATTCCGTAGATGCCAAATACCTTACTAAGTAATAAGCTTGCCACTAATTTTACAATAATACCCGCTAACACATAATACATGGAAATTCGCGATTTGCCCATACCTAACAAAATAGAGTTCGTTGTCATCATCGTAATCTGAAAAATCGTTCCTAAAGTAAGCATGGCTACGATACCACTGCCATCTAAACTACTGAATAAGAGGCCATTAACTGAATATGCAGCAACTACGAGTGATAGAACAATCGGTGCTCCTGTTAAAATAGAGATACGAAGCGCTAACGTCACTTGCCCTTTTAGATGTTTTTCATCCCGACGGGCATATGCAGCTGAAATAATTGGTATAAGTGATGTGCTCAGTGCTATAGAAAGAACCGGTGGAATCCCAGCGACACTCTGTGCCCGACTCCCGAAAATACCCAAAGCACGTGTGGCATCAGCTACACCAACTTGTCCACTCAGTAACGGTACAATTAAAGATGTATCAATAAAGTTCACTACTGGAACCGTAACTGAAGATAGAACGATAGGAATGGATAATTTGAATATATCCTTATAAATTCCAAATAGAGGAAGCTTTGCTTCATTCGTTTCGTATAATGCAGTTTGCCCCTCGCTACGCCGTAATTTCATAGCGTAATAGAGCATTACACCAAACGCACCAACACTACCAAATACACTACCGAATGATGCACCAGCAGCCATCCACGTGTTGTCGTACCCTTTTTGTAACAATACAAATGCCAGAAGAACAGCGGTAGATACCCTCGCGATCTGCTCCACAATTTGAGAGATGCCACCAGCCATCATATTATTCCGCCCTTGAAAGTAACCACGCATCATTGCAATAGAAGGGAAGAGTAGGAGTGCCGGAGCTATGGCCCGGATCGCCAAAGTACTTTCAGGAACTTTTGCATATTCTGCATAATAAGGAGCACCTATGTATAACAATGCGCTCATAATTACGCCAACTACAACACCAAAGATTAATGCCGCCCGATACACCTGCTGAGCTTCATTTGGTCTATTCAGTGCATAACGCTCAGATACCATTTTACTTAATGTACTTGGAATCCCTGCTGTAGCCAGCGGTAATAACATTAAATAAACTGTGTTTGCCTGTGTAAATGAAGCATTACCAACATCATTAAATAAATGCTCCAGCGGCACCCGCTGGACAAGCCCGAGTACCCTTGCCACCAAAGCTGCAGCAGCAAGGATAAGCGTGCCTTTAACAAAAGACTCTTTCTTGGACAAACTCTTTCCCCTTCTTCACTGTTAAATTAAAACCGGGCGACCCATATAAAAAAGAGGACGACCATAATTACCTGCAACACGATTTTGACCAAGGTGCTGCTAAATAAGCCGAGTATGGAGCCAACACTTACCTTAGCAGCTTTAGACGGGGAAGATCCCACGATCAGTTCTCCAATAAAAGCCCCTAGAAATGGTCCAATGATAAGACCAAAAGCCGGAATAACAAAAGGTCCCAAGATCAGCCCTATCGTGCTCCCGATAATCGATGAACGTGAACCGCCAAATTTTTTGACACCCCACGCTCCTACAACATAATCAGCAACAAAAAGAACTACAACGATCAGTGTTTGAATAATCCAGAACCAAACCCCAAAGGGCTCAAAAGAAAAGAACCAGCCGTATACAAAAAAGGCAAGATAGATCGCTAACGCACCCGGCAGTATGGGATACACAGCCCCTGCCAATCCTACAGCAAACAAAACAATGATAAGAATCCAACCCAGGATCGTCAATTCCTTAACCTCCTACTAGCATAATGCTCCATGGATTCACTTCGCAGTACTGCTTTTATTATTTGCTGCCTACAGAGGCTGCAGCTTCGGTAAAGATATACTTTTGGATGACCTCGGCAATCCCGTCTTGATTATTGGTCGCCACCACAACATCAGCCTCTTGTTTAACCGTCTTTTGCGCATTGCCCATGGCAACCCCAAGCCCAGCCTGCTGGATCGCCGCCAGATCGTTAAGGCTGTCGCCCACAGCTACAACTTGCGACATTTCTATTCCCAGCAGCTTGCAGACTTCCTTTATTCCTGCTGCCTTATTCACGCCTAGAGGATTAATCTCCAGATTGTGCGGAGAAGAGTTCGTAATCTCCAGTCCACCCATATCTTGAAGACGAAGCAACAGCTTATGACGAAGCTCATCATCTTCAGTGTGATAACCGAATTTAAGCCATTCTCTACCCGTTACATCCCCATCCCAGTTATCCTGTTTAAGAACTTCGTCCAGAGAATAAGCCCAGAACCAGATGTCATCTGCTTTTGCAAGATCATACATTTCTTGTACCAGCTTGGGATCCATTAGTGATCTCCGGTATATTTCATGTGGCGCTCTCCACACCTCACTGCCGTTCACAGTGATCATCGGTGTCTCTAAACCTAGCTGCTCTGCATAGGGTAAGGCACTTACAAATGCTCGGCCTGTCGACAGACAGACATGAACGCCTGCGTTGACCGCCTTTTGAATCCATTCCACCGTTGTGGGTGTAATTATCTGTTCATCATTCAGTAGGGTTCCATCCATATCCAATGCAAGCAGGCGGTATTTGGCAATCATTTGCCACCCCTCCATTCTTGTATGCTCTCATTTGAGAAGCTGTTTATTTTTTAAATCTTAGCCATAGGGTCAGAGTTACTCGGTACCTGTAGTCTCTCCCTCCTTCGCATTATCATTAGTATTATTGCCAGACTGGAGACTTTTCTTTGGAACTCCATCAAGGCCATATTCCCAATCATAGGCATCAAATATTTTACGTGCGACTGGTGCCGCACTTTGTGAACCAAAACCACCTTCAGGGATTACAACCGCCACAGCCAACTTAGGATTATTACGTGGAGCATATGCAATAAATACCCCATTATCGCGAATTTCACCCTTAGCTACTTGCTGAGAGGTTCCCGTCTTACGGGCAAAGTCATAAGGGAAATCAGAAAAAGCACTAACTTCACTTCGCATCCCCTGCTTAATTTCATTCCAGTAGGACTTATCGAAGTTTGTTACTTCATCAAGCACCTCACGTTTAAATTCTTTGATTATATTTCCATCTGCATCAGTAATCTTGCTAACCAGTTGAGGTTTAATCCGCTGTCCTTCATTAGCAAGTGTAGTAACATACTGTGCAAGCTGCATTACTGTATAACTTCCTTGTTGTCCGAAAGAGGCATAGACCAGTGCGGACTGCGCACTACCAGCAGCTTCTATATTGGTATAGTTTCTTTGACCCAAGAATTCATTAGGCAGGTCAATTCCCGTAGATACACCAAGGCCGAACTCTTTCATATAGACATCCCAGATGTCTATCCCTTTGCTTTTATATTTGTCATACAATCTTTTACCGACCATATCGACCATAAATGCATTCGAGGATTTCTCAATGGCTCTAGCAGGATCCAAAGAACCATATACGTGGTTAGAAGAGTTTCTTACCTTCGTTTCATGCCCAGACTTACCAAAAGTCGCAAAACCTCTATCCTGATAATAAGAAGAAGTTGAAAACAACCCTTCATTCAGGCCCACGAGTACACTCAAAGGTTTAATCGTTGAACCTAGAAGCAGTACAGATCTTAGTCCGTTCCCTGAGGTTCCCGAAGAAATAGGAGTTATCGTACCGTTCTGATAATTATCCATAATACTGTTCCAGACATCTGAAGACAAAGAACCTGATGTCCAAACATTCGTATCATAGTCAGGCATACTCGCCATAGCGACAATATTACCAGTATCCACTTCCATCGCTACTGCATATCCCGTTAAAGCATTCGGATGCGTTCTGCCTTGTACGGTATTAGAGTGCAACCATTTGAGCTGATCTGTTATCGCCTGTTCTGTCTTCATCTGAACGTTCTTATTAATTGTTGTCCAGATGTCATTTCCTTTGACAGGCGGAACGACACGCTCAATTTTCTCCGCCATATTCTGTGGATTGACGGAAATTTCCTGATAGCCGTTTTGCCCGCGAAGCTCACGCTGATATTTCAGCTCCAGCCCATCGAATCCAACAAATTCATCATCCTTATACGTTAGCCCTGGCTCCGGATTGTTTTTCATAGCACTTAGAATGTTTTTATAAATATTAAGACTGTTCGCGGATTTGAAAGGTTTGATATAACCAATCGTCTGTACAGCAACCGTATCTTTATCGTAATGACGAATGCTCTCCTCGACAATCTCAAGCCCCGGATATTCTCCTTTATGTTCCATGAAATAAGCAACTTCTTCAGTAGTCAGATCAGCCTTAATTCGCCGTGCCATAAAGCCAAGTGATTTACGAAAATATAAATCCAACGCATCAATTACATCTTTCTCCGTCATCTTCTCTGCATTTGGATCCCCATATTTATTGAAATCAGCTACCAGCTTGGCTGCCAATGCATCAGACTTGGCCTTAGCCTCTGGGGTCAGCGTTGTTTTACCGGTGACTTTATCTGTTTCCTTAGCCGTATACTCTTTATTGAGTGTGATATACAGCGATTGAACAGGTGTGGAATAAGCTAGCTTCTCACCACCTGCAGCGTATATAACCCCTCTCATGGAAGCTAACGGTACATTTTTAGTATCTCTACTCGTCTCTACCTCAGTTAAAGTTGGGCCTTCCACGAACTGCAGAACAGCTAGTCGGATGATGATTACGCAAAATATAACGAACGTGCTAAAGAAAAACACGTTGAGTCGCAGGCCGATGGAACTTTTGCTACTGGTCTCGTCAGGAGGTGAGGCCTGCTTACGGAAAAAACTCACAGTTTGTCTCTCCTTTTTCTCTAATTTAAGCTTATTGTTCTTGAACGGGATCTGCAACAGGTGGAATATTCTTCTTCGGAACCCCATCCAGCCCATATTCCCAATCATAAGCATCAAAAATCTTACGGGCAACCGGAGCTGCACTATTGGAGCCAAAGCCGCCCTCCGGAATCACAACCGCTACAGCCAGCTTCGGATTCTCTCGTGGAGCAAAGGCAATAAAAACGCCGTTATCACGGTTTATATTTTTTCTATCCGTTTTTTCAGAGGTTCCTGTCTTACGGGCAAAATCATAAGGAAAATCGTCAAAAGCACTAACTTTACTGCTCATTCCCTGTTTGATTTCTCTCCAGAACGATTTATCAAAGGTTACGCTATTAAGCACTTCTTTTTTAAATTTCTTAACCACCTTACCTTGCGCATCCGTAATCTTACTTACAAGCTGCGGTTTAATTCGCACACCTTCATTTGCAAGTGTAGTAGCATACTGGGCAAGCTGTAATGTAGTATAACTGCCTTGCTGGCCAAAAGATGCGTAGACGAGCGCGGCCTGTGAGCTCCCTGCAGCCTTGAAATCTGTATAGTTAATCTGACCTGGTGATTCACCGGGAAGACCACTTTGTGTTGATACACCCAGTCCGAACTTTTTCATATATTCGTCCCAGACCTCTACACCTTTATCCCCCTGGTATTTTTTGTATAGTTGCTTTCCGACCATATCTACCATAAATACGTTAGAGGATTGCTTGATAGCATCAGCCGGATACAATTTTCCATAGACGTGACCTGATGAATTTCTAACCGATGATTTATCATCCTTACCGAAATAGGTAATCCCCACATCGGGATAGGTGCTCGAGGTGTTAAAAAATCCTTCATTTAAACCAATTAATACACTTAACGGTTTAATGGTCGATCCCAAGAATACAAGTGAGCTAAAATCATGACCCGATCTCCCGGAAGAATTCGAGGTAATTGTACCATTCAGATGATTATTCATAATTTTATTCCAGACAGATGTAGGCAGTGAGTCCTTTGTCCATACATTCGAATCGTAATCAGGCATACTCGCCATAGCGACAATATTCCCAGTCTCTACTTCCATTGCTACTGCATAACCTGTTAAAGCATCAGGATGAGTTTCGCCTTGAACAGCATTGGTATGCAGCCATTTAATCTGATCCAATATGGCCTGTTCAGTCTTCATCTGAACATTCTTATTAATGGTCATCCAAATGTTATTGCCTTTTACAGGGGGAACGGTCTGTTCTACCTTCTCCGCCATATTTTGAGGAGTGACCGAAATGACCTGATAACCATTTTCTCCGCGCAGTTCGCGTTGATACTGCATTTCCAGACCATCAAATCCTACATATTCTTCCGTTTTATACATAAGTCCCGGTGAAGAATTGTCTTTCATTGCACTACGAATATTTTTGTACATCGCTATGTCTTCGGTTGATTTAAAAGGTTTACCAAAACCCACCGTCTGCACAGCTACCGTATCTTTATCGTAGTGGCGTACACTTTCTTCCACAATGGTAATACCTGGATATTCATCCTTATGTTCCATGAAATAAGCTATTTCTTCTGAAGTTAGCCCTGCTTTTATACGACGCGGTACATAACCCAGATACTTTTTAAAGTCCAGATCAAGTAAATCCAGCACGTCCTGCTGCGTTAACTTAGGGGCATCTGCACTTCCATATTTCTCAAACTCCGCTACTAATCTTGCTGCAAGGTCATTAGACTTATTTTTCGCTTTTTCCGTTAGTGAGGTTTCACCCGTTACTTTATCGGTAGTTTTAGCTGTATATTCCTTATTTAGGGTAAGATAGAGCGACTCAACAGGTGTAGAATAGGCTATCTGCTCACCCCCGGCAGCAAAAATAATCCCTCGCATGGCTGCCAGCGGAACAAACTTCGTATCCCGTTTGATCTCTTCTTCTGTCAGCAAAGCTCCCTCAGTAAACTGCAAACCTGCAAGACGCACAATAATGATACAAAAAATAAAAAAAGTGCCAAAGAAAAACAGATTCAATCTCAGACCTACAGAATGTTTCGAAGATTTCCCGTCCGCAGGCGGGAGCTGCTTCCCAAAGCTCACCAGCTTTCTTCCCTTCTATATAAAAATAATGTCTGAATTGCCTTAGCCAGCGACATTGCTCTTATAATGAAGGTGATTTCTAAGAAGCTGATTGTGAGCATTGCACTCGCATTTGTGTTAGAGCGGTTGGTATGAGTTTATTGTACCACACGGAAGGAGTGCGGCGCCCTCACTCAGAGTGCGTTCTCCCTAATATGCGTATCGTCAAAATCCTTCGGATTAAACCAATCTCCACTGCTCGCCCAAGTGGGATCCAATGGAATCCAAGCTTGCCGGTCACTTATATAAACTTCATTCCAGGCATGTGCGCCATACCCGCCTCGACCATCATAGCCTTGACCCGTTACAACGCGCACCTGCAATCCTTGGGAGCGGGCCATTACAGCGTAAAGACGGGCATAATCAATACATACCCCTATGCGTGTGTCGAAGGTATCCTGCGGGGTCTGTTCATGCCAAATTCTATTTTTTTCATAATTTTCCGCTTTGGCGTAATCATAAGTTACTCGTGTTCCTACCCAATCATACAGTAGTTTGGCTTTCTTCTCGTCTCCTTGCGCTTGTCCAATAATATCTTCAGCCGCACCCACAATATCTTGTGGAATGTCATGATCAATAACTTCATATTTTCTGCGCAGGATATCATTCATCTCAGCTGCAACGGTCTTCGTCAGAATAGGCAGCTTTTTCTGCACGGTCTCCCCAACAAAGGGCTCAAATACAGCGGCAGCGCTTTGACTGTAGATCGGAGAAGATTCCACATAACGGCTAAATTGACTTTCTGGATTTAGGCCAACACAAATGAAGAGAGCAAGCACAATAATTAAACCACGAGTCAAGCCTATAATTAATCCTATGATAGCTCCGCCCATACGGCTTACTTGCGTAATCTTTCTGTCCTTAAATGTCTTGGTGCGCCGTAACTGATGGAATGGGAGCAGCATAGACAACAATCCCAGAAGCATGCGAATTAAGATATAAGAGAGCAATAACAACAATAGAAACCGCACCAGCGGCGATTCCGCCAGCACAGACACAGCCGTATAATAAATTTGCTGCCACTGGGTCAGCTGTTTATCAGGCAGACTTATTCCTGCTGCCCAAGTCTGTACATGAGGATTGAGATAAGCCGCAGCAGGAATGGCCAGCACCAAAGAAGCTATTGTATACAGTCCTGTTCCCAGCAGACCGAATAATCTTCCGGTAGCACTTGAGAACCCTCTGCTCCAGCCTTGCAATAGTGAAAAGACTACTACCAGCAGGAGGGCGATGGAGATGATATTTGCATCACTCAGACTAGTCAACCAACCGTTTATCATATCCAATCTCCCCTTTCAGTCGCCCGCTTGCTTGTTTTTGATAATGATTTAAACTGAAGCCGTTTATTGATGTTTCCGAGCTTCCTCGATAAATGTTTGTGTGGTATCAGTAATACTCCACTTCCCAAGACTAACTCCGCGGAAAGTAACCTCTACCTTATCTTCGCCAGTAGTACCTTTCACTTCAATATTCGGAGTTGTGATCGTAAATGTTCCGTCACCATTTGAAGTGTACTTCGCATCCTGCGCCTCTTTAAGCATAACCTCTTGTGCTTCCTTCTTCACCGTACTTACCGTTCCATCTGCCACCTTATTCACAGCGTTACCAATTTGGTCCATTGTCACACCACTATAGATGAATAGACCTACAACGATAATAATGACAATCGCCCATTTCAACATCGTTTTGACCAAATTAACAACCGCGAACAACAGAATGAGCGCAATAACAATAACTAACCAATTCTCTCTAATAAACTGTGACCACACCTCTGGATCCATCAACCTCACAACACCCCTATCACCTAGTTTCGTCCTAAGGATTATCTCCTCTATAGACATGACGCCAATATTAATTATTATACATGAATGCCCATCATAATTCATGGTTCCACAGCCAGAGAAAGGTATACCTGCTTATAGGAATTAAAAAAGCGGTATAAGCCCTCTCTGTCCCACGTAAAGTACAAGTAGTTGCTTAAATTTGATCTTCTTAAAATCCGCCTTCCTGCATTAATCTTTATTGTAGGTGGCTCTCGGAGGTGTTTCCCTGTGAAAACTGCGCTGTGGCTGTACCTGTTTCTTTTTCTGGCGTTTTTTGATTTACATGCACAGTATCCTATTCTAACGCCCTTTGCCATCTCTCTTGGTGCGGGACCCGCCTTTATTGGCTGGATGATGGGCATGTATTCGTTAACCCATCTTCCTGGCAATTTGCTCGCAGGCGTACTCGTCGATCGTAATGGCAGCCGCCGCTACATCGTCTTTAGCCTTGTTACTGCGGGAGCCATTCTACTGCTGCAGGCTCATGCTCAGCTTCCGTGGCATTTGCTGATGCTACGAGCAGCAAGCGGGTTCGCGCTCGCCTTCCTCTCTCCAGCGTGCATGACCTTGCTGGCTTCATTATCATCTGATGCTACTGAGCAGGGGAAATATATGTCCGGACATGGTATCGTTCATACCTTAGCTTCAGTGGTATCCCCGGCAGCGGGGGCCTTTATCGTAGCTAAAGCTGGCTATTCCGGCACCTTCACCACATTGGGATGGCTGCTTATCGCTACAGGCATCATGGCTTTTTTCAGTGTACCGGCACCTGCCCGGCGTTTAGTACGCCCTGTAAACTCTGCAGCACCTCCTTTAAAAAAACAGGATCTTCCTTCGGTCCCTATATCCGATGCCAATCCAGTTTCCAAACGTTATTATCTGCTGCCTTTTTTCGTTTCTTGTTCACAAGGGGTTCTGTTTTTTGAACTTCCTCTATCTCAGACCGGAAGTAATAGCATTGTTTCCACAGGCATTCTTTTATCGCTCCTTAGCTTAGGGGCTTTGGTAACACTCAGTTTGTTCTTCCTAAACCGCTTTTCCCCAGGAGGAAGAATAGCCGTGGCCTTGCTAGGTATGGCCCTTTGTTTTTTTGCGCTCGCCTCACTTCACAGCATTCCCGCTTCCGTTATTCTCTTTATGCTGGGTGCAGCCAAAGGAATATTATTTCCTGCAATGGCATCGCTCTTTATTAGTCTAGGTGGACCAGGACGTATGGGACACACCTTCTCCATGCAGTCGATAGCCATGTCACTAGGCGCATTCGCAGGCCCTGTGGCCGCAGGACAATTAAGAGCCGTTGTTTCGCCTTATTTCATTGCCTTTCTATTGCTGATGGTTGCACTATTACTGCTTCCGCCAAAAAATTCAACCAAGCTGTCTACCTACTCTTCCAAATGGAATGGGCGGGCCGCATGATTTATTGTTTTTACGACATTTCCCGGGGAATGAAGATTTTCCTGTAGAAACAGTTGTTAAAACTGCTCCTCCTTCGGTAAACTATAATGAGTCTGTAAGTTCAGACTTCATTTCCGGAGGTGATTGTCAGCAAATGTCCATTACGATTATTGTCGAAGGCAAAAACGATCGCAGCAGATTACGACGCGTGCTGGTACCGGAAGTCGAAATCCTCTGTACCTTTGGTACATTAAATACGCTCAAACTCGAGTCCCTGCGACAAAAAGTAGGAGATGGAGAAGTATATCTTTATATGGATAACGACAGTTCAGGCAAAAAAATACGCGGGATTCTCCGCGATGCCTTTCCCGATGCTGGTCACATCTATACGCGCCGGGGTTATGCCGGAGTGGAAGGCACTCCAGATGAATACAATATTAATCAGCTTGAAAAAGCGGGTCTGGAAGAGTTCATCATTTACCCTGAACCCATTCCTTTTTGATTCGCGATATATTGCCTAAGAAATTAAAAACGCCTTTTTCGTTATCCTTCAATAAATGGGATTCGAAAAAGGCGTTTCTGTTATGCGGTTATGTTCTATTCACGAGCCAATTCATTCAGCCTATCGGCAAGAAATTCAGGCGTTATGTTATCCGTATCCCCTGCGTCATACAATGCACGGAGACGATTGTCTCGATCAACCAATGCTATGCGATTGGCATGTACGAAATTTTCTTTACTATTCCCTGCAATTAGTACTTTAAAAGAATCAGTTGCCAGCTTACGAATGACTTCCTGATCCCCCCGTAAGAAGTACCAACCCTTATAATCTGCCTGGAAACGGTCCGCAAAGCTTTTAATGGCTTCACGCGTATCATTCTCTGGATCAAAAGAAATAGAGACGAACGCCGTATCTTTTCCAAAGCTGCCATCGTCGACCAGAATTTTCTGCGTCTGAGATAACAGAAACGTAGTTATAGGACATACATCCGGACATTGTGTGAAAAAAAAGTATACCAGCCGTGCCTTACCTTGTGTATCAGCCAGAGTAATCTGGTCTCCATCCACATTTTCAAGTGAAAAGTCCTGCACTTCTCCGATTACCGGCAGTTTTTCTTTTCCTAAATTCAAAGAATTAACTGCCAGATAACCAGCCATTACCAAAGCAAGCAATAATAGAATCCAGGTCCATTTATAACGCTTAAAGGTCTGCACGGACAATAATACCCTCCCTCTTCTTAACCGTGAATCGTATTCAATACAAGTACGATCAAACTTACCGTTAGGTAGTTAATGGAGAAGAGGAAGTTCTTCTTCGCCCAGACTTCGTCATCTTTTGCTGCAAAGCCCATCAAGGTTATGATTAACCAAGCCAGAGACAGCGCTGTTGAAATCACCAGATAAAAAATGCCCGCATAGTCGTAGGCGTACATTAACACTGGAATAGGTAGCAACAGTGCTACATAAGGAATCATTTGAAACTTCGTACGACGTGTTCCTTTGACTACAGGCAGCAGCGGAAATCCAGCGGCTCTATATTCTTCTTTACGTCTAATCCCGAGCGCCCAGAAATGGGGAGGTTGCCACAGAAACAACATCGCAAACATCAGCCAAGCCCCTAGATCAACTGTTCCTGTAACTGCAACATAGCCAATTACCGGTGGCATAGCTCCAGAGATCGCACCTACTGAAGTGCTCCATGTTGATGTCCGTTTCAACCAAAGGGTGTATACTACAACGTAAACGAACATCCCTACAATCCCGAACAGACCGGCTAAAACTCCGGAAAAAGCAAACAGCACAATCAAGCCCGCAATTCCAAGCCCAATAGCATACAGCAATACGGTTTTGGGTTTCAGTCGTCCTGTAGGAAGCCCCCGATCGCGCGTTCTTTCCATCTTCATGTCCAGGTCACGGTCGAAATAGTTATTAAAAACACAGGCCGAAGCCATAACCAGCATTGTACCGAGCAGAGTCAGAACTAATCTGCCGTATTGAACATCCCAACCTGAAGCCAGCCAATATCCTGCAAAGGCAGCGATGAGGTTAGATCGGATAATACCGGGTTTTGTTACGGTAATGAAATCACGCCAACTTGCACCTTCCGGTGGAGATTTTGCAGACATAGCTGCAGAATCGGAAGAAGCTTGAAATGTTATATGATTATCCACACCAAATGATCCTCCTTCTAAACGAACTTCTAACGTTCTAGCCGAAGCACTAAATAGACTTCGCTGTTAACTTTATCATATCAAACCCGAGGAGACTTTGACAGTCATGGCACAGTATGTTCATGAATTTGACAATTACGTGACAATATTTATTTCCAGCCCGTTAATAACCTAAGCTGTATTTGGGTAATTATTAATAATGTACTTCCGAACAACAAAGGAGAACTGACCAATGGACACCGCTACACATTTAGTTATGGGCATAGGGTTAGCCGGACTTTCATTCGTAGATCCTGTCGTTGCTTCTGACCCTAAACTGGCCGGGGCCGTTATGCTGGCTACGATTTTAGGCTCACAAGCTCCTGATGCCGATACCGCATTAAGACTAAAGGACAATGCAATATATATTCGTAATCACCGGGGAATCACACACTCCTTGCCTTTTCTAATTTTGTGGCCCGCTCTGATTGCCCTAGTCTTAGGGCCTCTGTTTGGATTTACTGATTTGGCAGCTTTAAGCCATGTTGCACTCTGGGGTTTCATAGGCGTAGGCGTGCACGTCTTCTCTGATCTGTTTAACACCTATGGAACCCAGGCCGCCCGTCCATTTACTGAGAAATGGATTGCCTGGAATATCATCCACATTTTCGATCCATTTATTTTTGGCAGCCATATCGCAGCTATTCTACTCTGGATCACTGGGATTGTGCCGCCCAAACCTTTATTTATTACGCTTTATGCCTGTACCATTCTTTATTATATTTGGAGAACAATTGTTCATGCCCGCCTTACACGAAACATCAAGCTTAAAGATATACACCATAATGCTGGTGAACGTTATATTGTAATCCCTACAATTTCACTTAAACGCTGGAACGTAGTTAAAGTGAAAAAAGACGGCAGCTATGACGTTGGGCAGCTACTGAACAACCGTCTGGAATGGTTCAAACATGCGGTCTGCTCGAATCATCCCGCTGTGGAAATATCCAAGTCGCATCCAGATATTCAGTCCTTTCTATATTTCACCTCTTATGCGGTTGCCGAAGTGGAGGAGCTTCCTTCAGGATATATGGTGCGCTGGGGAGACGTTCGTTATTTACACCGCAAACAATACCCTTTTGTGGCTGTATTAGTTATGGATAACCAATATAAACCTTTAAATACTTATGTAGGCTGGCTTAGCAGTGATAAGCTCGACAAACGATTCTCCATCGACCCTGGTTCTTTACGATGAAACTGTAGACTTACTGAGAGATCTATTCTATAATCACAAAAAATCCCGGAGTATTTTATAATACTCCGGGATTCATTTTAGCAGACACGGAAAGGAAGGCTCTTAATGGGTAAAGGACTCTCACTTTGGTTCGCTTGTTCTTCTATTCTTATTCTCACTGCCGCTTCAATCGCGATCAGCTATAGCTTCTGGCTGGCACTTCTGCTTGGTTTTCTTTGCGTAATGAATATTGGCTGGGGATTTATCCTCAAAGCCAGAATTAGACGCAAACAGGAAAGCTTAAGCTCTGACTAAGATTAACGAGCTGGCAGAAAGCCCATCCGCTCTTTTACGCCATTCAACGTCTCAGCTGCAACAATACGTGCACGTTCAGCACCTTCAGCAAGAATATCAGTGATCGCACCTGAACTGCGAATTTCATGATATCTTTGTTGCAAAGGCTCAAGTGTGGATACAACCACTTCCCCAAGATCCTTCTTAAAGCCACCATACATTTGTCCTTCATAACGATCGGCTATTTGCTGGAGGGACATCCCAGAACATTCCGAGTAAATACTCATCAAGTTACTAATCTCTGGCTTGTTAGCCGGATCAAAGATCACTTCACGTCCAGAATCAGTCGTTGCGCGGCTGATTTTTTTACGGATCACATCCGGCGAATCCAACAGGGCAATATAGCTGCCTGCATTCGGGCTGCTCTTGCTCATTTTTTTAGTGCCATCATCCAGAGACATAATGCGTGCGCCCACTTCAGGGATATACGGTTCAGGAATCGTAAAGAATTCGCCAAAACGGTTATTGAAACGGCCAGCTAAATCACGGGTCAACTCCAAGTGCTGCTTCTGATCTTCACCTACTGGCACAAGATCCGCATTATAAACAAGAATATCTGCTGCCATTAAAGAAGGATATACGAATAGGCCCGCGCCAACTGAATCCTTACCTGATGATTTATCTTTGAACTGTGTCATACGCTCAAGCTCGCCCATTGCCGTTAGCGTAGTCATGATCCAGCCCAATTCCGCATGCTGAGGCACATGAGACTGCATATATACATTCGAACGCACAGGATCAATTCCTGCCGCGATAAAGAGTGCAGCTACAGCTTCAGACTGCTCACGCAGTGCCGCAGGATCTTGAGCAACGGTGATCGCATGCATATCGACAACCATAAAGAAACATTGATGATCGTCTTGCAGCTTCACAAAATTTTTCAGCGCTCCGATATAGTTACCCAAAGTTAGAGAACCGCTCGGTTGTATGCCTGACATTACTTTTTTCAACATAATATAGACCTCCGTTAGATGTAATTTCCGATTTCCGAGAACGCAAAAAAAGGCCTCATCCGCAAGGGACGTGAGACCGTGGTGCCACCCTTATTCGCTGCTTAACCTTTGTATAGTCGAAGGGAAACAGCCTTAGTCTTCCTTTAACGGGGAAGATCCGGCCGGTCTACTAGGGCATCTTGCTCCCGTTCAAGCGCGGCGCTCAGGGGTCCATTCATCAGGAGTGTCCTACCGGTTCGCATCAACCACCGGCTTTCTGAAGGTGCATTTCCTGTCTACTTGTCCCCGTCATCACATTCTCATCATAATTTAATGCCTTCATCATAGAACCATAAAGAGAAGTTGTCAAATCACTTAACCACTTCCGCATAAATCTGTTATGATAAGGTTATCCATGTTCTATTCGATTACAGTTACGATAAAGGAGCATATCTCATGAAACAGGTGACCAAAGGGCAGTGGGGCGGTTATGATACTTATATTTTGCACAGCCGCGAACTGGAAGTCACGCTTTTGCCGCGACTAGGAAACAACGTGATTTCATTGTTTGATGTAAAAGAACAACGGGAAATTCTGCGGCGGCCTGATGAAAGCGATCAAGCTTTCTTTATGCAAAAACCTTACCATTTTGGCATCCCGCTCTTAATTCCACCCGGAAGAATTCGTAAAGGAAAATTTCAATTCGAGGGTACAAGTTATCAATTTGACCAGAATACCGCTGGTGACAATCATATCCATGGCCTACACCGGACTCAATCCTGGTGTGTCAGCGATATTGAAGAAGACGAGGACGGTTGTGCAGTCACTACTGAATTCCTTACTGAAGATGATCCGCACTGGATGGAGCAATTTCCCATTCCACTCAAATTCGAAATGACATTCAGGCTTCAGGATGCCCGGCTCAGCCAGACTTTAAAGGTTACAAATCTCGGCGATCACCGTATTCCCTTTGGGATCGGCTATCACACCTGGTTTATGATCGATGGAGAACCTGAACGCTGGAATCTCAAGCTGCCCGTAAACAGCATTTATGAACTAAACGATGAATTGCTCCCTAGCGGCAATCTAATTCCACTTGGTGATCTAGATTCACTAAACTCTGGAATCAACCTCCAGGGAACTAATTTTGATACTGCTCTACGTATTGGTGACAAGCAGCCCGTAGAAGCCTTGCTATTACGCGATGATGGTTATGGTCTTCGTTATACAGCTGACGAGAATCATTTCCGCCACTGGGTCCTGTATACCAAAGGTCCGGCCGATCAATTTCTGTGCATCGAACCTTACACCTGGCTCCCGGATGCTCCTAACGTTTCCGATGACCCTTCCTTCACGGGCTTGCTGAAGGTAGAACCAGGTCAAAGTCTTGAGCTGTCCACTATGCTGGAAATGATCTATCCCGATAATTAAAGCAGATATACATTATATCGGTCTTCCCTTGCGTTTACGTAAGAGAAGGCCGATTTTTTGTGCGAGCTTAGTTATTTGGGCTTTCTACCCTTACTTTTAATCGACTAATAATTACCATCCTTAAAACCTTTCGATAGCATGCATGAATTAGCCTCTTAGCGCTCATACTATCTTCACAACGGGCGAAGGAGGTGACACACATGGGTCAAGCAGGTCAAGGTCGTAGCAGCCGTTCCAATAACCTTGTAGTTCCTCAAGCAAATGCAGCGTTGCAACAATTGAAATATGAAGCAGCACAAGAGCTTGGAGTAACGATCCCAGCTGACGGTTATTACGGGAACTACACTTCCCGCGAAACTGGTTCTTTGGGAGGTTACATCACTAAACGTCTAGTACAACTGGCAGAACAACAACTGTCCGGTCGTCAGTAACATCGTTATCTTAAGTGTTTTATCCGGCAGAGGTCTTAAAAAGCCTATTGCCGACTAGCTTTCAAACCTCTCACACTTCTTCCAGAAGCTGTGGGGGGTTTTTCTAATTTATAGCCTATAGTCCCAGCTGCAAACAATTTTTATGTAAAACGTTTAACTTAAAAATTGATCAGCACTCTCGGCGTAAGCATTACGGGGAGATCGAATCATCAGATTCGCCATATTATAATTAGACTCCAGCGTAGCATCTACGATTAGCTTGCCTTGTCTTATAGCGAATTCATAGCTGATCTCACCATGAGTCCAACGGCGTTTGTATTTCAGACTCTCCAGTGCCATTAGACGAAAAGAAGACTGCTGGCTCTCCGTTATTCCTTCCTTCACTTCTGTGAATCCACCCCCCCGACCGGCTAAAGGATGATGACGTATGCCGAATTTGCCAATGGTATTATTTCGTATTTGCACAAATACCGTACCGGAAGATAGTCCTGACAATTCCTCTTGCAGTTCCCTAAACACCAAATCCATCTGTCTTGCTAATGATAGCTGTTCTGTCTTAAGCATATCTTTCCTCCTAAAAGTTTTGTGAGCTTAGCTACTTCGAGTTTACTTCGTCTTATAAATCGAACCCTAAATATTTGGGCTAAGGGCCCGTCGCCACTGCGGGGAATGTTTGGACTTCCAGCCGCTGTTCTCTCCAAATTTCTTGAATTCTTACGCGTATAGCGGGTGAAATTCGGAGACAAAGGCAGTCGCTCTCGCTCTTACAGTTCCAAAATTCCCCTCCGCCACTCCTTCCTCTTTTCCCAAGTTTCTGGTTCGATTTATATCGTTTTGTGAGCTTAGCTACTTCGAGTTTACTTCGTACAAATCGGCTTAGTAAGCGCTTACTTAAGCTTTTTGAGCTGAGCTCATTTGTCTTCCATGCAAGCCTTTTATAAGGCTCAAGGCTCATTATAGACCCCTTAAATACGTCAAACAACATTATTCTACAAAATTGGGTTATTATCCCTAGTAATGCGCAAAATTCATGGATCATTCGTATATTAATTTTTATAAACCGGGGGTTTTCGACATTTAAGCATTAAAAAAAGACCCCTTAACCGGGGTCTTTGCGTGTTCACACTGAAATTCCGTTATTTTTTGTGTCCTGAAATTTGTCTTATTTTAGACATTTCACGCTAAATGCTCTGTCATCTCCAAGAACTCGTTAATATCAGCCACGATCAGATCTGTAGCTCCTTGCCAGAAATCCGGTTTTGTCAGATCCACACCCAAATGTTTGAGCACCAAATCCTCCAATGTCATCACGCCGGTATCCTGCAACAAGCTATCGTATTTGTCTGCAAAGGAAGCTCCCTCTTGTAATGCCAGACGATATAAGCCTGTACTGAACATATAACCAACGGTGTACGGGAAATTATAGAAAGGTACATCTGTGATATAGAAATGCAGCTTCGACGCCCAGAAGTGAGGATGGTATTCAGAAAGCACACCACAGAAAGCTTCTTTCTGTGCTTCCACCATCAGAGCGGACAGTTCCTCAGCATTTACAAGACCTTCCTTACGTTTCTCATAAAAGCGAGTCTCGAACAAGAATCGAGCGTGAATGTTCATAAAGAATGCCACACTGTTCTGTATCTTCGTTTCAAGCAGTGCCAGCTTCTCCTCTGCATTGCCCGCAGCTTTAACCTGAGCATCAGATACAATTACTTCTGCGAAGGTTGAAGCGGTCTCTGCAACGTTCATTGCATAATTCTGATTAAATACAGGTTGATCATCAAGCAGGTAAGAATGATAAGCATGTCCCAGCTCATGGGCCAATGTTGAAACATTGGAAGGTGTGCCGCTGTAAGTCATGAATATCCGTGATTCTTTACTCTCAGGGAAGGAAGTACAGAATCCACCAGGACGTTTGCCATTACGATCCTCAACCTCGATCCAGTTATTATCAAAGGCACGCTCTGCAAACTCAGCCATCTTAGGACTAAATTTACGGAACTGTGTGACGATATCCTTCGCAGCTTGATCATAAGGGATCTTGCCGGAAGATTTGCCTACAGGAGCTTCGACATCGACCCATGAGAGAGAATCCAGCCCCAGCAGCTTGGCTTTACGCTGAAGGTAGGACACAAGTACAGGTTTGCTATTCGTAATCACGTCCCACATCGTATTTAAGGTGTCCTGTGTCATACGATTGATGCTGAGCGGATCTTTCAGAACATCGTCCCAGCCTCTTCCCTTATAGAGCTTCAGGCGGAAGCCTGCTAAGTGATTTAAGGTATCCGCGCAATTATCTGCCGCTTCAGTCCAAGCCTCTTCCCATTTATGGAACATCGCTTGACGCACTTTTGGATCTGGATCATCCAGCTTATTAAAAGCTTGACCAGCAGATAGCAGCTTTGTTCCTTCTTCATCCTCAAATGGGATCTTGATCGAGCTAACAATCGTATCATAGTGCCCGCTCCATCCATGATATCCGTCAACAGCTAATTCCAACGCTAAGCTTTCCAGCTCAGGGCTCATCTTCTCACGGGCCAAATCACGGCTCTCGCTCAGTACGAACGTTAAAGGAGCAATCTCTGGACGAGCCATCCACTCAGCCCATACCTTGTCCGTAGTCTGACGAAGGACATTGCTAAATTGCGAGCTGATCCCTTCGAATCCGGCGCGCATGCTTGTCACTTTAGCCGCCAGTCTTACCGCACCCTTGTCCATCTGATTCTGAGCGCCTAGACAGTCTGCGAAGGAAGTGACCTCCACAAGTCTTCCTGAACAGCTCTGAAGCAATGCTATAACCTCATCCAATGCTTTTGTAGACGCAACATCCGTTGGTGTCACAGCATCCTTCACAAAGCCTTGCAAGGATAAAATATCTTTTTCAAGCTTGCTCAAGAACCCTTCTAACTCTGCAGACGAAGAACCCCCCGGAAAAATAGTATCGAGTTCCCAAGTCAGTGATAACGGTTGTTTCATGTGTACTCACCATTCCTTTGCTTTCATTTGACTTTCTTTGTAATTGTCTTAACACCATGGTAAAGTGAATAACGATATCTGAACATTTATAGCCGATAAACTTTAGGAGGGCATCCATATGAAGCCACTACAAATTTCACCGGAAACAGCCATTACGTTATCCAAGCAACTAGGCGTTCCTTTGGAACACTTGATGCATATGCCCCAACATATTTTACTACAAAAAATAGCGGAGCTATCCAAAAAAGAAAATCCCCCACAAACTGAGGGCGAAAATGAAGAGACTCCTTCTGGGAAGGACTCACAATGATTCCATTTAGTCATACCTGGCCTTATGACATCATTCTAGGCGATATGTATGTGCAATACTGTCCATTCTGCAACTCAGAGAATGTGCTTCTGCCTATGAAGCCTAAAGAATTACAAATCGTTCGTGACGGCAAGAAAAAACTGCTCGTCTTCCCCTGCTGCAGCGCCAGTCCTACAGTTATAGATAATGACGGCGATTACCTTTTGTTCGATCGAGCTGTCAGATAAGCAAATCCTAACATTTTCTTTCTACAAAGCGCAGAGGAGAATTTAATTCTCTTCTGCGCTTTTTGTTGTTCGCAAACATTATGAACTTGAAGACAAGCCTTCGATATCTACTTCAACATCTAGAGCCTCAGCACGCATTTGCTCCCGTAAAATAACCCACTGCTCACGTGCCGCTCGAATCATCGCCGCATCCATGATCTTCTGATCATTGATCAGACGGGAGAACCACATTACAGCCACTGAGTATTCTCCGATCCGCCGATTAAGTTCGCCGATCAGGTACATGAGCCGGGCATCATTGCCGGCAATGCCATCTATTTCATAGACCTTAACATACTCGTCCAAAGAATAGCGTAAAAAACGCTTCTCCTGCTCAGTCTCCCCTTGATAGCGATAGAGCCAAGCAATATGATGCAGCAGACTTGCGATAATCCGATCTTTATCGTTAATACTTTGAGCACATAAAAGCGCCAGCTTATAGGTCTCGAGCGCAGTTTCCCAGTCTCGTTTCTCTCCAAAGTCCCGGCTCTTCCAGCGTTTCCCTACCTGTTCATTAAATGCCTTGCGCTGGCGTTCCGTCAGCTTGTCAGCCGAATTTTCTGTGGAGGCAAACCCGCAATTGGGGCAGACCCGTACAACATAATAATCCGGATTCTCATTTTTATAATACGCGCAGAAATCAGCATCACGCCGAATAGCCTTTTTTAGACTAGGGCGTACCCGCGAGGTTGAAAATTCATTTTCACAGTTGCAACACTTGACCTTAATAGAATATAGGGGTATTAACTCTGTCAAGTACTCTCATTCCTTTCAGGATCAACCTGTCCCTTATTATTCTTGGGGCATGTTAACAAAATGATGTGCAGGACCTGCAAGGCGGCTAAGCACGAATGAACGCAGTGGTTCTTCGACTCCAGTCTCCACCAGTGCCTCTTTCATACATTGTAGCCACTCCTCAGCACGTTCTGGAGTAATAGGAATATGCATATGCCTTGCTCTCATCATGGGATGTCCATGTAATTCCGAATAAAGTGGACCCCCGCCAAAAAACTGTGTCAGGAATTGATATTGCTTCTCCAGAACTGGAGTAATATCTTCAGGGAACAAGGGCCCCAGCTGCGGATGAAGCTGTACCTTGGCATAGAACACTTCCACCAACCGATGTAGTGCTTCAGCCCCCCCTAGATTGTCATATATACTCTCATTTGGATTCATTGAGGTTACCAGCCTTCTTCCATATTAATGAAACGTTACTTATTTTATTATACCAAAGATAAGCATAACACGGATATCCGTCGAAAGTGCTCTCTAAACTACAGAAAAAAGGCGCTAAACTATAGTTCAGCGCCTGAAGAGTAAGGTTAGTAGGTCCTAAATTCCTCATCACCAGGAGGGACGAGAGAGACCCGGATTACATATACAAAAGCACAAACGAGAACTCCGGCTATAACGCTCATCGCCATCACTCCATCCCATTTAATCGTGTAACAGAGGGTGCATTTATTTATTACATAATATCATAATTCCTGCGAAAAAGCACAGATAATTGTAACCGCTTTCTCCATTTTTTTGTGCTGTTTGTCCCTCTTTTTGCATACATCTAACCATAGACCAGGAGGCGTTAATTATGACTTTTAAAAAGATTGGCGGCCCGCTGCTGGGATTCATATTGGCAGGTTGTATGCTGCTTATGTTACTTCATCCTGAAGCATCTCTTGCCGCAGCCTTACGTGGCCTGGCCATCTGGTGGGACGTGCTCTTCCCTTCACTGTTTCCCTTCTTCGTCATTTCTGAAATCATGCTAGGCTTAGGCATTGTCCATCTCTTCGGCGCTTTACTTGATCCACTGATGCGTCCCCTCTTCGGTATACCAGGCAGCGGTGGTTTTGTCGCGGCCATGGGATATGTATCAGGATATCCCGTTGGAGCCAAATTAACCGCTAAGCTGCGGGAGCAGAAGCTGATCAGCAGAATCGAAGGTGAACGCCTTGTAGCATTTACAACCTCCTCCGATCCTATTTTTCTATTAGGGGCGGTATCCGTTGGGTTCTTTCGCGATGCTTCTTTGGGGCTAATATTGGCACTAGCCCACTACGGAAGTGGCTTAATGGTTGGTCTCCTAATGTCATTTCATGGACGCAAGGAACAAAAGACCCCCACCCAAGACCCAACAAAAAGTAGTTCTGACGTCCCCTCTGCTCCAGCAAAACAAGGATTCGGCAGAATACATGCCGCACTCCTTGCGATGTCCGAAGCCCGGCGCAAGGATGGACGTAGCTTCGGGGAGCTGTTAAAAGGAGCGATCCAATCCTCGCTACAGCTTATTATTGTCGTAGGGGGTCTGGTTGTATTCTTCAACGTGCTAATGGAGCTGCTTGCCCGTGCCGGAATCCTGCCCTCACTATTTAGCCTGGCCGGATCTCTCGTCTCCCTTGTTGGAGGGCCTCCCGAATTAGCTCAGGCCTTGATCAGCGGATTATTCGAGGTCACCATAGGTGCTCGTTCTGCTGGTGAAGCCGCTTCTTCCATCCCGCTTCAATTCAAGGTCGCAGCAGCTGCCTTTATTCTCTCTTGGGGCGGATTATCTGTACATGCCCAAGTCGCCAGTATTTTGAACGGTACCGGGCTGCGTTATCTGCCGTTCTTAACAGCGAGACTAATACATGCCGTACTCGCAGCAGGTCTCGTGGTGCTGCTATGGAAGCCTGTGATGGGATCAGGATTGTCTTCTGCCTGGGTCTCTCTGCCAGCCTCCACCGCCTTTACACCTTCAGCCTCTGGTGTCACTGCCAGCCTAGCTCTACTGAGTCTTATACTGGCCGCTGCTCTTCTAGTGTCACTGCTTATTCCTGTCTTTATGGCAATGCTCCGATTGATGCGCCGAAGTTGATTACATATTGTGTTCCGGGGCAAGATTGATTATGATCGGTGTATGACGGAATTATATAAAGGAGCTTGTACATCTTGAGATATTATGTTCTGGACCGCGGTGATGAGCTGTCAATCAAACTTGCCGAGCAATTTCACAAGCTGGCGGCGGAGCGGGATTTGCAACTGGATGCCGAGTCTCCGGAAATCGTCATCTCGATAGGTGGAGACGGCACAATGCTGCACGCTTTTCATACCTTTATCGATCAGATTCCCAACTTAGCCTTTGTAGGTGTGCACACAGGACACCTCGGCTTCTATGCGGACTGGCAAGCAGAAGAGCTGCCCACCTTAATCGATTATATGTGCGGAACCGGTGATACTGAGCCGCAGAAACCGCGCATTGTGAAATATCCATTAATAGAGCTGGAGATTCACAAAAAATCGGGATCTTCGTCTCACATTGCCCTCAACGAATTTACCCTTAAAGGGGTGGATGGAACTATAATGATCCAAATCGACATCAATGATGTCACCTTCGAAATGTTCCGGGGCGATGGACTTTGTATTTCAACTCCCTCTGGCAGCACCGCTTATAACAAAAGCCTTGGGGGCGCTATGGTTCACCCTTCAATAGAAGCGCTGCAGATTGCCGAAATCGCGTCTATTAACAACCGTGTATTCCGGACAATGGGCTCTCCGCTACTACTGCCGAAGCATCATCATTGTGACATTTTTTCATGTAAAGACCAGCGTTTGCTGCTCACCGTAGATCATAACAACATTCCTGTTGATGACCTGATTTCAGTACGCTGTCAAGTTTCAGACAAAAAAGTCAGCTTTGCAAGGTATCGTCCGTTTCCGTTCTGGAACCGTGTCCGTGAAGCTTTCTTAGTCTGAGATCAGGGGATCAAAAAGCTGGAGATTTCAATATCTCCGGCTATTTTTGGTGTGACAAAACTAACACCAATTGATAGACATAGAGAGAAATCAAATGGTATAATGAGGCTATTTTACAAAGAGTTACATAAAAGGAGAGAGTACTGTTGAAAAAATTATTATCCCTCTTGAGCATAAGTCTTCTGGCCCTGATACTGGCGGTCCCGGCTTTTGCTGCTTCAAAACCGATTGATGTTTATATCAACGGCAGTAAGGTTTCCTTTACCGCAGGAACCCCATACTTAGCGAACAATTCTGTACTTGTCCCTTTCCGGGTCATCTTCGAAAAGCTTGGACTGCAGGTGCTTTGGGATGCCAAGACTGGAACAGTAACAGGTAAAAGTTCAAATCTGGCGATCAGCCTGAAAATTGGCAGCAACCGCGCAACCGTTAACGGAACCGTGAAAAAACTGACCACCGCACCAGTCTCCTCAGCTGGCACTACATACATTCCTTTACGTTTTATCGCAGAGGCAACCGGAGGCACAGCCGTCTGGAATTCAACCAGCAGAAGCGTGCAAATTACCACCCCAGTATCCAAAGATAAGGACGAAGCAGCGATTACAGCATTAATCCGTTTGTCTAATAAATATTTCAATGAAGAAAAAGCAATTAGCTTCTATTCCCTTATGGATTCAGAATCCTCTAATGCGGACTCGGTGGCGGATCTTAATGCATCCTTTGAGATTTTTGACATAAAAAATACTATTGAGAGTTTGGAAATCATTGATATTTCAGGTAATGACGCTACTGTCTATACACTGGAAAGCTCTCGCCGGACAGGTGGGGCCTATACGCCAGATACAGAGGACGAATACATGTATACACTTATCCGCAAGAATGGAAGCTGGAAAATATCATCTGTGGAATCCCAAAGCTCCGTGATACTGCTGACTCGTGAACAAGCTCTAAAAACAGCAGCTAACATTCCTCAAAATGATGCGGATGCCATCAAAGGTAATATCACCAAATATTATCAAGCTATGAATGAACAAAATTCGGCCGCTGTTCTTTCCACCATGACTTCATACGGAGAAGAATATGATACTTCCCTTAAGGAAGATCTGGAAGATTTCTTTACTTCATACGACGTCATTTATACTCCAAGCGTTTCGAGTATCTACTATTTTAGCGCCAAAGAAGCAGCTATTTATGTAGAAAGCAAAGAGAAGGATGCCAGTGAAGAGGAAACTTTTGAGCAAGGCACGATCTTCATTTTATCCAAGTCGGATAACGGGGTATGGACTACTGATAACACCTACAGCGTTTACTATAAACTTGTGAAATCCTAACAACCATACGTCACAGAAAGTTAATTCGTGCAGTGTATACTTTCTTATCTTATAAATTATATAAAAAGGGCGTATGATTCCATGAAATCCAATAAAGTAATAAGTGCACTTCTAGGCAGCTGTCTGGCTCTATCCCTAACTTTTGCTCCAGTGGTGTCTGCTGCCGATGCCGCTCAGGCATCTACAGATAACCGTGATCTTATCAATGAAGTCATGAATATTCTGGAGAACTATAACCTCTCCGGTGTAGATAAGGATACCTTGATTCGTGGAGCCATTGATGGCATGGTGAACACCCTGGATGATCCCTATAGCCAATACTTCAATACCGAGGAAGCGGCACAATTTGAACATGATGTTGATCTGGAATACGTTGGTATTGGTGTTAGATTGCAATATACCGCAACAGAGCTCTACATCGAAGACATAACACCCGGTTCGCCTGCAGAACAAGCAGGTCTGAAACGCGGCGATACGATAGTCAAAATTAACGGAATCCCCGTTGAAGAGACTGAAGGTGACGAGTTAAGCGGAGCCGCAGGCACCAAGGTCACTCTGCAGGTGCTCCGGAATGGAGTGTCTAAATCATTTCGTGTAACCCGGAATGAAATCAGCTCAACTTCCGTTACCGGAACCATTGTTGGACAGAAGATAGCCTACATCACACTGAGCGGTTTCACACAGAATTCCGATGAAGAATTCGCCGCCATGCTGAAAAAGATGCGCGCAGCAGGTATGAAATCGATGGTGCTTGATTTGCGTGACAACTTAGGCGGCTATATGGATTCGGCATACAACATTACCTCCAATTTTATGGATAAAGGCATTATGATGTATACCTCTGATCAAACCGGAGCACTTACTCCAGTAACGATTACCAGCGGCAGCAAAATAGGCGTACCCGTCGTTATTCTAACGAATGAGTACACTGCCAGCGCTTCTGAGGCGCTTACTGGCGCATTACGTGACAATAAGCTCGCTACCGTCGTAGGCACTCGTTCTTTCGGCAAAGCACGTATTCAGAGCCTGCTTCCAATGTCTAATGGAGACATGCTGAAGCTGACTACGCAGAAATACCTAACTCCAAATAAAGAAGACTTTAATCACATCGGCCTTGCACCGGATATTGAGGTTAAAGGCAAAACTGCACAGCTGATTACCGCTCTTCAGATTGCAGGAATGAAAAGTATGGAGGTTTCCGGTGATCATCATATCTTGAACGTCAACGGGGTTGCCTTTGCTGGTAATGTGGGTCTAATAAAGCAAGGAGATAAGACTTATGCTTCTTCGCTCGTATTAGGTGCACTGATCGAAGGCGACATCACATGGGATGCCAAGAACAAAAAAGTCATCGTAACGAACGGGGCAGGTAAAGCGACCGGCTTTACATTGTCCTCCAAAGAGGCGCTTTCTCAGAACGGCGAGACCTTCATTGAATTAAATGCCTTTAAGAAGAAGTTCCCTGCGCTTGTATGGAGTTACAATGCAACACAGAAACAATTGAAATTATCTGTAAAATAGATCCTTAATCTCACTAATCATTAAGCTGCTGAATCAAGCACCAATGAGTAAAAACAGGAGTTGTCACATAGGCCATGAAATGGCCGTTGAGACAACTTCTGTTCTTTGTTTAGTTTGATAATATTTGCACCTACGAAACATCTGTAGCACCTATCGGACATGGATGACCCTAAACGCAATATTAATCCATATTTGTTATGCTATCGGACCCCATAGTCGCTATTGGTATGAAAAACACCATAATTACGCCTCTTTCTAACGAATAGCATCATTGGAGTCCGAAACCCCGCTCAAAAGGCTGAAAATTCGCAAATAACGGCATCTGGGTCCTTAAGCCTTAGGGGATGATGAAACTGCTGGGTCAAGCAGCCAACGACTAACAGCAAAGAGCAGCAGAGCAACACACAGCAGCACAGCAACACCGAGCGGCACAGCAACACCGAGCGGCACAGCAACACCGAGCGGCACAGCAACACCGAGCGGCACAGCAACAGCAGAGCAGCGATCTCCAAGTACCGGGAGAAACGCTGCTCTGCTATTTTTTATAAGAAAAAAAGCTGGCTCATTCGTAGAAGGACTCTACTTATGGTTCAGCTTTCATCATTAAGGTTGTGAATTTTCTATGTTTTGGTTGTTTTGGTTGTTTTGAGCGCTTTGAGGTTTTGGTGTGTTTTGGGGCTTCTGAGACTGACCTTGTGGCGGTCTGCCTTGGAAATCCTTTTTGGATTTCTTGCCCTGTGAATCCTTGCCCCGGTGATTTCGGCTCTGATGTTCTCTCACAGGTCTATCCTTCGCCATATTGTCCTTAGAAGAAGTCATCTCTTTAAATGCCAATGAGTGATTCGAGCCTTGCTTAGAGGATGTTTCTTTAACAGAGAACTCTTTATCTGCAGCCGCTTCATCACTAGCTTCCCCTTCTTGCTCCAAGGCCTCTTCATCACTCGGCTCTGGTATTTCTTTGATTAAAATATCCTTAAACATGCCTTCCTGTGGTACCTCTTTCAATTTATGCAGCACAAAATAAGCGCAGCCAAAATTGCAGTATTCATTAATATAATCAACCATACCCGAAATCGCTGTATCCCGATTCACCTTAGGATGGTTGTCCCGGTAAAAACCTTTCAAACGCAACTGACTGTAACCCCAGTCACCGATAATATAGTCGTATCTTTCCAGCACCTCGCTATATCTCCCGCGAAACGCCTCCGGATTCCAACCATCCTTATGATCCAACATAAGTTCATAGCCTTTTCCGCCTATTACGATCAAACCTTTTGTCGCCTGCCTTTCTTTGGGTATCGTGGCGTTGATTATGCCGCCATCTATGTGGAATATTGGGCTTTCGGTCGCTGTTCTAGAACCGCTCCTACAGCACCAATATTCCCCTCCGATGACGCAAATCAACGATTTTTATGGGTAACCTAAGAGCAGAGATATCAGAACGCTGTCGCTTCTTCCTCCTCTTACTAACATTCTCCGTGAATTAAACCACAGAAAAGCAATAATTAGCTAGAAGAAACCGCACGCTCCTCGCGAGCTTGAGCTGCAGACTTCACCTGCTCATGCGCATGATAAGAGCTGCGAACTAGCGGGCCTGATTCCACGTGGCTGAAGCCACGCTTCATTCCCTCTTCCTTCAACAATGCAAATTCCTCCGGTGGATAATATTTCTCCACATTTAAGTGTTTTGGAGTGGGTTGCAAATATTGTCCTAAAGTCAATATATCACAATTTACGGCTCGCAAATCATCCATTGCTTGTAAAATCTCATTCCACTCTTCACCGACACCAAGCATGATGCTCGATTTGGTTGGAATATTGGGTTTCATTTCCTTGGCTCTGCGCAGCAATTCCAAGGAACGAGGGTACTTCGCTTTAGCCCGTACACGATCTGACATCCGTTCCACGGTCTCAATATTATGATTAAGAATGTCTGGATTACTGTTCATGACAATCTCAAGACTATTCCGGTCTCCTAAAAAGTCTGGAATAAGCACTTCAACACTACATAACGGAAGGCGTTTACGAATCGCCGCTACCGTCTCAGCAAAAATCTGAGCGCCACCATCCGCAAGATCATCGCGGGCCACACTAGTCACCACACAGTGACGAAGATTCATTTTCTCTGCAGCTTCAGCTACACGTTCAGGCTCCTGCAGGTCCAGTTCTGTAGGCATCCCTGTATTCACTGCACAAAAACGGCATGCGCGTGTACAAATATCACCTAAAATCATGAAGGTAGCCGTACGGTTTGCCCAGCATTCATAAATATTCGGACACCTAGCTTCTTCACATACGGTATGTAAAGTTTTGGAACGCATCATGCTTTTGATTTCCTGATAGTTGTCACCGGTAGTTAGCTTAATCTTAATCCAATCCGGTTTAGGTTGCTTTGCTGTTTTATTAGACAAAATGATAAACCCCGCTTCCTCCTGAATGTGATGCTGCAGATGAAAGTTGCTGCCTCATATTATAACATGTGCGATTTACAATTGCCTGTTTTTGTGAAATATGCAGGGTGTATCATCTGGAGTTTCCAGCGAGATTTTTCTGGTACCTTTAGACAAGAACGGATAAAAAGTAGCATTTTGCACCAATCTATAAAAAAGCTTCATCCGAAGTAACTACATTCAATTTAATGCCCGGACAAAAGGAGGCTGTTATCTTGCTGGCCCTATTTAAGAATATTAAAAACCGGAGAACCCTGTTATGCCTGTCCGCGGCCGCTATCCTCTGGGGTGGTTTAAACCTTCCCGTTTCAGCAGCTGTAGCGCGGCCTACAATCCAACCGGTGATGAGCAGCGGGGATCCCGCTAGTGCTAGCAAAGAAGCGCAATGGTCTGGCCGTAGACAGCTTTATGAGCAAATGAGCGCAGCTACTGGTATCCCGTGGTTTAGGTTTGCAGCCATTGATCAATATGAACGCACGCTCGCCAAAAAGGGAGCCTCAGGGCAGCCTGTCTCCACGCGCCTTACAGCCATAAAGATCCCGGCACCGGTATGGGCAGGTCCACTCAATCCGGATCAGGGGGATACTTCCCCGAACTCCATTAGCTTCTTTGATGGTTTTGGCAGTGATGGCTCAGGAGACGGCATTGCTGATCCAGAGAATGATGCGGACGTTCTCTATAGCATGGCTAGACACTTATTGAAGTATGGACAATCCGCTAGTGATTTCAGTATCGGGGTCTGGGAGTATTATCACAATGGCCGCGCCTCGCAGCGCATTACCCAGTTCGCGAAGTTATATGAACATTTTGGACGGCTGGACCTATCCGGCAATGCCTTCCCGCTTCCCTTAAGTAACCTTTATTCTTATCGTAGCACTTGGGGCACTGGAAGAAGCTGGGGTGGAGCACGTATCCATGAAGGAACAGATTTATTTGCACCTCAAGGAGTGCCAGTCCGAAGCACCTGCTTTGGCTTAGTGGAGACAAAAGGCTGGAACCGGTACGGCGGCTGGAGAATCGGGATTCGCGATATTGAGAACCGTTACCATTATTACGCTCATCTATCTGGATATAACAAAACCATTTCTCGCGGAGATATAGTCACCCCCGGTGAAATTATTGGCTGGGTAGGCAGCTCGGGTTACGGCAATCCCGGAACACAAGGGAAATTTCCTCCGCATCTACATTTTGGAATTTACCGCGATCGCGGAATTACCGAATGGGCTTTTGATCCGTTTCCGTTGCTGAAACAATGGGAGAATCAGGAATATAGAGACTTAAAGAACAAAAGAAGCAAAAAAAGTGCCGTAAATTAGAATAAGGTCCCTTTCCTTAGAGAGGGGCCTTTTCTTTTTTAATACAACATCAAACAGCCGAATGGTTCAATGCTGACCATAAGCTTATTATTATTTTTAAAAATTACTCCAGACAATAAATCAGTTAATTCGTTCTTATCAGCTCGATATGGGCTAAGCTCTAGTTGGTAAGGGTTTGGAGAATTATTGATAATCAGCCCTATCTTTTCGTGCTCCACACCTCGTATGTAACCAAGCACATTACGAACTTCATCAGTAAACCAAGGACGGAAGGAGCCTTTGCGCAGAACCTCATGACTTTTTCTCAGAGAAATCAACTGTTGATACCACTTATGCAGCACTGCATTCTGAGCTTGTTCTTGCCATATCATAGCTTTTCTACAGTGGGGGTCCGTCGCCCCTTCCATCCCAACCTCATCCCCGTAATAGATCATTGGAATGCCGATATAGGTCATCTGGAAAAAAACAGCCAGCATCATACGTTCAACAGCGGTACCCAAGCGGTCCCAACCACGCCCACCTTCTTTACACGCTGTAAGAAACCGCAGGGTATCATGGCTGCCAAGCAACTGAAACATAGCCGAATTCGCCTGGTCATTATACAACGCCTCCTGATGGAGCAATTGCTCCATAAAGCGAACTGGCCCCGTCGATTGTTCCGCAAAAAATTCTAACACTGCATCACGAAGCACATAATTCATTCCTCCATCGAACTGATCCCCTCTAAGCCATGGCCCAGAAGCATGCATAATCTCACCGATCAGCAGGATTTCAGGATATTCAGATTTGAGTTCTTGCCGAAACCGGGACCAAAAACGCGGATTAACTTCATTGGCCACATCCAGACGCCAGCCGTCAATCCCTGTCTCGCGCACCCAATACTTCGCAACCTCAATCATGTAATTCGCCGTATCCGGATTGTCCATGTTCAGCTTTGGCATATGCGCTTCAGCTTTGGCAAACGTTTCATAATTGGGTACAGGGGTCTGCGTAACCGGAAAGGAATGAATGAAGAACCAATCTTTATACGGAGATTGCTCTCCTTTTGCCAACACATCCTTAAACGCGAAAAAGCGATCTCCCGAATGATTAAACACAGCATCTAAAATCACTTTGATTCCATGCCTGTGCGCCTGGCTGACCAGTGCCTTCAATCCTTCCGTATCCCCAAATACTGGATCAACCTTATAGTAATCGGAGGTATTATATTTATGTTCTGAAGGAGACTCAAATACAGGCGTCATATAAACAACGTTTACTCCTAACTGTTGCAGGTAGGGCATTTTGTCAGAGATGCCTTGTAAGGTCCCTTCGTTATAACTGCTGGGATAGATTTGATAGGTTACTGCATCCATGCTCCATGAAGGTAACTTCAACGCCTCAGAATGATGGAGATATGCATATTGAAAAGAACCCGCGCGTTCCCGGTTCTCCGACGCCCCTCTCTCTCCATACCAGACATATTCACCAGCAGGATTAGTTACATGGAATAGATATCTGCATTTTTTATTAGGGGTCTCAATGACCGCTTCATGTATCTCATAAACACCTGCCGACCCAATCCGCTCCATCTGCAAAGGAACTTCATGCCCCGGAGAATCATAACGGTCTGAGTAGATGACGGTACAGGATAATTGTTGTCCAGCTTGCGTGAACAGTCTGAGCTTCAAGATGCCCGTACCCATAGGATAGGCAAACGGATCTTCACTTGTATGATATAAAAACCATGTATGAGGCATAACTTCTAAACTCCTTTTTATACTTTTATCGTTAAATCTATGAGACTTATTGTGATTAGAGAGACTGCTAAATTTGTGTTATTATGGTTACAAATACCGTTCCGGATTATGAGGGGAAGACAATGAAAGTAACCATTTCTGATATTGCCAAAGCAGCCAATGTGGCTAAATCTACCGTATCCAAAGTATTAAACGATTCCCCAAAAATATCACAGGAAACGAAACACAAAGTTCGCGAAATTATGAAGCAAATGAACTATACACCAAGTAGTATCGCTACCGGATTAGCCAGACAAAGCAGCTGTAATATTGGTCTTCTGGTCGATATGTCCAAGGAAAGTGAATTTCTAAACCAGTTTTTCTACAACATCATCGGTGGAATAGAAAGTGTAATTGCACCTTTAAAATACGAGCTGACTATTTCCAATGTGCAGCATAGTAGTCCGGAAGGACATTTTCTAAATAGACTTGTATTCAGCAAACGTGTCGACGGAATCATAGCGAATAACTCCGTACTAACGGAAGAGCTTTGCGAAGAACTGAACCGCTTGGAGTTTCCCTACATCTCCATCGGCGAAATTATGACTCCCGGAAGCTGGGTTGATTTCGATAATGAAGCAGGCGGCAGCATGCTGACCTCACATTTAATAAAGCAGGGGTACTCCAAAATAGCCTTCATAGGCGGGCAGCAGCAGGAAAAGATTTATACTCATCGTCTGAGTGGATATTTGCAAGCATTGCAGCAAGCAGATCTTGCCGATCAGCAGCAATGGATTATCAATTGTAAGGCTGATGAACATGAGAGCTATCTTGCTGCACTTGAGCTTCTACAGAGCGAAGATCGACCAGACTCCGTAGTATGCATGAACAGCTATGTTGCCTTCGGGGTGCTTCAAGCTGCAAAATCACTGGATATTCATGTTCCCTCACAGCTCGGCATTGCCGCATTTGATGAATATCCTCTGTCCCGTTACACTACGCCTCCTCTAACCTCGCTAAATATCGACACCTTCCAGCTGGGGGTATCTTCAGGCGAGCTGCTGATGCAACGCATTCGTAATAACAACATACCCTCTAGGCATTTGCTTCTCGAGCCAGAACTCATTCCTCGTGAGTCAACTATGAGATCGCAGTTCCCGGCGGGAACTTAGTGAAGAGGCAGGAAGCTTGGTTGCGCTTGTATAGCTGACTGAACTTTATTGCGCTGCATGCTGTTTCGGCTTGATTGTCTGGAGTAACTGCTTTAGCTTGATCGAATTTGAGTAGCTAACATGGCTACATCGGATTTAATTGCATTTTGTGCAATAGAAATCCTTATAGGATGGGTAACATTCGATTTAATTGCACTTTGTGCAGTCAAAACTCGTGAAATCGGCAAAAAACAGCCTTTTTCCTGAATTCTACTGCACAAAATACAGTTAAATCTTTCTACCAGCTTCAAACAGAAAGTTTAATTGTACTTTCTGCAATTAAAAAGCTTCATACTGCTTACCAAGGAGCGGCCCCATACGGGAGCCGCTCCTTGGTGTGTTTAAGCTGTAGATATTATGAAGCTTATAGATCCTTCCAGCGCTGAACCGTCAGATTTACGGTTTGTGCACCGCCTGATGGCGTAAGGGTTCGATTGGAAAGATCCGATCCATTCGAATTCACCTCCACATTAGTCCAAGCACCTCGTGTAACTTTGTATTGAATTGCTGTTCCCGCCGGTAGACTTAGTGTGATGGAGTAAATACCATCACTACCCTTCGTCAGTTGGTAGTTCGGATCTGCCGCATTCCAGCTATTGAAGGAACCGGAGAGATAAACGGGACCACTCACAGGAGTAGACGCAGGAACAGTTGCTCGGAATGTAACACTATCCGCTTGTGGCTCTCCTGCGGTGATGTTACCATTCACCATACTCCAGGTGCCCGCAGCAAAATGATAGTTATTGCCTCCATTGTTATCCCATGTGCCACTGCCATTATTAAAGGCTGCGGTCAGCCCAGCTGCCGTGTCCAACTGAATCGTAACCGCCTTATATCCTGTAAAAGCAGAAGCTTGAAGCTGCTCGCCTGGAGACGTCGTCCAGACCGTTGAACCATCGAGCTTATAATGGATATAAGAGCTGCTATAAGCCGCATTCTTATAATAGATCGTTGCCGTACTGCCGACAGGTGTTGCCGTTGGTGTTGGCGTTACGGTGGGTGTCGGCGTTACCGTTGGCGTCGGTGTTGGCGTTACGGTTGGTGTCGGTGTCGGCGTTACCGTCGGAGTTGGCGTTACCGTCGGAGTTGGCGTTGGTGTTACCGTCGGTGTCGGTGTCGGCGTTACGGTTGGTGTTGGTGTCGGCGTTACCGTTGGTGTCGGCGTCACGGGTCCACCCGATTGAATATTGCCAGTTGGTGTATAGGTCCAGGTGCCGGCACTAAATAAATAGTTGCTGCCCCCGTTACTGTCCCAAGTGCCGCTGCCATTGTTAAAGCAAGCTTCAAGCTGGCTGGCTGAGCCAATATTAATCGTTATTTTGTTGTAGCCTGCTACATCAGAGACAGGTATCGCCACACCCGGTGATGTCGTCCAAGTTCCTCCTGCAGGACGATAATGAATATAAGGCGAGGTATAGCCCTGCTTATAGTAAATAGTGACACTGTTCCCCGCTGGTGTTGTCACTGAAGCAATCGCGCTAAGGAGGGATAGATTGCCTGCTGCATCCATTGCTTTTACCGTATAGTCATACGTAGTACTGGCAGATAATCCGTTATCCGTATATGAAGTAGTTGCGGATGTACCCACTTTTACGCCGTTGCGATAAATTTCATATCCGGTCACACCTACATTGTCGGTGGAAGCGGTCCAGCTTACTAAAGCACTGGATGCATTTTGAACGGTTGCGGTCACGTTAGTGGGTACAGTTGGAGCAACTGTATCTGTAGGAAGCTGTTGTTTGGCATAGATTTTGGCTGCATTTGCACCCACGGTTACAGTGATCTGCTTGCCAGTTGCTCCACCCGATTGTACGGTTACCGTATCCGAAGTGTTCAACTGGTTATAAAGAACCGTCCCGACTGCCAAGCTGCTCTCTGCACGCAGTGGAATGGTAACGGTCTGCGAGCCGCTGGATTTATTACTGAATACGGAGATAACTTCCTGCCCCAGATTAGTTCCAGTGTCAATACGACGTGAAAAAGCATATAAGTTCTGTGCAGACCACATTTCACGTTGAGTGCCTGTACGGAGTGCCGGATTATTTTTCCGAATCTCATTAAGTTTGGCTACGTGCTTGTAGGTGCTGGCATTCTCATTAAAATAATTCTCTATTACATTGCCGTTTGCATCCCGTTTCACCATTGACCAGCGGTTCCAGGTATCGGCGATGCCTCCCGTCATAATCTGCCCATTACCATTGCCTTTGTTCTGTTCCGTACCTTGGAAGACAACGGGTGTTCCACGCACTGTAAAAATAAAACTCAAAGCGTTCTGCAGCTTATCTACGCTTCCTCCAGCTTCTGTGAGAAAACGATTGCGGTCATGATTGTCGATAAAGGTAACCATGTGATTGGCATTTCCGTTATAGTAGGAATCCTGTGCCAAGGTGCTTTTAATATTGGAGTCAAAAGACTGCCCATATGCGAAGCTATTTAGAACGGAGAAGAACATTGGGAAATCAAGCATGCCCCACTCCTTGTTGTTGCCGACCCAGCGCGAGACAAATTCAGCATTGCCGTCAAAATTCTCGCCAAAGGTATTAACCCCCAGATAATTTTGCAATTCACCAATATCAGTCGGCTTCATCAGCTTGGCTGCGTCTACACGCGCACCATCTGCCCCTGTATAGTCAAACCAGCCTTTAATCGAATCAAATATGGCCTTTTTAGCAGCAGGGACATCGAAGTCAATGTCATCCAGTCCGCCTAGATCATGATTTTCTAAGTAATCCTGTGCCCATTGATCGTATCTTCCGTCTGCCAAAGACCAGTTGATATCTCCGTTATGGTGATACCAAGCCGGGTTATTGAAAGGAGCTGCTGGCTGCAGACTAGGGATATCATAGTAGGCTTGGGTACCCAGCATATAATCCCCGATATGGTTTGGCACAACGTCTATAACCACCTTGATGCCAACCGCATGTGCGGAATCCACTAACTCCTTCAGCTTCTCCTTTGTACCGAAGTAGGGATTGGCTGCGTTAGGGTCCTTAACGTTGTACCCGTGATACGCCGTGTTTTTACCACTGCCGTTGTTCTCCCGATTCGTCATTTGCGGCTCCGCCACTGGGGAAATCCAGATCGCGGTGTAGCCCATATTTTTAATATAAGACAGCTTGTCGATCACTCCTTGCCAATCTCCGCCTTTCATATAACGGAAATCTTCTTCAGAGTTCTCGCCATAGCGAATTGCCGCTCCCGTAGCATTGTTGGAAGAGTCCCCGTCATTAAACCGGTCAACCATAATCTGATAAATGGTATCATTCTCGTTAATCGTACCGATGCTGGCTGCATCTGCCTGTTGTGGCGCTAAGACGAATAAATTAATCACAGTAGAAAGAAGAATAGATGTAATCAGAACGGGCACGTACCATAACTTACGTTTCATCGCGCGCATCTCCCTCTCTTATTAAAGCGTATTCATAACACACTAAAACCTACTTCTTGGATTAAAACCGACCTTTCCAGCGATGTTTTTGGCATAGAAACAAACGAATTTTAGGGAAACCGGTTTCCCTACTAAAAATTACCATGACACCAGACGCGTTGTCAAGCCTTAAAATTGAAATGCACAACAAAAAAAGAGCTCCTATTTAGGAAGCTCTTGGAGTTGAATATTTACTGTTTGAGTTCAGCGTCCCGCCGTCTGAATAAACTGCAAGACCTCATTCATAATTCGGTCCTTCTCTTCACAATGGCACACCATATGACCACTGTTGTCGACCATCAGCACCTGTTTTTGGGTCGCCTTGATCATATGATGTCGTAGGTAATCGGCGCTTCTAGTCTTCACTAGATGATCTCTTTTTCCTTGCACGATCAGGGTTGGAGTCTCAATATGCGGATAGACAGAAAAGCTCTCACGAACCAATCGCTGGAACTCTCGAGTTGCTTTTGGAGGCGTTGAACTGAATTTACTAATATAAGTTTTTAGCATGGAAAAGCTCCCAAGGGTCTTAATAATTTCTACAGGATTCAGCGGAAACACAGGGGTAGACAACAAAGTGAGAGATTTAATCCAAGGTTTATAGCGCACGGAAAGATGTGAAGCAATAAGAGCACCGGTTGAAAAACCGATCAGATGAACGCCGTCATTTGTCTTTAACAGCTCTGTTAATTCATCCTCAGCACTTTGCTGCCAATCATGTCGATCCGAATGCAGTAGATCATTCCTGCTGCCCCCGTGCCCCTTCAGGGTAAATGTTCTGGAACGATAATTATGCTGCTCCATAAACTGGGACAAGGGAGAGATTTCATGCTCACCTCCGGTAAAGCCATGAATAAATAAACAACTTTCCATAATTGTCCCTCTTTTCACATTCCATACTGAATTCCAACTTTATTGTATAATGCCAATCCCCTTTATTTTCTATTCATTCCAACCTTCTATGTAAAACCTTAACCAAATGATGTCAAGGTTTACCACCGTTATAGGTTCAAAAAAAATATAAACTCTATTGCTCCCACCAAAGAAGACCAAGTGCAGAAGTAATCGTTAAGCCTACAGCCGAGCTAGATGAAGTTACGTTAGCACAAATAGCAGTCCCCGGCGGAACGATGATGCTGCCCGTAAAGTTCTGTGAGAAAGCGCCTGGAGCTAATTGATAATTGTAAAGCGTCGTCCCCCCGCTAATTGCCGCTGTTGAAGATTGAACGGTCATCGCACTTGTAGCCGCGCTTCCGAGATTATTATTGGTTGGTGTCAAGGTTGCAGGAGAGGTTAACGTCCCTCCTTTTACAATTGTAAAGCTTCCAGACATAGCCGATAGCAGAGAAGATCCGCCGATACTGCCGCTAATACGAGAGATATATACGGTTTTCCCGCTACCAGCAGCATTACTAATCCGAATAGAAGTAATTGCAGAAATAAGACTAAGTACGACCAAACTAGACGCGGATGTGTTGGTAGAATACAAGACCGCAGCCTTCGAAGCACTTATTTCAGGTGGCGCGCTGATATCCGGAGATTGGAAGGTATTGACCATATCCACAAAAAGAGGTTGATCATTGTCGTTAAACACATATTGATTAGGCATGATTATCCCCTCCCATTTCTAATATTCCCACCAACTAATAGATGTTGTCGCTGCTGAAGTTCCCGATGCAATCGTGATGGACGTGGTTATGGAATTTCCGGGAGGAACAACGATTTGTCCAGTAAAATCAACAATGACGGGCCCCGCTGCCAGTAATAAAGATACTAGAGTGGCCGGACCTCCCGTAGGGGCAGCAGTCGAGGTTCTGGCCGTCATCACACTGGTTAACGCACTTCCAAAATTAAAATTTATCGGTGTAACGGTAGTCCCGGTGACCGTAGCGTTCCGAAGCAGAGATAAAGTAACAGCAGCTGTTGCCGAGCTAGCTGCAACACGGGATACATACAATGTACGTCCGCTGCCTGCCGGATTACTAATCTGAACAACTAACGGTGCAGCAGTCGTTACCGTAGAAGTAAAAGGGATTCCAAACAATAGCCCCGCCTTAGCCGCTCCTCCCTCCGGAGCTGAATCTATACCAGGTGCAACATACGTGTTGACTTGTTCTGTAAAGAGTGGCTGGCTACTCTGATTAAAGACTGAATCGTTTGGCATGCGCTATCCTCCCCGTACTTGAGCTTATCTTATTTTATGCCACTCTAAGTAACAGGTTGTTTGGGAATGTGCGTATTTTTGCTTTCACAGCCCAATCACCTCTTATTTTTCACCATATATTATTATCACCATTCGAATGGCTAAGGATTGTCCCTAACGGTTCGCGGCTTATTGAACTGCGGTTTATTGATGCTCAGGGCTCAAACGACGGTTAGGGTCCTTTTATGGACAGGGTTCCAGAAAACCCGTAGGAGGTGAATGAAATCCATAACGGTCTGGAACTAAAAAAGCGCAGCAAAATAAAACACTCAAAAAAACAGGGGAATTGTTCTAGAAATCCGCAATCATTTCCACCTCCAAAGGGTCGAAGAAACCGCCGTAAGGTGACGATCAGTCCTTTATTTTCCGAGCATCAATTTATCGGATTCCCCGTGTTCAGCTCCATTTCACCTCTGTCTTGGCAAAAAAGCGGAACTAAAACGATGATCTCTTACGCAGTTATGAACCAAGGAGACCACCCTGTTAGCGTCCGCTTGGAGATTAGTCCGAACAGTTTTGATTCTTTTATAGATTCAGAAGAGATCGTGGCTGCAAAAGAAATGAAGGTGCTAGTGCCAAGCAGATTTTTAAAGTGGACTCGGATATCCGCCTCCACGCAGCAGTCAACGGGTTTAGGCAAAATTGATGTATACGTCCAAGCCCAGTCTATAGGTATGAGTTAACAATTTTATAAGAGAGGGACGAGGAACTTTGCCTAACTACAGCTCTTTTCAAGCTAATCCCGATAATCTACGAACGCTTATTTTTGGCCGGGATGCCTCGCTGATTGATCATCCGCTCACTACAGATCCAGGCGGAAATCTAACGACAATTATCCTAGATGGTACGATTTCCAATATACTCGGAGCTACCATCACTGCGGGTACTTTGTCATCAGCAGGAACAGTTACTAACATTCTTAACGGGACGATCACCAGCGTACTCGGAGCTACCATCACTGCGGGTACTTTGTCCTCCGCAGGTACGGTTACCAACATTCTTAACGGGACCATTACTAGCGTACTTGGAGCTACCATCACAGCTGGTACCTTGTCTTCCGCAGGTACCATTACTAACATTCTCGCAGGTACCATTACTAACGTACTCGGGGCTACCATCACTGCGGGTACTTTGTCCTCCGCAGGTACGGTTACCAACATTCTTAACGGGACTATTACTAGCGTACTTGGAGCTACCATCACAGCTGGTACTTTGTCTTCCGCAGGTACCATTTCTAACATTCTCGAAGGCACGATTACTAGCGTGCTCGGAGCTACGATTACGGCTGGTACCATTACTAGTGTACTAGGCGCAACTATTACCGCGGGTACTTTGTCCTCAGCAGGAACGGTCACCAATATCCTTAACGGGACCATTACTAGTGTGCTAGGGGCTACGATCACAGCTGGTACCCTATCCTCAGCAGGTACGGTCACCAATCTCTTAAACGGGACCATTACCAGCGTGCTTGGAGCCACAATCACAGCCGGTACTCTGTCCTCCGCAGGTACAGTAACCAATCTCTTAAACGGGACCATTACCAGCGTGCTTGGAGCCACAATCACCGCTGGTACTTTGTCCTCAGCAGGTACAGTAACCAATCTCTTAAACGGGACCATTACCAGCGTGCTCGGAGCCACGATCACTGCGGGTACTCTGTCTTCGGCTGGTACAGTAACCAATCTCTTAAACGGGACCATTACCAGCGTGCTCGGAGCCACGATCACTGCGGGTACTCTGTCCTCAGCAGGTACGGTCACCAACCTCTTAAACGGGACCATTACCAGTGTGCTTGGAGCCACCATTACCGCTGGTACGCTCAGCAGTGTGACCTCTATTTCACAACGCAGCTTTATCGAACAGACGACGACGGGTATTGCAACTGCTAATGCCTATACTCCACTGCCAGCAGTGACTACAAGCGTATTGGGTACCTATTCCTTTTTCATCAATAACACTGGAGCTAACCCGGTCAACACACGAGTAGAAATCAGTGCTGACGGAACGAACTATTTCGTCGATACCACAGGAGATAATCCTTTAGCAGCAGGTTCTATAGATGTCATAGTTCCGGCCAGATTCTTGAAATATACACGCTTATCCTATCAATCAACGAATGCAGGAGCCGCCTCAACAATCAATGTAAGTTTCAACGCACAGGGAACGTAATGCAGATGCCCATCATATGTTGTAACGAAAGAGTGCATGGATATCCATGTGCTTTTTCTTTTGATAGCAAAAGCTGATTTCTACTTCTACATATGTAACAAGGAGGAAACAACGTGAACAATATTACGCTTGGCGTCCACCTCATCGTTAACAATGAAGCTGATCTTCTGCCCCACTGTCTCACAAGCGTAGCAGGTGTTGACGAGATTGTAGTCATAGATACAGGCTCTACTGACGAATCCATAGCTATTTCCCAAGCGCACGGGGCTAGAGTATTCCAACGGGAATGGACAGAAAACTTTGCTGCAGCACGTAACGAAGGTCTCGATCAGGCGGATACCGATTGGATTCTAGTCCTTGATGCCGATGAACGCCTGCAAACTCCACTTCCGGAACTTCGCAGCCTCCTGCAAAACACGCAAGCTCAGGCTTTTACAGTACAAATTGATAATTGGCTTGGCGTTCGGCCTGAAGATAAGGTAAAGCACAGTGCGGTTCGTTTATTCCGAAATGGACAGGGTTATCGATATAGCGGAAGAATTCATGAAGGAATTGACGCTGCAATCCTTAAATCACATAACATCTCGGCGATTGAGCATAGTGATATTGAGATTGAACACTTCGGATATTTGCCGGAAATCATGGCACGAAAAAATAAAATCAAACGCAATGAGCAGCTGCTGCGACTCGCTTTAGCCGAACAACCGGAAGATCCTTTTCACTCGTATAATTTAGCAGTCACCTGCTGTCAGGACGGTCGTCTTCTGGAAGCAGAGACATTACTTCGCCAGACCCTTCACCATGTGCCACTTGAAGCTTCCTACCGTCCTACGATGATTAGAGATCTCTGTAAAATTTATCTGACTCAAGGAAAAACGAATATCATAGATACCTTGCTGTTGCCTGAATTGGAGCGTTATGAGGATTACCCTGACCTGCATTTTTTATTAGGCCAATCTTTGGAGAGTCAAGGCTTGTTAGAACGTGCTTTTCAAGCTTATCAGCGTGCAGCATCCATTTCTGGAGATCAGGTTAGTCAAAAATATGTATCTGAGCAAGGGATGAACACCTTCCGCCCACTTTATCGACTAGGCTTAATCTCAGAGCGGCTTGAGCTTCAGGAGGACGCTGCGAGATTCTACCACCGTGCGCTTCAACACCACTCTTTATATAGGCCTGCCTTGCAGGGAATAGCTTTTGCTTTTCAACGCTTAGCTGTACCCGATGAGGAGATTGTCGGCTTGCTGATACAAATCGTCCCCCCAACTAATGCTGCCCAACGAGCTGCGATCATTGACAGCTTATTTGCGATAAATGCTAATGAGACCATCACTAACTTATCCCGAGACACTTTTCCCTTGGAATTAGAGACGGCAAATTGGATGATCTCTTCACTCCTGATCACCGGCAAGCTAGAGGACGCCTATACAACCATAAGACAAATGACCTCCTTAGCTACGCAAGATAACCATGATTTAGAATATCTGAAAAAGTGGCCTACCCTCTGGGCTATTTGCTCTTGGGCGCTTTTTGGAGAATTCCACAATGACCTGCTAACCTATGTACCAGACGAACTTCGTTTCGGACTGCAATACATTCAGAAGTGCCACCAGCAACAAAAGGTAGATCCCGCTGAAGCAGAGGTAGATTCATTACCATTACATTCCTCATTCATTTCAGATTTGATCGAACAATCAGTAAAACTACACCAGCCCGAGTTAAGCGACGCTTTGGTAAAGCTGTTCCCTACCTTTCGGTCTGAATTAGCCGCAGCATTATATAAAGAAGGCAATAGGAATGCGGCAGGTGAGCATTTTATCAGGTTAGTTAGCGATCAAGCCGCTGATGCGAAGGTTCTTTTTTATATAGGTGAGATGGTCTTTGACAAAGGGCATTACACGGAAGCCAGTGAATGGTTTCAACAAGCGCTGGAGCAGATGCCTGAGCATGAGGCTGCCCGAGTGGGTTTAGCACTCTGTTACCTTCAGCAAGCGAAGCATAGCATGGAGGAGGCACTAAACAGCTTGGATGCAGCTAACGTTCATGGTCCACTGCAAACGGATATTGGTGCCATCCATAAATCCATCTTTTTACTAAATCGTACACCGTGGCATACACAGTGGAGCTTCCGCCAGAGTGAGGGGAGGACAGCCAAATGAGCATGCCCAGCCAAAAACCTCTGATTTCTCTATGCATGATCGTTAAGAACGAAGCAGATAACCTAAACCAATGTTTAAAAAGTGTACGTGGTATCGCCGATGAGATTATTGTAGTCGATACTGGCTCTACTGACTCCACGCTACAAATTGCTCTAAGCTTTGGAGCTAAAGTTGTTCACCATCCTTGGAATGGCGATTTTGCCGCTGCCCGCAACGCGGGTCTTCAGCAAGCCCACGGACAATGGATTCTCATTCTGGATGGAGACGAGGAACTGGATGCGAAAAGTAAGGGGGAGCTGTTGCTGTGTGCGGAGCATTTGGAGTATGAAGCTTTTTTTCTGCGCATTCATAATCATAAAGGTTTAACCGCAGCTTCACAGACCATTACTGTTAATCCGATTATCCGGCTATTCCGTAACCGCCCGCAGTACCGTTTCAGCGGCATCATCCACGAACAGATTGCAGAAACGATCGTAAAAGCTACACCCAAAGCAGCAATGCATTTAAGCAACGTAGTCATCCATCATTACGGTTATGCAGACGGCGTAGTAGCAAAAAAAGATAAGATCAAACGAAATGTTGAGCTGCTCAAGGAACAGCTAAAGTTAAATCCCAATGACCCCTTCCACCATTTCAATATGGCTGTTGAATATATGCGGCTTGGTGAATATCAACCGGCTCTAGAGCATATCAAAAGATCACTTAACGAAGCTCCACCCGACACAAGTTATGTTCATCTGCTGCACAAATATCAAATCCGCTGCCTGGCAGAATTAAAAGATTTCAACGCGGCGCTGGAAGCTTGCGACTCAGGGATAACCTTACATCCGGATTATCCTGACTTGGCTCATATCAAAGGTGTGCTGCTGTTTCAAATGGGGGCCCTAGTTGAGGCCAAAACAGCATTGCTGCAAGCCTTAGTCATTGGAGAAGCTCCTTCCGGTTACCATACCGAGTCCGGATTCGGATCTTATTTGACATTTTATTTGCTGGGACAGTTATGCGAAGAAATAGGCGATGAGACCGAGGCCTGTGTCTGTTATACCAAAGCTGCTCAGCTTCATCCCGAGCCAACGCCCATTATAACCCGACTGATCCGAGCCTTAAAATGTGCTGAGCGCGAAAATGAAATTTTGGGCTGGCTTCACGCTCATCTACCCGAATACACAGCCGCTAAAAGCGGACTTCTCTTAGATTTATTGCGGATTGAGGGATGTGAAGAGGCAGCAAAACAGCTGATGAAGACCACAGGGCAGTCCTCATCTAATGACTCGTTATTCAACCCAGCCTATCACCCAGGGCGTTCGGAGCTTTTGTTGGCGGATCGTCTGCTTGCCTCCCTCACTTCTTCAACCCCCTATTCTCCAGCGGCTAAAAGAGTGCGACTCGCACTTCCACTGCCCAGAGTTTCAGATTAGGAAGGACGTATTCCTATGACCACACCGGATATCACACTTTGCATGATTATTAAGAACGAGGCAAACCATCTGGAGAAATGCTTATCCTCTGTGCGCGGGCTAGTGTCTGAGATTATCATTGCGGATACAGGCTCAGAGGATAACAGTAAAGAAATCGCTCAGAGGTTCGGTGCAAAGATTATCGACATTCCTTGGGAAAATGATTTTTCCAAAGCGCGGAATATAAGCCTAGAGTATGCAACTTCCGCTTGGGTTCTGGTACTGGATGCTGATGAGGCTGTGGATCATTGGAGTGAGGAGCTGCTCCAGCCCTTGCTTGGTGCCGAGTATATTCATGGGTATTGGCTGCCCATTATCCACTATGTCGGTGAAATACCTGAAGCGGATTTTGTTACAGATCATGTCTGTCGATTATTCAAAAATGATAAAAGAATTATTTTTCGTGGAAGTATTCATGAGGAGATTGCCAGCAGCATTTGGGAGCTTCCAGCTGGGGAGATCACTTATGCAGATTTGCGTATTTTCCACTACGGATATTTAGAAGATGAACTGATGCGTAAAAATAAATATAACCGCAATTTAGCACTCATCAACAGGGGTCTGCGGCTTCAACCGAACCATCTTTTTCTTCGTTACGCGTTAGGGGCAGAGTATTATCAGCAGGGTCAATATAAAGAAGCGGCAGAGATCCTCCTTCCGCTGCTCACCGATGCTCCAGCCCCTTCCGGTTATGTCTCAGATATTTACCTTAAGACGGCGTACGCCTTACAACTATGTGGCCGAAAGCAGGAAGCCGAGGAAGTTTTTCGTACGGGGAGCGGTCTTTTTCCTGATTTCACGGATTTATTAGAAAGCTATGCCCTCCTATTACTGGAACAAGGGAAGCTCAGCTCAGCCAAGCACTTCTTGGAGAACGCACTTCAGAGCGGGAATACAGCACATAAATACCCTTCTTCCTCAGGCAGTGGAACGTATCGGACAGAACTACTAGCCGGAAGAGTCTGTGAGAAGTTATACCAATATCCGGATGCGTGGAGACATTACGAGGCTGCTATACAACATAAGCCTGATTATAGCGAAGCGTGGAAAGAACTCGTCCCACTAAGCCTTCTATCTGGAGAGAAGGCACAACTACGAGCATTGACCCACTACTATCTGCACTCTTTATCTCCTGATACTTTGAGTTATCTTCTGTCCGCAGCGCTCAATGCCCGCGATCCGGAATGGCAAGCTGAGCTTTCTACAGCCAGCCAGTTACCCTCATCTGTTCAGGCTGCATTGCAGGCGATTCTGGAGATAAACAATCAACCGGAACATTTTCAGACACTCGCACCGCTTGAACAGCTACTTCATGATCCTTCCCATCTTTCCAACCGATCCTTTGTACTTGGCTACCTGTGGGCTTTCTCTTGCCGTATTGGAGATACTGAGTCTGCCATGCGCTGGCTTGTCTGTCTATTGCCTTACAGACCGGGGATTTTATCGATCCATCATATTTTAGCGGGGAATTATAGCCTTAAAGCTGATCTTTCGGATCTCAACTATGCAGCACAATTGCTGCTTCAGACTGGTGCTTGGAATAGTTTATTAGCACTTTATCGCCATTCGCAAGGTTCTTCCTTACAATGGTCCAGTCTGCCGCAGCCCTTACTTTACGGTTTACTTGAAGCCCCCACCTCCATAAAAAAACAATGGTGCTCTATTTATGTCAGCAAGCACCCTCAATATCATACACCTGCAGACTGTACCGAGTGGCAATTATACGCTGCGATAGCCTACTCCTGTGGAGAGATGCCCATCCTTCATGTAGAGGATGAAGCCGCTTTGCGTAGAGTCGGGGGGGCTACCGCAGCCGTGAGCCTCGCTTATTACAAGCTGCAGCTCGCAGCAGAAGTATATCCGCAAGGGATACCATCAGCTCATATCCCTTCTGCGCTGCTTCTGAGATCTGCCAGCCGGACTTAGCCAGTTGGCAGATCAGATGCGGATTTCAAAGCTCCTCTTGCCATTCCACCAGATGGGGCTGCTCATCAAGGATAGATTCGTACTGCTCCAGACTACCCCAGCGCCCCTCTGGATCAAGCTCCAGGTAACGCGAGTATTTTCGCCGAAGCTCCTCAGGGGATATCGCCCAACCATAATGTTTCACACGCAGCTCGGTAAGAAACCCCGGCAATACCGAATAAGAGAGCGGAAGTCTTGGCACATGATGATCCATTTTCGGAAAAAAATAATGAAAGTTCGGCAAATACCGGACTAGTGTACGGGTATGCTTCGTGTGGATATTCCAATGCTCATCTTCACGGTAATGTGTGGTGCCACCCCAAAAATCAAATAATCGGAAGGATACCCAGTCATACACATCCTGATCGATGAGTCGCCTCATCTCCCGTTTAGCAGACTCTTCATAGAATTCATCGGCATCCACAGACAGCAGCCAATCCGGATTCGTAGATACCGCCAGCTCCCACAATGTTTGCCGCAGCTCCCATTCACGGTTAAACAAAGAGCTTTGCAGGGTTACGAGCTTCTTAACTTTGGCAAAAGAGAGACATAACTGAGCCGTATGATCTGTACTTCCATCATCCACGATCACAATATCATCCACGAACTCACTTAATTCCTCCAGCACCTGCTCTAAATACCTTCCGGCTTCGTTCCTAACCTGCATAATAGCGGTCAGACGGTTGCCTGATGTTTTGCGGAGTGGCCCTCTATGACTACTCATCCTCCACTCTCCTTCTCAATCGTCTTACAGCCTCTTCGAGATCTGCCATCTCTGACAAAAGTGGCCATGCCTGATTGTCTTGCCCTCCTGCATTTAAAAAGCTGCGAATGGCCTCGTGCCGCCTGCCATACAGCAAGTGTATGGTGCCTTCCATGGCTTCATCCACATTTTCTTCCTGCTCATGTTGCAGCACTATTGCCTTTTCCCATTGAAAAGTCCGCACATAATTTTGCACCAGCAACGCTTTTGCCTCGGAAGAAGTTAGCGGACTTAAAATTCTTACCGCCGCTGCCTCATCCTCATTCAGGTGGAACAACTCCGCACGAACCAGTTCATCCTGCCCGGAATGGAGCCAGCCCTCCATCCTTTCTACTGCTCGCTTCTCCTCTGCGGTAAATGCTGTAATCGCAAATTGGCGGACCGCCGTTTCCAGATTCCCTGTCTTGGCTTCTATTGCAGAAAAAAACCGGAAGTGTGAAATAAGGCAATCCAAATATTCATACAGCACCATTAACTCAAAGGATTGCGCCAGATATCGATTCGCTGTGGAGTCCCCAAGCAAATACAAATAAGATGCTGCCAAATAATGTACAACAGGCTGGCTGGGCAGCTTGGCGCACATCGAAGTATAATAATCCGCCCTAAGCTGGAGTTGAATCCTAAACCAGTCCTTAGCAAGGAGGGGATCCTCCTGCCATAAGCTCCCAATCGCCTTACTCCATAACACTTCATAATCTGTCAGAAAATAAATCCGCTCGCGCTGACATACAACTCCATACGATTCCTGCTGATCCCCGTCGAGATAAATAACATTCTCCCTGCACAAGCTCTGCTCCAGATAGATCCGTTCTGATCGGGTTCCTACTAGATCGGCCTTTGCTCCAAGCAAGCCGCTGTATTTATCCCATAAGACCTTATTTTCTTCTTCCGGACAGCGCTCTAACAAAGCCACTATATATCCCGCTTGCAAAGAAAGAACCTCTGGTAGCCAATAGGGAGAAGAGACCAGAAGTGTGTACTCCCTCGCCTTGAGAGTATGAATATCCGCGATCATTACCGGCTTGATCTGGCTGTTAGTCTGCTGCTCAAGAGTCATTCTTCCGGCAAAACAGACCTCTTCCCGCTCGGGCAGAAGATCCAACAGTCTTTTATATTCGTATTCCTCCCAGGAGCCTTTGCTCAGAATTAAATATTTCATGACTGCGCCTCCTTGCCCTTGCTGCTATCTGCCTTCTTCCCCTGCGGTTCGGACAAATCCCCCACATAACCTATAGTTAGTGAAGCTTCAGGGTGAAGCTGCAATTGGTGCGAAGTAGACGCCTTACAAGTAATCACTCCAGGCACATTCCCGCCTTTATGAGCAACTCGCTCTAATGGAAAAACAATTCCCGAAGGGTCCCCCCTAAGCAACCGCCCCACCTCTTCGTCCATATCCGTAGATAAACTAACGATCAGATCTGCGGAACCTTGGGTGATCGCCTTCACTACCCGTTCAACGTAATATTTCTCATATCTGATAGAGTCTGATAAATACACAGTTATCTCACACTCAAATAATGCAGATGCATTCTTCAAAGCCCGCAGCCAAGCCTCTTGACCACGAACTGTAATCACTACATCCTGTTCATTTACTGGCAAGCCGGGAGCTGTGTTCATCCAGCTGTCCTTGATCCAGATCCAGCGAATATTCTTGTAGCTCTGCTGCTCCTGTGTAGCTGCCCATTCCTGCGGAAGATGGTCCCCATTCCCATCCTCTTCACAATAAACAATCGCCGTCACTAATGGGGTTGCCAAGGTTGCCTTACCGAGTGGAATAACAGGTTGTGTTGATTGTAAGAATCCATTCTGCGGTACAAGATGTTCTTCGACTTCTAAGACATCCTCCAGCGCCCATTTTGTACTGTACGCCTGCCAGCCATCCGCAAGTGTTGGTCCGTTCAGCCTTCTCTGGCCCCTATCAAGTGAATGTATAGCATGAACATACACAGCATCACTTAGCGCCAGCTTGGCTCCAGACTGCCGGGCTCGAAGACACCAATCGGCAATCATAAGAGGCCGCGCTTGAAGCGAGATGTCCAACCCTCCAATACGCTGAAGCAGCTCTTTAGAGAACAGGAGGCAAGAACCCGTTAGTACATGCATCTCTCGCCATTCTCCTTGATGCCGGCCAAGACTGTAGCTTACATGCGCAGCAAACTCATCATAGGTGCCGAAGTGAAGACGTTTCTTCCCTTCCCCTCTTTCGGTTGAAGAGCGAGGGGCCACCACCTTAACTGAAGCGTCATCAAAAGGAACCCACAATAGCTCACTTAGCCAGCCAGGTGATACCATGATCGAATCTTCAAGCAAAACCGCGAAACTGGTTTCGATCTGTGCCAAAGCCTGGTTAGGCATGTACTCCTCCTTTTCATAAGGAAGAAAGAGAATCGACTGCTCCGGTGAGAACTGTTCCGCTAAAGTTTCCATAGGAAAATCAGGAGTCATCGCCACAGCAATAATGCGCACAGACTCTCCAGAATGGAGCAGCAGCAAGGGTAAGCAAGCTGCGGCACATTCCAGGCGGCTTAGCTCAACTACAAGGGTAAGTCCATCTTTACTCGGCAGTGGAAGTAGTCCCGTGCGCTCCAAGAACCCATACCTACCCGCCAAGCGTTCCACATACAGAGATTCTTGCGACATTAGGATTCACGCTCCATTTATTAAAGCTGTTCTACCTATAGTCTATGAGCGCTGAAGCATGATATCCCCTTAATTTCCTCCGCCCACGCCTTTGTCTTCTTCCGTATGATCTGCACCCGTACTCGCGGGATCGGTTGCCGCTGGAGACGAGCTGTTATCTTTCTGACTGTTACTGGAGGTATCCTTGCCCTGATCCACTACTCCACTCTTATCCCCGCCTACAGCTGGAGCAGGAATGGCAATTCCCGGAGCACTGCTGCCGTTAGCCCCCACAGGTTGACCTTGATTATCGTAATAATACATAGGTACATCTCCAACAACCATCAGATAAGACACAGGAATTTCTGTATCCACTACCTGCGGCTCCATATCAAAAGGAATGACGACTGCAACCTCTGTCACAATATGAATGTATACCTCGACCAGAATCATATTGATCCCAGCGTTTTGCTGGCGGGTGCTGAGTTCAACCTTAACCGCACCTTGTGGTTCAATCTTGATCGGAATATCGGGTCCATAAGAAGCAATAAGGGGACTGCCCAGCGCTTGCCCCAGCGGAATATATTCTGTTCGATTATGCAATTCCTGCAGCGTAGACTGAATGACCTGTGCCGCTTGCGAAGTAATACGCATATGCTCCGCGTAGTTGAGCATGAACCCTGATATTTTCCCGTTCTTATCCGTCTTCCAATCAATTAGCTCTTCCGCATTCCCTCCATTCGCAACCTGAGAGGTAATCGCCTTATTAATCGATTCCGTAGCGATTTGCTTCACACGTATTTGTGCTAAATGCAGGATGGGCGGCTTCATATGCAGCTCCACATAGCGCAAGGATTGCAGCACCAGCACAAGTATTACTAAGGAGGCTATCAGCCAAAATTTGCGTCGGCTTCTTGGCTTATGTGTTCTTCCGCCTGCAACCGTTACCTTACTCTCTGGCCGGCTGGATAACCTAAAGCGGCCTTTGCTACGTTTGGCTTCAAAGCGCGTACGCTGCGGCCTAACCGCTGCCCGGCTGGGTTTTGACTTGAATGCGGAGCTTCTCGCTGAGAATCTCCGATTCGTGTCCCCATTTATTTTTGGCAGCCGAAAATGGCCTAGATCAGGTATTCTCAGCCTTCGGTTCCCCCATTTTTTCAATCTGCCCATTGCAATAGTCCCTCCCGCCTTACGCAGAGGTCAAGCCACCTCCACTTAATTTAAGGTATTCGCTAAGAGGACAAAAAAGAAGAACGTTCCCTCCGGCAAACTGCGCCTGAAGTAACGTTCTTCATCCTTTAGATCATGAACTGGGAAGATGATATTAGTGCATTCTGCTCCGCTTATCCTCCTGCAAATGGTCCCAATGACGCCGAATAAAGATGCCAATGAGAATAGCTATAAACACCGCATACCAAGTAAGATAACCATTCCATTCTTCACGCGGAACAATTAAGGTGGATCCGATCGTACCGAATAACCATATATAAGACAAATTACCAAGTACGGTTCCCCATATAAAAGATGAGGCTTTAATCGGTGAAACAGCAGACATGAAATTGATTACATTATTCGGAATAATCGGGATTGTACGCAAAAGCACCAGTGTCCAAATCCCATATCGATCCAAGTAACGTTGCCATTTATCATAGCGCTTCAGTTTGCTTCTCCATTTTCGGTCAAACCAGTTATACAGATATCGCCGAATGAGAAAATACATCAGTATTCCGCCCAGATTGCAGGCCAGCCAACTGATCAGCATACCTCCAATTACGTTAAAAACAGAGACATGCAGCACGATCAAAATTACGAATGGAAAAAATCCTAATATACTCTGCAAAAGTGCGAGCGGGATGGTCACGAATAAAATAGATGGCCCGCTAAGGCCCAGCGTTTGCAGCAGCCAATCAATCCAGGTATTTATGGTCTCTGTCATGAAGCAGTCTCCTCTCTTGACTCCTTGCAGCAGCTGCCTCCTGATTTACTTTGACAAAGCATAAGTCTAAGTGTGTAAACTAGGTATCCATTCTTATTGAAATATAAGCAGGGTACACTAAGAGCTTGTAATACTTTGCTTATATTCCCAAGAAAAACACCCCTTACGGGGTGTTTTATTGAATGAGCTTGCTTATGAAGTGTAATGTGTAAAGAACAGTAGTTAGCGTACAAGTTACATTTTTGTTTCCATTTATTCTTCACATCATAACACAGTTTTTAATCTACTTACAATTCTATACCTGCAACCCAAGCATTCACTTTATCCGGATTGCTCTCCACCCAAGTTTTAGCGGCTTCTTCTGGTGACTTGCCACCCTGAACCTCAATCATTACTTTGGCCATATCTTCTGCTGTCCATTCGAATTGATCCAGGAATTTGTAGACATTCGGCATGTCATCTTTCAGACCTTGGCGAACCATCGTGTGGATCTGTTCATCCGCACCGTAAACCCCTTTTGGATCTTCCAGATATTTCAGATCCATATTGGCGAACATCCAGTGCGGTGTCCAGCCTGTAACAACGATTGGCTCGTTGTTGTCATAAGCCTTTTGCAGTTCCTGAGCCATCGCTGCGGATGAGCTTTCAAGAAGTGTGTAATCGCTAAGATCATATTCAGCGATAGCTTTTTCTGTGGTTGTCATAATGCCGGCACCTGGCTCAATGCCGATAATGCGATTGTTCAGCTTTGCTGCCATATCACTGTTCTTCAAGTCTTCAATAGAGTTAATATCCATATAGGCCGGAACAGCCAAGCCAACCTTAGTCCCGTTTAGATTTGCACCCAAATCTTCAATTTTTGCACCGTACTTCTCTAAATAAGCCGCATGGGTGCTTGGCAGCCAAGCTGCAACCATTCCATCCGCACTACCGTCTGCAACCCCAGCCCACATTGGACCAGCATCTACCTGCAGCATTTCAACGGTAGCTCCAAGCTTAGTTTCAAGTACTTCCTTTACTACATAAGTACTCGCAATTTCCGAATCCCATGCTACATATGCTAATTTTACCTTCTCTTTACTTGATGAAGAACATCCAGCAATAACAGCAATCATCATAATAACTAACAGGAATACCCCTATATTTTTCTTCTTCATTTATTTAAAACTCCTATCTTTGTTTTGGTTTTAGTGCGTTCTGTGTCAGACGGTCCAGCAGAATGGCGATAATAACGATCGCAATCCCTGCTTCGAATCCGTCTCCTGTCTTAGCCTGTGATACCGCACGGTATACATAGGCACCCACGCCCTGTGCACCAATCATCGATGAGATAACAACCATTGACAGTGACAACATAATGGTCTGGTTCACACCTGCCATAATTGTTGGTAAAGCGATTGGAAGCTGCAATTTAACTAATTTCTGAGTAGGTGTCGATCCGAAAGCATCTGCTGCCTCCACCAGTTCCTCCGAAACCTGACGAATTCCGAGATTGGTCAAGCGAATCGTTGGCGGAATTGCAAAAATAATCGAAGCAATAACCCCTGGAACTACGCCCAATGAGAAAAAGGATACCGCTGGCAATAAATATACAAAAGCCGGCATCGTCTGCATAAAGTCCAAAATAGGCGTAACTATATTTCTAACGGTATTTCTCTGCGCACATAAAATACCAATCGGCACACCAATTACTACAGCCAATATCGAGGCGGTTAGAACAAGGGCCAAGGACTGCATAGAAGGTCCCCATAATCCAAGATTATCAATCAGAAGCAGCCCAATGACCGCAAATAGTGCCATGCGCCATTTACCGATCCAATAAGACAATGCTGCAATAAGCACGATAAGTACTAATGCTGGCAGGAAGGTAAGTGCATTTTCAATGCCAGCCACCATACCACCGATAATCGAATGGATGAAGTCAAACAGGGGCCCACAATAAGTCGTCAGCCAATTTTCCAACCACTCGAGTGCCTTTCCCAAAGGCAGTTTAGGAATGTCCATTATAATCCTCCTTCCGGTACCGCGTTGCCGGCGAGTGCGGAAAGAACGGCTCCTTTAATCACAATACCCTTCAATTTATCCGCTTCATCTACGACGGCTACAGGCAAATGTGTCTCAGATATTAATTCAAAGAAATCATTGAGTAGCGTTTCCGGTTGAACACGTGGGATTTCTCTCCGCGTTACTTCCAGAATAGATTTATTATCATTCAGTGCCTTAAGGGCATCCTCAGCTGTAATAACACCCAGAAGCTTATTTTCCTTGTCCACTACATACAGACTGAATATACCACTGTCACGCATTAATTGAAGCGCTACCCGAGGCCCGCGTTCAGGTCTGACTGTTTCCGGCTGACGCATTACATGAGCTGCAGTCAACACCTTGGACAAGTCCACATCCTCCACGAATCGCTCTACATATTTATTGGCAGGTTGGATGAGGATTTCTTCCGGTGTACCAATTTGCACAATGACTCCGTCCTTCATCAGTGCGATCCGATCTCCAATCCGCAAAGCTTCGTCTAGATCATGAGTGATAAACACGATGGTCTTCTTCACTCTGGCCTGTAATTCCAGCAGCTCTTGCTGCATGTCTTTACGAATAAGCGGATCCAGTGCACTAAATGCCTCATCCATAAGCAGGATATCCGGGTCGTTAGCAAGGCCCCGTGCCAGTCCAACACGCTGCTGCATCCCTCCACTGAGTTGATCAGGACGATGATTCTCCCAACCTTTCAGACCTACCAGATGCAAGGCTTCTGTTGCCAGTTCAGTTCTTTTCTTTTTATCTACGCCCTGAACTTCAAGCCCGTATGCTGCATTCTCCAGTACGCTTCGATGTGGAAATAATGCGAACTTCTGAAACACCATGCCGATGTTCTTCCGTCTGAATTGGCGCAGCTGCTCCGGATTCATTTTCACAACATCTTTCCCTTTAAAAAGAACTTGCCCCCCTGTAGGCTCAATCAAGCGGTTCAACAAACGAACCAGCGTCGACTTACCGCTGCCGGACAAACCCATAATGACGAATATTTCTCCTTCTTCAATGCTGAATTCGGCTTTGTTGACTCCGACTGTCAACTTCAATTCCTGAGCAATTTTTTCCTTCGACATCCCTTGCTCTAATAAAGGAATCGCGCGTCCCGCATCATGACCGAATACTTTGGTTAGTTGTTTCACCTCTATAATAGCCATGCCGTCCTCCTTCTCCCGAAATGTTATCCGGGTTTAGTTCACTTATAGTAGTTTACCGGACTATTGAAAATTCATGCAAACACCATATACGGATAAAATTTAGTGTACAGTTTTAACTTTATGAACTTTATGTATGGAATACTCTGTTTTACGCCAAATTCCTTTCTTCATGAATTCTTTACTTATGGAGGGGGATTTGATTACAATACATTGTATAAGGTTGCAGTCTATCGACCTATTCCTCAGGAGGGACATCATGAACGATTTAGAAGGGCTTACGCCCGAACAAATAGAGAAGATTAGTAAAGCCCGTGAACGTGTGATCGATTCTATCGGCAAAAACATGGATCTGTATGGCATTACCTTGTCTATTGGACATTTATACGGTTATATGTACTTCAATCAAGGTCCAGTGACACTGGATGAACTCAGTAAAACAATGGGAATGAGTAAAACGTCCATGAGTACGGGAGTCCGTACCCTTCTAGATCTGAAAATGATCGACAAAGTATGGGGGAGAGGGACGCGCAAAGACTTGTTCACCACTGTGCCTGACTGGCATCAGAACTTCAGTGATTACTTCTCTATTAAATGGAGAAAAGCCGTCGAAGGTAATATGATCTCACTAGCGAAATCACTTGCAGAAATTAACGATATGAAAAAAGAGTATAGTGACGATAGTAAACTTATGCAGCTCTTAAATACAGATGAAGAAAAAATAACTGAATCCATTAACTACTACCGCTGGTTGCTGAAACTAATAGAATCTTTTGAGAGTGGCAAAATTTTTGAATTTATCCCTAAAGAAACTTAAGTCAAACCCACAAAAAACACACAAAAAAACGACAGTGCTCCTGTAAAAAGGAAAACACTGCCGTTTTTTCTCGTTTACCCTTCGATCAAGCTTACATCATCTAAATAAATTGTACTGCCCGCGCTAATTTCACTATTCGTCTCCGTACTATTCCCATCTATAAGCCCTAGCAAAAACACCAGATGAACACCAGCGTCTGTTGCCCCATTCATGGTAAAAGTGTAGCTGTATTCGTCCATATTCTGGGTCAAGGCTACAAGCTCAGCTTCCATACATTTGGTGTAGTCCCCGCCCTTATGCTCCACAGCTACCTGAATATTGCGGTTTACTGTAGAACGAGCTTTAAACTTCAAGGTGTACGTCTTTCCCTGAACGAGCTTGAGATTTTCGTAATCCACCTGTGCGCTATAAGGGGCTTGCCCGGTACCTGTTAAGTTGATAGCAAATTCCCCCTCTTGAACAGAAGCAGTTCCGATTCCGTCAAAATACTGGCTCCAGCCCGTTGCATCTACATCGAAGGTTCCATTATCCAGGGTACCGCTTGGCGGTGTTACTGGTGGACCCCCTTGTACCTCCCTGACCACAATATCGTCAAAAGAAATCGTATGCGGTGTACTGTTAGCCGCAGGATCAGCGCCCAGCGTTTTGCCGATCAGATAATTAAGCTTCAGCGGGTTGCTGTTCGACACCGTAAATTGTGCTGTATAAGTAGCCCAATCCGCATGAATATCAAACTTAGCTTGCGCGGAAGCAGCTGAAGTATTGGAGTATTCTAACACAATTTGGCGGGGAACCGTTGATTTTGCTTTGAAGCTCACCTCATATGTTTTTCCGCCCTCCAGTGGAATACCCTCTTGGAAAAATTGTGTATGCCACGCTTCCCATCCGGCCGACGTAATCAGGATTTCAGCTACGCCATCCTTCACATTAAACGCGGAGACGCCACCTTCTCCGGACCATGTAGTCCAGCCCGTCTTATCGCTGCCAAACGAACCATTGATGACTAGATTGTTATCATTAGCTAGAATAGTCTGCGCGACAGTTGCAGTAACATAATGTTCAGCCTCAACAGTAATGGTATAACTTCCTTCTGCCGGAAATACTGCTGCTTCAATTGTGATTTTTCCCGGTTCAATAGTGTACTGCTCTGCATTAAGTGTTGTACCGTTAACCTTTACCGCCATGATTTGATTCCGCCAATTTGCATTGTCGATAAAAGTAAGCTCAATCGGCTGCGAAACTCTGTTATTACTGCTGTCGCTCAGCAGCTCCTGCGGTTTGGCCGGTGCATTTTTGATCTCAAATTTCACATTGTCAATGATAATATCATGGTTTTGAGGAATACTAATCCCCTCAACCTTCCCAAGCAGGAATTTAAGAGACAATGTATCCTTGCTGCCTTGCCGGAATTCGAATCTGTAATGATTCGTCTCCGGCGTTACCTCCAGAATATTGCTGAACGAGGCCTGATACGTACCATTTTCTACGTTCACCCCGATTTTGCGGATTACGGTTGAACTGGCATCAAATTCAACCACATAATCCATTCCAGCAGCAGCTTTCAAGTTGTTCTGAAACAACATTACAGAATAAGCCTGACTGCCAGTATTCGTAATGCTAAATTTCGCTGCTCCATCTGCAACCGTAGCGCTGCTCTGACCACCCTGCTCTGTCAACAGGCGGTCCCAGGCGCTAAACCCAAAGTTAAATTCACCATTCAGGAGCGGGTAATATATTAGCGATGGATCAAAATAGAAGCTAGTACGTATCATCTGGAAGTTATCCAGAACGACTGTATCCGCTGCCCCGTTTAATAAAAATACGAATTGTCCTTCATGATCGGTTGCACCTGCAAGATTGATAAAGGTGGCTTTAATTTTTTGCTCACCTTCGCTTAAGCTAACCGGTTGTTCTGCCTGTACACTGCCGTCTTTTCCTAGTAGTTGGACCGTTCCTGTGCGTGCAGAGGAGACTGAAGCATTGAAGGTAACCTTGTAGTCCTGCCCTTGAATGAGCTGAATTCCCTTCTGAAGTAACCGAACCTCACCATTTTCACTGCCGCCAATCTGCAGCTTTAACTGACCATTGTCATTAACGCTTGATTCTACCGTGACACCACCAGCTGCTTCCGTATGCCAATAACTCATCCGATTGGGTTCGCCAATATCGAAAGTACCATTGTACAGATGATTACCGTTGGCCAGCGGTTCCTTCACACTATCATGCGGGAATTGAATATTCTCAATCTCTTCTAATCTGACATTACCAAACCATACCGGTGAAGTATTGGTACCCACGTTGAACTCGACGCGTGCAGCAATATCTGAGTTCTCCTTCATTTGAAACATCGTTTCGTAATGCGTCATCGCTGAAGTTAGATCTACCTTAAACGATGGAGAATACGCTGCAAATCCACGAGATTCTCCACCTGTTAACCGAACGCTCATACTGCGGGACATATCGGTTTTGGCATCGAAGCTGAGTTTATAGAACCTGCCTTTAGCTATAGATACGATAGCTTGGGGTTGAATCGAATAAAAATTCCCGCCGCCACTGCTGATATCTACCTTCACATAATTGCGCTCCCCAATAGGAACAGTAGAAACCGTAGCTTCAGCCCCTGCTTCTTTATAAAGTGCCCAATGTGCGGTATTTGGGATTCCCATACCGTCATCCCCCGGCACCTGCTCCGAATAATTGTTGTTATAGACCATGTTGCCGTCTGCCAGTGCAAGCTTGGAGCCTTCCGGATAGGCTTCCTTCTCCAGTGTAACTGGAATAGGCTCGCGGTACTCACGACCTGTCAGCTCGTAGACTCTAACGTAATCAATCTCCATCGATTTTGGAAATACGGTTTCGCTAGTCGGATCACCATCAAAGTTACCGCCTACGGCCAGATTCATCAGCAAATGGAACTTCTGATTAAACGGCGCTGGATACACATTATTGGCAGGCTGCCCATTGCTGATGCTGTACCAGTCATTTTTGGTCGAATATAATTCACCATCCACATACCAGCGAATTTCACCCGGCTCCCACTCAATAGAGTACGTATGGAACTGCTCAATCGTAGCGTTATCCGGAAATACATACTCTTTGCCGGAGTATACATTGTTCGGCGCCATACCGCCGTAATGAATCGTCCCCGCTACCGTGTTTGGACGACTGCCCCAGCCTTCCATAATATCAAGCTCACCGGAAGCAGCCCAAGTCCCGTACACATCGTTCTCCGGCAGCATCCAGATCGCCGGCCAGTACCCTTTTCCAGTAGGTGCTTTGGCCCGAATTTCAAATTTGCCATATTTTTTACTAAACAACCCTTTAGTCTTAATCCGTGTAGAAGTATATTGTTTGCCAGCTTTTTCTTCTTTGTGGGCCGTAATAATCAGGTTACCGTCCTGTTCCTTTACATTCTTCTCATCGTTGGTATACCACTGCTTCTCATTGTTTCCCCAACCTGGATTGTTGTATTGCGATCCATCTCCAAGGTCATAGGTCCACTTTGTGGCATCAATCTCTCCATCATCAAACTCATCCCCCCACACCAGTGTCCACGGATCAGTGGTTGGTGTGGCTGTTGGTGTTGGTGTTGGTGTTGGTGTTGGTGTTGGTGTTGGTGTTGGTGTTGGTGTTGGTGTTGGTGTTGGTGTTGGTGTTGGTGTTGGTGTTGGTGTTGGTGTTGGTGTTGGTGTTGGTGTTGGTGTTGGTGTTGGTGTTTCGATTGGCGTAGCAGTTGCCGTAGGTGTCGCCGTTGCTTCAGGTGTGGAGTTTGGTGTCGATATTGGACCTACATTCCCCGAACTGCTTGGCGCTGAGCTTGCTATTGGCAATGTTGTTTTGCCAGTGTTTCCTTTTTTTAATGCTACACCGCCAATCGTTACTCCATCGGCTTTGTTATCTATTGTGGTTACGCTTCCGCTGCCTTGAATTGTTGTACCTCCAGCGCTCGCAGATAGGATTAGTGCCGCCACTTGTGAATTGTTCTCCAATGTTAATTGGGCCGGATTTCCCAGAATAAGGCTGCCGACAGTTCCAAGGATTCTTAACAAAGAACCGCTGACTGCTGAGTCTGCCGAACGAACCGCTGCAAATGTTCCGCGAAGCGAAATATTGTGAGGAACGACATCCATCTCAACATCCCCAAACCCTGCCCCGGTAAGATCGCTGCTTTCTTCTAAGATTGCCCCAGATAGCAGCTGCACTGTACCCACAGCTGTCGACCCGCTGGCATAAATCCGAACCTTACCATTAGGCTTGGCTACTTGAAGCAGTCCAAGAGAAGTATGGTATAAGCCGATACTTTGCTCGCCGCCTCCCCGTACAAAAGTAGTCCCTGTTACCTTTACACCTTCAAGCTTTGCATTCCCGTCAGCTATCCCCTCGGTTAGATAAAGATTACCTTGGATGACCGTGTCTTTAAGAATCACATCAGCCCGATTAATGACTACATTGCCCTTAACTGTTCCTAGTGAAGTCTCTCCTGATTTCAGGAGGAGTCCCGAAACCATTCGATCAGCCAACTGAGCTAACTCTGCACGGGTGATCCCACCATCTGGCTTAAACAAACCTCCAGGATATCCTTTTACAAAACCTGCACTCGATAGAACAGCTATTGCTTTTGCGGTTTCATCGCTGACTCCGTTCAGATCGGTGAATGCTGCTGTACTGCTTTTGTCTGCATTGAAACGAAACACTTTCTCCAATGCTAACGCCGCCTCCGCGCGCGAAAGTGCTTTTGAAGGATAAATATTGTTCTTCTGATCACTGCTTAAATATCCAGCTGCAATCCCTTTGGCTATATCATTTTTATACCAGTCTGTAGCCTGGACATCAGCGGGAACCTTATCCGATTGCTCCTGATAATTAAATATACGATTCATAATAGCTGCGAATTCTGCCTTCGTGACTTCCTTACCCGGACGAAACGACCCGTCGTCATATCCGCTTATGATCCCATTTGCGCTCCAACGCTGTAATGGGCCTGCGGCCCAATGACTTGGAGATACATCGGTAAACGCTTTCAATCCATTGATTGGTTCATTTTCCACTTTCGTTGCCGCTGAAGCATTCATGCTCCCAACCGGTGATAGCAGCCCGGTGACAAGGAGCATAGCAGCAAGCGCTGCTGTGAAATTCCTTTTCATCCTAAACATCACTCCTCGAATTTCGTAATATTCGTAATTCAAGCGAAAAATCGAAATCGGTTTCGACAATGCTATTGTTGCTTAGTTTTCTATTTTTGTAAAGATGTAATTTTGAATTTTTTTACATAGATTATTTTGGAATAAATCTGCATAGTGAAATATATATTTGACTTGTTTCGGCAATAATAATAGACTGAAAATAATTGAATTTTCATTCACCCTATTCATAATAACTCGCAAATAACCGCTCTAGAACAGTCTTTTTCTCAAATTTCAACTATTTAGCGGAGGGTGGCTTTATTAACTATGAATATCAAAATGATTGCCGAAATGGCCGGCGTTTCTGTCTCGACTGTTTCGAAAATTATGAACAATTACAGCGATGTTTCCGAAAAAACCAAGCAAAGAGTTTTGGAGATCATCGAACAAACCGGATATTCACCTTCCAACTCCGCCAAGACACTCGCAACTAAGAAGTCGAATCTGATCGGGGTTATTTTTGCTGGCGAGCTTAATGTCGAATTTACCCATCCCTTTTTCGTAGAAGTGCTAAATTCCTTTAAAAAGCAGATGGGCGTTCTGGGCTACGATCTCATTTTCTTTTCCAACGAGAAATTCATCAGCAGCGGCGATTATTTCGCTCGATCTGTTCATTTTAATGTGGATGGATGTGTCATTATTTCCGGGCAAAAGATGGAGCCTACCATCCGCGATCTGGATATGAGCAGTATTCCTTGTATCGGGGTCGACCTTGAGCTAAAGGGCAAAAAATCTGGCTTTGTGATGTCAGATAACTTTCAGGTTTCTTCCAAGGTCGTGGAGCATTTTTATCTACTTGGCTATAGAGAGCTTGGATTTATCGGAAGTGCAGCGGATTCAGATATTTCTAACTTGCGGGAATCTGGATATGTCAAAGCTATTGAAAGCTTCGGCCTCACTTTGAACCGTCAGTGGTTTGTTCATGGCGACGATTTCTTTGAGCCCAGCGGTTATACGGCTATGCAGCAATTAATTCAAGCCGGAAATTTACCAAAAGCCATTTTTGCGGCTTCTGACTTGCTGGCTCTGGGAGCCATCCGGGCTTTGAAAGAACACGGCCTCAGCGTTCCTGAAGATATTGCAATTATCGGTTGTGACGACATTGAAGCCTGTAAATATACCAGTCCAAAACTGTCGACCATCCGCCAGAACAAAGAACGGCTTGGCATCCTCGCTGCTCATATGCTCTATGACTTGATTAACAATCAGTCTGGCGGTGGATCGTTTGTAGTGGAGCCTGTGCTTATTGTACGTGAATCCTGTGGCAGTCAATTAAATACTCAGTAATCAAAAAAAAAAGACAACAGCCAAGGTAAGCGGGTTTCCGCAAACGGCGTTGTCTTTTTTTGATTAACCGAAACGTTTCGTTATAAACATTCATTGGACATCAACTCACCAAATTCCACCTCTTAATATGGAGTAGGTATCCCTACCTGATGATCCAAATTCAACTCAATCAATTGCCCCGCCTGGGTCAATCCGGCACCAAAACCATACATCAGGATCTTTTGTCCATTTTGTACTTTACCCTCGCGGATGCCCAAATCGAGTGCTAAAGGAATCGTGGCAGCAGAAGTATTGCCGAAATTCACAAGACTGTGCAGCACCTGCTCCAGCGGATAATTTAATCGCTCACAAATTGGCTCAATCATGCGCATATTAGCGCTGTGTGGAATAAACCAGTCTACTTCCTCCAGAGTTACCTCCGCTTTTTCAAGCAGCTGTTGCACACCTAAAGGAACCGTTCTGACCGCCCAGCGAAACACTTCACGTCCGTTCTGTACCAGCATTTGTGTATCTACCAGCTCAATATTGTTTACAGTATGGGCAAGCCCCGTACGGTACACATGATGTGCCCCACCGCCATCACTTGCCAGCTGGAAGCCCAAAAATCCCGTCGACTGCTCATCACTTTCCACAAGTACAGCTCCCGCTCCGTCCCCAAAAAGAATACATGTACTGCGGTCAGTATAATCCGTAATCTTGGAGATCGTATCCGCACCAATAACCAGTACCTTACGATGCATTCCTGAAGCCACATAACTGTGAGCAGTATGCAGTGCATAGACAAAACCCGCGCATGCTGCGCTCAAATCCATAGCACCCGCAGTCTGTGGAATGTTAAAACGATTTTGAATCAAAGAAGCTACTGAGGGAAAGGAAAAGTCAGGTGTGCTCGTAGCTACCAGGACCATATCGACATCCTGAACGCTTTTTCCATAACGAGTCATAAGATCCTGCACAGCTGCTGCACATAAATCACTTGTATACTCATCCTGCCTACTAATTCGGCGCTCACGGATTCCGGTCCGTTGTACAATCCATTCATTATTTGTATCTACGATCTGCTCCAGATCGGCATTAGTCAGTCTTTTGGCTGGGACATAGGTTCCGATAGCGGTAATTTTTGCACCTGTCATTCCAATCACCTCTTCATTTAGTATCTGATATTAGTACTTGGTACTAATTATAACTCTGTGCCTGCTAAAAAGTAAAGAAGGCCGGTAAAGCATCTTAGCTTCCCGGCACTTCCTAAACCTTACGAACCCACTTAGAAACGTTTTCTATTACGCTGCTTTCTTTTTCTGACGAACAATATAATCGCAGTTACAATAACCACCACTAAAATGATAAGCACAATCACGATATTCCATACATTAGGCACATAAACCTGCATTTGAATTGGCTCTGTATCCGCTAGTGTAACATTCCAAGTAAGGGTTCTGCCGTCCTCCACATTTGCATTATTGTCTCCATATAAATCCACAGGTAACGTTAATTTAAAGTCGAAAGCCATGTTTTGTAAAAACGCCCGAATAATCGGCTTCGATAAGCTGAGCGATCCCATATTATCCATTATGGTGTCTATGTAACTATTTAATTTGGGCTTCGCCTCAACATCATATTTGGTATAAAACCAATAATCTTTGGTATCTAATTTCAGGTCCACAATATCCAAGTCACCAGAGAGTGCTTTCATTTCCTCAAAAGAGGCATAAGATTTCATGAATTCATAGACTGTAGATTTTCCATCTTGGCTTTTCTCTAGCTCAATCCCCTGATCTTTAAGTTTGTTTACCAGAGCATCTTCCATTTTTCCGCTAATCAACGCTTCTGCCCGCGAATTCACTTTCATATTCACTGCAAAATCTACGCTTCCATTCTTATTCACTGTGACATGCGCTGTTCCTTTAGAACAGCCTGATAATAGTACAAGCATTAAGAGCAGCCCTAGTAACGAAAACCCTCTCCATTTTGACAACAACATTTCCCTCAAACCCTTCACTAACATGTATTTATATAACGGCTACCCATTCTATAAAGGCTACCTCATTTATATCATAGAATCAAACTCTATATGAATGAATAATCAAATTTGAGGACCGTCAAACTTAAACTTTATACGCGCATAAAAAAGAGGCCCTCACAGAAGTAATTACTCATGAGGTAACCTCTTTCAAAAAAGCATCAGCAAATTTGATGTTACTTGGAGTGCTCGTTGTCGCTTGGGTGCACGACGTTACTCGGGATGCTTAATGTTACTTGAAGTGATCGACGTTACTCAGGATGCTCAATGTTACTTAGAGTGATCGTTGTCACTTGGGTGCACGGTGTTACTTGGACTTTCAAAGTTGTTTTCGGACCTCAGAGCCGTTATTTCCGCACAAACGCCTCTTTTCATGGGCTATCGGACTCCAGAGTCACTATTGGTGCAAAACGACCCCATTAGGAGCCATTTTACGAGGAATAGCGCCTCTCCAGTCCGAAACTATCCGTAAAAGGCTCTAAATTAGCAAATAGCGGCATCTGAGTCCGAAAGCACAACGCCCTACTGCCCCTAAACTAATCAATTTTCAAGCCACAGAGTTGCTCTATGTTACTTGAAGTGCTCGTTGTCGCTTGGGTGCACGGTGTTACTTGGGCTTTCAAAGTCGCTTTCGGACTCCAGTGTCACTATTGCCGCAAAATTACCCCTACATGAGCCATTTCACGAGGAATAGCGCCCCTCCAGTCCGAAACTAACCGGAAAAGGCTCTAAATTAGCAAATAGCGGCATCTGAGTCCGAAAGCACAACGTCATCCCTCCCGCAACCACCCCACTACCGCCCTCCCACAGCCTCCCTACTATCACACTACTGTCGCACTACTGTCGCACTACTGCAGCACTACTGCAGCACTACTACCACCCTACTGCCGAAACAAAAACACTACTCCACAAACAACGTCCTACTCTAAAACCACTCCATTGCCCATCAAGCTGGGCTTATAGAGTCCCGCTTATGTGGTTAACGAGGCGCTTCTTTTTCCCGCTCCATGTAGTGAAGCATTCTCTTCACTCAAGCCGGTGTCCGCTTGGCGGAGAACCTTTCGCCCCCTCCAGCGCGCCAAAACAAGCAAACCTCTCACCAATTCGTCGGCTATCATACAACAATAGATACCTATGAGTCCCCAGCCGACGCTGATTCCTAACCAATAGGAGCAGCCCACGCCAATGAGGGACATAGACACGATGGAAGTATACATCGTATAACGCGTATCCCCGATGGCATTCAGCGCGTTGCCGAGGGCCATATTCAGCATTTTGGAGGGCTGAAGCAATAGATTTAGAGCTAACAAAGAAACCCCGATCGCAATAATTTTCGGATCAGATGTGAAATAACCGAGCAGCTGTTTTCCGAACAAGAATAATAACAACATGTTAGCTGACACAATGCTCAAACCAATAAAGAGTGTACGATACGCACTGCGATAAGCTTCTTTCAGTTTGCCTGCTCCGAATAAATGAGCAATCTGTATCTGCCCCGCCAGCGCAAAAGCATAACCAAGCGTGAAGCAAAAGGACTCCAAGGTGTTAAGATACGTGCGTGCTGCTAACGCTTCGGCTCCAAGTGCAGCCAGAAAGGAATACACAATAAGCTGGGAGAATACCCAACAGGAAGAATTGATCCCCAGCGGCCAGGCAATCTTCAGAATTTGCTTGAACAGCTTCCCATTGAATATACGGAAATCTCTAAGTCTAACCTTGATTTCGAAAGAACGCCGGAATAAGGAATAGAGAATAATCACTCCGACCAGTCTACTGACAATACTGGAGATCGCGATGCCCGCAAGGCCTAGCTGTGGCAGACCGAATACACCAAATATAAAAATATAGTTCAGAATTATATGGATGACATTGATTATAATCCCTGTGTACATCGGCCCTTTGGTATTCCCTGTGTTCCGGATAGCGGTACCGAGGGAAGCAATCATTCCGACCATAAAAAGTCCACCGCCGACGTAGGAGATATAGACATTGGAAAGTGACAATAGCTCAGGTGCTATATTTAGAACCCCACCAATAGGGCCCGCATAGAAAAACAATACAATACTCACGACAATCCCCAACACGAGGCTAACCGTTACCCCCATAATAGCAATCGTGCGCGCTTCACCAAAACGTTTGGAGCCCATTCTCTGTGCGATCAGAATCCCCGCTCCACCCGCAAATGTTGTAAAAAGTGTGGTCAATGCACCGAACAATTGATTGGAAATGCCGACTACGGCGACTGCATCATCAGAGATACGGCTGACCATTAATGTATCTACCGTACCCAGCAGAGTCTGTAGAAATACCTCTATAAATATAGGCCAAGCCAATACCCAGAGTCCAAAACCCTGTCTTTCTTTTTTCACTATACAAACCCTCCTCGTAAACCATACCTATAGACTTAGCCTAAAAAATAACATCTTTATTCATTAGGTCAGACTAAATTATAGATGATATACTTTGGATGATGGTACAGATTTCAAACCAATTATTACATTATTCCAACCTCACTAAAAGGAGCTTCTGACATGAACATCTTGAACTTCACCGTTCCTCCGTTGCTGTACTACATTGTGAGCGGATTCCATACTTTCTCCCCCGGCCATTATCATATGAGCCGCCATAATACCCGGGTGTTCGATATGCTTGTAGTTAAACAAGGCTGTTTATATATGAGTGAAGGCGGTCTCCCTTTTCAAGTAAAAGCGGGTCAGGCGCTCTTGCTTCGTCCAGACAGCCATCATTTCAGTACGGATAGCTGCAAGGAATCCACCTCTTATTATTGGCTGCATTTTCAAACGGTGGGCGACTGGAATATGACCGAGGATACGGCTGCTGCGCTTGAGAAAGATAACGTCAAAATAGAGAACTCCCTACAATCTGACGAATTTGATATCCGGCCGTTTAGCTTACGCTTGCCTCAATATACAACTCTGCTACAGCCGTCCAAGATGGAAGAACTGCTCTCGCAGCTGAATCAGCTTGTGCCTAATTCCCATTTAAGCGATACTCCATTTCAGCAGCAGCTGTTGTTTCAGGAGGTTATTCAGCAGTTATCCGCCTCCCTCAGCCATGAGCGCCCCTCGCCCTCCAAAATATGTGCAGAGCAAGCGGCCTCCTATTTACGCAGCCATTTTCGTGAGCATATCACTGCGCAGCAGCTCGGGGAAAGTCTAAGCTTTCACCCTGTATATATCGCTCGTTGCATGAAGAAGGAATACGGCTGTGCGCCGATGGAATATCTGCTGCATTATCGGATTCAGCAAAGTAAACTTTTGCTGATGCAGACTAGCTACACGATTGCCCGTATAGCCGAGGAAGTCGGCTTCAATCAGGCCCCTTACTTCAGCTCCAGCTTTATTCGAATAGAAGGAACCACTCCACGGGAATTCCGTCAACGTTTCTCGTAAATCTGAGTACGTTAAAGAACACAAAAAAAGGGATGCTCCCTGCCATTAGGCTTAAGGAACATCCCTTGCTACTTTTATTATTTCAAACCCTTCTCCTGCACATAAGCATCCCATTGCTTGATATATTCGGTCTGAATTTTTTCAAGGCCGGCTTGCTTAGCCTTTTCCATAAAGGTGGCTAAACCCGCATCAACATCCTCTACTAATCCAGCTTGCAATGGATACAGGTATTGCTTTTCCACCTGCTCTAGTGCTGCTTTTTCCGCCTGATAGGAGGTATAATCCTCAGCAAAACCTGTGAAAATATCCGGCTTCTGAATTTTGTCGAGCTCAGCGAAAATTTCCTTCACGCCATCATAGGATTTATCAAATAGCATGAACTCCGGATTCCGCCAGGCCCAGCCATTCATTCCCTCGCGTGTAAAACCGTTCGTTGAAGCATCTCCAATAAGTTCATAGTAGCCGTTCGCATCAATTTTATAGTTCTTTCCTTCCACACCGTATTGTGTCAGCTGATTATAACGTTTATCCATGACCATTTTTTCATAGAAGGCCAGTGCACGTTCAGGGTTCTTGCTGCTCTTCGGAATGGCGAAACCATTATGAATAGGATGAACTGGTGTTGCATAACCAATGGTATTGCCATAAGGATAGTAACCTAGATCCCAATCCGGATGTGCTGCTTTCACCTTCATCAACGTATCGTTGAAGCGAGTCGGATTATCTCCAAAGATGCTTGCTGCCTTGCCCGCGATAATCGGAGCCTGGATGGTATCCTTCAAGTTCAGGACGTTTTTGGAAATCAATCCGTTTTCCTGCCAGCGTCTCATCGTCAGCAGCTCTTCTTTATGTTCCTCCGAGCCCCAATACAGATAAGCTTTTGAAGGATCATCGTACTTAATACCAATACCATAAGGCAGCGGACTGCCGACCTGTGCGGTAAGTGTTGAATATACATCATGAATGTTACCTCTTACATCACTGTTAAAAGAAGCAGGTGACATCTGCGGTTCATTTTTCTTGATTCCTTCCATGTATGCTTCATAGCTAGCCAGATCTGTCGGCTGAGGCAGATTGTATTTCTTGCGCAGATCCTCACGCCATACGAAGCCGTTCGTTACATACTCCTTATAAGTCGCTGGAACGGTGTAAATCTTGCCATCAATCTTCACAGCATCCCACATTTCCTGTGGTACGAATTGCTGGAGCTCTGGGGCAGCTTTGGGCAGCAGATCATCTATAGCTAAAAAAGCTCCCTTTTTCGCATAAGCCTGATATTGTGTCCAGTCCGCAGTGAAGATCAGATCGATTGATTGACCCGACGACAGCAGCAGCTTATATTTCTGATCCCAATCTGTCCAGGTTGTATAGTTGAATTTAACGGTTGCATTCAGATCCTCTTCGGCCATTTTGTTAATTTCCGCTTCAATGCTTGAGAGGTCCTTCGGCGCATCGCCTAGCATATAGAATTGCAGCTCGACCTTTTTGGAAGTGTCCAGTCCGGTCTTCTCCTCCGTCCCTGCGTTCGTACTTTGTGCTGTGTTTCCTCCGCTATTACTCTCTTTTACCGCCGCATTGTCTCCGTTTGCAGAATTAGAATTCCCCCCGCAGCCTGCCAGCAGCGTCAAGCCCAGTACTGACGTAAGCAGAATAGACATGCGTTTGCCCCGTTGTTTATTCATCTGAATCCTCCCTTTTCACTATGCTTCTATGTTAGCCGACTGTACCTTAACCCGGTAGTGGGCAGGTTGCGGTTCTAACCTTTTACAGCGCCGATGGTTAGGCCTTTGACAAAATAACGCTGAACGAACGGGTACAGAAAAAGAATAGGTCCCGTCACGACAATTGCCATCGCCATTTTGGTAGACTCAGCAGGGACCTCCGTAGCCAGTGACACCCCGGTTCCCGCCCCCATCTGTGCGATAAACTGTGCTGAATTAATAACATTGTACAGATAGAATTGCAGCTGATATTTATGCGTATCATTGATGAACAGTGAAGAGGTGAACCAGTCATTCCAGTAATACAAAGCCAGAAACAAACCGACTGTAGCGATGCCCGGCATGGAAAGCTTGAGTACAATCTGCCAGTAAATCCGGAAATCACCGGCCCCGTCTATTTTGCCAGAATCGAACAATTCCTCAGGAACTGCTGATTTGATGAAGTTTTTCATTAAAATGATCAAAAATGGCGTCATCAGACCTGGAAGCACTAGTACCGCATAGGAATCCAGCAGACCGAGGTATTTCGTAATCATGATGTACCACGGGACAAGTCCTCCCCCAAACAAAGTCGTAAAGTATATATAGAAGGAAAAGCTATTTCGATATTTAAAATCTTTACGCGCCAGTACATAACCCGCCATAGTCATGAAAAAAAGTCCCATTACCGTTCCAATCGCAGTTGTGCTGACTGTGACCGCATATGCCCGCAGCACCTCATCCGGGAAGATGAATACCGTCTTGTAGCCCTCCAGTGAGAACTGTGCCGGAATCAGATGATAGCCATCGCGAATAATGGACTCATTGCTGGTCAAAGACGCAGAGATAATTAGCAAAAAGGGCAGCAGGCAAGCGATCGATAAGCCAATAATGACCACATAGGCAATCCAATGAAGCATTCGCGTATATTTATCCTTTTGAATTTTCATTTCTTATCCTCCTAGAACAGGGCGTAGTCATCGTTTATTTTGCGGATAATGTAGTTGACCGTCATAATGAGGACGAAGCCGAACAAGGATTGATAGACCCCGGCAGCCGTTGCCATGCCCACATCAAAGGTTACTTTAAGCGAACGGTATACATAGGTATCAAGGATATCCGTCGTATTGTAGAGCAGCCCGTTATTGCCTATTAATTGATAGAAAAGATCGAATTGGCCCTTCATAATACTCCCGAGCGCAAAGAGCAGCAGCACCACAAAGGTTGATTTCAGCATCGGCACCGTTATATACCAAATCCGTTGGAAAATATTAGCGCCATCAATTTTGGCCGCTTCATAATATTCGTCACTAATCCCCGTAATCGCCGCCAGATAAATCACCATGCTGTAGCCAAGATTTTTCCATAGATAAAAGATAATGATCAGAAAGATCCATGCCCAAGGTTTACTGTAAACGTCGACCGGATCAAGGCCAAATTGGGTAAGCATTGTATTTAAGAAACCGCTGTCATAATTAAACAAGTTGTAGACAATTACGCTGAGAATTACAAAGGATACAAAGTAAGGCAGAAACATTACCGATTGGCTAATCTTTTTAAACCATTTTCCATTGAGCTCACTCAGCAGGATCGCACAGACAATTGCCAGCACATTCCCTAGTACAATAAAAGCAATATTGTATCCTATCGTGTTCATCGTGAGCTTCACCAGCGTACCGGATCTCCAGAGGAACTCGAAATTCTGTAATCCCACAAACTTGGAGTTGAACATGCTGCTGTTGAAGTCGAATTGAGTGAACGCATAATAGATGCCTACCATTGGAAAATAGGAATTCACCAGAAAAAAGATCAAGGTGGGCAGCAGCATCAGAAACATTACCCGATTGTGCACCAGCTCATACAACAATCCTTTCTTCTTTCTTGTCGTTCGTAAGCGTGCTCTACCATCAGTCTGGATGCCAAGTTCGACGTTTGAAATTCCTTTGGATGAGGTTTGGCTCAAGATCTCTCACTCCCCTTAATATAGAAACTGCATAATTCCACTATAGGGGGATTCTTCTGAACACAGAAGTGAAGCTTACAAGCCTTACTGCACAAACTGGCGAAACAGGAACTGAACAATCAGGATGTTTATGTAAAAGTCTTCGGAGACCCACTGAGCTTCTCAAGCTTCGCTAACTCCTTATAATCCTTGTAGAAAAGACTGTTTTGTACACGAATATTTAATTTGTTCACTCCCTTCAGATTGGAAAAATGCAGGATTCTAAGGTTGCTCCACTGTTCTGTTCACTCTTGGGGACTTATAATAAAGGAACTTCATAATATGAATTCATCCAGAGTCTTGTCCGAGTAAGTCATATGATGATCAGGGGGGACGGTATGAAGAATAATGATCTACGGAGAAAAAGACTACTGTATGGCAAGCTGCTCACCACCATAACCCTGTGCATATCGTTAACCCTTCTTATCTCTACTTTTGTTTACTATACGTACTATATCGGCGTCGAGAAGACGCAAACCTTTCGCTCCGATCTAAGGGATCTGACCCAGACTGGCAAAAAAGTGGTCAACATGGCTGAAGTCGCGCAAACGCTTTCATTTCAACTGTATCGAACCAGCACGATTTCTCATCTGTTGTTCTACAACAAGCCCTCTATTTATGAGGTAACCGCGGCGATGTCCGATCTCGGAAACTACTTAAATTCCATGCCTTATATTGAATCCATCTATGTATATAATCCGAATAATGACACGGTTTATATTTCGGCAGCACAGGGCCAGAATGGCGTATTCACCACCCGCGAACTGGTGGACACTGAAATTATTCAGATGCTGAATCATTATCAGGATTACAAAACATTTACGCCGATTCCGCGAACCTATTCCATAGATGAACCTGAGAAAAAAACCATCTCAGTCTATACTTACCTTTGCTATGATGCGATCAATTGGGACCGCTCTATTAACTCTGCGGTTATTGTTAACATATCCGCGGCTTGGATCAATAAAGAACTGGCTAACGGCAATACACCCGGTAGTGGCAGTACCTACATTTTGGATGACCAAGGCCGTTTTCTGTCGGGGAATAAGCTGACATTGGAGAAGCTCTCCGGGGATGAAAACAGTTGGCTGGAGCATCAAGTAAAAGCACGTTCTGCCGGCTATTTTACTGCCCCTTTTAGAGGGAATAAATCACTGGTGTCCTATACTTCGCCCGATTCGCTTGGCTGGCAATATGTGCGCATTACTCCTTATGAGGTAATTACTGAACAGACCAATCATATCCGCAATACTACGCTTCTGATTTCTTTAATTATTTTATTGTTCGGTCTTGTTATTTCTAGGGTACTGTCCAAACGGCTTTATCTGCCGATTGATTCGATCGTAAGCCGAATGAACACCCTTGAGGCAGATAAACGCAACAGTATGTTTACGATCAGGCAGAACTCATTACGCAATCTGGTGCTTGGCATTAAATCTCCTCATAACAGCCGGCAAAATGATGTTCAACAGCTGGGTATTTCTTTTAATTTAAACGAGGGCTACCGGCTAGTATTACTACGCATTGATGAGTACGAAGCTCTGCGAAAGGAACGAGGCTCTTATCTCCTTCCGTACAAGTTTGCCATCATGAATATTGCCTCAGAGATCTGTGGACAGACTTATCAGGTGGAAACTGTAGATATGAATGACGATAGTGTGGTCATGTTGCTTAGCAGCATGACCTCCACTGAGCATCTGGATACCGAGCTGATTGAAGTGCTGCTGCGGCAGATCCGTGTGGCCTGTTGTGATTATTTAAAAATCGGACTGTCGTTAGTGTACAGCCCTATCAGTGATAATCCAGATGTACTAAACCGGCTGTACAGTCAGGCCAGAGAAGCTTCCAAACATAGACTGTTTTATGGTCATGGCAGCCTGATCAATGCTGAGCGCATTAGCGAGCTTCAGAACAATCTTTACTCCTACCCGGCTGACAGCGAAAAAAAGCTGGTCGATGCGCTCACAAGTGGCAGAACAGACGAAGCCCGCAGTCACTTCTCCGAAATGGTACGTGAAATGGAGCAATATCCCTATCATGTGCTGGAACTTACTGTTTCAAGGGTGACGCTAACGATTAAACGAATTGTCGATAACATCAAGAAGCTTAGTCCTACCCCCACCGAAGGGATGATGGTGATGCCTTCGCTTGAACATTATGAAACAATAGAAGAATTTGAGGCAGCTTTTTACCAGCTTTTTGATCATATTCAGGAATTCCAAGCGGATAAGCGCAGCTCCAAGCAAAGCGATCTAATCCGGCAAATTAACCAAACCATTCAGCAATCTTACATGGACCCTTGCTTAAGTCTGAACCAAATTGCCGATGAACTTAATATGTCTCCAATCTATGTCAGCAGACTTTATAAGCAGCAGACCCTAACCACTATTGTGGATGTCATCATGGAGGTACGGATGAAGGAAGTATGCCGCCTGCTTGTAGAGAGTGATTTATCGGTATCGGATATTGCTGAAGTAACTGGCTTCACCAGCAGTTCTTATCTCCACCGGATGTTCAAACGCAACTTCAGCCTTACACCAATAGAATTCAGACGGACCAAAAACAGTTCATAACATGAATCACCTATCCCCCAAAAAGAAAGGTGCTCCAGCAGCCATTACATTGGCCTTTGGAACACCTTTCGATATCAAAGGAAATATTAAAATACCTTCGCAATATTTGCTTCATTCTCACCTGCAAGAATGGTGTATTCTTTGGTCAACAGATTAGCTTCAAGCTTCGCCACACTGTTTTCATTTTTCCAAGTGATGTTCAGCTCATTCTCACTACCTTGTTCAATCTTGATCTCACCATTAAAAGCTGGACAGCTATTTCTGAATTTCAACAATGCGAACAGCTTTTGAACAACAGGACGTTGTACCTCAGCAGCAATTTCATCTTTAGCATAATAATGGCGGTTAATATTGCGTCCTTCTTTTGTGCTTTCGAGCAGCTCAATATCATTCTCGCCAGCGAATAGACCTACATAATAAATCTGTGGAATACCAGGGGCGAAGCACTGAATAGCTCTGGCCAAAAGATATGCCTGATCATCATTGCCAAGTGCAGAATAATAAGTGCAGTTAATTTGATAAATATCCAGATTATTATAAGCGGCGGAGCTATATTTTTTCTTAACATTTGCTCCTTGACTATATAGGCTTTCTCTGGTCATCTCAGCTTCTTCGTCGGTCATCAGATCCTTAACATCCACTACGCCAATGCCGTCATGTGTATCCAGGGTAGTGAATTGTTTTCTCGGACAGATTTCCAGCCAATGCGCAAGCCGATTTACTTTTCCACTGTATAGAGCATGTAATACCAACATTGGCAGGGCGAAATCATAGACATAATAATCCTTGTCTGCAATCTTCAATTGAATGCTGTAATGCTCATGGATTTCCGGAAGAACAGTTACGCCATAAGGCTCCACTACTTCTTTAGACAAATTTAACATTTCCCAAATATCCGGTTCTACGAAAAAGCAGTTGGTACCCATCTTTTTGTTGGCATAGGCAAAAGCGTCCAGCCGGATAATCGATGCTCCTTTATCAGCAAGGAAGGTCAGATTGTCTTTTACGAATTTCTTCGTAGTTTCCGTAGTCACGTCCAGATCGATCTGCTGCTCATCAAACGTACACCAAACCTTTTCCTTCGTCCCGTCTTTAAAAGTAACCTCTACGTATGGCGCCCGCGGTTTACGTTTATAAATTAAATCCACATCAACCTCAGTTGGTTCACCGTTAGGCCAGAAATCCTTGTAACGAATAAATAAATCCTTGTATTGCGATGCATCCTTCTTCTTAAGGAAATCTTGAAAGTATGGAGACTGCTGTGAAATGTGATTGATCATGAAATCATACATCATGTAGAACTTCTCGCTCATCTCTTCGATTTCCGCCCAGTCGCCAAAAGCCGAATCAACCTTGGTATAATCCATCGGAGCAAATCCCCGGTCGCCCGAAGAGGGGTAAAACGGCAATAAATGAACCCCACCCACGACTCCTTGCAAGTGTGTATCCAGTACTTCGTTTAGTTCTTTTAAATTGTTTCCCATGCTATCTGCGTAAGTGATAAGCATAGCTTCATTTTTAATCTGCATATTGGCGTTCTCCTTCTATTTCAATTTATACACCCTTGCTCATAAGGTCTGAGAAATCATCAAACTAATGCAACTTATGAAAGCGTTCTCCTAACAATCTTGTTCCTCCCTAGATGAAGGTTTATTCAAAACCAATTTTATAGATGCGCAAATAATATGTCAAACGTTTTCATATAATTAAATCAATGAAATATAGGTATAATGATTAATGTTTAATATTATATCCAAATATTTGTGGTAACGTATAACATACCTATTATAACTATCAGAAACTATCTATGCTTTTACAATTGTTAGTCTCGATTAGTGTCAACAATCCAAGAAAGTTGTAGAATATAGATTAGAGCATTTTATGAAACGGGGATGAGGGTATGGCAAGTATTAAAGATGTTGCCAAGGAGGCGGGCGTTGCTGTAGCTACCGTGTCCAGAGTAATGAACAACCGGGGATATATCAGCAAAGAGACGCGTAAAAAAGTTGAAAAAGCGATGGACGCCTTAGATTATCATCCTAATCAAATCGCCAGAGCCTTACAGAAGAATCAATCCTTTTTTATTGGGATTATTGTTCCAGATTCGAACCACCCTTTCTTTTCCGATCTCATCAAGTATGTTGAAATGAGTGCTAATGAAAAAAACTATAAATTGCTAATATGCAATTCTCTTGACGATCCTGAGAAGGAAGCCAACTATATTAGCATGCTTCGCCAGAATCAAGTAGATGGCATTATCATGTGCAGCCACACCATGAATATTGAAAGCTATAAAAAGGTCCCTTTCCCTATTGTCTCTTTTGACCGTTTTATTTCTTCCAATATCCCTTGTGTGGGATCGGATAATTACCGCGGTGGTGAGCTAGCTACCGAACATTTGATACAGCTGGGCTGTAAACGGCTGCTACATATCTCCGGCCCGCTAGATCTGGATATTCTAGCGAATCGCCGTCGGGATGCTTTTGTCATCACAAGTATGAAACATGGTGTAACTTACGATATTATCGAAGGCGCGCACAACAAGCTTACCTTTGATTATTTTTGGTCCTTTGTCACCGAAAATATCTCTCCGGCCCAACTTCGAGAATATGATGGAGTATTCTGCAGTAATGATATTGTGGCTTATGCTTTATACATTTATGCTGAACAGCAAGGCATTCGAGTGCCCGAGCAACTGAAAATCATCGGTTATGATTACCACAGCTTTACCCGCATGCTTCAGAGTCCTAAATTGACTACCATTATGCAACCTAGTGATCGGATCGGGGTCATGCTGACCAATACTCTCCTGCAAATGATCGAAAGTGCTGACGGAGAGCTAATCAATAATACTACTGTAGACGTAACTCTTATTAAGGGAGAGACTACTTAACATATCTATTAAAAAGGTAGACTACCGTAATTAGCGGTGGCCTGCCTTTTTTGTATTACTTCATTAATAACGACTTTCAGGAATAACGGCTTTTAGGGCAATTTTTGTAACCACTTCCGCTTCTCAGAATATGCTGATTGGGCAGGTTCCCATTTTTTAAAGGAATGAACAGGAGAAGTTCAAGGAGGAGATATAGAAATATGCCTGATTACAGACCATTTAAAGGCGATGCTATCCTAAACAAGCATGGAAGGATCAGCAGTCCTATTAGAAAGAGGGAGTGTAACGCACTATTAAAAATAGTCACTGATCTCTCTGCAGTGGTGCCCCCCGTACTTACGAATCCCACAACACTTCATATTGCCAATCTGCAAAGAGTGTTAAGAGAACTATTGGAATTCTTGCATACCTCTAAGTTATGCAGCCCTTTTAGAACTGAGCTACTTTCTGTAGTAGAGATAACCATTGTATCGACCGAAGTCAGTCCCTTCTCTGTCGTAAGCGTGGGCACCAATCTTCAACTGTTGTTAGCTGAGTTATTATCTTTTATTCTCGCCACGAAGATTGACTCTAATTGTAAAGATCAGTTGATTATTCAGATCAGACATATTCAAGCTTCTATTACACAAGCAATTGGATTACCTATTAAAGGTGTGACTGGACCTCAAGGGCCACAGGGACCCCAGGGTCCGCAAGGAGCGCAAGGGGTTCCGGGCGCAAAGGGAACCACAGGGGCAGGGCTGCAAGGAATTGTTGCTTTTAATCCTGCACTAAGCCCTACTTATCCAGCAGGTCAAGTAGTAACCTTTAATGGCAGTACCTATATTGCTATTGTTGCTGGACCAACGGGAACACCTGGAAGTTCACCAGACTATTTATTAATTGCTGGTGGCTCCACAGGCCCCCAAGGACCGCAAGGACCACAAGGCCCTCAAGGCCCTCAAGGAACGCCTGGACTTCAAGGACCTCAGGGTCCGCAAGGGGTAGGGCTGCAAGGAATTGTAATCTTTAATCCTGCACAAAGTCCTACTTATCCAGCAGGTCAAGTAGTAACCTTCAATGGCAGCACCTATATTGCTACTGTTTCTGGACCTACTGGAATACCTGGCAGTTCACCAGATTACTTGTTAATCGCTGGTGGTGCGATGGGACCTCAAGGACCACAGGGTGTGCAAGGGATTCAAGGACCAACAGGTGCGCAAGGACCAGCGGGTCCAGGCGTAGGAGCAACTGGAGCGACGGGCTCGACTGGTGCTGCCGGCTTGGCGGGCCCTGCTGGTACAACGGGCGCGACGGGCGACCCGGGCGCGGTCGGCGTTGCCGGAGCTACGGGGGCAACGGGCGTGACGGGTGATCCGGGGGCGGTCGGCGTTGCCGGAGCTACGGGTGCCACCGGTGATCCCGGCGCGGTTGGAGCTACTGGCATTACCGGAGTCACTGGTGCAACCGGTAACGGTGCAATTATTCCGCTGGCATCCGGAGGACCTATTATTATGACCACGGTTTTGGGTGGTTTGGTTGGAACAACAAGTCTTGTAGGCTTCGGAAGTTCAGCCACAGGCATTTCGCTTGTTGGCGGTAATATTGATTTGACAGGTACTCTCCTTGGACCGCTTATCAACTTTGCATTCTCAACTCCTCGAGCAGGAGTAATAACTTCCATTGCTGCTTACTTCAGTAATACCATAGCTTTATCGCTGCTTGGTACTACGATAAATGTAACAGCACAGTTGTACCAATCGACCACACCAAATAATACATTTACTCCTATTCCAGGCGCAACAGTCCCACTTCCACCTATCACCGGTACTATTAATCTTGGAACTTTTGTCAGCGGAATTACGAATGGTATCAATTTTACTGTAACACCACAGACACGTTTGCTTATGGTATTCTCAGCCACCGCTACAGGTCTTACCCTTGTAAATACAGTCACTGGTTATGCAAGTGCTGGCTTTACGATTGTATAATCACTAAAAAAAGTTAAAAAAAGCATCTGCGATTCCTTTTGAAGGAGGTGGCAGATGCTTTTTTTGTAATATGCGGATTCAACTCTTGATCTTTCGGACTCAGATGACGCTATTCGTTAATTTATCACTGTTTAGAGAGATTATCGGACCTGAGAGGCGCTATTGGGCAGAAATGGTGCTCAGTAGTGTCTATTTTGTACTAATAACGCCTATGGAGTCCTATAGCAACTCAAAAATAGGAAAATATTGCAAATAAGAGCGCCTGAGTCCGATAGCGAGTCCGTTCACTGGGAGCCATAGTCCGTTCACTGGGAGCCATAATCCGTTCACTGAGATTCATAGTCCGTTCACTGAGAGTCATAGTCCGTCCACTGGAAGTCAAAGTCCGTTCACTAGGATTCACACTTTGTCACTGTTTGCAAAAACGAACCTCACAACTAATACGATTTCAGCTTATAACAAATACACCTTCAGCTTATCGATGACCTCATCGATTTCCGCTGTAGTCGTATATCGTCCCACACTAAAACGAACCGCTCCCCGTCCAATATTCTCCGACACATGCATAGCCTTTAAAACAGGCGAAATCAACGTTTCACCGGAATGGCACGCTGAGCCAGTTGAAGCCGCCACAGCTTCCAGGGAATCGATGATTTCATGACCCACTGCTCCAAGAAAACTAACGTTAAGGGTGTTAGGCAAGCGCTTGTGTTTATGACCATTCAAATGAATTTTTTCGCCAAAAGACTCCTGCAGTCTTCCATAGAAATACTCCGTAACTTGCTTAACTCTTTTTCTAGAATCAGAGTCAGCAGCAAGCTCACAGGCTTTTCCTAAGCCAATAATGTAGGGTGTATTTTCTGTCCCCGCTCTTCGCCCCTGTTCATGGCCCGCACCGTGTATCAAAGGCTCAATGTGAATGCCGTCCCGAATGTACAGTGCTCCAATGCCTTTGGGCGCATATAATTTATGGCCTGCAAGCGTTAGAAAATCCACCCCTAAATCCGCTACATCGAGGTCTACTTTTCCCGCAGACTGTGAAGCATCTGTATGAATAAGAACACCCCGTTCGTGGCAGACCTCAGCTATTTCCTTGATCGGCTGGATCGTGCCCGTTTCGTTATTAGAGTGCATGATGGAGACCAGAATGGTTTGGTCCGTGAGCTGCTTTTTCACATCGTCAACCTGCACCAATCCATACGAGTCAACTGGTACATAAGTCAGGTTGTATCCCATCTGCTCCAGGTACTGACAAGGTTTAATTACCGCTGGATGCTCAATAGCAGACAGGATAATGTGATTACCTTTATGGCGATACGTTTGGGCTACTCCTTTAATGACAGTATTATTAGACTCACTACCCCCACTGGTAAAAAGCACCTCACCCGGCGCACAATTCAGGAAATCAGCCACCTGTGTTCTTGCCTGCTCTATTCCGAGTTTAGCTTCCCGCCCCAAAGAATGACTGCTTGAAGGATTCCCAAAATGACCGTAAAGATAAGGGATCATAACCTCTGCTACTTCCTTATCTACTGGTGTTGTAGCGTTGTAATCTAAATAGATCATATTAAGTAAAGCCCCCTTTAACCATAACGCGAAACTTATACTTCCTGACGTTTTAAAAAAGAACGCACAGCAGTCTCAGCTTCATCCAGATTATTCACTTTAAAAGTAACTCTCTCAATGCCTTCATACTGAGTGGACGTATAATCGTATCTAGGATCATAGTAATATTCTAGCAGCAGCGCCACAGCTTCGCCGAACAAATCTGCCTGCAAGCATCGCTCGATTTCTGCCGCAATAGGGATATGAATTCGGGATTTAATACTCCGAAATGCAGAAATACATTGCTCCTTGTATTCTACTGGCCGATAATCCTCAAGGATTTGCTCCACTCTGGCATGCAAAGGCATCTCAATCCAGATCTGCGTTCCGCTCTCTTTTTGCTCGGCCATAAATGGGGGCATTACTACCTTACCAATCTTTTTGCTCTCCGCTTCAAATAGTACATAAGGAGAATCTCCGATCTTAATTAACTCCTCTAAAAGAAGACTATCGAACGTTTTTTGATTGTTCGCACGAAGGCCAATCTCACCAAAAATAGAACCGCGATGACCTGCCATCCCTTCCAAATCCAGAACAGGATACCCCTGTGTCTTCAGACGGTGTAACAGATTGGTTTTACCTGTGCCTGTATTTCCGTGAATCACATAAGACTTCGCCTTACATTCATAGGACTCCAATTCGTCGAGCACCCATTTACGATAAGCCTTATAGCCGCCTATCAGCCGGTAAGCATGAATATCCATTAAAGAGAGTACGGTCGCAGTTGTACGGCTGCGCATACCTCCCCTCCAGCAGAATACTGCTTTGTCTCCTTGAATCGCTGCAAATTCTTTGACAAAAGAAGGCAGTTTTGCCGCAGCAATCTCCAAACCACGTTCTTTCGCGGCCTGCACACTTGTCTGTTTATACAACGTCCCTACTTCAGCCCGTTCCTGATCATCAAAAAAAGGAATATTCAAACTATCCGGCAGCGTTGCATCTTTATATTCAGAAGGAGATCTAACATCAATAATGGTGATCTGCTTCTTGTTTTTTAACACTCTAAGTTCTTCCAGTGTAATGTCCTGAAACAATATGCTCTCTCCTCTGGTGGCTAACCTTCATAATTTGCTCTAAGCTGATATACAACAGTTATTCCACAGCAGCTATAACCGTAATCTGACCCGGATGCTCTTCCGTTACCTCTCCGATCAATGCCGCTTCTACCCCTGCATCTACTAACTCTTTTAGCAAATCTTCGCTTTGTTCAGGGGCCACAGAGATCAGCAGTCCGCCAGAAGTCACAGCGTCACATAGAATATAGCGGCTTAGTTGGTCCATCTCTTCCGGATAAAGAATGCTGCCTTCCAGATGGGCAAAGTTATTCTTAGTGCCTCCTGGAACAAATCCCTGTTCCGCAAGCTCTCTTACTCTTGGCAGCATCGGTACATCGCCTTGACGAATGATCAGGCCCGTGCCGCTCCCTTTAGCCATTTCCGAGGCATGTCCCAGTAGCCCAAATCCGGTAACATCTGTACAAGCATGTACATCATAAGGCTCCATGATTTCAGCCGCTTTTTTATTCAAAGTAGACATTACTGTCGTAAGGCGTGTGGTTTCTTCAGAAGATAGCTGATCCTTTTTAATGGAAGTTGTTAAGATCCCCACACCGATAGGCTTCGTTAGAATCAGCTTGTCTCCCACCTTGGCGCCCGCATTCGTTCTTACTTTGTCAGGATGCACAAGGCCCGTAACGGCCAATCCGAATTTGGGCTCTTTATCGTCGATGGAATGTCCGCCCACAAGAGTAGCTCCTGCTTCCTGTACTTTATCCGCTGCACCGCGCAAAATGTCACCGAGAATGCTTTTATCTAAAACAGAAATAGGAAAGGCCACAATATTAAGCACCGTAAGCGGCTTTCCACCCATCGCATAAATATCGCTTAATGCATTGGCTGCTGCAATTTGACCAAATGAATAGGGATCATCCACGATCGGCGTGAAAAAATCAACAGTTTGCACTAACGCTAATTCATCACTTAAACGATACACCCCTGCATCATCACTAGTATCAAGACCTACAAGTAGATCCGGGTTAGGAACAGTTGGTGGCAGACTACGAATAACCTGCATGAGATCGGCGGGACCGATTTTGCAGCCGCAGCCCCCTTTTGAAGATAATGAAGTCAGTTTTATAGTTTCAGCTTGAGACATCATGACTCAGCTCCTTTAGTATGAATTATCTTAATCTTACACGAGTAGATCGCATTGTACAAAATGCAAGAGTAGCAGATGCGTTGCTTACTACGCCTCCTTCTATAACTATTTAGAGTCTATTGTTCTTTCCCACGTCTGGTGAGCTATATTTGGTGCTGTGGTAGGGTAGGGACATTAAGTGGCGTTCTAGGTACAATATGCTTGTAAATGTTCAACATCCATCGGTTAGTAAAATAACCAAAGGCTGGCTCATTCGTAGATTTCACTACGGATAAGCCAGCCTTTAATTGGATGTCCATTATATTAGGGAAATCCTCCCTAATGTTCATCGATAATCGCTTTAAAATGAGGTTTTTAGGGAATTCCTCCCTAAAAATTCATGCAAATACCCATTTATGGCTAAAAACATCCTATTATTAGGGAAGTTTTCCCTAATCCATGTTCTAGGAGCCATAATCTCCTTCACTTTAGGGAGAATTCCCCTAAAGTTCAACCCAAAAGGACGTCCCATAGCCAGCTCGTGCTCCCTGGCTATGGGACGTCTTTTTTCTCACTTAAACGCTTCGCTTGTGAAGGTCTCCCAATAGATCAGCTAATCTGCTGAGTACCCTGCTGCTTCTCTAAGAAACGTTGAAGAATCGCATTGAATTGCTCCGGTTGGCACAGATTACTTGGATCTAATGCGTTCGGAATAATCGCCAACTGCGCATGTGGCAGCTGAGACACCATTTCCTTCATACAATTCACTCCAAATTCATTAAAGTCCCCTACAATACATAAAGCAGGACGTTTAAAAGCCTTTAAGCATCTGGTGTAATCAACATGGCTCGTAGCCAGCCTTTGCCGATATAGCTCCCGGGGACGTTTGTCCAGCAGCCCTCTTCTAATCTCATTGTAGGCCAGACTCCAGCGCTCTCGGTACATCATCCGAATCGAAGGCAACACCAGCTCGCTTGGGAGATAATACATTAGTAAACTGCAATATGCTGCCATAGTTTGTATTTTCCCTACTATTGTTGATCCGTGAGTCCTACAAAAGCTATCCGCAACCACAATGGCTTTTACACGCTCAGGATATTGTTTGGCAATATGCTGAACGACTAAGCCACCATAGGCGATTCCTACAAAAACTGCTTCACGGATACCTAGGTCATTCAACAGCATAATCAGATCCAGACATTGCGTCTCAATAATCTCATGTGGGGCCTCCAGCAGTTTACCAGACTTGCCATTCCCCCGTAAATCGCACAAAATCACTTTATATTTATCGGAAAAATACTCCAGCTGTGGTTTGAACATACTGTGTGTTAATCCATGTCCATGGATAAACACAACCGGAGTGCCAGTTCCATTGATTTCATAATAGAGCGAAGTTCCGTTCAGTTTAGCGATAGGCAAAGGTAACACCTCTTTCATAATAAATTCTACGACTATATCTGCTTAAAAACGCAGCAAAAAACCACAGAGGGATTCTCTGTGGCTATTCATCACTAAACACGCCATTCATCCTCTCTCCATACGCTTACGAGGTTAGCTGTCGGATTCGGGCAGTGAGAGTTGCCCTACCTGCAGGGATGCATATTATGCACCCGGAACAGGATTCACCCCATAACCAGTGCCGACTCTCACATCGGCTGCCAGTTGTTGGTTCCCCCGCTTTCCAGAAACGGAAATTAAGCGGATTGCTTATGTAATTGTAAATTTAAGATAATTCTCAGTTCTGAGATGAATCATACTCTTGTAAGGTTTTCTTGTAAAGGAGGGCTCTGGTCAAAATAATGTTGAAAGCAATGCTTTTCATTTCATATTAAGCATACTCTTCATTTTCTCTTTCTTTTGCTCTTGTTTACTCGTTTTCTTTAGAAAAACAGCTCTGAAGCAAGCGAAAAAGGGGGTGATTCACCAGTACTTTCCTATTTAATAAGAAACGACAATCTTCAATACCAATATTGGGCCAGTTTCTGTACCTTGGGGTGTTGGTCGTTTCTATGTCCCCGATCCGTTTGGCAAGCTTGTTAATATTATTTCACATGAACAGCACGAATGATTTCATAAAAAAGAAAAAAGCTAAGCAGAATCAGAGATATCCCCCTGTCCACTTAGCTTCCTTTTACAATACTATGGCTACAAAAGATCGGCGTTTTTCAATGCATGCTCCCAGCTTGGAAAAAAGAACAGCGCACTTCTCATAAGCTCTGGGTCGCTTTGCTTTACTTGTTTTTTACTGATCGAGCTTCCGTCGCTTTGCAGCTTTTTGATCCGACTTAATACTTCATCAGCCTCCAAAGGAATTTCCATTGAAACACTCCTTTCTCAGTGACCTGTTTCCCTTCATTTTCTCCATAATATGTTTATTTATTCCGTACTCTTAATTTCCCCAGATTAAACCATCTGATAGATGGGTTGTTCAGCAATGAACCGGGTAGGAAGCATGGGATATTTGTCTGCTAAGATTTCAGCTAAATATTTCATCCCCGGCGCTTCACTCTCCGCATGACCTAACATGATGAGCGCTTTAGATCTGCCTTGGTGCCCTGCATCCCGCACATATTCCGGAGTCTCCCACTCTGGTCCTTCTCCAGCAATAATTAAATCAAGATTGTGATCATTAAAAAGTGGAATAGCCATCGTCCCGCCCCCTCTGTAACCTACTAATATCCCTATGCGTTTGCAGGACAGAGACAGGTCACCAGCAGCGCGTACATAAGAGATCCCTAGCTTACTTTTAATATACTGAGCAGCTTCCAGTACAGTCATGGCAGGAATAGTGAGAATCGTAGCAGCCGCTTGCTGCTCTTCCACATAGTCTGACCAATCCAGCTCTCGCAGCAAACCCATCATAATCCCATCTTGCTCTTGCCGATGCCAATAATCATGATAACGAAAAATAGCTATTGGGGAATGTCCGATCAGACTTTTTTTCGCATGATAAACCGGATCACCTTCTAACCACTCGTTCGCCGCATGATGGCTATAAAATACACCTTCATGCGTGATCAGCAAATTGGCTCCTAACGCTATTGCTTGCTCCACAATATTTTGTGTGGCAGAAAAGGCCGTAATAATCCCTGTGACTTCAGTTTCCGGTTCCCCTGGGTTCAGAATATCCACAGTCCCTTCTACCTGTTCCACAGTTCCCATTAAATCTTTCAAAATCGCTCTAATCGTGAGGCTCACTATCATCATCCCTCGGTTCAAAATCTAATAAATCTTTCTGCCTTTAAGATCCTCAATTCCGCTCTTGCGGTAAAAATACGTATTGATCCGATCTCTCCATTCCTGCGCATGCTCTGCTTGCTCTTCAAGACGTTGCTTCACTTGCACATACAATCCACTATCCATGCTGCCTTCAAGTGATTCCCATGTTGCTAGAAGCTGTGCAGCCTGCTCTGCCCCCTCGAAATGAGTATCGTAGATATGTTGTATAACCGTTTGCCCCGATTGCAGAACATGCGTGTATGGAACATGATGGAAGAACAGCAGCAGCTCTTCTGGACAAGACGCTAGATTCTCATAATTTGATGCATTAAGACCCATATACTGTCCGCTATACCCCGTTCCCGATTTGACTGAACGATCCACACCAATGCCCTTATGATCCGCATAATGGTACGTTCCCCACTTGGCGTATTCATATCCATCCACATTCGGCCCATAATGATGATCCGGATTAACCATCCAGCCCACACCTAATGGAGCTGTGTAAGATTCGTAAATCCTCCATGAGTCCATTAACATCCCGCGAATAGCAGCCACTAGACCTTCATCAGTGCCAAAGGTAAGGCGAATCCATTCCTCAGCTATTTCTTTTGCCGTCAGCTCCGGATTCCAAATTAATCTCCCATATCCATACAGATTAGCTTGAGCTAACCCATGCCCCGTCCAGTTCATGTCATCCCCAACATTAGTTACAGCAGCCACACCATTATACTTATTTCCCCACACCGATCCGTCCACAATATGTTTCACAAGCGTAGTTTGCCCTTTGGCATAAGTATTGAAATCAAGGACTTCTTTCCACTGTGGAACAAGATAACAGAGATGCCGCTGCTGCCCCGTATATTCTTGAGCAATCTGAAACTCCATCAGATGATTGGTATGTTCCAGTGCGCCAAACAGCGGAGATACCGGTTCTCTGACTTGAAAATCCATCGGTCCATTCTTGATTTGCAGCACTACATTATCATTAAATCGGCCATCCAATGGTTTGAAATGATCATACGCTGCTCTGGCCCGATCGGTCTTACGGTCACGCCAATCCTGCTTGCAGTTATATACGAAACAACGCCAAATCACGATTCCGCCAAACGGCTCCAGTGCTTCTCCAAGCATATTAGCGCCATCGGCATGGTCACGCCCGTAAGTGAATGGCCCTGGTCGATTTTCTGAATCTGCTTTGACCACAAACCCGCCAAAATCAGGGATCACTCGATAAACCTCACCAGCCTTATCTTTCCACCATTGCCGCACCGCTGGGTCCAGTGGATCAGCTGTCTCCAATGCTCCGATCTGTATCGGACTGGCAAAGTTAGCACTGAGGAATAGCTTAATTCCGTATACGCGGAATATTCCTGCAATTAACGCGATATCAGGCAAATATTGCTCCGTTATAAATAGAGATTCAAGCTCATGAACATTCACATTGTTAATCGAAATCGCGTTGATCCCCACAGAGGACATCAATCTGGCATAATCACGCAGCCGCTTTGTATCGTTAAGAAATTGATTGGACTCGTAAAAAAAGGACCGTCCAGCATAGCCACGTTCAATACTGCCATCAAAATTATCCCAGTGATTAATCATTCGCAGGCCGTTCCCCGGATTCATAGACAAATTCAGACCGTCTATCTCGCTTTCTGTTCCTATCAGCCGTAACAGATGGAATACGCCATACAATATTCCAACAGGCGTTGAAGCACCGACAGCGATACATTGCTCAGTAGCGTTTGTACGTATAAGGAAACCTTCAGGACCCAGTGAATCGGTTCGCTCTCCTGCGAATACTCTACCAATTAACGGATTCCCCCCTTGGAAGGTTCCTATAACGATACACGGTCCTTCTGGTTGCGCTGTGAGCAGTGGCGCTTTGCCCAGCATAGAGGCCATCCCCTGTATGAATTCCGCGGCTGCCGCCTGAATCGTCTCGTTGTCCTCCGTTACAACCAGCTCACCACACCAATTTGTATATTGATTGTATAGAGATCCTGATTTCAGCTGGCCATAGTTGAGCCAAGCCTCATAAGCGGTATTTGTCATGTTTATTCCTCCCGTATAAATAACCCGCCCTGGATTGAAAAGGACGGGTTCATAATTCGCAAGCTTGAGCAGGTTACCCGCTCTATGATTTGGTGACAGCGTTAAGCAATTGGTGATAAGCCGGCTTAGGATTATGCCGCTCATCGAATAGAAATGGCCAATTTTTCCGTCCCCGAACAGGGAAGCCGTCCAGCCATGTATAGTCATCCGCTGCTCCCCAGAAAGTGACTGAGCTAATCACGTCGCGGTATTCTTTCAACAGAGCAAACATCGCTTCATACCGCTCTGCCTGCAGCTCGAGCAGTTCGGCAGGTGCAACCTTTAAATCCATTCGTTTGTCATCGAAACGGAACATGGACACATCCAGCTCTGTCAATTGGAGCTGAAGCCCTAAAGATGCATACTTCTCAATAGCAGCACGTATTTCATCTAAGTCCGGATCGTATAGATTCCAGTGCGCTTGCAATCCGACGCCATGGATCGGTACTTCCTGTTCCAGCAGCGACTTCACCATTTTATAGATTTTGTCGCGCTTAAGGGGATTAGACTCGTTATAGTCGTTGTAGAATAACAAAGCCTTTGGATCGGCTTCATGAGCGAATTCAAACGCTTTGCCGATAAATTCCGGTCCGACAATATCCAGCCACTTTGACTGGCGAAGAAGTTCTTCTCCTTCATCTGCAATAACTTCATTTACAACATCCCAAGAATAGATATCTTCCTTGTAACGCCCAACCACGGTCTGAATATGTGATTTGAGCCGTGCAAGCAATGTCTCTTTGCTTACACATCCGCCCTTCTTATCCTCAAACAACCAGTCCGTAGTCTGGTTATGCCAGACTAAAGTATGCCCACGCATAGCCATATGATGTTTTCGGGCGAACGCAACCAACTGATCTGCTAGTTTAAAGTTATAAATGTCTTCAAGCGGATGCAGACTTTCAAACTTCATCTCATTCTCAGCGGTAATGCTATTGAAATGATAGGCGAGTAAGTGCTCCTGTGATTGTATCGTCATCGGGTTAACGGCTGCGCCAATTTTGAAATCCTCAGCAAATATTGTTTTTAGTGCAGGTTCTGTGTAATCACTAGCTTGTCTCAACAAGTTCCCTCCTGACAAACGCATTTATATCAGTATTCAAATAATTCAAGACTGATAATCGAACCAATCGAAGTAGGCAGGCACCTCAGCCACCTTGCCATGACCTGTTGCATATAATCCGATAAGAACACCCGTAAATCCATTTCCTTTTACAGCTTGAGGGGATAATGGATACGCTGCTGCTGTTGATAGCTTATTCCACTCCTGCCCATCCAAAGAATAAAGGAAGCTGTATTCGGTAAGCTCAGCCTTAACTTTCAAATAAATTCGCTCGGCAGTAGTTGGAACCTCTGCCACTGTATGGGTTATTCCATCCATAGTCACATGAGCTGTAATCACTGTTTGCCCGTTTTTTTGAACAAGTCCAATTTCATAATGAGCATTCTCATCTAATCTGGCGCAAAGTCCAGCTTCCACATCAGCAATAGATGAAGGCATTTCAAGCAGCGTGCTCCATTCTGCCGAAGTATGCTGCTGTCTTCTGCCTACAAAAGCCACTTGGCCTACTTCACTGAGACCTGCAGATTGTCCTCGAAGAGATAACCATCCCTGTCTTTCGTTTAAGGACCAGCTTCCCTCAGCCGGATTCCGCAGAAAGGCTAATCCTAGCGGCAATACTTGATCATCAAAATCATATCTTCCACTAGTCTTAGGTTTTGGCGATTGACCAGGTACACGTGAAACCTTCATTTCCAGTCCAACTGTGTCTTCATTATTATCGATCATCGGCCATCCGTCTTCAGTCCAGCTTACGGGAGCAAGGAAAGTCTCTCTTCCAAGCACAGTAAATTTTGCATCTACTAGTCTTACCCCAAGGAATACGGCCCACCAATCCCCGTTACGATCCTCAATCAAATCGGCATGCCCTAAATACTGAATGGGATTGTCAGTACCGCTGTGCGTCAATATTGGATACGGCAATCCTTCAAACGGTCCATATGGAGAGGAGCTGCGGCCAATGATCTCCCGATGTTCCTTAGCCGTTCCTCCTGAAGCCGTCATGATATAATACATTCCATTTATTTTGTACAAATGGGGTCCTTCCGTCCAAGGTCCGCCATCCCCAGTCCAGATAACAACAGGTTCTGTTAACGCTGCTCCCGTAGCAATATCTATCTCATATTGGATGGCATGGGAGTCATAATCTGCCCCCTGCTGGGTGGTTACATATACCTTTCCATCCTCATCAAACATTAGGGAAGGATCAATTCCTCCATAAGGAATACTAATCGGATCTGACCACGGACCCGCAGGATCCGTAGCCGTAACATAGAAATTTCCTTTCCCGTGTACTTCGGTCGTTATCATGTAAAACGTTCCTTCATGATACCGGATCGTTGGGGCAAATATCCCCCCAGAGCTCTTGCTTTTACGAGTATCCAGCTGACTTACACGATTGAGCACATGACCTATTTGTGTCCAGTGAATCAAATCCTGACTATGAAAAATAGGTACGCCAGGGAAATACTCAAAGGAGCTGCAAACTAAATAGTAGTCATCCCCTGCCCGAGTGATACTTGGATCCGGATAGAAGCCTGGAAGTATCGGATTCGTGTATGTGATTGAAGATGGGGTCATAATTTAACAGACAACCTTCCTATTACTTAATAGTGATTGCAAGCTCCTTATTCCTTCACGCTTCCTACATTTAGACCGACCACAAAATATTTCTGCATGAATGGATAAACTAGCAAAATTGGAACCGAAGCAACGATCGTAACGGCTGCCCGTATGGAGATTGGTGTAACCATGGCATGTACCGACTCCTGAGTCATCCCTGTCCCATTATTTACACTAGGGTTACTGTTCGAGTTCATAGTAGAGGATAGCAGCTTCATTAATTCATATTGCAATGTACTCAAGTTCTGGCGGGAAGAGGTGTAGATAAACGCATCAAACCATTGGTTCCACGCACCTACTGCAACAAAAAGGGCGATGGTAGCAAGAACAGGTTTACACAAAGGGAAGACTACTTTCATGAAGATCTTGAATTCCCCGGCACCGTCGATTCTTGCAGATTCCATAAGACTCTCATGTAAGGTACCAATATAAGTACGGATAACGATCATATTAAATGCACTTACCATGGACGGGATTACATATACCCAGAACGAATTGAGCAAATGAAGATCCTTCATAAGGAAATAGTTTGGAATCAGACCCGCACTAAAATACATGGTAAGGACGAATATAAAGGTAATATGTTTGCGGAAAACATATTCTTTCCGGCTTAATGTATACGCAAGCATCGTAGTTAAAAATAGATTCAGGATCGTAGATATCACTGTTCGTGCTACCGAAATCCAAAAAGCATTATAAATTGTACCTGAGGCAAAAACCGCTTTGTAGTTCTGTATGGTCCACTCTCTAGGCCATAAATAAATGCCGCCGCGGATGGTATCATTCCCCGCATTAAAGGAGACTGCTATAGTATTCAGGAATGGATACAAGGTAACAATAACTAGACAAACCATAAATATAGTATTGAAGGTGCTGAACACTACGGGTTCGAACCTCAGATTTTTCATCCGGTTTCCAGCATTACTTTTTGGAGATTTTTGAGGAATCAATTGAGTTTTTTCCATGATTATAACAGCCTCTCTTCCCCTAGCCGCTTCGCAGTCCAGTTAGCTAATAGCAGCAACGTTACACTTACGACTGTTTTGAAAATACCACCCGCGGTAGCTAAGGAATAATTCCCTTGCGCTATACCATATTTCAATACAAATATATCAATCGTTTCCGACCAATCTACGACAAGCCCGTTTCCTAACAAGTACTGAACCTCAAATCCAGCTTCCAGTACATGTCCTACGGACATTATTAACAGGATTACAATGGTTGCTTTCATGCCCGGCAAAGTTACATGACGCATTTTCTTATACCGGTTCGCTCCATCAATCTCAGCAGCTTCATATAAAGCCGGATCAATAGAGGCGATAGCCGCCAAGTAGATGATAGTACTCCATCCGACTTCTTTCCAGACGTGTGAAGCACCTACAATACCCCAGAAATACTTCCCTTCACTCAACCAAAGGATCGGTGAATCAATGAGATGCAATTTCATGAGCACGATGTTGATAATCCCGTCATTAACCGAAAGAGAAGTAGCTACAATGCCTGTTACAATAATCCAAGAGAGGAAGTGAGGCAAGTAGGATATGGTCTGAACGGTTCTTTTCCAAAATACATTTTTGATCTCATTAAGCAGCAATGCCAGTATTATCGCAGTCACAAATCCTAGAACTAGATTAATTAGGCCCATGGCCAACGTATTGCGCAGTACTCTCAAAAAGCTATCGTCCGTAAAAAGAAACTTGAAGTGTTTTAAACCCACCCATGTTTGTTCACTAAATGCTCTAGCTGGTTTATAATCTTGGAAAGCCATCGTCCATCCCCAGATGGGAACATAAGCAAATAGTATAATATAAAGCATTAATGGAACCGACATCCAAATCAGCTGTTTCTGATTCTTAATCAAGGTCATAGTAATCGGTTGCTTCTTTTTTCTTTTAGGATGCCGGTTAACTTTTTTCCCCGTTAATATCTCATCCATATATGTTTTCTCCCCACATCATCCATATATTTCAGAAAGTGGTTGGCCTAATAAGCCACCACTTTCTGATTTTTAAGCAAGCTCTAACTATTTAACACTCCAAGTATCAAATCTCCATTTAAGCTGTTCATTGATTTTGTCTTCATAGGCTTTGACATTCGCTTTACCAATTTCTCCAACAAAGTCATTCCAAACCTTATCGAATTCTGATGGACTGGCCAAGATTGCTTTTGGCAGGTACTTGGTTCGCAATTCATTCAGCTTCGTTTCGGCAATTTTGGCATCTGAGCCTTCAACAAGATCTATGGACCAAGCTGGATAAGCTACTGGGTTCGGCTCAGGCTCGCTGAAGAAATCCACATAACTGTTGAAGCCATAAGCATCAAGGATTTCCTTGTCATACGGCTTGAGTGCAGCCCGGTATTCTTCTGGTTGAGCCGCAGCATCTGTTGAGTTTCCATCCTCAAAGAATCCTTGCAATTTCGGAGCTGTAGCATACCAAGCATCTGCTTTGTTGCTGAGCTTCCATGTAGCATCAACTGCGTTCTTCCGTTGTTCTTCATTTCTTATAAAGCGGCCATTTTCCACTTGATAATCTTCACCTTCGATACCCCAAGTGAAGATTTTTTGCCAATCTTCTTGAATCAATGTATCCATTAGTTTAATAATTCTTTCAGGATTTTTGGCATTGATACTGATCCCGAAGCCATTATTCAAGTTCAGCGCTGGGCGATCCAGATAATAATCTTTAGTGCTGGTATCAAACACAAGTGGAAGTCCTACATAAGTTCTTTCATCTTTACCTTGTGTCCGGAGTGAATCTTCTGCTGAACCAAAGTTCCAGTGCTGATCAAACATTCCCAGAACGGCTCCACTGGACAGTTTTGCCAAATATTGATCGTAGTTTTGCACAAATGTTTCTTGGTCGATAACGCCCAATTGGTTCATTTCATTAAGCTTTTGATAGTATTGCTTAGCGTAGTCTTTATCTGCGAAGATTTCTGCAACGTTATCATTAACAACCACTCCGCCATCATTCGGGTGCCCGATCAGATGCTGAGGAGCGTTAAACAATCCCCAGTTTCTCCAGTCGTTGTTAAGAATTTCGAATCCGATGGTTGGCGTTCCATCGATAGTTGGATTTTTTTCTTTATATTTCACAATGAGGTCAAAATACTCGTCCAAGGTCTTCACCTTTGGATAACCAGCATCTTTCAGGATGTCCTTCTGAATCCAGAAAGCAGGACCTGCATAATAGGTTGTATTCACTTTACCGTTATACGCACCATAATTCGGAAGCGTATAAATATGTCCATCATTCGGGTCTTTCATCATGTTCCAGTAATCTGCGTAATGCGCTTTCAAGTTTGGAGCATATTGTTCAATCAAATCTTCAAGCGGGATAAAAGCTTCCGCTCCTGTCAGCTTAGTATTGGCAGTCATCAAATCCGGATAATCCTGACCGGCAATCATTACGCCTAGCTTCTGGTTAAGATCCCCAGCTAAGAATTCGAAATTGAAGGATGCGCCTGTTTTTTCTTTAATCATTTTGTAAATTTTATTATCTGGTGTTGGTTGCTGGCCTGCTTCTCCAAGAAAGATACTAATTTCAAAAGGTTCAATCTTATCAGAATCTGTTCCTGCAGCAGTTGAAGTGGCTGTTTCTGCTGGTTTGTCTTCCCCTTTAGCCGTCGTATTGTTGCTGTTATTTCCTCCGCACCCTGCTAAGGTAAAGCTTAGGGATAACACAGCAATCAGACTAAGTTTCCATTTGGATATTAACTTGCCCCCCATAAAGCACCTCCATATATTTGTTGGTGTAACAATGTTGTAAGCCCTTACAAGTTAAATTATAGAGGTGATAATCTTCTGAAAATACGCCAGAATTAAAGATGTACCCCCAAAAAGTTTAGGTATTAGTGTTTTTAAATTCGTTAGGGCTCATATGCAGCTTTTTTTCAAATTGCTTGAGGAACTGACTATAATTGCCATAGCCCACTTTTTCAGCGATTTCACTATTTTTTAATTTATTTTGTTGAAGTAAATGTACTGCCTCTTTTATTCGGAGGTTATGCAGCTGTTCATTGAAATTAATACCGTTCTTCTTGATCAATAATTGACCCAGATATACCGGGTGCAGGAAAAAAACCTCTGATAGTCTCTTAATAGTAAGACATTCGCGAAAATGCTCTTCAATATAATTGTTAATCTCCTGAACAATCCCCTGTGATTTTAGGTTTTGTTCCTTAAGAAGGATATCGATACTGGCCTCGCCGCAGAATAGCAAATTACGCATTAAGTCCGTCAAGGTGATCATTGAGTCTAACATCGCGGGGATTCTAATTTGATTAGATAAGGAGGACTCATGAACTTCACTGGCTTCCGAGGTAAACTCAATAATCTTATACATCATATGAATAACAATTTTCTTCACAACCTCTGGAGCGATGCGCTGTTCCCGGAAACTGCGGGCTGCCGAGTTCACAGCTTGGCTAAAGCCTGCGGAGTCCAGGGTGTTAATCGGTCTTATCAAGTCATCCATCAGTTGAATTTGATCATAATGATAACTAAAGGGACTATCCTTAATCTCCTGATAAGTCAGGATCTCTACATTTTCAGAAAAATAAAAATAATACATTAATGCTTCTTTCGCCATTCGGAAACTGTTCCCGATCTGAAGCAAGGAGCCTACACCAGCACCTGTTGCAATATATAAAGCTTGTTTGGGGTGTTCATTCAGCAAAGGAGTTGCAATCTGATCGATCACAGCTCCCTCAGTGGACAATGAATTGTATCCATATACGATTCCAAAACAATGACTCTCCAGATCCATCAGGAACATCGAATCTTTATCGGTTAGGAGGGCTGAGGCTTGCTCTCTGATCTCCGTATACAAAACCGGCTCTGTCTGTATCAAACAAATATTCCAATGGCTTTTCCCTTCCGATAGTCGGTTAAGGATCTCCTGATTCAACTGCTCAGCTTTCTCATGCAGCATTCCTTTCAGGAGAGAAACAGCCTCCTCCGCGGAGGCTATTTGATTTAAACTGCGCTTCTGAGCTTCCTGCTCCAGCTCCTGATATATCTCCAGCAATTCTTCTGCCGCCTCTTCCGGAAACACTGGCTTCATCAGATAATGATTAATTCCATAATGTATAGCTGTCTTGGCATATTCAAACTCACTATAACCACTTAGTATGGCAAATTTGATCTCCTTAATCTCAGCTTGTTGCCAAGCTGCGACCATCTCCAGCCCATTCATTAGCGGCATATTAACATCCGTAATTACAAGATCTGGCTCTAGCTGTTTCATTAGCTCCAGCCCCTCTTTGCCATTGCTGGAGGTTCCACATACCTCAAAGCCAAGCTCCTGCCAATCAATCCACAGCTGCATCGCTTCAAGCGCACTAGGCTCATCATCGATCAATAATACTTTGTATTTCATTGGGGGTCCCTCACTTTCTAGCTATTCTTCCGTTCCAGGAGTTTTAGTGGAATGTCAAAAGTGACAATGGTCCCTTCATCCGGAACGCTGCTGATATCAAAACGGACCTGATCTTCATAGTACAATTCTAATCGGCGGTACACGTTGCGGATTCCGATATTCGTTCCCGAAGACGCTTCATTTTGAACATTACCTAATAATTCTTGCAGCTTCTCTGGCTCTATCCCTTTACCGTTATCAGAGACGGTAACTTTTAATCGTCCCTCCTCCACTAACGTCTTCACTTTTATCACACCTAGTCCCTCTATGGCCTGTAGACCATGTTTGCAGGAATTCTCAACGAGCGGCTGCATGCTTAGCTTGGGAATCTTATATTGAAGCGACTGCTCATCGATCTCAAATTGATAGTCGAATTTATCCCTGAACCGGAATTTTTCAATTTTCAAATACATCTCAATGAAAGTCATTTCTTCTTCCAAGGTAACGAGATCCTCTTTCCAGCTCAGCAGCCGTCTAAGTAATTTCGATAAACTCTTAATGATATCCGTAACATCTGAGTAATTATTTTTAGTACAGACTACCAAAATGGCATTTAACGTATTAAACAGAAAATGCGGATTCATCTGGCTTTGCAGGAAATTCAGCTCAGCCCTTACTCTTTCCATCTCCAGATTATTTTTTTGAATCTCCAGTTTATATACATCATTGATCAAGGAATTAATGGTAGTGGTCATCCTGTTAAAATTACGGATCAGGCCCCCGATCTCATCCTGGCCTTCATCAATCCGAATCAGCTCAAATTTCTCATTGGATACTTTCTGCATATGTCTGGATAACCGTTTCACCCGATAATTATAGGATCTTAACATCACATATAAAAAAGCGGTTGTGATTAGCGTGACAATGGACGCCAGAATCCCTGCATAAATCCTAATCTCCATTATCGCTTGGGCAATACGCTCACCTTGTGTAATTCCTATTATCCGCCAGCCTTTTATATAACTAGCTCCGCCGACGGGTACAATATGCACATCCTCCTTGCGCTCATCATCCTGCAGCTTGAACACGGGATAAGGTTCCGTGGTGCCTCTTTGATACCCGCTTTGGGCAGACATAATAATCTCGTCCTGCTCGTTAACCAGATAAAGACTCAAGTAATCTTTTTCTCTGATAATCACGTCATATATTTTACTGAGATCCAAGTCAATTCTAAGCAGCTTTTCAAATTTATTGTATGAGCTGTAAGCGTCCATTCGCTCAATAACACTCAAATAAGGCGCTGTAGAAATCACACTAGAGATGTCACTCATATGATAAGCGGCAAGAAACAGATGTTTATTCGCAGCCTTCGACTGCTTATACCATTCACTATTCATAACCTTTTCATTGATGACCTGATAGTTGCTGCCAGAAACAATGGAATCATTGTTCGTGAATACAGTAATCCGTTCAATCTGATTGTTCACCGGCATATAGCTATTCATGCGGCCTCTTAGCTGTTCATCAAAAGTGTCATAGAATTCAATAGAGTTCCCATACGTCCGCTCAAGCAATTCATACAGGTTCTTATCAGCAGAAAGCGTATAGCTGACAGCTACCCCACCTTCAATGAAGTCATGAATATCCTTTCGGGCTCTTTCTAAGGATATCTCTAGATTCTGCTGCTCTCTCGATTTGATCAGATCGGAAATCCGATCCAAAAAAACAAGGTTAATAATAATGATAGGGAGAAGAACACCTATGATATAAATAAGGGAAAATTTATAATTTAAGGGAATATCATTCACTACTTTTCTAAATCTGAATTTTTTTCTCTCCATATGAAACACCTTGCTTCCCCTAGAGCTGTTGGTTCTTATTCTCATTTTTATACACGGATGGTACTACCCCTACAAGCAGCTTAAACTTATCTATAAAATAATCAGTGTTAGAGAATCCCACCTGCACCGCTATATCCGATATCTTTAACTGTGTTCGCTTCAGCAGACTTTTTGCCTCTTCAATCCGTTTGGCATTTAGGTATTCACTAAAACCCTGACCCGTTTGCTTTCTGAACAGTTGTCCCAAATAGGTAGAATTAATATGAAATTGTTGTGCCAAATCCTGAAGCTTTAATTTATTCCGAAATTCCCGATCCACATACTGAATAACCTTGTAAATCGTATTTTGTTCATTCTGCTGCTCTAGTTCAGACAGATAGACGGCAGCCCGTTCACACAGACTTTGTACATAACGGCTTAATATAAAATAATCACTAAGCTCACCTAGATTTCCGTATTCTTGCTGAAGCTTAATCATAATCGTATCCGGGTCTCCATTCATTTGAGCTATAATTCTACAGATCGTAAGCTCTAAATGGGCCACTTTTGCTTTTACAACTTCAAGGGTCAACAGATTCTCAACGAAAGCAGTGAACGCTTCTTTTACACAAGGCTGGATCTGTTCCGTATCATTCGTTTGGACCTTATGCAGCAGCTGTCTGAAATGGTCCTCATGAGGTTCTTCCTTTTTCAGGTTCCTAAGCTCACTATAATAAAAGACCCCTCTTTTCTGCTGATGCGTTTTTCGTTTCCATACCTCAAGTGCCTGCCTATAAATCTCTCGAATCGAGCTCACCCCGACCATTCTGCTGCTAAGTGCTAAAAAGACCAGCTCCTGTGATTGTTCAGTGAGATCTGAATGCATCTGGTTGACGATAGTCTCCAGGCTCTCATTGCCGATAGAAGCAGACTGAAGAATGATCCCCGCTCTTCCCGATCCGTCTTGAAAGAAGCAGAAGTGTTCCTCGGAAAAATAATCACTTATCTGCGGTTGGAATGGATTCATAGAGGAGGCCGGTTCGATAAGAATACACATTAACTCTGCATCCGCTTGAAGCTTCAAGGTGTTTCGGGTTAGAAGCTCTAAATTTTCGTTATACTCCCCTTGGATCAGGCGGTTGATGATATTATTTACGATAAAAAATTGCTTTTTATCAAACTCCTCATTGGAAGCGATTTCATTTTGGATTATTGGAGTGATCCTGCTTAATAAAGCCTCTATTTCTTCATCATCAATGGGTTTTAATAAATATTCATTTACCCGCTGGCGCAATGCCGTACGTGCATACTTGAAGTCATCATATCCAGACAGAATCACAAATTTAGGAGGTTTCTCCATGACCTCATTCAACTTTGTAATAAGCTCAAGTCCGTTAATTACAGGCATATTAATATCCGTAAGAACCAGTTCCGGTTTATTCTCCTGGATAAGCCTCATCGCATCCGTGCCGTTTTGAGCTTCACCACAAACTTCATAACCGAATTTTTCCCAGTCGATCATCGTCCTTAGCCCCTCAAGAACCCAGGGTTCATCGTCCACGATCAGAACCTTAAGCATGATGTTCGCTCCAATCTTATTAAGATAAGCCCGCGCTTTACACCAAAATATATAGATCATGCTATCATACTTGGATAATGATGTGAATTCATAAATTTTCCTTCTTTTGTTTAAAACAGTACTTTTTTTACTTGAAAAAACGCACAAAAAACGACGTATCCTATATTTCAGATACACCTTTACAAGGGCCCATCATTCCATTATCATGGTTTACATCGAGTAAAGAATTACATAGTGTAAACCATATGGGAGGGCTAAGATATGAGCAGCTTATCTAAGTCTGCTAGATTTCCACTTTTCATTCTGATGTTGAATCTATTTATCGCTTTATTAGGGCAAGGTATGGTTATTCCCATTCTACCTGAGTATCTGAAGCTGTTTAATGCGTCAGGAGCTGCTGCCGGATATCTTATTGCAGCTTTTGGAGCAGCACAGTTTATTTTTTCACCTATAGGGGGACAGCTTTCGGATAAATGGGGAAGAAAATCAATGATCATTTCCGGAATGTTTTTAACCGTACTTTCAGATCTGATATTTGCTGTCTCTACGACATTGCCCCTACTCTATGTCGCTAGATTTATTGGGGGTATAGGTATCGGAATCATGGTTCCTTCCAATATGGCCTACGTCGCTGATATCACCACCCATGAAACCCGCGCTAAAGGTATGGGGTACTTGGGGGCCTCCATGAATTTGGGTATGGTACTTGGTCCAGGGTTAGGCGGCATTATCGCTGGGTTTGGCATACGGACGCCTTATTTTTTTGCGGGTGGACTTGGACTTATCGCTACGATACTTTGTTTTTATATGCCAGAGACACTACCAAAGGAAAAACGGAAACCCGTTAACAAATGGGCCCCTCGGGAATCTATTCGTAATCAAATCGTAAATTCATTCCGGACGTCCTATTTCCGCTATCTTCTGCTCATTCTGATCATGACATTTGGTCTGATGAATTATGAAACGGTGTACGCCCTTTTTGTGGAACAAAAATACGGTTTTGATGCAACGAAAATCTCAATCATTATTACGGTTGGTGCTATTATAGGCATTATTGTGCAGATCTGGCTGCTTGATCATCTGATTAAGAGACTTGGCGAGATAAAGCTTATACGTATATCATTGGTGATGACCGCTATAACCTTATTGTTGATGATATTCAAGATCAATTTAGGTTATTTATTAGTTGTATCCGGTTTATTTTTTGCTTTTAATGCTTTTTTACGACCCACAGTAAGTACATTGATTGCCAACTCAGCTGGTGATCGGCAAGGATATGCTGCCGGATTAAATACAACGTATACCAGCATAGGAAACATACTTGGACCCATTTTAGCGGGATTGATGTTTGACAAACACATGGATATCCCCTATATTTTTGGGGCAATTATCCTGGCATCTGCCTTTTTCATCACCTTACAAAAACCAAAAAAAGAACAAGAAAGGAGTGTAACCCATGACTGAGAACTGGCACCAGAATTTAAAAAACAGAAACCGGGAAGAATTGATTGCTGCGGCGAAGGATCTTTTTATGAAGCAAAGCTTTCTCAAAGTTAATATTAAGGATGTCTGCGACGTGGCTGGTGTAAGCCGGGTTACCTTTTATAAGCATTTCCAGTCCATGAACGAACTGATTTTTGAGGTCCAGATGGAAATTCTGGAGAGCATGACGCAATTTGTTAGAAGCGCACCTTCTTCAATTGAAATGAATGGTAAGCAAATGCTTGCTTCGATGCTTAATGCTTGGATTGATTATGCCCGGCAACACCCAGGTTACATCAAATTCATTCTTCTATTCGATTTGCATTTTGAAGCCTATGATTACAGTAAAGAACTCAAAGAAAATTACAGAAATTTTGTGATGCGGGGTAAAGAACGACATTTCTTAATGGATGCTCTGGAGGCCGGAGTTAAAGATGGATCATTAAAATTTGATACAGAACCCTTATCCACTGCTCATTTCATCTTCACGTCTATGATGGGTTTATTGCAGAAAATGAGCCTGATTTCCAAAGACGATTTCAACAACGAACTTCAGGATATTCAAATTGCTAACCGATTTGTGGACATGTTAGTTCAATATTTAAGTACAGAAAGTGATGAATCTCCTGCCTTGAAGTAAGGGGACCCATCACTTTCTCCGTAATAGAGAGAAGTAGTTAAATGAAATTATTCTGCTTTAAGGAGCGGTTAGACTCATGTTTGATTAACCATTCTTTTCTGGCAAGCCCGCCTCCATAGCCCCCCAATTCACCATTGCTATTTATCACTCGATGACATGGAACCAAGATTGAAAGTTGATTGGTGCCATTCGCCCTTGCTACAGCGCGGCAAGCAGAAGGATTGTTGATTTTCTCTGCAAGCTCCTTATAAGAAGCTGTCTGTCCCAGAGGTATTTTCCGGAGTTCATTCCACACCTTTTGCTGAAAGTCTGAGCCCAGATAACGAACCGGCGTTGTAAATTCCGTAAGTTCACCGGTGAAATACAGCTTCAATTCCTCCTCAATTTGGTGAAGGACGGCTACCTTTTCAGGTAATATAGTTGCATTTAAGCGAGTGCGTAATCTCTTGATTTCATTTTCAAGTCCCTTGCGATCCACAAATTCCAGCAGTAAAAGACTCTCTTCATCGGAGATGGCCAGCATAGAACCCAATATCGTTTCTATCCAAGTACAGTACAGCACTTTAATCTGCTTGGAATGATTCGGGACAGTCCCCATCGTTCGTGAAAAAGCATCCCTAAACCCATTGCTCGAATCGTACCCGCTTTCCAGTTGTGCGTTAATGATTGAATCCCCATTCCTAATATGTTTGAATGCCAGTCCTAAACGTCTAGAACGTGCATATTCGATAAAGGTCATTCCAAATTGTTTCTTAAATTGGCGGCGTGCCGTGTTTGCACTAATAGACAGCTCATCAAAATCTTTATCTGTCCATTTTCGTTCCGGATTGCTCTCAATAGCTTCTACTAGCAGCTTTACTTCAGGAGACATTTTTGTTGGATTGGATAGCGGCTGACACCTTTTACAAGGTCTATATGAAGCTAATAAGGCTTCCTTGGCTGTAGCAAAAAACTCACAATTTTCTTTTAATGGCTTTTTAGCGGGACAAGTTGGCCTACACATGATGCCCGTTGTTTTCACTCCTACAAAAAATACGCCCTCATAATTCGAGTTTTTCTCGACCAGCATCTTATAATATTTATCGATATCCTGCTCATTAGTTATCATAGTGTGGTTAGCTCATTTCTAAATAAAGTCCTGAGGCATCAAGCATTTGCCGGGCATTTTCTTGGAGGTTATGTTGTGCCTGAAAGAAACTACGCGGTCCATAGCTAATCCGTTTCACGCCAATATTTTGCAATTCATGATTTGAAAGCATACTGTCCATAACCATGATATTCACAGGCAGTGGCGATTTTTTAACAAATTGTTCAATCAAGCTTGGATCAGCGAGCCCCGGTATAAAAATCCCATCCGCTCCAGCGTCTGCATAAGCATAGGTACGTTCTATAGCTTGATTGACTAGATCCATCGAATGTTCCTTAGCCTTGAAAAAGATATCCGTTCTAGCGTTAATAAACACCCGCTTTTGCAGTTCGGAGGCTACTTGTTGTATGGTTTTGATCCTCCGGCTTTGTTCGCTGGTCTCCCATAGTTCATTGTTAGGATGATTTACGATCTGATCTTCAAAATTGATACCACAGATATCTAATTGAAATAACTGCTCCATGTTATGCGCTAAAATATCCTCATCTATAGCATATCCACCTTCGATGTCTACGGTCAATGGAACCGTTACCCGTTCGGCAATCCTTGAAATCATCCAAAGCATAAGCTCAAATGTAAGCTGTTCACCGTCCGAATATCCCCACGCTTCCGCCATGGAATAGCTGCTGGTTGCTACCGCCTTTGATCCAGCTTGCTCTATTGCTTTAGCCGAGGCTACATCCCAGCAGTTGTACAGGATCAGTGAATATTTTTGATCATGCAGCGTTTTAAAATAGTCATAGTTTTTAGTGTTCATAAGTGGTCATCTCCATTTAGTTAAGAATAGAACCACTATATAATAGACATCCATTATCGATACCAGAAAAATTAACACCAATCTTTTTTTCCACAAAAAAACACCGATAGATAATCTAATCCTCTCAGGATCAGATCATACCATCGATGCCAGTTTGCCGATTAAAGTTCTACCTTACGGAGTGATTGTTTTGGTGATTGTTTGGATGACTTTTTCCCTGTCCCCATCGGTAGGATTTGTGGAGCTGCGATCCCGATCAGAACTACGATAATCCCGATCCAGCGAAGTAATGATACCTCTTCTTGCAGAACTAACACGGAGGCTACTACAGCTGCCGGTAACTCCGCTGCCCCTAAAATCGCGCCTAGACCTGAACCCAGCTTCGGAACCCCGATCGAAAAGAACAGAACTGGAATTACGATGCCCAACAAACCTAGAGGTAGGCCGTATTTCCAAAGCCCATCGGTAATCGCACCGTCATATAAAAACGAAGGCGAAAAAACAGTCATAATAATAACCATTGCACTAGTGGTCATATACAAGCTTTTATTAACGGCAGGCACCTGCGTAGCTACTCTTCCACTCACAAAAATATAGAAAGCAAACGACACGGCTGACATTAAGCCAAAAATCACACCAGTGGTCGTAATTCCACCTATACTCGGCTCAAGGATGCCCCCCGCTAATACTGTACCAATTAGAAGGATAACCATCGAAATCACTTTTTCCCGACTAGGAAGTTTTCGATCTACAACCGCCTCCAGAATTACACCGATCCAAGTAAATTGGAATAACAGTACAATCGCAATCGAAGCAGGTAATTGTTCAACGGCGAAGCCATAAAAAATGCCAGTTAAACTGATGGTGATCCCAGCGGCTAATAATTTCCCGCCTGTTTTTAACCCTAATTTCTTTCGAGAAAATAATAAGACCAGCAAGAGCAGCATACACCATCCAAAAAAGTATTGTGATCCTACCAATTGTTTCATTCTAAAGCCATCGTTCATTCCAAGCTTGACGATCGTAGAGAGTGAGCCATAACTACAAGCGCCTAAAAAAACTAGTAAAGCATATTTGAATAACTTCATATTCATCGTAAACCTCTTCCCTTTCTCTTGAGCAAGCTCATTAACATAATAAAGCCCCTTGTCATCGAAATGACAAGGGGCGATTGAAACCAAAGAATACATCTTTGACAAAGTTCCGCCACTCCATCCACTGGATAGAGTTTGGTTTATTTACTTATAACAACTCCAATCATAATATGATAAATCACACAGGGTGTCAACTTGAAATTTAAGGATTTAGCTGGAACAATCGATAGACAATAACAGCTGCCTGAGCACGAGTTGTATTGGCTTTAGGTGCAAAGTTATCTTTGCCCACACCTTGAATAATCTTTGCTCCGCTCATGAATTGTACAGCCTCACGAGCGTAGGCTGAAACATCAGCGGCATCATTGAAATTCACTGGCTGGTCCACTTCCACGACCGTAAGCTTAGCGAGCTGTGCTGCACGATAAGCCATCAACGCCATTTCCTCACGGCTAATTGTTTCATTAGCACCGAAGGTTCCATCAGATCTGCCCTGAATAATTCCTAGCTGCTGAGCAGCAGCAACGGAGCTGTAGTACCAAGCATCCAGCGAAACATCCTTAAATGTACTTGCCGCATTACCTTCCTCTAGCTCTAATGCAAGCATCAGCATCTTTAGGAACTGTGCCCGAGTTACATTCAGCTGTGGCCCGAAGTTATGATCTCCGGTGCCATTCAGAATGTCTCTGGCGGCAAGGGCTTGAATGCTATTTTGTGCCCAGCCTAGTCCAGCGATATCCTTAAAGGAATTTTCCGCATATGCTACTGCGAATCTGCCGGAATTGTCTGGTCTGAAGATGATCTTGCCAGTTGTCGGATTAAACCGGGAATTTCTAACCACCTCTACAGTCCCGTCTTCACGGATTTGGTAGGCTACTATTTGTTCTACACCTGAAGTTGTCTTTGGTTTGTAATCCCGTTCAACCTTCAGTCCACGCCCAAAGCTGTCAAACTGTTTGCCATCAACAAAGAACTTAAACTCATAAATATCCCCGACATCCGTCTGAAGCGACAGTGTCTTCGCGTCAACTTTGCCAACTACAAGCTTCACGCTTGCGGCGTCAGATCCTGCCATCGCAAGAAGCAGGTCAGCATTTATTCGGAACGTAGACAATCCCATGTCTATTTCTAAAAGTTGAATTGCTTTTGCTCCCGCTCCAGCCAACTCACGAGCTGGCAAGGTCAGTTCAATCACCGAGCTGGCAGAGGCTGGCTTCACTGTGATTCTCAATACTCCATTCTGCATTGAGCCAATTGCTTGTTGCAGAATCGCTGAGGATACCTCTGCAATAGCTTTACCATTCACATCCGCTGTCACGGAAAGAGTAACTCCATCTGCGTTCACAGTTGGTTCCGGTTGTTTCACTGGTTTGACTGTCATTGAAGTTGAAGTACCGCCCGATTCTGAAACCTGCGATTCTGCCATAATCTCAATGGACATCGTGCCTGCAACACCAGAGCCATCTTTAGCTGCCGCTTTCACGGTTACCTTGCCTGCTGCAATTGCAGTGAGCAAGCCGGTATCCGTAATAGATGCTCGCTCAGTAGCTGATCCATCCTCATTCACCACTGACCAGCTCACTGCTGGATCGGATGCATGGTCCGGCAGGATTACAGCTGCCATTTGCAGGGTTTGCCCTGACTTGATTTCGCTCACATTATCTTTGGAGGAGACTTTTATCTCCATGACGGATATAGGCATGACATGAACAAACGACTGTGCCTCATGCAGGATGTCAAAATCAACATCTGTGTTGGATCCTCGGAAGGAAATAAATCCAAGCGGCACGGCGATTTCACGGTTTGTCTTCTTCGCTTTGAAGACCATTTCTAAGAATTCTGCATCATCGGTCAGGATATTTCCTGCCTCCGTTCCAGCTACACTAACTGTTATTAGACCTGGACTGTCCTCATTAATATGAGTGATGCTGAATCCGTCTGGCAAGGTCTGAGCAGATACAAATTCCACACCAGATACGTCATATGCCATGGTAAAGTCTACAGCATACACTTCCTTGTAGACGGAGGTAGTAACATTTGTAAGCCCTACACGGTAAGTGAAATCCTGTCCTGCCACCACTGTGACCGGTCCGTTCAGCGTTGCAGCGGGCAGATTACGGGCAATCTCATCTTGTCCGCTGATGTTAATCTCTAGGCTTCCGGATACTCCACTTCCATCTAGAGCTCGCGCCGTTACTTGAACGCTACCGTTCTTTCTAGCTGTAAGCAAGCCCTTCTCATCAATAACCGCTTTATCCGTTGAGGTTACCCCATCTGCTTCAGTTACCGTCCAGATAACTTTAGGATTCGTCGCATTTTCTGGAAGCACAGAGGCTTGCAGCTGCAAGGCACTGCCCTTCGACTCAATGCTGCTAATTCCATCTTTACCCGCTAAAGTAATTGAAGAGACATGTACCGCAGGTATCTGCTCTTGTCCCACTAAAATCTTGGATTGCTGTGGATTCCAGCCATCACTTCCACCAAGCACAGCTTCAATCGTATAGGCAGCCGCCTCTTCTGCTGTTAATTGTTTGGACCAGCTGTAACGTGAAGCTGCATTAGCACCCTCTCCGTAACTTAAAAACTCAGAGAACCGTGCAGTTTTGGAACGACCTTCATACCATTCATGCCAGCCAGTAGCACGAATATGAGCTCCCATCTCCGTATTAATGAAGGTAGAGCTGCCGTATTCTCTCCATGGCCGGCCCAAATCAACGGTTCCAGCAGCAACGTCCTCACTGGCAGTTAGTCGATTATTGATGAACACATAACCAGGCTTACCCGCTGCCGTGGAAGGCGCAGTAACATAGCCAGCACCCGCACTTTGAATCACATTATTCTCGAATACAGCAGCGGAATTACCGAAGATAAAGTCCACTGTACCTTCAATATGGCTGTCGACGAAATAAGCTCTTCCCTTATCTGCGAACAGGGTATCCTGATATCCTAGAAGCTTAACATTTCTGTACACTCCCCGGTCTCCTTCAGCATATAAAGCGACTGCCTGACCGGCATCCCGCCCAGCACTGTTCTCAACCGTCATGTTCTCCAGTGTGAAATCAGTTGCAGCAGCCTTTAGTGTATAACTGCCGCTGGTGCCCATTTCTTTACCATCTGAGCCAATGGTTTTCGCGGAGTCACCGTTAATAAGTACGGTACCTTCCCGGCTCTCACCGATGATACTAATATTCATCTTACTAGAAGGTACAAGCACCTTCTCCTTATACGTGCCGTTCTTCACTTTAATAATCGTGGTTAGGGCACTATTATCAGGTGCTGCTTGAATAGCGTCATTAATCGTTTTATAATCTCCTGTCCCATTCTGAGCAACAATAATGACAGGAGCTGGAATTCCCTTGACCACCTCGGATGGAAGACTGGCACCCTTATCACCGATGGCGATTACCGCATATTGATAGGCAGTCCCGTTGCTCAAGCCTTTATCGGTATAATCTGTTGCTTCGATGCCGTCGGCCACGACCGCATAACTGCCACCGCTCTCCGAGCGTAGAATTTCATAGCTGCTAGCTCCATCAGCTACATTCCAAGTCAGATGGATATCAGTGTTGCCAGGCTCAGCACTAACTCCTTGTGGAGCCTGCGGCTGGCCGGAATTCTGGTATGGAACCGCTGAGGCAACAGCTGAATCTAGACTACTACGGGTACCATTTATTGCTTTGACTTTGTAATAATACGGTGTTCCGTTTACGAGCCCACTATCAGTAAAGCTTGTGTCTGATAAATCAGACCCGAGCACTTCATAAGGACCTTTCGCCGATGAGGCACGTTTGACAATATACTGGTTCGCCTCCTCAATCGCTGGCCAGCTTAGTTTCACTACACTGTCACCAGCTTCAATGGAAACCACAGGCGTTCCCAATGGAGATTGCGGAGTAGCTTCAACAGGCGCTGATTCTTTTCCCTCTCCGGCCACATTTGTTGCAGATACGACGTAACGGTAGGTTTGCCCGTTGGCCAGACCTCCGACGCGGTAAGTTGTGCCGGCGATTTCTTTTGCCACGAGTTCATAGCTGCCTGAAGTCTCATTCCACTTCTTGATGCTGTAGCTGGCTGCATTCTCCACAGCATTCCAGCTGAGATCCAGCTGAGCATTCCGGCTTATAGCCGCGAACGATTCTGGCGCAGGCAATTTCACCGCCAAAGCGGATGGGGTAATACTAATTTCATTGGAATTTCCCGATTCACCAGTGGGCGCCGTCGCCGAGATAACGTAATAATAGGTAGTTTCATTGGTAACTTCAGTATCAATATATGAGGTCTCTGTAATAGCGTTGGCAATAGTCTCATAAGGCCCCCCGCTCTTAAGACTTCTCTTAATATTGTAGGAAGTTGCCCCTTCAAGAGCAGGCCAGGATAGCTGGGCTGCTTGGTTTCCTGGAAGTCCAGTCAGTCCAAGCGGTGTTTCAATCGGCTCAACATAGATCTTTAAATTATCTAAGTAATAATTTCCTGAGCCGCCGCCCGGTGTCTTGGACAAAATACGCCCAATGCCATAGCTGGCGAAATTCGTAGTTGTGAACGGAAAAGAGCCCGCAGGCTGATCATCGATATATACAACCACTTTATCGTTGTTCACATCCACCTTTAGCTTCAGGTTATACCATTGTTTTAGGGAATAAGAGTTCATCAGTTGATGATACTGACTGCTTCCCCTACTCATGGTTAGCGTATATTTACCTGTAGCTTCAGGAAGCGTTGGCTTTCTGCTCTCAATGGAGAATGCCGTTTTGCTTCCATCTGTACTCTGGGCCTGCAGGAACACCGAGGTTCCCGATTCTGTCGCAAACATAAAGTCAGTGTCAATAACGAGTGCACCCGTAATTGGCGCGAATTTGCGGATAAACTGCACGCTGCCGTTCGCACCATCGAACACATTCAACACTTGATCTGACGTATTCCCCTTACTGTCAGACGGTGTGGGAGATACAATAACCTTTTGAATTTCAGTCTGTGGATTTGGAGTCACATCATAATACTCTGGTGTCACACCCACAGCAACCTGTTCAAAGTCTTCATCCACATAATACACATTACCTGCTTCACCTTCAGCCGTAGCGCTGGCCTCATCGGAATCAAAGCTTTCACCAAGCTCATTCACAGCACTGACCACGTAGTAATAAGTTTTTCCGGAGCTGAGTCCGGGATCAGTATACAGGCTATCTTTAATTTCAGTATTGATCGTCTTGTATGGACCGCCTGAAACCTCACTACGTTTAACACTATACGACTTGGCAGAACCAACATCCTCCCAATTCAGCTTCACTTTTTCCTCACCTGCTGTCGCTGTAAGACCACGGGGCGCAGTAGGAAACTGATCACTAAGCGGTTTCAGCTCCACCTCACTGAAGACAGATGCATTATAACGATTAACCTCGTTATCTACCTTAGCGGCATCGGCTGCAAGACCAAAATAAACCGTATCATTCAGGTCAAGCTTCACCGTGCCTACCTTGCTCCATGTTACTTTATCCGGCGATACCAGACCTGTCACTTCATTACCAAGACGAACCAGCTTCACCCAATAAGGTGTATTGATGAAGCTGTCCGGTTCTGTTTTTACCACCATGGCTCCTGTGGTGGAGCGGGTAATCATAACTCCCTTCTTGCCATATTTGACATAAGGGATTGCCAGCATTGTCATTTTAGAGTTCTCATTGAGATTATCACGAATCATGACACCTGCTTTGGCATAATCGTCAGTTCCCGTTACGGAGTCGATTCTAGCAATAATTTCACCATTGCCTGTCAGGGTTTGATAAGCAAACTGAAAGTTATCAACAGCCGTTTCACTCTCTGATGTTGCTCCGATAAGTCCAGCCGATTTGAGCGTAATCTTCCCGCTATCCGGATGAAGCGTAGTCACTCCCGCTATCCCTGGATGGCCAATATCCACCGAAGTCCAAGGAAGAACGGATCCAGACGTGTTGACATGAATAGCCACGTTATCAGATTGTGTCTTGAGACCCTTATTGTCTATAGCCTGAACAACGAGATAATAGGTACCATCCTGCACATTGTTCCAATCGAAACTATAAGGTGCTGTGGTAGCTTCGGCTTGCTTCACACCATTAACGATAAATTCCACCTTAGCAATACCATCACTATCACTGGCAGAGGCTGTAACCTTCACATTGTTGCCTGACTCTATGATTTGGTTATTCACAGGATAATTGATAGCGGTTACAGGATTGTCTGTATGCTCATTCCCTGCTTTTCCCAAAACAATCAGATCATTCAGATACACTTCTAGATTCGTATAGCCCTCCGCAGATAATGTCGTCTTCTTACCATCCTCAGAATCGGTAGGGTCTAGTCCATTAGCAATCTCCCAGCTGTCATCCATACCGTCATGATCCATGTCGATTACATTGGAAGCTGTCTCTGTATAGTCTGGGTAACCGCCTATTTCAATAGGTGAATTAATATGCTGTCCAGTGCGATTCTTCACATCATTAATGACCCGCGCATCGTAAGCATCACGCCTTGGCAAAGTGGCACCAGCATCCGCCATTACATTTGCGTAGGCTTCTTCCGCTGACACTGCCGTATATGGGTTAGGCATCTTTGCCGGCTCCGTAAGCTTAGAGATATCCGAATACTTTTGCACACCCTTCCAGTTGTCTTCAGTAACCTTCGGATTACCATCCATGATGTTCCCATCTATAAACAACCGGGTTTCTGGAGATACTTCCCCAAACAATTGATTTTTTACACTGGTGTAGGTGTTTGGACCATTTTTATAATAATTGTTAGTGATATTATATCGATAATCTTCCGCTCCACCCCCATAGGTAGAAGCGAATCCCCAGTTATAGATAACGTTATTAGACATTTCCGTCAGGTCCACCAATTTGGTCACCGTCGGCAAACGGGGGTTGCGGCTGGTGCTATGAGCAATCAGATTGTGAAGGAAACTGGCATTTTTGCCACCCCAGATTCCTCCGTAGCCGTGACGTCCCTTTTGGTGTGTCGTCATCAGCATACTTTCAGCGGATATCGACCATTGCACAGTAGTATTCTCGTTATCATACAGACTGACCACTTCATCCACCGACCAGCTGAATGAGCTATGATCGATAATGAGATCCTTATGGTACCTTGATCCAAAAGCATCATCTTCACTAGCTACCCGGTCGCCTAACCGGAAACGCATATAGCGCATAATAATATTGTCAGCTTCAACAGAGGTTGTGTAGTCGGCAATTGTAATTCCGTCACCTGGAGCCGTTTGCCCGGCAATCGTCAGATTTGAGCCGGTAATCTTGAGGGATTCCTTCAGATGGATGGTTCCCCCCACTCGAAAAACAATGGTCCGATTACTTTGGCTTACCGCATCGCGGAAGGAGCCGGGGATCGGAGTTTCCTTGATACCATAATCAGCCAACGTCGTTACTTCATACACAGGTTGAGCTCTTCCGCCGGTTACATATTTGCCGCCGCCTTCCGCGCCCGGAAAAGCAGGAAGCGCTTCCAAAGAAGCGGCCTCGACACCACCAAATGGCATACATGTTGCAAGAAGACTCGCAACCAGCGCCCCGGATAACCATTTTCTCTTCATACAAGACCTCCTAATATCTATTGGAATAAGAAGGGGGCCCTGTCCTCAGAGCAACCCCTTCCTTAGTAAAGCCGTGTGTATTATTCCTTGCCCTGATAACGGAAATATGCGAAATCAGCACTGCTGCCACCGAACTGCTGCATATCATGCGCCGCAATGCCAACAAAGTTCCCAGTGAAGCCTCCCGACAAAAAGCTGATATTCTGCGGATCGCCAAGTGGCTTCCACTCCGTATCGTCACCCTTAAGATAAACAAATTGCCCAGTCACTTCCTGCACCTCAACCGCGATCCGCACTGTCTCCCTTGCATTTAGTTCAATCATTACAGGCTCCGCAGTGAATTCATCGCGCTGACAGCGCATTAACCGCAGCACCTTGCCACGTCCTTCTTCATGGCTGATATACGCATAAAGATAGTTATCCTCATTCAGGTATAACAGTAGTCCTGCCATCTGCAGATAAGTATTCGGTTCATATTCAAGCGCTGTTTCAGCGCGGAAGCTTATATCCGTCTGGCGAATAGCCAGAATATGATGCTCAAACAGACTCTGCACGGACTCCCCGGCCCTGATTCTTAACCAGCCCGGTCTTTCAGCAAGGGAACACCAGCTTTCATTCATAGGAATCCGCAATGTATTCCAGTTCTTTTTCAATTCTGGGCCGTTAAAATCATCCTCAAATTCAAGCGTCCGCACTTGGTTCAGGAACTGTGTTCCTTTAGGTGCTGGTACCTTGAGCTGTGGTGTATTTCCGCCTGAGGTTAGTCTTAACCAGCCCTCCTCATTCCAGTGCACCTGCTGAACGGCAGTCTCTCTCCCCAGTATGGCGTATTCGCCTTCAAGGGGTCGCGTACACAAATGGGCCATATACCATTCACCTTCTGGTGTCTCTACCAGACTTCCATGGCCTGCACATTGAAGCGGCAGCTCGGGATTATCCCGTGAGGTCAACATCGGATTGAGCGGATCCACCTCATACGGACCAAGCAGCGCCTTGGAGCGCGCTACGGTTACGGCATGCCCCGATCCAGTGCCGCCTTCTGCCGTAATTAAGTAGTAATAACCTCCCCGCTTGTAAATATGCGGCGCTTCCGTCTTCTTCAGCGGCGTGCAATCAAAGATTTTCACAGGTTCACCTATTAATTGGCACTGCTCTGGATCGTACTCCTGAATTACAATCCCGCAGGACTTATTGCCTTCCGTAATCCGGTAATCCCACAGCTCATTCAGCAGCCATTTGCGCCCATCCTCATCATGGTACAGAGATGGATCGAACCCGCTGCTGTTTAGGTATACCGGTTCAGACCAAGGTCCCTCAATACCCTCCGCAGTGATCAGATAGTTATGACAGTCTTTAAAAGGCCGTTTGGTGCTCTTAACATCGGTATAAATCAGATAAAACAAACCGTCATAATAACTAAGCTGTGGAGCCCAGATACTGCAATTTTTCGGATTTCCCCGCAGATCTACCTGATGAGTCAGAATATCTGTGCAATGCTCCCAGTCTGCTAAGTCCGCTGATTGATACACCCTCACACCGGGCAGCCATTCAAAAGAAGAAACAGCAATATAGTACATCTCCCCCGCTCTTACAATACAAGGGTCAGGATTGAAGCCTTTTAATATGGGATTGTGAATAACTCCAGTCTGAATATTATCTGTAATCATCTTCATACTCCTTCCTATTTCCATACATCCGCACCCTTCACCCTAAGCAAATCTGCGGTCTATCCTGTCAATTATCAGTCTGTCTGCTCACTTAGATCTTCCTGTGACGGGATAACGGTTACCTGCTGCACTAATTCTTCCACTTTACGGGTGTTTCTCGATTGGCAGCCGGTGATATCTACCGTTTCTCCATTTTCAATATAAAAAGCCGGTCCTTCATGATTCTCGATCGTCACTTGGCGGAAGCGGATATCTCTTACGTTGCCCAGATAAAACCCACGGTTGTTCATATCCTGGATTCCTGACATCATGGCTGGACGACCAGGGATTGCATTCTCTGCCATGGAAATATCAATATCGGAAAAGGTAATTTCTGAAATGTATTGCTCCGCAAGGCCGTAAAGAAAACCTGCAGCCGCATGAACATTCCGAGCAGTAATATTAGCAAAATGAATCCGTCGGAAGCAGGGGGTCTCCTCCGTCACCGGATAAGGATTCTTATCCCATACGTATTTGTCCTTACCACGTGGTCCGCAGAAATAATAAAGATTAAGAATAAACGGACAGATCACGTCCTCCATCACGATATTACTGACACGAATATCTTCGACAACACCTCCGCGCCCGCGTCTGGACTTCAGCCGAATGCCGCGGTCCGTCTGCTTGAACACGCAATTGCTGATCACGATATTACGGATATCTCCGCTCATTTCGCTTCCCAGCACCACACCGCCATGACCATGAATCATCGTGCAGTTAGTTATCGTGATATTCTCACAGGCTACCCGTTCCTTCGTATCCTCCGTCCCTGCTTTAATGGCGATGCAGTCATCACCCACATCGATATTGCAGTTGCTGATGCGGACATTCACACAAGACTCTGGGTCAATGCCGTCTGTATTAGGCGAATCCGCCGGATTATAGATCGACAGATTATCAATCGTAACATCATGGCAACAGATAGGATTCACAGTCCAGCTTGGGGAGTTCACGAGTGTCAGATCTCTGAGCGTGACTCTACGGCAGTTGTCGAAGCTGATAAGCTTCGGGCGGCGATACAGCAGTGAATCAGGAGAATTCCGATGTTTATCCCACCAAGGTGCGCCCCTTCCATCCAGCTTGCCTGCACCTGTAACCGATACATTCTCTAGATTTATTCCAAAAATACATGAAGCATGGACGTTCTGTTTCACGCCCTCCCAGCGGGAACTCACCACCGGATAATCGTTAGGATCAGAGCTGAAGCTAAGCTCAGCTCCAGGGCTAAGCTGTAGCTCAATATTGCTTTTCATGAAGATAGCGCCTGTCTGATAGTGCCCGGAAGGAACATAAACTGTTCCTCCCCCCGCCTCGCTTGCCGCATGAATGGCACGGGCTATCGCTTCCGTTGAAGGCTCTGCACTATTAGGATGTGCTCCGTAATCATTTATATTGTAGATAGACATTCGCTTCACTCGCTCCCTTTCGTCGCGGCAGGACGCTGCAAATATTCATATTCTCCGCAAGCCAGAAGGAATGCGCCAAGCCCCTTCTGATCATTGGTTACGATAGGTTCACTGATATAATAGGCGTAAGTACCATCTCTCCGGTCCTCACCACCGAGTCCAGCGACCTGGCAGTTTTTATTCAGGTTAACCCAGCCATTTTTGGTTTCCAGCACAAATTCAGCAATAAGGCCTTGATAAGCACGGTCAAGTGTCTCGAACCAACTATCATCCAGTACACCAATCCGAATGCCCTTAGCCATTGCATAGGTGATCATACTTGAGGCAGAAGCCTCCAAATAATTGCCTTCACGGCCGCCCATGTTTACAACCTGATACCAGACTCCAGCATCCGCATCCTGAACCTGACGAAGCGCTGTCAGCGTATCTGTCAGAATACGTGCCAAGATCTCGTAATCCGAGTGTTCCTTAGGGAGCATTCCGAGTACATCCACTAGCGCCATCACATACCAGCCCAGCGAACGCCCCCAAAAGTTCGGAGACAACCCCGTTTCAGGATCGCACCACGGCTGTACCCGCTTTTCATCCCATGCGTGAAACAGGAGACCCGTCTCAGCATCCTTGGTATGACGCTCGCACAGAATAAATTGCCGGGTCACATCGTCCAGACCCTTGCCGCCTTCATACTCAAGTAAATACTCCAGATAGAAAGGAGAGCCCATATACAAGCCATCCAGCCAAATCTGATAAGGATATACATTCTTATGCCAAAACGCACCTTCTGAGGTTCGAGGATGCGTTGTTATCTGCTTTCTTAATAAATCTGCAGCCATTTTATATTTTGCTAACCCAGTTTCTTTATGGAGCACAAATAGGATCTTTCCGTTATTTAAGTGATCAATATTATGTTCGCTCAGGCGATATCCCTTCACAGAGCCGTCTTCCTCAATAAAATAATCCATATTATCTTTGATGAATTGATAATATTTAACCTGCCCGGTCTGTCTCCACAGCAGCTCAAAACCCTTCAAGATGACTCCATAATCATAAGACCATTTTCCATGATATCCGTTATCCTCATATAATCTTGGCGTTCGCTCCATAATCGAATCTGCCATTCGAACACCCCAGCCCATACTCCTAAGTGCATTGTTGTCTTTCATTTTTTCCTCCTGTTTGAATAGATATGGTCCTAAACGCAGCCTCCCCATTTAGGACCCCTCTACTATTTTCTTAGAATATAGTCTGTAGTACTTCTTAAGGATTTACAGCTTTATAAGCAGCTTCATATTCAGTAATGATTTTGCTGCCGCCGGATTTCTTCCACTTTTCAACCTCAGCTTTAAATCCGTCCAAATCAATTTTGCCTAGGATATATTTATAAGTGGCATCTGTCATAATCTTCTGTAACTCAGATCCTTGAGTAGAATAGGTCTCGGATTCCAGAGAGTAAGCAGGATTCAGTACAGCATATTTAGCATTCTCAACGATCAGCTTATCAGCTTCAACTTTGAGTGGATCAGCATCATGGATAATGAATCCATTCTCTAATGGACGAGATGCCGAAAATGGCTGAACTTCTTGCTTCCAGAGATCTGTATCCTTAATCGTAACCGCTTGTTCTCCATCGATTGTATAGTGAACATCCTTAATACCATAAGTCATCAAGCCATAGACATCTTCATTCATAAGATCATTAACAAATTTCAAGATCCGTCTTAATTCATTTTCATCCTTGACTTCGGATTTCGGGAAAGACAGCAGTCCCCCAATTCCGTTATTACCAGCCCAGATGGCGCGATCCGCTTCATTACCAGTGGAAGTGATATCGTTAACCATAACCAAATCCATACCATCCTGTATGCCTTTAGACAGATTCAGCAGGTTCTTGCTGTCAAACAAGGCACCCACATAAATTCCAGCCTTTCCTTGCGCAAAATTCTGCTGCTGATCTGTTTTAGCCGTCACAGCGAAATCCTGATTGATATAACCACCATCATATAGAGTCTTCATATAATCCATGGTCTTGACATAAGCCTCTGTATCGAACTCTGGTGTCATTTTACCCGCATCATCTACACTCCAATAGTTCGGTGTTCCAAAGTATGAGCCCAATGTCTTAAATGCTCCATATACAAGATCGCTGCGGTCCATGAAGCCTGTGGTATCCTTTTTGCCATTACCATCAGGGTCTTTTTCGGTAAACGCTTTCGCAACTTCCATCAACTCATCTGTTGTTTTTGGAACCTGCAGTCCAAGCTTATCCAGCCAATCTTTACGGAGAATAACACCGTTTCTAGCCAAGGACTTCTGGAAAGGAACCCCGTACAGCTTACCTGCAATCGATGCCGATGTACGTGTATCCTGTGAAATTTTAGCCAAATTCGGGAACTCATCAAGATAAGGACTTACTTCCCAGAACATACCGGCCTTCAGTGCATTACGTACAGAAGAGTTATCAAGAATAGTCAGGGTAACGATGTCCGCTAGGGAATTCGATGCTAATGAAGTATTAATACGTTCTTCTTTGGAAGGATCCGGAATCCATGAGAATTCAATCTCTGTATTCGTCAATTCTTCAATTTTGTCCAAAATAGGACCCGTTGGTGTTGTAGACGTTTGTAAAATGTTCAGCCAGCTAATCTTTGCTTTAGCATCTAGCACATCTGCAGGTGCAGCAGTTGTTTTAGCCGTTGAATCCGTTCCCCCATTTGAAGAATTTGACTCCTTCGCGTTATTGCCTCCTCCGCATGCAGTGAGTACTAACCCGCTACACAACATTAAGGCTGCAATTTTTTTGTAATTGCGATTCATCAACATTACCCCTTTTACTAATGTATTTGTGTTGTATCTTCCACCTCTGCCCTTAAGGCAGAGGTAAGAATTCAGCATACTGTGAAGCCTAGTAAACACCATCTTCGCCGATTTTTTTGGCTAACTTGTTCGACAGCATAACGAGAATCAAGCCAACCACACCCTTGAACAGACCTACTGTGGTACTGAAACTCAATTGTCCGTTCTTTAAACCAGCTGTATAGATATAGGTATCGAAAATTTCTCCAACTTCGCGGTTCAAGGAATTGATCAGCAAGTACATATGCTCAAAGCCCAAATCCAGCGTGTGGCCAATCTTCAGAATAAGCAAGGTAATAATGATTGGACGAATCGCCGGCAGGGTGATATGCCATGTTTTGCGCAATCTTGCCGCTCCATCCATCTCAGCTGCTTCATATAACTGCGTATCCACTACGGTAATGGCTGCCAAATAAATAATGGTTGACCAACCAATTTCTTTCCAAATGATCTGTCCGATATACACGGTACGCAACCACTCGGGAGAAGTCAAAAAGCTGATCTTCTGCATCCCAAAGGCCGCCAACATCTCATTCAGCACCCCTCCATCCACATTCAAAAAGACATAGGAAATGGATACGATGATAACCAATGACATGAAATGGGGGATATAAATAATCGTTTGAATGGTGCTCTTAAATAACTTGTGCTGAACTTCGTTAAGCATTAGCGCCACTATAATAGGTAGCGGGAAGAAAATAACAATGTTTAATGCAAACAAGATTAGTGTATTACTCAATAGCATAAAGAAGGTAGGTTCTGTAAACAATCGGACGAAATGCTTAAACCCAACCCACGGACTATCCGCTATACCCAGAAACGGCTGATAGTCCTGAAATGCAATGATAAGACCGCCCATAGGCAGGTACTTAAAAATAACAAAATACAAAAATCCCGGGAGAATCATTAGATACAATAACTTGTTTCTTTTTAAACTCAGCCAGCTAGGCCCCGTTCGCTTTTTTCTTACTGGATTAACTTTCGTGTTCAGCATGGTGACGTTTGCCTCTTTCACCTGATCGGCCTCCTTGATCGCGTTTCTTTACGATTCCCAGATTACGATCATTCGTCCATTACGTATATAATCATCAGATACTGATACTCCAAGAACCCTACAGCTATAAGGTTTTCCAGGCCCGTGCATCTTATAGTGATTACTACAATACATAAAGATCATCTATCCCTTATCACGCTTTTTCCTCCCAAAACAAAGCCCAAGCTAATGATTATATACGGAATAACAGACCCCTGTTAAAGTTTCAATGAAACGATTACAAGGAGGATATCTGCATGTCGCAATCATCTTTTAAAAAAGAAACTATGGGTAGCCGGCTGTTTACTATTGTAAATACCACACTGCTTACACTCATTGCCCTAGCCTGTCTTTTACCCTTTGTCAATGTGTTTGCCAGTTCCTTTGCTTCAACACAAGAGGTAGTAGAAAAAAGCTTCATTCTGTTCCCGACGACATTCTCTTTGGATGCTTACCGTTATATACTGTCAACGCCTACTATCTTTAAAGGGCTTGGCGTATCCATCGGTGTAACCTTAGTGGGTACAGTTGTCAGTATGGTTCTTACCTCTTTAATGGCTTATGGATTATCTAGAAAATATCTATACGGAAGAGATTTCATCAATTTCGTAATCGTGTTCTCCATGCTCTTCAGCGGGGGAATGATCCCTACTTTCCTGGTAGTTAAATATTTCGGATTAATCGATTCCTACTGGTCCATGATTATGCCTGTTGCGATCAATGCTTTTAACCTGATCATTATGCGCAACTTCTTCCAGGCGCTGCCGGAAGGGCTAGAGGAATCAGCGAAGATTGACGGTTCTAATGATTTTGGTGTATTTTTCAAAATCATGCTTCCGCTGGCGATGCCATCTATCGCGACCCTCTCCTTGTTCTACGGGGTAGCTTACTGGAACACTTATATTAGTGCAGTTTTATATATGACAGACTCCACTAAGTGGCCTATTCAAGTCCTGCTGCGCCAAATTGTTATCGTCGCCAGCGGGATGCAGGGAGATAATGCTTCTGTTGATATTATCCCACCTGCTCAAACCATCAAAATGGCGGTTATCGTAGTCGCAACCGTTCCAATGCTGCTCGCCTATCCTTTCGTACAAAAACACTTCACCAAAGGAGCCCTGCTGGGTTCTGTAAAAGGCTAAAACATTGCAGCTACACAAACAGCCAGCCCGGTCTCCCGGGGCTGGCTGTTTGTGTTCAGCGCTTTACTTCTCCTGTTTCTGGGTTCGGTATGCACCTGGTGTTACATGTTCTTTTTTACGGAAGGATCGAATAAAGTTCTGCGGATTATGGTACTGCAGCCTTTCTGCAATTTCTTTAATGGTCATATCCGTTTCTACTAGCCACTTCTTAGCCATTTCCAGGCGATAGTTCATTAGATACTCGCTAAACGTCATCCCGTACTCTTTTTTGAAAATACTGCTTAAATAGTTCGGACTGTAATGGAGGCGATCACCGATTAATTCTAACGTTAAATCCTGATCAAATTCCGAGCGGACAATCACCGCAATTTTATCAGATAAGAGGCGGAACTGACGGTCTGTCTTCTCCTTAACGCTGGTCACCATTGGATGGATAACTTCTTTTACCAAAATGCGTTCGATCTCTTCCGGATTACGGATGTCTAACAATCGGTGATACAACGTAGAATTGTCCTCTGTCAGCAGAACCTCTACACCCAGCAGCTGCTCCAGCTGAATCAGATTGTTGACGAAACGTATTAATGTGACTTCGAAATTCAAAGGGTTCTTACTGTGCTTCATCATTTCCCCGAGTAATGGGTACAGAGAACAAGAGACTTGTTCTTCATCTCCAATCCGAATCGCGTCAAATAATTGGGACTCAAACTCAGACGGATAATGCAATAGAACTGGACCCGAGATCACCTTCGATATATCCTCATAGAAGATGATGGACTCTTTGCCCAGATTTAAACGATGATGCAGCGCCTGCTTACTCATCTCGCAAGCTTCCCTACTAAACAATAAATTATCATAAAAATTGCTGATTCCAACGCTAATGGATAGTTTCAGGATCTCTCTAGCTGTTCGAATAATTGTCTTCGCATAGTCCAGTGCTATTCTCCGGTTCTCCTGTTCATTCGCTCCCTCAAAAATCAGGATTGTCGCTTGTGTACGGTCATTTAATAGGATAGGAATCATTCGCTTCTCCTGCGGAATCAGCTCTTCCACCAGTTTGTTGACCGCCACAAGCAGAAGGTCCTTGTCGCTAGCCTGCCGTTCCCCATAGTTATCCAGCTGTATCAGCAGCGTTGCATACACCGAATTCTGTGACAGCTCATAACCGAAACGAGGCAAACCTTGATTCAGCTCTTCTTGGGATATCCGGCTACGAAACAGATTAAGAATAAACTGAGTTTCCAACTTAGGCATTTCAGACTCAATGAGACCCTCTAGGCTTTCTTTCTCCGATAAGATGGTATCAATCGAATTAATAATCCAGTCCACCTCATTCTTAGGCTCTAGCTCCGCATTGGCAGGCAATAATCGGCGCTGAATCTGCCGGAATGGCTTAGTGAAATACAAAGAGATAACGTAAGCGACTACCGCAATCAACAACGTAATAAGCAGTACCATCATCACTATCCCGAATCGGGTTGTCTTTAGTGCATCTGAAATTTCAGATTTATCCAAAAGAGTTACGTAAATCCAATTATTATAAGAAGATTTAGCATAAATAGCTTTTATCGATTGGTGATCAGCCCGCTCCATAGTAATCGTCCCCAATTGCCCCCCGCCTCCGGCAACATTAGTAATATGGCTAAGCTGATTACTAGTCAGCAGGGACTTCCCGGTTTCCGACTCATATAAAAGCTCACCCTCCCGGTTAAGAATAAACACCGGTGTGTTTCCTTCGGTCTGAAGGGTGCTCTGCAAGGTCTGAAGGGATATATCAGATAAGGCAATCGCCTGTTTGGTCTGTGAGAATACCGGCAGGGTATTTACAAAGCGGATGCCTTTATCCGTCTTCACCCAAAATAAACCCCGGCTACGGTTATTGATATAGCTCTCATAAAGTGTCCTGCTCTCTTCTTCCGTTAAATGTGAAAGCTTCCCATTAGTAATCTGCCATTTCTGCTCCAAACTGATTAGAGAATAATTAACAAAATCCATCCCCATACTGGCAATGTAGTTAAGCTGGGAATTAATCTCACGATACTCCTCAAAATCCTGCTCCGTGATAGGATTTTGCACAACCTCTCTGAAGGAACTGGTGGTACTGTAAGTATTAAAAGCGTATTCGATGGTCTGAATTTTCTGCTCCAGGGTGTTTTTAATTTGGGTAATTAAACTTTGTTTATCATCCGCTACTCTTTCATTTACCGAATTAATCGTCGTCAGATAAATATAGCCACCGAAGCTAATAACCAGGCCAATTCCCAGCACTAGAATAGGAACAAAAATCTTGTAGAATATCCTGCCTCTTTTCATGATAGACTCCTTAAGCATGTAATTATTTTCAATTATAGCGCTTCCAATAGGTTAAACCAAATGTTTTAAATGTGTATAATCGCAACCCTATTTTTATTAAAATAGAAAACAAAAAAACAAGGCAAAAAAACGCTTCATCAAGCCTAGTGCTCAATGAAGGTTTTTTTGCCTTATATTATAATGCCTTTATTCCCTATCCTTATATTTCAATCTCTTCCGTTGAATCCGAAAGACCACCACTCTGCACGCCATTATTATTGGCTACCGCAAGAACATATACTTTATATTTAACACCCTTAACAATTAATGCACCATTAACATCTCTTCTTGAGGCTACAATTGTAGGATTCGTTCCGTTAGGCGTTATCGACGTATAATACGAGGATTTCACCTCAATTGCTTCCGCTGAACCAAAACCTTGTTTAGACGGAACCACCAGAATTCGATATTCCGAAATATTAGACTCGTTAGAGGAACGGTTGAAACTTACTAGTATTTTACCCTCATCCACACTGTACGTTACATTGGTGACAGAGGTTACCGGCAGCTTAGTGGATAAAGTTATGGCATTCGACTCTGAGGACAACACATTAGTGCCTGAGTACTTGCCGCTGCCAATCGTTAACACATACACTCTGTAACTGATTCCACTCTTTATTAAATTTCCGTTTACGTCTCTGGCTGAAGAATCCAAGACTTGACTGGTGTTATTTCCTGAAGTGCCTACCGCTGTGTAATTGGAGCTAGAAACAGCATTTGCCTGGGTTAAACTAAAGCTGCTGTAATAGGAAGTAGGTACAATCAGGATTCGATACTGGCTAATGTACGTTTCATCCGTGGCATGGTTAAAGTATACTTTTAAATCCCGGCCGTCTTCGTAATCATTAACGTCCCTTACATCCAAGCTCGAAATAGGAGCCAATTTGTAATCTACATTCAACGTAATTAAAGGTGAACCAGAAGAAAGAACATTGCTGCCCGAGTAATTCCCGCTTCCGACGGTTAATACATATACTCTGTAATTGATTCCACTCTTTATCAGGTTACCGCGCACGTCCCTTGATGACGAGGTTAACACTTGATTGGTGCTGGATCCTGTTGTGCTCACTGCTGTGTAGTTGGAACTGTACACATTATTGGCGTCAGATAAACTGAAGCTGTTGTAATAGGAAGTAGGTACAACCAGGATTCGATACTGGCTAATATACGTTTCATTCGTAGCGTGGTCAAAGGATACTCTTAAATCACGGCCATCATCATAGTCATTTACGTCGCTTACATCCAAATTGTAGACAGCACTCACATTGTAGTCAACAGCCAACGTAATTAATGTTGACTCCGTTGAGAGAATGTTGGTGCCCAAATTCTTCCCGCTTCCAATCGTTAACACATACACTCTGTAAGGTGTTCCATTCTTAATCAAATTACCACGCACGTCTCTTGCTGACGAGGCTAACACTTGACTGGTGCTAGATCCTGTTGTGCTCACCGTTGTGTAGTAAGAGCTGGAGACATTATTCGCCTCAGATAAACTAAAGTTGTTGGAATAAGCTGTAGGCACAACTAGAATTCGGTACTGGCTAATATACGTTTCATCTGTAGCGTGGTTAAAGGATACTTTTAAATCACGGCCATCTCCAAAGTCACTAACGTCGCTTACACTTAAATTAGAGACATTGACCGAGGACAGCGTAATCGCAGATGAAGCAGCAGACAATAAATTATTGGCTGTATTACTGCCACTATCTACACCCATAACAAACACACGGTAACCAACTCCCGTCTTAATGAGGGCTCCATCTACATCCCTCGCTCCAGACGATAAGATCTGGGTGATATTGGAACCTGTTTTGTTGACCTGTGTGTAATTTGAACTGCTAACAGCATTTGCTGCCGCCAAATTAAAAGAAGAATAATTAGTAGCTTTGACTATAAATATCCGGTAAGAACTCACCTTGGATTCATCCGATACCTTATTAAAACTTACGGCTAAATCGCGGCCATCACTATAATCGCTCACATCACTTACTTGTACATTACTTGGGGCGACGACTACGGTATTAGTATTAAGCGATATAGTCGAAGAACTATACGAGAGAGCGCTGATATTATTGCCTTTGCCCACTGCGAAAACATAAGCTACATAGGTTTGATTACCTTTAATGAGGTCACCATCCACATCCCTTGAATTTGCGGTCATTCTAATCGTAGGATTAGTGCCCGTAGCTAAAACAGTAGAATAATTGGCGGATGTAACCTTTTGTGCAGATGAGATATTAAAAGTGCTCCAAGCCTTTACAATCATTACCCGGTAATGATCCACAAGAGCTTCATTAGAAGATTGGGTGAAGCTGACCTGGAGATCACGGCCGTCACCGTTATCACTTACATCCTTTAACTGCACATTCGATGCCGGATTTACAGTTCCAGTTTTACCGCCGGAAGTCGTTATGGTCACCACTTTGGTGCTCGGATTCCAACCCACATCATGACCCAATGACTCACTTACAAACCGTGTAGGAACCATCGTTCTTCCTTTCAAATTCTGTCCCGGCACATCTAGAGTTACAGCTTTATTGTTAATCGTGGCTGTCTTTGAGCCAATCTTTAACATAATCGTTGTATCATCTTTAGTTGCAGTTACAGTTTGTGTTTTCTGATTCCACTTGATGGTAGCATTAAAGGCTTCAAAGATTGCCCGTAGGGGTACCATCGTCCGTCCATTTACCATCACCGGTGCTTGATCTGTGGACAATCGAACCCCGTCAATAAAAATACTGATGGGCGCAGTAGCAGCTTTCACTGAAGATTGAAACATCATCGGCAAAACTAATAAGCCCACTAAAATAGAAATCCATAACTTCTTCACAGATTCACCCTCCTGGAATGACGAATACATTTTTTTCCTAACCTTTTGACGCTCCTACTAGGATAAAAGTTTCACGCTTTATGGTTACAATATTTTAATCTGGAACCCGTTCCTTCGATCCGCCACAAACCGCTCTGTAAAAAGAAAAAGAAAGCGCAGTGTGCGCTCTCTCCTTTGTGTTATTCGCTGATACTTTTATCCACATTTTTCTTCGGAATTCCATCCAATCCGTACTCCCAATCATAAGCATCAAAAATTTTTCTCGCTACAGGTGCTGCACTGCTAGATCCAAATCCGCCTTCAGGAATAACTACAGCTACAGCAAGCTTTGGATTTTCGCGTGGTGCAAAAGCTATAAACACTCCGTTATCACGGTTTATGTTTTTACTATCCGTCTGTTGTGAAGTTCCTGTTTTACGTGCAAAATCATAGGGAAAATCACCGAAGGCACTTTTAACGTCACTGTTCATCCCTTTCTTTATCTCCCGCCAATAGGATTTATCGAAAGTAGTCACTTCATCAAGCACTTCTCGTTTGAATTCTTTGATAACCTTACCTTTGGAGTCCGTGATCTTGCTTACTAGCTGTGGTTTGATTCGTTGCCCTTCATTGGCTAGTGTAGCCGCATATTGCGCCAACTGAAGAACGGTATAACGTCCCTGCTGCCCAAAAGAAGCATAAACAAGTGCCGACTGAACTGAACCCGCTTTAGCTTCAGCTTTATAATTCAAATCACCCAAGTATTCCCTTGGTAAACCTATCCCTGTTGGAACACCTAGACCGAATTCTTTCATATATGTGTCCCATACCCCAATGCCCTTAGACTTGTATTTGTCATACAATTTTTTCCCGATCATATCAACCATATATACGTTTGAAGATTTTTCAATGGCTGTATAAGGATACAAAGAGCCGTATACATGATTGGATGAGTTCCTTACATTAGTCTCATGTCCTTCCCTACCAAATGAGGTGATCCCCTTATCTTGGTAAGTAGAAGAAGTACTTATAAAGCCCTCTTTTAAGCCAATTAACACACTCAATGGTTTTATGGTCGAACCAAGCAGCACGGTGGATTCAAAATTATGCCCTGATCTTCCTGATGAGTATGGAGTTATCGTTCCATTTTGGTAATGCTTTTCAATTTTTTTATACACCTCTGGAGAGATCGAACCCGTAGCCCAGCTGTTGGTATCATAGTCAGGCATACTTGCCATAGCAATAACATTACCTGTATCCACTTCCATGGCTACAGCGTAACCTGTTAAAGCATCAGGATGTGTTTCTCCCTGAACGGTGTGTGAATGCAACCACTGAATCTGATCTTTAATGGCTTCTTCGGTCTTCAGCTGGATTTTTTTATTAAGGGTCGTCCAGATAGTGCTTCCTTTGACCGGGGGTTCAATACTGACAATTTTTTCCGCCATATTCTGCGGATCTACGGAAACTTCCTTATAACCATTCTGTCCCCGAAGCTCCTTCTGGTATTGCAGCTCCAAGCCATCAAAGCCTACTAGCTCATCCTCTTTATAGTTAAGTCCAGGGTTCTGATTATTTTTCATCGCCTGAAGTACATCCTTATAAAGATCTAAACTAGTAGAGGATTTAAAAAATTTCACGTAACCAACAGCTTGTACAGCCACCGTATCGGTATCATAATGCCTGCTGCTTTCCTCTATCACTTCAAGGTTTGGATATTCGTTTTTGTGTTCTAAAAAATAAGCGATTTCTTTCTTAGTTAAACCTGATTTAATTCTTCGTGCTACATAACCAGAGAGTTTTTTTGAATATAAATCCATAGACTCAAGGATCTCTTCTGTGGTTAGTTTTTTCTCATTAGGATCACCATAAGTTTCGAAGGCTTCTGCTAACTTGCTGGCGAGTGCCTTTGATTTATTATTTGCCTCAGCAGTTAAGGTAACTTTTTTCGTAGTTTTATCTGTTTTTGTTGCGGTATATTCCTTATCCAAAGTAAGGTACAAAGATTGAACGGGCGTTGAGTATGCCAATTTCTCACCATCAGCAGCGAGGATATTCCCTCTCAATGCCGATAATGCCACTATTTTCGTATCCCGATTAGCCTCAGCTTCAGATAACGTAGGTCCTTCGACAAATTGCAAGACCGCAAGGCGTAGGATAATCACACAAAAAATAATAAAAGTGCTAAAGAAAAAAATATTGATTCTTAATTCGCCAGAGTTGTTAATAGTTTTGCTGTCGTCTTGTACACCTTTTCTGTCGAAGAGCCTCACATAATCCCACTCCTTATTTCCAAAATTCTACAGCATAAGATTAAAGTATAAACTAGCAAACGGAAATATACAAAATTAAGAATAATAGTTAAATAATTGTTCACAAATCGATAATATCCAATTAAAAAAGCAGCTTTCCCCGGTATGGGAGAATCGCTGCTTTTTGTTTATGGGCGTTGGTGGCCTGCACCAATAAATTCTCAACATTCGCTGAGGCCTACGGACTCAGATGACGTTATATGCGCATTTTTAGCCTTTGGAGCTTGGTTTCGGACTCCAATGACGTTATTTCATAGGAAGAAGGGCAAATCGGGTGCTTTTCATACCAATAGCGACTATGCGGTCCGTTGGCACTTCAAATGCGAAATAAAGCTGCGTTTAAGGTCATCTGTGTCCGATAGCTGTAGCGTAAGGGAGGGGAATTTTAAACAGATGAAACGATGTTTGAGGAGTTCTTGATAGAGCAAGCTCTAATTAATCAGGGGGTGCCCAGCAGCCATTTTACGGCTGATGGGGCACCCCCTGATTTTTTCTTATAACAAAATCTACACTTTTCTAACCTGTGACCGGTACATTAAAAACAAGAAATACGGAGCCCCAATCAGCATAATAATAAGGCCTGAAGGGATTTCTTTCGGCGCCATTATGGTTCTTCCGAGCGTATCGGCAATAACGAGCATCAAGCCGCCAAGTAACCCTGACAAAACAATCGATCGTCTCGTATGATGACCAATCATCATACGCACCGCATGCGGCGCCATGAGTCCGAGAAAGCCAATTGTTCCCACACTTGCAACGGCTCCCGCGGCAAGCAAAACGCCGATAATCATAGCCCAAAGCCGCGTTCCTCGAACCGGCAAGCCCAATCCTGTTGAACTCTCGTCACCAAATGCCAACAAATCGCATTTTCGGCCCAAATAGTATGCAATCGGAACAAGTACAAGCAGGAATGCAAATAGGATGTAAAATTGATTCCAGCTTCGTCCATAAGTCGAACCCGTTAACCAAATTAAGGAGCTACTGCTCCATAAACTTCCTTTGACGATCATGACCTGGATTCCGGCAGAGGCAATAGCAGAAACTGCGATTCCAAGCAAGATCAGAACCGATGGATTCAAGGACCTGCGCCAGGCCATAAAAAAGACAAAAGCAGCAGCCAGTGCCCCACCCACGATTGCGGCAAGCGGAACTGCAAATACCGTCAATGCTGGCCAAACGGTCATTACGGCCAAAGCACCAAAGCCAGCCCCTGAGGTCACACCAATAATAGAAGCATCTGCCAATGGATTTCGAACAGCACTTTGAATCAATACACCACTGATTGCAAGTGCGATCCCTCCTGCAGCCGCTACGAGTGTACGGGGAAGCCGTAAATTCAGCAGGACGGAATAGGATTGATCCCCCCTATGGAACAGACTACTTAGCAATTCACTGATCGGTATTTTTGTTCCCCCAAACGATAAGCTTACGAGGATAATAACAATGAGCAGCACGGTCATAACTATAACCGTCGGCACAAAGCGCAGACGCAGTCCCGCCCCACCGATACTCATCGATGATTGGCCAGCGCCTGAGCCCGATATATTTTTCATCTTGGTGAGTACCAGCCAAATGAGCCACGGGGCTCCAATAATCGCCATAACTGCACCAACAGGCATTTCACCCACACTGCTTCGCACTACACGCGCTAGCGTATCCGCTGCCGTGATGAGCAAGGCTCCCCACAACGCGCTTGCAGGAATGAGCAGGCGATGCTTGCGAATCCCACTAAGTCTGACGAGATGGGGAGCCACTAAGCCGACGAAGCCAATCGGTCCAACCACGCTGACTACCACCGCAGCCATTAATACCGATAGGCCAAGTCCTGTCGCCCGAATTAACCCTACTCGCTGTCCAAGTGAACGAGCGGTTGACTCATCGAGCTCCAGCGCATCAAATTGTCTGCCGGCAAATATCGCTGCCAATAGCAGCACTACGACAAAAGGCCAGGCATATATAACACCGTCCCAATCCAACTGGATTAGGGAACCTGAACCCCATAAAAACAGATTTTGTGTTTCTGTTCTTTTAAAAATATGTATGGCCGATGTAAACGCTCCGAGCACCATGGAGACGATCATACCTGACAAAGCCAGCCGAACAGGTGTGGCCGCCTTGCCTCCACTCAATAAATAAGCGGCTAAAGCAGCAAGCAGTCCCCCTGCAACTGCGAGCAAAAATGGAAACTCATGCTGCAAAGCAGGAAAAGCTACCATACCAAGCACGACCATAAAGTATGCCCCGGCATTAATCCCAAGTGTATCTGAGGAAGCAAGCGGGTTCTTCGTTATAGTTTGCAATAATGCCCCAGCCACAGCCAGAGCAGCCCCGGCCAGCAGACCAATAACTGTACGTGGCATGCGGATATCCCAGAGCAGATTATGTTCCATTATATCTTGGCGATTCAGCAAACCATCTATTACAGTAGCTGCAGGAATCTTGGCTTCCCCAAAGCCCAAACTTAAAACGAACAGAATGAAGAGGACGGCAAAGCCGCCCCCAAATATTCCAATGATCCGCCAGTTCATGCCGATAGAGGCTTCTTTGCTACTCTTTTCGTTCATAACCGCACTCATTTCGTTAATGTATTTACAACTTCATCCACGATAACTTTGGAGGAGATCGGACCGCCGAACACCCAAGTAGTACTGCTCAATCCGAAGGTGCGATTCTCTTTTACAAAGTTAAGGCCATTCCAAACGGAATTATCCTTCAGTTCTTTCGTGAAAATATTATCATCCTCTTGGACGATATAGATCAGATTTGTATCCTGAACCGCAGGCAATGCCTCAACTGTAGAGGTACTGAATCCGTAAACTTCGAAATTTTCGGGTTTCCAGTCGTTTTTCAGACCGATCCGATCCAAAGTTTGTACCGCAAGTGAATTATCTGTAAAAAGACGCATCGTTGCTGCATTCTGGTAGCTGTATGCTTGTGTCAGTACATAGTTCAAGCCTTCTTTGCCTGCATCAGCCAGCTTTGCTTTTGCATCTGCATAATGTGCATCCAAATCAGCAAGAACCTTATCGGCTTCTGCTGTTTTACCTACTGCCGCTGCAATTGTTTTGAAAGTATCTTCCATCAGTGTGTACTGATTTCCTTCTCCTTCATTCGGATACAAGCCGAAAATCAATGTTGGAGCGATACTTTTAAGTTGATCATAAATTCCTTCATGCCCACCCGTATTGGCAATAATCAGATCAGGCTTTAATGAAGCAATTGTCTCCAGATCTGGCTCGTCACGGGAACCAACATCAGTCACGTTTGCATCAAGTGGTGCTTCAGAAGTCACATACAGCTTATAGTTTTCGTTATCTGCGTTACCTACTGGCTGCACTCCCAGTGCAATAACATCCTCCGTAAAGGTCCATTCCAATACCACAACTCTTTGCGCAGGTTTGTCCAGCGTAATCTCACCTTTAGAATCCTTTAAAACAATAGGACCGCTTGTAGATTCACTGCCCGCGTTTTCAGCAGCTGGTTTGTCAGTTGCTCCCGCGTTCGATGTTGAATTATTCTTTTGGTTAGTACCACAGCCTGATACGACCAATATGATAGCAACAACCATAAATAAACTAATTAACCTTTTGTGCATTTGCTTTATCCCCCTGGATTCAACGTTCGAAGTTGATTCCATGATAACCGTTATCAATCTATTGATAATGATTATCACAGAAAACATATTAGTAATCTTATACGCGATTCTCCCGAAAGTCAAAGTTAAAATTTAAGGCTTAACCGTCCCTACTCCATGATCTGGTTTGTAATTCTTTCAATGTGTATGGTCAGATACAGCATTTCATCATTTGTTAACTCCCGATTATATGTTTTATCAATATAGATTTTAATTTTCTCAACGCTTGCGAAAGCTTCCTTATACTGCTGCTTTACCAAAATAAATAGGCCATTCTCATTATCAGGAGGTGGAGTACCGTTGATGAGACGTTGTGCAAAAAATTTCAAATGAGTGATAAAACGGTAATAAGCAAGGGACTCCTCATCGTACTCTAGCCTGAAATGGCGCTTCACGATATTTAGGATGTCGTTCATGATCTTGGTGATATTCACCATGTTAGGCATCTCTTCATTTAGTTCTGCATTCACCAGATGGAGCGCAATATGTCCGGCCTCATCTTCGGGAAGTCTGACTCCGAGCTTGGAATGTATAATTTGAAGCGCAGCTTTCCCAACCTCATATTCTTCTTTATAGAATTTTTTGATTTCCCAAAGCATGGCGTTTTTAATCTTCATCCCTTTTGAGAATCTCTCCAGCGCAAAACTGATATGATCTGTCAGACTAACATAAATACTGTCATCCAGCATTTTACCGAGCTGCAGTTTGGCGAAGTTGATAATCTCTTCTGAGAGCTCCATGTGCTCGATTGGAATCTCGGAAAGCAGCGTTTTTAGCTTATCTGAAAGTTTTTGATTGCTTAAAGTGAATATCTTTTCAATTTTATCTTCTTCTAAAAAGTCTCCACGTTTTTTCTTAAAGGCCAGTCCTCTTCCCATGACTACTAGTTCAAAATTTTGGTCATCTATGACAGTAACAACATTGTTGTTTAACACTTTTTCGATCCGCATATTACAGCTCCTTACCTTTTCATTTTTACGAAGCTAGCACTTTTTTATAGTATTCTATAATAAAAAATCGATCTCTAAGTAGCAGTACTAAGAGATCGATTCCATTCATACCTTATGACTCTTCAATAGATCACACTACAACAGTCAGCAGATCTTCACCCGGTGTAATAGCTGTTTTATTGGTACCAATCACATCACTATAATTAGCCGTATTGGTAATAATTATCGGCGTTGTGCATTGATAACCTTCATTTTTTATTTGTTCAAAATCAAACTCAATCAATAGATCACCCTGTTTAACTGTTGCTCCTTCTTGCACTTTCACATCAAAGTATTTACCTTTTAGCTTCACGGTTTCTATACCGATATGAATCAAGACCTCAACACCCTCATCCGATACTACCGCAATACAATGACCTGTTCTGAAAATAGTGGATACAACTCCACTTACCGGTGAATAAAGCTTACCTTCTGTGGGTTCAATTGCAATCCCCTTGCCCATTGCTTCTGAAGCAAAGGCAGCATCATCTACTGAGGTTAACGGGATTACGTTACCAGCCAGAGGGCTTACAACGGTTGAACTTTTAACGGCGTGAGGGAGGATAACCTCGCTTTTTTCAGTATTCGTTTTTTCTTCTACAATATTCACTTTCTTTTTATCTTCATAACCAAATACCATGGTAATTACCATAGCCAATACAATGGTCACTCCTGCTATAATCGCTTGAACGGCCAGCGGAGAGAATGCAGGAAGACTTAATACGCTGACAAATGCGAAGACTTCCATCTTCACTTTGAAAAGACCACTAAGTGCTCCACCTACTCCGCCGGCAATGGTTACATAAATGAAAGTCCGTTTGTAACGAGTCAGCAATCCGTAAATAATAGGTTCTGTTACACCGGAAAGCGCGCCTGGTATAAATGTACTGCCGGCCAATGTTTTCAACTGTTTGTCCTTTGTTTTCAGGAAGATCCCCAACGCTACACCCAGCTGAGCGAAGATGGCCATGCCGGCCATTGCATATATCGGATCTCCACCCTTAGCAATATTCTCAAGAATAATTGGCACAAGTCCCCAGTGCAATCCGAGCACAGTCAAATACGTCCAAGCTATTCCCACAATTGCTCCCGTAACAATACCGCTTTTCGTACTGAGGAACAAAATAGCGTCTCCAATTAAATTCCCTACATTCACGCCAAACGGTCCGAACGCTAAAATAGTTAACGGCACAATCACAATCAAACATATCATAGGGACTAAGAACATCTGCAAATCCTTGTGTATAAACTTTCTTAGCTGCTTATCCAATAAAGCGTATATACAGATGGCGATAAAAATCGGAAACACGCTTGATGAATAGTCCGAAATTACTAAAGGAATACCTAAAAAATGTGGAGATTCAACACTTGCTAATCCCGTAATATTAGGCTCAAGTAAGGCCGCACCGATACTACCACCCACATAAGCATTCACACCCAGCCTAATCGATAACGTAATCCCTAAGAAAATGGGTAGAAAATAAAACACGGCATTACTAGCGCCGGCTAATACTTTGTAAGTTTCGCTATCCGCACTTAGAACATGTAACGAAGCAAGTACGGTTAATAGCGCTTTCAACATACCCGCACCTGCTAAAGCACCAATCAGAGGCGAAAAGCTTCTAGAAATAACATCAAAAATCAAAGTCCCTATAGGTTTCTTTACCTTGTTCTCGCCAGAATCACTGTTAGGGGATATGGATTTGGCAATTTCTTTATACACATCAGCAACATGGGTACCCACTATAACTTGAAACTGTCCCCCTTTGCTAACGACCCCAATAATCCCTTTCATTTTCTCCAAATTTTCTTTATCAGCTTTTTGCTCATCGTTAAGTGTGAATCTTAGTCGCGTGGCACAATGAATCACATTGTTAATATTTTTCTCCCCACCGACAGATTGGATAATGTCTTTACTTAGCTGTTCATAACTCATTTTTATACACCCCTCTGTAACAGATCAATTAATCACGGATATCAGGGAACACAAAAAAACCTAAATCACATCTATGTACGAGTGAGATTATCCCCGTAATCATAAATGAAACTTAGGTTTTGCCTGCTATGCAGTAGCAATCCTGATATCCGATTAATTTAATATTTACAAATTAACATGTTCAATTAATGATGTCAACAATAAACCAGTGTCTGTATAATATTGGATAACAAAAAAAGGCCCTGATAGATCAAGAATAACTTGATTATCAGGACTTTTTTTATTAGAACAGGCTTTGTCCGTTGGATTCAATTACTTCTTTGTACCAGTGGAAGGACTTCTTACGGTATCTCTCCAGTGTACCTGAACCATCATCATGACGATCTACATAAATGAAACCATAACGTTTCTTCAGCTCGGCGCTTGTTGCGCTAACCAAGTCGATGCAGCCCCAGCTTGTGTATCCCATAACTTCCACGCCATCAGCAATAGCTTCTGCTACTTGAACCAAATGATCTCGCAAATAATTGATCCGGTAATCGTCGTTTACGATCTTCTCACCGTTCCCGTCTACAACCAGCTGATCGACGGCGCCAAGGCCATTTTCCACGATAAACAGCGGTTTTTGGTATCGGTCATAGAATATATTCATCACATAACGCAAGCCCTGCGGATCGATCTGCCAACCCCATTCGCTCGCTTCCAGATACGGATTCGGTACCCCGCCCAGCAGGTTTCCTTCTCCTCTGATCTGTTTCTCCGGATCAGCCGTTTCACATGTGCTCATATAGTAACTGAACGATATGAAATCCACGGTATGCTTCAGAATTTCCTCGTCCCCTGGCTCGAAATGAATGTGAATTCCATTTTCCTTAAAGAACCGTTTCATATAGCCTGGATAATAACCTCTGCTATGAACATCCGCAAAAAACATATTTTTGTGATCACTTTGCATCGCCTTGATCAAATCGTCCGGATGCGGAGTGAGCGGATAAATTGGCATGCTCAGCACCATGCAGCCTATTTTGAAATCAGGATTGATCTCATGGCCGATCTTCACCGCCAAAGCACTTGCAATGAACTCATGGTGAATGGCCTGATACAGATCCTGCTTACTCAATTTCTCCAATGGAGTATTGATTCCGCCACTCATAAATGGGAACTCTAGGATAGAATTGATCTCGTTGAAGGTCAGCCAGTATTTAACCTTATTCTTGTAACGATTAAAGATCGTTCTCACATAACGCTCGTAAAATTCCACCATCTTACGGTTAACCCATCCATCATACTCTCGTGCCAAATGCAGCGGGGTCTCATAATGGGAGATCGTAACTAGCGGTTCAATGCCGTATTTATGACACTCGTCGAACAGGTCGTCGTAGAACTGCAAGCCTTGTTCATTCGGCTCCAGCTCGTCCCCTTTCGGAAAAATCCGTGACCAGGCAATAGACGTCCGGAATACTTTAAAGCCCATTTCCGCAAACAGCTTAATATCTTCTTTATATCGGTGATAGAAATCGATACCAATTAACTTCATGTTATCGTCGGTAGGAACTTCTGTAGGCGCAGACTTAATGCCATGCGGCATGACATCTTGGGTAGACCAGCCTTTGCCATCATCCTGATACGCCCCTTCAAGCTGGTTAGCGGCTACAGCCCCACCCCATAGGAATCCTTCTGGAAATTGTAAGTTCATATTTCTTCCCGCCTTTGCTATTGTGATAGTATAGGTTTACTGCTCTAATCCGAATCCTAAACCTTGGAACGCGTTACATGTCAAGGATTAATCTTGCAAAGGAGATAAGCCGATGTCCACACTTGACGAAATTGCTAAGCTGTCGGGCTTTTCCAAAGCTACGGTATCCCGAGTCCTGAACGATTCTCCCCATGTCAGCAAGGAAACTAGGGAGAAAATTCTCGCCATTATGAAAGAGACGGACTATGTTCCCAATCGGAATGCCATATCTTTATCCAAAGGCCAAACCCAGCAAATCGGCATGATTACCTTAGACCTCAACGAGCTTATTTTGTGCTTCATGAACAGCTTCGTCGAAATTTCCGGCCGTTACGGATACCAGACGATTATTTATACCACCGGCGGTGATAAGCAAAAGGAACTTCAGGCCTTCGAGGATCTCAAACAAAAAAGAGTCGACGCCCTGCTTATTCTGACCGCTGTTAACGATAAAAATGTCATAACTTCCTACTGCAAATACGGCCCGATTGTGTCTTGGCAACGCATGGACCATCCTGAAATACCGTCAGTTGCCATGAACCAATATGACGGATATGCACTCGCTCTAGAGCATTTGATAGAGCGGGGTTATACGCGTATCGCTAATGCTTTTGGCCGCCCAAGCAGCATAAATACCCAGAGTAGACGACTAGCTTATGAGCAAATCATGACCAAATATAATCTTCCCATCGTTGAGAAATGGTATTACTCCACGATTTATGGAATCCGTGACGGAGAGCAATTGGTGCGAACCCTAATTGGACAACCCGATCAGCCGGATGCCATTCTGTGCTCCAATGATTTGGTGGCGGTGGGCGTTCTGAGCGAAGCACGTAGACAGCAGCTGGAGGTGCCCCGTGATCTAGCCATCATTGGTTTTGATAATTCGGAGCTGTCACAGACACTCGGAATTACCACTGTTCGGAATCCGATTGCAGGACAGGCGGAGAACGCCTTTCTTCTGCTGGCTCCAACCCTGCTTGGACTGGATATGGAGCTGCAGCCCCTATCGTTCCAACTGATCGAACGGGAGACAACATAGGTTGCCCATTCCCAGAAGATTACGACTGTACATTCCATAAAAAAAGTAAAATTGTATTGAAAATATGATGAAGATGGGTGTTTTTTATGACAAATAATGTATTGAATCCTAGGGTTGATAAATTTTTAAGTAAAGCGAAACAATGGCGGGAAGAATATGAGCAGTTGAGAACGATCGTGCTTGATTGCGGGCTGACCGAAGATTATAAGTGGATGCATCCATGTTACACATTTGATGATAAAAACATAGTATTAATTCATGGATTTAAAGAATATTGTGCGCTTCTCTTTCACAAAGGTGCCTTGTTACAGGATCCCAATGGGATTCTAATTCAACAAACAGAAAATGTGCAGGCAGCGCGCCAGATTCGGTTTACGAATGTGCAACAAATCGTTGAAATGGAAGCTGTTCTGAAAGCCTACATTCAAAATGCCATAGAAGTTGAAAAGGCGGGTTTGGAAGTCGAATTAAAAAAGAAAGAGGATTACCTCATTCCTGAAGAGCTTCAGACTAAATTCGCTGAACTTCCTGGCTTAAAAACTGCTTTTGAAGCCCTAACGCCTGGACGGCAAAACGCATATATTTATCATTTTTCTCAAGCCAAACAATCCAAAACCCGCGTATCCCGAATTGAAAAATTCATCCCGCAAATCCTTGAGGGTAAGGGATTAAATGATTAGCGTTGCTGACAATGAGTCAATTAAGCCTTAGGGTTTATTGGCTCTTTTTTTAAATTGTCTTCTTTTAACTGCTTGTAATAATCCTCAACAAAGGCCTTGAACTTTTTAGCGACATTAGTCATGTACCGGTTGGTATACCATGAGATTTCAATGGTGCGGGTACTTATGGGTTCTTCAATAGGAAGAAGCACAACAGAGGATCCTTGAGAACCCCCCCAAGTTACAGCGGGGATAAAAGAAACCCCTAGTCCCGAACGGACTAGACTGCGTACCATCGAAGGCTCATCGCATTCATAAATGATACGCGGAGCAAATCCGGCGGCGTGACAGAGAGAATCCGTCGTTTCGCGCAGCTGCTTGCCTATTTTCAAACTGATAAAACCGTCTTCCGCGAGTTCATTCAGACGTACACTTTTACGGGTTGCGAGCCTGTGCTCATTAGGAACCGCCAGCAGGATTTCTTCCGTTAATACCGGTGTGGACACTGTTCCTGGAATCTTGAGCGGAGTAGAAGAAATACACAAATCAAAAGCCGGATAACGTGAGATCTCCTGATCCTGCTGCAATAGCTTGAATTGAGCTTCCGGGTACTTCTGACGAAATAATGTGATCATATCCGGAAGCAAATAGGAACCCGCTTGGATAAAAATCACTACAGTTCCTGTCGGTCGCTCAGACAAGTCCAATAGCTCTGTTTTCCCCTCCTCTAACGTTTGTAGGGCTAAATCAACTTTCACAAGAAACCGCTTTCCATATTCATTTAATCGAATGTATTTTCCTGTGCGATCAAACAATTTGACGTTTAATTCGCCCTCAAGATTTTTGATCATTTTACTAATAGCAGGCTGTGAGATTTGGAGTATTTCGGCTGCCAGGGTCATATTCTCAAGCTTTGCAACCGTTTGAAAGTACCGAAGCGAAAGTAAATCCAACGAAACCACCTCTTCTATAACCTTAGAGTTATGTATTTTATATATAATAATATATTTTTCATCATCATAGCAGAACACTATAATAAAGAGAATTAAAAATACATAAGAATCTGCAGGAGAAAGGGGAACTATAAATGAGCACACGAGAACCCATGGAAGAAATTATTACAGTCTCCAGCGGTCAGCTTAAGGGCATACGTCTGCCAGCACTTGGGGCGATCGCATGGTTAGGGATTCCTTATGCGGAACCTCCCATAGATAAGCTCAGATGGAAAGCACCACGTGAGATAGAACCTTGGACAGGTGTATTGCCTGCATGCCATTTTAATAATAGCAGTGTCCAATTCATTCAAGGCGAACCTGGCGGCAGTGAAGATTGCCTCTTTTTGAATATTTGGCGACCGGATCATGCCGAGGCAGGCTTACCCGTATTCGTCTTCCTCCACGGAGGCGGAAATATTGGGGGTTCGGGACGGGATTTTCAAGGTGGAGAATTGGCGTGTAAGACAAATAGTATAGTGGTTACAGTGAATTACCGTTTAGGAGCAATGGGATTTTTCCGGCATCCCTCACTCCGAACCGGGGACCCCTTGGATGACTCAGGAAATTACGGTCTCCTCGATGTTCTTCATGCGCTAAAGTGGCTGCACAATAACATTGTTTGCTTTGGGGGAAATCCAGGGAACATAACATTAGGGGGCCAGTCTGCAGGTGCAAGAAATGCATTAGCTGCTTACCTTTCACCGCTGGGCAGAGGGCTCTTTCATAAGCTTTTTATTATGAGCGGAGGTTTAACAACGGCTGTTACGGAGCAAAGCGAAGAAAAAGCAGATGACATTTTAACAGAGTTATTAATAAAAACAGGAATGGTCAGCACTCAAGATGAGGCAAGAGAATGGATTTCCACACAATCTGCGGATAAGATTTCCGCCTTCCTATATCGTCAGAATGCCTTTCACTTTGTCGAAATCATTCGTGAGACGGGGCTTCAGATGGCTGCTTTTCCCCATTTGATCGAAGATGGCACGGTCATTCCTATTGGTGGCTTCGACAATCTAAATAACCGCGATCACCCTTCCCTGCCGATCATCCTTGGCAGCACTGCCAGCGAATTCTCCGAGTTCACTTTATGGGATACTCATTTCTTCTCCCTAGTGCAAAAGGAAGAGTTAGCCGGAAATCTGGAAGAAAAGAAGCTCTATGAAGCTGCAGTCCAATATGGGAGCGATCTGTATGCAGAATTTAATGTAGAGCAGACTACAGAGATATTATTAAGTGCGATTCCGGAGATGCCCATCTATGCTTACCGCTTCGCCTGGGGGTTAAGAGACGGAGTGATCGATCCTTATATCCGTTTTCTTATGGGTGCCCCGCATGGTGCAGACATCCCCTTCTATACAGGTGACTTTTCCAGTATCCAGGAAAGATTTCCTGCGGATGTAATTTCCGAGCATAACGAGCCTGGGCGTAACATGCTCTCTTCCCTAATGAGGGACTATTTACGGCATTTCCTATATACCGGTAATCCTAATGCTGAGGGACAACCTGCTTGGCAACGATACACCCCTAATCCCCGGTCTGCGGAAATTCTCTGGTTAGATGCTAGCCAGGATCAAACTATTGTTCAATCCGTCTGCAAACTTGTAAAAAAAGATATCCTGTCCCAAATGGACAATGATCCCCGTTTAGCAGCAGAACAGCGCAATTGGCTAAAAAACAATTTATTTGCGGGACGTTTTTTCTGGTAAGATAAATGATTGTAGAATTCATGTAAAGGAAGGAACATGCTGTTGTGCTAACTTACTTACTGCTCTTAGTCATCGGGCTAGCAGCTGGCATTTCCGGTTCATTGGTCGGACTTGGCGGCGGGTTCATCGTTGTGCCTGCGTTGGCTTTCCTTTTTCCTGATATGGAGCCTTCACATCTGGCTGGAACATCAATGGCGATGCTGCTTTTCAACTCCATCTCAAGTACGTATGTGTACGCAAAGCAGAAGAGAATCGATTATCAAGCAGCGCTCACCTTTGCCGCCGTTTCGATTCCGGGTTCAGTAATAGGTGCACTCTTTACCAAGCAAATGGGCGGGAGAATGTTTTTCGTAAGCTTCGGTATTTTCTTAATCCTTGTCGCTTTATTGCTCTTGTTCAAGCCGAATAAACCCATCCATTGGCCTTTCAAACCAACCGTGAAGCGAAGCTTTTCCGATAATAGCGGTGCTCATTTCGAATATGCTTATCATATGCCTACCGGCATAATCATCAGTTTTCTTGTTGGCTTTGTAGCAAGCCTATTTGGGATTGGCGGCGGGAGTCTTATGGTTCCGACAATGACCTTACTTCTCGGCTTTGCCCCCCATATCGCTGTTGCAACTTCTATGCTTCAAATTTTCCTGTCAGCTATCGTAAGCACCACAACACATGCCTTTTTATTGAATGTTGAATGGTTTATGGTGTTAGCCCTAGCACCTGGCGCAATTATCGGCGGTCAAATTGGCGCACGCCTGGCAAAACGCCTTCCTGCCAAGCTGCTTTTAAAGCTATTAGCCGTTTTTCTCATCATCGTTTCGCTTCGTTTGATGATGAAAGGGTAGGTCATTATGTAAAAAGTCCTGATGGATCAAGAGTTTCTTGATCCTCAGGACTTTTTTATTGTGACTGTGGGACTAATTCCTTGATATCAACGACATTTCAAATTGCAAGGCAGAAACGGATCCCTTCTTCTATCATAATTTAGCCCCCTATAAATAAGCGACTTGGCCAATCCTATCGAATTTTAAGTCTCTTCAGGATTTCTTTAGAATTCCCCCACCTAATTCCTCAGTTTTTTTAGTTAAGATTTCTGTATTGAAGTAAGCGAAGGAGGTGGCATATTGGCCAGTAATACCGTCTTAGAGCTAATCAATCAGTATGGATATCTGATTTTTTATCTTGCTTTCACGTTAGGCCCTTTTGGAATTCCAATCCCTAATGAAATTACAATCCTCACTGGAGCTACCCTAAGCCACATGGGGATTATCAATTCCTGGATGACTTATTTCTGCATTTTATCAGGGCTATTAACGGCCTTTACGGTTGCCTACTTTGCAGGTAAATTCTTTGGGCAAAAGCTGAAGTGCAAATTTGAAGCTAATAGACATTTTAAAAAAGCAGAGCAGATTCTAAAAAAACGTGGGCGTACAGCTATGTATATCGGCATGTTTATTCCAGTTGTACGTTACATCATTCCCATGTTGATCGGGCTCAGCGGTACAAGCTATAAACGATTTGCCCTTATTTCATATCCCAGTGCTTTAAGTTGGACCTTACTGTTCTTTTTTGTAGGAACGTACTTTGGAGATCACATCCTATCAAAATTAATAAACATCTAAATCAATTCTAAAATTATGGAGGAATTCCGAATGAGCTTCAATGAAAAACTCTTATTTTTAAGAAGTTTTATTCAGGATCCAAAACAGGTAGGCAGTGTTACCCCGAGTTCCCGGTTTCTGGCACACAGCATGGTTAACCAAGCCCCTTGGCATGAAGTTAAAGCAGTCGCTGAACTTGGATCAGGTACAGGTGCAATCACCCGTGTAATCAATACTAAGGTAACTAGTACAACGAAAGTGTTACTATTTGAGATGGATAAAACCATGAGGCATAACCTGAAGACAAGCTATCCGGACTTTTCCTGTTATCATAATGCTGCTAGTTTAGTAGAAACAATTAAAGGTTCACATATTCATCAGTTAGATTGTATTTTTAGTGGGCTGCCCTTTTTCAATTTTGAGCCCGAATTAAGAAATACATTGGTTGAACAGATCTACCAATCCCTTAAACCTGAGGGATTATTTATTGCCTTTCAGTATTCACTTCAAATGAAGAAGCAACTCTCCGAATATTTTAATATTGATACAATAAAATATGTGCCATTTAATTTCCCTCCCGCTTTCGTCTACGTCTGTCGTAAAAGGGAAACATAATAAAATAAATATAGAAGAGGGGCAGCGTCCATTGAATACAATTCTTGTTGCAGATGATGATTCTGAAATTCGAGATGTGATTCATGTTTACTTAAGAAATGAAGGTTACCAAGTGCTTGAAGCTGCAGATGGTCAAGAGGCGTTGAGTACAATACAAACAACATCCATTCAACTGGTTATCCTGGATGTCATGATGCCTCAAATGGACGGTATCACAGCCTGTCTCAAAATTAGGGAAATATCAAATATCCCAATTATTATGCTCTCAGCCAAGCAAGAGGACATTGATAAAATCACGGGTCTAACTACCGGGGCAGACGATTACATGATCAAACCGTTTAATCCACTGGAACTACTGGCCCGTGTAAAAGCTCAGTTACGGCGTCAGTCCTTAATTGGAAAGGAAGAATTCAACTCTCTGCTTATAATTAAAAACCTGATCATAGATAAAAATAAACATTTCGTAAAGTTAAATGGAATTGAAGTTTCATTAACTCCACTAGAGTTTGCGATTTTAACCCTGCTTGCAAGCCGGCCTGGGCAAGTTTATAGTTCGGAGCAAATTTACGAGAGTGTATGGAAAGAGCCTTACGGATATTCTGACAATACCGTAATGGTTCATATTCGTAACTTAAGAGAAAAATTAGAGGAAAATCCAAGAGAACCTCTGTATATTAAGACAGTCTGGGGAGTTGGTTACAAAGTTGATTAAAATCATACAAGATCTACAAATAAATAAACGCATTCAATCCAATATCTTAATCAGGATGGTGTTGAGTTTCATAATTACCATTGCGATAAATACCTCACTTAGCATCTTGTTCTTTCATTTTGGAAATGCAACAAAATTGGATTGGGTGTTCAATTTTCTTGCCTACCTTCTTACTCCGATGTTTTTCATTATTTTCGTTATTACATTTTTTACATTGACCCGGCGAATCGTCAAAGATTTAATTGCGCTGGAACAAGGACTTCAGATTATATCCGAAGGTAATTTGAGTTATCGGGTAAAAGTTGTGCGCCAAGATGAACTAGGACTGGTGGCTTTGAACATCAACCGGATGGCAGAGCGCTTAGAGCAACAGATCATCAAGGAACGCGAAATAGAAAAATCCAAGATGGAGATGATCACGGGGATTTCACACGACTTACGCACCCCTCTTACAAGTATTATCGGGTATATTGAGCTTTTACGTACAGAATCGTACCAAGATAAAAAAGAATACACACGTTTTATTCAAAACACCTATAACAAGGCGCTTCATTTGAAGAAACTCCTTGATGATTTGTTTGAATATACCCGACTTAATTCGGTGGATTCCCGTTTAAATCTGGAGAGAATCGATTTGTCGCAGCTTTTGAATCAATTGTTGTTCGAATTCGAACCAATCGCTCAAGAAAACAATGTGCATCTTATAAAAGATATAGATAAGAGCCCAATCCTCACCTTAATCGACAGTGAGAAAATAGCCAGAGCCATAGATAATCTACTTATGAACGCCTTAAAATATTCCATCAGCCCGGGAAGCATTAGCATACGAATTACAACTGATTCTGAACACTGTACCATTGAGATTGAAAATAAAGGAACTCCCCTCTCACAGGATCAAGAAAACCGTCTATTTGACCGATTTTATAAGGTTGACCACTCAAGAAAAAGCCAGGGAATTCAAACCGGGGCAGGACTTGGTCTTTCGATAGCTAGGAATATTGCTGAGTTGCACAAGGGTACTTTAACGCTTAAACACACTCATGACGTCTTCACATTCCAACTGAGATTGCCTTTCGGAGAGGATTGCTAATTGATTATGTCTGAATACTTACTTTTCTTACAAGGCTTCCTCAAAGATCCAAAGCGGGTAGGAAATATTCTACCCAGTTCGCAATTATTAGCCAATAAAATAGTCCAGTCTGTACAATGGCATAATGTAAATGCCGTTGCAGAGCTTGGAGCTGGTACAGGTGCTATTACACATCTCATGACATCACAATTAACGAATTCTACAAAAGTGCTTTTGTTTGAGCGGAATAAAAAAATGAGAGAACACTTAAAAGCAATTTATCCGGAATGCATTTTCCATTCCAACGCCAGCTACTTACTCAAGAAATTGAATCAGGAAGGCATCCGTGAGTTAGATTGCATAATTTGCGGATTACCATTTTTTAATTTTTCAATTGAAATGCGTGACAAAATCCTACATCAGATTGTTAAGTCACTTAAACCAGGCGGAATTTTAGTTGCATATCAGCACTCGCTGCACATGAAAAAAAGATGGGCTAAACAACTACTTATTGAGAAAATTGAATTTGTGCCTTACACTTTCCCTCCAACATTCGTATATATTTGTCGTAAAAAAGAATGACACATGAATATTCGGAAAACAGTAATTTCTAAAGAATGTATAAGTATTGAGAATGGAAATGGCCAGGCTTATGTGCAGCCAATACTGTTGCAGGATTATAAAAAAGTCCTGATGATCAAGATTATCTTGATCATCAGGACTGGATTTAGTGTGAGAAAACTACGTTACAAACGGTGACAAGATGACTTACAACTCACACCACGTTACAAACGGTGACAATTTATCCCCGCTGTCTCATGCCCTCAAACAGCAAAATCGTCGCCGCCATTGCGGCGTTCAGCGATTCCGCGCGGCCTGCCATCGGGATGATGATACTCTTGTCCACGAGTCGCGCCGTTTCCGGCGAGATGCCTTTTCCTTCGCTGCCAATCAGCAGCCACTGGCTGCCGTGGAAATTGTGCTCATAGCACGATTCTTCGCCCTGCAGCGAAGTGCTCACCAGCAGCGCCCCATTTTCCCGGGCCTGTGGCAAAATCTCACTTAACTCTCCCTCCACCACCGGAAGATGGAACATCGAGCCCATCGTGGAACGGATGGTCTTCGGATTATAGAGGTCGGCACAGCCTTGTCCGAGGATCACTCCGTCTGCTCCCGCTGCATCCGCACTGCGGATGATGGTGCCGACATTGCCCGGATCCTGCACGCCGTCCAGCACAACCACAAGGCTATCCTTCTTCGCTAGGATAGCTTCTACTGCCTGCTGTTCCTTCCGCACGATGGCGAACACCGGCTGCGGCGTATTGGTGCTGCTGCATTTTGAGATGATCGCCGCCGAAACGCCAATCACTTCCATTCCCTGAACGGCCTGAAGCAGCCCCTTAAGTTCAGCAGGCATTCCTTTGTCGAGGTCATAAGCAAGGCATTCCACATCTGCTTCAGCCAGCAGTGCTTCTTGAACCAGATGAACGCCCTCTACGATATATTTACGAGCCTTGTCACGATGCTTTTTCTCCTGTAACCCGGCCCACTCTTTAACCCGCGTATTTTGCGGAGACATGATTTCCATAAAGTCTTCCTTTCTTCTGCCTTGCCATTTATTCTTTGTTCCTACTGATACGCCATCTCCAGCTTCGTCAAATTATCCTTATGCCCAACAATAACAAGGATATCGCCATCGATCAGGCGATCCTCTGCACGGGGAGAGATGTTCATTTCTTCACCTTGGCGGATGGCCATTACGTTGCAGCCAAATCTTGCGCGGATGTCGAGCTCCTGTAGATTTTTTCCGAGCATCGGTCCGGATACCTTCATATCCAGAATACTGTAGTCCGGCGACAGCTCAATATAATCCAATATATTAGGCGAAGCAAGATGATGCGCAACCCGCATTCCCATATCCCGTTCAGGATAAATCACCTTGTCCGCACCAATTTTGCTTAATACTTTGCCGTGCAGTTCACCTTTGGCTTTTGCCAGAATTGCAGGCACACCCAGGTCTTTTAGGATAAGTGTTGTCAGGATGCTAGCTTGTATGTCCTCGCCAATGGCTACAACCACCACATCAAAATTGCGAATACCAAGGGCACGCAGCGCCTCCTCATCCGTGGAATCTGCAGATACGGCATGAGTTACAATACTTGAAATTTCCTGTGTTCGCTGCTCGTCAGCATCAATCGCAAGTACATCAAACCCCATGCCGCTGAGCGCCTTAGCAACACTAGATCCGAAACGCCCCATACCGATGACGGCATATTGTTTTTTGGCCATGTCTATGTACCTCCCGTAGCATTCTATATCTCAAACAGTATAGCATAAGCCAAGAAGAAACGTCATTGCCGTCCTTATGGATGACAACCGTTTCTCGTAGGAATATAAGGATGATATATATGTGTCAAACTTATACTATCTTATATTTGGACAAAAACTTGAATTTCCAGCACCTTTGCAGGGCACATTATAACGAGGTCAATATCACTATATTTTCAAAAAAGGAGGTACATTATGCCCGTTACCATTGACTTGCGCCAGGCGATTATTCATAAAGTGCACGGTCAATCTGAAGAGGATTTACGTCATATGATTGAAGGCTCTGTGGACGGTCCGGAGGCAGCACTCCCGGGACTTGGCGCCGTGTTCGAAATGATCTGGAAGGATTTAGATCCCGCTAAGCAAGATAGGTTGGTTACCATGCTACATGATCACCTGGAGACTATTACCCCTGGGGATATCACATCGTAAACTGACCGCAACTAGTCAAAAACCTCCGCTCACCATGGTGTAACTTCACCTATGGAGGCGGAGGTTTTATTATTACATTCAGAAAGTTATAGCGTCCTAATTATAGTAATGCTTTTGGAGCCATTTCCAGGAATTTAGCTGTCGGGTTCTTATCCATCGCTGTCCGCATAGCATATTCGTTCTCGAACAACACGACAAAATTGCCCTTCTTATCCGTCACCAACGTTGAGTTGATTCTGAATTTGCTCGCATCCGGCTTAGTTTCATCTACGATCCAACGTGCAAACTGGTACGGCATTCTCTGCAACTGAACATCCACACCATATTCACCCTTCATGCGGTACTCAAACACTTCAAACTGCAGTTGTCCAACTACGCCAAGCAAAATATCGTCAAAGTTGACCGTGCGGAACACCTGGATCATGCCCTCTTCAGTCAGCTGATCGACACCCTTCTGGAACTGCTTCGATTTCAATGCATTTTTAATACTCACTTTAGCAAAAATCTCTGGTGAGAACGTTGGCAGCTCATCGAATTCCATATCTCCTGCTTGGCTCAAGGTATCACCAATTCTAAAAATACCTGGATCAAACAGACCGATGATATCTCCCGGATAAGCTTCCTCTACGATATCGCGGTCCTGCGCCAAAAATTGCTGTGGTTGCGCCAGCTTGATATCTTTACCGGCACGTACATGCTTCACGCTCATACCCCGTTCGAATTTCCCGGACACAATACGCAGGAAAGCAATCCGGTCACGGTGAGCCGGGTTCATGTTCGCTTGAATTTTGAACACATAACCAGTGAATTTCTCATTCGTTGGTTCTACTACCCCTATAGTACTGCGGCGTGGTTCAGGCTTCGGTGCCAGATCCAAGAAATTATCGAGGAAAGTCTGTACGCCAAAATTGTTGATCGCACTGCCAAAGAACACAGGTGTTAGTTCACCACTTAATACTTTTTCATAGTCAAAAGCATCGCCTGCTACATCCAGCAGCTCCAGATCCTGACACAGTTGATCATGCAGATACTCTCCAGCCATTTCACGAATGATTGGATCACGGTATCCGTCAACCTTTTGAACCTTGATTACGGAGTGATCGTCACCTTGGAATAGCTCTACCTGATTTTTCATCCGGTCATATACGCCGCATAGCTCACGTCCACTACCGATCGGCCAGTTCATTGGCACAGAACGAATACCAAGAACCTGCTCCAGCTCTTCCATCAGATCAAACGGGCTACGTCCTTCACGGTCCAGCTTGTTAATAAAGGTAAAGATCGGAATACCCCGTTTAGCACATACCTGAAACAGTTTGGTGGTTTGGGCTTCCACACCTTTTGCCACGTCAATAAGCATGACCGCACTATCCGCTGCAGTTAGGGTACGGTAGGTGTCCTCACTGAAGTCTTGGTGACCCGGTGTATCCAAAATGTTCACGCGATGATTCAAATAATCAAACTGCATCACGGAAGACGTTACAGAAATCCCCCGCTGCTTCTCAATTTCCATCCAGTCACTCGTCGCATGCTTATTCGCTTTACGGGCCTTAACCGTTCCCGCCAGACGGATCGCGCCACCGAATAACAGCAGTTTCTCCGTTAAAGTTGTTTTACCCGCATCCGGGTGGGAAATGATCGCAAAGGTTCTGCGTCTATCCACTTCCTTTTGCAGCTTCTGATCTATTGCTTTGTTCATTACACATATCCCTTCATATATAAAATTCCTGCTTCTGCTTCAATTACACTGGGGTTCATCAAATCGGTGCTCTGCTCATTGTTCATACCCCTTCATTTCTGAATGAATAGCTCTTAGGTCTAGCTCCAGTCCGCTTCAAGTGAAAGCATCCTCTAAAGTATATCAAAATCCGGCAGACATTATCTACTAAAAAGCGCGTGCCGCAAAATATCTCCCAAATGGTCTGGATTATGATCCCCACATATCATCGCTCAAGAAAATAGATGTATTTCCTACACTTACTTGAAGTATTAGCATTTTCATTAGCCTTTAGTTGCATTTGATGCAATTAAAAATAAGTTGTGCACGCTTTTCCGCCTTATCCGGTGATTATAGTTGCAGAAAATACATCTAAAAGACTAATCACAACGAGATAAGCGATTTTAATTGTACAAAGTGCAGTTATTAGAACAGTGCCCAGATCCCCCGAACACCGTCTGAAGTCCAATCTTTTAGATCTTAGCATTACAAAAAATCTCCCTGCATCCTCTGCAGGGAGATAGCATTAACTCAAGGTTTAGTTATTCTTCAGCCAAACCACATTATCTTCATCTTGGCCGTTTACAGGCCACCAATGGAAACCTTCTTTAGCAAGCAGTTCATCTGCTTCCACTGGACCCCAAGAGCCGGCAGGATAAGAAGATAAGTCGCTAGACTCTTCGCTCCATGCTTTCGCAATACGATCCACGAATGACCATGCCGAGGATACCTCATCCCAACGAGTGAAATAAGTGGAATCGCCGCGTGCGGCATCATGTAGCAAGCGCTCATATGCTTCAGGAGAATTGATTCCAACCAGGCAGCTCTGACAGAAGTCCATAGCCAGCGGTTGAATCTCAGACTCTGAACCCGGTTTCTTGGCATTAATCTTTACATAAATGCCTTCCATTGGGTTCACACGGATTACAAGGAGGTTAGGCTCAAGTTTATGCTTTTGTCCCAAATAAACGTTGGTTGGCATACCTTTGAACTCAACTACCACTTCCGTCGTCTTCACTGGGAGACGTTTACCTGTACGGATGTAGAAAGGAACTCCAGCCCAGCGGAAGTTATCTACAAATACACGGGCAGCAAAATACGTCTCTGTATTCGACTCAGGGTCAACCTTATCTTCCTGACGGTAAGCAGGAAGGGTTTTGCCTTGGTGTAAGCCTTGAATATATTGTGCTCTTACGACATTCTCACGCACCTCATCAGATGTCGCATAAGGACGAAGGGAACGAAGTACCTTCACTTTCTCATCACGAATATCTTCTGCGAGCAGACGGCTTGGTGGTTCCATAGCAATCATAGTCAGCAGTTGCAGTATATGATTCTGGCCCATGTCCCGTAAGGCTCCCGCATGGTCATAGTAACCACCGCGTTCTTCTACACCTACGGTTTCGCCAAGTGTAATTTGAATATTGGCAATATGTTTATTATTCCAGAGCGGTTCGAAAAAAGCATTAGCAAAACGAATCACTTCGATATTCTGTACCATTTCTTTACCAAGATAGTGGTCAATCCGGTAAATTTCCTCTTCTTTGAAGACCTGACGAATCTGTTCGTTCAGCTGTTCAGCCGACTCCAGATTATAACCAAAAGGCTTCTCAATTACGAGGCGATTCCAACCCGTACTATCCAGCATCCCGCCAGCTTTAAGATTGAAGGAGACACTGCCGAACAATTCAGGCGCCAGCGCAAGATAGAACATCCGATTGCCCGGAATACTGAATTTCTCTTCAAGAACTTCAGTTTGTGCTCTTAACTCGCGGAAACCATCAATATTGTTAATGTCCAGAGATTTGTATTCGAAATGCTGAACAAACTCATTCCATTCGCTTTCTTCTCCCGCTTTGTAACGGCAGAATTCAAGGATGGATTCCTTCACATCACTTCTAAATTCTTCCTGAGTACGCGGGCGCCGCGCCACGCCAATTACCGCAAAATCTTGTGCCAGCTTACCTTCACGGTACAAGCTGTAAATCGCCGGGAAAAGCTTACGCCGGGCTAAGTCTCCGGTTGCCCCAAAGATAAAAAAGACAGCACCGGGTGTGTGCAGTGCATCAAGGGTTTGATTTTCAGCCATGGCTCCTCATCTTTCTGTATGTAATATAGTTTATTGACATGCTCAGCGTCGGTACTAACATAAGGTGAATAACGACGTTATGTCATTTTAGCATATTCCTAAAAAGGATGCTATCACATTCCTGACAAATACTCTCGGGATTTCGCAAATTTCAATTAATATTTCTTATTATTAACTATATCTGCGCTTATATAAGAGAAAATTGTCAATATTCGATGGTTATTAAAGGAAAGCCTATAGTTACGCGGTTTGTCCCCTTCTGATCTTCATGATGCACTGCGATTTGGGCAGAAACTGACTGATTTCCACTCATCACAGAACGATTCAAATTAGGAATCGAATACGTACGGCTAACCGTTGAGATATCCTTGTAGCTTTCTCCTCCGGTCACAGCTTCAAACCGGTCATGCATCAATGACTCCGTCTGTGCTAGAACTTTTTCAGGTGCTCCCTGTTCTTGCGCGCTTCCTTGAAGGGATACATTCCATTCCACCTTAATTTTATTCTGTTCAAGAATCATACTTACTTCACGAGCAGCCGCTTGAAAGCTGGCTTCATTTTGCAGATCAGCCGCTTCTAACGTTACAATCACATAACTGTTACCTTCGCTAAGCTCACTCCAAAATAAGGAGAGCCGCGATTCATATGGTTTTACAGCTTCTGTACGATACGTCATATGTCCATCTTCCTCAGTACCTGACGGTACATTCAATCCGAGACTTGTGCTTAACTTAGCAACTTCGGCAGACAGATCCGCGTAATTGCTGCTTTCTCCCTGCCACTTTAACACTAAACGCAGCGGTGAATCAGAAACGGTTGTTTCTTTTCCGAGATCTATTAAACTCACAAGAGCATGATTCAGTTCGGCTCCTGTTGAAGCTTGGTTAACGCCCTCATCAAGAACGGTTGAATTCGCTTTAACACTTTGCAGATTAACTTGCAGAGCCGCAGCACAGCACACGATTATCATTATAAAAAAAGTCCCTTTTTTTGTTCCGTTGTTCAGCTTCATCTTCCGCATATGTCATTCTCCCTTCGAACCTCTCTAGCAATCTACTAGACAGTATGTTCGAATTAGGAGATTCTATACCTGAAATATCCCCACCAAGTGAGGGTTTATACTTCGATGCGTACTCAAGTACTTTGCGGGAGCCCCAAAACACACTTTCTTGTACAATAAAAAGGACTGAAGCAGAGGCTTCAGTCCTTTATTGTTATTCAGCTAGTCCATTTTTATATGCATAAATTGCTGCTTGGGTCCGGTCTTCCACGCCCAGCTTCGCGAGAATATTCGTCACATGAAATTTCACAGTTTTGATTCCAATAATTAGTTGATCGGCAATATCCTGATTGGATTTACCTTGCGCCAACAGACGTAATACTTCCATCTCGCGCTCCGTAAGCTCTTTATAAGCAGGTGATTCTCCTTTTGCATTGTTTCTAAAACGGTTCATCATTTTAGAGGCCACCTGTGACTCAAGCACGGACTGTCCTCTTGCCGCAGCGCGGATCGCATCCGCCACTTCACTAGCCCGCGAAGTCTTCAGCAGGTAACTAAAGGCGCCCGCTTCAATAACAGGATACATCTTTTCATCGTCCAAATAGCTTGTAAGAACAATAACTTTGATCTCTGGGTACTGCTTCATCAGCTGTTTAGTCGTTTCTATGCCATCCATCCCATCCATTACGAGATCCATTAAGACCACATCGGGATTGTACTCCTGAGCCAGCCGAATGCCTTCTTCTCCACTTCCAGCTTCACCTACGACCTCAATTCCATCCTCGGTACCTAAAACAGCTGCTAGTCCGATCCGTACCATTTCATGATCATCTACGAGTAGTACTTTAATTGCTTCCTCCATCTCCATGGTTACTCTTTCCTCCTATTATTCATTGACTAACGGAACGGTAATCTCAATACGCATCCCTTTACCCGGAGCGGTAATGAACTGAATGGAGCCTCCGATTTCATTAATCCGCTCCTGCATGTTCGACAAACCATAGGAAGCTTGTTTGGTGTCGTCCATCTCAAAGCCGATCCCATCATCACGCAACGTCAAGCGAACTGTATCTCCCCGTCTATGCAGCCGGATTTCCATTTTTTCTGCTTTCGCATGACGAAGTGTATTAGAAATCGCCTCTTGGACGATACGGAACAAGTGATTCTCTACCCCTTTTAACAGCTGCACATCAGGGTCCATTTCAAATACAATTTCGATTGGAACCTTGATCTTAAGCTCCTTGATCAATTCCTGCAGACCTTGTTCGAGGCCCTTTCCTTCCAAATAAACAGGTCTCAAATGCAGCAGCAATGCCCTCATCTCCGATTGGGCTACGGCAGACATTTCTTCTATAAGCGCAATTTGCCGCTGGGCTTTATCGAAATCCTTCTCCAATGTCCGGCCTACCGCCGTGGCAGTCATGGAGATTGCAAATAGCTGCTGGGAAACAGCGTCGTGCAGTTCACGCGCAAGCCGCTGCCGTTCCTCCATAATAGCAGATACCCGCGCCTGCTCCGCAAGCTTCGCGTTATTCGTGGATAACCGCTGCAGCGTCGTCACTTGATTCTCCCATTTGCCGCTAATCCGGCCAAGCTGTTCTCCGAGCCTTCCCAGCTCATCATCACCTAGATCCGGCATGGACAGCGTCAAATTTCCCTTTTCCCATAATACGAGGGTCTGCCTAAGACGTTCCAACTGCCGCTTCACACGAAAGCTCTGATAAAAGCCATAACCAATCCCAAAGCCCATTGGCAGAAGAATTAGGGTGACGGCTGTCCGCACGCCAAACTTCCAGCTTTCAAAAGGCTTCAAATAGCCATATGTATACATGACATACATTATCACAAGCAGCATGACCAAAGAGAACAGAGCCCCCTCACCCATGCTACGTGATATCATGTTTTTGTTCTTTTTTTCCATGCGGGGGACTCTCCCTTCTCTATCAAGCTTTTCAGGATAATCGTACATCTAGATCTCCCATTAAATAAGAAACACTAAATTTCACTTTGTATTCACTGCTGTCATAATTAGCTGATTTCCAATTCAGACGGTTCAACATCCCTGTATCTCGCTGGTTGCCGAATTCAATGGACCCAAAGAGCACAAAAGCTTCAATTTCCACGCCGTAATCATCGGACAGGTTAATGTCCATATCGCCAAAAATCCCTTGAAACAGCATGACCGTTTCCTTATGATCCGCCATAGCTAATGAAAGATCCACATCGGCCTCACCCAGTACATGCCAAGAGCTAAGGCTGTGCATCACCCAAGGTGAGCGGTCCCAGTCAAATCTGGATGAAAAGTTCTGCTTCTGCATAAACCCTTCCTTACGCTGTACTCTTTTGGATTTGGTAAAAAACATCCCAAGTGAGATTAAACAAATCCCCAGCACGAGCACCAAATGGTCCAGCAAAAGCAATACAGCACCTATCCCGAGCAGTTTATAGCCCTGCTTTACTTTGCCTGATGTCGTACGGTAGACTCCCAGCAGCAGGAACAGAAGCGCGACAATGGAGAAAAAGCCGAGCCATCTACCAAAAATCATCATGCAGCCAACAGCAATCAGTCCGATGGCAATCAAACGGTTTCGTTTATCCATTTCGCACCTCCTAAAAGTTTTGCGAAGCAAAACTCATTTTATACTATCGGTTAGATATCCGTCACTATGATGAGGAATATTATCACCGTTAAATATTATAGCTAGCCGCTATAAAAGCCATATCGGTATGGAGATCCATACCGTATGGCTTCTTCTTGTCCAGCATATCATATCCGTCCAAGTTTTAGGAACAGGATTTATTGTTCTTTTTTGTTTAGAGAAGGAGCCGCGGGTGTATCATTCAGCTTGTTTTTCAGTAGTGCCAATTGCTCATCCACTTTCAGTTGCTTCTCAACATCAACGGGTTTGCTATAAGCAGCGGATGGGCTGTAAGGTGCACGCATTACATCTGCTTCAGCCTCAAGCTGCATAATTTTCTCTTCCATCCGGTGGAATCCGAGTGATGCACTGCCACTTTCAATGGAATGTACGCTGCTGATTTGCGACATTTGTTTTTTAGCTTTAGCCATTTGAGCACGGGATACAAGCTCGTTACGTTTGTTGCGCAGCTTGTAGAACTCATCCTTCATGTCATGCAGTTGTTGCACTAATTCCTTAGCGTGTACTTCAGCTTGTGCGTGAAGATCACTGTACTCCACTTGCTTTTGGTCAAAGTAGATTTTTTCTTCCAACAGCTTGCGAGTTACTTCTTCTTGGCCATTTTTCAGTGCCAGTTCAGCTTGTGATCCACGTTGTGCAGACATTTTTGCTGCTTCTTCCACACGTTGCTTCATACGGCGTTCGTTAGCCATTTGTTTAGCAACTGTTACTTCTGCTTCGTGAATTTCAGCCTCCATATCGCGCAGATATTGGTTAAGCATTACGATTGGGTCCTCTACCTTATCCAACAAGTCATTTACCGACGCTTTTGTCATATCTTTAATTCTTTGAAATACTCCCATGATTTACAATTCCCCTTTCTCATATTTAGACAGTTTTTGTTTGAGTTCTTCTACTTCTTTTTGCAAAGCCTTCTTCTCAATATCCTTCATCATCGCATCCAAACCGGAGTCCGGTGCGGAATAAGCGTTGTTCTTCTCAAAATTAGGATTGTAATTTGGCTGGCGTCCATAAGGTCCATATCCGCCAGTAGCTTGTGGTCCGTGTCCATGTTCCGGTCTGCCTGAGTAGGGTCCGCCGAATGGGCCACCCGGTGCCCCAGGCCCTGGTCCAAATGGATTATAATGCGTCGGTTCCTTAGGAATGACCATTGCTGCAATGAAGTATACCGGAATCACCGCACCACCTGTAAACGGAATGCTGACCAGTAATAGAATCCGGAATAACGTGGAATCAATACCGAGTGTCTCAGATAATCCACCTGCAAGACCCGTCATCACTTTATCTCTTGTTGAACGATACAATCGACTCATAGCGCTACTCCTTTCCACCATTGTTCAGTTTCTCCTTTAGGCGAGCCATTTCTCTTTCGAGTACGGTCGCTACGGTCTCACCCGCTTGCACCGCATATTCCTGTCCCATGCGCCGCAAATCACGCAAGCTCTTTGCTTCTAATTCCCAATCCGACATCTGATCTTCCAGACGTCCGAACATTTTGGGAACATCACCACCATTGCCATAAGCACTGGCTCTTTGATTCATCCGTTGCTGCAATCGCAGCGACTCCATTCGTGCCGAATAATACTGACGTTTGCTGTACACCGTTTGATACTCTATTTTCAGCTCATTCAGCTGAGCTTCAAGTTCAAACAAGGATTGCTTGCTCTGTTCTAGCAGCCCGCTATATTGCTCCAGTTTTTCCTCGTGAATGATCTTTTCTTGTAAAGCCAGCTTCGCGAGATGATCCTCGCCTGCTTTAAGTGCCAACAACGCCTGCTCTTCACGTTTGTTTCTCATGGCAGTTGCTTGGTTCACTTGCTGCTGCAATTGCTTCGTGTGGGAAGCATATTGCTGGTACAGCCTTTCAGCTTCACTGATTTCCTCACGGGTTGAATGTAGAAATTGATCAATTAGTTTCACGGGATCTTGGCTTTGCTCCAGACGTTCGTTTAGATTAGCTACAGTAATATCCCTCATGCGACGAAAAACACTCATGATCTCCTGCTCCCTCCCTGCTTCTTGTTTAAGTACATTGCTTCTTAATAAGTACCCTTGTTACTTCTGCCCTTTAATGCTGATACGCCCCAGACGATCAACGCCACTCCTAGAAGTGGTCCAATGATCCAGGAAAGCTTCGCGATCAGGGACATCACACCAATGAACATCAGTACCCAACCAATAATCTTGCGTCCGCTCTTAATCCCGTAGTACCCGAGAACAACCAGCAATACCGGGAAAAGTAATCTGAACATTCCGTGGATCAGAGGAAGCGCAATGCCGAGCAGCATAACCGCACCAATCACAATCAGTACAACCGCTAATCCGTTTCCTTGTCTTCTTTGCATTTTTTCTCACCGCCTTTCGTTGTCCTTAACCTTATAGCCTTATTCTAGGGTAAATCGCAGACTTTCAAAACAGACCAACGACGGTTTTTCGTACTGGACCTTAGTCGAGGTAGCTGTACGACTACAGACCACTGTTGGGCTAGTTGTAGCTCATAACCAACCTTTGCACATATAAATGGGAATGCACCCATCAAAAATTAAAAGGACACCACCCTATATAGGTGATGCCCTTTTGAACTTTCCTTTAGGGTTAACTATGCGGCTCTTTATCAAAAAACCTCGCTCCGTAATCTTTCAATAATAGTCTTCTTAGATATGCTGTGGTAACACAAAACGGGTACTACAATAGAGATCAGCATAAAGGGGATTATACTAAGTAAAATAGGGGTTAATGTAAAAGTCCAAGTAAAATAATCAAGTTCTGCTCCCATTGCGGGTACTAGGGTAGTATTTGCCAAGCTTCCTAGCACAATCGAAAACATCAGCCCTAGGAAGGCATACCCGACCCCCTCAAAGATAAGCATTTCTTTTACCTGCTTATCCGTCATGGCTATTGATTGCAGCATGGCAATTTCTCGTTTTCTGGTTAAAATAGAAGTTTGCATGGAATTTATGAAATTCAGAATCCCAATAACACCTAGCAGAATACAAAATGCACCTCCTACCACCTCATACATAAAGATTAAACTACGAAAGGTTTCTCTAGAAGTATTCTTCGAATAGAAATCCAATCCGGTATCCGTATGTAAGCAATAGTCCTCCAGCCATTTTTCTGTCTGAGTTAAATGTTCATCATCTACATTAAAGATTGTATACATTGGCAGCATAGAATCTGCATGGGCAAGCAGTTCATCCGAAGGCAACAAATACTCTAATCCTATATCATAATATGCCACTGAGTGAATAGCTCCCGGAAAATCAACAATGGCAAGCACTTCATATTCCTTTTCCTTTCCGTTTCCAAAACTCACTTTAACTTTATCTCCCGGATGATAAATGCTGCTTGTACCATCTAGGAATTTCTTACAGTTAGTAACATAGATTCCCTCTCCTTTCTCCCAGCGTTTTTGATCCAAAGCTCCTTCCTTTACTTGAATCATCTGTGCCGGCCACTCACTGAAACCAAATGTATTCACTATTGATCTCCGTTTCACCATTTCCTGAGAACTCAGAAATTCCTCTTGGTCCTTTTCATTCATCAAGCCGACTTCTCTTTTCAGCGCAGACATTGCCTGATCACTTAAATTTTGTGTTAAAGGGAGTACATAAACATTACCGCTATTTTCAAGCCCGTCCAATGACTCTACTTGTTTTATGAACTCATTGCTTACACCGGAAGTATCAAATGGAGGCGAATTATTTATGATCGAAGTATCAGCAACCGTAAAGTCCGAAACAGACTGAAACTCAATGAACTTATTAAAATCAAAAGAATGCACAAGACCATAAGTACTATTAAGAATAACCAAACTAAGTGTAAAAGAAAGCGTGACGATGATCACTTTTCGGGGGTTCCTCTTTAAATTAGCCATTGCTAGACGAACGGATGTTATTGGTTGAGCTTTTTTCTTTTTTCTTCTTAGTTCTCCCGCCTGTTTTCCTTCAACATAACTTAGAGCTTCTATTGGAGAAACCCTTGATGCAACCTTTGCTGGCCCTAAGCAACTTAATAACACTGTGCAGAGGCTGAATATAGCGGCAATAGCAAAAATAAGCGGGTGTACACTTGTTACGACGCGCATATCTTCACCAAAAATATCGATAATAGCCGGAACAAGAAAACGACCGATCGTCCAACCTATCACTAGTCCAAAAGGAATACCGATACAAGCAAGATATATTGCCTTATAACGAACCATTCTTTTGATTTGTTTTGAAGTTGTCCCAATGACTTTTAATAAACCATAAGATTTAATTTCTTGTGCAATTGAAATATAGAATATATTGTAGATTAACAAATATCCAGCTAAGGAAATCACTATGATTACAAGGAAACCTAGAAGTATATTTTGAGGTTCAGATCCTAGAATATCATAAGAAGCGTTAACAGTTATTTGACCATCAAAATCACTTCTGCTGGCAAGTTGTTCAGATTTCGTTTCAATATCCCACGTATTCGAAAACCAAAATTGACTGTTGATATAGCCTGAGTACACATTGGGACGGTTGTTCCATGGTTCAGTTGCCACAGGAGCTATTAAATCTGCATATTCACGAGAAAGCCAAATATTTTGACGCCAAGAGAGCGGATTTCCATCCCAAATTCCACAAACGGTAAAGGTATCTGTTATTGTTTTTTCATCTGTTTTGAAGGTTAACGAAATAGATTGACCTAATGTATGGGGAAGACCCAGCGCATCCAATACCAAGGTGCTTACACTTATGTCTTTCTTTTGCTGTGGCATGTTTCCAAGCTGTGGTAAGCTATACGCCCATTTTGCATACTTTTCCTCACCATACCTCACTTCTGTAGGTAACTTAGAAAAGGCAACCCCCTGTGCATCACCGATAAGAACCGAATAGGAGATGTCCTTAATCATTAAATCTGAAGAGACTCTTTTATACTCAGGCATAGACATTTGATGAAATCCACCATGAGCATTGCTCCCCGCGATTCTCATCTTGTTGTCTTTCATTGACTCTAACAAACTCCCTGCAATAGTAAATACACTGGTGAACATAATCGCAGCCAAGGCTATTGCCAGAATAGCAAAATAATTTTTGCTAGATTTAAGAGAGCGCTTTGCCAACTTTTTCATAGTTTTTCCACTATTGTGTTTCAAAGTTCCCACCTCCCTTGCATTATTATTCTGCTTGTCTTAGCTGTTCAATAACACTTGAACGGGAAATAGATTTGTACAACAAACCAGGAATTATTGAACAGATCAACAAAACAACCCCCGAATATATGATTAAAGAGGTGACCGGATATCTAAACACTCCATAGCCTATATATTCATGCAATATATTAAAGACCAGATAACTAATGCCACTACCCACTATTAATGTAAGAACAAAAGCAATTAGAGCAAACCAGATTCCTTCAAAGGTGATCAGCCATTTAATCTGCTTCTTCGTCGCGCCAATAGATGCTAGAACAGCAAACTCCTGTTTTCTGGATACAATGCTTACTAATATAGTGTTAATAAAATTCAAAACACCGATGCTGCTTAAAATGATAATGATAACAATAGAAAGATTGGAAAAAGACTGCTTTAAGTCAGCAAACGCTTTTGCCTGTTCAATTTTTGAGGTGCCTGAAATGCTGCTGTCTCCGCTTGTAAGTAGTTTAACCTCATTCAACACATCCTGTTCTTTTCCTTTTTGCGCATTAATCTTAATAGAGTAAATCACAGCATCAGAATGATATTTGTTGATAACATTATTTGACACAATTAGCCATGGAGCAGCACCACTATTCATAGCATCACGTTCAAACGTCATTTGACCGCCAATTTTCACCTTATAGCTCTTGTTGTTGTCAATTACCGTGAAGGGTATCTGTACACCTATTGGAATGCCATTCCCATTAATATCAGTTACCAATGCTATCTTCCCTTTGGAAAAGTCGCTTAAATTAATCGGGTTCTTAGCAGTACGGTTATACTCCTCCAGTTTTTTATCATCAATGCCGATCAATAAACCCCAAAAGTTAGTTTTAGGATCTTCTTCATAATGTTTTTTATCTCTGAGTTCCTCATTCACACCTGCACGAAATTCATTGTAATTTCGCAGCCACTCACCATGAGTACTATCTGAATAATGCTGGAAAATAGATACTACCGTCGTTCGTTCGAGTTCACGGATCCCGTTTACTGCGGAAATTTGCGACAGCAACTCAGGAGTAAAGTGCTGCTCCTCTGTTGGATTAAAACTGGCTCTGGTCATTTGGTTATACATAGCAATGTCGTATTTAACCTCTGCATTGATGTATTCCTCCGCACTGAAGGATTTTAGAAATGTGGAAAGCACCACAAGTGCAGTGCTGCCTAAGAAGAGCGTTAACACAACAAAAAGCAATCTTTTTTTACTACGGAGTATATTTTTTAACGACATATACGGTATTTTCGCACCATGTCTACCTCTTGATTTTTGTTTTCCGGATTGTGTATCAGTATGTTTCGACGCTTCAATCGGAGAAATTCTCCCTGCCTTCTTTGCAGGTGCTCTATAGCTTAAAAATAGAGTTAACGCTGAGAAAAATAGGGCCAAGAGCAACACCCATAAGTTGACTTGCCTATCTATGGATGAGAAACCCTCATACGAAGATAAGGCAAGTGGCACTACGTAAAATGAAAGCCCCCATCCCAACAGCATCCCCACAGGCAGGGCAAAAAAGGCTACTTTAGCAACACTGTAATAGACAATTTGCTTGATTTGCGCACTAGTCATTCCCAGCATTTTCAGCAGCCCATAAAATCGTACGTCTCGAGTAATAGAGATATACGCAACGTTGAAAATAATAAGGTATCCATCAAACATAAAAAACAAAACCATTATTACTGCAACCAGTGAATCCTTGACATTCATATTCAATTTACCGTCATATGAAGGAATCAACTGCTGATTTCCATCCAAATCAATGGAGGCTCGAATCTGCTCGATTTTATCGTGATAATGTCTGGTATCTTTAAATAATAACCCTACAAGATTCGGCACTTCCTGCGGATGTTCTCTTAAAAATGTTTCTGAAAAAAAGACAATTCGATTGTTTTCAGAATTGATATTTGCCGTGTCCTCATAGAATCCAGACAGAGTAAAGGGAAGGCTCTGAACCTCTGCGTCGCCGTTTTTTGAAATATCACTGATAGCAACAGACAATGAAACCTCCATTCCAGTCTGCGGCTTTGAGTATCCCAACCTATTCAACAGCCATGTTGACATCATGATTTCATTGCCTTTAGCAGGATAGGTACCCTGCATATTATCTACAAGTGATCCGCTATATTCCTCCCAATTTGTAGAACTGATCATCTGTATATCAATCCCAGCCTGTCCCTTATTATTGACAAGTGATCCCATTTTGGTTTGAATATTCATTTCAGGCTTTAAAATATCAAATTTACTTAATAAATCTAATTGATTCTGTGTTGGACGACTCAAAATAACATTAGCACTTGTCCCGGTTTCTTTCATTTCTTGATGTTTAGATAATTTCAAGTAACTGTAAAATGTGCTGCAAGCTGCTGTAATCAGAATGGTCGTAAGAATGATGGCGCATGCCAATATAATATTTCTGGTTTTGTTTGCCTTATAGTATCTCTGAAATAATTTTCGGATGACGGATGAAGAATGATTTCTATACATTTTTTCCCTCTCTAATCCACGATTTTCCCATCCTCCATACGGAGAATCCGATCAGCACGCAAGGAAATTTCGTTGTTATGTGTAATCATAATGATTGTTTGATTTAGTTGGTGACTAGTCATTTCCAGCAGCTTGATTACCTCTTCACTTGTTTGACTATCCAAATTTCCAGTGGGCTCATCGGCAAGGATAATAGCGGGCTTCATCGCTAAAGCCCTTGCAATTGCTACACGCTGTTGTTGGCCCCCAGACAAATTGTTGGGTAAATTATTCAGCTTCTCCTTCAGTCCTAACATCCTTACAATGATGTTCACATACTCCTTATCCACCTTGTTTCCATCAAGTTCAATCGGCAGAACGATATTCTCGTAGACATTAAGTATCGGCATTAGATTATAATTTTGAAAAATGAACCCGATATTTTTACGTCTAAAAATCGTAAGCTGATCACTGTTCATCTTTGACAGTTCTTTCCCATTCACTTCTACGGTGCCAGAGGTAGGATTATCAAGGCCCCCGAGCATATGCAGTAGCGTAGACTTACCGCTGCCGGAAGTCCCAACGATAGCCACAAATTCACCTTGCTCCACACTCATTGTTATGCCATCCAACGCTTTGACAGGGTTTGGTTCACTACCGTAATACTTTCTCAAGTCGTTAGCTTTTAATATACTCATGCACAACCCCTCTATTTCTTTAGAATATCTGATGATAATAAATGTGATTATTCCCCATATGCCCTACTGTCTTTTATGATGTGGTATACAAACGATAGTAAAATTCCTCTTCCTGCATTAATTGATGATGTGTTCCTCTCTCTATAATTTGACCTTCTTTCAAAACAGAAATTATATCTGCACCTCGAATTGTAGATAAGCGGTGAGCTATGATAATAATTGTCTTTCCCTTAAATAGTGATAGAATCTGGTCTGTTATTTCATGCTCTGTATTGTTATCCAGCATTGAAGTAGCTTCATCGAAAACCATAATAGGTGCATCTTTAAAAATGGCTCGCGCGATAGCTAAACGTTGCTTTTCCCCACCGGATAAACGGATTCCATTCTCTCCTATAACTGTATGCCATCCATCCTTTAAGCCATGCACCAGATCGTATATGTTCGCTCCTTTTAATGCTCTTTCGACTTCTTGATCAGTGACACTCTCTTTGTTTAAAACGATATTATTATAGATAGTATCGTTAAGAAGAAAAATATTCTGACTGACAATACTAATCTGTCTTCTTAGACAATCTAATGTATATTCAGAAATCCTTCGCCCATCTAATGTTATTGTTCCGGCAAGGGGCTCCCAAAGACGAAATATGAGTTGGATAATAGTAGTTTTTCCTGCTCCGCTTGGCCCAACGATAGCGTGAATGGTTCCCTCGTTAACGGTGAATGAAGCCTTGGATAATATTTCTGTTTGATTGTAGCCAAAGCTCACATCTGAGAACTGTATTTGTCCATTAATTTCACAACTTAATTTCCCGCTATCTTTAATGGTCGATTCTCGAGTTAGAAGAGTGTTCAGTCTATCCCACGATACATAACTTGATGCCAGATCAGCACTAATATTTAACATACTCATGACCGGAGAAATCAATCTTTGAGTATATACCTGAAAACTAAAAAGATCCCCAATCGTCATCAGTTGTGTGATGACATTAAATCCTCCCCATCCAACGATTGTGACTGTAATAATCGAGCTAATAAAATTCATAAGTGAATTATATTTAGCCATTGCTAAAGTTGTATTGATTTTAGCTCTTGTGAAATCATCTTCATTTCTTTTAATCTTTTTATTTTGAAATATTATCAGTCCGTTTTGGACAAAATTCATCAAATTCATAATTAATTCCTGCAAGGAACTTTGCAACTTTATAATCGAATGCCTACTATCTAAGGTAGTTTTTTCTATTTTTTTGTTTGACGATATTTGTAGAAAAATCATCAGCAGAATAAGGCCAATCATGACGATCGACATGTTATTTTGTAATTTGAAGATGAGAAATAACACACCGATGATCTTTATGAAGTTATATGCCATTGTTAGTAACTGTCTCGCTAAAATATCTGCTATACTCTCGACATCCTGAAGAACTAGAGTAAGCAAATCGCTACTATCTGCATAGGTATAAAATTCTCCAGACTGCTTACAAATACAATCCAGGCATTCTTCTCTTATTTTTAAGGTGATTTCCCTTTCTAGCTTTACAGTTAAATTCTGCGAAACAATCATGCTAATATACCCAATAATACTGACAACTAGAATAATAGATATATACTCCAATAAAGACGACAGATCTTTGTTGGATATAGATTGATCAATAATTTGTGAAATAAGATACGGTGTTAGAAGAGATTCTATGGTGCTAAATAAAAGACATAGCCCGATTGGAAAATAAAATTTACGTGATCCCTTTGTGTATTTCCATATTTGTAATATCATTTTTGTCTGTCTTATTTTTAACACCTCTCAGTGTGTCACTAATACAACTGATTGTCTCCAGCATAAAAGGGGTTATATTTTTCAAATCAAGTTTTACCCTAAATTCCTCTTCCAATGCCTGTATTAACGGGACGACAGTTTCAGGTACCATAATCCCCATTTCAAAAAGACTGTCATTAGCTTTCAGAGTTTCATCTATTATGTTCTCACCCGCAGTTGTAGAGACTTGTCTAATCAATTGTTCGATTTTTGCATAAACGACGTTGCTTTCTGCAAATTTAGCATTTCTTCTTTTATAACGATGTGAAGATATCGCTGCTTGCAATTCACGTTCTATCCACTGACTCTTTATACATTTATTAGATAAATTTCGATAAATATCTTTTATATCTGTATAATTTTCTAACATGATTGTTCTAGCAACTAAACCGGACCCCACAGCTGTTGCCTTGCTATTGCCTGAGAACACAAAATACTTTCCGAGTTCCGGGTTAGTAAAAACAGGGGTCATATCTGTTATTAGTTGTATTGTTTTATGTGAATTGAACCAAAATTCATTTGGTGAAGGAAAAAGACTTCCTCTTACCCCTAAAACTGAATCGAAAATGGCTGGTTCGCTTAACTTATATCGATTTCTTACAGCGGAAACTACAACTTTATTTTGTTTTAGCAATTCATCGCATATTTCTTTTATTTCATAGTTATCCTCATCCAGTAAAGATAGACTTAAGTTTATGATATGGCAGTCTATAGTAAGGCAATATTCCAGTGCTTCTCTTAATATTTGTGAACTAGTAAAGCCTTCGGCATCCAAAATAGAGATTGAAATGAATTTTGAGTCTGGACATATAGACTTGATTACTATAGCGCATGCAGTCCCATGCCCTGAACGATCCACTTCCTGCTCTTCTTTTTGAAATGAAATTGAGTCTATTAATCGCTCACCAATGAGCGTGGCCCTTATACCAGAATCAATAATCACTACTATGGGCTCCATAATGTGCTCCTGTTAAAACAATATTTTTAAACCACTACTGAGTTCCAAGTAACGAAACCCGGCAGTGGTTTTATATAATAAAATAAATCCCACAGTTTACAGAAAGTTATATATTATGCAAACCAATTATTTTTAGGTGTATATATCGTGTCATATTTTACACAACCCTTTGTGTTCCCATTAGATTTACCAACGAATTTATTATGTTCAGTACAATCATCATCACATCCTTGTCCCTGAACATTAGATTGGTTGATTGTTATTGGATTTTTAATTTTTTGCACATTTAACATTCGATTATTTCTCCTCTCGTTTTTTTAAAATTTTATTTAAGCTTAGCCAAGTGGATTCCAACGTGGAGTATATTGATAAGTGGACCAACAACCCGCTGCGCTACCATCGGCTTCTTTTTTTCCAGCCCATACTTTAACTTTGCAGTCATCTTTACATCCTTGAGCTTCTACATTGGAAGAAAGGGTGGTTTTTCTTGTGATTTTAGTGACCTTCATACGCTCAGTCCTCCTTTCTAATTTATTTTTTAATGGGGTGGGATTTATTCTACTAACGCAATTAAATAATTTTGACTAGTTCTTCAGTATAAATTGCCGATTCAATAAAAATGTGCTCTAGACAACACCTTGTTCCAGATGCTTTATTAAAATCACCTGTTTTTATCCGATTAATAATTTTGCATCTGGTGGTTGTACAATAGTGATATCGTTCACAACCATCACACTCTGCTATGACTCGATTATCCTCGGAATGAATTTCTACTAATTTTTCTTCATCTATTCCTTCAAAAATGTTTCCAATACAAAACTCTTCTACCCCGTTTGCAATAATACAAGGATAAAGTTTCCCATCTGTATCTATAGTCAATGAGCCAATTCCACCATCACAAACTGAATTTTTGGTTTTGTTAGGCGCATCATTTATAAATCCAACATCAAGTGTTGTGCTTATTTCTTGGTTATTGTGCAAATAAGATGTAATAAGCTTGCACTGTTCCAAAAGTACTTCAAGTGATTGTTCATCCCATTCCCTATCATTTTCATCCGGTACTGGCATTATATTTTGAAATCCCAACCGAATTAACTCAATAACACCCTGATTTAGCTGTGATACATTTGAGCTGGTCACAGTCATTCTGGCTACTGCATCTGGTCTTCGTTCTAGCAAACGCGATGCATTCTTTTTAACTAAATCAAATGAACCGGAGTAATTTTTATAAACTCGATTTTGGTCGTGTGCCTCCTTGGTACCATCAATACTGATTGAGACATTTTCGTATTCATTAGATAAAAGTTCTAAAATTTCATCATTTATAATTGTTCCATTGGTTGTAATCGAAAACTTTGCTTTTGGTATTGTTTTTTTGGTTTTATTTATAAATGATTTTATTTTTGGAAAAACCAACAAGGGTTCTCCTCCGTGTGTCACAATATTTATTTTCTGATCATTTATCTTCCTCATGTGTTCTAGTAAAAAGCCTGGTATCTCATTAATTATTTCTCCAGTAATTTCTTTTGAAAATTTTTCTCCTTCATAACAATAACTACATTGCAGATTACAGTCTCTTGTAAAAAAAATAGTTACATTGATTGGGATCAGCTCCTCATAATTTCATCTTTACGCCCATACTGACTCTAAAAAACTCTTCATTCCCATACAACGTTGTTCAAAATCATCTGGAGACTTCAAATCTACAATCTCGTGTATACAACTCCAACAGAAGTAGTTAACGTTACAAGTTTTACATTTTTCCATTTGTTCCGGTTCATATTGTTGCAAGCTGTCACTTAAAAACTGTTTGTCACTTAAGACTAAACACTCTTCCAACGATGCTATGTCCATGATATCCCCAAGTTTATGTTCGGGTTCTATGAACAAATTGCATGGATATATTCCGCCATCACTCTCAATCGTGAGTGTTTTACACCCTGCTGCACAGGAACATGTATAGAATTTCTGATCTTCTTTTTCCCATTTATCTTTCAACGATATATCCACACTGGTCTTTTTAGAGACTGTGGTTGTAAGCAACTCTTTATTCTGCTCTGCTTGTCCAACAAAACTTAACGCTCGTAGGATCCCTTTACACCCCAACCTTTTATTAAGCTCAAAAAATTCATCAACATAATTTTGGTTGGTAGCGCTTAATATCATAGAAGTTGTTATTTTATGAAATCCATTTTCTTGTAATAAATGAATGGCTGACACTGCTCTTTTAAAAACCCCTTTACCTCTGACCACTGAACAGGTTTCTTCGTCCACTCCATCCAAACTAATATCTATACTATTAATCGAATTTATAATATATTTGACGTTATTTTCGTTTATTAATGTCCCATTAGTCATTAGAGAAATATGACCATCAAAGTTAACTCTTAAGTAAGTAATGATTTCTTTAAAATCTGTTCGAACCAGCGCTTCTCCACCTGTTATCGTTATCGCCTCAGGGTTAGCAGCAATTATTTTGTCCAGAGCAGAGATTATCTCTTTCGTTGTAAATTTCTCATTTGTAGCACAGCTATCAACATTGACCATACAATGCTTGCAGTGGAGATTACATCGATTTGAAATAGCAAAGCTGACATCATGCAGTCTTGTCTTTGGCGTTTGAGAGTCAAACACTTCTATTCTGCTTAGAGACTGAACTACTTCGGACATATACTCACGATCCTCATCATCCGCCATTGCGTCCATTAATTCCCCAAAACTATATTTGCGTTGATCACACTCATTCAGAGTTTCTTGACAGACTCTTGGAATCTTAACCCACTTCCGATTAAGTCTATTAAAAACAATAGCTAGATCATTATTAAATAAAAACTTTGTATTGGGGGAAAAGCTTATTACATCTTTTTGTTCCAAAGTCCTTCTCTCCTCTACATAGATCTCTTGAAATATTCATTTTTTTCTTCAGTTTCGTTGTAAATTTTAATTGCATTATTAAAATAGAGATTTTTTGGTGCCCCTTCTATATTCCATGTTATTCCAAAAATTTACTATTTTATATAAAAAAATTCGTTTACAATGTTTTTTTTGAGGACTATACTAACTATTTGTTCTAGAAAATTACATTTAATATACAATAAAACATTTTTAAAGATTATAAAGAAAAGTCCACTTTCAACTGTCTACTAAATAAAAATCTCGCTTTCGAATAAATCCCGAGAATGTATAATGATCAAATAAGAAACAAAGGAGAATTACTATGAACATACTGATCGTTGAGGACGACCGTAGTTTAAATAAAGGGATCGCTCTCACTCTTTCTCAAAACAATGTCATGATCCATCAAGCCTACGATATTGCCGCGGCGGAGCATATTTTCGCAGTTAACCCTATTGATCTCATCATTCTGGACATCAATCTGCCAGACGGCAGTGGACTGGATTATTGCGAGCAACTTCGCAAGACCTCACGCGTACCCATTATTTTCCTAACCGCCAATGATATGGAGTCCGACATTATCACCGGTTTTGCATTGGGGGGCGATGACTATATCACTAAACCATTCAGCCTAATGGTGCTTCGCGCCAGAGTAATGGCAGTGCTCAGAAGAACGGAATCACTAGGGACTGGAAAAATAACATTGGGTCCCTTAGAACTCGATTTTGAGAAACTGGAGTACAGCAAAAATAAACAATCGCTCCAGCTGAGCAAAACTGAGCAAAAACTGCTGCGGCTGCTGGTGACGAATACGGGCAATATTTTGACCCGAGAACAGCTGATAGACAAGATCTGGAGCAAGGATGCCGAATTTGTGGATGAAAACGCATTGACAGTAGCCATCAAACGGCTGCGTGCTAAACTTGAGGATGACCCGGCAGCACCCAAATATATCAAGACCATTTACGGACTTGGATACATGTGGACTGAAGGGCAAAAACCATGAAAACCAATAGCCCACCTGCTAATTTCAAGCAAATTCATAGGCTCTTTTTACTGATCATCCTTATACTAGTAGCCTGTTTTATCGGCAGTATAATGTTTCTGTACGGGTTCGACCCCACTCTGCTCCAACTGACTTCTCTATTTATCATCTGTATATTAGCGACAGGAGCCGTATGGGTCTGGTTATGGAACCGCCAGATCGCAATCTATATACAGACCTTGGACACTGCGATTGAACGGGCTATACATGACCTGCCGCCACTCACTAACTATGAAGAAACCGCTCTGTCTTCGATGGAACATAAACTAAAGCGGTATATAGGGATGGCTAAGGCGAATGAACGAAATATCCAAACAGAGAAAAACAAAATAAAAGAGCTGATCTCGGATATCTCCCATCAAACCAAGACCCCCCTCTCTAATATCATGGTATTCAGTCAGTTGCTCGAAGAGATGCCCGGACTAAATGAGAATGTCCGGCACTACATACAGCATATTAAAGCGCAGTCAGATAAGTTGGATTGGCTGATTCAGTCTCTAATCAAATTATCACGTTTGGAAACAGGAATGATCTCCCTACAGCAGATTGAGGCGAAACCGCTCATACAAACTCTGACGCAGGCTTTATCCCAGATTTATGCACAAGCGGAAAACAAACAAATTACGATCAATATTGACTGCGGGACACACATCTTAGCCTGCCACGATGTCAAATGGACAAGTGAAGCACTATTCAACCTGCTCGAGAATGCTGTGAAGTACACACCGCATAACGGACAAATTTCCGTTCTTGCTGAAAGCAACGAGATGTTCACCTGTCTCCACCTTACCGATACTGGACTTGGAATCCCCAGCGAAGAAATCCCTCACATCTTTAAGCGGTTTTACCGAGGAAAGCAAGCGCGTGAATTCGAGGGGGTCGGCATCGGGTTGTTTTTGTCCAGAGAGATTATCACGGCGCAAGGCGGCCATATCAACGTCATTTCTGAAACTGGAAAAGGTACAACTTTCTCTGTTTACCTGCCCCAGCGCTGAAATAGAATGTGTCATTATGGTCAGAATTCAGACACTCTCCTGTCAGATTGATTTGCTACCCTTAAATCATGGACAAACAGATCTCATTGGAGGGGAAGAGTTATGCCGATTCTACAGACTGAAAATTTAAAAAAACACTATGGAAAGGTTGGCGCAAGCGTTAAGGCTTTGGACGGTATATCACTGTCAGTGGATAAAGGGGAGTTTGTCGCCATTGTCGGCACTAGCGGCAGCGGCAAAAGCACTCTTCTTCATATGCTTGGCGGATTAGATCGGGCAACAGAGGGCAAGGTTTACGTGGACGGGAACGATATTTTTGCGATGAGTGATGAGAAGCTGACCATTTTTCGGCGCAGATCGGTGGGGTTTGTTTTTCAGAATTACAATTTGGTACCCATACTAAATGTGCGGGAGAATATTGTGCTGCCCATTGAACTGGACGGTGGCAAAATTGACGAAACTTATCTTGATCTAATCATCCGCACTTTAGGCTTGCAGGAAAAGATGAATACTCTACCTTCTAATCTGTCTGGCGGACAGCAGCAACGGGTGGCAATAGCCAGAGCATTGGCGACCAAACCTTCAATCATCTTAGCAGATGAACCTACAGGTAATCTGGACAGCAAAACAAGCCAAGAAGTGCTGATTTTACTTAAACAGATGAGTGAAAAATTCAACCAAACCATTGTGATGATCACACACAATGAACAAATTGCTCAAACTGCTGACCGTATTATCCGTATTGAAGATGGCGTCATTTTCACTGGCTCACTCCGTAGCTCCGGAGTGAGCCAGCCATGATCAGCACGAATAACCATAAGACCATTGCTACTTTAGCCAAAAAAAGCCTCAAAGCCAACCGTGCTCGCAATTTCACTATCATCTGTGCCATCGTACTGACTACGCTTTTGATCACCAGCGTGTTTACCTTGGCGCTCAGTATTAACAAATCGATGCAACGCGCACAAATGCAGACTACCGGCAGCGATTATCATGGAAGCTTCAAATATCTGAATCCTGCCGAGTTGGAGAAGCTGAAGAATCAACCATCCATCAAAGAGTATGGCGTCTTCCTTAAGGTTGGCGATATAAGCACCAGTCTGTTCAAGAATCACCGGGTAGAGGTCCTTCGAATTGACGAGAATTATGCCAAACACGGTTTTATCAACTTTATAGCCGGCGGACTGCCCTCCCAAGAGAATGAAATCGTCCTAAATACTTGGTCGCTTGACTTGCTAGGAGCAAAACATGAGTTAGGCCAGACTGTGAAGCTGGATATAGACATTGGTGAAAAAGTCATAAGCCAAGACTTTAAGCTCTCCGGATATTACGAAACCGATCAAAATTTGGCGATGTCAGGATTGGCTTTTGTATCCGAAGCATTTACACAGAAGAACATTTCCCATATTGACCCGGACATCTCTGAGGCAACGGGTTCTTATGTGAACACCGCAGGTCTAGGGGTGATGTTTAATAATTCTTATAATATTGAACAGAAGGTACAAAAGATTTTGACGGACACCGGCCTGGATGTACCTTATGGTGTCAATCCGGCTTATACAAGTGTTTCTCTCTCCGATAATCTACTGAATATCATTCCTTATGCAGTTGTCATTCTTATCACCATGCTGAGCGGCTATTTACTAATCTACAATATCTTTTTTATTTCCGTCGTGCGGGATGTCAAATTTTACGGGCTGCTAAAGACCATCGGTACCACACCCCGACAACTGAAAAAGATCATCTCCATTCAGGCCCGGTCACTTTATCTCGTCGCATTGCCTTTTGGATTGGGGTTCGGGTATCTGCTAGGTCTGCTGATTCTCCCTATGGCCTCCTCATTTTTAAACGGTTCTACTGATAATGTCTATTCTGCTAGCCCGTGGATATTTATTGGTGCAGCAGCATTCTCGTTTATGACAGTATGGATCGCCGCAAGCAAACCGGGCCGAATGGCTTCGCGAACCTCGCCGGTAGAGGCTGTAAAATTTGCCGGAGTCAGCAGCGGTGGAAAACGGAATGCCAAAAAATCAAAACATGGCGCAAAACTTCACAACATGGCGTTCTCCAACCTGTTCAGAAGCAAAAAGAAGCTGATCCTGATGCTCTCTTCACTCTCCTTGAGTATCATCTTGTTCAGTACCATTTTTACAGTAATTTCCTCACTGGATGTGAATAAATATCTGCGTGCCTTTATCTCCGGTGATTTTGTGGTTCAGAATGAAGTGCTAGTCAGTATTACAGGACCTCGAGACGGTGATCCATATAAGCTTTCAGAGGAATTCGCCAACAATCTAAGTAAAATTGACGGTGTAGAAACTGTTGATAAGGTTTACCACAGATATGTTCCATCTCCTGTCGATGATGCTGTCCGGGCTATTTTGGAGCCAATGGCAGCTGCTGACCCACATCCTTATCTTCTCTCCACTTTAGATAAGGGGGGGATGGTCTACAATCATTTATATGGATTAGATCCGGGCTGGTATGATCTTGTGGACAAGGATATTATTGAAGGGGAGTTTAACAGGCAGAAGTTTGCTTCAGGAAAATATGCGGTCATATCTGAGGCCATGTTTATAGAAGAAGATAGCTACCGCACCTATTATCATCCTGGAGATACAGTCACTTTCGAGAAGTCGGATAAATCTTATGAAGTGATGGCAGTAGTAAAACATGATGCAGTATATGCTGCCACAACAAAATCTTACTCTATGTTAGGTTACAACATCTTCCTCCCTGCTTCGGAGCTGCAGAAGGAAATGCCGAAGGGTACAGATCCAGCCAATATCGTTTCAGCCACACTACATGTCGATCCGACTAAGCTGGACCAGGTAGAACAAGTGGTCAAAGCTTTAACAGATTCAACTGATGAATTAACTTTAAAATCAAGGGAGGATTACAAGGATGAGCTCGGTGGATTCATTCGCATTTTTCAAACCGTCGGGTATGGGCTTAGCCTGGTCATTGCTCTAATCGGGGTGCTGAATTATATCAACACTGTACTCACCGGGGTAGTCTCCCGCCGGAATGAACTTGCCATGCTGGAGAGTATTGGCATGACCAAAAAGCAGCTAAAACGTATGCTGATCCTTGAAGGATTCTACACCGTTTTGCTAACCGTCCTCATAACCTCAACATTAGGTGTATTGCTGACCTATAACCTTTCCAAAAACATCACGGATAATATGGCCTTTATGGTATTTCAGATGAGTTGGCTGCCGTTTATCCTCACCGTTCCTATTTTGTTAATTCTCGCTTACACAGTGACACTGAGAGCCTATAAAACGTTATCCCAAGCATCCATTGTGGAACGGCTGAGAGAAGCCGAGTAATGTAAGACACACCTAAATACTCCTATTACAAAAAGGGCAGCCCGGTAAATATCGCCGGGCTGCCCTTTTTTATAGATCCATATTCAGCTTATTTAAACGCAGGCAACGCAATATCCGCGTAATTATCCTCAAGGAACTTTTTCACTTCAGGACCGCTGATCCGTTTAGCCAGCTTTTGAATGGCGTCAGAGTCCTTGTTATCTTCACGTGCCACCAAAGTAATTGTGAATTCGGAATCTTCGCCTTCCGTAATCAGTGCATCTTTCTTCGGTGTCAATCCTAGTGGGCTCGCATAAGCCGGAGTCATGGCTACCAGATCGCCATCATCAAGCATACGGGCCAGCATTAAGAGATCGACTTCTTCAAACTTGAATTTTTTTGGATTTTCAGTAATGTCTGCTTGTGTGGCTTGAATGCCTACGCCTTCTTTTAGCTTAATAAGATCAGCTGCAGCGAACATTTGCAATGAACGGCCGATGTTAGATGGATCATTAGCCATTACAAGCGTAGCCCCTTCAGGAAGATCAGCTATAGTCTTATAACGTTTGGAGTATCCGCCATAAATAGCGTCATAAACAGGCTGTACCTCTACCAGATTAGAGCCTTTGCTTTCATTATATTGCTTCATATAAGGAACGTGTTGGAAAAAGTTAGCGTCTACTTCTTTATTAGCCAACGCCTCATTAGGCTGCACATTATCAGAGAGAACAACGATCTCCAGATCAATGCCATCTTCCTTCAGGAGCGGCTTCACAATATCCAGAATTTCTGTCATAGGTGGGATCAGTGTAGCGATCTTTAATTTGGTTAACTCATCATTACTACCTTTTGCAGTATTGTTCTCGGCTGCTTTATTAGAGCCACAACCCGCTACGACCAATACCATTAATGTAAGCACAAGTATCATTGATTTTTTCATTAGTACTACTAACCCCCAGTTTATATATTGAACTATTTTGTATTACCGCTTATCCAACAGCCTTGCGATAGTCCCCCCGGTGAACTGAACCAATTGGACTAATACAATCATCACTAGAATGGCATAGATCATCACTTCCGTCTCAAAACGCTGATAACCATAACGGATAGCGAAATCACCAACCCCTCCCCCACCAACAACTCCCATCACGGTCGAGAAGGAGATAAAGCTAATTGTAGAAGTAGTAAGTCCAAGGACTAGACCCGAACGAGCTTCCACATACAGAAATTTAAAGATCAAGCCCAGCTTCGAGGCTCCCATCGATAATGCTGCTTCAATGACCCCTTTAGGAACCTCCAGCAACGACTGCTCCACTAACCGAGCATAATAGGCAATAGCGATTATAGATAATGGAACCGCTGCTGCAATCGTACCAATGGCGGTCCCGACCAGGAAACGAGTGACTGGAATTAGCGCAACGACCAGCAGCAGGAACGGAAAAGAGCGGATAATATTAACGATACTGTTGAGCACCAGAGACAACGTTGTATTCTCATAAAGCTGCCCTTTTCGGAAAAAAAACAACAAGGTACCCAGTGGAAGCCCCAGCAGCACGGCCGCTCCAACAGAAATACCAACCATCACAAAGGTTTCACCAATCGAATCCCACATCTGTGCCTGATATTGAAGTACACTATCAAACATGATCTTCCCCCGCTTTACCAAGAATCTGATCGCGGTATGTCCCGGTACTGGCTGCCGCTGGACGGAATTCACCGTCTTCACGAGAGAACGAATCTACAATGCGCCCTTTTTCCATCACCGATACATGAGTACATATGCTTTTAACAACATCCATCTCATGCGTAACAATGACAACCGTTACTCCAAGACTTGAATTCACATGCTTCAGCACGTTCAAGATATCTGTAGTGGTTCCAGGGTCCAGGGAGGACGTTGGCTCGTCACACAGTAATATTCCCGGACTGTTCGCTAGCGCGCGGGCAATCGCAACACGCTGACGTTGTCCTCCGCTGAGCTGTGCCGGATATTGTTTTGCCTTATCTGCCAGTCCAACAAAATCCAGACACTCCTTCACACGCTTCATTCGTTCATGCTTTGGGACATCTGCCAGCTCCAGCGGGATCGAAACATTCCGCTCTACAGTGACGTTATAAACAAGATTAAATTGTTGAAAGATCATTCCAATCTTTTGCCTTGCTTTACGCAGTGCTTTACTAGGCATTTCGGTCAGGTTGTGGCCATCTACGGTAACCGTTCCCTCATCCGGCTGTTCCAGAAGATTCATCAGTCGCAGCAGCGTAGATTTCCCCGCACCACTCTCACCAATGATCCCATGAATGGATCCCTGCTTTACCTCCAGCGATACCTCATCTACAGCCTGATAGATGCCTTCCTTCAGCTTGTACCCTTTACTTACCCGACTCAGCGACAGTATTAGAAGCTCCCCCTTCCTTTCCCTTATATAATGAACCTCCATCAAGTGAGACATTGTATTACAATTTTCTAAAATCTGTTTTATTAAAAATCTCCTTAAATAATAAGACATTTCTTCTGCTGTGTCATCATTTTTCTTTAAATGATATACCAGGAAGGTTGATGAAAACCTAAAACCCCTTTATACCGGGCTCTTTTTACACATTTATTAATAAAATAAAAAGGGTTAGCAAAGATAATCCTTCCCTCTTGAAATCATGATTCTCCTATTGCCCCACCACTAAACGCTCCACTGTTAATATAGCCATATTTGGTTTTTTTAAGTGTATGAAATGCAGTTAAAGCTACATTTGGTTCGTTGGAGTGTGATTAAAGACCTGCTGTTACACAAAAAAAGATGTCTAAGCCAATAGCTTAAGACATCCCATAATTCATATAGTAATCCCTGAATCCCTGATCTATCGAGTCCCATACTCGCTAAATCTTTTATGCCTTTTCGCCAAGCTCTCTGCGAATCTTCAAGAACACTTGGTAGCTGCGTTCCGCACATTCCGAAATCGCTATCGGATGAAATCCGGGCAGATCGGCATATAACGTATCGTGAAGCGGTTCGATCCATGAAGCCGGCAACTTACTTGCTCCAAGCTTCGCTCCCATAATTGAGCCCACAGTAGCCCCGTTACAGTCTGTATCCATTCCACCATATACGGAAGTGACAACTGTTTTTTCAAAGTCATTCCCGCCATAAACAAGCGACGCAGCTACAAGAGCAGCATTATTATTTGTATGGACTGCATCATAGTGGCTAAAAGTATCCCAAATGTTACGAACCAACTCCCGCTCACTTTTGGCCTTCTGCGCAATATCTATCCCCCGCAAAACATCACTGGCCAAACGACTGGTACGCGGAATCTCACTAAGGCCTATCTCTAGGATCCGTTCATTATCCTTCTCTGCAAAAGCTGCCGATATCATCGCCGCATTCAACATCTCACCGTAGATACCATTTTTCACATGTGAAAATGAAGCGTCGCGCCAGCCTAGTTCTGCCGCAAGCTCAGGATAACCTGCTGCGCCATAAGCCAGTCCATCTGCGCGTATAGCGGCACCAATCCACTCGCGGTAAGGGTTTAAGTGCATCCGCACTCTTTCCTGCCGCACCAGCCAATCCGCAGGCTTCTCGCCATGCAGATGAGAGGTCTCCTGCGCAAAATTCATATATGACTGTGTCTCCGCCGTGCACACCTGACTATATGTTAAATGTGTATGCCACAGCTTTCCGATATCCCAAGAATCCCAGTTCAGACCCTTCTGCTCCAGCAGCATAAGACCCAGGACAGTGTAGCGAATATCGTCATCGCTTTCCATATACTTGATCGTCTCGCGGGTACTCGCATATGTCCATTCACTTAAGCCAAGACCATATTCAGCCTCTGCCCGTGAATGCCCAGGCGTATAGCCAGTAATTGGCCAGGCGTCCGCACCCTGAAACCATAGCTCAATATTCTCCCAGCCCGAACGGCCATCTTTCCCATAGAGATAGTCCCAATACTCCAGCGGTTTCCCGAGTGCGCAGCCGACACTTCTACCGAGCCAGGCTCCATAGAACTTATCTCTCCATTCTGCCTCGCTCCAGTCCGCCTCAAGCTTACGTGGACCTTCTGGACGTAGTTGACGAATCTCCTCCAGAGAGGATGGCTCTTGATACGGAAAATCCTCACTAATCGTAAGCTCCATTAGCTCATTGTATACCTGCATCAGCTTGAGCTCATCGGCACCAGCAGCCGCTAGCTTATCCGCGAACCCATCAATCTCGCAACCTTCTTCTCCACGCTGAGCAATTTCAAACTGCACGGTCTCTTGAAGTCTCTCCCATCCTGCCATAGGCTACTTCCCTTCAGCCGCTAGCAGCAGCTCTTGATCAAGCTTTTCCAGTGAATCAAAGATCAGCTTCATAAATGCTTCCCGGTCAACGCCCACCAATACTTGCACATTCGCTGGACGATCCGTCTTCTTCCGTCTGTCTGCAACTGTCATTCCCCGCGTCAGCTTGCCTTCTGTCTCCACCGTTACATATAGATGCTCAGATTCAAATAGTTCCGGATGCAGCAGCCAGGCAACAGCACATGGATCATGCAGCGCACTGCCGACATAGCCCATTTTTTTACCGTAAATCGAATAGAAATCCAGCAATTCTCCGACCATTGTAGACACTGGTCCCCGCTCTTTCAATGCTAGGATCTCATCTTCAAAAATAGCAGCCTTATCGGTCACATCCAGACCACTCATTGTGATCGGAATCCCCGACTCAAACACAATACGGGCTGCTTCAGGATCTACATAGATATTAAACTCCGCAGTAGAGGTGACATTCCCATAAGAGATACCTCCCCCCATCAGTGAGATTTTTTCAATTCTGTCTTTAATCTCTGGATAAGCCGTGATTAGCAGTGCGATATTTGTTAAAGGAGCCATCGGCACGAGCGTAATCTTCTCCTCTGAAGAACGGATGATATTCAGCATAAACTCCACAGCACCCTGCTCTACAGGGCGGAATTTACTTGGGGGCAAAAGCGGGCCATCCATGCCCGATTCACCATGCGCTTCCTCACCTGTAACAAGCTTGCCGAACAGTGGGCCAGCAGCCCCTTTAGCTACAGGAATGTCAGCATTCACGAAGCTGATCACCTTCAGGGCGTTTTCCGTGATTTTATCTAAAATTTGGTTTCCACCAACCGTTGTAATCCCGCGCAGATCTAACTTCTCCGAATTTGCTATGGCAAGCAGTATCGCTATTGCGTCATCATGCCCTGGATCGCAGTCAATAATAATAGGTGTTGGCATAGTTACTCACTCCTTGTCTGTGTATCAATCATTTCAATCGCTATTTAACTAGCGGGCTTTTAAGTTTTTTATTCTTTTTTCGTGTCTCAGATACTGCGTAGATCACAAGTCCAATTACTGTGGCTACATAAGGAAGAGTGGCGATTAGCTCCGCAGGAATCTTTAACACCTGTAGCGCATTCGACAATGCATCTGCAGTACCAAATAATAAAGAGGTCAGCGCCGTGCCTACGGTCGTACTTCTTCCCATCGACTCAGCGGCAATGGCAATCCAGCCCCGGCCAGCGATCATATCGCGGGTAAACAGTGACAAATACCCCATCGACATATAAGCACCGCCTAAACCGGCAAAAAATCCGCTAAGCAGCAAAGCCATATACTGTATTTTTACAACACTTACACCCACGGATTGAGCCGCATGTGGATTTTCACCCACTGAACGAATGCGCAGTCCAAGCGGTGTACGGTTTAATAGATAGTAGACAACAAACACAGCCAATATAGAAACATACGTCAGAATGTGATGCCCCGATAAAATAGGTCCAAGCACCGGGATATCCTTCAACAAAGGAATCTGGACACTAGGCAGAACTTTACTCGCCAGAGAAGTGGAAGAACCCTTGTCGCCACTAAGCAGATAGAGGATAAACACAGTGCCTCCCGAAGCGAACATATTAATGGCCACACCCCCGAGAATGATATGTGTTTTGAATTTCAGGGTGAAAAAAGCTAATATTCCAGCGATCAATGTTCCAGACAACACCGCCCCAAGCAGACCTACCCACGCGCTATGCGTATAGCTGCTTATGATGACACCCGCTAAAGCGGCAACAAGCATGATGCCCTCCATCCCAATGTTAATGATCCCTGCACGATTGGAGATAAGTGCGCCGAGCGCAGCGAACAGAATCGGAGTCGTCACGCGAAGGACAGAGAACGCAAAGTCAGTTGTAAAAATCACATCAAACAAACTGTTCACGCTTCCTTCGCCTCCTTCAAGAGCATCCGATTTTTCCAGAACTTCAGAAATTGCTCAGCCGAAATCAGAAGAATGATAATTGCCTGTATAATTGAGATCATCTCTGAAGGTACATCAGACAAACGCGCCATCATGTCAGCCCCAATTCGAATGTACGCTAGGAATAATGCAGAGCCGATTACGGACAGCGGATTATTTTTGGCTAACATCGCTACAAGGGCACCATCCAAACCATAACCAGGCAGGGACGTCCATTGGAAACGGTTATACATCCCCAGCACTTCTACGGAGCCCCCCATACCTGCGATAAAACCTGCAATCAAGTGGACGAGAATAATAACCTTGGCTGTCTTCATACCGGAATAACGGGCAAAGTCCCGGTTGATGCCTGTCATGCGCAGCTCATATCCCCATTTCGTTTTGTATAGGAATAGATGAGCTGCAATAATAAGCACGATAACGATAATAAGACCGGTATGAATACGGGTGCCCGAGACCATTTTACTCAGCAGTGCCGTTTTCTCGAATTTGTAGGATACATTGGCAAAAGCTTTAGCATCACGCAGATGATAGTTCAGTAGGTATAGCCCTACTCCGAACAAAATATTATTGAACATTAAGGATGTAACCAACTCATTAGCATTCCATTTTGCCTTCAGAATACCAGGTATTGCCGAGAGCAACGCTCCTACAATTGAACCTGCAGCAATAGCTACCATCGGATGCAGCCAGCCGTCCAGCGTTAAATGAATAGCCAATACGGAAGTTACAACACCGGAGAAATAGAAAATCCCTTCAGCTCCCAGGTTGAACATATTGGCTCGAAACAACAAGGATACTGCCAACCCAGTGAACATGAGCGGAATCGCCATCTCAATCACATTACCAATATGACCTTTACTGGATAACGGCTCTAATAGGAATATACCAATCGTCTTCACAGGCTGATTACTGACCAAAGAGATGATCAGAAAGGCAATAGCGAGTGCAATAACGATTACCGCCGATGTCCGAATGTACTCAAAATATTTAACTTTAAACATGATTTACGGCCCTCCCGATGTGCTCCTCGTCCTGTCGATGAATCCCCAGCATATAAAGACCTAATTCTTCCTCACTAACCTTAGAGGGCTCCTCGAAAAAGGCAACAATCTTACCCTCGTACATTACTAACAGACTATCGCTGATCTCCAAGATCTCATTCAAATCTGCCGACACTAGCAAAATCGCGCAATCGTCTGAACGTAATTCCAACAACTTTTGATGTATGAACTGGGCTGCGCCTATATCCACACCCCGTGTCGGCTGTTCTGCAATAAGCAGCTGCGGTTCAGTCGAATACTCTCTAGCTACGACTACCTTCTGCATGTTACCACCTGACAACATTCCTATGGGCTGAGAAGGTCCTGAACAGCGGACTTTAAATTCCTCTACAAGGGATACTGCTAGCTTGGCAATTCGTGAGCCATTCAAAAAAAGACCTTTATTCATTGCTTTTGTACGATACTGAGTAGATAGCAGATTATCAGCTATGCTTGCCTCACTAGCGATCCCTTGCCGCATCCGATCCTCCGGTATATAGGAAACGCCTAGCTTACGAATATCCAAAATATCCGATTCACGGATATCCTTTCCCTTCACTAGTACAGAACCCTGACTTGAGACACCTCTCAAGCTACCTGTAAGAGCTTCAATGAGCTGTGTCTGCCCGTTGCCTTCTACACCAGCAATCCCAACGATCTGCCCACCACGTACCGCAAAATTGATATCCGACAATAATGCTTTGCCATCTGCATCATTCACACCGAGTCCCTGCACCGTTAGTACTGGCTCACTAACAGCCAGAATCTCTTTGTCATATTTCAGCACGACATCTCTGCCGACCATTAATCGCGAGATTTCCTGTTCTGTCACATCCTGTGTTTGAAAAACACCTTCACTACGGCCGCTGCGCATAATCGTAATTCTGTCGCAAATCGCTTTGACTTCCTTTAATTTGTGCGAAATAAAAACTATCGTATGCCCCTGTTCCCTTAATTGCTTAAGCTCGCGGAACAATTCCTCTGTTTCCTGTGGAGTCAACACCGCAGTTGGCTCATCAAGCACCAGAATCTTCGCACCACGCAGCAGCGCCTTAAGAATCTCAACCTTTTGCTTCATCCCAACTGTAAGATCCTCTACTTTTGCCTTTGGATCCACGGCCAGATTGTATTTCCTTGCGGTCTCTTCCGTCATGCGCACAGCCTCGGCATAATTAATGCCAACTCCTCTGCGCGGCTCCATACCCAGCACCATATTCTCTGCCACCGTAAAAGAAGGTACCAACATGAAATGCTGGTGGACCATGCCGATGCCTCTATCAATGGCGTCCTGAGCGGATTGCAGCTTTACTTTTTCACCCTTGATATAGATCTCGCCTTCACTTGGCTCTTCCATGCCGAACATAATCTTCATTAAAGTCGATTTACCTGCACCGTTCTCACCTGCAATCGCATGTATTTCTCCCTCACGTAAAGAAAAATGCACGTCTTTATTTGCAACGACGCCATTGGGATATACCTTGGTAATTCCCCGCATTTCCAGCAGAGCTGTGTACATAGGTCTCAACGCCTTTCAACTTGGAGGTCTGCAAAAATATACAGCTGGAATTCCCCTGACTAGAAGAATCTCCAACTGTAGGTTTATCTCTATAGAACTGATCTTAAGATTTAAAGCTTAAGGCTTAACTGCGTTACGAATAGCTTCTACCTCTGCGGTTTCCATCCCCATCGCATTATCCACTTTAACTTCTTTATTGATCAGCTTTTGCTTCACTTCTTCAACCTTGGCCTGAAGATCAGCCGGGAATACATTTTTATAAATATCATTCTCAGCAATACCTACACCATCATCTACAAAGCTCAATACATCACGTTTGCCCATGTCTAGCGTACCCTCTTGCAATCTCTTCACTGCACCTAGAATAGCCGTATCAATCTTTTTAATAGATGAAGTAACGATTAGATTTGCTTTTTCACTATCCGTATCGTTAATCAACATTGCCTGATCGGAGTCTACACCGATTGCATATTTTTTCTTCTCTTTAGCTGCGTCAAAGATCCCAAGACCTGTACCCCCAGCCACGTTAAAAATAACATCCACACCGGAGTTATATTGAATTAAAGACAGCTCCTTACCTTTTGCCGGGTTAACAAAATCACCAGCGTACGACACAGCCACTTTTACATCAGGATCAACGTACTGAGCACCTTGAATGTAACCGACCAAGAAAGCATTAATCCCCGGAATATCCATACCGCCGACAAACCCAATCACATTCTCAGGGGTAGCATTCGGCATATCCGATTGTGTAGCTAATGCTGCTACGGCACCTGCCAAGAAAGATACTTCATTTGTCGCATAAGACATGTTGTACATGTTATCTGGTGCTTCATCGATGTCGGTATCATAATTAATGAATTTTTTGTCTGGATACAATTCTGCCGTTGCATTAAACATCTCTGTAATTTCAGAACCGCCAGAAATAATTACATCCCAATCCTCGGAAGCGATATCGTTAAATGTAGGCTCCCATTTCGTTTTATCAACGCCCATTTCAACAACCTTTGTTTCTGCACCAAGTTCATCCTTAACCTTTTGCAAGCCGTTATTAGCGGAATCAAAAAATGATTTATCCCCAAGTGTCCCCGGAATCAGCAATACAACCTTGAGTTTATCCCCTGCACCTGTTTCTCCACCCTCAGCAGCGTTTGATCCAGTATTCGCAGAAGAACCGTTATTGGACGTGTTATTTCCACATGCTGTGACCAGAACCATCACCATTAATAACAACAAAGAAAGAACTTTTTTATTCATTACTCTATTCCACCCCTAATTTTAGTTGGTTAGTAATCCGCAGAATCCCATCTTCACCCATTGTATAATTCACGGTTCAAATGGAAATTCTCTTTTTTCCAAATAAAGTATCATTGAAAGTAATAAATTTAACGTTTAGGCTCAAAAATAGCAATAAAAATACCATTATTATTAATAATCCGCTTTATTTCCGAACGAGATGGCCAGTCAGGTTGCGAACTTTCGGATTTATTGATACGATCATAACAAATATTATTAAAAATAATTATATGATTTCGGTCATAGTTTTGTACGATTCGGCTAAAACATAAGTATTGGAGGATCATCATGGATCGTGTTCTATATATTGTAAGTGCCACACATGAGCTAAATACTTATATCCCTCCACACCAGCATGAATGCTACGAACTAGTCTATTATTTACAGGGGGTAGGGACAACCAATGTTGGCCCACGAAGTTACCATTTTCGCTCTTCTTCTTTCGCGCTTGTGCCACCTAATCATAAACATGACGAGCACCACCGTGAGGATGCAAATGTATTATTTGTAGGCTTCCACTCGGAACACCCTAATATGAGTAATCTGCACGGCGTATATGAAGATGATAAAGATCAGACCGTTCTTCAGATCCTACTGCGAATGAAAGCAGAGTTTTCACGCAAGCAAGACGGATTCTCTGAGCTTCTAAACCTACAAATGAGCGAGATTACCGTCCATCTTATGAGGCTTCTTAGTGCCTCTGGCTATCAATCCCCAACAGAAGATCGAGTACAATATGTCCTTAATTATATGAATGAGCATTATCGCCATAAATTGTCCGTCGAAACACTATCAGAAATGTCCGGATATAGTTACGATCGTTTTCGCCATCTATTTAAAGAACGTTTCGGGTCTTCACCCCTGCGGTATTTGCTGTTAAAACGCCTGGATTATGCAAAATCTCTATTACGTCATACTCAGATGCAAATCTCTGAAGTATCCGCTGCTGCAGGTTTTGTGAACGATGCCCAATTCTGCAATATGTTTAAACGAGAAATAGGTCTTACTCCGCGAGCATTCCGCATTAATAATCAATCAGGTTAATCACTAATCAGATTAAAAAAGCCGTTGAATAGAGAGTTTCTCTATTTCAACGGCTTAATGCTGTAAACCCAAGAACATAAAGAAAAAAGGTTTGTAAGAATGCTTATAAAAGCATTCTTACAAACCTTTTTAAGATACCGGCGAGAGGACTCGAACCTCCACGGTTTCCCACTCGATTTTGAGTCGAGCGCGTCTGCCATTCCGCCACGCCGGCACATATGAACTAAATGGAGGCGCCACCCAGATTTGAACTGGGGATAAAGCTTTTGCAGAGCTTTGCCTTACCACTTGGCTATGGCGCCATGAAAACTTGGAGCGGACGACGGGAATCGAACCCGCGACCCTCGCCTTGGCAAGGCGATGCTCTACCGCTGAGCCACGTCCGCATAAAATGGCTGGGGATATAGGATTCGAACCTATGAGTGACGGAGTCAAAGTCCGTTGCCTTACCGCTTGGCTAATCCCCAATAACATTTTAAAGTAAAATGGGGCGACTGATGGGTCTCGAACCCACGAATGCCGGAACCACAATCCGGTGCGTTAACCCCTTCGCCACAGTCGCCATATTAAGTTAATATTGTTGCCATCATTCATTTTAAAGTAAATGGGGCGGCCGATGGGTCTCGAACCCACGAATGCCGGAACCACAATCCGGTGCGTTAACCCCTTCGCCACGGCCGCCATATTAAACTTTAGAAAGAACTTGGCAGGGGCAGCAGGAATTGAACCCACACCAACGGTTTTGGAGACCGTTGTTCTACCTTTAAACTATGCCCCTAAAAACTGGTGGAGGATGATGGATTCGAACCACCGAACACTCACGTGAGCAGATTTACAGTCTGATGCGTTTGGCCACTTCGCTAATCCTCCAAGGATGGTGCCGGCGAGAGGACTTGAACCCCCAACCTACTGATTACAAGTCAGTTGCTCTACCAATTGAGCTACACCGGCATGGCACTCATTCTTTTGTGATGATAAATGGTGGCTCGGGACGGAATCGAACCGCCGACACGAGGATTTTCAGTCCTCTGCTCTACCGACTGAGCTACCGAGCCATGATGAAAATGGCGGAACCGACGGGATTCGAACCCGCGATCTCCTGCGTGACAGGCAGGCATGTTAGGCCAACTACACCACGGTTCCAAAAGATATAATTGCTTAAGTTAATTGGTTGCGGGGGCAGGATTTGAACCTGCGGCCTTCGGGTTATGAGCCCGACGAGCTACCGGGCTGCTCCACCCCGCGTCAGTAAGAAAGTGTTATGGTGGAGGCTGAGGGGATCGAACCCCCGACCCTCTGCTTGTAAGGCAGATGCTCTCCCAGCTGAGCTAAGCCTCCATAAACAACAATTGTTATTGTACCAAAGTCCACTAGGATAAATCAAGTGAAAATTTGGTGACCCGTATGGGATTCGAACCCATGTTACCTCCGTGAAAGGGAGGTGTCTTAACCCCTTGACCAACGGGCCATACTAATTAAAAATTTGTGGCGGAGAGAGAGGGATTCGAACCCTCGAGACGCTTGTGGCGCCTACACGATTTCCAATCGTGCTCCTTCGGCCAAACTCGGACACCTCTCCATATGGCTCCCCGAACAGGACTCGAACCTGTGACAACTCGATTAACAGTCGAGTGCTCTACCAACTGAGCTATCAGGGAATATTCATACCAGGCTTGATGCCTGAAAACTGAATCCGAAACGAATCTGCATTCTACGTATAGGATAAGCCCTCGACCGATTAGTATTGGTCAGCTCCATGCATTGCTGCACTTCCACCTCCAACCTATCTACCTCGTCGTCTTCAAGGGGTCTTACTAATTGGGAAATCTCATCTTGAGGGGGGCTTCACGCTTAGATGCTTTCAGCGCTTATCCCGTCCGTACGTAGCTACCCAGCCATGCTCCTGGCGGAACAACTGGTGCACCAGCGGTACGTCCATCCCGGTCCTCTCGTACTAAGGACAGCTCCTCTCAAATTTCCTGCGCCCACGACAGATAGGGACCGAACTGTCTCACGACGTTCTGAACCCAGCTCGCGTACCGCTTTAATGGGCGAACAGCCCAACCCTTGGGACCTACTTCAGCCCCAGGATGCGATGAGCCGACATCGAGGTGCCAAACCTCCCCGTCGATGTGGACTCTTGGGGGAGATAAGCCTGTTATCCCCAGGGTAGCTTTTATCCGTTGAGCGATGGCCCTTCCATGCGGTACCACCGGATCACTAAGTCCGACTTTCGTCCCTGCTCGACTTGTAGGTCTCGCAGTCAAGCTCCCTTATGCCTTTGCACTCTGCGAATGATTTCCAACCATTCTGAGGGAACCTTGGAACGCCTCCGTTACTCTTTAGGAGGCGACCGCCCCAGTCAAACTGCCCGCCTGACACGGTCCCCGTACCCGGTAAGGGTACTAGGTTAGAACCTAGATACGATCAGGGTGGTATCCCAACGGCGCCTCCACCGAAGCTTGCGCTCCGATTTCTACGGCTCCCACCTATCCTGTACAGATCGTACCCAAATTCAATATCAAGCTGCAGTAAAGCTCCATGGGGTCTTTCCGTCTTGTCGCGGGTAACCTGCATCTTCACAGGTATTAAAATTTCACCGGATCTCTCGTTGAGACAGCGCCCAAGTCGTTACGCCATTCGTGCGGGTCAGAATTTACCTGACAAGGAATTTCGCTACCTTAGGACCGTTATAGTTACGGCCGCCGTTTACTGGGGCTTCGGTTCATAGCTTCGGGTTACCCCTAACCACTCCCCTTAACCTTCCAGCACCGGGCAGGCGTCAGCCCGTATACTTCGCCTTGCGGCTTCGCACAGACCTGTGTTTTTGCTAAACAGTCGCTTGGGCCTTTTCACTGCGGCCCCCTCGTGCTATTCACACTACCGGGGCACCCCTTCTCCCGAAGTTACGGGGTCATTTTGCCGAGTTCCTTAACGAGAGTTCTTCCGCGCGCCTTAGAATTCTCTTCTCGCCTACCTGTGTCGGTTTGCGGTACGGGCACCTTCTCCTGGCTAGAGGCTTTTCTTGGCAGTGTGAGATCATGACCTTCGCTACTACAATTTTCGCTCCCCATCACAGCCCAGCCTTATCGATGTGCGGATTTGCCTACACATCAGCCTCACTGCTTAGACGGACATCCATCAGTCCGCGTCACTACCCTCCTGCGTCACCCCATCGCTCATAGCGGATTACGGTGGTACAGTAATTTCAAACTGTTGTCCTTCGACTACGCCTTTCGGCCTCGCCTTAGGTCCCGACTTACCCTGAGCGGACGAGCCTTCCTCAGGAAACCTTGGGCTTTCGGCGGATCAGATTCTCACTGATCTTTTCGTTACTCATACCGGCATTCTCACTTGTGTAGTGTCCAGCGCTCTTTTCAGTACACCTTCAACCCCTACACAACGCTCCCCTACCCCAGATGCAAAGCATCTAGCCATAGCTTCGGTGGTGTGTTTAGCCCCGTTACATTTTCGGCGCAGAGTCACTCGACCAGTGAGCTATTACGCACTCTTTCAATGGTGGCTGCTTCTAAGCCAACATCCTGGTTGTCTGTGCAACTCCACATCCTTTCCCACTTAACACACACTTGGGGACCTTAGCTGATGGTCTGGGCTGTTTCCCTTTTGACAATGGATCTTAGCACTCACTGTCTGACTCCCGGCAATAAGTATATGGCATTCGGAGTTTGACTGAGCTTGGTAATCCTTGCGGACCCCGCACCCAATCAGTGCTCTACCTCCACTACTCTTATACCGAGGCTAGCCCTAAAGCTATTTCGGGGAGAACCAGCTATCTCCGAGTTCGATTGGAATTTCTCCGCTACCCCCACCTCATCCCCGCACTTTTCAACGTACGTGGGTTCGGGCCTCCAGTGCGTGTTACCGCACCTTCACCCTGGACAGGGGTAGATCACACGGTTTCGGGTCTACGTCCACATACTAAGTCGCCCTATTCAGACTCGCTTTCGCTGCGGCTCCACCTTCTCGGCTTAACCTTGCATGTTAAACGTAACTCGCCGGTTCATTCTACAAAAGGCACGCCATCACCCATAGATCGGGCTCTGACTTTTTGTAAGCACACGGTTTCAGGTTCTATTTCACTCCCCTTCCGGGGTGCTTTTCACCTTTCCCTCACGGTACTGTTTCACTATCGGTCGCCAGGTAGTATTTAGCCTTAGCAGATGGTCCTGCTGGATTCATACGGGGTTTCACGTGCCCCGCACTACTCGGGATCCGTCTCGGAGAGAACACAGTTTAGGCTACAGGGCTTTTACCTCTATCGCGGGCCTTTCCAGACCTCTTCACCTACCATATTCCTTTGTAACTCCATGTGAGACGTCCCACAACCCCTAAGAGCAAGCTCTTAGGTTTAGGCTGTTCCGCGTTCGCTCGCCGCTACTGACGGAATCACTATTGTTTTCTCTTCCTCAGGGTACTTAGATGTTTCAGTTCCCCTGGTCTGCCTCTACACACCCTATGTATTCAGGTATGAGTAACTGCGAATTACCACAGCTGGGTTTCCCCATTCGGACACCCCCGGATCAAAGCTTGCTTACAGCTCCCCGAGGCAGTTTCGTTGTTCGCCACGTCCTTCGTCGGCTCCTGGCGCCTAGGCATCCTCCGTGTGCTCTTATTAGCTTAACCTTGATTCTTCCGCAGGAAAATATCATACGATGACATTCTCTTTGGAATCATCTCACTAATAACATTTACTTGTTTGCACAAGTTGCTAAAAGATGTTCTAAAACGCAAATTCGTTTCGGTATCCAGTTTTCAAGGATCAAGTCTTACTTGAGAGCTTAAACTCTCAAAACTGAGCAACGAGTGAGTAACAGGCCTAAACCTGAGTTTGGAAGCTTAGCTTCCGATTTGAATGTCCTCATTGCAGAGAACGATTCTCCATAGAAAGGAGGTGATCCAGCCGCACCTTCCGATACGGCTACCTTGTTACGACTTCACCCCAATCATCTACCCCACCTTCGGCGGCTGGCTCCCTTGCGGGTTACCCCACCGACTTCGGGTGTTGTAAACTCTCGTGGTGTGACGGGCGGTGTGTACAAGACCCGGGAACGTATTCACCGCGGCATGCTGATCCGCGATTACTAGCAATTCCGACTTCATGCAGGCGAGTTGCAGCCTGCAATCCGAACTGAGACCGGCTTTGATGGGATTGGCTCCACCTCGCGGCTTCGCTTCCCGTTGTACCGGCCATTGTAGTACGTGTGTAGCCCAGGTCATAAGGGGCATGATGATTTGACGTCATCCCCACCTTCCTCCGGTTTGTCACCGGCAGTCACTCTAGAGTGCCCAACATTACTTGCTGGCAACTAAAGTTAAGGGTTGCGCTCGTTGCGGGACTTAACCCAACATCTCACGACACGAGCTGACGACAACCATGCACCACCTGTCTCCTCTGTCCCGAAGGCCGCTGCTATCTCTAGCAGATTCAGAGGGATGTCAAGACCTGGTAAGGTTCTTCGCGTTGCTTCGAATTAAACCACATACTCCACTGCTTGTGCGGGTCCCCGTCAATTCCTTTGAGTTTCAGTCTTGCGACCGTACTCCCCAGGCGGAGTGCTTACTGTGTTAACTTCGGCACCAAGGGTATCGAAACCCCTAACACCTAGCACTCATCGTTTACGGCGTGGACTACCAGGGTATCTAATCCTGTTTGCTCCCCACGCTTTCGCGCCTCAGCGTCAGTTACAGCCCAGAAAGTCGCCTTCGCCACTGGTGTTCCTCCACATATCTACGCATTTCACCGCTACACGTGGAATTCCACTTTCCTCTTCTGTACTCAAGCCACCCAGTTTCCAGTGCGACCTCAGGTTGAGCCCAAGGTTTAAACACCAGACTTAAATAGCCGCCTGCGCGCGCTTTACGCCCAATAATTCCGGACAACGCTTGCCCCCTACGTATTACCGCGGCTGCTGGCACGTAGTTAGCCGGGGCTTTCTTCTCAGGTACCGTCACTCCGGTAGCAGTTACTCTACCGGACGTTCTTCCCTGGCAACAGAGCTTTACGATCCGAAAACCTTCATCACTCACGCGGCGTTGCTCCGTCAGGCTTTCGCCCATTGCGGAAGATTCCCTACTGCTGCCTCCCGTAGGAGTCTGGGCCGTGTCTCAGTCCCAGTGTGGCCGTTCACCCTCTCAGGTCGGCTACGCATCGTCGCCTTGGTGGGCCGTTACCCCACCAACTAGCTAATGCGCCGCAGGCCCATCCCTCAGTGACAGATTGCTCCGTCTTTCATTCTTCTCTCAGGAGAAAAAAGAAATTATCCGGTATTAGCTACCGTTTCCGGTAGTTATCCCAGTCTGAAGGGCAGGTTGCCTACGTGTTACTCACCCGTCCGCCGCTAAGTTACTTTGAAAGCAAGCTTTCAAAGTAACTCCGCTCGACTTGCATGTATTAGGCACGCCGCCAGCGTTCGTCCTGAGCCAGGATCAAACTCTCCAATTAGTATTGAAAAGAGCGATATGCTCATTTTGAAACATCTGACGAGAAAATTAATTCTCTAATTTTGGATTTCACTTGCGTGATTTCCTACTCACTCGTTGTTCAGTTTTCAAAGATCAAGCTGTTTATTTCGTCGATGCGTTGTTCAGCAGCGACCTTTATAATATATCACAGCGTCCTCGTTTTAGTCAACCTTTTTTTTAATTTCTTTTTTTGGTTGTCTTTCGAATGTTTTCGAAAGCACATCTCTGTGTCAGAGGGACGAGTTATAATTTAACACATGAACAAGGAAAGAGTCAACCATTAATTTTTCTGAATAAATATGAGCGTTTCATATTAGTAAACAAACAAAAAGAGAGTGCTCAGCCTCTCCCTATCCTTGCTCATCTCTCTATAATTAAACATCTTCTGCTGTATCTAATTCATCTCTATAATGTATAGCGGATCGCATGCCCTTCTCCCTCGTGAACATCAGCCCAAGATGTAATCTCTCGGATTAGCGAACGAGAAACCAGCTTTCGTAAAACAAGGGGTAGTTCAGACTCTAATTGACTCAGACCTGAATGCTGCAGTAATTCTTTAATGCTCCATGCTTCCTTACGGCTATTCAAAATATTAAAGAGCAATAGACAACAGTCCGTCATTTTGGACATAATCCCAAATTCACATGCAAGAAGCACAAGCTCCACACGTTGCTCTAAGGTCTCAGTACTGATCGTTAACTCCTCATAAAGTTTATGAACAGAGGTATTCATGCTTTTAACCTGCTCCCAAATAGCTGGCTCGGGGAAAGCACCCACTTCACTCACTTCTATTCTTGCCCAATGGTATAAGGCTATCAATACACAGTTGTAAGCATCCATAATAAAGCCAGCCTCTATATAGCGCTTGGATTTCACATACATATGCAAAAAGCGAGCAAACTCCATAAATGCGACCCGTTCCTTGATCGGTCCTTCAAATTGCAGTATCTCACGTCGCATTTCCTCTAGTATTCCCTTGGGGTCCCAGATCACTTCCCCCCTCATCAAACTGATAAGAAGTTCGTTATTATCCCCTGCCATAACAGCCTGCTCCAAAGCAAAAAGGCCAATATGGACTGACTGGGTCCGTTGGTCACCGGCAATGGTATGGCGAACAATATGCTCTCTATCCTGTTCTTCATGCAAAACTAACACTACCATATCAAAATCTTGAAGAAGTGCGCTTTGAAACGGAATATCCCCATTCTGCCGCAAAACGACCGCTCCTAAAACATTCTCATCAAACGTTTCTCCACTCAACAAAGTTACATTGGACAGTTCCATGCTTCCCTCCATTAAATTTGGCGATTTTGCGTCCAGTCAGTTATAATTCAGTTATAATTATTATTCTACATATGAAAGACAGTTCCTTCTGGACAACCCAACTATATTTAGTTAGGAGCAAACACTCATGAAGTTTAAAACGGCTAAGATCAACGCTTTTCGCACATGGGGATTACTGCTCACAATGCTCGGAATGGGACTTATGGTTTTGGGTACAGCGGGCATCGTGTTTTGGGGCTCAACTGGAAAAGTATTCGCTGGAATCGGTCTTGTAATCGGTTTAATCTCAATGATGGCAAGTCTTGCAATCTATTTCTGGGCTGGGATGCTGTCAACTAGCGCAGTCCAACTGGAATGCCCTGAATGTCACAAGCTGACCAAAATGCTGGGCAAAACAGACCGCTGTATGTTCTGCCATACCATCCTTACTATGGATCCAGCTGAGGCCAATATTACTGCGGAACAACTTAAGAGTCAGCAGCTTAATCAATAAAACACATCTTACAGAAGCTTATTACTAGCGATTTATAATGCGATCAAACATTTGCTTAATACAACAAAGGGGCCCCCGTATTGGGAGCCCCTTTGTTCATTATAAATGAAATAATAATTACTTATGAATCCCTTGTAATGCCTCCCACGCAGACGGATTACTAAAGCTGCGATTCCATGAACCAATGCCACCAAGCCCTAAAGACTTAGCAAGCTCAACTCTAGCTTCTAAAGAAACTTTGTCTTCGATCCATATTTTTTTAAGAGCGCCATCCTCCTTATACTCAACGTAATTCTGCCCTGCTGCCTTATCAAAGGTTGGGGTCAGCTTCTTCTCTTTAATAATTTTTTCAACGGCATTCATACTAACCGATTTAGAGCTTACTTTGGTCTTGCCATCCACCTGGGCCTCAGTCCAGATTCTAGTGTACAGTGGAATCCCTAGAATCAGCTTCTCAGGCGGCACATCGTCTTCCTCTATGATCCGGCTTAACGAGCTTTCTACCCACGGCAGAGACGCAACAGAGCCTGCTACAGGACTAGCAGCCCAATGCTCGTCATAAGCCATAACAATAAGATAATCAACTACTGAATTAAGAGCTCTACGATCAAGGAATGCTGACCACATCTCACTGTTAGATTTAGGGGTTACGTCTATGGAGACGATTAAGTTTTTGGCTTGAGCCATAGGTTTTAGCTCTCGCATAAATTGTGTAACATTCTCCCCGTCTTTCGTATATACATTCTCAAAGTCAATATTAATTCCATCCAGCTTGTATAAATCTGAATACTCGAGGATCTGTACGATCGCGTTCATCCGCTTCTCATAGCTCGACAATGCCTCAGTGGTTATGTCTGGTTCAAAGCTATTGCTGAGCAGCCCCCATACTTCCAAACCGCGCTCATGGGCCCACTGCACATACGCACTATCAGCCTGACTGCGCACATTCCCATCACCATCTATGATACTGAACCAAGTCGGGCTAGCCACGTTAACGCCCGGAAGCTCACCGAATGTACTTGGGTCAGGTTTGCGTTGATAAACAGCTTCCCAATACAAATTCACTGACTTCCCTTTCCAGCTTCGTTCTGCCCGTGAGGGAGTGGTGCTTTTGGGTTCCACTGTCTTTTGACCGTCTGAGATAATATCACTGGCCTTGGTATAACCCGCATAACCGCTGCTTAACTGCACATACAGCCAGTCCTCATTTTCCTTATTCCAAATACTCACGATGGCACCTGGGGACATATCGGCCACGATGGGTGCGTGAATCGACGCTTCGCTGCGAAGAGCGACTGTCTTATCACCTGCTTCACCTTTCACTTTCCCCAGCGGTACAGTCTCCCCTGCTGTCATTAACAGCACAGCCCCGGTAGTCGTATCCTCTTGAATCTCAAACCCATACAGGTCTTCTAAAACATCCGCAGGAAGATAAGTTATCTTTTCCTTAACTTCAGGTGCCAGCCGCAGCTGCAGCGGACGATTGTTCAGACTAGCATCGGTTTTATCCTCTTGCATATATAGAAGTTCACTTTCCGTTGATAGGATGACCGATTTAGTCTTTTCTTCATAACGAATAGATGAGTCCACATGTTCCTGCAGTAATGGTAGAGGTAAAAGCATGCTATCACCGGTCCCTGAGGCGGAATATCCTGTTAGCTCTCCTTTTACGAAGATAGGATGTTCTAGGCCTTTCCAGTCTGGATCGATGTGCTGGCGATTTGGCAATACAAAAAACACAACCCAATAAGCTGCTGCCGCAATGAGCAAAAGTCCAAAAAAGCGTCGGAAAAGACCTCCGCGCTTTTTAACGCGTTTCTGTCTATATCTTCTGTCCAAAATATATCCTCCAAATATTAGATGATTTTAAGTTAAGTCTAACAATACGATTATAACATCCACTTGGTTCCGGATAACCAGTATAAGTTAGTCATTTTCACTATATTTTGTTATTTTGAAAAAAATAAAAACGTGAGTCCTCCGCTTTCGGATTTCACACGTTTATTGTGTAGCTTGGCTATACGCCCTTAAGTACAGTAGTATTCTGTCTTATTGTTGCTTCTCTCTGCAACATTTGCAAACTCCATGCAATTCCATACGCAAACCCGTAATTTTGAAGCCCGTTTCCTGCTCTGCATGTATCTCTACATCATGAAGCGAAGGATAACTAAAATCTTCAATCTTACCGCATAGCTGACAGATGACATGATAATGATCAGATACATTGGCATCAAAACGACTGGAACTATCCCCGTAGGTCAACTCGCGAACCATGCCGGCTTCCATAAACATCTTGAGATTATTATATACAGTTGCTACGCTCATGCTCGGAAATTTCGGCTCTAGCGCCCGGTATATATCGTCAGCTGTAGGATGATTCATTGCTTCCATCAAATACGTAAGAATCGCATGACGCTGGGGCGTTATACGGACACCTGTTGTCTTTAATTGTTCCAGTGCATGTTGTACTCCACTCCCCATTACTGTCACCGCCTTTTGAATTTAAAAATAAAAGAAATAATTCTTAAGATTGTAAGACCGATTTTTCAATATTGTCAACGAAGTCTATACATTATATTTATTATTATATAAGAAAAATTACTTTTTTCAATATTTCCTAACATTTAGATTGCTATTTCCTTCAACATGAAGCTTGAACTCGCCGGTTCCCACTTCACCTGATACTTTTTTCTTATCAATTGTAAGTTCAGGCAAATCTGAAGTAATATCACCATATCCACTGGAACCATTCACTGTATAGTTGCTTAACATCGGTAAATACAATTGAATGTCACCAACTGCGCTATAAATGTCCCAATCTCCAGCGACATCAGAAGAGCGAACATCAATGGTACCATTTAGAGATTCGGCATGTAGCTTGGATCTGGCTCCATCCACCTCTAAATTACCGTTTTTGGTAGTAATATCGATATCATTGCTATTTCCGATCGCACTAATATTGCCGACAGCCGTCGATAATTTCAAAGCACCGGTAACATCCCAAGCATTCATATTGCCTCCGCTCGTTGTTAAATCAACGCTGCCTTGAACAGATCTGGCACGGACAGCTCCATTCAGTGTTTTTCCCTTAACATTACCAAAGATACGATGAAGGATCAGCTCTCCATTCCCCGTTTCCAGAGAAATGTCTTCAATGGCTTCTACATTCTGCAACGTGATCCCGCCATTCATAGTGCGAACATCGAGGTTAAAGCGGCGATCCTCCGGCAAGTAAATGTCTAGATCCATGCGTGGCTGGCGTTTACCGGATTCTCCATAGGCCTTACTATTCGAGGTGATTTTTATGTTGGGCCCTTCAACAACGTCCACAAAGGACTGTTCTGATATAGCTTCAGCCATCGGCCCATCCAACTGATCTACCCAAACTGTCGTTGTAATTTGAATATCATCCACTGGAGCACGGTGTAATAAAATATCACCATTAATACTATCAATAGATATTTTTGCTGTATTTAATTCCACCGGAACAATTAGCGGGGCTTTCTGATATTTGCTGCCTTTAGCCTCACCATAGTCCACTGCTGCTGCCGTCAGGTTTAGACTGACATTTTTCCATAGATATAAATAATGTTCTTGCTCTGCAACAATAAATACACTCGCAGCTAGCAATATAGCAGATAAAAGTCCACGTAAATCCAATCTGATTCTGGTTCCCTTGGCTGAACGGTTAGAGAAGATAAACATCAGCAGGAACTCAATCCCCCATAACACCGGGATGACTGGCCACCACTTCAAGAGCAGAAGCATATAGTCAGTTCCCTCTCTCCAATCTAAAAACAAAGGAACAGAAATAGCTATCAATAATACAGAAGCTGTATATCTTCCCACGCGCCGCTTGCGAGGTTCATTGTCTTTACGCTGCACAACTGCTCTGGCAATTTCTCTAGCTCCTATAAATAAGCCACCGCATACTAAAATGACAGACACGGCCATTTCGGCATAATGTTCAATAAAGAACTGGAGCCATGTTGGTTTCTGCCGGAACAGAATAAGCAGGGCGCCCCCTAAGAGCAATAAGAGTCCAAAGGATATCCCAGGCTCGCTAACGATACTACGACGTTTAGGAGCCTCGTTTGCTTTGGTCACAGGAATAGCCAGATCATGATCCTCTGGGAAGCGAAGAAGCCTGTCCGCTGATTGCAATACGTCATACACGTTATAAAAATAGATCACTGGAATAATGAGCGCAAGTAAAATAAGCAGTGGAACATTGATCTGCATCCCGATGGATGAGAAATACAATAAAGCTGAGATATCCAAAAGAATTAGAAAGATGAAGGTGATCCCTTTTCGGAGAAGCCCAAAATACAAATGCCCCGTCCCAGGGATGAGTGCTGCCAGCAGTCCAGCAATAAATTTACGTTTGCGGTGGCGCCGCTTCGTACGCGGAGGAATAATCCTCTTCTGTATCTCATTTTCCTTAGTCTCTATATCAACAGAACCTTGCAGTTCTTCCTGCTCTGGGAGCATTGCAGAGTCATGTTTCATTTTGGACTCCTCCTTTCGTAAATAGTTGTCTATGAATATCTTTTTTCAAAGAGAACCACTCCGATGAAATTCAATCAATTCAACTCCTGGAGCGACTTCCTCCACACCGGTAGGCAGAAAACCATGTTTACTGTACAACGAAACGGCAGGTGTATTCTTTTTGCCTGTCGACACAATGAATTGCTCCATCCCTGCAAAATGCTCAAATACATATTCCAAAAGATGGCTAGCGATACCTCTACGAAAAAAGTCCGGCCCCACCATCATTCGTGTAATCGTCAATTTGCCAGGAGATTCTTCCTCTACAGCAACAGCACCCATTAGTTCCTCATCTTTATCGAAGCAGCCATAAAAATCCTCTTTAGAGCTGCTGAGCATTTCTCTCGTCTCCATCAGAGGTGGAATTTCACGAAAGCCTATTAGTTCAGCTTCCAGTCTATAGGCCTTATGCTGAAGACTCCATAATTCATTAACGGTGCTTTCATCCTGCAGATTTAGCTTGTTAATTGTATTCATCCTAACCAGTCCCCTTATATGCCGCTAAGGGCCTGCCGTTGCCGACAAGCCCTTAGCTTATTACATAAGTATATTACCCCAATTATAAACGCCGCTGGCGTCCTTTTACAGACGACAAGCGTTTAGCTGCTCAATACCTCGATGAGAAGTTTATTAGCAAGACCCGGATTCGCCTTACCTTTACTTTCTTTCATGACTTGTCCGACCAGGAAGCCGATTGCTTTCTGTTTACCCGCTTTATAATCTTCCACTGATTGCGGATTGGCGGCTACGACTGCTTCCACTATCCCTTTAATGGCACCTTCATCGCTGATCTGCACTAGACCTTTTTCCTCAACGATAACAGCTGGCAGTTTACCGCTCTCTAGCATTTCTTTAAATACTGTTTTAGCGATTTTGCTGCTGATGGTTCCGGCTGCAATCAGCCCGATCATCTCGCCTAGCCCTTGTGGTGTAATTTGTACCTGCGACAACTCCAGATTATTACCATTCAAATAGGCAAGCAAGTCACCCATAATCCAGTTAGCTACAGCCTTGGCATCCTGCGTATAGGCAAGACACCCTTCGAAAAAGTCCGCTAACAATTTAGAGGATGTAATGACGCCTGCATCATAAGCTGTCAGGCCCAGTTCCCCGCTATAACGTGCTTTCCGAGCATCCGGAAGTTCTGGAATCGTTGAACGAATGGATTCTTTCCAAGCATCATCAATATGCAGAACGATCAAGTCCGGGTCCGGGAAGTAACGATAATCATGCGCTTCTTCTTTCCCGCGCATCGATAATGTTTTCCCTTGTGCTTCATCCCAGCGGCGAGTCTCCTGCACAACAACTCCACCATCATCCAGGATCTCAGCCTGACGATATTGTTCATACTCCAGTCCACGCAATACACCGCGGAAGGAGTTCATGTTCTTAAGCTCTGCTCTAATGCCGAATTCCTCTTGTCCTTCTGGGCGTAGACTGATGTTCGCGTCACAGCGCATCGATCCTTCTTCCATCTTGACATCGGATACATCACAATACTGCATAATCGCACGGATTTTCTCCAGATAAGCACGAGCTTCCTCAGGGGAGCGCAGATCAGGTTCGGATACGATTTCGATAAGCGGTGTTCCCACCCGGTTAAAATCGACAAGCGAGGCAAAACCGCCATCTACGTGCGTAAGCTTACCTGCATCCTCTTCCAAATGAAGACGAGTAATGCCGATCCGTTTGGTCTCTCCGTTAACTTCAATGTCGATCCAACCGTTCAGGCCGATAGGCTGATCAAATTGTGAAATCTGATAAGCTTTTGGTGAATCCGGGTAAAAATAGTTCTTGCGGTCGAATTTGCTAACATCACCAATGGTGCAATTCAGCGCCATCGCTGCTTTCATAGCGTATTCTACCGCTTGTTTGTTGAGCACTGGCAATACGCCGGGGTGACCCAAGCAGACAGGACAGGTATGAGTGTTAGGTGGGGCTCCAAATTCAGTGGAGCATCCGCAAAAGATTTTGGAGTTGGTATGAAGCTCTACGTGAACTTCCAAGCCGATGACCGTTTCGTATTTAGACATAAGTAATCCCATTCCCTCCTTTACTACAGCTGTGGACGCTGCTTGTGATGATCTGTATTTTGTTCAAAAGCATGAGCGACACGCAGAATCGTGCTCTCGTCAAATTCCTTACCGATAATTTGCAGACCTACAGGCATGCCTTCCGCAAAACCACAAGGAACACTCACGGCCGGAATACCCGCCAAGCTTACAGGAATCGTGAGAATATCGTTCAGATACATGGTCAGCGGATCTTCAGTCTGTGAACCCAATTTGAATGCTGTCGTTGGTGCTGTTGGGCCGATGACCACATCATATTTTTTAAAGATGTCATCAAAGTCCTGTTTAATCAAAGTACGCACCTTTTGTGCTTTTAAATAGTAAGCATCGTAATACCCGGAGCTGAGTGCATAAGTACCCAACATAATACGACGTTTAACCTCAGGGCCAAAGCCGCGGCTGCGGGAATTAAGATATAGATCAAGCAATCCTCCGCCTTCATCTACACGTGCGCCATAACGCACACCGTCAAAACGCGCGAGGTTAGATGAAGCTTCCGAAGAGGACAGCAAATAATAAGCTGCTACTGCGTATTCCGTATGTGGTAATGAAACTTCCTCCCAGACAGCACCCATTCCTTCCAGCACTTTAAGTGCAGACAAAACTGTCTCACGCACAGAAGCATCGACACCTGCTCCCAGGTATTCCTTAGGAACAGCAATGCGAAGTCCGGAAACATCACCAGTAAGTGAACTCAAATAATCAGGAATTTCTACTTTAGCCGAAGTAGAGTCTTGGGCATCATAACCAGCAATTGCTTGAAGCACATAGGCAGAATCCTCTACATTACGTGTTAATGGTCCAATCTGATCTAGTGAGGAGGCAAAGGCTACCAGCCCGTAACGTGATACAAGACCGTAAGTAGGTTTGAGACCTACAACACCACAATAGGAAGCTGGCTGGCGGATGGAACCCCCAGTATCCGAACCTAGTGAGAAGAACACTTCGCCCGCAGCTACTGCTGCTGCAGATCCGCCACTGGAACCGCCGGGCACACGCTCTAAATCCCAAGGATTGCGTACAGGACCAAAGCTTGAGTTCTCATTAGATCCGCCCATTGCGAATTCATCCATATTTAATTTACCGATCGTTACGGCATCTGCTTGCTGCAGTTTAGAAGCTACAGTAGCGTTATAAATCGGCTGGAAGTCGCTCAAAAATTGGCTGGCACAAGTTGTGCGCAGGCCTTTAGTTACAATATTATCCTTGATTCCAGCAGGAAGACCAAACAGCAACCCACGTGCTGCTCCGGATGCCAGTTTGTCGTCCAAAGCGCGTGCAGTGCTACGAGCGCCCTCCTCATTCAAGGTCAAAAATGCATTTACGTTCTTATCCCGCTCAGCGATAATCGCCAGCGATTCTTCAGTCAGTTCACTGACCGATACCTCTTTAGCAGTTAACATGCGGTGTACTTCAGGCAATCGATTTTGAAACAGGCTCAAGATTCTTCCCCCTTTCTAATTATGTAGTTATTCCAAAACAGCTGGAACCTTGAAATGTCCGTCTTCATCATCTGGAGCGTTAAGAAGTGCTTCCTCTTGCGTAAGGCTATCCTTCACAACATCCTCCCGCATTACATTGCTGACTTGCAGCACATGCGTGGTCGGCTTTACATTCTCCGTATCTAGCTCATTTAATTTCTCGGCATATTGTAAAATAGCATTCATTTGTTCTGTAAAGGTTGCCTCTTCTTCCGGGCTCAGCTGCAGACGAGCCAGCTTGGCCACATGCTGCACATCTTTAACGGTAATGCTCATAAGAAAAATCCCTCCTGTTTAAAGGGCTAAAGCGCCCGGATAACGTTTTTAATTATATTGTAGAAGCTTGGACAATTCAATGATGGGCTGTAAAACAAACGCTCCTTTATCAAAGTGAAGGGGATTCCTACACATTTTAAAGGAACGTTTCGTTAGTATATTCATAGAGAAGGGTTTTGACAGTCAGTGATTTCACAGCATTTAGTAGCGGTATGACAAAACAAAAAAGCCGGCTTGCGCCGGCCTTCCTTAAATCCAAGCTCGAAGATTCACTTGTTTGATGAAATCCGCTTGGGACATGCTTTCGCTTGACGTTGATTCCGTCTCTTCTATATCCATATCTTCACCGTTCATCAAATGATGGAACAGCTTCTCATTGTACGTGGACAAAGCATAATCAATCAACGCTTCATGCGTTGCTCTCTCAGCCTCAGCTACTAATAAATGTTCTTCCGCCTCAATGTCCTCAGCCGGAACATAAAAGTTCCTATTAGCCTCTGGTACACGAATAACATAGTCAAACGCATTATCGGGATTGCGGTCGTAAGCAATTAGGTAGCCGTATTCCCCGATAGGAAGACTCTGCTCGAAAGCGTCCGCAACAATGACAATCTTCTCTCCTAAACGCAGCATCGCCCTACCTCCTAACCCCAAAATCTTTCAAGATTTTGCTTGTTTCAACAGTCTACTAAAAAAAGATAGAACTGTCTAGTTGAAGGCTGGCCGATCCTACAAATTCTATGAAAATATACTATATTTAATAAAAATATAACTTATGGTTCAAGCGGGTAAGTTATTCTTCCTTGTCAAAAGTGCAGCACCCACTAAACAAATCAAGATCAAAATAGCTGCTGAAAGATAGGGTCCAACCCTGAAGCCTTCTCCAGCCATAAGAATTCCAGCCGATAACCCGGAAAGACCCGCAGGTGCCCATTCAAACCATGAAGGTAATAAGCTTTGGCCTAATGATAATCCTGCCATTAGCGCCAATGCTAAAAAGGCGGCAACTGGAGATTTTAAAAATCCACTAAACAACAACGTAGCTGAGACAGCACATAACAGCCACAATCCATATACTCCAGAAGCTGCGATGACATCTCCCCAAGATAGTGAACCAATCAACTGCTCCGTGTAGTAAGCTGCGCCCGCTGCACCTAATCCTAGAGCAACGATCAACAGGGTCAGCTGCGCTGCCCATTTAGCGAACACTATTGCGGCTGGAGAAACCGGCCTTACCAGAATTAATTCCATAGTTCCGCTATAGCGCTCACCGGCTAAAACATTCATCGCGCCAAGCGCCAATACTAACATTCCGATCGTTCCGTACTGTCCCAGAGATTGCGCCATCACAGCTGCGGCACTCGGTATTTCATACCCCTCTAGCAGACCTGGGGGAACATCACCTGAAGCTTTTAATATTTCCGGCAAATAATAAGTAGTTAACGGCTGCATAATACCTAATAGGATAAAAACGACAGGTATCCAGATTAACTTATAACTGCGAGCCATTTCGAGCATTTCTTTGCGATAAAGGACCCAGGCGCTTCTCATACTCCCACCACCTTCATAAATAAATCCTCTAACGTGGAAGAACCCGCTTCAAATTGCAGTAATGGAATTTCGAGCTGCGCCGCTTCTTGCAGAATCGTCCATCGGGCCATGTCTACATCGTTCACATTAAAAATTGCCTGATCTCCGAACAACTGAGTCTCTAGTACAAACGGTTTGGCAGCAAGAGACTCCAGCCACTGAATAGCTTTTTCTTGCTTCTCTGTACGTAAACGAATAACAGGAAGGCTGTATTGTGTACGCAGCTGTGATAAAGACCCCTTCTCAGCAATCAAGCCCTGATTCATTAAAATAATATCATCGCAAATTTCTTCTGCATCATGCAGCACATGTGTAGAAAAAACTACAGTTGTCTCTTCACGTATCTCCCGCAGCAGTCCCATTACTTCTCTGCGGCCAATCGGATCAAGTGCAGATACAGGCTCATCAAGCAACAGCAGACGAGGCCGGTGCACAAGCGCCTGAGCCAGACCCAGCCGCTGCTTCATCCCACCGGAGTATCCACCAATCCGGCGACGAGCATCACCTTTAAGCCCTACACGCTCGAGCGATTCCAATGCCCTGCTGGTTGCGTCTTTAGTTCCCATTCCACTAAGCTTTGCAGCGAAAACAACATATTCATGTCCAGTCATCCAACCATAAAAAGCTGGGGACTGTGGCACATATCCTAATCCTCTGCGATATTCGGCTCCAGGACGGCTCCCCTCAAATGAAATCATTCCAGAGGTGGGTTCTAGCAGCCCTGCCAGCATACGAAGTGTGGTCGTTTTCCCAGCACCGTTAGGCCCCAGTAAAGCGACGCACCGTTCTTTCTCAATTTCAAAGCTTATATCATTTACGGAAATATGCGCCCCATAGCTTTTGCGCAAATTCTTAACTTGAAGGAGTGACATCAGACATCTTTCCTTCCTATTGTGAAATAAGCTACGCTGCCTAATATATTTCCGCAAATAATGATAATAATCCACATCCATTTTGGACCACGAACGTTATCCGCTTTGGCCAGAGATATCAGACCAATAATAGCAAGCAAAGCCTGCAGAATAATTAACGGCATGATTAAACCCCATTTTACCTCTTCCATGAAGTACCACTCCTTGTAATAAGATGAAAGGAACGAGCTTTTTACTAAAGCTTCACAACTGCTTCTTCCGTCTACGTCGATCAGGAAGAATAACAACAAGTAAGTAGACTAATGCGGGTGACGGAACTGTAGTAATCGCCCATAATCCCCAGAACCAAGCTTTTTTCCCTCGCCGTCTTGCGTCCCGGAACAGTAAGGTCCCCTGCAGCATTAACGCTACTGCTATGCCAAACCACAACCAAAGAGGCACATCCTGCAGCTCATTCATTCTTGTACACCTTCTCTATTTCTTCTGATCCTGGCGATCCCTAAGCCACCCAGTCCTACAATAGGAATGATCGCCTGAATAATCCAATAGATCATTGGCGCAGAAGTGAGAATGGATAAAAATGCGCAGATCAGGATCAATGAGACCCCCCAGAATAACAGTAGTTCTTTGCGTTCCCTTCTCTTTCTCTGCACAGCTGCATCAGCCATTAACCACTCCAGTTCCTGTAACGAAGGTGGGGTGATGTCATCATATTGCGCATCCAAACGTTCAAGCTCTTCAGTAAGCTTGTGCAAATACAGTTCTGGCTCCTTATCCTTCTCCATCCTCATTCAGCTCCTTTCGCAATTGGTTAAGACCAAGGGACACACGCGATTTGACCGTGCCAGAAGGAATTTGCATGATCACACCGATTTCTTCATAGCTATAGCCATAATAATGCTTCAGCAGCACAGCTACCCTCTGAGCAGAGGGTAGCTTGGAAATGGAATCAAGTACTTCACTCCATTCTTCCCCCCTGCTCTCAAACCGCCAACGAATCGAACGGGTGCCCTGCGCCTGCTGTTCCCGTTTCTTCCATTCTGCCTCACGTTTCCAGCGCCGCTTTCGATCGATAAATATTCTGGTGGCTATCGTAATTAACCAAGAGGAGAACGAAGAAGAACCGTTATAGGTATTGATTTTTTCCATACATCTGACCATCGTGTCCTGTACAAGATCCTCTGCCAGCAACGGATCCATAGTCACTTTGAGTAGATATTTGAACAGAAAAGTATAATGTTCTCGCAGCAGTGAAGACAGTGCTGAAGTATCTCCCTGCTGTGCCCGTCTGATTTTCTCCAGCGCCTGATCGCTCATCTGCCCCTCCATTCAGGATTTCGTTCTTATTTGTAATACGATTATGTATAGTGATTCGTTCAATGCGCTTTAATTTTATTTTTTGAGCTCCCAGAGCTTACGCCGCCATGGCTGAAGCAATCCTGCTTCAGCAGGGAAATGCCAAAAAAGAGGCGTTCTTCTAGGCTCGCCTCCTGAATTCACTGGTATTCTCCCATCCTTATTCTCAGATTGTATGTCCCTGCGTTCGATGGAAGTACAAAAACCGCCCTTTCCAGAACATTCTGAAAAACATCGGCATTTACTGCTGCAAAAACTAGTCCATTTCTCCTTGGAGTCATACCATCCGTAATCCAACGGGTAATATATATTCTTCTCCAATCTATTTCCCCCCATGCTTTTAAACCTATATGTAGACAAAAAAAGAACGCAAACCGGGATTAATTCCGCAGTCTGCGTGCTTCGCGAGGTTAATGTTACATTTAATTAACAATATTGTAGTCCTTTTGTATCCCTTTGTCTATCAAAAATTCCTCGATTCTTGTCAGTTCTACTAGAATGATTGTTTATTGAGGGATATAAGGGTTACGAACTTTTTCAAAACCGATGGTTGTTCGGGAGCCGTGACCTGGATAAACCTTCACTTCATCATCCATTTTGTACAGCTTGCCACGAATAGAATCGAACAAATCACGTTCCCTGCCACCAGGCAAATCGGTGCGCCCAACTCCCATCTTAAACAGCACATCTCCAGAGAATAAATCATTCCCGCAGAGGAAGCTGACACTGCCCGGAGAGTGCCCAGGTGTATGGTACACGCGGAAGGTATGTCCGATGAATTGCAGAACTTGTCCTTCTGCCAGATCATATTCTGCAGGATCTGTAGTCAAAGGAGGTGAAACATCAGGCCACATCAATGAACCATTCAGCTTAGGGCTGCTGAGCCATTCACTCTCTAGTGGATGTAAATAAACAGGGCATTTCTTAGCTTTACGAATTTCGTCTACGCCGCCCATATGGTCAAAGTGCGCATGGGTCAGCAAAATAGCCTCGATCTCCATCCCTTCAATACTCCGCACTAATGCCGCAGGATTCATACCGGGATCAATAATGATACCCTTCGTTGGATCCGCACCTGTCAGCAAGTAGGCATTGGTCTGAAGCGGACCTAAATTAAACGAACGTATATTTAGCATTGGTCTAGAATCCGGAAATCAGACTTCGCAGCTCTTTTGCGATAACTGCCTGTGATTCCGTTCCTTCCCCATAAGCTTGCCCCATAGCCTTACGTACTTCTGCGATTTTGCTGTCGTAATCAGCGGCCTCGCGATCAGGATTCTCACGTTTGAACTCTCTCATTAGGCTCTGCACATGCTCTGGACGAGGGCCCCAATGTCCAAGCACATATCCGCCGGTATCTGCAAAGATCACAATCGGAACAGATCTTCCGCCCATGGTCAAAAATTCATCCATAAGCTCCTGGTTCTCCTCCAAAATGAATACCTCTGTCTTCATTCCGGCAGTCTCCAAAATACGGAATACCGCAGGGACATTACGAACTACATCTCCACACCAATCAGCGGCAAGGATAAGTACCCGCAAATCATCACGATGGTTCAGGCTTTCAAAAAATTCCTTGTCACTCTCATCTTCCCAAGAAAACTTCTCATACCAGGATTCAAAAGCCTGCTGGTTCTTCGTCATGCTTTCTACAAATTGGCGCGGTGTAAGACCTTTTCCAAATTTATGAGCTACATTCGGTTTCATTTTGCAGTCCCCCTCTTCTTGGATTTAAACCACTTATACACAAAATAAATGATGATTAGTGCTAACGCTACGAGAATAATTTCGTTGGTATACTTAGCTGCTACCTCGTCAATATCTTCCCACTTATTCCCCAATGTCATACCGAGATATACGAACAAAGCACTCCATGGAATAACAGCAAGTGTAGTCAATAAAGTGAACTTACCTAAAGGCATACGAGAAATCCCCGCTGGAACGGAAATGGCATGGCGAACAACGGGAATAAAGCGTGCCGTAAAGATTACGCCTGTCCCATATTTATTGAACCACTCTTCCGAATGATCAATATGCTTTTTTTGGATAAGAATATATTTCCCGTATTTCTCCAGTACAGGCCTGCCCCCATAACGGCCAATCCAATATACAAAGATCTGGGCAATCACTCCGCCTATCGTACCAAACAATACTGCGCCGAAAAAATTAATATCTCCACTCCATACCAAGAAACCACCGAAAGCCAATACAATTTCACTAGGAATAACTTCAATCATCAGTCCGATCATAATCCCAAAATAACCAAGACTCTGAATCCATTCAAATAATGTCGAGATCAGATCAGAAATAAAATGCAAACGTGCTCCTCCTCCCTTTTCCGCAGAATATGGCTACATGTATCAAGCTAATCGCCTTTGGCATCTTTATAAGACACTAAGCGTTTAAGCGAGTGAAATATAAGAACATAAAAGCATAGATACTAATCTTATACTTTCTTATATTTTTAAAAGCTTTGCCGCTCTGCTATATTTTCCAGTTTCTCTTAGCCTATTCTAGCACAAGCAACCTTATCACTTCTACTTACGCGGCAAGCAGCTTCCATCTTCCAATCCATACTTAAAAAGAGTTTGAGTAATAGGCATAAACAAAAAAGGTGAACAAATTCCACCAATAAAGGGAAAATGAACACCTTTTTATCTGCGCTCAATCAATAAGCCATCCAGCCGGCATCCGCCGTTATCACCGATCCATTCAAAAAGCTTGCAGCATCTGAAGCTAAAAATAAAGCTACCGAAGCAATCTCACTGCTCTCCCCTGTCCGTGGCATCGACTCCATACCTTCGCCCGCTTTTTGACTCCCAAAAGGACTTGGATCAGACAGATCAATATTTGTCTTTACCCCGCCCGGTGCTATGGCATTACAGCGAATTCCAAGCTTAGTGTATTGAAATCCTATATTTTTGGTCATCCCGATTACAGCATGCTTAGAGGAAGTATAAGCCACTCCCGCACGCGAGCCCGCTAAGCCGCCAATAGAGGCTACATTGATGATACATCCGCTTTCCTGCGCCATGAAAATCGGCAAAACCTTACGAATGGCTCTCATCGGACCGGTTACGTTGACCGCAAGCACCTGCTCCCATAAGTCATCAGTGATCTCGTGCGCTGGCGTCATTTTATCCATAATTCCGGCATTATTAACAAGGATATGAAGGCCTCCGAACTGTGTGGTTGCGGCATCAATCATTCGCTGTGTGTCCTCTTCCTTCGAGACATCAGCCTTTACGGGGTAGACGACTCCGTGTCCCTCACCCTTTTCCGCCTTTTTGGCTACCGCTTCTACATTCGCCAGATGGATGTCCGCAGCAATCACTTTAGCACCCTGTCGGGCAAAAAGCAGAGCAATCGCTTCTCCGATCCCCGATCCTGCACCCGTAACAACTGCGACTTTATTGGTTAGTATCATATATCCGCTCCTCTGCATCGTATGTTCGGTGCATCAAGGAATGCATGCCCTTCGTTAGTATGAACAGGAGGAGGCTTTGAACGGTCCTTAATTTTAAAGATTCGGTGACACTTTTACACACGCTATTGCTAAGTGAATACTGCATTGACAGCTATTAAAACAAAGAGTTATTATATATTTAGATAATTATTTAAATATCGAAAGGCAGGGTGGAATATGAATGAATCCTTCAAAGCACTAGCTGACCCTACCCGTCGCCAAATCATTCGGTTACTAAGGGAGAAAGATCGAACCGCAGGTGAAATCGCAGATTTTTTCAACATGTCTAAGCCAAGCATTTCTCACCATCTGAATGCGCTGAAGCATGCCGATCTTGTACAGGATGAGCGAAAAGGACAATTTATTATGTACTCGCTAAACACAACAGTCCTCGAAGAGGTTCTCGGTTGGTTATTGGAGCTCACTGGGACAGGTAAGCAAACGGAGACGGAGAGTAAATCACTGGACGGAAAGCAGCAACGTCAGGATATCGATTCCAAAAAGGAGGCGGATTAATGATGAAAGATTTCAAATGGAGATGGCAGGATACCCTCATCGTAATATTAGGTTTAGCTACATTAGCCTACGCTCTGATCAATTACAGCAAGCTTCCGCAGGAGTTACCGGCACAATTTGGAATTACGGGTAAGGTCAACAGATACTGGGACAAAAATATAGCTATTTTTGTGTTCGGAATCTTAGGCATTGTGCTCCCGCTGATCATGCAGTTCACACGCAGCATCGACCCTAAGCGGGACAATTACAAAAAATTCGAAAATGCCTATGCCATGAGCAGACTTACTATTGGGATGCTTTTTAATCTAATGCTGGTGCTATCGATTGCTTACGGTCTAGGTAAAGATATAAACGTTGGGAAGATCGCCATAGGAGCTGTTGGAATAATGTTTATTGCTCTTGGCAACTACATGCCACAGGTAAAAGATAATTACTTGTTTGGGGTTCGTACAGCCTGGACGCTCGCCAACCCTGAGGTATGGCGAAAAACACATCGCCTATCCGGGATAATGTGGATGATCGGTGGCCTACTTATTTTTGCAGGAGCCTTTTTGAGCGGAGCCTTGTCTCAGCTTCTTATTATTACGGCACTCGTACTTGCAATTATCGTGCCCATTCTCTACTCCTGGATGATTTCACGTCCGCTAAAATCGTAAAGCCAACATACTAAGCCGTCGACTCAAGTCGTCGGCTTGTTCTGTCATTTGGAACTCACGGTCATTATGTTTCCCTCCTTTATTAGCCTCCTCTTCTGCCAACTTTCTATATTCCAGAAGCAGTTCATTCCCAGAGGCGACGCAGACTAGGCCTTCCTTTCGATTTCCTTCTGCAAGCTTTTTTTGCCCCATAAGAAGCATCCCTTCAATCGCCTTCACCCACTTGGCATTGTTGTACTTATCCAGCCTAAGGCTCTGGCCTATCCAATATAACGCTGCCCCCGGATGGTCACTGCTCATCCATCGTTCAGCCAGCTCCCAGCTTAAGCTGGCATTCTCGGGAGAATACAACAAACTCTGCCGAAGCAGACTCACGCTCTGTTCACCCGAGAGCAGCCTAGATAATGCTATAGCCGTTCGAGGTGACCGGGGATTCCACCCCAGCGATTGCTGTAGCAGCTCTACCTTCACCGAAGGATTCACCGACATAATCGCTTGTCGAAAGAACTTCTCTCCTTGAGCGGCGTGAAAAGATAGCATCCCCAGCATAAGTGAATAACAACATGCCGCAGTTCCGATTAGTCGGCGAAGGCGGATTTGGGGCTGTTTCTTGGGTGTGGAGTTAGCGATTAGCGGATTCGCTGGTGTAGGGACATTGGTAAGCGGGTTCGTAGATGTGGAGTTAGCGATTGGTGGATTCGCAGGTGTAGTGACATTGGTGAGCGGGTTATGAGTGATTAGCGGATTCGCAGGTATAGTGACATTGGTGAGCCAGTTCGTAGATGTGGATTGAGCGTTTAGCGGATTTGCAGGTGTAGTGACATTGGTGAGTGGGTTCGTAAATGTGGATTGAGCAATTAGCGGATTCGCTGGTGTAGTGACATTGGTGAGCGGGTTCGTAGATGTGGATTGAATTGGCAGCTTGGTCTCAGACTGAGGGTGGGTTAGCGCAGATTGATGTTTCTGCTTATCCTCAGCCAGAGCAAGCGCTGGCAGCCAGAATAGCAGCAGCCAAAATAATCCGTAGCTCCAGTCAAAATCGACGACGCTGTGTAAGACGATGACCAGAAATGGCGGCAGCAACCGCGGCGATTTAGTAGCCAGCAGCCAGCCTGCTGCCAACAGCATAAGGAGTATGGCTGCAAGACCAACGAATCCTAAGTTCAACAGGATGTCAAGGTATCCATTATGCACCTGGCTGCCTACATAAGGGCGAGATTGGGCGGCAAGGTAGGCATGCCGCCAAGTCTCACCCCCACGTCCCAGCCAAGGTGCCTCTGCCGCTAGCCGCCAGGCGTCGCGGTAGAACAGCCCGCGTGCGGATACCGTCGATGACGGTCCGGTAATCCGCTCGCGCACGTGCAGGAGGACGGCGATCCCCGCCGCCGTCCAACCCGCCGCCGCCAATGCCAGCATGGCGGCTCGGGCAGTGCCCGCCGCGCTGCGCTGGCGGCGGCACAGCCACAGGCCGGCTAGCAGCGCGCCGGCCCAAAGCCCGGCCAGCAACAGCAGGCCGGGCACAGGCTCTACCGCCAACCCGGCACGGGCCAGTTGGCGGTAGAGTAGCGCCGCGGCGGCCACGGGCGCGGCGCCAGCAGCAAGAAGCGGCGCGATTAGCTGCCGCTTCCAGAGCAAGACGGCGGCGCAGGCGCAAGCCGCCGTCAGCCATGCGCCGCGCGACTCGCTGAGGAGCAGCGCGGCGGTGTACGGGAACAGCGGCAGCAAGCGCAGCAGCGCGGCGGTCGTGCTTCCCGCTTTTCCCTGCTCCGCTTCCACGCCTCCTGCCCCTTTGCTCCTCCGTTCTGCTTCTGCGCACTCCATCCCCAGCCCAACACTTCTTGCTCCCAACATATTCACGCTCTTTTTTGGCTCCCCGTAATAAACAGCAACAGCAAATAGCCGTTCCAGCAGAAAAACAGCCATCACAGCACCAAAAGCATTCGGATATTCCATCAATCCTGCTAACCTAACCCCTGTGGCGCTCACTTCCGATGAATTGCTGTAGGCCACAGCGAAAGGCAACTTTACCACTCCACAAACAGCCAACAAAGCGCTCATGCTCAAAAACATACCCGCCATAGACCAAGTTACATTTACAATCCGCCGCCCCACCCGGTTCACCGCCCAAAAACAAACCAATAATGCAAAGCTAGCATACAAGCCCCACCGCAGCATTTCATTCATAGTTCCCTGGGAGGAAAGCGGCCCGCGCAACCAATGAATCACATAAAGCGATAGAATAATTAAAGGGACGCTTAATAATATTCTTAACGCTTTATTTTCTCCACTAACTTCACTAACTTCACTAACTCCATTGACTCCCGTAATACCTCTTACTGCATCTGCACCTACTCCTCCCCCACTTTTTCTGCATGCGCCAACCCCAACAAGATAATAAAGCGAGCACGCACAACACAGCACAAACCATAAGGTTAGAAAGGGATACATCTCCTCAGTAAAAAAAAATCCCCGCAACAAACAAGCACCCACCCCAGCCGCTATCACTAAGGCTCCACAAATATATGCGGTTAATGATTCCAGACTCCGGTCTTTTTTAAAACGCCACATTTAGATACCCCTGTATTCGTTAATTTATCTCTATCCTTTCCACATTTCACTTATACAAGACTAGAACGCAAAAAGACGATACCTCTCCACAAAGGAGCCGTACCGCCCTAATTCCCATAAAAAGCTATATAATTGTAAAAAGTGCAGCTATTCCCGTGCTCTCGCTGCTTACTTCCACTTTAATTGTACTTTGTGCAACTGTTTTTCGAGAATCCCGCCATATGTGGAGTATTGTTCATTTTTAAGTGTACAAAGTGCAACTAAATCACTAAAATGCAGCTTCAGAGCATATTTAGTTGCACAAAGTACAACTAAACCAACTCGCCATTAGATCACACTAGCCGTACCGTCCTCACCATTGGATCGCACTCACTGCACCATCCTAACCATTAGATCGCACTAGCTGTACTATCTGAATTCCCATCCAAAAAAGCTATATAGTTGTAAAAAGTGCAACTAATCCCGTGCTTTCGCTGCTTACTTCCACTTTAATTGTACTTTGTGCAACTGTTTTTCGAGAATCCCGCCATATGTGGAGTATTGTTCGTTTTTAAGTGTACAAAGTGCAACTAAATCACTAAAACGCAGCTTCAGAGCATATCCAGTTGCACAAAGTACAACTAAATCAACTCACCATTAGACCGCACTAGCCGTACCGTCCTAACCTTTAGATCGCACTCACTGCAACATCCTAACCATTAGATCACACTAGTTGCACTATCCGAATTCTCATCAAAAAAGCTATATAATTGTAAAAAGTGCAGCTATTCCCGTGCTCTCGCCGCTTACTTCCACTTTAATTGTACTTTGTGCAACTGTTTTTCGAGAATCCCGCCATATGTGGAGTATTGTTCATTTTTAAGTGTACAAAGTGCAACTAAATCACTAAAATGCAGCTTCAGAGCATATTTAATTGCACAAAGTACAACTAAACCAACTCGCCATTAGATCGCACTCACTGCAACATCCTACGCTTTCTACCTTAATATCCTCTACCCTTCTACCGAACTCTCAGTAGGAAGCAGATCCGCGCATACGCGTTCGAGGTAGGGTTTTGCTCCCAGAAAATCGCGGAATGCGGTGTATTCGCGCCATTTGACGGAGTTGTCCCCGGCTGAGCTCTTAACGGCACGAATCAAAATGTTCTTCGGTGTATTCTCCAGATCGATGAATTCCAGCAGCTGGCTGCTATAACCCATCATGTCGAGCAATTTGGCGCGAATGGCGTCTGTAGCCAAGGCGGAAAAACGCTCTTTCAATATGCCATGCGAGAGCATAGGGCTCATTACTTCATTTTCGATTTGTGCGAATAATTCATGCTGGCAGCAGGGCACGGACAAAATAACAGACGCTCCCCAACGTACTGCTTTTTCAAGGGCAGCATCGGTAGCTGTGTCGCAAGCATGAAGTGTGATCACCATGTCCACCTGCTCCAGCTCATTATACTCGGCAATGTCACCCACGAAGAACTTCAAGTGATCATAACCGATTTTGGCAGCAAGTTCGTTACAATGCTCAATCACATCTGCTTTTAAATCTAACCCAATGATATTAAGCTCCCGCTTCTTGCGAACGGTCAGATAGTGATACAGCGCAAAGGTCAAATATGATTTTCCACAGCCAAAATCCACAATCGTCAACGGTCGGCCTGTTGGCAGATCGGCAAGCACGTCCTCTACCATCTCCAGAAAACGATTGATCTGCCGAAACTTATCATATCTTTTGGCCAGCACTTTGCCTTCTTTATTCATGATTCCAAGCTCCACCAGAAATGGCACAGGCTCTCCATCCTCCAGCACATAACGTTTGCGACGGTTGTGAGCTAGATCCGGCTCTTCCTTTTTACTTGGAGACTTGGTTAGGATTGATACTTTGAATTTCTTACTAATAAGCACCTGATAATCGGCTTCTACTGTACACAACAAACCTTGCCGATAAGTTTCTCTAAATAAAAGAGATATTTCTTCCGCCGCTAACTCTGCGGGTACGTTGCGATGTTCTACCTTTGTACCAATATAGGACGCAAACTGATAATGCAGCTTCCCCTTTAGTTCAACAGGTTTAACCTGCACTTTGGTACAATTTTCGCCTTTATAACGTACTTGACTTAGGGTAGCCGTAATCAAAGTACGGTCATTAATTAGTTGTTCAATTAGAGCTGTTAAAGATTCCACAACGCACATCTCACTTTCGGGATTAAAAATGGAGAATCTATGTCTCCTAACCATCATCGTTCATTATATCACGTGTTAACAAGGGGCGTTCCTTGTTCTAGCAGGGCTTAACATGCAGCTCTCCACTAACTATAGTTAATGCTCGCCCAGACATCTTAATCTCGTCTTTACTTACCTCTAACTGAAGCAAACCTCCACGTTTCGAAGCTTGATAAGCGGTCAACTGCGTACGATTGAGTCTATCCGCCCAAAAAGGTGCCAATGCAGTATGCGCTGAGCCTGTTACCGGATCCTCATTCACTCCTACCTTCGGCGCAAAAAAACGTGATATACAATCAATACCTTCGATAGAGCTTTCTGCGGTAACCGCGAAACCTCTCCCTTCAAGCCCGGATAAAGCTCCGAAGTCAGGGCTGAGTTCGCGAACCCGGGCTTCCTGATCCAGTCGTACAAGTACATTGTCAGCATATCGCATAGTTTCCACCACATTGGCTTCTGCAATACCAAGTGCTGCTGCGAGACCTGAAATTACAGGAGAGGGTTGAAGCTGATAAGGCGGGAAGTACAGTGAGATCAAATCTCCTGAACGAGAAGCTCTGAGCAACCCACTGCGTGTATAGAACCTTGCTTCCATGTCAGGCGCTAGCAATCCGCTCTCCCATAGTACATGCGCACTTGCTAGAGTCCCATGCCCACATAGCTTGACCTCAACTTTAGGTGTAAACCATCGCAAGCGGTATCCATCTTCCTCTGGCCAGAGAAAAGCTGTCTCTGACAAGTTCATTTCCGCCGCTGTCTTCTGCATATAACCTTCATCGACAGGATGCTCCAGTAAACATACCGCCGCAGGATTGCCTGAATAAGCCTGTTCTGCAAAAGCATCGATAATATATAAAGGGATATTCATCGTATTCATCAGCTTCCTGCTTCCTTTCGTATCGCTGTTACCCTGCCCCACTCTTTTAACCCCTGCTCTACTTCCTCCAGAGGAAGGGCACCTTGTTCCAATTCTGCAGATGATTTGAGCAGCAGCCGATTGTACAGCTTATCCCCTTCTATTACAACATCTTCTCCTTGCTCCCACAGCCGGTAGAGGCTGTCCTCCGCTTTACTATATCGTCCTACCGACTCCATATACTCCAACAGTAGCCGCTCCGTTTTAGACGGGAGACGATAGGCCTGCACATCCTGCAAGAGTTCATCAATTTCCTGAGTCATATGCAGCAGCTCCCTGTCTGCTCCATGAAGATCCGCGTACAAATATAAATGTAAAGCTCTCATACTTCTAAATAATGCTGCATCCTTATCGCCATTTGCCGCATAAATGCTGCCTTCTTCCTTCAGCAGTTTGGCCAGACCTTGAAGCTTATCGGACTCAACCACACCGCCAAAACGAAACATATCTATGATATCTTCTACAGATAGTGAATTTAAAAGACGTGAATTCAGCGGAAAATGCCGGTTCAACAGCTCATCGATTTCCCATAAAGCTTCTGTCGTCTTCCGTTCCTGCTTCAGAGAAAATACCTTGGCAACCATCGCCGTCATATCTTCGATCATCCGGACAATATAGTCTCTTCGAAACATGCAATTCCTCCTTTTCCGTACTGTGGTAGCAAAAAATTCAGGACTCAGAGCACTTAAGTTATTCTATTGATTTATCTTAAACCATTGCCGAATTCTATGCCAGTTAAGGAGAATACCAGATCATTAGATAGCCCTTAAAAAAAGAGGCAGCACACGCCATAATGGCGCCGTGCTGCCTCTTTGTAGATGATTTTTTATACGCGGCTATTGTCTAAAACGGAAGCCTGAACAAAATCCTTTATGATCTCGGCTAATCGTTCAGGAGCTTCAAAAAGACTCATGTGGCCTGCACCCGATATCGTTGCTTGCGTTATATTCGGTTTATCCGCAGTAAAGGTTCGTTCAGCAGGAATCAATCCATCCTGCTCGCCAGCAACAAGCAATACCGGCAACGTAGTGGCCGTAATTACATCCCGTCGATCTGGACGCTCACGCATCGCCAGTGCAGCTCCTGCCGCTCCTTGTGGAGGCGTTTTGTAGCCGATTTCTTTAGCGCGCTCCAGCAGCTGTGGAGATGCAGAAGCGGTTGCTTCAGCAAACAATCCTGGTACGAAGCTGTCTACGAAAGGAGTAATCCCTTCATTTTGAATCGCGCTGACACTCTTCAGTCGTTTTTCCTTAGCTTCTTCACTATCTGGATAAGCAGTAGAATGAATTAATCCAAAGCCTTTCAATCGAGAAGCATAACGCTGAGCAAACGATAGCGTAATATATCCGCCAAGCGAATGACCAAGCATGATGCATTCAGCAATCTCCAGCGAATCTAACAGACCCAGAACATCATCTGCCATTTGTTCAATACTATAAGGTCCTAATGGAGCTTCCGAAGCTCCGTGACCACGTAAATCGGGAGCAATCACTCGGTAGCCGCTGCTTAAGACAGGAATGACTTGTTCCCAATATTCAGCGCTTCCACAAAAGCCATGCAGCAATACAATAACTTCGCCTTTCCCCTGATCACTGTAGCATATATTGCTTCCGTCACAACGAACTCTTTCCATGGCTGCTTCCCTCTTTCTAGAATACTAAGATAATGTGTCTAATATCTATTATTAAGCAAAACAGCCCGCCTTGAAACGGACAACTTATTTTTAAGTGCCCAATGGGTACTACTGGAGTCCGAATCCTTTTGCTGCCGCTATAGCGATATGTTCTGCCATAACCATCACTCTATGCAGTGGAGTGGTCTGCAACGTTCTATAGGGTTTCGGGCCATTCATATCTACAACGGCCGCCAAACTATAGTGACCTACGGCTGGAAGATTTGCCCCCACCGATTGTGCAGGCTGTAGTGGCTCACTCGAAACGAAGTAATATCCAAGCGCGATCGGAGGACCCAGACAAGCATCTACCGCAACTACAATATGCCCGGAGGGAATCTCAGCCACTCTGGCCACCAAGTTATCTGCATCGCAAGGAGACGGCAACGTACCGATTACATGTCGGAAGCCATGTTCCACAAGTTTGCTGCCCGTCAGCGGACCGAGTGCATCTCCTGTAGACCGATCTGTTCCAATGCACAGGAACGTGACTTCCTCGGCGGAATGCAGAGCAGCTATTTCCATGAAAAAGGACACTAATCCAGCATCGTCCATTTTAATGCGTTTTCCGCTTCCCTGTTCTCTGATTGCCAATACATTTCCTCCCTTCGATGATATTTTTGATCTCATGCCTTTAATTTAACATGATTTCAGTGAACCCGACAAAAAAATGGTGGTCAAGCTGCCAAACATGGTAAAATACATGAATCAGTATACAGAGAGGATGTTTTAACCTAATGGATTTAACAAAGCCTAGTCAGGAAAATGTTGAGTATATGATCGAGGCTATCAAGAACAAATTAAAAATGGCCAGTGCCGCGGCGATGCAAGCCTCCGCTTTTTCAGTAGATCATTATGAAGATATCTATGATGTTTATGAGGTAGCCATGGGCAGTGACAGACTGAGTATTTCTCAGGTGGAAGCACTCGTCTCCGAACTCGGCCGGCTACGTCATAAATAATAGTTCTCCCTATTACAAGAAGAACCGATGTTGCCGTCCTTTAAAGATGACCACCGCTTCTCGTAGAAAAAAGCCCTTCGCTGCGTATCCAGAAGATGGATTCGTAGTCGAAGGGCTCTTTTTATATGATCCTACTTTATGAAATTAAGCTTGAACTCGGTATCCGCATGGCCTACTCGTGTACCCCCGTCATTGTAAATCACGCCTGAAAATGCATTGCGCAGCTTTTCCAAGGTATTTTTCTGACTATAACCAATTTGATTTAAAATTCCCTGTACAATAAGTCCCCACTCTTCTTCCGACCCATCCAGAATCTTGAAGGCAATCCCCAGTCGCTCACGGCGTAAGCCGAAGCAATACACACCCTTAAATCCACCCTTAGCAATAATATTATCATCTTCCAAAAGAATAGAATCAAGGCGACCAGATCCAGAAACCATCTCCGGATAAGCATTCATTGCCGTTGTAATAGTAGTAACCGCTTTGCGAGTAGCTTCATCTGCAATCAAATCCGGATTGGCTAATTTCAAATAGGCCGTCGCCAAGGCGGTCAGAGGCAGAGCAAACACCGGCAGCCCGCATCCGTCCGTACCTAAACCGATACTGTCTGGGGCCACACCGGCCATATAAGCAATGGTGGAGATAATCTCACGCTGCACCGTTTGCTCCGGCTGTGAGTATTCTTCAAGCGGCAAACCTTTGAGCTTACTGTAAGATAAGATACCCATGTGCTTGCCCGCACAGTTATGATAGAACTTTCTTTTGCCCGCACCACGAATGGCGTTCTCCCTGCTGGAATAATCCAGTGGGTAACTCGTTGCACAGATCATTTGTTGCTCATCGATGCCAATCTTGGAGGATATGCTCTCTAGCGCAGCTACATGGTAGCTCTCTCCCCGATGAGAGGCGGTCATCAGGGCAACCTCTGCGGGTGTAAAGCCGTAATGCTCCACAATCCCCCCACGTACGCCTGGAATAGCCTGAAGGGGTTTAGCAGCTGAACGGGTGAACGATACAAATTCCGGATCACCTGCATACCCCTTTAAATTTCCGTTCTCTCCTACGATGGCAATATGCCCACTATGGACACATTCCAGCAAATCCGCCCGATACTCTCGTACTAATACGGTTTCCATGATTTCTCTCCTCTTTTAACTAGATGCTCTATAACTCACAAGGACTTATTAGTATTCACATTTAATAAATGCTAGAAAATAACCCCGTGCTCCGGGATTTTTCAGTACTCTACAAACTCCCTTAAGTGTTGGTTCCATGAGGAATTCTACTCCTATTTTCATTATTCTTCAATCCTGTCCCCACCAAGAAGATTTTAGAAACCGGATAAAATATAAAAAACCGCTTCCTTCTCAGAACCTTGATCTCTGAGTAGAAAGCGGTTTTTATGGAATTCAGCGTAGCCTCACAAGGGTAGCGCAGTTCGTCTTATCCTTTGCTTGCACCTGCGGTCAGGCCATCCACCAAGAAACGCTGTAGGAAAATGAACAGCAGCGTGACTGGGAGAGCGACCAATACCGCTCCGGCAGCGAACAACGTAAACTCGGTTGAGTTACTTTGGTTCACCATCCGGTAAAGCCCAACGGCGAGCGTTCTTGTATCCTCCGTGCGCAATACAAGGTCGGCGAATATAAAATCCACAAAGCAGCCGTTGAAAATCATAAGGCTGGCATAGGTGAGCATCGGCTTAGATAACGGGATCATGATAGAAAGAAATACTTTCATATGACTCGCCCCATCCATTCGCGCAGCATCTTCCAAGCTTTTAGGAATCGTATCAAAAAAACCTTTAGCCACAAAAACATTCGTGATAATAGCACCGCTGCTGTACACGAGCACAAGTGCCCAATGAGAATTCAGTAGCCCAAGTGTGTTCAGCAGCACGTAAACTGCTATCATAGCCATAAATCCCGGAAACATCTGCAGAACTAGGAGCGTGGTTAGTGTAGTTTTTCTGCCCGTAAATCGATAACGAGAAATGGCGTACGAAGTCAGCAGCAGCAAAAAGGTGCCGAGCAGCGTAGACAACGCCGCAATCTTTAGCGTATTCATGAACCATAACAAATATTTAGTTTGCTCAAACAGTTCCTTGTAATGAACAAAGGTGAAATTCTTAGGAATCAATGAGTCACTGAACAAACTGTTTCCTGTTTTGAAAGAAGACATAATAATCCAGAAAGCTGGGAAAAGACTAATAAAACTGAGCACAATCAGCAATAAATGGCTTCCAAACGTTTTTAACGCTTCCGTCAGTCTTAGCTTCATGCAATCATATCCTCCTCTTTAAAGGATCGCGTCCGCCGGTAGCTCCAGATGGAGAATGTCGCGACCATCAGGAAGATGACAATCCCGATGACAGAAGCAAAGCTGTACTGTGACTGGTTCAGCGCCAGTTTATAAAGCCAAGTCACCAGCAGGTCAGTGTGGCCCGCGTACTGGTAGTTGGGATTAACCGGTTCTCCGTTAGTCATTAGATAAATGACATTAAAGCTGTTAATGTTGCCGGCAAACTGCATAATCAGGATAGGCGCGGTTGCGAACAATACCATGGGCAGCGTAATCATGCGGAATTTATAAAATGACCCAGCACCGTCTACTTCTGCCGCTTCATACATATCCTTCGGAATTGTTGTCAGCACCCCGAAGGCCAGAATCATGGTCACCGGAATGCCGATCCACATATTAGCCAGAATTACAGTGACCTTAGCCCAGAAAGGATTGGTTAGCCAGGCCACACCCTCCAGTCCCAAGGCTCTTAAATAACTATTGATCGGTCCGAATTGATTATTGAACATATTGCGCATGACGAGCAGAGAAATCATATTGGGAATAGCGAAAGGAACGATCAGAAGTGTGCGCCAAAGCTTTTTGCAGCGGACACGGGGCTGGTGAATAAGTACTGCAATGAGCACACCTCCAATGTAAGTCGTCGCAGTAGCAATAACCGCCCAGATCAAGGTCCAAGTCAGCACTCCACCAAAGGTGGAACTCCAGACATCCAGACTAAGCATTTTATTAAAATTACCGAAACCCACCCAGTCTACCAGATGTGCTGGCGGTAAAATCGGGTCGGCATAGTTCGTAAACGCCAGCAGCACCGAAAAAACAAGTGGTAATATCGTCAGAAAAACCACGGCCACAAAGGGAATCGCGAGGACAAGATAGGCAAAATTCCTCCGCCCCATAGCTCTGAGCGATTCAGCGAATGAATGAATGGGCTCTTTCCGGTCCCGTGCAGCTCCAACTAGGAATGCATCTCTGATGTTCAGTAAATGAAAAGCTGTATAAAAGAGCAGCGCCAGCAATGCCATTAGACCATTGATCATCATAAAAATGGAGTGGTCGCCTTCCACCATCCGGGTTAATTTGCCTACCTTGACCATACGGCTTGGAAATTCACCAAGCGTAATTAAGCCATGCAAATGTCCCATCAGATCATGAGCAATATAGTAGATTCCAGCAGACCCCACCAGCAGGAATACCAATCCTTTCAGCCACTGCCGGTTGTAGAACTGGCCCAGTCCCGGAATAATAGCCGAGAGTAGCGCTGCGCCTGTTTTTTTCCTCATGGTTAAATCACCTGCCCTTTACTTCGACTCCAGATCGGCCTGAATCGTGGTTACAGTCTGATCCAGCGTCTGTTTAACATCAAGATTTGAGTCGTTCCACAGGGACACAAACGCTGCTTTTAGGGGTTCCCAGACCGATTTAATTTCTGAAACGGAAGGCATTGGAACGGAATTTTGGAATTGCTCGAAGAATCCGCCAATAATAGGGTCATCTTTGATTTCCGGCGCTTCTCCAGCCTCTATACTCGCAGGAATCGCTCCCGTCATCTCAAAATTCTTAAGCTGATTCTCCTTGTTGCTTGCAAAATGTGCGAACAAACGGCCTGCGACCGGATATTCCGTATATGAGTTGACATAATACGATTTGACCCCGGAGAAAGAAAGACTGTCTTGACCGTCAGGTCCCTTTGGAAGAGGAGCCACACCCAGGTTAACATTTTCCTTAAACGCCGCTATGGACCACGGCCCGTCGATATTCATCGCCAGCTTACCTTCCTGGAACAACTGTGTTTTCACGTCATAAGTGATATCTCCTGCATTCAAAGGCAGAATTTTTTTGAGGCTCTGCAGAAACGTAAACCCTTTGATAGTGCCCTCATTGTTCAATCCAATATCCTTGAAATTCGTATTGTTGTCTCCGTAAATATATCCGCCGAAGCTGCCAATAAACGGATAGCTGTAATATCCGACGAATTCCCACATGATTGCAAATTTGTTTTCCTTCGGATTGTTGTAAGTATCTGCAAAAGCAATCACATCATCCCACGTTTTAGGAGCGTCAGGAATCAGGTCCTTGTTGTAGAACAGCGCATAGGTTTCTACCGATTTAGGATAACCGTAAAGAATGCCATCATAAGACGATGCCTGAACGGCTGTTGCCACCATCGTTGATTTGGTTTCTTCCTCAAAAACATCATTTGGCAAAAGCAGCCCTGCTTTTACGGCTTGCCCGATCTGGTCATGGGGCAGAGTCAACACATCTGCAGCAAGTTTAGACGGACCATCCGTCGCCAGTCTTGCGCCTTGATCACCACCTGCCATTTCCTCAACTGTGACGGGAACACCATATTCTTTTTCGAAATCAGCAGCAACCTGCTTCATGTACTCAAGCTGCTCCTTGGCTTCCCAGACCATCAGTTTGGCCCCTGCTTCTGGTTTCATTTCCTCATCGGTGGTATTCTCTCCGGAAGTATTTGTCTCATTTGTGGTTCCCCCCGGCTCGTTCACTGCGGAATTCGGACTCGAATTCGGCTTTGATGCGGAGTTCCCATTGCCTGAACCGCATGCGGTGACCGTCAAAGTTAACAGCAGGCATAGGACTAAACTAAATGTTACCGCTTGCATTTTGGAACGTTTACTCTTCTTCATTTGCTCATCTCCCCTTCGTTCATGAGTGATTAAACCTAACCCGCATTGAAAAAAAGCATATAAAAAAGGTACAACCTCATTTGCACAAAGTGCCGAGGTTGTACCTTTCCAGGTAACAGTGCCTTTAATTTGAATGCGTGTTATGAAAAATCAAGTTCGTTCGCCCTCATTCTATAATATCCATAATTTTGATTGCAATCAGAGTATAAGTCCAAAAAAGACGGTTTAACAAAGTTTATCTTTTCTTTTCTTTTATTTTCTCTTTATCCCTACCACATACTAAATATTCCATATTGTAATTTCTTGTGAAATAACCTCTTGCTTTGCTCTTGAGGGTTATGGTAAGATGCAGACAAATTTAAAGGCAATGAAACCGCCAAGGGTTCAACCTCTGAAAATCATGAGGTTGGCCCTTTTTTGCGTTTACATGCCCGAAGGGATGGAAAATGAGTATGATTCAACCGGAAGCCGTTTATCACCGTATGGGACAAAATTGGTCATATGCCTACGATGAGTCTACACTTCATATTCGCATAAGAACTAAGCGGGACAACGTATCACAGATCGATCTTTTCTGTGGAGATAAATTTGGCTGGGACAAAACGCATGAGGTCATTCCAATGCAGCGCCTCGCTTCTGACGGCTTGTTCGATTACTGGCAAGCCTCCGTCCGTCCTGTTTACCGCAGACTCGCGTATTACTTTGCGCTTTATGACAAAGACGAAGTTCTTTATTTTTTAGAAAAAGGTTTTTATCCAGAGCCACCTGCTGTGGTATATGAAGGCTTGTTCGACTTTCCATTTTTGAATCGTGAAGATGTCCACTCCCCTCCATCGTGGGTGAAAGATGCAGTATTTTATCAAATATTCCCGGAGCGTTTCGCGAATGGGGATCCCACCAACGATCCGACAGATGTATTGGAATGGGGCGGCACGCCGAGTCCTCGGAATTTCTTCGGAGGGGACTTACAGGGTGTACTAGATCATTTGGATTATCTCTGTGAATTGGGCATCAATGCTATATATTTTAATCCTTTATTTGCGGCAACCACCAATCATAAATACGATACAAAAGATTATTACTTGGTCGATCCTCATTTTGGCACTAATACATTGCTGAAAGAGCTTGTGGACTCCTGTCATTCCAAAGGCATCCGTGTCATCCTGGACGGTGTCTTTAATCATTGCGGTCATACCTTCCCGCCATTTGTTGATCTGCTCGCGAACGGGCAATCTTCACGTTATGCGGATTGGTTCCATGTACGCGAGTGGCCGCCACAGGTCATCGACGGAATTCCCACCTATGACACCTTTGCATTTGAGCCTATCATGCCTAAGTTCAACACTGAGAATCCTGAAGTCATAGAATATCTACTGAATGCAGGCCGCTATTGGATCGAGGAAATCGGTATAGACGGATGGCGGCTTGATGTCGCAAATGAAGTCTCCCATTCGTTCTGGCGGCAATTCTGCAGTACGATCAAAAGCATTAATCCAGAAGCCTATCTCGTAGGAGAAATCATGCATGATTCCTTGCCGTGGCTGCTTGGCGATCAATTTGACGCCGTTATGAATTACCCGCTAACGAATATTCAAATTAATTTTTTCGCTCACGGACAGATCAATGCTGCACAATTCTCTCAGTCGGTTGCTACTATGCTAGCGAATTATCCGCAGCAAATTACGGAAGCCGCCTTTAATCTGCTAGACAGCCATGATACAGTTCGTTTCCTGACACTTTGTGGCGGTGACATCAGGAAGTTAAAGCTGGCCGTTTTGTTCCAGATGACCTTTCAAGGAGCACCCTGTGTTTATTATGGCGATGAAATCGGCATGGATGGCGGATACGATCCGGACAACCGAAAATGTATGGAGTGGGACTCCCAGAAACAGAATCAAGAATTGTTCGAATACTATCGCTGGACGATCAGCCTTCGTAAATCTCATCCCGCATTCCGGAGCAGTGGATTTAAAGCGCTGGAGATTCCGGGTTATCCAAAGCTGCTTGTATATGAGCGGTGGGACAAACAAAGCCGGTTCATAATCGTATTGAACAATGAAGATGTTATGGCCGAAGTCATCATTCCTGTAACCGGAGCAGACACAATATGGGTAAATCTAAAGACGCAGAAACGGACTGAAACCTCCACATCCCAGCTGCATCTGAATCTGCCTGAATTCGGCTATGCGGTACTCCAAGCCGTTAATGATTAATCCGTAACATTATAAATTCAATCGTGGAAGGATGGAGACATATGCTGCATATCACAGCCTGTCTTCGCCCTTCTTTTTGCGCATAAACAAATCTTGATAAAGCCTTAAAAAGGCGGTTTATATGACCTAAAGCCCTCTAGGTTACCGTATCCTCCCTTAAACTCCCGTAATCTCCCCCTTGCTCTTCAACTGTTTCAGCCCATACGCCAAAGTTTATATACGAAGTAAGATAAATTATAAGGAGTGATTGGTGATGAGTAACGTAGAACATGAAGTAGAGAACGGAAGCAGCTTATTAAAAGGTATCTTTATTGGTAGCTTAATTGGTGCCGCAGCAGCCCTGCTATTTGCACCAAAGCCTGGTCGTGAAATGCGCAGTGATCTGTCAGATAAACTTTCTCAAGCTACAGACAAGACCAAAGAAGTTGCTGGTGCCGTAACTGACAAAACCAAAGCTATTGCGACAACCGTTGGCGAAAAAGCAACCGATTTGGCTAGTACGGTGTCAGATAAAGCTTCTGATATCTATACCACTGTCAGTGACAGCAAACAACAAATTGCCGCCACTCTTCAAGAGGCTGGAAGTAAAATTGGTGACACTGTAAGTGAAGCCTCAAGCAATGTAAGCTCGGATGTTAAAGACGCCTCTAAAGACGTAGCTGATGAAGCTAAAGCATCCTCTAAAGAGGTTGCCAATCAGGCTAAGGATGCGAAAGAGGATGTAAAATCCTCCTATAAATCCAATTACTAATCTGCGGCATCATACAGCTATCACTTTAACAAACAACAGCCAGCTGACCGCAGCTGGCTGTTGTTTAGTTACACCTTTATTCACATCAGCAGATACAACTAGACATTTAATTAATGCCCGTTCGGGCTATAGAAAGCAGGGATGGCGCATGGCAGATTCAAATAACCAAACAAAACCTTATGAAATTGATGAACATCCTTTCGAGTTGCGACATGAAGTGAAACGCTTAAACAGTCGTCTTGATAAGATCGCTCACTCACTGGAAAAATCAGAATTCAAAGACATTCTCGACAACTATTCAGATCCGAAAAAAAGAATCATCACAAACCTGATGGCCGGTATATCTCGGGGACTTGGACTATCTCTCGGAACATTTGTAGTCCTTGGTTTATTAGGCTACATTCTTAGTCTTTTTCTTAATGTTCCAGTAATCGGAGAGTATCTTGGGGAAATTAAAAAATACATTGATGCTAATAGCTAACCGCAAGACTATCAATCTATTCCCCAACTATCGACCGCTTCCCCCGCTTGTCCGTCTAATCCTCTAGGTTGGACGGACAAGCGGGGGAATAAGTCTACAACAGTATACAAATAAAGGACATGCGGGTCTCCAGTCAGCGGAGAGAGGCATGTCCTTATCGTCGAAAATGTATATTACCCATACAGGAACTCAATAGGAAGAGTTGGCCATAATCTGCTTTAACTTCTCAGTGGCCCGCTTCTGTATGCGTGAAACGCTCATCTGTGATACCCCCAGCTTCTGGGCGATCGCCCGCTGGGATTGTCCATCTTGGAACGCTAACAGCAGCACCTGCTGCTCCTGTTCCTTCAATTGACCTAGTGCTTGTTGCAAATCCATACGTTTCTCTACGGTCTCGTAATCATTTGCGTCAGAGCTGATCAGCTCGCCTAGTGTGGCTCCTGTCTCCTCTTGAGAAAGGGGCGAGTCTAGGGAGACGTAATGATAACATTCTCTGCCCGCCAGTACTTCTACAGTTTCTTCAACAGACAAATCAAGATAATGAGCAATCTCATCCACCGCAGGCGAACGTTCCAGCTTCACTGTTAGTTCGTCAATCGCGTGTTGAACAAGTGCTCCCTTTTCTTTAATCCGTCTAGGTACCTGTATGTACCAAGATTTATCACGTAGGAAATTCTTCATATGTCCAATCATGCTTTTCATCGCATAGGGCTCAAAAGGGATTCCAAGGCTAATATCATATTGCTGTAATAACCGGATGAGCGCCATTTGCCCGACCTGATATAAATCCTCATACAAGTCGGGGCGGTTGCGAGAAATTTTTCCAGCAGCCATTTTTACCATAGGCTCATATTTCTTAATCAGCACTGTTGCGCGTTCATTATCCTTAGTCTGCTGATATTCCCAAATTTGGGTGACTGCTTCATTCATGGACTCGGGGGGAGTCACCTTATCACTCATACCTTTTCCTCGCTAAAGTTAAGGTGCTTCTTCAAAGTTACTACCGTCCCTCTTCCGGCCTCACTTACGACGCTCACGTCATCCATCAACGCTTGCATTAAGTAGAACCCTAAACCGCCGACCTGAACGTCACTTAACTCTTTATCATGCAGTGTCATACGCTCACTGGACGAGTCTTCCAAACCGTCAAAGCTCTCCCCCTCGTCTTTGACTGTAATGGATAGGGCACTTTCACCCACCTCAAAGATTACATCAACCATTCCGTCTTGTTGTCCATAGGCGTACAATACTGAGTTGTTACACGCCTCTGATACAGCTACCTTCATATCTTCAATATCTTCGTAGGTGAAGCCCATTTTTGAAGCAATACCATATAAATTCAACCTAACAATATCCACATACTCTGCGCTAGCCGGCAGCTGAAGAATTACTTTTTGCACATCATCACTCATTCTTTGTTCTATCCTTTCCTAGTGGGAATTCTCTTGGGAGGCAAAAAACTTGGTAATACCAGTCATGTCAAACAGCTTCTGAATTTGGGGAGGAACATCCTCAACCATAAACTTAACGTCCATACCTTGTCTTGATTTCAGGATCGAAAGTAAAATACCAATACCTGTGCTATCGATGTATTTTAATTCTTTAAGATTTATTACTAAATCATGCTTCGTATCACCTACAAGCGGCTCCATTACCAAACGGAAATCGGAAGCCACGGATAGATCAAGTTCACCATTCAGGAAAACCGTACATACACTTTCTTTTGTCTCTGTCTTAGCGTGAAACTTATTACTTTTATGCGTGTTCATAGACGATCTCTCCTGATAAATATTTTCTATATTAATAACCTCATAGTCCTACCTTTGAAACAAATAACATTAAAATATAAACTAGTAAATCTTGGGTTACGCCTGAAAAATAGAGGTATCTGTTTCAACCATCCGATTATCGCTGCTAGAATACCGAGAGATAATCTGCTTAATACTACTCATCTTAAGTGGCTTGCTGATATAGTCATCCATTCCTGAGGCTTTACAGCGATTCTGGATGCCATCCATGACATTCGCAGTCATTGCAATAATAATAGTCTTCTCAGCCGCCGGACCGCCTTCTCGACGGATTTGAGCGGTTGCCTCCAGGCCATCCATTACTGGCATTTGGAGATCCATAAAGATAAAATCATAGGGCTGCTTAAGCGCCATTTGCACAGCCTGTTTCCCGTCCTCAGCCATATCAGCTTCATAGCCGAGCTTATCTAGCATGCTAACCATCAGACGCTGATTGATAGGATGGTCATCTACAACAAGGATTCGGCTTCTGCTCTCCTGATTAAGAAGAAGATGAGGCGATTCCTCTTCTTGATAACCTCCTGTCAAATCTTCTCCAGGTACGGATGCTTGTATCGTAAAAATAAAGGTAGCTCCTTTTTGCTCCATGGATTCTACCCGTATTTCTCCACCCATCATGCCTACAAGGGATTTACATATGGCTAAACCAAGCCCTGTCCCCCCGTATTTCCGTGTCATTGAAGAATCCAGCTGTGAGAACGGTTGGAACAATCGGTCGCATTTCTCTGGAGAAATACCAATCCCAGTATCCATGATCGTGAACTCGACTTCTACCTTGTTCCCAGATGTTTCTTTGATGGAAGCGACTAAATAGACACCGCCTTGATTCGTAAATTTAACTGCGTTAGCAATCAGATTAATTAATACTTGGCGTAAACGGGCCATATCTCCATATAAAAGTCTAGGCAACTTCTGATCGATAAAATAAGCGAGCTCCAGGTTCTTTTTTCCCGCTTCCACCGAAAAGAGGCTGAACACCTCTTGAATACATGTGCGAAGTTCGAACAGCTGCTCTTCGATTTCCATTTTACCGGATTCCATTTTGGTGAAATCAAGAATATCGTTTATAACCGTAATCAACGTGTCTGCACTTTTCCTAATGATCTCAGAATACTCCTTCTGCTCAGGAGCAAGGTCAGTCTCCATTAATAAATCAATCATACCCACTACGCCATTCATTGGTGTACGAATCTCATGACTCATCATAGCCAGAAATTCCGACTTCGCTTTGGAGGCGATCTCCGCCTCTTCCTTAGCCTTTACGAGCTCACTATTTATGATTTCCAGTTCTTTCGTCTTTTGCTGCAGCAGCATGGTCTGAGTCTGATGTTTTTTGCTCGTAATATACATTTCGACAAAACCTTGTATCTTAGACTTCAGAATTTGTGGAATGAAGGGCTTGACCATATAATCAATAGCCCCTGCAGAATAGCCCGCGAATAAATGCTCCGCTTCCTTACTATTCGCAGAGATAAAGATAATCGGAATTTCCTTTGTTTTTTCTCTGGCTTTAATCAACTTTGCGGTCTCGATCCCATCCATACCTGGCATCTGCACGTCCAGTACGATGACAGCAAAATCATACCTTAACAAACACCGCAGCGCTTCTTCGCCGGAGGTGGCTTTGACTAGCTCATAATGCTGGCTTTCAAGTACCGCCTCCAGCGCCAGCAGATTTTCAGGACGGTCATCTACTAGTAGTATATGAATTGGTTCTTGAAACCCCATAGGACCACCCTCCTTCATGCGTTATTTTATGTTACGGTATATTTTTTCTACTCTGTCCAAAGACTCATAACAATCGCTGTACTTCGTAAAGTGAATGGATTCTTTAGAGCCTAGAACAAGTATTCCAAAACGACTCAAACTTTCATGAAACAAGCCGTGAACATGATCCCGCAGCTCATCATTGAAATAAATCATCACATTGCGGCAGAAAATAACATTAAACTCATTAAAAGAAGTATCTGTAGCCAAGTTATGCTCAGCGAATATAATGTTTTTGCGTAAATATGGCTGTAAAATAACCGAGTTATACTTCGCTGTATAGTATTCAGAGAATGCCCGGGTACCTCCCGCCTCCAAATAATTCTTAGTGTATTGCTTCATTCTGCTAATATCATAGACGCCTTCCTTAGCCTGCTGTAAAGAACGCTCATTCATATCTGTGGCATAAATCCGAGCCTTATCGTAAAGCCCTTCTTCATGAAGCAGGATGGCCATAGAGTATACTTCTTCACCAGTGGAGCATCCGGCATGCCAGATACGAATATAGGGATAAGTCCTCAACAACGGAACTACCTTCTGGCGAAACGTTAAAAATAACCCCGGGTCCCTAAACATTTCGGTAACCGGAATGGAGAGACTATAGACAAATCGTTCAAAACAGGCACGATCATGCAGCACCTTTTCTTGCAGCGCGGATATGCTGTGTACATTCTCCGCATGCACATGATGCCAGATACGTCGCTTCAAAGAAGGCAACGCATAATTCCGGAAATCATATCCATATAAACGGTGTACTCCATCAAGGAGCAGCTCGATCTCAATTTGCTCCAACTCGTCACTTCCTACCATAACGGGCTGCTCCTCATATCCGTGTTCTATCGCTTTCATTGTTATCCCGACTCCCTTATTAACACACCGTAATTCTAGTCATGTTAGTTCTTAAAAAGGTATTACCCCAAATTTGAGTTTACGAATACAACCAGACACGCATTAACGAAAGAAGTTGACCTGTTGCGATCGGTTTCTTCATATAATCAGAAGCTCCCGCTTCAATACATTTGGCGCGATCCTCTTTCATTGCTTTGGCGGTAAGCGCAATAATAGGCAGTTTCTGATATTGCGGCATTTCACGGATTCGGCGCATAGCTTCATATCCGTCCATTTCCGGCATCATCATATCCATAAGCACGAGATCAAAATCTTCCTGCTCTACCAGCATTTCCAGCGCTTCACGTCCGTTCTCCGCAAACTTCACTTCCATGTGGTATTCTTCCAGTACACTAGAGAGTGCAAAAACATTACGAATATCATCATCGACGAGCAGTATTTTCTTCCCTTCGAATAACTCTTCTTTGTTATGCAGCTTCTGCAAAATTTTACGTTTATCTTCCGGAAGATTGGCTTCTACCCGGTGCAAGAACAACGTTGTCTCATCCAGTAGTCGTTCCGGAGAACGAACATCCTTGATAATTATGGATTCAGCATACTTGCGGAGCTGTGTCTCCTCTTTGCTATCTAAATCCTTACCTGTATAAATAATAATAGGAAGATCATTTAATTCTTCATCATCACGAATCTGATCCAGCAATTCAAAGCCGTTCATATCCCCAAGCATAAGATCCAGAACCATACAATCATATCTCTGCTTGCGCAGCTCCATCAGTGCCTCATTGCCGGTTGATACCGCGGTGATAGCTACATCATCGTGACCGATCAATTCCATAATGGAACGACGTTGAATCTCATCATCTTCAACAATCAGAAGGTACTTCACTGTGCTGGACGTATAGTTCTCAATTTGTGAGAAAGCCCGCTCCAATGCTTCTCTTGAAGATGGTTTTCTAAGATACGCCATAGCTCCCATCATTAATCCTTGCTTCACTTCATCGTTCACTGAGATAACATGAACAGGAATGTGACGGGTCTGAGATGCACTTTTCAGCTCTCTAAGGATGGTCCAGCCGTCCATTACAGGCAGCTGTATATCGAGAATGATCGCATCTGGCAAATAAGTTTTTGCCATCTGTAGTCCAATATCGCCTTGAAGCGCTACTAAACCTTTAAATCTGCGCCCACGAGCCATGTCTAACAAGATTTTCGCAAAGCTTTCATCATCTTCAATAATAAGCAGGACTTTGTCATTTGCCGTCAAATTGTCACGGTCATCCTCAATTGTCAGTTGTGGAAGGGGTACGTTAACGGCTGCTGGCACTAAGGTTGGAAGCATGTCTCCAATATATTCATCATATGTGGAATCCTCTTTGGACACCGCAGCTTCTATTTCTGCACGTTGTTTACTGTAATTTGCCTTCACCGGCAAATATAAAGTGAAGGTACTGCCTTGTCCCTCACGGGATTCGAGCACAATAGCGCCACCCATTATACGAACCAATTCACGGCTGATCGACAATCCCAACCCCGTGCCTCCATATTTACGGCTGGTTGTTCCGTCTACTTGCTGGAAGGCTTCGAATACAATATCTGTTTTGTCAGCCGGAATACCAATGCCACTGTCCTTCACAGCAATAGCAATATATTCATTATCACTCGGCAGATTTAGTGGCAAGAGATTATTATCTGCCGGGCTAACTGAAAACTCAATAAAACCTTCGGTTGTAAATTTAAAGGCATTGGAGAGCAGATTTCTTAAGACCTGCTTCAACCGGTGACTATCGGCAATAACGCTATCTGGCAGCGGCTCGTTAAAGGCTATCCGTAAGGAGAGTCCTTTTTTGATCGCCTGCGGAGCAAAATTCTGCTTCACAAAGCTTTTCAGCTCAGTCAGTTTAATTTCTTCATGATTCAGTTCCATTTTTCCTGCATCAACCTTGGATAGATCGAGAATTTCATCAATCATTTTAAGCAGGTCAGCACCTGACATGTAAATCGTATGGGCAAATTCAACCTGTTTCTCCGTTAGATTACCATCCTTGTTCTCAGTAAGCAGCTGAGACAAGATCAGCAGACTGTTGAGCGGCGTCCGCAATTCATGGGACATGTTCGCCATAAATTCCGATTTATATTTACTAGTCACGGATAATTGCATAGCCTGTTTCTCTAGCTGAACCTTAGCATGCTCAATTTCATCTTTTTTCTCCTCAACCTCCTGCACTTGCTCCTCTAGTGCACGAGTCTTGGCGACGAGTTCCGTATTGTAATGCTCCAGTTCCTCCTGCTGACGTTGCAGCAGTTCTTCTGAACGTTTAAGCGCATCTGTCTGCTCTTCCAAGTTCTCATTAGAACGGCGCAGTTCTTCTTGCTGAGTCTGCAGCTCCTCTGACTGACATTGCAGTTCTTCCGTAAGTGCTTGTGACTCACGCAGTAATTTCTCTACAATCAGACGACGACTAATATTATTGAAAATAATGCTTAAATTATTCGCAAGTTGTTGCAGCAAATCATTTTTCAGACTGCTAAATGGCTGGAATGAAGCGAATTCTACTACACCGAGCAGCTCGTCTTCAAAAATAAGCGGATGAATGGAAATATATCCTGGCTGTGAATCCACAAAGCCGGATTTCACGGAGATATAATCTTCAGGAGCCCGCTCCAATCTGATTGGGTGCATATCAAGCGCACTTTGTCCTACAAGCCCTTCTCCAATCAAAAAACCTTCCTTTGGTTTCTTATCGTTATCTACTGCATAATAACCACTGCTTCGTAAAAAATCGGGACGATTAGCATCCTTCAAATACACAGCTCCAAACTGGGCTCCGAGCACAGGGGTGAACTCGTTGATAAAGGTCTGTGAGACCTGATCCAATGAGCTAACCCCCCGGAGAAGTTCTGTCACCTGAGCAACATTTGCATTCAGCCAGGATTGATCATTCTGTGCCTGTGCATAAGCCTGTTCCATTTGCTGTTTCTCTTCAAGATCTAACGCCATTTTCTTAAAGACAAGGGCAACCTCACCAATCTCATCTTTCGAAGTAACCTTTATGCGCCTTATGGCCCGAATTCTGCCGTTGCCAAAGCTGGTAATCATCATCGAAACGACATTAAGCCCCCGCGTAATGCTTGGAATGATCCATAGAACAACTCCAAGTCCAAGTAGCAGGCCCACAATCATCATCAAGATGACCATCTGAGTAGAGCTTTGATAGGCATCTTTAGCTTTTGCGCTCTCTTCATTCATAATAAAGGCATTATAATCAGAGAGACTGTTCAGAGCATTTAACACGGCATTCTGAATCGCTTGTCCCTCTGTGTTAGAATACGTGCTGGCATTCTGGAAATAACCAGCTGATAGCAGCTTCAATATTTTTTCCTGATAATTTAGATAGATCGTATAAGAATCATCAATTTGATTAACGATCTGCATCTCTTCAGCGCTAGTCATTGATTCTTTTATTTTGTCGTAGTGCTCATTCGCCTTAGCTATTTTTTTATCAATCTCTTTTTTTTGTGATTCTACCGTTGATGTATCCGCGCTTAACATGGTCGTCGTTAATATGCGCGCCATATCATTCACTTCTCCACGCATACCTGAAGAAGAGCGCCCCTTCATATATCTATCCTGGTAACCCTCAAGCTGACCATTCATATAATCCAAACGATCGTATCCAATCATAGTAAGTGCCAGCATAATCGCCAGCATCGCACTAAAACCAATTAAGAGTTTAGCCTTTATTTTCATCCTCATTCTGTTCCCTTCTTCAGTGAGATCCACACTATACATTTGTCATCGTCACGCTCTTTAGGAACATCAGCATTGAAAAAAGCAGCCCGTATAGTTTCTTCCTTCCATTCATGCTCAACATTTAAATGCTTAATCATAAACTTCAGCTGCTCTTCCTGTTCACCCTCAACCAGCTCCAGCAGACCATCTGTATAGAGAACCAAATGCCCTTCATCTTCGTAGGTCAAGCTCTGAGGCTGAATATCAATCCGTTCAAACAGGCCTACAGGGTGACAATTACTTTCCAGCAAGACCGGAGTCTTAGCTGCGCCCTCAAAAAATAGCGCAGGTGGATGCCCGGCGTTAACGTAGTCAATACGCTTTATACGAGTGTCGATCACAAGATAAATCGTCGTAAAATAATATTGAATCAGCTTTTTCTCAATATAAAGTTGGTTAAACCTTCGATTGAGTTCCTGAATTACCTTTTCCGGCTCTACATAGGTAGTTACCGTATCCTTTAATACTGACGCAAGGAACATGCAAAAAAGAGAGGACGATATACCGTGTCCCATAATGTCCAGGAGGATTACGCCATATCGGCCATCCCCAAGGGGATACCAGGCATATAAATCACCCGCCAATTCAGAGGAAGGCTGATAGATAGCATGCACCTCGAAATTCTCTTCCTGCAGGGGTAGGCTGAGTACAGCATTCTGCACGAGTGCAGCCAGTCTCAATTCCTCCTGAATCCGCTGATCCCGTTCCTTATGCCAATCTTTCTCACGTTTCAACCGCAGAGCAAGCCGAATCCGGGCCATTAGCTCCACTTTATTAATAGGTTTCGTAACATAATCTACTGCACCTGCGTCCAGCGCTTCGGCCAATTTCTTTGAATCACCTACAGCTGTAACCATTATTATTGGAATATCCTTAAGATGTTCGTATTGCTGCACAACACGACATGCTTCGATCCCATCCATTTCTGGCATCATCATATCCAGTAAAATCAGATCAATATCTGACATCCGGGGACGTCCATCTTCACTCCCCGAACCGATTCCAAGCCGTTCCAGCATCTCTTTGGCAGAGGATGCGGTTACGAAATTTCGGTAATCTTCTTTTTTCAGGATTTCACGGATAATGATAACATTAGTCGGATTGTCATCCACGATTAAGATTCTCATCATCTTCACCTCACACGAGTAGTATTACGACCGTAAAATTCTGCAAACCTACTAACTATATCATACGCTATTTCACAGTGTTATTTCTATTTTCATAATATGTAAATATAGTCATAGGATCAATTTACGTATTCAGCAAAGTAACCTCCAGCCCCACTATACCTAGTGGGGCTGGAGGTTACTCTATTCTAAAGACAGCCTATGTTTATTAACCAATTTGCTCAAATATGAAACAGATTAGGAAGAAATACTATCAAATAAATCAATTCCTTCAAATTCACCCGCCAAATTTCGATATATTTTGAGTGCGTTATTCCCTCTCAGGTATACATCCCCATCTTCGGCTATAAAATACGGTTTGCCCAGAGTATCTTGCAGATTATCTGTTAAAGGATCGATTTCTACGCCATCTACATGTAAACCGAACTGCTGTGCTTGCGGAGGTGCAACATGTACATAAAGTACAACACCCTCGCCCACACCCACTGTCACATCTGCGTAATGGTACTCCACTGTCTCTAGCAATGGATCATTTGTCACCGCAAGCGGATTGCCTTTGGTCAGAAGCAGTTCTTCCTTTGTGGTGTATAAAGCAACACCTTGCAGAGAATCAAAGTGATTTATATATGGGCTGGATGCTGAAGCATGTTCAAATGCGAGAACCGACTTAGGTTGTTCAATAAAAGTAGAGATAGGCCCCAACTGTGGAGACGCATCAAAGTATGGGAAAAGAAGACCAAATAAAAGGATCATCATGTTCATGTTGTGTCCCACCTTTCTTATCTGCAGCCACCGATTACAGAAGCCTTACTATCTTATGCTTAATGACGAAATTTTTTCCAAAGAGTTGCAGCTACGTCTACACCTTTTAGCACTGTAGCTATTTTTCCCGGTGACTTCTCAGCATAAATGGCATCATAGGAGTTAACAGTACGTTCTTCAGCAGGAGTTAACGGAGCTTCTTTTATAGAGACTTCCTTACTCTTCTCCTTCAGCTCACGCGATTTACGATATTTCTCAATCACTGTGACTGACACTTGTTTGACCGTTAAGGTCAGCTCATTCATGACATCACCCAGATTCTTGACTGAATCGATGACTGGGTCAATCTTTTGAATCTTATGCTGTACATCAGCAGTGATTTCATTTGCGTGTCTGACCGTCGTTTTCACTTCATAAGTAAGCTCATCCATCGTCTTCTGTACTTCCACCAAGGTTTGGCTGACTTTGTCGAGTGAATCCTTTGCCGACTTTAAGGTTTTAATTAAAAAGAAAACAAGTACTGCGAATGCAATTGCGACGAGAGCTACACTAAGTTCAATGATCATATTCATAACCCCTTCCATATCTCATAAATATCGGCTAATCAGCCTTGTATACTGCATAGTTACCCCTGGTCCCATAAGCCGAAACATCTTGTCGAGCGTTGTCAAGAGTCCCTCTTCCCTTTTGTTTCAAAATCAAAGTCCCCGTTTATACAATGACTACATTAATCAAAAAAGGATAGGTGATATGTAATGTTAAAATGGTCCGCAATACTACTTGTAGTCGCAGTAATCGCCGGAATCTTTGGTTTCTTCAACCTAGTAGCTGCCGCTGCTGGTCTTGCTAAGATCCTGTTCTTCGTCTTCCTGGTTCTGTTTGTAATTTCTCTCTTCACGGGACGCAGAGGTAGATCAATGTAGCCCCTCATTTCAATGGTGTGACTTTCGTATCCCTCCCATATCTATCCATATATCTTATTCATCATGCAGAAAGTATAGGTCATTCCTGCACGGATGTCACTTGAGAAAATAAGAAATGTTGAATGGGTGGTTCATCACGCATCATTTACGTTTACTAGCTTATTAGCAAACAGTACTTTTGGAAAAAAATACATCCAACCCCCACAGGAGGAACCAAACATGAAAAAAATCGCCAGCCTTACAGTAGCCTTAGGACTTATGGCTTCCATTGCAGCTACAGCTTCAGCAGCTGAAGTAACAGGAACTACTACGGCTCCTGCAACCGTAACTGGAAGCACTTACAGCAATTCTTTTGAAACCATTATTACTCCAGCGGATATGAGTCCAGCTACACCGCAAATAGTGCTGACTGAGAAAACACCTTTCTACTTTTCAGTCGGAGGTATAATTCCAGCAGGCTGGCTTGGCGTTCAGACTCTTGATACAACAGGTGAAGTCATTTCGGATACTTGGGGTAATGAATGGAGAGAAATTTACACTTGGCTAGGAAAAGCATGGGTTAAGGTTCCAGTATCAGCCAATGTGATTTTGCCATAATTAATCAATAAGCGAAGAAGGGGTGTCCCAAGAGCCAAGAAAATGGCCGATGGTACTGCCCTTTTTTTTATGTGGAGAGTACATATTCTGAACAGATAAACAGGAAGAGCTACCCCTTCAGTAGAGAATTCTACTAAAAGGATAGCCCTCTTGCGCGTACGCCCGCCATCGTTCACCCGTCACAAACATGCGATGCTGTCGCTTCCTGCATTTTCATATATTTAGCGAATGACCGAACCTCCGTAGAGAAAACGATTCATCCAAGAAGCGCTTAGTTTATCTACTCTTACCCCGCCTGAAGCTACGGAATAAGTTTGTAGAACTTGTCCATCTCCTAGATACATTGCAACATGCGATATTCTAGCTGTAGATTTGTCGATTCCCTCATAAGCAGAAGCAGAATTCCCCTTATAATCCATAAAGAACATTAAGTCGCCGCGCTTCAAATTGGAAATAGACGTAACCACCGTACTATTCGACTTCACCCAATCTCCCTGTTGACGGGAATCCGCCGGCAGTTTGAGATTGGCTGCATCCATAAAAATTTGCCGGATGAAGTCCGAGCAATCAAAGGTGCTTGTATCATTTCTGCTGGAGCCATACTCATAAGGCGTTCCTAGATATCCCATACCTGCAGCAATCACCCGTTCGATTTGGGCTGAAGCCCCCGGTGTTGTTACAGGTGGATTGGGTGTAGGCGTTGGTGTAGGCGTTGGTGTAGGCGTTGGTGTAGGCGTTGGTGTTACCGTTCCAGATCCCCCACCGTTTCCTGAAAGTGTACTATATTGTTCACTTGAACTTATATATCCGATGCTACCATCCGCCGCTTTAACTTGATACCAGTAACTGTTAGGCTGCGCCAGAACTTCTACTTTTTCTCCCTTATTCAAAAGCTTCATTATTTTCCCGCTTGTTGAAGGTGAAACTCGAAGATTCACACCATACTTAATGGTGCCAGTTTGTGCCGATGGTGTCGTTACTGAAGCAGAGGATACACTGATATATTTATCTCCTGCACTTGTATAACCCACTGAACCATCAGCCGTTTTTACTTGATACCAATAGCTGTTCGGCTGCGAAAGGATCTGCACTTGATCTCCCTTTTGCAAGTACTTCACTATTTCTCCGTCAGTAGAAGGGGTGCTGCGAAGGCGAACACTAGCCTCGATCACACCTGTTTGAACGGCTGAAGCTGCTGTAACTGAATTAGATGAACTTGAGGCTGCCGCTGCTTGTCCAGGAGCAGATACTCCTAAACCTGCAACAATTGCAGCAGATACTAACAAAGATGCTGTAATTTGCTTATGTGATTTGATCATACGTTCCCCCAAATTCCATGATGAGATTTCAATAAAGGATTGTACTACATTATTCCTTTATGCCCTCATTATAGGCTTGCCCGGGATTTGGAACATGCTCCAAATTTCACATATAATCATGCCACTTTATGGTAACACACAGGTCTAAAGTCTCGATTTCTCCTTGAATATGTGTTATTTTTCCTTAATATAGCATTTCGTGATTTATTTTTTAGGTTCCACGTGCACCTGCACATTCATAATATTATGCATTTTGCTCATTCTTTCTTCGATGGAATCACTTATTTCATGACCTTCCGTCACAGAAATATTCGCATCCACTTCCACTACAACATCCACATGCACATGATTACCATGAACCCGTGCCTTCACATCTTTAATCTCTTCAACTCCCGGCGTTCGAGCAATCGTACTGCGTAGATCCATCAATTTATCTTGATCAAAGCCATCGGTAAGCCGATAGGTCGAATCACGAAAAATATCCCAAGCGGTCTTGGAGATAATGAGTCCGACAAGAACAGCTGCTGCGGAATCAATCCATGGCAAACCAAACTGTGCACCCACAATCCCAACTGCGGCTCCAACACTGACCATTGCATCAGAAAAATTATCCTTAGCCGCTGCCATAAGTGCTCCACTGTTAATTTGTTTGGCCAGTCTTTTGTTATATATGTATACCCCCATCATAGCTACTGCACATACAATAGCCACCCCTGCCGACCAGAGCTGCGGCGTTTCTTTTGTACGATCGAAAAAGGAACGCACCGCCTCCACAATCACTTGAAGGCCCACTACCGCCATGATAAAAGAAGCCAACAACGCCGCTACGGTCTCTGCCCGGAAGTGCCCATAAGCGTGGTCAGAGTCAGGTGGCTTCCGCGAAATCCGTAACCCCACCAGTACAGCTATGGATGCTACGATATCTGTTAAATTGTTGACCCCGTCCGCTACGAGTGCGCTAGATGCAAATAAATAACCACAAACCAGCTTGAATGATGATAGGATGAGGTAAGCCGCTATGCTCACCCAAGCTCCTCGTTCACCTTTACGTATATCTTCGTAAATATCAGTCATTCTTGGCTCCCCCTCTTTTCCCCGATTATTTAAAATACGGAAAAGAATTCTTTCAATTATTCTTGCCCTTGTGGCAGCATTTAAAAACAATTAGAATAAAGTGTAAGGACTTGCTTCGAAGGAGGTTATCATAATGAGCGAAAGCAACGATAAAGGTAAAATCAACTTAGCGGAAGCTATCCGTAAAAAACTGGAACAGAAGAAGCAACAATCTTCCTCCAAGCCTGGATCCACATTTCAGGCCGGTTCCGCCAAACCGCTAAAAAGCCAAAATAACAAAAAGCCTAACAACCAACGCCGTCGTACTGGCGGATCTTAGTATTTACTTATACTTAAACATAAACGGCTGCGAATCCCTCGGGGAAACGCAGCCGTTTATACGTTCGTCCTGCCTGATAGGATGGATTAGAACTCTTCAAATTCATAATTGCTTCTCTTTAATGTACGATTAGCCAGCTGAAAACATGCGCTTTGGGAAACCTCAAGGGCTAAAGACTCCTGTCTTGGAAACCCCGCATACACCCCGTAGAATTCTACTTGTTAATAACTTTTCAAAATTGAAATTATAAAGACAGCTACCCTGATCCTAAAAGGATTAGTGTAGCTGCTTCATGGATTCCTTCCGCATAGCGGAAATTAAATATTATACTTCTACAGGATACATGCGCTGGCGCATTTCCTTAATTTCTGGATTCTCCAAATATTCATCGTAGCTCATGGAGCGATCAATTACACCTGTAGGTGTAATCTCGATGATGCGGTTAGCAATGGTTTGGATGAACTGATGGTCATGGGAAGTGAATAGAATCGTGCCATCGAAATCGATCAGCCCGTTATTCAGTGCCGTGATGGATTCCAGATCCAAGTGATTGGTTGGTTCATCGAACACAAGCACGTTCGCGCCGTTGAGCATCATTTTGGCCAGCATACAGCGAACCTTCTCGCCCCCGGACAGCACACTTGCTTTCTTCAGTGCTTCTTCTCCGGCGAACAACATACGGCCCAAGAATCCACGCAGGAAAGTTTCGTCCTGATCTTTTGAATACTGGCGTAGCCATTCTACAAGATTCATTTCCACACCATCGAAATAGCTGGAGTTGTCTTTCGGGAAATACGCTTGAGTTGTAGTTACTCCCCATGTATATTCGCCCGCATCCGCTTCTTGCTCACCCATGATCACATCAAATAGCAGTGATTTAGGCTGGGAGTAAGGGCCTACAAAAGCAATCTTATCCCCTTTATTTACTACAAAGCTAATTTCATCAAGAAGCTTTTCACCTTCAACCGCTTTGGACAATCCGCTGACTGTCAGCAATTGTTTACCCGCTTCACGTTCTGGTTTGAAGTTAAGGAACGGATATTTACGGTTGGACGGACGAATGTCGTCCAGGGTAATTTTCTCAAGTTGCTTCTTACGTGATGTCGCTTGTTTAGACTTGGAAGCATTGGCCGAGAAACGCTGGATAAATGCCTGCAATTCCTTGATTTTATCTTCCTTCTTCTTGTTAGAATCACGCTGCAAAGCTTGCGCAAGCTGACTGGACTCATACCAGAAGTCGTAGTTGCCGACGTACATCTGGATTTTGCCAAAATCAATATCCGCAATATGCGTACATACTTTATTCAGGAAGTGACGGTCATGGGATACGACGATAACAGTACCTTCATAGTCCATGAGGAAGTTCTCTAACCAGCCAATAGATTCGAGATCCAAGTGGTTGGTAGGCTCATCTAGCAGCAGGTTATTTGGACGGCCAAACAAGGCTTGCGCCAAGAGTACCCGTACCTTTTCATTGCCGCTCAGTTCGGCCATTTTTTTGTCATGCAGTTCACGCATAATTCCGAGACCAATCAGCATGGCAGCTGCATCTGGCTCAGCATCCCAGCCGTTAAGCTCAGCGAACTCACCTTCAAGCTCCCCTGCACGCAGGCCATCCGCTTCTGTGAAATCGGACTTCGCATAAAGCGCGTCCTTTTCTTTCATAATTTCATAAAGACGTGTATGACCCATAATTACGGTCTCAAGTACTGGGAATTCATCATACTCAAAATGGTTCTGTTTGAGTACTGCGAGACGTTCGCCCGGTGTAACATGTACCTCACCGGTATTTGCTTCGATCTCACCAGACAGAATTTTCAGAAAGGTTGATTTACCGGCACCATTGGCACCAATCAAACCGTAGCAGTTACCAGGGGTGAATTTTATGTTTACATCTTCAAAGAGAGCGCGTTTTCCGTAGCGGAGTGTTACGCCGCTTGTGCTAATCATTACGCATTACCATCCTTTTCACTTAGGGTTTCGGCTCATTATAGCATAAATAGAGAGCAAAAAGCCCGTAAAATAGCCTTTTCAGCTGTTCTCTCCAATACTAAAGTTATTCCAGCTGCTGTACAGAGGTCGCCAGTTAGGAGGAATTTTTTCAATTATTGTCCAGTTATGCGATTCTCGGGTTGTATAATAAGCGTTTCGCCATAGCTGAGCGTACGGATTCGTTCTTCAGAAATACCCTGTTTAAGCCGGGCACTTTCCATCCGATCCAGCGCTTCCCGGGCCGTATCATCAGCAAGTCTATAGGTGCCGTAATGCATCGGAATCATGGTCTCCGCTCCAACATCTACAAATGCTTGTATAGCCTCTTCAGGGGTTACATGCTGCGAGGTCATGAACCACTCCGGTTCATAAGCTCCAATCGGCATGAGTGCAACATGAAGCTTATAGCGGCTCCCAATCTCCTTAAAACCCGGAAAATAACCGCTATCTCCTGCGAAATACAGGTTAGGAGGCAGCTTGTCGCTATCCGATTCGATCGGCTGCAGAATGTATCCTCCCCAATGAGAAGTATTCGTGTCCCAAGGCGTTCTCCGCGTCCAGTGCTGAGTCGGCACGAAGGTAAGCTTAATTTTACCTAGCGTATTTTCCTGCCACCATTCCATTTCTATGCAGTTATGAAATCCTTTGCGGAGCATCTTTCGTTTCAAGCCTATAGGAACAACAAGGGTTGTCCCTGCTCTATATAATTTACGGATAGAAGCCATATGCAAGTGGTCATAATGAGAGTGCGAGATCAGAATCAGGTCAATGGGAGGCACTTCGCTGAGCGGAATCCCGGGTTGCCCCAATCTTTTCTCAAAGCCTAGTCTTCTCGCCCAGATTGGATCAGTAATGATATTCATCCCTTCATATTGAAGGAAAAACGTTGAATGCCCAATCCACGTAATGGTGGTCTCCAGGCGATTCTCCGCCAGATAAGCTAACCTCGGCGGCGTACTTGGCACTACATATGAATAATCTTTTTTCTTCCGTCGACGTTCCTCCCGCCACTTACGAAACTCTTTAAGTGTTTTATCGGTACTCACATTGTCGAGGTTATTGTAGCGAAATTTAGCCATAGAGCACCTCATCTTTAGAAGTTTGCAGAGCATGCTTTACTTTAGCGAATATAATACAACTATATTGAACGGCAGAGTATTTTGCAAAATATACAAGTTACTTGGTAATGGTGCGCCCTTTTTCCGCAAAATATCTAAGTACCCTTTTGTGTTTCACGCCAGAAATGAGATAATATGTGTATAAAGTATGGCGGTGCATATACCGTTCAAGGGGGAGCTACGTATGAAGATTACTTTTATTGAACCGACTCCAAGTCCAAATACGATGAAGCTTCATTTGGACGAAAGTCTGGAACCTGGAATTCGCAGAACCTATACACCAGAAAGTGAACGTTCCGCACCGGCCTGGGCACGCGAAATGTTAACGATACCGGGCGTTATTAGCATCTATCACGCTGCTGACTTTGCAGCGCTCGAACGCAAGGGCAATGCGGATTGGGCAGCGATTCTAAGAGAAGTCCAGAACCGCTTCGGCAACAGCGAAGGCTTAAATGACGATTGGAGTCTTGCCGATGAGAACGCTGGCGCTCATTTCGGCGAAGCTCAAGTCTTCGTCCAGATGTTCCGCGGAATTCCGCTGCAGATCCGCGTTAAGACCGGCGCGAATGAAGAGCGCATCTCCTTAGCAAACCGCTTCACGAAGGCGGTTATGGATGTGGCTAGCGCCGTGATGATTAAAGAGCGTAAGCTCACTGATTACGGCGTGCGTTATGGCGAGCCCGCGGAGATTGCACGCGAGGTGGAGCAAGAGGTCGAAGCGGCGTATCCGCAGGAACGCCTCGACTCTCTCGTGCAGCAAGCCATTGCGCACGGCGCCGAAGGCGAGTTCGTCGAGCAGAGACGAACCCGCAGTCAGGATGAGCTGCTGCGAGACCTGAAGCATGAGGATTGGCGCGTGCGCTACGCCGCGCTGGAGGATCTTACGCCGACGGCGGAGCTCCTGCCGGAGCTTAAGGCGGCGCTGCACGATCCCAAGCTGCATATTCGCAGGCTTGCGGTCGTGTATCTAGGCGACCTTCGCACGCCTGAAGCGATGGAGCTGCTCTATGAGGCGATGGCAGACAGCGCGCCAGCCGTGAGACGTACGGCAGGCGATACGCTGTCCGACATCGGCGATCCTGCCGCCACGCCAGTGATGACGGCAGCACTGACAGATAAGAGCAAGCTTGTCCGCTGGCGCGCAGCTCGTTTCCTCTATGAGGTGGGCACATCCGATGCCCAAGAAGCGCTGTCAGTTGCGGCGGAAGATCCGGAATTCGAGGTTGGACTTCAGGCCAAAATGGCTTTGGAACGTATCGCTTCCGGTGAAGCAGCGGCGGGTACCGTTTGGCAGCAAATGTCAGAGCGTCGTCGCAGCTAACATTCCCTACCGGATTTTGTCATTGCTTGACTTGCGAACTTGCTTTATACTAATTCCTGTTGTTTATAAATGAATGAAGTAAAGATAGCCTCGTCATACTAAGATGAGGTAGAGGTCGCGGATATAAAGAGTACGCGCGTGGAGACGTTAGAGCCGTCTATGAATCGCGTCGAAAGGAATATCTGCCGAAGTCTGCACTGTCGCTCTTACAGCGGTGCAGGCTGGGGCCGTTGCCGAAAGGCACGGAACTGTCACATTGTATAACCTGCATAAGCAGCAGGTCATAATGTGTTGCGCTATCTTCACAGGGAGTATGATGCGGAGCTGTATAGATGGAAACCGCAGATATAGTCTGCGGTTTCTTTGCGTTTACAGAATTTGTATATTTAGTGTTTGTCCATAACCTTATGGAGACCACCAAATACACTCTCCCGCTCTGCGGGAGGAAGCAGCTCAGCACTCCCCGTTCATGAATTGAAAGATTAGATCATAAGGAGTGTCAAATCATGCAGGGCAAGCAGCAAAATCTAGCACAAGGCAACGTAAGTAACCCGCCTGAGCTAAAAAAATCATTTAAAGCAAGGCATTTGACCATGATTGCGCTTGGAGGATCTATTGGTACTGGACTCTTCCTGGCCAGTGGTGGCGCTATCGCTTCAGCCGGACCCGGTGGAGCACTTCTAGCCTATACGGCTGTTGGTGTTATGGTTTATTTCCTCATGACCAGTCTGGGAGAGCTCGCTACCTATTTGCCGGATTCGGGCTCATTCAGCACTTATGGCACGCGTTTCGTCAGCCCCGCTTTTGGGTTCGCCATCGGCTGGAACTTCTGGTATAACTGGGCGGTTACGATTGCAGCAGAATTGTCTGCCGCCACCGTCATTATTAAATATTGGTTCCCGGACAGTCCCTCCTTTCTCTGGAGTCTCGTGTTCCTGCTGCTGATGTTCGGTCTTAATTTCCTATCTGCTCGTGGATACGGAGAATCAGAATATTGGTTTGCCATTATCAAAATTATTACTGTTATCGCCTTCCTTATTGTCGGAGTTTTGATGATTTTCGGAATCATGGGCGGAAAAGCCGTAGGCTTCAGCAATTTCCAGATCGGGGGCAGCTCGTTCCACGGTGGCTTCTTCGCTTTCGTCGGTGTCTTTATGGCTGCGGGATTCTCCTTCCAAGGCACCGAGCTAATCGGTGTTGCAGCAGGTGAGAGTGAGAACCCTCGCCGTAACGTACCTATTGCTATTCGCCAAGTCTTCTGGCGTATATTAATCTTTTATATCCTCGCTATACTAGTAATCGGAATGCTGATTCCTTACACGAATCCAGATCTGCTGCGCGGTGGTATTGATGATATCGGAGTCAGTCCGTTTACGATCGTATTTAATAAAGCAGGACTTGCTATTGCCGCATCCGTCATGAATGCTGTCATTCTCAGCTCCGTATTGTCAGCCGGGAACTCGGGAATGTACGCCTCCACCCGCGTCCTGTACGCTATGGCTAAGGATGGAATGGCTCCACGTGCTCTAGGCAAGCTTAATCGCCGCGGTGTTCCTGTTGGTGCTTTGCTCGTGACCACAGCCGTTGGTATGTTAGCCTTTTTAGCATCATTCTTTGGTGATGGTGCTGTATACAACTGGTTGCTTAATGCTTCCGGTATGTGTGGATTTATTAACTGGCTCGGCATCGCTGTCTGCCATTATCGTTTCAGACGCGCCTTTATAGCTCAAGGTCATTCCCTTGATGAGCTGCCTTACCGGGCTAGATGGTTCCCGTTTGGGCCTATATTTGCCTTAGTACTTTGTACGGTAGCCATCCTTGGCCAGAATATGGGTGCCTTCTCAGGTGGAAACATCGACTGGTACGGTATTGCCGTTTCCTATATCAGTCTGCCATTATTCGTCTTGATTTGGGCCGGCTATCGCTTCTTCCGCAAGAGTAATATTATTCCTTTGGAAAAATGCGATCTTAGTACTCACCCAGAATAAATAGACTCCGCAAAAAAGGGATATCCAGAAGCCTGAAAGGCTGCGGGATATCCCTTTTTATATAAATCAATCTAGTATATTCAACTCCTGATTTTACTTAGCCCTTTGCCTATTCCCAAGTCACATACACTTTTAGATCACCCGTATTATCAAAAGAAGTGCTAGAATAAGACACTTCCTCTAGTCCAAGTTTATATAACTCCTGTAGATCATTCTTCAGCTGGGTTCCACTACCGTGATAACGGAATAATAAAGATCCCTCTCCTGAAGCGACAGCCTTATTCGCCAGCTGAATTAAATCTGCTGCTGAACGTACAATCCGTTCCTCGGCATACAGCTCATAATTAAGGTCCTTCTGAAGCTGCTTATACACCCCGGCGCTCTGTCCTCCACGCTCTACAAGTGCTGACAAGGTCTTATAATAGGCAACCGAAGCTGCCGGATAAGACTTCGTCCAGCTATGGTCCTGACGCATTTGTGCATCCGTCTTCAAGTAATACGCGGTGCTTACCACGCCGGCTTTATCAGGTGTCGGGTCATCCCAAGTTGTGTCGAGATGATACCATCTCCCTTCGAGCAGCACTAGATTCCAAGCATGAGACTGGCTGCGTCCTCCCGGCTGTTTTGCAGTGCCCTCGACGATTTTATTACTGAATCCCGCTTCCTTGAGCAGCTTATAGGTCAACAGCGAATACCCTTGGCAAACGGCACTGCCACTCTTCAGGCCTTCATAAGCCGTATATTTACGATAAGAGGTATCATACTTCAGACGCAGCACCACCCAGTCGTGGATAGCCTTAACCTTCTGATGATTATTCATGCCCGGTGTAATGATCTTCTTGAGCGTTGCCTTTACTTCTTTGTTCACAAAAGCGGTCTGCTCCAGCGTTTCCAAGTATTTCACTTCTACCGTAACCTTTACAGAACTTTTGCTCCCTCGATAAGTGTATCCGTAGCTGTCTATGATGTAATACAAATAGGGATCGCTATTCATCGCTTGATCTAGACCCGTTTGTATCTGTGTTTTTAAATTCGAGGTTTTCCCCTCATAAGTAAAAGTGATAGTCTCTCTACGATTATTCATCGCACCGGTTAGCTTCTGGGCAATTTCACTCACAGAACGAACGGTCGGTGAAGTCGTGGCCGCATAAGCATGCCCCCAGGTCCAATACAATGTCGGGGGAATGGCTGCGCAAATAATCACTCCTCCAAGAATGACTTTTGCCAACGTGAAGCGTTTTTTCCACATAATTATTCTGATCCTCCGGCTCCTACAGACTTATTCAAAACCCTCCATTTAATAGATAATGAAGACTTGGGCAAAAAAAGACTGTTCTCTGTAGAATAATTCTACTCTGAGAACAGCCTCTAAGCCAGATCAATATGAATTATTTCTTTAGGGGTGTAATGATATAGGTCTCTCCTATTACTGTTTCAAATTCCAGCCCCGCTCCTTCAATCTGTGTACCATCCGGTTTTTGAATGAGCAAAGGCTGGTGTTGAACAATTCTGCAGGATCGGCCATGAGTCGAGGTAACCTCTGCCCTAGTTAAACAGCCCCCGCTCCATTCTATAGTCATGACAAAGCCACCACGTGCCACCAACCCTTTCACGCTGCCTTCAGACCATTCCTCTGGAAGAGCAGGTAATAGTTCCAGACCCTCCTGATGACTCTGCAAAAGCATTTCTGCTATTCCGGCTGTAGTGCCGAAGTTTCCATCAATCTGAAACGGAGGATGATTTCCGAACAGGTTCGGCAAACTGGAATCTTGCAAAATGCGACGTAGACAGCTAACCGCACTCTCGCCATCCTTCAGACGCGCATAAAGATTAAGCAACCATGCTGCGCTCCAGCCTGTATGGCCACCTCCGTGTTCTATGCGTTTCTTCAGTGTTAAGGCTGCCGCCTCCGCTAGCTCTGGTGTGGAGGAAGGGCTAATTACGTTCCCAGGGTACAGGTCATACAAATGAGAAACATGACGATGCCCAGGCTCTTGTTCAGCAAAATCCTCATTCCATTCGCGGACAGTTCCGTCCGGTGCGATCCCTTGGTGGGCAAGCTGTTTCTGTTTCTGCATAAGCTCCTGACGCAGCTCTACATCGGTATTTAAAATATCAGCAGCCTGAATGCAGTGCTTGAACAACTCAGCGATAAGCGATAAATCCATAGCTGAGCCAGCCGAGACACTGCATGGTGTGCCGTCAGCAGTCAGAAATACATTCTCTGGCGAGGTAGACAGACCTGTGGTCCATCTTCCATCAGGCAGCTCTACTAGCCAATCCAGACAAAACAATGCGGCTCCCTTTAATATGGGATAAGCTGTGCGCAAATAGTCCTCATCTGGACGAAAAGCGTAACGCTCCCATAGATGGCGAGAGAGCCATACCCCGCCCATCGGCCAAAAAGCCCACATCGCCTTACCGTCTGATGGAGAAGTCATCCGCCACAAATCGGTATTATGGTGTACTGTCCAGCCACGTGCGGCATAATGAATACTCGCTGTACGGCTGCCAGCCACGCTAAGCTCCGTGATAAAATCTATTAAAGGTTCATGGCATTCACCCAATCCGCATAACTCGGCTGGCCAATAATTCATTTCGGTGTTTATATTTGTCGTATAATTGCTGTTCCATGGTGGCTGAATATAGGGATTCCAAATGCCCTGCAGATTCAGAGCTTGCGTCCCCGGCCGTGAGCCAGCAATCATCAGGTAGCGGCCATACTGGAACAGCAACGCTTCCAGTTCAGGATCTGCCTGTCCTTCGCGGTATTGTACCAGGCGCTCATCAGTCGGAAGCTCTCCTCGGGAAGCAGCAGATGCAAGCGTCAACTCCACACGGTGGAACAAGGATTGATGATCCTCTAAGTGGCGCTGCTTAAGCTCTGCGTATCCTTTAGAGGCTGAAGCTAACTGCACTAGGCACAACTCCGCTGGCAGCTTGCCACCGCTTCCCGGCATCCGGTCATACCCGGCATAATCGGTTGCCGCAGCCAGACGAAGGGTAATAGAGTGCGCGCCAGAAATCAACAGCGAGCCGTTCTCCGCTACACAAGTCCCACCTTCCGTCTGGATCTCCATAACCGCAGCAAAACTTATGCCAAGCCCCTCTTCATATAATACGGCACGCGGGTGATCCCCTACGTAGTTATCAGCCACATGCGACGGGGCACGGCCAGTCATAATCAGCATGCCATCCGGAGTAATCTCCGAGTTGAAAGGATGTGGTGATGCCAGATCCGCCCAGAAATCTGGCAGAGTAGCTTGGCCCTCCCCCCCCTCAGCACGGATATGAAGAGCTATAATGTCATCCGGTCTGCTGGCCAATACTTCACGTACGATCCTTACACCACCGGCAGTATAGGTTACCGTAGCCAACGCCTGATCCAGATCAAGCTCTCTCCGGTAATCCTCTACAGGACCTGCAAAATTAAACTTCAATCGCAAATCTCCAAGCGGTTGATAGGATTCCGTCCGGCTGCCTAACATTTTGGCGTCCACCAGTGCTTCTGCTTCCTTGTATTTCCCCTCTGCAACTAGCTGTTTAGCTGGAGCCAAATGCCGCAGTGCCTCATAGTTGGCTTTATCCCGCGGGAAACCTGACCATAGAGTGTCTTCATTTAATTGAATCCGTTCTTCTTCGATTCCACCAAAGACCATGCCGCCCAGCCTGCCGTTACCTACGGGCAGCGCCTCTTCCCATACAGCCGCCGGCTGCTTGTACCATAACTCATGCCGTCCGGAGTTCTTGCTCTCTCCCATGTATATTCCTCCTGTCCTGTTATTACCGGTGAAAAGCAATCAGCGGGAGGCCCGGACTTTCGTTCGGACTTCCCGCCATCTTCATGCTTTTATTGGATTAGACGAAATTTAATAATTAATCATTCCAAAGTTTCACGCGTTGTTTAACCAGCTCTTCACGCAAATCTTCAGCTTTCGTTACACCAGCTTTATCAAGCTCAGCCATGTAAGCATCCCAAACTTTATCGAAATCAGCTGGTTTAGACAAGATTGCTTCTGGGATCCGTTTCCAACTGATATCCTTCAGCTTGTTGTCAAGAACGACAATTTCGCTATCCCCAGGAATCGTGATGTTCCATGCTGCGCCCCAAGGTTTAACTTTGAACTCATCTTCACTTGGGAAGAGGTCTTTCCAAGTTGTTGCTTTGTAAGCAGCAAGTGTTTCTTTTTCAACCGCATTGTAACCTACAGTTACTTGCTCAGGGAAACGAGTTGTGTAGTAGTTACCAGATGGATCCAATACACCGTCGCCATAGTGAGCGCTCAGCAATGCATAGTTTGATCCGACATTACCCAAACCAGTTTCTTTTTGGAAGTTGGTAGTGTCATTATATTTACGGTCGTTCACATCTTCAGGAATGACACGTTTGCCATCCACAACATTGTAGTGTTTGCCTTCAATACCCCAGTTAACCAATACTTGACCTTCGTCGGAAGCTAGGTAGTCCAGGAATTTAATCGCACGAACTGGATCTTTAGCATCTACGCTGATCCCAATTCCGTTACCACCCATGAAGCCTGTAGGCCAGAAGGAGGTTTCTTTGTACTCCTCAGACAAGGTTACAGGATAGTGTCCATAGCCTTGATCCAGCTTGCCTTCAGCTTTCAATGCTCTTTCTCCATCGCCATAACCCCAGTCTTGGTCAATCAAACCAATAACGCGGCCGGTAGCGATTTTAGCTTTGTACTGATCATACTTTTGAACGAAACTTTCTGGATCAAGCAATCCGATATCGTTCATGTGGTTGAGCCAGCGGAAATATTCTTTTTCAGCCGGACGACGGAAGTGATAAGTTACTTCTTGGGTGTCGATATCAATCGCATATTCACCATCGTCAGGAGAACCAGTAGTAATAAATGCTGGGTTAGTTACTGTAATGTACATGTACCAATCATCTGCATTCAGAGTCAGGCCGATGTTTTTGTTACCATTTTCATCCGTAGGATGTTTTTCCAGGTAAGCCTTGATTACGTTCTCATAATCTTGAACAGTTTTGATTGCAGGATATCCAGCTTCTTTAACAGCACGGTGCTGTAGTTCAAATCCGCCACCAGCATCAAAATATTTGTTGTCCACACCTGCATAGGTAGGGATGGCATAAATCGCGTGATCATCGTCACTGTAACGTGAACGTTTCATGCCTTCTTCGCCCAATACTTTTTTGATATTCGGAGCATATTTTTCAATCAGGTCTGTTAGATCAAGCATTGCGCCTGCATCTACCAGCTTGCTGACATCAGTCTTAGCACTGATCAAATCCGGATATTCGCCGCTCGCTGCGATCAAGGCTACTTTTTGTTGAGGATCACCAACTGCATATTCAGCATTTAGGGTTACTCCCGTTTTTTCCGTAATCACTTTACCAACTTCATCTTGCATACCTGTCCAGTTCGGGTTAGGGTCTGCACTGAAGAAGGTCATCGTGAGCGGGGAAATATCCTCAGCCGCATTGGTCGCATTTCCAGCATTAGTTGCATTGCCGCCTGTATTTCCAGCTGCAGCATTACCATTGTTGCCATTGTTACCGCCGCAGCCTGCAAGCACACCGAGCAGCATAATAGAAGTGAGCGTTAATGCCGTAGCTTTGGCTTTTATCTTTCTATTACTTCCCATTAAATAAACCCTCCTTAAAATTGTTTATCTATCGTATCACAGGTGAAGACCTGTTAATACTTTACCCAGCTTGCCAAAAGAAAACGGATACACAATAGGTTTTAAGCATAGGGGAGACTAAGCTCCCCCGTTAAACTGTGATTAGCTCTTCACAGCACCAAGTGTCATACCTTTAACAAAATACTTCTGAATGAACGGATAAACCAACAGAATCGGTACGGTTACGACAATCGTAATCGCCATTTTGAGCGACTCCGGCGAGACCTGATTGGAAGCCAGCGAAGCAATGTTGGAGCGGTAGTCGCCTCCGTTACCACTGGTTGTGGTCTGTAGAACCTTCATCAATTCAAACTGTAATGTGGTTAAGTTAGGGCTTGAACCATTGTACAGATAAGTATCCAACCAAGCATTCCATTGACCTACTGCTAGGAACAGCGCAATTGTTGCTAACGCTGGTTTCATCAGTGGCAAAATGACCCGGAAGTAGATAGTAAAGTCATTGGCTCCATCCAGCTTCGCTGATTCCTGCAGCGCATAAGGCAGACCGTCGATAAAGGAGCGGATAACGAAAACGTTAAAAGCACTGACCAATCCAGGTAGGACATAAACTGCAAAGCTGTTCATCATATGCAGATCCTTGATCAGCATGTATATAGGAATCATTCCTCCAGAGATATACATGGTCATTGCCAAGAATGTGGAAACGAATTTACGGCCTGCAAAGTCAGGGCGGCTGATCGTAAACGCCAGCATCGAGGCACTGATCAGTCCGAATAAAGTTCCAACAACTGTCCGTAAAGCGGATATTTTAAACCCGGTGATTAATCCCGAGAAGGTGAAGATTTTCAAGTAATTGTCCCAAGTAAACTGGCGGGGATAGATGGTCACTCCACCGCGCACACTATCCACTGAATCATTCAGTGAGATGGCAAGCACGTTCAAAAACGGATAAATCGTGATTACAACCACAAACAGGATTACAAAATATACAAAGAAATCAAAGATCCGGTCTGACCATGACTTTCTGGTGATAGCTGATTCTCCCACGGTAACGCTCTCCTTTCATGAAAAGGGCAATTTGCTGCCACGATTGGGTTGAAGGGCCCTCTGTGTTACAGAAGGCTCTCTTTTGTTGTACGTTTAAAGATTCCATTAATCGTAAACAGTAGAATTACACTGATCACTGAGTTGAATATATTGATCGCTGTACCATAGGAATATCTCGCCATGCCCAGTCCGTATTTAAGTGAATACAGGTCTAACACCTGAGAATAGTCGGTAACGAGGTTGTTTCCAAGCAAGAATTGCTTCTCAAAGCCGATATTGAGCAAATTACCAATCGACATAATAAGTAGTACAGTAATTGTTGGGCGAATACCCGGAAGTGTAATATGCCATACCTGACGCAGCCTGCTGGCACCGTCTACCCGGGCTGCTTCGTACAATTCAGGCCCAATACCTGCGATAGCTGCAAGGTAGATGATGGCATTCCATCCGGTCTCTTTCCAAATATCCGATAAGGTAACGATTCCCCAGAAAAGATGGCCCTGGGCCATAAACTGGATAGGTGCGTCTATGAATCCTATTCCTAACAAGATATCGTTTACAATACCATTTTCACCAGATAACATTTTAGTTACAATCCCTGCTGCAACCACCCATGATACAAAGTGGGGCAAATACGAGACTGTTTGAGCAAATCGTTTAAAGAAGCCGAGACGCACTTCATTGAGCAATATTGCAAACGTTATCGGAAAGATAAGGCCTGCGACCAAGCCCATTCCACTCATCGCTAGCGTATTACGCAGCGCCAGAAGGAATTGCGAGTCACTGAACAGTGTCTTAAAGTGTTCAAAACCTACCCATTCTTGTTCAAAAAAGCCACGTGCGGGCTTGTACTTTTGAAAAGCCATCGTCCAGCCCCATAACGGGAGATAACTGAAGACGAATGCCCAGATCACAAAAGGTATCGACATCATCCATAAGTACTTTTGATTCTTAAAGCTTCTCCAAAACCGTCCTCCTGAAGCAGGCTTTTTGTTGCGTGTTCGGGTATCCGGCGGGATTTGAGAAGTTACTGTGTCCGCTTTCATAAAGCCCCTCCTCTCTATGTCTATATTCTAAATCTCTGTAAGCGATTGCAGTACCCTATAAATTCGACCTAAAATCAGGTGAAAATTAGAGATTTAGAGCCCAAATAAAGCGGATACATCGTTGAAAACACTGAAAACAAACATGAATTTACTGAAAATAAAATTAAGTGAAATTATTTGATTTCATAAATCAATACGATACTTAATCCCCTGTCTATTTCACACAATTAATACTTCATCCCATAATTAAAAACACCCCGAGCTAACGTTCTATGAGTGAACGTGGCCGGAAGCGAAGGCGCGGACTGAAATGACCTTATTTAAGCAAATTGCACATCTTATTGGGTTAGGCGGACTATAAAGACCTTATTCACTTAAAAAACCACCTTTTGGAGAACATTTGCAGCTAATAACGTACATGGAGTCCGATAAATCGAAATTGGACTCGAAATAGCCCAAATAACGACTCTGGAGTCCGTCATACCCGCGAATGAAAACTATAATGTGCTCTCAGATGAGGCGTAACAAGTATACCCGTAACCCCTGCCCTGCTCCTCAACGAAAACCTCCGTATGGTTCAATTAAAATTAATTACTTTAATATCATCTTAGCTAGAAAATATTACCTGATACATCAGTACTTCAACTATTTCAGATACATATTCCTTATACGCACATACCGAGTCGACATTATCTGTTGTACCTGCAATTTCTTTTCCTAAAGGAGGGTAATAGGAGAGCAATGAAAAACAAAAACATCAAGATATTATTATTGATTATTGCCGCAGTATTATTGACACTAAATTTATTTCAATTCAATAACAACGTAAGCCATAACAGATTAATGAATAGGCTGGACCTGAATCTGACATCAGAACTCGACGGTCTAAGAGTGGAATTAGAACGGTCCTCAACACCAAGCATTCTTGCTGTAGAGCAAGCGAGTAAAATTGCTGCCCTTTCGACGTATTCAACATTAGGGTTCGATTATGGATATACCTTGGAAACCAGAATACATGACAAATATGTACAAAATGAACCTTTTAAAGAGATGGATCAAATTCAAGCGTTACTTCTGGCCCTTCTAAAGGACCCTGCAAATCAAGAATTGCAACAAAGATTAGATTTATTATTAGTGAAGTAGCTTTAATGTAAGAAAAAAAGCCACAGCTAAAGCTCAGGTTATACCTGAACTGCAACTGTGGCTTTTTGGGCTTCTATTTTAGATGTTTTTGCGAAAAGAACTTGGGGAGAGTCCTACATATTTACGGAACTTGGCGTTGAAGTAATCGGGGTTCATGTACCCAACTTTCTCGGCCACCTCATATACTTTCATGCCTTGCGCTAGGAATTGCTTCGCCTTCTCAATCCGCACTTTGTCCACATACGTATTGAAGTATTCCCCGGTAGTGTTCTTGAACATTTTACCTAGATATGCGCTGTTGTAATTAAATAACTCAGATAAGGTCTCAAGCTTAAGGTTCTCATTGTAACGGCGGTTGATTAGCTCCGTAATTTTTTTGATCTCATTCCCTTTGCTGCCACTGGACATTTGATCGGCGATCTCCGCCATGAAATTAACGGCCTGCTCTTGCAGGTCTGCCAGATAATGACTATGGTAGAGCTCACCGATCGGCGGGGAATGCTTAGCGGCATTGCTGCGAATCTCTGGATAGACCGGTTCGAGACGGGCCAACACCGTACTGAGAATCCGCACAAATGTATCTTTGATCTGCTGCTCCTCACTGCCCGCAGCCAGTAGCTCCGCACAGATCGTATCCACCAGCGGTTCAATGGCCGCGCGGCTTCCGGTTTCAACAGCAAGCATTAGGCGGCTCTCCGCATCCTGCCCTTCTTCGGTGTACGCCTCCGCCACTCCAGGAAACAACATACCGGAGAGATCGGCGCTGATCAGAATCCCTTTGCGGTAAAAAAATGCCCGGCGCAGCAGTTCACGCGCCACTTGAAAAGACTGTGCCGCCTCTTCTGGTCCAGCTACAGGGCCTCCCGTTGCTGCGCTGAAGTTGTATCCCTCGCGGCAAATTAAGGAAGCAAGCTCTTCCATCAGCCGCTCCTGTTCCTGCTTTCCTGGCAGCGGCTCTTGCAGCAGGAATCCAATATATGGCGGCATCGTGAAAAACATCCGCTCTTCACTGCTGCCAAAATACTGTTCTACCGCGGCCTTAACGGCCCGCTCCCCTTCCTCACTGCCGCCCGCAGGCGCGAGTAATTCGAGTAGGATCACTTCGACACGGTCAGATTTAAGACCCAGTGCTGCCGCCTGCTTAACAGGATCATTCTCCCCCTCCTCCGCAGTTGAAGGCTGCAGCAATGTACGCAGCAGGCTTTCGCGATTACGGGCAGGCTCCTCTTCATTCCAGCGGCTAAAGCGATCTTCCTGAGCGATCGTGACTCTGAGTTCCTCCAAATAGTTGATTAGCTCTTCCTCATCCACCGGCTTCAGTAAATAGCCGTCAATGCGGTAAGAAATGGCTCGTTTGGCATACTCAAAATCCGCATGACCACTTAAAATTAGCACATGGCTGGTCGAGCCTTCCTCGCGCAGCTCACCGATTAACTCCAGCCCGTCCATACCAGGCATGCGGATATCCACCACAATCAGTTCCGGATAAAAAATATGATATTTCTCCTGAGCTTGCAAGCCGTTGGCGGCCGTAGCCACCACCGTATACCCTAGCTCTTCCCAAGGGATTAGAGCCCGAAGGCCTTCCCGCAGCTTTGGCTCATCATCAACAATCAATACTTTGATCATAGATTTATGTCCTCCATTGGAATACGAAACGTAATAGATGTTCCTTCATTCATCCGGCTTTCGATATTCAGTCCAAATTCAACACCGTAGGATAACTTCAAACGGTCGTGTACATTGCGCAGCCCGATCCGTGCCTCTTCCTGCTCATCACGAACCTCAAGGGTATAACGGATCTGCTCCAGCTTGTCCGGAGTGATCCCGGCTCCATTATCGGTAATGGTAAAGACCGCATGATTCTGCTCACGCTTGATATTCACCGTAACCATTGCTCCATCCATCGTGTTGTCTAACCCATGAATCACCGCATTTTCCACAAGCGGCTGCACAATCAGCGGCGGGATGTAGAGTGATTCGACGGCAGGGTCTACAATAAATTGATATTTCAAACGATCCTCATAACGGAATTGCTGAATATCCAAATAACAACGAACCACTTCAAGCTCCTGGCTAAGCAAAATTTTACTTCGGCCTACCTCCAGATTACTGCGCATCATTTTGCCAAGAAGACGCACTACCCGTGCAATCTCCACTTGCCCTTTCATATGGGCCTCCATACGAATAGATTCCAGCGCATTGAACAAGAAATGAGGATTGATCTGGCTTGCCAGCATTTTAAAACGGATATCATTCTGTTTCTGTTCCAGCAGACTGTTCTGGTCATTAGATTCCTGTACCTCGTACATCAAATCGTTAATACTCCGCACCATAGAATTGAATTGACGAGCTAACAGAGCAATTTCATCTTTACCATCAATTTTTAATGAAGTGTCAAAATCACCCGTACTAACGCGGTTAATATGTCTGCTTAACTGCAATAATCGACGTGAAAATAACGAAGAGAAACTATATATGATTAAAAAGGCCAATAAAACGCTTACGGCAATCACGGTAATCGAAAGCTTAATCACCCGATTAGGTTCTTTGACTATACTATCAATAGAAAAAACAGAAATAATTCGCAGGGCGTTACGGCTGGCTTGTGGTTTAAGTTCTTCTATCACTATTTTGGAGGCTTCACCATCTACTTCTGCCTCATAGCTCCCGCTTCCTTGCCCCAAAAGCTTTGTATCAAAAGAAACATCTGCCAGTTTCTTTCCTGTCCGATCGCTCCGGTTCGCAGCAATGATATTATCCTGATCATCCACGATCATGGTATCAAATGATTCCTGGCTCAGAATTGAGGTTAGCTGGTGACTGTTTACATTAATAACGAGCACGCCAATCTTACTGGAGCCCTCCAGCTCGATTTTGCGGACAAGACTTAAATAATTCCGCTGATCACGCTCATCCTCTATATATTCCCAACCGACGAGGCTATCGTACCGCTGTGCTCTCTGATACCACTGGCTCTCCTTAATGGCAGACGAAGGATTGATCAGCTCCCAGTTGTTAAGCAGCGTAGCATTATCAGTGTATAAACGTATGTTGGATATGTCTTTATATAATCTTAGGTATTCACGCATATCAGTGTAATCCCGATAAGCCTCAACCACATCATAAGTGCTTACATACTGGCGTATGGCGAGTTTTTTCAGCCGGGCATCATTGGACAATCGATACGCTATATCTTGCGATACACCGATGACTTCTTCTGTTCTTTTTTTTACCCGATCTACGTTAATTGAAGCTTGCTCCAGTGCGTTCTCAAACGCCATGGTCCTCATCTCAATCGTAAGATAACCACCTACCAGTAATACCGGTAAAAGTGTAGTCAGTAAAAAAGCAAGCAGCAGCTTATTGCGGATTTTGATGTCATTCAGCACCTTAACAAACCATTGAAACATGGCCTTTCGCCCCCCGAAACCTTCACTATCTCATGTACAGGCTGCCACTACCATGGAGATATTCCATACTTTACAGAAGAAAAATGAAAACGGCAACATTTTTGAATATTGCCGTTCATCACCTCTATAAAGAAGATGGTCTTTAAAAAGGCCTTCCGCCAGATGCGAAAGACCTTTTTTATATCAGACAGATTGATAAATGGCATTTTATTGGCGATATGCAGCCAGCTTGTTATTCAATTCGCGGGTCTGGCCGTAAACTTCCTGATAGAGGTTGAATAGACCATCATAGATTGCCGTTTGTTTCGGATCTGGTTTATATACATCAGCAGGACGGATAAACGCTTCTGCACATTCCGCAAGGGATGTGAACCATCCGCTTCCATAAGCCGCCAGCATAGCTGCTCCCATTGCCGGACCCTGTTCACTTTCCAGCTTCACGATGGATGCATTGAAAATATCAGCCTGCATTTGCAGCCAAGCCTCATTTTTAGCTCCACCACCAATTGCAATGATCTCTGTAATCTCTTTGCCTGACTCACGTACAATCTCAATGGATTCACGCAGTGAGAAGGTAATGCCTTCTAATACTGCACGTGTAAAATGCGTCAACGTATGCCCTGAATCCATACCAATAAAGCTTCCGCGAATATTCGCATCTGGATGTGGTGTACGTTCTCCTACAATATAAGGTGTGAATAACAGGCCGCCGCTGCCAGCTGGAATAGAGGAAACTCCGCTTAACAGCTCATCAAAGCTTTTGTCCGCCGCAAAGGTTTCTTTGAACCACGTAAGGCTATGACCAGCAGCTAGTGTAACCCCCATAATATAGTAGGCATCTTTTTCACCATGGTTAAAGAAATGGACTTTGCCTTCGAGATTCAAATCTTTATTGCTTTCATAAGAAAGAACTACACCAGATGTACCAATACTGCACATGGTCCGGCCTTCTCCCAATACACCCGCTCCGAGCGCGCCACAAGCATTATCTGCACCACCAGCAAATACCTTTGTTGAAGATAAAAGACCTGACGCTTCAGCAATGTCCGGCAATAAAGTTCCAGTCTGTTCAAAGGATTCTACCAATCTAGGACAAAGAGAAAGCGGAAGTTCAAAAGCCTCTGCGATTTCTGCACTCCATTCTTTAGAACCTACATCCAATAGCAACGTTCCGGCAGCATCGGAGTAATCCATTGCATAATCACCCGTCAACCGATAACGAACATAATCTTTTGGCAGCAGGAACTGATGCGCCTGTGATAATACTTCTGGTTCATTCTCTTGAACCCACAGAATCTTAGGCAGTGTAAAACCTTCCAATGCTTTGTTTCTGGCGATATCGATCAACTTCGTTCCAAGCGTCTTCTCAATCTTACGGCATTGTGCAGTAGTACGGGTATCATTCCAAAGAATAGCTGGACGCAGCACTTGCCCTTCTTTATCTACTAGTACCAATCCGTGCATTTGTCCGGAGAAACTTAGACCGTCTACTTGAGACGGGTCTATGCCTGATACTTCAATCAGACGGCGCAGGCTGACCAGCGTGCCCTTTACCCAATCTTCAGGATTTTGCTCACTCCAGTTCGGTTGGGGTCTGCTTAGCGGGTAGGACTCGGAATGCTCAAAAGCCACCTTCCCCTGCGGGTCCACTAGAACAGTCTTCACTGCACTAGTCCCCAAATCAACACCTATAACGTATTTCATTTTTGACCTCCTAAAAGTTTTGTTAGCATAGACTTCATTGAATTACTTCGAGCAAAACTTACTTCGTAAGCATCTTGCTTAGTTTTTACTACAAAAAGGGGGCTGCCGAAGAATGCTCTCTTCAGCAACCCCCGTTGCATTTGTTCAAACTCGACTCAAAGCCTAAGCTTCAAGCTCCCTATAAGGACTACTCAGCCAAGATGTATTGGTTAAGGGTAGCTCTCAGGTATTCTTGACGTCCGGATTGGTTAGGACGTGGGTTCTCATTGTTCAAAGCATATTCAGCCAAAGAAGCCAATGTTGCTTTACCGGAAACGATGTCTGCACCAACGCCTTCTGTGAAGCTGCTGTAGCGTTTGTCAATGAAATCTTCGAATACGCGATCTTCGATCAATTTAGCAGCAACTTTCAAGCCTTTTGCGTAAGTATCCATACCAGCGATGTGTGCCAAGAACAGATCTTGTGGCTCGAAGGAAGGACGACGTACTTTAGCGTCGAAGTTAATTCCGCCTTTGCCAAGACCGTCATTCTTCAATACTTCATAAAGAGTAAGTGTTGCATCGTAGATGTTTACTGGGAATTCATCAGTATCCCAACCAAGCAGTGTATCCCCTTGGTTAGCGTCAAGTGATCCAAGCATGCCATTAATACGAGCTACACGAAGTTCATGTTCAAAAGTATGACCTGCAAGCGTAGCGTGGTTAGCTTCAAGGTTCAGCTTGAAGTGCTTGTCGAGGTTGTATTTTTGTAAGAACGAAATTGTTGTTGCTGCATCGAAATCATATTGATGTTTAGTAGGCTCTTTTGGTTTAGGTTCGATCAGGAATTGACCATCAAAACCAATTTCCTTAGCGTAATCTACAGCCATGCTGAACAGACGTGCAATGTTATCTTGTTCAAGACCCATATCTGTATTCAGCAATTCTTCGTAACCTTCACGGCCGCCCCAGAATACATAGTTGCTTGCGCCCAGACGTTTACCAACTTCCAGACCTTTCTTCACTTGTGCTGCTGCATGTGCGAAAACATCAGCGTTAGGTGTAGAACCTGCACCGTGCATATAACGCGGGTTAGTGAACATATTAGCTGTATTCCACAGCAATTTCTTGCCGGAAGTCTTCATGCCTTGTTCAAGGATATCAACAATAGTGTCGATGTTGCTGTAGAACTCACGCAAAGATGCGCCTTCTGGTGCGATATCTACATCATGGAAGCAGAAGTAAGGCAGATCCATCTTGTCCATAAATTCGAATGCTGCTTCAGCGCGAGCTTTAGCTTTATCAAGACCACTCAATTTGTCCCAGCTGCGAATTGCAGTTTCAGCGCCAAACGGATCAGAACCGCCAGCAGTTAATGTATGCCAATAAGCCATTGCAAATTTCAGATGTTCCTCCATAGTTTTGCCGGCTACGACTTCTTTAGGATTGTAGAATTTAAATGCATAAGGGTTGGTGGAACGGCTTCCCTCGTAAGAGATTTTGTTCACTGTCTCAAAATAAGCCATTGTGTAATCCTCCTCATATTGTGCTACGCTAGCAAGCGTTTACAGCATCATCTTAACACATCTTTTTGACTTTGTATATTGGTTAAACAAAGTTTTTTTATAAAATTTCCGCCTCTTTAAGTCTCCCTTGCCTATCCGTTTAATATTCAAAAAATCCAACAAACATAGATTTCCTCTTTTCTGCCGATGTATTGCAATTTCCAGCACATCACTCTAGACTAAGTGGCATACAACAAAAGGGAACTATGCTAAAAAGGATGTGTGATTCGTGAAGGTTACCGGAGATCAGGCGCTGGTCAAAAAAATCAATAAATCGATCGTACTACATACTATTCGAAGGAACTCTCCGCTCTCGCGCGCCAAGGTTTCAGAGATGACCGGACTGAATAAAGCTACCGTATCCAATCTGGTGGCTGAGCTATGCGCTCAAGAATTAGTGACTGAAGTTGGACCAGGTCAATCCAGTGGCGGACGTAAGCCGCTAATGCTGCATTTTAACAGCATGGCCGGCAGTGTAATCGGTATAGAGCTACGGGTGAAGCAACTGACAGCCGTCTTATGTGATTTAAGTGGTGGCATTCTTTTCGAAAGCGATTTCTCCCTGGACAATCATGCTCTGCCTTATGTACTGGAACGGATGAAAAAAACAATTTCAGACTTGATTGATAAAGCACCTGAATCCCCGTACGGTATCGTCGGCATCGGAGTAGGTGTCCCCGGGATGGTGGATGAGAACGGGGTTGTTCTTTTTGCTCCCAACCTTGGCTGGGAAATGGTCGACCTGCGGGGTATTTTGGAGGCGGAATTCGCGGTTCCAGTCACTATTGATAACGAAGCTAACGCAGGTGCACAAGGTGAACTGAACTTTGGGGCGGCAAAAGATGTTAGACATCTGCTCTATATCAGTGCGGGTTCAGGGATCGGATCCGGTATTATTATTGGCGGAGAGCTGTACAAAGGTGCAAGAGGATATGCCGGCGAGACCGGACATATGACGATTGAAGCACAAGGCAAGCCGTGCAGTTGTGGGAGCCGTGGCTGTTGGGAGCTATATGCCTCGGAGAAAACCTATGACCATTCCGAGTTCTCCCTCCCTGCTCATACTACACAAGAACTGGTCCGTTATGCAGCCGCTGGACAAGAAGACGCCTTGCGCCACTTCTCATCAATGGGTGAATATCTCGGCATCGGAGTAACGAATCTAATCAATAGCTTTAATCCAGAGCTGATTGTCATCGGTGGAGCCTTATCCGAAGCAGAAGCCTGGTTAGGGGAGCCCCTTCGCCGGGTTGTAGCCGAGCGTACACTTCCTTATCATAAGCAGCAGCTCGAGATTACCTTCTCCAAGCTGGGCAGCCGAGGCACGATGATAGGCGCGGGGTTCTCTGCAGTTATGCATTTTCTAGGCGATATTCGGGTGACCGTTTAATGTAGTCTAATGGACAACGTTTTGCGGGACAGTTTCACGAGTGAAATTCAAGAGCGGATAGAATTGACGTAAAATTGCCGCATTTAGGTGGATCAAAAGTGCAGTAAAAGCAACTTAAATCCTATATAATAAAGGATAAGTTAGTGTGACATTTATCACTACAACCCCTTTTTTGAAATGGAGAGCGAGTCCATGACCTATGTTGATACGTCTGATATCTCGGCACAGATGTTCATCACTGTGTTGCTTTTTCTGCTCATTATTGCCCCTTTGATCAGTCTCGGTGTGCTCCGTTTTTTTCAAGCCAAAAAGAAATCAGGATTCATTCTGATCGGCAGCGGTGTTGCTGTATACGTCCTATTTCAGATCATTACCTCTTTCACTCAAGCTTAAATTGAACTTTGCGATTTACATCATAAAAAATAGCCTGCGCATATTAGCGTCAGGCTATTTTTGTATACTTAGACCACAAAAAGATCACCTCCAAAATGGAAGCGACCTTTTGCAATTTCCTCACAGAAATATATTTAATTAAACAGTCGCCAATGCTTTGTCGAACTGAGTTTTATTCATCCCCACGATTTTGTGCTCACCAATTACAGTTACAGGAACAGCTCTCATTCCCATATCCCAAACCTGCTGCGCGTAATCATCATTCTGCTCAATATTACGCTCTTCATAGGCTACGCCTTTTTCACTCAAAAAGCTCTTCACCTGACGGCAATGTGGACAATTTGTTGATGTATATACAATTACATTTTCCATCATTAGACCTCCTATGGAAGATTACAGTTATGTTACAGAATAACCGCGCTATGTTCCAGACTTTCAATGTATTTCTCAGCATCCATAGCTGCCATACATCCACTGCCTGCTGCCGTAATTGCTTGTCTATAACGGGTATCCTGCACATCACCACAAGCGAATACACCTGGGATATTAGTTTCAGAAGTACCTGGGTTAGTCATGATATAACCTTCAGTATTAGTTGTGATTTGTCCACCCAAAAATGCAGTGTTAGGATGGTGGCCAATCGCCACAAACACTCCGCTTGCTTCAATGATTTCTTCTTGTCCGGTCTCATTGTTCAGCACTTTTAGTCCACTCACGCCTTTGTCTCCAGAAGTTACTTCCAGAGGAGTACGATTCAGGCTCCAAGCTACTTTAACATTATCGCGAACGCGATCCTGCATGATCTTGGAAGCACGTAGCTCTTCACGACGGTGTACCAGCGTTACTTTGGAGGCAAAACGAGTCAAGAAACCCGCTTCCTCAAGCGCAGAATCTCCACCGCCAACAACCACGATCTCTTTATTACGGAAGAAGAATCCATCACAGGTAGCACAGGTGCTCACACCGCGTCCCACATTATCCTGCTCGCCTGGGATACCGAGGTATTTTGCCGTAGCGCCAGTGGAAATGATCAGGGTATCCGTCGTAAGAACACCCAATCCTTCAACATTAAGCTTAAAAGGACGCTCTCCAAGTTCTACACTGTTCACCCAACCCGTACGGAATTCCGCACCAAAACGTTCAGCTTGTTTACGCATATTATCCATTAAGTCTGGACCCATAATTCCATCAGGAAATCCCGGGAAATTCTCCACTTCTGTAGTGGTGGTCAATTGTCCGCCAGGTTGAGGTCCTTCGATTACTAGTGGGTTCAAATTGGCACGAGCCAAGTAGATAGCAGCAGTCAACCCCGCCGGTCCGGTTCCAACAATTATTGATTTATACATATCTATATCCTCCTTGAGTTAGACGGCAGTGACGTCGCTTCTTATTTAAAATAATTATAATGTAGTCTTAATTATGCTAACTGAAAGCAAAAATGTCAATAAGCCAGACTCCCTCAGGGAAAAATCATTTGTGAACAATTTAATTTTTGGCAATAAATAATACACAGTAACTTCACTGACCACTTACCGCAACAATCGCAGCCCATTAAGAATAACCAATATCGTACTGCCTTCATGACCGATCACGCCAAAAGGAAGGGCGATGCCCTGCACAAAGTTACTGATCATCAGAACCGCGATTACTGTTACAGCAAAAATCATATTTTGCTTCACAATACGCTGTGAGCGCCGTGCCAATGAAATGGTCGAGGCGATCTCTTCAATATTATCATTCATAAGTACTACATCGGCGATCTCAAGCGCTGCACCACTGCCTTTCATGCCCATACCCATGCCAACAGTCGCTGTAGCCAGAGCAGGCGCATCATTCACACCGTCACCCACCATCACAACATTACCGTGCTCTTCACGAAGCGCCTTAATATGCTTTACTTTATCCTCTGGTAAAAGGTCGGCAAATACTAAATCTACTCCGGTTGAAGCCGCAATAACTTTTGCTGTAGCTTCCCGGTCACCCGTAAGCATAGCCACTTTAATCCCCAGCTCCTGCAGCTTCCGCACTGCGGCTTCTGCTTGTGGGCGAACTGTATCCTGCAATGCAATCATACCTGCGATATGCTCACCGTCCAAAATAATGGAGACAGTCTTCCCCTCTTCCGCCAACTGCTGCCGTTTAGTTCTCCAGAATGCAAGCTCAGAACTTATCGCAGACGAAGTCAGCTCATCCAGTAAATTGGACTTTCCAATTTTCCAGAGATGCCCGTCAACTTGACCTTCAATTCCCCAGCCAGTGATGGTTTTACTTTCCTGCACACCCCGCAGCTCCAGATATTCTTCCTCAGCTTTACGCACAATGGCTTCCGCCAATGGATGGCGGGACATATGCTCAATGGATGCGCTAATCGCCAGTAATTCTTCCCGGTTGTAGCCTTCAGCTGCAATAAAGTCTGTCACCTGCGGAGTTCCCTCTGTAAGGGTTCCTGTCTTATCAAAAGCTACAACAGAGGTCCGGGCCATATTTTCGAGGTGGACCCCACCTTTAAATAAAATCCCTTTTCGTGCACTTTTGGAAATGGCCGACAGCATCGCAGGCATAATCGATGAGACCAACGCACAAGGCGAGGCTACTACAAGAAAAACCATCGCTTTATAAAAGGTTGCGCTCCAGCTCCAGTCCAGCAAAAAGGGTGGAAGAAAAATAAGAGCCACAGTCGAGGCAACGACAACCCGTGCATAGATGGCTTCCAGTCTTTTAATGAATCGCTGTGAGTTTGGAACATCCGTCTCTGCTTCTTCTACCATCTTAATGATCTTGGAAAAAAGTGTGTTCTCTGCTGATTTCGTTACTTCAATATAAAGTGGACCTTCTCCATTGACCGTACCTGCGAATACTTCGCTGCCGGCACATTTTTCAACAGGCACTGACTCTCCTGTAATGGAAGCCTGATCTACTGCCGATTCTCCTCTGTACACCTTACCATCTGCAGGAATAAGATCCCCTGGACGTACAAGCAACAGATCTCCAATTACTAACTGATCGATAGCTACCTCGTTCATGCTTCCTTTCTCAATCCGCATGGCTGTGGCAGGTTTCAAGGCCATAAGTGAGGAAATATCCTTCTTACTCCGTTCCATCGTATAGCTCTCTAAAGCTCCACTAAGCGCAAAAATAAAGATGAGCATAGCACCTTCATTCCAGTACCCAATGGTAGCTGCGCCTAGTGCGGCCGCAATCATCAGCAGGTTCACATCGAGATCACGTTCTTTGACGAGCGTCTCAACGCCTTCTTTGGCTTTGTTCCAGCCACCAATGGTATACGAAATAACATAAAGTACTATAGAGAAAACTTCTGACCAGCTGCCCATAGCCCAAGCAAAAAGCATAAGTACTCCGCTGCCAAGCGCAGCCTGCATCTCGGAGTTGCTGAGCATGGCTCTCAGATCGAACCGGCGTTTTGGAGCGCCTGGTTTCTTCATGCTGCCGGAGATTGAGGTTTGCTGGGGTAAATGTTTTGATGTTGCTTGCATAATAATCACCATCCTGAAAGTTTTGTGTAGGATTACTTCATTGACTTCTCTTCGCAACAAAACTTGCATCGGGAGCATACGTTTTGTTTTGTCTAAATGATAATGAGAGCCATTCTTAAGACCCCTAAAATGACACATGCTGCCCCGGCTTAGCCGGGACAGCATGAATGATAACTATGAGTAGTGAGAATGATAATCATTGTTGCAATAGTACAACTATATTTCCTTAGTGCAACTTATATTTTAATAATACCACCTTGAACGAAAAAGTAAACCCTACCTTCCGGGCTATTCGTCATAAATTTAGAATAACTTTTTCCTATCTTAGCTGCGTATTTTATTTAAAAGCTCGGATAGGACTTGCTCTTCAACTGGCGTCGAATAAGCTCCACCTTCAAAAGACTTCATCGCTCCAATTCCAGCTTGGAACACAAACCGTATACGCCCTTTGCGAACCTTTTTATCCGTATACATCTTATCAATCAGCATTCTATTTGTAATAGTTGCTGGTATTTCAGTCGGAAGTCCCGCCTTCTTCAACAAAGCAATCACACGCTGAGTTTGGTCAGGTGTTACATACCCCAACTGCTCTGCCAGCTGCACCTGAACCGCGAGTCCAATCGCAATAGCTTCACCATGTAATAATTCATAACCACTTAAAGCCTCTAACGCCCGGCCAGCAGTATGCCCCAGATTTAGAATTTGGCGCAGGTTGCTCTCCAGTTCATCCTTTTCCACCACGCTATACTTGATCTCACAATTATGAAAAGCAATCCGTTCGCAAACCTCTCGATCTAATACAAGATCGCCTTCTGAGGAAACCACTCGCTCCATATTCTGTTCAAGAAACTCAAAAAAATCAGCATCCGCGATGCAGGCATGTTTGATTGTTTCAGCCAACCCACTACGAAGCTCACGTACCGGAAGCGTTCTCCAAGTGGCTAGGTCAATGTAGACCTTTTTAGGCTGATGAAAAACACCAATTAGATTGGTTGCAACCGGTGTATTCACGCCCGTTTTACCACCAATAGAAGCATCCGCTGCTGCTAAAAGGGTAGTTGCATAGTTCAAACTTGGCACTCCCCGACCAAATGTTCCAGCCAAAAAACCTGCCAAATCCGTTACCGCTCCACCTCCAATGGCAAGGATACAGCAGTCTCGTCCGTAAGAACGGCTTAATAGCCGGTCCTCCAGCTGTGCCTTCGTTTCTCGGGTTTTAGACTTCTCTCCAGCAGGGAAAGAAAATAACTCCGCTTGAAAATCATTCTGATGCAGTTGTTCCAGCAAGGCTTGTCCATACAGGGCTTCAACTTTTGAATCTGTAACAATCGCGAATTTGCTTACATTCTCGACAATTCCATGTTTCAAATCCTCGATCAGAGCGCCAAAAAGACCTTCCCCAATCTCAATATCGTAAGAATGATCTACGACCTTTTGCAGGCCAACTCTAAAATTTGTAGACATCTACAGCACCCCTATTCAGCAAGATGCTAATAAAATTCGAGCCTTCACTGTCATTATCCTGTTTATGTAAAATGTAAGGAGAAGCTGGAAACAAATGCGGAGGTTCCAAAACTAATGTTGTCTGTAGCTATTGGTGATAGTACAGAGGATCGGTGCAGATTAGTTTGAGTGCGGGGTTGAGTACGGAGGTTGAGCGCAAAGTATGAATACGACACGAGTGATGAACGTATGATGCAAGTTGCTCGCGTATGTTGCTACTATCGGACTCAGCTGACCCTAATCGCTGATTTTAAACACATTTGGTATTCTAACGGACTCCATTGCAGCTATTGACCTGAAAAGAACTAAATATGTACCTCTTCCTAACGAATAGTGTCTCTGGTGTCCGAAACCATGCTTAAAAAGCTAAAATCAGGCAAATAGCGTCATCTGGGTCCTTAAGCATCAGGGGGGTGAGGAGTGCGGAGGTTAGTGCCTAGTTTGAGTGTTGATTAGTTTAAGTGCAGAGGTGCACGATTAGTTTAAGTGCGGAGGTTGAGTGCGGTGTTTGGGCACATGGTATGAGTACCCGGTATGAGTACGGCGTTTAAATGCAAAGCATGAGTGCAGATTAGTTTAAGTACGTAGGTTGAGTACGAAGGTTGAGCGCAAAGTATGAGTACGACACGATTGATGAACGTATGATGCAAGTTGCTCGCGAATGTAGCTACTATCGGACTCAGCTGACCCTAATCGCTGGTTTTAAACACATTTTGTATTCTAACGGACCCCTTTGCAGCTATTGACCTGAAAAGAATCAAATATGTACCTCTTCCTAACGAATAGTGTCTCTGGTGTCCGAAACCATGCTTAAAAAGCTAAAATCAGGCAAATAGCGTCATCTGGGTCCTTAAGCATCAGGGGGCGGAGGTTAAGTGCAGACTTTGAGTGCTGATTAGTTTAAGTGCAGAGGTGCACGATTAGTTTGAGTGCGGAGGTAGAGTACAGTATTGAGCACGGAGGTTGAGTATAGTGATTGAGTAAAGGGATATATGTACGCTGTTGAAGCAGGTAGCTAACGACCAAAAAAACAAAGCAACGATTCTCCGATAACCGGATAATCGCTGCTCTGAAGTCTTTTTTCGATTCTTATATGAACTGCACCGTATCGTTCATCAGAAAAAGCTTACTGCCTTCCCCCGGCGGCAGTATCCAGCGTTTCTCGCTGCCTGGCGATCCAGATCAGGCAGGCCGCTCTCAGCAGCGCTTCGGTCCGCTGACCGGCGCTGCAAAAGATCCCGCTGAGCCCGATCTGATACAGATCGGCCAAAGCCGACGCCGCCGGTGTCCCCGCGGCGAGCACCACCGCCGCCGGCTTCACGCTCGTCACGGCGGCAAAGATCTTCCCCGCCGCCAGGGCGAATTCCTCCGCGGCGGTCTCTTCCGGCGCGTGCTCGCCCGCCGCGCCGTCCAGCACTAGGAAATCGGCGATACGCGCGATTTCCGCAGCGGCGGCAGGCTCCACATCGGGCGCGATCAGCGCCCCGATGCGGCATGCCGCCGCATAAGCGTGGCCGAGTGTCTGATCGGCCACGTCTTCGATGAATTCGCGCTTTGCAGCGAATTCGGCTGCGCTTGCGGTGTAGGCGACCAGCAGGTCAAGGCGGCAATCACCGCCTTGCCGCTGGCTCTCCGCCACCGCAGCGAACAGCGCTTCGAGCTGCGCGTCCTGAAGCGCGGCAAGCTTGGCGGGCTGCGCCACCGCAAGTGACTCTGGATGCAGCAGGGTGACTGCCGCCCATTCGCCATCCGGCGATTCGAGCAGCTCGACAACAGCTGCGCGCAGACGATAAGAGATTCGCTGTAGAAAGCGCGATGTTTGCAGTTCATCCTCACTAGATAACCAGTTCTCATAAAGACAGAACAGCTCTGGTTCCAGCAGCCATTCCTCACTCCGTATCAAACACGGGCCCGCTTGAACAGTCCTTGTTCCTTCCCGTCCAGCAAGACGTTCTTCTCTTCCTTCACGCAGCACTAGGAATGTCGATGGTTCCCCCGGCCGCTTAAAATAAGACCGCTTCAAAGGCTCAATGACATCCCTCTGCTCTACTCCAGCGATAAATTCTGCGGCAGCGGAGGCTACGGATCCAGCTTGGCTCATTTCCATTCCCACAGTCCGATCACCAGCCTTATACATGAACTTGAACGGGCGCTCTTCACTACTCCGCAAACCATCCTGCTGACGTTCACCCTTCATCCTCGCACCCACCCTTTATCTTTGGATTGCTGCCGGTATGCCAAGCTATATAACATAAGCGACCGACATTTCATTACCTACCTCACTTATAAATACGGGAGCCACACCTGAAATATGCAAGCGTTGCCAAATCCGATGAATATTCCAACTTTTTTAGGCAACAAAAAAAGCATTACCGCAGAGCGGTAATGCTTTTCGAAATATAAACTTCTATTGTTGACTGGCAGCAATAGCTTGCTCCAGATCATAGATAATATCATCAATGGACTCCGTCCCGATCGACAAACGCAGCAATTCCGGCGTTACTCCGGCTGTGATTTGCTCTTCATCCGACAGCTGTGCATGAGTTGTGCTCGCTGGGTGGATGATCAATGACTTGGAATCCCCAACATTCGCTAAATGAGAGAACAGCTTCACATTCTCAATCAGCTTACGTCCCGCAGCACTTCCACCTTTAATACCAAAAGTAAGGATCGCACCTTGGCCTTTAGGCAAATACTTTTGCGCCAATTCATGAGATGGATGCGTAGGAAGTCCCGAATAACTTACCCATTCCACATCTGAATGTGCCTCCAAATATTGCGCTACCTTCAGCGCATTCTGGCTATGACGTTCCATCCGCAAATGAAGAGTCTCCAGACCTTGCAGCAGCATCCAAGAGTTGAACGGTGAAATCGCCGCCCCTAAATCGCGAAGCAATTGAACGCGGGCTTTAATAATATAAGCAATCGGGCCCACCGCTTCCGTATAAACCACTCCATGATAGCTTGGATCTGGCTCCGTAAGACCTGGGAATTTACCGCTTGCCTTCCAATCAAATTTACCGCCGTCAACAATAATCCCGCCAATGGATGTACCATGTCCGCCGATGAATTTGGTTGCCGAATGGACAACAATGTCCGCGCCATGCTCTATCGGACGCAATAAATATGGACTTGGGAACGTATTGTCTACGATGAGAGGAATCCCATGTTCATGGGCGATCGCTGCAACTGCCGCAATATCCAGAACATTTCCCTGTGGGTTGCCGATTGTTTCTGCATACAAGGCTTTGGTCTTATCTGTAATCGCAGCACGGAAGTTCTCAGGATTATCCGAATCTACGAAATGTACCTTAATACCAAGCTTAGGCAGTGTTGTCGAAAATAGATTATAAGTCCCGCCATATAGGCTTGCTGCAGATACAATTTCATCCCCAGCGCCCGCAATATTTAGAATGGAAAAGGAAATAGCCGCTGCCCCGGAAGCTGTAGCAAGCGCACCTGCCCCGCCCTCAAGTGCTGCCACACGCTGTTCAAATACATCCGTAGTTGGGTTCATCAGCCGAGTATAAATATTACCGAATTCTTTAAGCGCGAACAGATCCGCTGCATGATCAGCATCACGGAACCCGTAGGAAGTGGTCTGATAAAGCGGTACAGCACGTGAGAAAGTAGTTGGATCAATTTCCTGGCCTGCATGGACAGCCAAAGTTTCAAACGACAGCTTGCGATCTTCTGACATAGGTATTTCCTCCCCTATAATTAAGTATAGAAATGATTAACAATTTTGAATTGTACCCATTCTCTCACAAACCACGTCATTTGAAAAGAAAAAAATCTCATTATTCCGGTGTGAATTATTGTACTTTGGTCAAATGCTTCTGCTAGTGTCCTCTACCTACTGGATAACGCTTTCAATATAAATTAATAAAAACCTCAACCTTATGTATAAAACACAATCGCTAATCAAGCTGATCGGTTAATAGTTTGAATCAGGACAGCGGCGAATGAGCTTGTCCTCCTCACTCGCCGCTTCCGATTCAGCCCTTCGGCTTAGTAATTGCTTTGGCTTGTTTCGCCTTTAGCAATCGCTACACCACCACTAGTTCCAATACGGCTTGCACCTGCTTGTACCATTACATGTGCATCTTCTGCACTACGTACACCACCGGAAGCTTTTACACCGATATTAGGTCCAACTGTAGCACGCATAAGCGCGATATCTTCTTTCGTTGCCCCGCCTGTAGAGAATCCAGTGGATGTTTTTACGTAATCTGCTCCGGCCTCAACAGATAGCTTGCAGGCACGAACTTTTTCTTCTTCCGTTAACAGACAAGCCTCAATGATGACTTTTGTCAGGGCTTTGCCGCGCGCTGCATCTACAACAGCTGCAATATCACGTTTAACCAGCTCATCGTTGCCATCTTTTAATGCTCCGATATTGATGACCATATCCACCTCGCCTGCACCTTTAGCGATAGCATCGGTAGTCTCGAATGCTTTGCTCTCTGTTGTCGATGACCCCAGCGGAAAGCCGATTACTGTACATACTTTAACCTCAGGCGTATCTTTCAGCACTTCATGGGCAGTAGCTACCCAAGCAGGGTTTACGCAAACAGAAGCAAACTTATAAGTTTTAGCTTCCTCCGCCAATTTAATAATGTCTTCTTTCCGTGCATCTGCTTTAAGCAGTGTATGATCAATGATCCCCGATAGTGTAATTTCGCTCATTTTTATTATTCCTCCATGATTTGGATAGTAGTTTTTTTCATCTCTGTAATCATACCAATAGAACTGTGCTTTGCAAAGCAAACAGGGTGGGCATGCCTACCTCAAACCTTAATTTGTGCAGATTTTATGGATTTTAAGTAGTTTATCATTCCCTAAATTATCTTTTAAAAAAAATAAAGGTTTAATCCCCTAAACTTTCCCAATTAAAAATACGATAATAGTCTTAGATAAATAGGTTTTTTTATCCTATTCATCAAAATTTTTCTTAGATAAAACTTAGGAGGAGATTAATCAAAAATGGGAAACTTCAATTTCGCCACAAATGCTGCCGATCAAAAACTGAATGTACAAGTGGAAGGAACTATGTCGCCAGAAGATGCAGGACGTTTCATTAATGAGTACAACCAAATCATAAGTGCATTCGACCCGAAACAATATGAGATCATCCTAGATTGCAAGACATTGAATGTATCCTCAAAGGACACACTTCCCATGCTTGAGCAATGCTACATACTGTACAAACAATCCGGATTTAAAAAAGTAACCTTTATTATTGCCAAAAGCCCTGTCCTAAAAATGCAGTTAAGCCGAGTGGCACGGGCAACGAAATTAGAAAATTACGAAATTATTGAAGCATAGGAGGCGTCACTTGGGACATATAGCGATTCGCCAAGCTGCTTATTACCACCCAGAGCATATCGTAGATAACGAATATTATCTGAAGCATTTTCAGAGTATGGGCAAGGACATCAAACGATTCCTAGAAGTCATGGGTCGCGACCGGAGATACATCGTAAAAGAACAGGGTGAAAATGCTCTGACGATGGGATTAAAGGCTGCCCAAAAAGTGCTTAGCGAAGCGAATTTGCAAGGTGAGGATATGGACATGATCATGTTCGCTTCACAGACGCCAGAGTACACCTATCCTACCAATGCACTTCTCCTACACCGTATGCTTCAAGGTAAACACCGGACCATTACGCAGGATTCCAATGCTAACTGCGCAGGAATGGTCTCCGCCGTGGAGCAGACAAGTCGTTATATGCAAGCCAATCCCAGCATCAGGTACGCACTCGTTGTAGGAAGCGACTACAGCTCAGTAAACTGCAATACAGATGATGAAATTACTTACCCTAACTTTGGGGACGCCGCAGCAGCAGTGATTCTAGAGCGCAGCAGTGAGCATGCAGGCTTCATAGATTCCCTTTATTACACCGATTCTGAAGGCTCCGAAAATATTATGTTCCCGGCCTGCGGCCTGTCGAATATTTATCAAGAGGGTATGACCCCAGAGCAGATTCGGATACGGTGGACCCCTTTTGACGGTACAGTGTGTGTGGATGCGGCTATAGCGGATATGAAGGAGCTTCTCTCACGCAACGGTCTGACTACGGATGATATCTCTGCATTCTGCCTTTCACAATTCTCACTGAAAAATATCGAGCTCATCCAAATCGGACTTGGGCTAACCGCAGAAAAGTTCATTTATGTAGGCGACGAGTTCGGCTACACAGCCACAAGCAGTCCTTTTATCGCCTTTCAACGCGGAGTCGAGGACGGACGAATTAAACGTGGCGATTATGTCTTCTTTTGGTCAGTTGGCGCTGGCTGGCAAATTCCTACGATGCTTTATCAATATTAATAGCATAAAAAGCCCTACTTCTATAGAAGTAGGGCTTTCCTATCAGAGGATCAGTTGTTGATACACTATGGGCTGTCCTTATTGCCAAACCCGGAATTATATAAGGTAAAATAGGGAGAATTATTGCGTACGAGCCACTATCGGACACAGCTGACCTTATAGGCAGCATAATTGTACATTTGGGAAACTATCGGACCCCATAGCCGCTATTGGCATAAAAAACACCAAATCCGAACCTCTACCTAAGGGATAGCGCCACTGGAGTCCGAAGCCATGCTCCTAAGCCTTAAAACTTACAAATAACATCTTCTGAGTCCGTAAGCGTAAAGGGATAATAAATACTCTGTTGAAGCAGACAGCTACGATCTCAATCACAGAACAGCAAATTGTGAAATAAATCAGAAACCCAATAATGAATTATTTAGTCAGGGATTGAACATCCACAAAAGGTGTGGCTCCCCCTGTTACAGATGGCAACACGCCGTTCCATTTTTCCAGCGCTTTCTCCTGAACCTCAATTTGCTTCAGCTGCACCAGCTCAGGTGTAACCTCTTGCTTCTTAAGTCTTAAAGATTCAGCCTCTGCTTGCGCCTGGGCGATTTTTTGCTTCGCTTCAATTTCAATCCGCCGGAGATCATTTTCGGCCTTCAATGCCTGCTGCTGGGCGACCTGCTTTGCTTCAATCGACTGGTTAAACGCCTCCGAGAATTTAAAGTTAACGATGTTAATATCGTTGACGATCAGGTCATATTTTGCCAGCCTAGCGGTTAAGTGCTCACTAATCTCACTAGACACTACATCACGACGCGTAATCAAATCCTCTGCTGGATATTTGGCTGTCACTTCTTTAACGATTTCTTGAATGGCCGGATTGATAATTACACTATCAAAATTACCTCCGATATTGTTCATCAGATTAAAGGCGGAAGCCTTATTTACGGAATAGTTCACCGCCACATGTGTGGACACGGGCTGAAGATCTTTTGAAGAGGCTGAAGTATCGGTCTCCGCCTTCGTTACCTGTGTATTGACCTGAATCACCGTCTGAATAAATGGAATTTTAAAATGAATGCCGGGTGACAATGTATTGTCATTTAATTTACCAAAGGTTTTGTATAAACCTACATGCCCATATTCCACAGATACAAAAGAGTTCGCGCCGATCAACAATACAATAAGCACCGCTGCAATACCGGTGACTATTTTTCCCGGACGCAGCTGTTTCAATTTCGGATTCATTTGCATATTCATCCAATACCCCTCCTAGATTATGGATAATCATTCAAGCTTAACCGTCTATACGGAGGTTTAGGGTAAATGGTCGCAGGAAATATTTCAACAGCAGTGGTCATGGCGTTACCGCTCTGGAATCAGTCCTTCTACGGTCAACCGGAATTTCTTGCTCTGCTTGTCCCCGATATTAGAAGCTTCATATATTCCTTCATCCGTTAGCACCACGGAGTCCGCCTTTAAAGCATCATTAACAAAAGTTATCTCAGCGTGATCAACATTCCAGCGGTAAATATAGGCACTCATTGGATTTCCATGTGCGGCTACACCCTCAAAAGATCCATCCTGATCAACATCCAGCTCTTTGGAATGTCCGGTATCAATTTGCAGCAAACCCGAGGGGTTACCGCTCTCGTCGATTAAATAATAGTTACTGAGCGAGTTATTTGCTCCTAGTCCCCCGGTGATTTTCAACACCTTTTCGCTAAACAGCCGCACTACTTCTACCTTAATATCCTCCGGTTGACGATAATTATAAGTTCCTATCGCCCCTAGACTGTATTGTCCTTTGGAAGTAGAAGTTCTGGCATACACATAGTCTTCGTCACTAGCCACCGTATACACACTCACTTTGACTCCTCTGAAGTCTTCCAGCTTCTTCTCTGTAATCAAAGTAGCGCCTGTGGGTGGAGCACTTAGTTGAGAGACTATGGGTATTGTATCCACCAGCTTCCAATCCAGCTTAATGAGGTTAGCAGCGGTGTTTGTTGGCTTCGGTCTTGAGATGTGGTAGTCGTTAGCCGATTGAGAGGGGGATGGGTCCACCTGATGTTGGCAACCTGCCAGTAGATTCATTAGAAGCAAGGCTGTCAGCGTAACGGATTTAAGTAAAGGAAACATCCTTGATCACTTCCTAACCTCTTTTTAAAAATAAATCTTTCACTAATCATAGATGAAGTTAGGCATTCAAATGTTACTTTTAGGAGGCGGGAGGGTTAATTTATTGTCTTTTGAGGACCAACTTCGATCAAAAAAATTAAATTGGCATACAAAAAACCCGCATCAAATGCGGGTTAAGGTTAGCTATCCAGAATCAAGAGCCTAGCAGTTCACGCGCCAGTAGTCGGTAAACTTCTAGCCGTTTCTCCTGCGAATGTGGGATGCTGCATATCATTGCTTCTTGGAATCCATATTGTGCTTGTTCTTCTTGCAAACGTACGGCGATGTCTTTAACCGCACCAACTAAATGAATCTTGCGCCCTTCCTTGATTGACATCCGGTCAATTTCCGATAGCGAAATGTTCTGAGCTTCTTCTGGTGTCAGCACCTGAGTAATCCGGCCCTTACTCATCATCAACCGAAAAATATCCTGCGGTAATGCTTCATACTCAGCTTCTTCCTTCGTTTCTGCTGTGGTCACCATATAGGATACACTGATCTCTGGTTTGTCCATAAAGATAGAAGGCTGGTAGTTATTCCGGTAATGGTCCAAGATCTCATTACTCATCGCACCATTAAAAAATTGTGCGAAGGAGTATCTGACTCCCATTTGTGCAGCTTTTCGCGCGCTATTGCCGCTCGAGCCTAACAGCCATACTTCAGGGAGCGCCACCTTCGTTGGAGCAGCGAGATTTTTGGCATATAGCTCATCTTCCGGAATCTGATCACTAAGCAGCTGCATGGTAATGCCAAGCTTGTCATACATATTATGCAGCATTAACTCGCGGCCTTCAGATAAAGCGTACATGGCGCTTGTATCGCCACCAGGAGCTCGTCCCACACCAAAATCAATTCTCCCCGGGGAAAAAGCACTTAACGTTTTAAATACTTCCGCCATCTTAAGCGGAGAATAATGCATCATCATTACACCGCCGGTGCCGATTCGAATACGGTTGGTCTTGGCGGCTAAACGGGCAGCCGTTACTTCCGGAGCTGAGCTAGCAAATGTATTTCCACCATGGTGCTCTGCCATCCACATTCTGCTATATCCCAGCTCATCTGCTAAAATAGCGAGTTCTTCTGCTTTATTCAGGGCACCTTCCGCAGTGTTGCCGCTTGTCACGGGTGCCTGATCCAATATGCTTAATCTCATGCGAATACATCCCTTCTTTGGTTAGATGACCATTTTATTACTGACCCATTCCTCTAGGGCTGCAATCTTATCTTTAAAGCGTTCACCACGCATTTCCTCCGACAACGAAGCAATAGTCTCCCGCTTTAATACGGCTTTCCAAGAGGATTCAGCTTCTTCCATCAGATTCGATAACAGGCAGCAGCTGTCTTCTTTTTCTAAATCCAACATATCTACCAGAATACCATTCGATGAATACAGCGACTGCTGGCCTTCCACCGCGAGGTAAACGTCATATACACGAATATCTTCAGGGCTTTTCTTTAATTTAAAACCGCCTTTAATGCCGGGAACAGACGTGATGATGTCTGCGGTTACCAGCTTTCTTAACAGTTTCTGAAAATAGGTCGCCGATGCTCCGAGCTGCTGGCTAATCGCTTCCCCAGACAACACCGCCTTATCCGGCAGCATGTTGAGTAGAACCAGTGCATATACCGACTGTTCTACCCCTGTTTTCATATGCATGTACAGCACCTCGATTTACGTAAATAGCTTGATTCAAACTGTAGATAATGCCATCCGCGTATAAAGCGGATAAACATTATCCACTTTATATTTTATATTATTTTAAACCCAAAGTAAAACCTTGCTGGCCTTTCTTTCAGTTAATATCTGCTATAAAAAAAAGATCGCGCATATAGCGCAATCTTTTTTCATATGGATAATCCCACCCGCTGAACCAGCTGTGAGCTCTGGTCATTAAGTCCGGTAATGGTGACTTTTTTACCATGCTCGGCGTATTTGCTCATCGTCTTCGCTATGGCATGGACAGCGGATTGGTCCCACACATGGGAGTGTGAAAAATCGATAATAATATGATCCGGATCGCTATCGTAGGCGAATTCATGAATGAAGTGGCTTGTCGTGCCGAAGAACAACTGGCCGGATACCGCATATGTTTTGGAAGAGGTTGCTTCCTGAACAGTTAGGCGGATCGAAGCTATTTTCCAAGCAAACGTTAAAGCACTTAGCAGAACTCCAAACAAAACCCCAATAGAAAGGTTGTCCGTAACCACCACAGTGACCACCGTCACAATCATAACCAGCGCATCGCTTAGCGGAACACGGGTTAAAGTTTTGAGTGAGCCCCATTCAAAGGTGCTGATACAGACCATTATCATTACGCCGACGAGCGCACCCATCGGGATCTGCTTCACCACAACGCCAAGTACGATAATTAAGAATAATAAAAAGATCCCTGATACAAACGTGGACAGACGCGTGCGTCCTCCTGACTTCATGTTAACCATCGATTGGCCAATCATCGCACAGCCTGCCATCCCTCCGAAAAAACCAGTGACTACATTCGCAAGCCCCTGTCCCTTCGCCTCTCTGTTCTTATCACTACCTGTGCCCGTAATATCATCTATTAAGGTGGCAGTCATCAGGGATTCCAATAGCCCAACTACGGCCAGCGAAAGTGAATATGGCAAAATAATAAGCAGCGTATCCAGCGTGAACGGGATTTGCGGGAGATGGAATAGTGGCAAAGTTGCTGTAATATTCCCCATATCGCCTACGGTTCTTACGTCCAGATGAAGAGCGATACTAAGAACAGAAACAATAACAATCGCTACAAGTGCTGAAGGTACGGCTTTGGTAAACCGAGGAACCGTGTAGATAATAAGCAAGGTCAGAGCTACCAGTCCGTACATCACCCAGCCTTGTCCTTTAAAATGGGTAAGCTGTGCCATAAAAATCAGTATCGCCAGCGCGTTGACAAAACCCGTCATGACCGGCTGTGGCAAAAACGTGATAAACCGCCCCAGCTTTAGCATCCCCATCAATATCTGAAACACGCCAGCCAATACAGTTGCCGCGAACAGATACTCTATTCCGTGTTCTAGTACGAGACTTCCGACTAACAGAGCCATAGCTCCCGTAGCCGCCGAGATCATTCCGGGTCTGCCTCCGGCAAGTGCCGTTACAATCGCAATGCAAAAAGAGGCATATAAACCAACCATCGGACTTACTCCCGCCAGGATCGAAAAAGCGATCGCTTCAGGAATCAGCGCAACGGCTACGGTCATCCCCGATAAAATATCGGTTCGAGTGTTAGAAAACCACCCATTATTTAAGGTAAGCTGCTTCAAAATCTATTTTCCTCCTGTGACTATTAAAATGTGTGGATCTTTTGTCAGAAAAGACCCGGGGCCGGTGCAACGCTAATGTTGCTTATTGTACTCGACCCACCTTCACCTTCACAAAAAGATTAGTTAGACTTGTAAGCGCTTATACACCTCATTTTCTAGCGAATCCTTAAAATATCATGCAAATTCTATATTTCTAGATTACCGGTACAATCCGGAAGCCTTCACTTCATTAAAGAAGGTGTTGAATTCATCAATGTTCAGCTGCTGAGCGGCATCAGACAATGCCGTTGCAGGATCAGGATGCACTTCCACCATAATACCGTCAGCTCCAGCTGCGAGTGCGGCTTTCGCACATGGAATAAGGATGTCTTTGCGGCCTGTCGAGTGAGTTACATCAACCAATACTGGCAAATGACATTCCTGTTTGAGAATTGGCACTGCTGAGATATCAAGCGTATTGCGGGTCGCTTTTTCATAGGTACGAATTCCACGTTCAATCAGCATGATCTGTGTGTTTCCACGAGACATGATATATTCCGCTGCATGGATGAATTCATCGAGTGTGGCAGCCAATCCACGTTTCAGCAGTACCGGCTTGTCGACTTCTCCGACCGCTTTTAGCAGCTCGAAATTATGCATATTACGTGCACCGATCTGGATGATATCCACATAATCAAGTGACTCTTCAATATGTCTTGGATCTACAATTTCGCTGATGGTCAGCAGTCCATATTCATTTGCTGCTTCTCGTAATATTCTTAAACCGTCCATTCCCAGCCCTTGGAAATCATAAGGTGAAGTCCGAGGCTTGAAGGCACCACCACGCATTACACGTACTCCGGCTTTTTGCAGGGCGGCAGCTACGGTGCGAGTCTGCAGTTCACTTTCCACAGAGCAAGGTCCGGCTACCATCAGTGAAGAAGGACCGCCAACCGTTACATCTCCCGGCAGAACAATCACTGTATCCTCTTTGTGGCTCTTGCGGGCTACCAGTAAAGTTTTTTTATGATCATCTGTTTGTAAGTCCAGAGAAGCTGAGAAAATTTGTTTGAAGAGGCTACGGATCGTCCCGTTAGTGAAAGGGCCTTTGTTGCTCGCTACGAGCTTATCCAGCATCTGTTTTTCCCGTTCTGGATCAAATTTAGGGACACCTTGTTTTTCTTTAACTCCTCCAATCTCCTGAACAATCTTAGCCCGCTCGGAGATCAGCTCCAGCAATTGCCCATTAATTTCATCCAGACGACCTCTAAGAACATCCAATTCCACGTTACTCATTACCCTTCCACTCCCTCTTTTGTTATAATTTGGAACACAAAAAGGCCCCCCGTCGCAAGGGACGAGGAGCCGTGGTACCACCCTTATTTAGAATTAACCCGAATACTAGCACAAAGGAATAGAATCTCATGTTCCCCTGACTAAGAATTAATTCTGTCTTTCACCCGGTAACGCGGGGCGCGGGCCTCCCTACTCATACCTGCCACAACCTGTGACAAACTACTTCAGGGGCCAACTCGGAAGTGAACTTCGGCATTAATCGTCTCATGAGGGTGCTCTCAGTCTCCGGCACGCCTTCCCTGTTAAGATCCGCTATAATGCTTACTCTCTTCGTCATAGTCCTTATCTATGTCAGCGCGGCTTTTGCGCTGGTTTCTGCTATCTTAATCAAAAAACGTCCCCGATGCAAGATAATAATGGAACGCAGAGTAGCTTTAACGCAATAAATTTTTTTGACTGATCCATACCCATTATCTATCCTATTCCAACCTGGCAATTACGGTTCCAATTCCTTCAAGCTGTATTGTTTGACAGCGATAATTGAATTGTTTACAATTTAATTATTATAAATATTTCCTGTTCTTTTTCAAAAAGCATAGATAACTGAAGGGATGTAGCAGCCATGAGCATTTATCAATATTCAGCACGCAGTATTCGGGGAAAAGATATCGAGCTAGAGCAATACAAAGGTAAAGTGCTACTGATAGTGAATACAGCAAGTAAGTGCGGATTTACCCACCAATATTCAGATCTGCAAAAGCTTTATGAGCGGTACGAGGAACGCGGCCTCCAAATTCTCGGCTTTCCTTCCAATCAATTTGGAGAGCAAGAACCCGGCAGCAATGAAGAGGTTAATGTATTTTGCCAAATCAATTACGGGGTAACCTTCCCACTCTTTGAAAAGGTTGACGTAAAAGGCGAAGCTAAACACCCTCTTTTCACCTACCTGACAGAACAGGCTGGATTTGAAGGGTTCGACATCAACCATTCTTCAGGAAAGCTGCTGCAAAGCATGCTTGAAGACAAAGATCCAGAGGCTCTGAACAATGACGAAATCAAGTGGAACTTCACTAAATTCCTGATTGATCGCGAAGGCAATGTGGTCACTAGATTCGAATCTACGGTGGACCCGCTGGATATTGAACCAGCTATCGAAGCCCTGCTATAAGTTTCTAATATATGAAATATCCGCCCAGCTTTCGGGCGGATTTTTTGGGTTTAAGCATCTGCTTAATCATGTTCGGTACTGCTCGGTAAACACTTCAAAATAAGGAGTCGTGTCCCTCTCCGCCATCGAACCATTCGCACCAGGTCCCCAGCCGATTTCAGCACGCCAGCTTCCCAACACACCTGACTGAATCAGCGCCTCCTCATTTACACCGATCAGCTGATCCGCCTGTGGTGCCACGTATAAAGCATCTACAGGACAATAAGCTTCACACATGAAACAGGTCTGGCAATCTTCCTGACGGGCAATGACCGGAATCTTCCCCTGCATTTCGAATACGTTCGTCGGACACACTTTCGTACACAGCTTACAACCAACACAACGCTCCAAGCTGATTAATTCGATCATATCGTTTGCCCCTCCTTCAGCGCATTCAGTTCATGAGCATGGGGCACAGCCTCTGTACTGACGCTTATATGTTGAATACCGGATAAGATCAGCCGGTGAGTCTGGCGCGGATCAAGCTCCGGATATTCCGCTAGCTTTTGCAGTCCGCGGGTCTCTTTCCGGGCGAGTGCCGCGGTGTACATCCACCTGCCGACCGCGAGCATAGCCGCGGCTTCACGTGATTGCACGATGCCCTGAACGCTGGCAGGAGCCTGCCCGTTCAAATAGGGCATCAAGGCATTCAGCCGCTTCAAGGCTGAAGAAATGCCCGGCTCGCTGCGGAAATAATTGATCTGCAGCGGCAAGATTTCACGCTGGATTGCCGCGATTAGCGGCTTCACCTCCAGCGTTTCCGAGGCATCGGCGCCAGCCGCCAGCCCGTAGCGTCCCGCTGCGGTCAGCTTGCGGCTGTTCGCCTGTCCTCGGCAGGACAGCGCATGCTGCGCGGCTCCCTGTCCAGCCCAGCTTCCGCTGCACATGGCCCAGGAAGCGTTATAAGCCCCGCCGCCGGAGATGGCGCCGGTCACTTTCTCGCGAGATGCGGCATCTCCGGCCGCATAGAGTCCGGGCACGGTCGTCTGGCAATCCGTGCCGCTCAAGCGCAGACCCCCAGTGCCGCGCATCGTGCCCTCATAGCGCAGGGTAAGCGGGAATTTCTGCTTAAACGCATCAATTCCCGCCCGCTCCAGCGGCATAAAGAAAATCGGATGCGCTTTGCGCAGGAAATCCTGTTTCTCCGCGGTGTCTGCCAGATCCAGCGAAGCGTAAACCGGACCCTTCAGCATCAGCTCAGGAATGCTGCCAAAGGTCCGATCCCCTCTATGCAACGGATGACCGTCCGCGTCATAGAGAGTGGCCCAAGCCAGCATGCGTCCACGTGTTACGGTTCCGTCCGCAAAGCTTGGCGCATATTGGCGGCTGAATTCCATACCCGAAAGATCAGCTCCCACCTCTGCGGACATCAACAATCCCTCCCCTGTCAGCACGTTGCAACCAAGACCTTTGCTGAGAAAAGCACAGCCGCCGGTAGCCATTACAACGGCATTTGCCTTCACTTCCCAAGACTCTCCTGTCAGGCGGTTGATCCCACGCGCTCCACCAACACCGTGTTCATCATGAAGAAGTTCCAGCGCTGGTGACTGATCAAGAATTGTGACCCCTGCTTTGCGCACAACTTTTCGCATAATCCGCATATATTCTGGTCCATGGAGATGGGTACGCAGTGAGTTTCCTTCTTCATCCTTCGGAAACGGATACCCCCACTGCTCCACTTGAGCCAGGTTCTGCTCTACCTGATCCAGCACCCGGTGAATCCAAGCATTCTCCGATAAATATCCGCCGGCCTTAAGTCTGGCCTGCACTGCCTGCTCCCGCAGCTCGGCAATGGGAGGAATAACTAGCAACGTTGTTCCTCCCGGTGCAGTTGCGCCACTAGTGCCCAAGTAGCCCTTATCCGCCAGGACTACCTTTGCACCTTGCGAGGCTGCACTCCATGCCGACCACGCCCCAGCAGGACCTCCGCCAAGCACGAGGACATCCACTGTCATTTCCTTCTTAAGCTGCGACATATTTTTTCCTCCTACACCATTAGCTGAGTTAGTTGAACTTAAAAATCACTAAAGGGAGGAGTGGCGGAGAGGCGGCCGAAAGTCCAAACATTCACCGCAGTCACTCAATTACCTTTACAGAAGAATCTTAAGTTCAATTAAAGCAACCTTTAAGCAACTTATTTCAGCTGCCAATCGCTAATATTGAAGTCTTTTTTCGCTAACTTCTCTTCGACGAGGAAGTTTTTGGTACCGTCCAGCAGCTTTGTTCCTTCATCAGTGAACGCAGTATCCTTGATATCACTAATCGGATTCACTTGCTTCGCCAGCTCAGGCGTTGTATCTCCGATTTCAGCCAGAAATTGATAATACTCATCTTCATGCTGCTTCAAGTCTGCCAAGGCTTTCTCTCTAGCTTCATTCCATACCTTCGGAAAATCAGGGAATTTCGCCAGATAATCCTCAGACACAACTGTTGCGCTAGAACCAAGCAGGTTCGGGTGCTTCGAGGCATCATCCAAGTGAGTGTAACCTTGGTCAATCAGCTTCAGCGCAGGAACACCTAGATTTGTTGTAGCATCTACATCTCCACGGGCTAAAGCTGCAGTAGCATCAGGAATGAGCATATGCACGAGTTTGTAGTCGGTCACGCCTTCTTCCTGTAGTAATCCAACTACATAACGGTGCATGAAGGAGCCTTTTTGAATCGCGATAGTTTTACCTTGCAGATCTTTCACCGTCTTGGGCCCATCCTTCTTGCCGATCAAATAACCAATCGTGTTCGCGGAAGATTGTGAAATCAGACGGGTCTTGGCTCCAGAAGCGTAGGCAATAATAGCAGGTGTATCTCCAAGGCTGCCGATATCCAGCCGACCACTAATCAAGGATTCTGTCTGATCCGGACCGTTTGGAAAGCCAGTAAGCTTCACTTCAGTAATGCCGTATTTCTTCAACTCTTCTTGAATAATCCCTTTATAAAAGCCCCAACCCTCTGCACCGCCGGGCACATTCAATTTGTTGGAACCGATAAACCCAAAGTTCAATACCGCTGGAACATTGCTCGTGCTCGTGGCCCCTTCTCCCGCCTTCTCCGTATTTGATCCCCCGGAGGCAGATGCTCCATTGCCGCCCGTATTATTTCCGCAAGCCTGAAGCACCAGCATGGCCATCATAATTGTAGTTAAAAGTGCAAACCGAATCTTCCTAGAACGTTTCCCTTGAATCTCTCTGTACGCTTGTTTCATTGTTTCTCCCCCTAGGTTTATGCTATTTATTTAAATCTTGATCCAGCTCAGAACCCTGCCCTCGACGCCAATTTATACATAAAGTCATGGCTTGCCACCGGCTGCCTGCCCTTACCCCAGCCTACTTTTTCACGATAACCGCCAAGTAGTTTCTGCTCCTGAAGTTCCGCTTCTGTCACACCAATAATATTCTCAGAGTCTGGTGCAACGTAGAGAGCATCGACAGGACAATACAGCTCACACATAAAGCAAGTCTGGCAATCACTCTGCCGGGCAATAACAGGAATGCCATCCTCTACCCGTTCGAAAACATTAGTCGGGCAGACAGATACACATTGGTTGCACTCTACACATCTGGCAGCGCTGATCACCTCAATCACGATAGAACACCCTCCTTAGCCACGGCTTCCGTCTTCACCCATACCTGATCTAATCCGCCACTGATCAAGCGGTGATGCTGGCCATGATCTGTAGCCTTGAAATCCTCACGCTTATGCATGCCTCTCGTCTCTGTACGAGCAAGTGCAGAATTGTACATCCAGCGGGCTGTTGCGGTCATGGCTTCGGCTTCCCGTGCCTTGACCCCTTCTGGCGTACGCTGAATTTCGCGGCTTCGTTGCTCTTTCCACAATCCATCCAGACGATCTAGTGCAGACGTCAGCCCTTGTTCTGTCCGGAACAAATTGATATCATACGGCTTCACCTCAGCCTGTACAGCAGACACATACTCTGCTGTTTGGGCTGCCACTCCCGGCTTCACTTCCTGATGCACCAGTGGTGATGATGATAAGCCGACTGGACTACGCTGCGCAGCGTGCGACCCCAGACTCTGTGCATAGACAGCAGCTCCTTCACCAGCAAAAGAACCTGAAGACATCGCCCACGCCGCATTATGGCTGCCACCGCCAGTAAAACCTCCGCAAATCAGCTCGCGGGTAGCCGCATCTCCTGCCGCGTAAAGTCCGGGAACACCTGTGCCGCAGCTTTCATCTGTAATATGGATGCCACCCGTCCCCCGAACCGTGCCTTCGAGCCGCAAAGTAACCGGAAACGCATCCTTGAACGGATCAATTCCCTGGCGGTCAAAAGGAAGGAAAAAGTTCGTCTGCGCCACCCGCAGCAGCGGTCTTAAATCCTCTGGTGCCCCATCCAGCTTGGCGTACACCTGATTACCTGCCAACAGATTCCGGGCAATTACAGAACGGCCTTTCTTGGAACCGGCTCCCTCCACAATGCTTCCATCCTCATAATAAAAGCTGGCATAGCTGTAATACGCCGTCTTGGTCACCGAAGAGAACGTAGGGCAGATCGCATAGGCATTGGAGAATTCCATGCCGGACAGATTCGCCCCAGCCTCAGCAGCGAAGAGATAACCATCTCCGGTCAACACGTTGCAACCAAGTGCCTTGCTTAGGAAGGCGCAGCCTCCGGTAGCAATGACGACTGCTCCTGCCTGAACAGTCCATGTTTCTCCACTCTGGGTATGAACTCCAGCCGCTCCAGCTACGCCATGCTCATCTGCCAGGAGTTCCAAGGCTGGGCTGTGATCTAGAATTTTAACGCCTGCCTTTTTCACCAGCCTACGCATTAATTTCATATATTCCGGTCCTTGCAGACTTCTTCGGAATTGATTGCCCTGCTCATCTACAGGGAATGGATAACCGGAAACACCCAGCTTGTTCATATTGGCATAGGTTTGATCCAGCACCCGGTCCATCCAGCGAGATTCAGCCAGCTGCCCGCCAAGCGCATAACGACTTGCTTTTGCCTCTTTCCGGAGCTTCTCATCCGGCTTCACATACCAGACTCCCGTTCCCGACGGTGCCGTTGCCCCACTTGAACCGCAGTACCCTTTATCTGCAAGGATTACTTTGGCCCCCTTCGCTGATGCAGTAAGGGCTGCCCACGTTCCTGCCGGACCTCCTCCGATAACGAGCACGTCTGCCACCAAATTCACCGATCCTTTTTTCACCGATCCACTCATATGTTCAAGACCTCCTCAGTTTGTTTAGCCTTCGTAACTATCGCGCCAGAACAGGAACTTTCGTTCAATAATCCGGAACAAGGAATCGATCAGCTTACCGACAATTGCAAAAATAATAATGCCTACGAATACAACCTCCGTATTAGAGTTCTGCTTCGCCTCATTGATAAGAAAACCAATACCTGACTGTGATCCAATAAGCTCTGCTACAACCAAACCAATCCAAGCTACAGCCAGCGACAATCTTAGCCCTAACAAAATTCCGGGCAGCGCCGCCGGGAGTATAAGCCTGCGCAGCTTCTGATATGGACTGAATCCCAATACACGAGCTACTTCGAACAATTTATTGTCCACATTGCGGATGCCCATAAATGTATTAATATAGAGCGGAAAAAATGAGCCTGTCATAATGATCACAACTTTTGACATCTCTCCAAACCCGAACCAGAGAATAATGAGCGGCGCTATAGCTAAATGGGGAACAAGCCTAAGCACTTGTACGCTAGGATCGAGCACATATTCTACACTGCGAAACAAGCCAGTCAGTACGCCGAATAGAAGACCCAACACACCTCCAATAAGAAATCCGATGCCCGCCCTACCCATGCTGACGCCCAGATGATGAGTTAACTCTCCAGTAACCAACAAGTCGGTAAAAGCTCTTGCAATCGAAAGCGGAGTCGGCAAAAAGGTTGCTGAGACCAGCCCCGTACTCCCTGCCAGCTGCCAAAGGACTAACGTCACCACCGGGATAATTGCACCCATTCCCCAATCAGAGAGCAGGGGTTTCCATGCAACTTGTATTGCGGGTTTCTTCGGTGTCTTCTTGGATAAAGGAGCTGTGCCGCCGCTATCCAGCGTTTCTCTGGCTCTTTTAGTATTTTTGATAATAGCTTCTACTCCATCGCTCATGGTGCATCCCCCTTTTGTTTAATGAGCGTTCAAGGTTATCCGCGATAACTGTCTTGCCATCTCAACAACCGTCGTTCAATGTAACGAACAATGGAATCACTCAACAATCCAGCTACGGCAAAAATAATAATCCCCACGAACACCACTGGTGTGTCCGCAAATTGACGCGCATCGGACATCATGTACCCAATGCCTGAGGTAGATGCAATAAGCTCTGCCACTACTAACCCCAGCCAAGAAAGCCCTAGAGAGAGACGCACTCCGAGAATAATGTTCGGCAGCGCTGCTGGAAGTACTAACCTGCCAATCTGCTTCAACCGGCTGAAGCCAAGTACCCGGGAAACTTCGAACAGCTTGTTATCCACGCCGCGAATTCCCATGAACGTATTAATATAAAGCGGGAAAAAAGCTCCCTTAGCAATCAATAGCACCTTTGACTCCTCACCGATCCCGAACCATAAAATGAACAGCGGTACTACCGCCAGACTGGGAATCATGCGGATCATTTGCAGGGAGGGATCTAACAGCTTCTCCGATCTGCGGAACAGACCTACGAGAAGTCCTAACAGCAGCCCCAGTCCACCACCTAGCAGGAATCCAGAAAAGGCTCTGACCAAGCTGATCCTAAAGTTCGGCCACAAATCGCCTGAAGCCGCTAAAGTTACAAAAGATTCCGCAATCGTATACGGCGTAGGGAACAGCATCTCCGAGATCATTCCATAATGCCCGAGCGTCTGCCACAGAATCAGTACACTGCCCGGCAGCAAAAGACCAAGTCCTAGTGTTGCCGCCTTTCCGGGTCTTCCGGAAGTTCTTATGGCTACAGCCCGATTTGTCATACTTTGAACCCACCTTTTTTCAGCTTTACAATCACTTTAAATAAACAGAAAGAGACCCTCGAATGTTAATGTCTTCGAAAGTCTCCATGGGTATGGTCGACCTATTTTATATTCCGGCTCCGTCTGTAAGCTCTAGCTCATCTACCTTTTCAAAATAATTCAACACCTTCAAACGCAGCTCTTGAAAGGAGGTCGTTGTTTTTTTCCGTGGATACGGTAAATCTATCGGTACAATTTTACGTATTTTCCCGGGACGCGGCTCTAGAATCACTACCCGATTCCCCAAGAACACAGCCTCATCAATATCATGTGTCACAAAAATCATGGTTGTTTGGTTAGCCCGCCAAATGTCCAGCAATACCGTCTGCATATGAGCCCGAGTGAATGCATCCAGTGCACCAAACGGTTCGTCCAGCAGCAGTATTTTCGGATTGCGCAGAAGTGCACGAGCTATTGCCACCCGCTGGGCCATCCCTCCCGACAACTCGCGGGGATAAGATTTCTCAAATCCATTTAACTTCACCAGATCAATCAATTCATCGACCTTCCGCCTAACCTCCTTGTTCCCTAGCGGTAAATCAGAGGCAATATTCTTCTCAACGGTAAGCCAGGGAAAGAGGCGATGCTCCTGAAAAATAAAACCCTTATCGATCCCAGGACCCCCAATCTCCGCCCCTTCCAGGGTGACACTGCCAGTGTACCCGCTATCCAGACCGGCTACGATGCGTAATAGTGTGCTTTTTCCACAGCCGCTGGGGCCGATGACTGTAATAAATTCGCCCTCCTGTACATGGAGATCTACATTATGGAGTGCTTGAACATGACCACCGGCAGACTCAAAACGTTTATTTAGGTTCGAAATAGACAGCAACGCTTCTCCCACCTTGACCCCTCCTTTAATCTGTATGGACAAAAAAACAGAGGCATTGCGTTTTTACATTCGCAATACCTCTGTAGGAACAGTCGGCAAACATTATTCAAAGTAAATCAATTGGAATTATAATATTTAAAATATCATCGATTTTATAAGCTGTCAACAAAAAACAAGCCCTTTTATGGAATAGAAGTGGAATTATTTCTAGTTCATAAGTTAGAAAAGCAATGAATTTAATCACTTTTAGTAGGATGAAAGTATTAAAAAACTTTGCTTTTGCGTCGATATAATGAAGTAAGCTTATGACAAATTGGTTCTAAGGAAGGGGCTTTTGCTTGAAAAGCATATCATTAAAATGGGGAGCAACACTTGTTGCCCTTAACACCTTGTTCGGTGGTACTCTCTATGCATCTGCAGCTGAAATCACTCCACCGTTCTCCGATTTAACCGAAATACAACAGACGAAAAGTGCCGCAATCCTCGAGGCTGCTCGTCTAGGATTGCTTAAAGGCGATCCCAATGGACAATTCAGACCCACTGCGACTATGACTCGCCAAGAGCTGGCAGCCATTTTAGCGAAGACCTTAAAGCTAGATTCCTCAGTGAATTCCGCTTCTTCCTTTAGAGACGTATCTGATTCCAGTTGGAGTGTCTCCGCTATTGAGGCTGTTAAAAAGGCAGGATTTATGGAGGGTGATCTTACAGGTAATTTTAATCCATCCAGACCTGTAACTAGGGAAGAGCTTGCAGTTATATTTGTACGTGCCATCCGCGGAACTGGAGCACAAGGCGGACAAGCCAACAAGGTTAATGACGAATCCACAATCAGCAATTGGGCAAAAGAGTATACTGATGTCGCACTACGTCTTAAACTTATAGACTCTCCCGAAGATATGTTCAGCCCCAAAGGTACTGTTCAGCGGCAGGATATGGCTTCTTTTCTGCTGAATATTTTTAAAGAAGAACAACAAACTGCAACGATCGACAATATAGATGGAGATTTCGTAACGATCAATGGCACGCCTTACCTCATTGAAGGTACACTCAAAGAATTAATGGGTGATAGCAACCATGATGCTTTAAGAGGAGCTGTCCTTAAGTTCAATTCCTTGAATCGTCATGTAGATGGTTTGCAAGAGCTTGAAATTGTACAAAAAGGGGTTCAACTAAATACCTCCGGCTTTCCCTCCGGTTCTTTGCTCAATATTTCTGGAAATGATGTTGTTATTAAAGGTAATGTTACCGGTGATCTAAAGATTAAAAATGGCGTTTCGAGTATAACTTTTCAGGGCCAAATTGGGCAGATCATTGTGGACTCTATAACTCCAGTTACTATTCATGGCAGCGGTCCCCTGCAAACCTTAAAAATAGTCGAAGGCGGCGCTAGGATCACCATCGATCCCTCCTTGTCTATTCAAAATCTGCAGTTGCTTGGCAACAGTCTGCCTTCACATTTCATAACAAATTACACAGCCATTCAAGATAATATCCAAAAGGTTCAAAATGCATCTGGAGTCGTTGCTCCTGCATATACTTCGTCCACGTCTGCTAACTCCGTGAGCGATCCGACTCCGAGTCCTACTCCGACGCCTACTCCCGTAGCGACTCCTGAGCCTACTCCGGTCGCGACTCCGAGCCCTACTCCAGTGGCGACTCCTGAGCCTACTCCCGTAGCGACTCCTAGTCCTACTCCGGTCGCGACTCCTAGTCCTACTCCGGTCGCGACTCCGAGCCCTACTCCGGTGACGACTCCGAGCCCTACTCCCGTAGCGACTCCTAGTCCTACTCCGGTGCTGACTCCTGAGCCTACTCCCGTAGCGACTCCTAGTCCTACTCCGGTGCTGACTCCTGAGCCTACTCCCGTAGCGACTCCTAGTCCTACTCCGGTGACGACTCCTAGTCCTACTCCGGTGGCGACTCCTAGTCCTACTCCGGTGGCGACTCCTAGTCCTACTCCGGTGGCGACTCCTAGTCCTACTCCGGTGACGACTCCTAGTCCTACTCCGGTGGCGACTCCTAGTCCTACTCCGGTGACGACTCCTAGTCCTACTCCGGCGCCGACTCCTGAGCCTACTCCGGTCGCGACTCCTAGTCCTACTCCGGTGACGACTCCTGAGCCTACTCCGGCGACGACTCCGAGCCCTACTCCGGCGCCTACTCCGGTGAACCATGCACCAGTCGTGCAAAATAATATTGATCCAATATCTGCTCTGATCACAAGTGGTGTCCAAAACGTCGACATCAGTAATGTGTTCATTGATCCGGACGGCGACCCGCTTACATTCGCAGCTGCATCCTCTGACGCTAGCGTTGCCACTGTATCTGTAAATGGGAATCATCTCAACCTTGTGCCGGTCGATTCAGGCACAGCCATGATTACAATAACAGCAATGGACGGCCAAGGTGGCGTTAACACTGCTACTTTTGCATTCACTGTAACGTCTAATCAGCCACCAATTGCGATATCTGGAATCACTACTCAACTCTTAACACCAGGTATCACTGCACCACGTACATTTGATCTGGCCCAGCTTTTTCAAGATCCCGACAATGACATGCTTACTTATTCAGCTTCTATAGATAACGTAAATGCTGGTACACTTAGCCTTAATGGCAACACTCTGACGGTAACTCCGGCAGCTAATAGTTCAGCTAGTGGTTTAGTGACCCTCACAGCAACGGATGATAAAGGAGGTTCAGCTACCTCAACTTTCACCTTGATTACAGCCCAGCTTGTAAACAACGGCTTTGTGCCAATAACCACCAAGCAAGGTGTATCCAATATTTCCTTCGATATTTCCAAGCTGATTCCTAATCAGAGTCAATTTAAAGTGTATACAGAAAGCAGCACAGGTTCATTGAGCGGACCTGCAACTCTGAATGGAGCTATATGGAATGGTCCTACAAGTCCAGGAACGGTATGGATAGTAGGTTCTGATGGCAAAGCGGTTGTATTATCTATAAGCGTGGCTTCACAGGGTACCTCTGAGCTATTCTTCTCAGAGTATCTGGACGGCGGTGACGGCAGAATCGCAGTTGAGCTGTACTATAAAGGAAATGGTAATCCCGCAGGAAAAGCAGAAGGTTACACCCTTGAAGTTCACCAATTTATGAAAGCCACCCAAACCAAACAGGTTTATTCCCGGCCATTATTTCCTGTACCTGTAGCAATGCCGTATATGTTTATAGATTCTACTTTTGGGGACGCATTTGATTTAATGAATATCTCCTATTACAATGATGAGCTGAGTCTATATAATCCAAAAACATATAATATTACAGCATTAGTACTGAAGAAAAACGGTCAAATCGTGGATGTTCTCGGTGACCCTACCTCTACTCAGCAATTCCTCTCCACAGGTGGAACTATTGTCCGTAAATCTGGTATATACACTGGATCACAGCAGTATTCACTTGAGGGCGAGTGGAATCAATATCCCAAAGGAACTTACCAGTATTTTGGAAGCCATACTCCTTAAGCAGCCCTTTCTAATGTAAAAAACAAGCAGGCAGTGAGCCTCCAAATATTGGAGAAACACTGCCTGCTTTTTATCTGCATTGCGTAGGGTTAAGTCGACTTTGGGTAAACCTCGGAATAACTCCTCCGGATCCCCCCGTATATTTTAATTACCGAATCTAAACCCAATCTTTGATTTAGTTGCATTCTTTACACTTATTTCGTATAAAAAAGGGGCTATCCTGAATATAACTGTATTCTGTACAATTAAAATCCAGAAAAACCACCTTTAGCTGAGGAAATCATGAAAATAAGTGTACTGAATACAGCTATTTTTTGGGGACAATTTATTCGATGAGTTATAACTGTACAAAATACACTTATATGCTCCCACCGTTACTCCAACCTATGTCTACCACTTCAAAATCTGCATTTTGCCTCCACTTGTTACTTATACTTCTGCATCTACTTCCTCTACTTTCTCTACTTCCTCTACTCCACTACTCCCTCTTCTTCCACTACTTCCTCTACTTCCACTACTTCCTCTACTTCCTCTACTTCCTCTACTTCCTCTACTTCCTCTACTTCCTCTACTTCCTCTACTTCCTCTACTTCCTCTACTTCCTCTACTCCTACTCCTTCTACTTCCTCCACAACTTCTACCGTTTCAAAATATCACTTCAAGCATATCGCTCCCCGGCTCTTAGCAACGCTGCTTACATCAGATATCTTAAATATAAATACACGCTGGAGATCACAATGGATAACAGCATTAAAGGAAATCCGACCTTCAAATACTTCATGAATGTAATCGGGTACCCCTCTTTTCCTGCCAAACCCGCTACGATCAAATTAGCACTCGCACCAATCAATGTGCCATTCCCACCCAGACAAGCGCCTAAGGCCAAACTCCACCATAACGGCTCCAAATTGCTGATCCCCATATTGCCCATCTCCTGAATCAGCGGGATCATAGTTGCTACAAAAGGGATGTTATCCAGAAATGCCGAGGTAATGGCGCTGACCCATAAAATCATCATTGAGCTCATCAGCACATCCCCATTCGTTATTTCAATCGCTTTTGCTGCCAGCTCTGCAATCACACCTGTCTCTACAAGCCCTGACACCAACACGAACAGTCCGATAAAAAAGAAGATCGTAATCCATTCCACGCTGTGAAAAGCTTTTTCCAGCATATGTTCCCCTCCGGTCAGCAGCAGCAGTAAAAATGCACCAGCCAGCGCAACCGTAGCGGACTCCAAATGTAACGCCTGATGTAAAAAGAACCCGGCAATCGTAATTGCCAGTACGATCAAACATTTTCGCAGCAGCTTATGATCCGTAATCATAACCTTCTCATCCATGTCCATGATGCTCTGCTGCAATTCAGGTGTAGTTTTAATTTGTTTACCGAACATCAATAACAGCAGCGGGATATACGCCAAAACAATGATGATAATCACGGGTGTCAGATTGCTAATAAAAGCCATGAAGGTCAGCTCCTTAACCGCACTGCCAATCATGATATTAGGCGGGTCTCCGATCAAGGTTGCCGTTCCCCCTACATTAGATGCGATAATTTGTGACATCAAAAAAGGCAGCGGATGTATGCGCAGTTGTCTTGTAATACTGAAGGTGACTGGCACCATAAGCAGCACTGTCGTCACATTATCCAAAAAGGCTGAAGCCACTGCGGTAATCACAAACAAAGCAATCAGTATTCTCTTCGGCTTCCCCTTCGCCAACTTAGCTGATTTCACAGCTGCGTATTTAAAGAGACCCGTCTCAGCGGTAATCCCTACAATCATCATCATCCCTACAAGCAATCCTATAGTATTAAAATCGATGTGCTGTAGTGCCGTCTCCTGATCCACAATGCCCATCGCTATCATGACGATAGCTCCTAACATCGCCAGAATGGTACGGTGAATCTTTTCGGAAATAATAAGTCCATAAATCAGCAGAAAAATACCTATCGCCCAAACCGCTTGCTGTTCCATAATATCCCTCGGTCCTTCTATGTAATTTCGTTAACTTACAGTCTACTCATCCTATAACCTTATTATCATAAAATAGATTTGTATTTTTCGCACTGGGATTGTGGAATCATTCCACTAAAAAACGACTCTGCCGGATGTTTATCGGAGAGCCGTTGTGGATTCGATTATTTCATTTTCAGAGCCTGAGGCTCCTTGAAAGCAGTTAACTTCCCTTTACTCTGCACAATAATCATCCCATCCTCCAGCAAGGTTGGGCCGAATACTCTACCTGATGTTTTGAGCTGCACGATCGGTTTGGCGGTAATTAGATCAATAGCAACCAATTTCCCATCGGTCTGGGCAACATACATGCCATGTCCGAGCAGATCGAAGCGGGCAATCGGATTGCTGATTCCTCCGTACTGGAACACAGATTTATTAGACATTTTAACACCATAGATGCTCTGTTCGTTACTAAAAAGAATTCTTCCATCATAAGGACCCGCTGCGTAGGATAACTTAGCTCCGATGGATTCATACGAATAATTATCTCGTGTTACGGCAGCTGGATCAACATTTACTGGGTAGCCATAGACTCCTTTTTGTCCCCCAATATATATCCTGTCCCCAATGATCCAGGCTCTGCCTCCGCTAGTCATATATTCTTCTTCTGGTTTCGGATGATTAGGATCTATATGAGCGGGGTTATACTCTACAGCCTTTACAAGCTTACCTGTCTTCACATCCAAATGATCGAGTGTCGTCAAAGGAAGAGGGTCTACCAATGTAGCTTCCCGTTGTGAGATAAGCGTAGTCCCATCTGCTGCAATCGGAAGACTATGATTACCACTATTCCAAAGCTCTTTACCTGTTGTTCGATCAAACGCATGTAAAATGTCATACGTATACGCTCCGGATTCTGAGTTTTGAGCTAGCACCAGATTCCCCTCAACCATAAATGGTTCAAACAGCATTTCGCTGAAATTATCGCGCCACTGCAACTTGCCATCTTTCAGATTGTAGGCTTGAATATCGCCATTAGCAGCGAATAGCTGCTCTTTATCAATTAACAATTTACTGACACCTTTACTGGTTGCCGATGAGCTCCATTTATTTTTGCCCGTAGCCGCGTTAACTGCATAGATCGTACCTGCCTCCGAAGTGACGTAAGCCACGCCATCCTGATAGAGCAGCGGCGTTGTTAATTTGGAGCCGTATTTCCACATTACTTTTCCAGTCTGGACGTTAATCGCTAAAAGCTGACCCTTTTGAAGGATAAAAGCTTTGCCCGCTCCGACTGCAACAACACCCTTACCCATGATATAATCCGACGGCACATCTTTCAAAGCTGGCAAATCCATTGTTGTTGACCATTCAACCTTCGCAGCAGGCAGGTTTGCATAGTAATCATCACCATTCGAGCCTATAAAAGAGGTGTGTGGATCAACCGCAGCTGCTTGTACTGGATTTACCATAAGCAATACCCCTAAACCAATAACTGCAGTACGAAGATAAGATTTCAATATTGTTCATCTCACCACCAAACTCCTCCTCATATAAGTAACTGCCTCATTTGGATAGCTTCTTAAAATCAAATATAATAATATTGGACGAGCAGGACATAATACTTATGGATTATTATTCCATTTTGTCAAAAACAACAGAAGAAATCAAAACATTTACTCACAAACTTACATTTTGTAAGTCATTGTGTTATAATAATCACATTCCTCCATACACGGACAGGCTTTAGCAAATATATGAATAACAAGGGGTTTGTGAGCATGAGTAACGAAGCAACCGCAGCACCAGCATCCGATTTTGAATTTGGTATCTATACCTTAGGAGACATCGTAGCGGATTGTCATACAGGGAAGAAGATCAGTCCAAAACAACGTCTCGACGAAGTTGTAGCTGCAGCTAAGCTGGCAGATGAGGCGGGACTTGATGTATTTGGTGTAGGTGAGCATCATCGTCTTGATTTTGTAATTTCTTCGGTGCCAGTGGTGCTGGCTGCCATTTCTCAGGTTACTAACAGAATTAAACTAACGAGCGCAACAACCGTATTAAGCACCATTGATCCTGTACGGGTGTTCGAGGATTTCGCCACACTTGATTTGCTGTCGAATGGACGTGCAGAGATTATTGCGGGGCGTGGTGCTTTTGTGGAGTCTTTTCCGCTCTTCGGGTATGAGCTTGAAGATTATCACCGTCTATTCTCCGAGAACATCAATTTACTCTTGGAGCTTAACAAACATGAAGTTATGAACTGGGAGGGCTCCTTCCGTTCATCGCTGAAGGATTCGGAGATTGCTCCACGTCCATTGCAAGAGAATCTTCCGCTCTGGATTGGTGTAGGCGGTTCTCCAGAAAGTGCGGAGAAGGCCGGGATGCTCGGGACCGGAATGGCTATCGCCATCCTAAGCGGCAGTCCAGAGCCTTTTCAAGAGCTTGCCGCAACCTATCGGCGTGCCGGAATTCAAGCAGGACATCCACCTGGGGATCTAAAGATTGCGATCACTAGCCACGGCTACATTGCTGAAACCTCACAGCAGGCGTTGGATGAATATTACCCTTACTACTATAGTTACCGTAACTCTATCAGTCCAAAACCGGGTCAAGAGTACAAGGTGTCTCGTGATGACTTTGGGCAATATGTATCTGCTGATAACACGATGGCTGTAGGCAGCCCGCAGCAAATTATCGAAAAAATTCTCTATCAGCATGAGCTGTTCGGTCATAGCCGCTTTATGACTCAGCTCGATATCGGCGGCCTTCCTTACGCTAAGGTAGCCAAAGCCATTGAACTTTTGGCAACAGAGGTTGCACCTGTCGTACGGCGCGAGATCGCCAAGAAGAACAGCCGTTAGAATGGAATACCAAAAAGGGGCCCTCAAGCCAACGGCTGAGGCCCCCTTTTTATAAAAAAATCACGCAAAGGATGGTTTATTATTATCTACTTTCCCGCTGATAAGCTTCTTATATTCGTCGTCTCCGCCGTCCAAAGAAGGTGCAGTATAAATCTGAGCTGAAGCTGGCTGCTGAGCAGAATGACTCGAGCCTGCTTTTCTTTTGGTGCTTTTGTCATCGCCGCCTGCACTCCTGCTCCCACCACTCGCAGATCGGAGAACAGCATCGGATAAGCTGTTAATACCTTTTATTCTCTTCATGCTGAATCCTCTCCTACTAAATGATTGATGGTACGGAATAAATCCTGATTATTCCCAACTACCGCCTTAAGATCATCTGCAGATAATCCATCACTTCCTGAGAAATGAACGGAAAGAACATACTTCTTACCTAGAGGATAGCATAGGATATATACCTCTGCAACTTCCGTGCGTTGAAAAAAAGTCCATTTACTCGATAAAAATGCATCTACCACACTAGGCTGCTTCTCATTCCCTTTCGTTACAGACAAGGGATAGGAGTGACCACGTCCGACATTCCCCCCCACCTGAACAAGTTGTTCCTTCTCTTGTGCCTGCCAGATGGCTGCACCGATTACACGACAATGCTTCGGAGGTAAAAAGGAATTGCGTATCGCCTCACTAAGTGCGTGATATTTATCTCCATTCTCGGAGATGGTCACATTACTATTATATTGCCAAAAAAAATGAAGGATACTTTCCTTGCGCCTTAAATCCATCTTTAGCTGCTCTAAATCTTTAAGCGGGTCACGGAATCTTCCACGTTCTTGAATACTATCAATAATCTTACCACAGCTCACATCCACAGCAGCCGTAGGATTATCGTGATGCACTTCATACTCTAAAGATGTAATTCCCGCTAAATCAGATAGCAGATGATATTCTTCTACATTTTCTCCAGGGATGAGATCATCACGCGCAGTTACCTGATCAGGCACTAGACAAAAAACACGGCTGCGCCGTAATCTAGCCCAAAACAAACCCATTTCAAACCCCGTATTATCGCGGGTCACATAATAATATTTACCACGGATTTTGGCGACATCATCTGGCGAGAACACAAATACGGCAAAATCGCTCTCATCCAAATTTCGCTCCAACGCCTCCATAGTGTATTCATTCGCCCGAAAAGCGTTGGCATACCAAGGATGCACTTCAGCATCCCTCTTCAGCTGCTCATGAATCGCTCTTGCATAACGTATAGACTCCCTGGAAGATCCAATGAATAGCTTTGGTTTAGTCACGGCAATGCTCCTTCATCCTCTTTCCCGATATGTAATAATTATACAAGTCTTTAGACCACCAGAAAAGAGGCCATATTCTCAAAAAATATTATTCTAAACCTCGTAAATTGGGTAAGGAATTACGACTACTCTCAAAAAGCGAGGATACTATGAACAAAATGATAGGTGTCACCCTGCTCACAGCTTGCCTTTTGGGTATAGCAACGCCACAGTCTGCTGAAGCAAAGACAGCAGCGGGAAGTTATACCGCACAGGTATATGCGAGTTCTTTAAATGTACGCGATGAACCGGCTAAGAATGCAACTGTTGTAGGATCAATTAAGAATGGGGCTCGGGTTACTGTGACTGATGAGCAGCATGGATGGTTAGAGGTTAAAGCGGGGAGCACCTCTGGCTGGGTAGCGGGTTATTACCTAAAAAAGGTGAACAGCAACTCCCTGCAATCCAGCGCTTCTGGAACGTCTATTGCTACTAAAACCAATACTGCCTCGTCAACATCAGCCAATACTTCTAGTAGAACTTCAAAAGCTTCAGTCACGGCTGATTCTCTGCGCATCCGAAGTGGCCCAGGAACTCACTATAAGGTGCTCGGTTCTTTAAAAGCCAAGGATACAGTCACTCTCCTTCTTCATCAGAACGGCTGGGCTCGAATTCGCACAGTCAGCGGTGAAACCGGTTGGGTGGCAGAGCAGTATATCCGAAGTGGAAGCACATCAAGCAGTACAAGCAGCATAAGCACCGTCCAGCATAAAGGCGGACTACGAGGAAAGCTGATCGTCATCGATCCTGGTCATGGCGGCAGTGATCCGGGCATGCTTGGCACTACATATAACACCATGGAAAAAGATTTGAATCTGCATACTGCACTTTATGTCCGCGATGCTCTTGTTGCTAAAGGAGCACGGGTAGAGATGACGCGCACCCGAGACGATCAGAAGCCGACGTTAGCTCGTCGTGTTCAGATGAGCCAAGCCCTGCGTGCTGATGCTTTTGTAAGCGTTCATTATAATTCTTCACCTAAAAATGTGTCCGGAACGTTGACCTTCTTTTATTCAGAAGCGGATGATTTGAAGCTGGCGCGGGCGATTGAAACCCGGCTGGGGCAAGGCATCGGTCTGAAAAGCAACGGGTTGTCCTTTGGCGATTATCACATCCTAAGGGAGAATCGGATTCCAGCTACCTTGGTTGAGCTTGGATTCCTTACCAATCCTACAGACGAGTCCATTGTCCGCAAGGCCTCCTATCAGAAAAAAGCGGCTAAAGCCATCGCTGAAGGCGTTGCGGATTATTTTAAATAACTGGCTGGAACAACACTCCAAAAAAAGCCCGACCCATGTATCTCTCAGGTATGATCTGAGGAGATCTGTGGGTCGGGCTCTTTTGACTGCTTCCTTATACGAGCATTTGATAGACCAAGAACAAGTTCAACGAGACAACCAGACCGGAGATAATCCAGCCCAGAGTGGCTGTCATTTTGCGATTCACTAACCCGCCCATAATCTGGCGATTGCTTGTAAACACAACCAGCGGAATCAACGCGAACGCAATCCCAAAGGACAGGATCACCTGACTGATCACGAGTGCTTTGGTTGGATTCACACCAAAACCAATGATCGCTAGTGGCGGAATAATGGTAATCGCACGGCGCAAGTACAGGTTAATTCTTTTGTTGATGAAGCCTTGCATAACCACATCGCCAGCCATAGTCCCTACGGAGGAACTCGACAGTCCCGCAATGAGTAGTCCCAACCCAAACGAGATCGCCGTTACTGGCCCAGCTAAGTGACCAAATTGTTGAAACGCGACATCCAGATCCTCAACCACGAGACCATTTTTGAAAAACAATGCCGCGGAGACAATAACCATAGCCAGATTTACTGCACCTGCGATAATCATCGCAATAATAATATCTATAAATTCCAATTTGAAAATCTGTTTTTTCTCCGATTCATTCACCCCGACGATACGGTTCTGTGTAAGTGATGAATGCAGGTAAATCGCATGTGGCATCACGGTTGCACCTAGAATTCCTGCGGCCAATAGGATGCTGTCCACCCCTTCAAACTTAGGTGTAAACATGCCTACGGCAACTGCTCCCATATCCGGTTTAGCTACAATAACTTGAAAAGCGAAGGCTAATACGACTATAAGGATCATCGCGGCAATCCCTGCCTCTAAGGAGCGATATCCCCGGCGTTGCAGCTCTAAGATAGCAAATGAGCCCACCGCAGTAATCAGTGCTGCTGGCAGCATGGGAATATCAAATAAGAGATATAGTCCTAATGCCGCCCCGATAAACTCTGCCAGATCCGTAGCTATAATCACTAGCTCACTTTGAATCCATAAGAAGATAGATACACTCTTCGGAAAACGATCATGGGCGATCTCAGGCAAGTTCTTGCCTGTCGCAATCCCCAGCTTGGCGGATAACGCTTGGATTAGCACAGCCATTAGATTAGAGGCCACGATCACCCACAATAAGAGATATCCATATTTGGAGCCCGCCGTAATATTGGTGGCAAAATTACCTGGATCCAGATAAGCAACAGCAGCGATAAAAGCTGGGCCTAGAAAAGGAAGTAATCGTTTAATCCCTTTGATCTCCCCGTTAAGTACGGCTTGTGCTGAAATCGAGTTCTTATGTTGTTTTATATGTGGTTGTTCTACTAAAGTTTGTTCGAGCATTTCAATTCCTCCTCTTGCCCTGAAAAAGTTGTCTATATACACGAAAGTTTCCCCTGTGCAACTTATATTTAAAGTATATGCTTATTTCTGAAAAATGTAAACATGTTTCATATGGAATTTTCATTTGCTTGTTCACCAACGACTAGGCACAAAAAAAGCTGGACGATGATCAGGAATTACCCGATCTTCGCCCAGCTTAAGCTGCTTATGAATTTTTCTTCCATGTGTCCTTCAGCGGTACTATCCGGTTCAGCACCAGCTTATCTGCCGTGGTATACTTCTTATCCACGCAGAAAAATCCATGCCGGATCAATTGAAACTTATCCTCTGGTCTTGCGTTGCCCATCGATGGCTCCAGCAAACAATCCTTCAGGACCGTTAAGGAATCCGGATTAAGATACGCGTCCCAGCGCTCACCGTCTTCTTTAGGACCATCGTTATCTTTTAGCAGCCGCTCATATAGATGAACATCAGCCTTGATAGCCTGGTCTGCCGATACCCAGTGAATGGTTGCCTTAACCTTCCGTTCATTAAACCCGCTTCCGCTCTTCGTTCTCGGATCATAGGTGCAGCGAAGCTCTAGGATTTCTCCTGTAACTTCATCCTTGATTACTTCATTGCACTTTATGAAATAAGCACCCTTCAGCCTTACTTCGTTCCCCATAGTCAGCCTGTGATACCCTTTTGGCGGCTCCTCCATGAAATCTTCTTGTTCAATATAAAGGATCCGTGAAAAAGGAACCTCTCTTTCTCCAAGTGACTTATCTTCACTGTTATTCTCAATCGTCAGCCCTTCGTTATGATCTTCAGGATAATTAGTAATGACCACTTTTAAAGGCTTAAGAACAGCCATCACACTTGGAACCTTTGCCTTCAAATCTTGTCTAAGCGCATGCTCTAACATGGCAATATCCACAATGGTGCTATTTCTGACAAAGCCAATTTCCTTCACAAAATTCCGGATACTCTCCGGCGTAAAACCTCTTCTGCGTAAACCGCGAAGCGTAGGAAGTCTCGGGTCATCCCAGCCATCCACATAATGGCCTGTAACCAGTTGTCTGATATACCGTTTACTCGTCACAACTCCGGTGATGTTCACCCGTCCAAACTCTCTTTGCTTAGGAGCCTCAGGGATATCCAGCTCCTTCAATACCCACTCATAGAGCGGCCGATGATCCTTAAATTCAATCGAGCATAAGGAATACGTAATCCCTTCGATAGCATCTTGTATAGGATGGGCAAAATCATACATCGGATAGATACACCATTCGTTACCCGTTCTATAATGCTCCGCATGAATGATTCTGTAAATCACCGGATCACGTAAGTTGATATTAGGTGAGCTCATATCTATTTTAGCTCGCAACACTCTGGCTCCCGTTGGATAATCTCCAGCTTTCATCTCCGTAAATAACCGCAAATTCTCTTCCACAGAACGCTCCCGGAACGGGCTGTTTTTTCCCGGCTCCGTAAGCGTCCCTCTATAGGCTGTCACCTCTTCAGGTGATAAATCACAGACATACGCCTTTCCTTTTCGGATTAACGTAACTGCGCTATTGTATATTTTCTCAGAATAGTCTGATCCATAAAAAATATAGTCCGGTGGATAGCCCATCCATTGAATATCTTCGATGATGGCATTTACATACTCCAGATCCTCTTTTAAAGGATTGGTGTCATCAAAGCGCAAATGGAACTTCCCGCCATACTTTTTCGCAGTCGTATAGTTCGTATGAATAGCATACGCACTGCCAATGTGCAGATACCCGTTAGGCTCCGGTGGAAATCTCGTGCAAATATCTCTACTGTAAGTCCCTGCTTCCAGCTCTTCTTGAATCCATCTGTCGATGTAACTCTCTGCTAATACTTCCGGTTCCTCGTTCATTGGTGTTACCTCCTGTTTATAAGTGATATCCGCCTGCTTAATCTGCAAAATAAAAAGAACCTCACCTCCAAGACTTATGGTCTTGGGGACGAAATTCTCGCGGTACCACCCCAGGTTCATTAATATGTCGCCATATTAATCTCATCAAGTACGGCAAAACATCTTGCGCAGTGCTTATACTCTAGCTCTATAACAGGAGCTCCCGTCATACCATCCCCTTAGTCCGGTTCCGATATGCCGCTCAGAGGCTTGTTTCGATAAAATCTCCCTTACCCTGTTCTCATCATCCAGGGCTCTCTGTGAAGGAATGATTTCATGTACTCTTCTCGTCATCGCGTTTGATTATTTTGTATAGGATACCAAAAAGATAACCCTATGTAAATGTGCTTATTCCCCGCTAAGCGCCGTTAGGAGCTCCAATACTACTTCATTGTCAGGCTCTGCAGCCAAAGCTCTACGCGCGTATTCCAATGCAGTAGCTTCAGCTCCTAGCTCATAGTTACAGATTGCCATGCTATACAGCACTGATGCCAATGGTTCTTCCGTACTCGCATGCATGGAGCGTTCTAAGTAACCCAATGCTTCCGCGAATTTATCCATTTCATACAGCAGCAACCCCGCATCTAGCGACAGATCATAACTCTGTTCCATCGGATAATAGCCCGTCCACATCAACTGTATACCTCGCTGTAGATCCAGCATTTCTTCATCACTGGCACCCGGCAGCAGCTCCGAAATCTGTTCAGCGCTATGGATAAACCATTCAGCATCATACCCACCCAAACGCCAAAAGGCCAAAATTTGCTGCAGCCCCATCGTATCTAATTGCTGATCCATCCATTCCTTCATACTAAAGAAATCATCCGGGCCAAAACGTTCTATAAACCGCTTGTAACCCAGCCGAGTGTTTGTATAGCTCAGCGGTGTTGGTAGCATAAGAATACAGCCGATGTTCAGGTTTTTATAGTGATGACTGGTGAATATTGAATGCGCCCCTTTTTGTTTCAGCACATGCTCTATCGCATGATAATTCGCGGTCAAAGAGAAGCTTCCGTGATGAATCAGCAATGGAGGTTCTGCAAATTCCCAGTTCTCTAAGCGATGGTCTCCCTTATCCGCTGTAAGCAGCACGAATCCCTCTGTAGAGAGCCGCGCAAGCCGCTCCAGACAAGTAAGCCCCACCACCGGAAAGAGTATATGTGAATCCTCCAGCTTCTGCTGATAAAGCGTTATAACGTCATGATAGGGATAAGTCTCCTCTTCATAACTAGCCGCACGCCGATAATGGTACTGCGGGATGATTTTGCCGAGCGCATCGGAGGGGTTATCCGGATCAACTTCCGCCGAATACTGGATCGAAACCTCACATTCATATATTTTTCCTTCATCCACATAAATTAATTCTTGCGGAATGCTGTCAAAAAAATAATTTGCCACAATCACCAATGGCTGCTGTAAATCACCCGGCCGAATGCTGAGCTTAGCGTGTACTAAATGTAGTTCTACATCCTGCACAGCATCAAAACGAGCGAAGTCCAAAATACCCTGCTCTACGTAAGGAAGTAGGCTCGGGTGCTGCTGCCAGCTGGATATGTTTTTGGAAGGCAAATCACTCATCACATAACGAAAAGGAGGAAGAGGAATATCTGCGTAGTCTACGATTTCACATAACTTTTTAAGCACATGGAAGGCTAACCGGCCTGCTCCCGCTCCAAGTTCTAGAATCGTAACGGTCTCTGAGAGATGCCCTTGTCCAGCCCGGTCTTGCAGAAATCCAAAGATCATCTCTGCGTATGCTGTCGCAATCATAGGGTTACTCGTGATGTACTGCGGGACCTGATCATTATTCCAAGCCTTTAATCCCTGCTCTTCATAATATGTTCGTTGCAATTCCCAAATCGGTGCTTCGCTGAAGCGATATTGCTGTTCTTTGTTACCTGTCATCTGTTTCTTTACCCGCTCTCTGTCTAGCTTGTTGGAATAATCTATAGCAATTGCCTTATTGCGCTCTCAATGTGCGTGACCTGAAAATGACGTATTCAGCCTCTGTTGGAATGGTAACGGAAAATGATAATAATGCCGCCTTGGAGGTTGAGGAATCAGGTCCTTTCAACGTTTGATAAAAAGAATTCCCTTTACTGTCCACACTCACCAGCTCTAATTCCGCGTTTCCTTTGGGGATGATGAATCCGGAGGTATTTTGCACGCCTAAGGTTAATCTATATTCTTTCCCGGATTGAGCCTGCGTTAGCATAGTAGGATATAACGGATACGGATGTGCTGTCGTTTCGAGTGGATAAGGAGCAAGCGCACGATCTGCCTCAGGCTTCACCCATTCCTCCCCTTTTCTGGCTCCAATGCCAAGGGTTAATTTATTCACATTATTAAATTGCACTTCCCAGCGAAAAGACTTAAGCCCTTCTAAAATGGGGGACGCCGGAACAAACAGAGTGCCATCCTTTATCTCTGGAGCAACGCCTAATGAATCTACGGTCTCCCCATTAAAATCTGCCTCTAGCTGCCCTGCTTTAATATTTCCTACCGATCGGTCCAGCAGTGAAACAGTAATACTCTTGCTCAGAGCGTCATAAAGCAAATCTGCGCCAATCGCATTGGAGAAGGCTCGAATCGGCACCATTAATTTACCTGCTTTGAAATAAGGGGCGAGTTTACCTGGAAAAAGCACGTAATATCCCCCGTATGACAGTGGCATTACCTGTGTCCCTAACTGGACAGCTGCCGACACCGATGTAGGTGTAACCGCAGATCCCGCGGCGAACATAATCACTAATAGACCTATTACGTAAGCTTTTATTTTCCCTAATCGTTGTAAGGACTCCTTGATGTGAATCATCACAAACCCCTCTCCAGTTCATCTAGAACCTTAGCCTCTATTAGTAATAATCAATGATGACCCTACACATGTCAACTTGTACCACTTCTGCTATCCATCATAAAAGACAGCATTCCGCATATATTTTCATTGAACTCTTAAGGAACAAGAAAGGAGAACATCTTATGACTTCTGCTGGACAGGATTCGGCAAACAAAACAAACATCCCCCAGCCCATCCGAAGCGATGGCACAGGGGGATTAGATAAAGGACCCCGCGATGTTATGCGGGATCTTGAGAATCCGGATATGTTCGTACCTCCGGTGACTGATGCGGGCCTGGTTCCCAATTTGAAATTTTCTTTCTCCGATGCGCATATGCAGCTTAATCATGGTGGCTGGTCCAGAGAAGTAACCGTCAGAGAACTCCCTATCGCAACTACACTGGCAGGTGTGAATATGAGCCTGACCCCCGGTGGAGTACGAGAGCTTCACTGGCATCAGCAAGCGGAATGGTCTTATATGCTGTTAGGCCGCGCCCGGATTACTGCTGTGGATCAGAATGGACGGAACTTTATAGCAGATGTAGGACCTGGTGATCTATGGTATTTTCCGCCGGGTATTCCTCACTCTATACAAGGTCTTGAAGAAGGCTGTGAATTTCTCCTTGTCTTCGACGACGGAAGCTTCTCTGATCTGAATACCTTGTCTATTTCCGATTGGTTCACCCATACGCCCAAAGAGGTACTTTCAGCTAACTTTGGAATACCTGCCGAGGCCTTCGACTCCATCCCCACTGAACAGGTTTACATTTATCAGGATCAAGTTCCCGGCTCATTACAAAGCCAAAAGGTGCAATCGCCGTATGGAGAAATTCCACAGAGCTTCAAACATTCGCTGTTGGCACAGCCTCCATTGAAGACTCCTGGCGGGAGCGTCAGAATCGTTGACTCCAGCAACTTTCCGGTCTCCAAGACCGTGGCTGCTGCACTGGTAGAGATTGAACCTGGAGGAATGAGAGAGCTCCACTGGCACCCCAACAACGATGAGTGGCAATATTATCTTACCGGAAAAGGACGGATGACTGTGTTTGCCGGAAACGGTGCAGCACGTACCTTTAATTACAGGGCTGGCGATGTTGGGTATGTTCCTTTTGCATTTGGACATTATATTCAGAATACAGGAGAAGAATCGTTGTGGTTCCTCGAAATGTTCAAAAGTGACCGTTTTGCCGACGTCTCTCTGAACCAATGGATGGCTCTCACTCCCCATGAATTGGTTCAAAGTAATTTGAACGTTGGGCCCGAAGTGATCAATGCCTTACGGAAAGTGAAATGGCCAGTGGTGAAATACCCTAAGTTAAAAGAATAGGTTACTTCCTCCCTTTGCTTATTCACCCGTCTCCGCAAATTGTTTGATTCTTTTACCAATCTGGTCACGCACATGCTGGAACACTGCCCACTTCTCTTCATCACTCCCTTGCGCTTTTGCCGGATCATCGAAGCCCCAGTGTTCCCGTTTGACCTTCGGAGGGGTCATTGGACATTTATCCGCAGCATCTCCGCATAAGGTAATGACCAGATCGGCATTATTCAGCAGATTAGCATCAATAATATCCGAAGTCTGGCCGGAAATATCTATGCCTACTTCGCTCATCGCTTGTACAGCTTTTGGATTTAGACCGTGAGCTTCAATACCTGCACTGTACACGCTCCATTCTTTTCCTAGATATTGCTTAGCCCAGCCTTCAGCCATCTGACTTCTGCAGGAATTCCCTGTACATAAAAAATAAATCGTTCTCTTGTTCATCTTGATCTTCCCCTGTCCAAATTAGTTAATCAACAACCACATATAAAGACCTAAAAGCGTAATAAATAACGTTGGAATGGTTAAAATAATACCTGTCTTAAAATACGTTCCCCAAGAAATCTTCACGCCTTTAGCCGAAAGTACATGTAGCCACAGCAGTGTGGCGAGTGAGCCAATTGGAGTGATCTTCGGTCCTAAGTCCGAACCTATAACATTCGCATATATTAAAGCCTCTCTAATGATTCCAGTGGTATGCGTCGCATCAATGGCAAGCGCGTCAATCAGAACGGTAGGCAGATTATTCATCAGCGATGAGATCAATGCAGCTATGAAGCCCATACCCATCGTTGCGGCAAATAAGCCCTGATCAGCAATAGACCCAATCATCTTAGCAAGTAAATCCGTCAGCCCAACATTTCGAAGTCCATATACTACGACATACATTCCGATAGAAAAGAACACAATCGCCCAAGGCGCTCCGGTAATCACTTCTTTCACCTTGACATAAGGGCTTCTTCTCGCGAGAAGCAGGAACAAAATAGCTATGATCCCCGCAACCACAGATACCGGAATACCCAAAAATTCGCTGACAAAATACCCTACCAAAAGAACAGCCAATACAATCCATGACAGCCGGAACATTTTTTTGTCTTTGATCGCCTCATGCGGATCTTTTAGCTGTGAATCGTTAAAATGCTTGGGAATACTTTTGCGAAAAAAGAAATAGAGCACCACGATGCTCGCCACAAGTGAGAACAGCGTAGGTATGATCATCTTGCCTGCATACTCCATAAACGTAATCCCGAAAAAATCCGCTGATACGATATTGACCAGATTGCTGACCACGAGCGGCAATGAGGTGGTATCGGCAATAAAACCGCTGGCGATAATAAACGGAAATACTTTTTTCTCATCAAAATGCAGCGCCCTTACCATCGCAAGCACAATAGGCGTAAGAATCAGAGCCGCTCCATCATTCGCAAAAAATGCAGACACTAACGCACCAAGAACGATGACATACACAAACATTCGTCTGCCATTCCCGCGGGCAGCCCGCGCCATATGTAAAGCAGCCCATTCAAAAAATCCGATTCGATCCAGAATTAAAGAAATCAGAATAATAGCCACAAACGCTAAAGTAGCATTCCACACGATCTGCGTTACATCCAGAACATCATTAAAGCTGACTACCCCAGCTAGCAAAGCTATAATCGCGCCACCGCAGGCTGACCATCCAATTGATAAATTACGGGGCTGCCAGATTACAAGGATTAAAGTTACTAAAAATATAAGGATAGCTACAATAGCCAAAGTGCCATCCCCCTTTTACTGCAAATCCACATCTTTTTCAACACTCCTATATAAGCATGTGACTTCAATCCAACATCATTATATAACTATATAGTTATATATAAGTCATAAAAATTCTTACCTGAAATTTAGTCGCAGCATGGCTCTTTAGCCTCTTTATTCAGTTCAGCCAATATCGATTTGGTACTAGGCATCTGTTGAAGAACAGCCTTAAGATGTGGTTTATCCTCGACATTTAACGAATAATGTACCCACTGTCCCCGCTTGCTTTCCCTAACGATTCCTCTACTTTTCAATTTCCGTAAATGCTGGCTAATCGCCGGCTGGGAAATGTCAAAGATATCAACGAATTCACACACGCACCATTCCCGCTCTTTCAGAAGAGAAAGCATTGCCAATCGTGTCTTATCTCCGAACAGCTTCAAGTCTTCAGCAATTTCCGTTAGTGTCTGCATTCCTTCTCTCCTCCTCTTGAAAGTATATAAGCTAATACTTATATTCTAGTGAACTTACCATTGGGAATCAAGAGTTAATTTTTAGCGGGCTACCGTCCACTCATGCTCCAACATACTGAACATCAAAGAATCCAGGCATCAGGATGGACAATATAGCCGAATTCACCGCTTCTGTCCGTATGGCTTCTAATATTTAATTCAATCATGCCGATCAAATGTTCAGTTCCTACTGCAACTATGGCTTGCGCGAACCGAGTTCTGGGAACTTTTTGAGAGTCTTCTATTGCTTGGTTCACAAATGAAAGGGTCTGCGTTTGCCTTAAGCTTCAGCCCGTTAACTATTCATAGGGTTGAGAGACAGGGATCGAGACAATAAACTGAGTTCCTTCCCCAACCTTGCTCTCCACTTCTATTTTACAATCATGCATTTTTAGAATTTTTAATACAATAGATAATCCAAGTCCATTCCCTTTATGAACGCTGCTCCGCGCTTTATCCACCATATAAAAACGATCAAAAATGCGGGGCAATGCTGCCTCTGGTATGCCTTGACCAGAATCTTTAATAGAAACCTTCACACACGCTATAGAACGCTCGATTTCGACATGAATGATACCCTCTTGGCTTGTATATTTTATAGCATTATTGATTAGGTTTTGCCAGACTTGATCAAACAAATCTTTATCCACCGTAATTTGGCAGGGTAATAAATCCAATTCTATCTGAATGTTTTTCTGTGCCCATTGTGGCTCCGCCAGAACGATCGCTCTTCTTAACTGTTCATCCAGCTGAAAAGTGGTGAGATTAACCGGATGATGTTCTGAATCAAGCGAGGCTAATCTAAGCAGATTGTCACTTAGGCGGGATAAGCGCAACGTTTCCTGATAAATAATATCCAGATGTTCTTTTTGCTCTTCTACTGGAACGACACCATCTTGCAGCGCTCTAGTAAACCCTCTAATGGACGTAAGTGGAGACTGCATTTCATGGGACACATTGCTGACAAAATCATCACGAACTGAATCTATCTTTTGCAGCTCACTAGCCATATGATTAAAGCTTTCCATCAGTTCCCCGAACTCATCTTGATTTTTATGCGTCAAGCGCACAGATAAATCGCCTGATGCCATTTTTTTAGCTGCTTCCGTCAGACGTTTGATAGGCTTAACAATGAATCCGGACATCAAGAGAATCAGTAAACTTCCAATGACTAAAACCGTTAGAAGTGTAAAAAACACGTTGCGTCTGAATGTGATCAAGCTCGACGAAAAATCAATTTTAATGATGAGCGCAGCTTTCTCCTTATCTACAATGGGAACGCCAACAATAGCAACACCAGACTTATCATTAAGCATCACTGCGTCTGTGGAATCTGGCTTAAATAGAGCGGCAACCTTCTCCTTATCCACTGAAAAAACAGCATCACTCCACTCATTCACTCTCACTTTCGCAATATCGACCCCATATTTATTGAGCAGTTTAGTAAATGCCTGTGCTTTTTCCGGATCATCGATTAGGGTAAGCACTTTGGCTACGTCTCCAGCTACTCTAATGAAGATATGGTTTGGGGTCACATTATTTTCGGAAAACCGTACATTTAGCAAAAAAGAGATCATTAAGCTGACGATCACAATCCCAATGAACGTAATGACAATACGCAGACGCAGGCTTTTTTTCAACATTCAGGCCAACTCCAGACGGTATCCAAGTCCTCTTACCGTAGAAATAATTAGCTCAGGGATCGATTCCAATCTTTCTCTCAGACGTTTGATATGCACATCTACCGTACGCTCGTCGCCTTCATAATCGACACCCCAAATATTCTCTATGAGCTGAGAACGCGTGAATATTTGCCCTGGCGAACCCGCCAGAGCAAATAACAACTCACATTCCTTTTTCTTCAACTCCACCGTTCTCTGAGCCGTAACAACGTTCAAATTCCCCAGATCAATCATCACTGCGCCTAGTTGAATCACACTCGAGGAGGTTAAATGATATCTTTTTAATAGTGATTTTACCCTCAGGACCAATTCTATGGGATCAAACGGTTTGACTAAATAATCATCTGATCCGGCATTAAATCCTCTGACTTTGTCCTTAGATTCTCCTCTAGCTGTAACCATCAGAATTGGAATATCGATATAAGATCGGATATCTTCGGTCAATTCAATACCATCTACATTTGGCATCATCACATCTACAATCACCAAATCGATCTTTGTATGCGCTAGAATGTCTAATGCCTCTTGACCGTCTGCTGCTTCCACTACGGAAAATTGGTTTTTTTCAAGATATAATCGTATTAATCTACGGATATGAGAATCATCATCCGCCACTAGAATCGTGTTCATCTCTCAATTTTCCTCTCCGCTAACCTATTTATTCATATCGTAGAGATTCCATTGGATCCAGTTTGGCAGCCTTAGAGGATGGCATCAAACCTGCGATAATACTAATCAGGGTACTCACAACGATCCCAAATAACACATAATAACCGGATAGATTAATAAGTTTCACTCCAAAAGCATTGTCCAAGAGAATATTTAACACATAACTAATGACAATGGCAAAGAGTACCGCAAAGATACCGCTGAATACACCTAATAAAGCTGATTCAGAAAAGAATATACGTTTGATATCTTTTTTCCTTGCGCCAATTGCCCGAAGAATCCCAATTTCCTTAGTCCGTTCCACTACACTGATATATAGCACAACCAATATCATGATCCCTGATACAAGAAGTGAAATCCCGGCAATACCAGAGAGAACTATAGTAACCATATTCACATAAGTTGTGATTCGCTCCATGATTTTTGCCGATTGAGAACCTGAGAACCCAGCATCAACAGCGGCTGCATTAATATCATTCACATATTTCATATCGGTTGCAAAAGCATTAACTTGAATTGGACCTATTGTAATCCCCTTGTCAGCATACATTTGCTCCAAAGTCTGCGCTGGAAGATAACCCGTGGGTTGCATTTGCGCTCTTGGATCAGTGCTTTCATAAATACCAGAGATAGTGACTTCTTGTTCCAATGTGATCGGTTTATGCTTAGCATCCATTTCATTAATATATAGATGAATCGATTTCCCTACCAAAGACTCTGGACTGTCGTTTCCGCTTAATTTACTAGCCGTTTTCACGGGTAATAATATCTCTTTGCCCTCTGGAAAAGCCCCTGCGGTAATCGTCTCTTTAGCAAAAGCATCCGTTAAGGTTGTTAATTGTGTAAGACTAACCGTCTGATCTGCATAAACCATAGTAGATTTGCCCGAAATGGAAGTGATGGTTTCTACATAATCAACATTTGGAATATTTCGGATGGTTTCAATATCGGCAGCCGTAAACGTTTCGCCGGGCAACATCATTGCCTCTGGACCTTGCATGCCTTTAGCTTCTTCACTGGGTTTAGTTATATCCACGAGTAAAGGATCCATACTTGAATTAATTTCGTCATTCATATAGTTCGTAATTCCATTCCCTAAGGAAAGCATCAACAGTACGCTTAAAATACCAATAGACCCACCCAAAGCTACCAATACATTACGTTTGGCGTTGAGTTTCATGTTCTGCAGAGCCATTTTAAAAGATGCAAATAAACTGAGATTCCGGGATGACCCCTCTCCTCCATCGTAACTAATCAAAGAGCGGTCCTTTAACTGAATATCATCTTTAATCCGTCCTTCTTCCACCTTTACGATACGGGTACCAGAGTCGGCTACTTTCTGTGAGTGGGTCACGGTAATGACCAATATCCCTCTTTTGGCTATGCTGTCCAATAAGGCTAAAATTTGATCGCCGGTATCCTTGTCCAAGGCCCCTGTAGGCTCATCTGCCAAAATAATATCAGGATTATTCGCTAGCGCGCGGGCGATGGATACTCTTTGCTTCTGTCCACCGGACAGCTGATTGGGACGTTTTTTCAGGTGCTCTTTCAAGCCTACCTCAGTCAAAATATCTATAGCACGTTTATTACGGTCCTTCTCACTGGTATCCGTCATCTGCATCGCCACTGTAACATTCTCCAAAACTGACAGATGCGGGATCAGATTGAAATTTTGAAAAACGAAGCCAATATTGTTCTTGCGATAATCATCCATTTCCTTTTCGGTCATCGTGCTTAAATTCTTTCCGCGGACAAGGACCTCGCCTTCATAATCGGAGTCCATTCCCCCAATGATGTTCATCAGTGTGGACTTTCCGCAGCCAGACTCACCTAGAATAGAGACGAATTCACCTGTCTCAAAGCTTAGATTCACATCATGGAGTACTGGCACCTTTTCTTTACCGTACAAAGTATATGATTTCTTTACATGTTTAACTTCTAATATTTTCATTTATTTCTCTTCCTCTCCTGGTCATGCTCTATATCTCTTTTGATGTTTCATATCCTAACAAATTTGTGTGAACTGATAATGAACTGGATAGCCACATGGAAGAGTCAGAGCTACAGCAGATATTTAGGTTAAGCAATATAAAAAGGCGAATTCACACTCAAAATGAGTGGAACTCGCCTTTTCTATTCGGCTTATTTTCAAAAGAAATTAGTGCATGAGGTAATAAGCTAATCCTCCAACTTGTTTTCCGGCGTAATAAACGATGTCTATAATCACCACTGTTAATACAAATTTCGAGAGCAGCGGATATTTCTTAAATAAAGGCTTTATATTTTTCTCTATGTACTCCATTCGCGCGCCTCCTTTCTTAAGCTAGTGCTCTTTTTCGGATCAGCCTAATCTGGCCTCTATGATTGATTTCATCCTCAAAAACGTGAAACCACATAAAATAGTAGTTCGCAGGTTTGTTATGCCAGAATTCCTCTTCAGTATATAACCAATTATCATCGACGGTTGCGAATAATTCATAAGTCTTTTGTCTAACTTCATTTAGGCGATCTAAATAATAGCTCAGGTCATTTCCCTTAATATTGGCTCGTCCTTCGTCTCCTAAATTTAATGCTGGCCCCCATCTTGTTAGCTCTTCTTCAGACAAATCTCTTTGCTCAAACGTTGCCACTTGATATGCATATTCTACAGCAGCGTAGTGCAATAATAACGCTCCAATAGAGTTACTCTGAGCATCCAATAAATAATCCAGTTGTTCCACAGTTAGACCCTTAACGGCTTCTAATGTTGTATATCTTGCATAGTTCATCATGGATAAAAGTCGGCTGATTTGCGGGGAGTAACCTGGGATATCTGTAATCAAAAATATTTGGTTCATGTCAATCATATGGATGTTCCTCCTTGATTTCTTCAGAATAATACTCTAAATACCTGAATGGTTCAGAATTATGAATTACAGGTAATGACGATCAAGATGCAAAAGTGAGGTACTTAACACCATGAATAAAACTAACAAAACTATGTATTGGGTTGTATGGGCTTCAACTTAGAAAGTCTCCATCCTAACAAGACCTAGTCGTTTACCCTCAACAATAGCCTCGGATCTGGAATGTACACTAAGCTTCTCAAAGATTCTCGTCAAGTTATACTCTACAGTCCTTTGTGACATTAAAAGCTTGCTGGCTATGTCTTTATTGCTTTTTCCACTAGCTACTTCTTGGAGTATTTCCTGTTCTCTTTGATTAATGGACACTTCCTCAAGCAGCCGATTATCCCGGTGATTAGAAATCTTGATATCATTTCTTCGTAGCTGTTTAAGTAAAGACACCGGAATGACCGCCTCATTCCTCAGTGCACAACGAATAGTATTTAACAACTGTTCCCGGGAAGCTGTTTTAGAGATAAATCCTATGACCCCTGACTCCATCAAAAGATTATAATGAGCACTGATCTCATATCCGGTATAAATCACCACTTTAGATTCAGGATCACGTTGAACGGCTCTTTTGGCGAATTCAAGTCCGCTGATCGTAGGCATGTTGAGGTCGCATAAGATCACATCAAATTCTTGTTGCTCCAGCCTATCCAAAGCTTCCATCGCTGACAAAACAAAAGTAACCTCCATATCCGCGTCCTGCTCAATCATAGTTTTGGTTCCTTCTCCGACTGAAGGATGATCATCAACCAACAAGATACGTATCATCGTCATCGCCTCCTCTGTGCTTTTCTTCTACAAAAGCCATTGTCGGTAAATAAATAATAACCTCCAGTCCCTTCCCTTTCTCCGAGGTAAAAGTGCACTCCCCCTCTAAGCTAGCAACACGTTCTTTGATTCCAGACAGGCCCATATGCTGAAAAGATTCCCTGATATCAACTATATTCATGCCAATCCCATCATCCTTATATCGAAAATAGAGGTGCTCTTGCTGGTCCAGCTCAATTTCAATCTGATTCGCCTTGGCATGTTTCCCGGCATTCCGCAGGAGCTCCTGTACTATTCGATACAACGCAATCACCAGGTCTTCACTTAGCTCACCAATCGGACTGGATGTAAAGGTGATAATGTAGTTGGACTGCAGCTGGGCATACTCAAACAATAGTTCCAGTGCCTTCACAATTCCGGTCTCTCTTAGCAGCGGTGGACGCAGTTCATTGCAGGTCTCCCTAATCTGATATATCACATCCAGAAGTCCCTCTTTAATCTGAAGCAGCTCTGGCAAAATATCCGCCTCAATATCATGATCGGAGATCAGTGTTTCCAGCCTGCGAAGCCAAATGAGCTGATCCTGAAGAGCAGAATCATGTAAATCCGCCGCCAGCTTTCTGCGTTCTTTCTCTGATAAGTTAAAGATCAGGCGTAGAACCCATGGTGCTGCATGTAGCTCTTTTTTCATCTCTGCTTCAAGGTCTTCAATCAAGCCTTCAATAAGATATAAATTCTCATAGACAATACTCGCATAATTTGCGAGGGTATTTAACCAGTTAAGCTCATCCGAATTAAGCTTTGTATGGTTCTTCTTATGATCAATCCAGAGGAGATGAAATTTTTTTTGGTGACGTCCGATTACGAGTAAGATCCCCTGTTTGAGTTGAACTACTTCTCCTACCTTAAAAACTGGAGATTTCGATACAAATTCTATGTTGATCTCTTGGCCCGAATTGTCGACTATTTGTTCGAGGTTACTCATATCCTCATCTCTCTCAAAAAAAGCAGACCGACTAACCGGTAAAATCTCATTGATTTCCTTGTAAATTGCAGCCTCCAAATCAGACCGCATCATAACCTTGGAGATTTGCTTCGAGAATCGCTCCAGACTACCTTGATAATGATAAAGCTCACGGAACAGTTTAGGCCGGAAGTAATAATCTATTTTCTCCTTAAAGAATAAAAAGATTGTAATAGATAAATATACAACCAAAAACATCTGAATCCATTTGATCCAATCATACTCTTGCCTGCTCTGAATGATCGCAAGTACGGCTACAATCATTAGCGCCGGAAAAAAAGCAATTAATAAATAATATTTAAACCGATTAAAAGCGAAATCAATATCAAATAGTTGCCTAGCCGTCAGCAGATAAAAATAAGTAACTGGCATCAAAAACAAAAAGATCGTAGTAATTTCGTAAGGAATCAGGTTGACCCCAACAGCAATGGGTGCAGCTGAGAAGAGAACAAACGGTGTAAACGCAAGGATTTGTCCGGTAAGCATAATTTTAAACATCGATTTAAGCGCTGTGCTTCGATAAGTAATGTATAAATATAGCAGCTTAAATATGCTGTAAAAAATCCCAAAAATAAAGAACCCAATAATAATTAACCTTATAAAGGAATACAAAGATCTATCCCAGGAGTAAACCATTAGACTGGAGGTGGAAAATAGGCTTAGTAAAATGACCAGGCCATAGTATATTTTGATTACAGTAGTAGATAGAACTAATACATCAAATCGTTTCAGATATACTTGGAGAAAGTGAATAAAAACCAGTGGAATTAAAGGCAACACGCTACCCATCGCGATTCTACCTATAAGATCAGATCTACTTGAGGCATATCCCGCAAAGTAAGTTATTCCGACTAATAAAAAGAATAAAATCAGCAGCTCTGCTGAGCGATCCCCGCTTTTCCTGCGGTATAATAGAAGGCTTAACACTGCCAAAAAAACAAATGTCGCTCCAGGGACTACAAGCTGGGTAAATGTATGATAGATGGAGGACTTATTCTCAATATCATAATGCAAAGCAAGTGGAGCCCCCCCTTTGGAGTTACGAAGAAGGCCAACGGATTGAACCTGAGTTAAGCTTCCATATCTCACAGCTTCATCCACTTTATCAATCGGTTTCCCATTAACCCGTAATAAGATATCCCCTTCCCTTAGATTCTGTTTATACCCTTCGCTTGAAACGTCTGCCTCAGCAATATAATATTGCCCTTCTTCATTCTGCTCCAGACCAACGCCAAGCAAGATGTTAGAGTGAATGACCCACACAAAATGAATAATAAGAAAAACAAAAATGCAAAGTAACCCTGATATGAATAACTGGCGGAGTTTTACTGTCATTTCAAATCCCCCGAACGAACAAAATTATACATATCTCTATTCTTATTTGGTATTCCCCTACCATTTTATATGAATCACAAAGGAAATTATATACTTTTATGCATGATATTCCTTCTCCTCTAAATATCCGCATTGAATTATAGCTCTATCCTGGCTTTTTGCTGGTTCACTCTGTGGTTTCGATCCAGAATCCATATAGCTGCGCAGCCATATAAAATCACTGGAACCCAACCACTCTCCCCGGCTACATACTCCAACATAGGTGAAGAACTGACAGTAATATTGTGCAAAACATTATCTACAGCATTATTAGTTCCGTGTAAAAGCACTGCCGGCCAAATACTACCGGAGGTCAGACGCAGTTCATTTATAATGATGCCCGCAAACATAACAGATAAGGTAAAGAGCACCACCACGAGCCAGCGGCTTCCAGAGGAATGATAAGCACGCGGCCCAAGAATCGCCGGATAATGCCATATAGCCCAGATTAAGCCCATTGTTACACTAGAACTTACTCTTCCCATCCATTGAAAACGCGGGAGCAGCCAACCCCTCCAACCGATCTCTTCCCCCAAAGCAGATAATGAACCAAGAACAATGTAAACGAGCAAATATATAGCAGTCTTGATCCATGAATCTGGAGAAATTAAGCTTGAGTTCCATCCCATCCAATAGACAGCATATCCCGCTCCCAGTGAACCTAAGGGAATAACTAAAGCCAATATGTATTCTTTGCCTCCCCTAATTTTGAAGCCCAACCTTCTCCATCCCTCAGCACTGTATCCATCTCTCACAATCAGAAACATCATGATACATACTGTGAAAAAAGGAGTAAATCCATACAGACCTTGCGCCGATTCCGGAAGCAGCAACATCCCTAACGCCATTGCCCATACGATAATAATAAATAGAAGAGATTGTTTCTTGTCTGAGAGCAATATTATCACCTACCCTTTTTAGATATAAGGAACTATATCTTCCTATTTAATCCAATTGTATATAACCAGGCAGGACGTTTCACCGAAAACAACGTTCGTTAAAACCACAATTCTTTTGCGGTACTGCATATCTGTATGCCGCAAAGTCTTCAGTAAGGTTGTCCTAAAAATAGTGAAATGGTGTGCGATGTGCGATGTGCGATGTGCGATGTGCGATGTGCAGCGTAAGTGTAAACTAATTAGGGAAATACTCCCTGAAAATAGCCGATTTTGGCTCTAAAAGGACGGAATCAGGGAATTCCTCCCTAATAATCAGGGGGATTTCTTTATTAGTTACTGAATCGGCCAAAATTCAGGGAAGTTTTCCCTAATTATAAGTCTGATGAACAGAAATCTCTGAATTTTAGGGAGAAATTCCCCAATTGCTGTATAAATGCTTCACTTATTGCATCATTTGGAGCATCATTAGGTACGCTCCATGATTCAATTGGTTATCAAATAAAGGATGCTCCGCCGTAACATTAGAGATCAGGTGGCTTTACTTTTGCCCCTAATCTACTGAAGCAAACAGTAGTTGACCAAAAATGCAGAACAGCGATTCCCCGATATTAGGAGAATCGCTGTTCTGTTTGACTTTTATGGTTTTGGGCATGAACGTTTTGGGGACAGCCTTTTTCTAACTATACGTTATCTTAATAGGTCCACCAGTTACCAGACATAACGATCATCGAAAACAGCTTGATGCTGTCTTCATAGTAATCTTCTGCAGCACTGCTTGCTGTGTGGCTCCAGAGAGAATTCAACCAGCTTTGGTAAGTTGATGAGGTCATCGCACTGACTCCAAATGGAGCATAGAAGGCACCGCTATTGTAACTTCCAAATACGGTTCCGTTTAGCTTGTACCCATCTTTTATACTACCAGGTGTACTGCTTACTTTAGTCTTAATCCAGCTATTCATCTTATTGAGCTGCGTAAGCGCCCTGCTGTCTCCAGTAATCAAATAATCTGTTGCGATCCGCCATGGGGTACGACAAGAATTGTAATTGTAATTCCCGTCATTGGCATCCTCAAGGAAATTCGCCGCAGCAGGTTTATACACACCCCCAGAGTAAACTACGAAATCAGGCAAGAGCCCAGTGCTAGAGCTATAACCCGTATAAAGGCTATTTATAATCGTGTACGTTTTATCGATAACATTCGTCCAGCGGGTATCTCCTGTAGCCTGTTGGAATGCTTTTAAATGATTTAGCATGAAATCAGAAGGTCTAGTTGCCGTATTATACGAGCCGCTATTCGCCCAGTCACCTAGACGGATCGTCCACTGTGTCTGGTTAATCTCATTGTCCATAATCGCATTAATGATATCTTTTGCAGCTTGTAAATAATTGATCGTCCCACTACTTCCCCACTGCTTGTCCGCAAGCAGCAATGAGAACGCTATATCCATATCTCCATCTGTAGCAGAGTCCTCGCCTTCAATATTTTGAAAGCTGCTGTTTTGCTTCCAGGACATCAAATAAGGGTTAATTGCACTTGGGTGAGCCTTGTAATAATTATATAAGCCGTCAAAATAAGTCTGAGCATTGCTGTCATAACCAGCCATCAAAACTGTGAACAACATCCCGTAACCATGTGCTTCAGATACCGTTTCTCCATCTGAATTATACTTAACGTAATATTTGCCAGTGCCAGCTGGTTTGAGATAGGCCGTTTTCCACGCATCCCATTTGGTCTTCACTGAATTATCCATACTGGTCTGGGTTACATTGTTTGGCTTGATAGATCCACTCGTGTAGGTGGTATGTTGCGGAAAAGGTTTGTTCACTGCTGCAAACGCGGAACCGGCAGGAAGAATACTAATTACCAAGCATACGACAATAAGGCTTTTCCAACTCAACCTAAGCTTTGCATCCTTCTTCATCATTCATTGCCTCCTCTTCAATTGTGGTAATAAATTTGAAAGAAAACAGCAAGCTAATTCGTATTCGCTATCATTGTAATACAGAATATGGAATTAATATATAAGCAATTCCATTAATAGATCATTAGTACTATATATCTGAGACTTAGATTTGTTCTCACTCCTCAACTAAAAAAAGGATGGTTCCACAACCAACTTCATTCATGGCTGTGCAAACATCCTTTAGATAAAAATCCATTCGCTATTCTCGTAATTTATTCAATTTGAATCGATACGCAATGTATGGAAGACCCGGAAAGACCAACATACAAAGTGTGACCACTACTAACACCAGGCTGATATTCCTCACGATCTCAGGTAACCATCCATTAACGCCCAAGATCGCTAGGAAGATAAAAGCAATCAAAGCTATAAGCAATGGCAAGGCTACTTTGCCCATCGTTTTCTTTTCACGTTCATATTTGTCAATGAGGGTCCCTGTGTCCGAGTAGATAGGCGCCGTACCTGCAGCTGCCCGAAAGATATGAAACCCATTTCCGGCAGAACAGACATAAGTCCATCCGGCATCTTCAAAAATCAAATAATACTCCTCATCGACATTTGTGTGATAATCTACACTGTACTCAAGATTCTGAGGATCTCCCTTTCTTAACTTATAACCCAAAGGTGCAAAGCTCTCCAGGAGCCAGCCCCCTTTGGCATACTTACTCAATTTCTGCATATCTCCTTTTTCAGTAAAAGCTAAGCCCCCGCTGGTCACATATTTTGTATTCTTCATGCCTATTCCCCACCTTTTATTTGAGAATTTGTTCTGCATGTCTAATCATTTCTTTTCGGCGCTCTACTTCTTTTCTTAGCAATCCAATCCCTTTTTCCGTTGCAATATACGTTTTTCGTTTTTCGTCCTCTTCTTCTTTATACAGCTCAATAAATTCAGCCGCTAGCAGCTTCTTAATGGTTGTATACATGGAAGCAGGCCCAATTGAAAATTGATTGTTCGTCATCGTTTCGATTGATTTCATAATCAGATATCCGTGTTTGGCTTCGACTAAAGACAAGAGAATATAAAATGCAGTGTCTGTGAGCTCTCCCATTTCCAATGAGTCCGTTCTTGACACTTAATCACCTCCTCATATGTATCATTAAAAGATATATCATTAAATGAACTATATCTTTTAATGATACACTTGTCAACTGCTGGCATAAAATTAAAACTACCTTCTCATACTAGGTGAAGAATATGGAGGTGAATGTCATGCCCAAAAATAGTGCCAATCCCAAAGAAGCTCCAGGAAAACATCAACCAAGTAAGAAAAACAATGCGGAGAATAACAACAATTTCAATGAAGCCGCTCAGATGGTGAACATCGATAAGGCTGCTGATTATGTGCCCAGCTTAAACGGTGTCTCCAAAACTGATGTTTAAGCTATACCGCTAATAACTTCTTCAAACAAAAAAACACTCCTCAGATTTTTCTGAAGGAGTGTTTCAATCCGTAGCAGTTTCATTTCAAGCTCTCTAACTCAGCAGTCACTTTTTCAATTAAGTTCACGAAGGAAGCCAGCTCTTGAGAGCTTTTGACCTGATCCTTGGAATACATGGAGTTGTGTTCCGATTCTTTTTTCACCTTGGAAAGGGTGGCATTGATATTGTCGAGTTTCTGGTCAATGGTTACCAGTGAATCCTTTGAGCGACGGGCTAGCTTACGAACTTCATTAGCCACAACTTCAAAACCTCTTCCAAACTCCCCAGCTCTGGCTGCTTCAATAGCCGCATTCAGGCCTAAAAGATGCGTATGATCAGCCACTTCTCTAATCATCGTACCCACTTGATGAATAGACTCCACCTCTTTGTCCAAATATAATACCGTTTGATGCGTTTTCTCTTGATAATCAGCATTTTTACTAGCTAAACTTTCTATCGATTCACTGCTATCCTTTAATTGAACCATCAAAGATACCAGCTCCTGAACGGCTGAACTCACTCCTGTAAGCAGGTGATTTTGCTTCTCCAGCAAGTTTTCTATTTTTGCTTTTTCATCCACTTCATAGGCTTCAAGAACGAGCTGTGAATCGAGATTAAACATCTTGGTTAAGGCATGGATAACAGGCTTCCACTCGTTTGGTAATATCCGTTCAAAATAAGCAGTAGCCAGATCCAGATATAATATGTACGTCCCCAAATACCAATTCGTTGTTAATCCAATACGGGAATGGATTTTCCCGATAAGCAAACGTCTTTCAATAAATGCTTCATCGATCACACCAGCGGCCATAGATAAAAAATACCACTGCTGTGTTTCTTTCAATCGATCCAGTGTACTGTGCTGCTCAATGATGTGGAGCAGTTCTGGCTCCATCGTCATCTGTTTATACAGCTCCTCAACCAATGAGCTAACGATTAAGTTGAATTCTTTCTCCTTGCTTTTTAATAATTCTAAATCAGCCTCAGTAATCCCTATATAGCTAACTTGCTGGAGTCGTTCTGGACTAAGATTGATCATACCGTCGTTAACATCCCTCTCATAACTGTTTATTTTTCTCAGCCATCCCCTATGGCATCTATATCTCTTGATTATAAAGGTATTATTTCAATAAATTTTAACACTATATTTACATATATTGCTTAATAATTTTACAAAACCTCACTAGTTGCCCTTAGATTTGGCTTCCTATTCATGAATAAAGGGCTGCCGCAGCAGCCCTTTCAGTTTCAAGCTTTAATTTACGCCGCCATTTCACGGCAAACTTTTGCACAAGCAAAACAAGCTTCTGCACATTGCTGGCAATGTTCATGATCATGCTTTTGGCATTCGTTGCCGCAGGCTTCACAAGCTTCTGCACAAGCTAAACAAATCTCTGTTGCATATTTACTGTTCATCGACATGGCATGAGCTGCAAACTCGCATATATCTGCACATTCACGATCCAGGCGAATGCACTCCTTCATCATCCCCACATGATCCTCATCCAAACAAGCTGAGTAACAGTGATTGCAAGCTATCATACATTTTAAACACTCATCGATACACTCTTTGTAGTTTTGATGTGCCATAACACATTCTCCTCTCAATTCATTAATTAGGATAGTCCCCTACTCTATATATACCCAATTTAAGCAAATAAAAAAGGATTCCGGGGAATCCTTCCGATTGATCAATTATCTAATTAATTTATTAATGGTAACTAATAGTTCATCCAGTACCTCGTTCTCACCTTCCTGGATACGTTCCACTACACAACTTTTCATATGATGCTCCAGCAAAAGCTTGCCCACGCCGTTCAATGCAGATTGGACCGAGGAGATTTGATGCAGCACATCATCACAATAGGTGTCTTTTTCAATTAACCCTTTTAGCCCTCTAACCTGACCTTCAATTCTATTGAGCCGGCTAATCAAATTCTTTTTAGTTTTATCTGAGTGATGACTTTTCCGCTCATCCGTACTGCATGATTCATGCTCGTGAGTCAGATTATCCATGCACCGATCACCCCTTTCCTCGTATTTTTATTATACTATAGCCCCCCTATTCTATTCAAAAAATAAATCATTGATTAGATTTTCAATTCTTCATGAACTATAGCTGAAGTTTCAACCTGAATGGTTGTATGTTGAATTTTGAAATGATCGGCAATTAACCGAATCGCTTGCTGCAAAATGCGTTGGTCATCTGCTTCCTCTTCAATTAAGATATGACAGCTGAGTGAATCTAATCCCGAAGTTATGGTCCAGATATGCAGGTCATGAACATTTCTAACCCCCTCAATGCTTTCGAGGATTTCCTTTACTTCAGCTGGATTAATTGTAATCGGGGTGCCTTCCATAAGGACGTGAACGGTATGTTTGATAATTCCCCATGCCCCTCTAAGAATCAATAGAGCAACCAGTACGCTTATGATTGGATCAGCAACATACCAGCCAAAAATCATCATGATTAAACCGGCAATAATTGCCCCTACTGAACCTAAAGCATCACCAAGCACATGGAGATAAGCACTACGGAGATTAATGTTATTTTTCACATCCCCTTTTCTCATAAGCGACCATGCACTAGCCACATTGGCTAAAAGACCAATACTTGCGATCAGCATCATAGATCCGCTGGCAACTGTCGGCGGCTCAAAAAACCGCCCATAAGCTTCTACAATGATAAATCCAGCAACTACAAATAAAGTAACTCCGTTTAAGAGTGCCGCCAAAATTTCAAATCGATGAAAACCATACGTTTTGTTCGGAGAAGCAGGTTTAGTTGCAAACCAGACCGCTACTAGGCTTAATGCTAGAGAGCTTGCATCGTTTAACATATGCCCACTGTCCGATAACAGGGCTAAGCTGTTAGTAATCAACCCACCAAAAAACTCCAAAAACATAATTCCAACCGTAATGATCAACGCAATCAAAAGCCCTTTTTTATTTCCACTAGGATCAAAATGTTGATGCCCGTGAGAGCCATGGGAGTGACTGTGTCCTTCATGAGTGTGGTCGTGGTTACTGTGATCGTGATTGGACTGTTGCCCGTGTACATTCTCGACCTGATGATTGCGTTTGTTCTTCTTGTTCATCATGCTTAACCTCCTATTACCTTCAGCTAGATAGTATTCGTAGCCCTGCGCAGTTACATTCAAAAGCTCCAGTTAATAATAACATATGAGCATGTGTTCATATGTTATTATTAACTGGATTTTTCTTCTTGTCAATAAAAAAGCAACAAATGATTGTCTCTGACCTAATAAAATAAAGAGGACCCTCCGCAGCTCTTCCTGCATGAAGGATCCTCTCGAATCAGAACCGTGTATTAAATCAAATCTGATTGTTGCAGCAATCTTTGGATGATAGCCGCAACTTCTGCTCTCGTAATGAAGGCTTGTGGGGCAAGTACATTTCCGCTTCTGCCCGTGATGATTCCTGCTTGCAGGCTGTCTGCGATGCCACTCTTCGCCCAGTCTGATGCTTCATTCGCATCCGTGTAAATGCTCAGCAGCTCGCTTGCTTCTTTGGCAGGAAGATTTGTCTTCAAATCGGTAATCACCATAGCTTTAGCAATAATACTCATCGCCTGTTCCCGAGTAATCTTGTCTGTTGGATGGAACGCTCCATCTTCAAAACCGTTGATTAGCTTATAGGAGTAAGCTGTCTGCACCGCATCATTATACCAATCTGAGACCTTTACATCCGTAAAGGATGTTGTCCCGCTTTCCAACTTCAATCCCAATCCACGTACGATAATCGCCGCAAATTCTGCACGTGTAATCTCCAGATTAGGGTTAAACAAATCGTCGCCGACTCCATTAATAACCTTACGGGAAGCCATCTCATTGACAATGTCCTTAGCCCAGTGGGTAGCGACATCCTTGAAGTTCTGTGGATCTTGAACTACAAAATACGTACTGTTCGTTAAACTGTGTATTTTCGCAAAGTGTTTGCCATCAATGGCAACAATCTGTGTGGGTACATGGCGGAACGTCCCCCCCGCTTCAAGCACTAGCCCAGTCGTGATCTTCTTAAGGTCTACACCATCCGCTAGAGGAATAGTTCTTTCCACATAGGTATTAAACTTAGTGAGTTCAACAGTTTTCCCAGCGTAAGTAACCTTCACCGTGAAATCTAATGGCTGAGCTACCAACGTTAGTTTTTCATTGGCTGCCAACATTTCTATTCTTTTCAGTGCATCCGCAGTCGGAACAGAAATTGAAATTTGCACCTTCACATCTTGTAGAGCAATGTCTGTGCCAAACTGTTTTGAAATTGCACTGATATCAATCTGTGCTGCTGATATTGTATAAGTACCTTTTGGAGTACGAATGATTAGCAGCGCCTGCTTCTGCTCCATATCTTTGATGATTTGGCCATTAAGCTCGCCAATAATCACATCTGAAGTCGCAGTCACAGGGATAGTTATAATTGCATTCTGGTCTTCCTTTTCGATACGTTGCTCTATTTTTGCCTGATCTACAACAATCGTGGTAACCGTCTGCCCGTTATGCTCAGATATCGTTGCTGTTCCGGCATTTTCAACCTTACCGTTCACCAATACCTCAACCATGCTGCTAGATAGTGTAGCTGTAGCTGTAGCAGTGGATCCTGCTGTTGCAGTTGGTGCAGTTGTTGAAGGTGGTGCAGTCGGTGTTGATGTCGGTGATTCTGTTGGCGTTGGTGTTGGTGTTGGCGGTGTAGGTGTAACCTCAACCTCAGTTGATGACTTCGGTGTCACGGAGTTCGAAACTTCAGAAGCTACACTACTACCAGCGCTATTAATCGCTTTAACTGTAAACGAATAAGTGGTTCCATTCGCTAGACCTGTTACCTTTATTGGACTTGTTGCCCCAACCGTTACGATATTACCCGGAGAAGCAGTTACCTCATAATTCGTAATTGGAGTTCCCCCGTTCGAATCAGGAACTGCAAATGTCACAGTCACCTCGCCATCTCCCGCTACCGCTATTAAGTCCGTAGGTGCAGATGGTGATGTTCTTGGTTTCGTGCTGACTTCGTTAGAAGCTGCACTCTCCCCGCCCGGATTAGATGCCTTAACTACGAAATAATAAGATTGGCCATTAGTTAACCCTGTCACATCATAGTTGTAGACAGATTCGCTTACTGTAGCCACTTGGGTCTCATAGATTCCGGAAGTGATACCTTGATATATAGTGTATCCAATCGCACCCTTCACCGGATCCCATGTTAAGCCGATGAGGCCATTACTTGCCACAGGTGAATGAAGTATTGGCGCGCCCGGCGCTGGAACCTGAGGCGTTCTAGTTACTTCATTGGAAGCCGCACTGATACCATCAGGATTAACAGCTTTAACAATAAAATAATAAGCAGTTCCATTAATTAATCCTACAGCATCGTAACTGTTCTCAGAGCCACTTATAGTAGCTACCTCAGCTCCATAAACACCTGAAGCTGTAGACTGATATACAGCGTAACTATCGGTACCATATACGGGACTCCAAGTAATTCGAATATGTCCGTTTCCTGCTGTTACAGACTCAATACTTGGCGCAGCAAGTTCAGGCCAGGTAAGGTCAATAACTGCGCTAGTGATCTCTGCAAGACCTGTCGCATCAAATGCCAGTTGCGCTCCGGTGATTCCAGCTGCATTCGTAGCTCCCAGATCCGTAAAGGAAATGAGGCCCGCTACTGCCGTCAACGTCGTATTCCCCGTCAACGTCCAGCTTCCTGTATCCTTCTTCGACACAGTAACAACCGTACTGTTGTCGCCAAGGTTTACATTCCCAAACTGATCCAGCAAAGTAATTACTGGCTGCTGAGCGAAGCTACCGCCATTGGCTTGCGGGGCACTTACGCCCGTGGTCAGCTTCATTATCGCTGTGCTACCTGCGACAGGTGTAACGTTCAGCGCTGTTGCTGCTGGCGTGGCTACGCCTGCTTGGCTGAACACAACCGCTTGCGCGCCAGCTTTGTTCAGCTTCAGGTTCACCTGTGCTACACCCTCAACGAAATCAACGTTGATCTTGCTCGGTGAAGCTGCCAAAGCGGTGCTTCCTAAGCTTCCGTACGTTCCGTCCGGCGCAACATCATAACCCGTTACCGTCACTTCTTTTGTTCCGGTAAACAGAGTGTCCGTGTCGCCCAGCGAGTTCTTCACGGTCAGCGTAATGCCATTATCTACACCTACGACAGGTGTCAACGTCGCCGCTGAGGCAGTGATGCTTTGCGCTCCCTGTGGCTCTGGAAGATTCAACGCTACACTAGTGATCTGTGGAAGTCCTGTCGCATCAAATGCCAGTTGGGCTCCTGTGATTCCAGTGGCATTCGTAGCTCCTAGATCCGTAAAGGAAATGACACCTGCTACTGCCGTCAACGTCGTATTCCCCGTCAACGTCCAGCTTCCTGTGTCCTTCTTCGACACAGTAACAACCGTACTGTTGTCGCCAATGTTTACATTCCCAAACTGATCCAGCAAAGTAATTACTGGCTGCTGCGCGAAGCTGCCGCCATTAGCTTGCGGAGCACTTACGCCTGTGGTCAGCTTCATTGTCGCTGTGCTGCCTGCGACAGGTGTAATGTTCAGCGCTGTTGCTGCTGGCGTGGCTACGCCTGCTTGGCTGAACACAACCGCTTGCGCGCCAGCTTTGTTCAGCTTCAGGTTCACCTGAGCTACACCCTCAACGAAATCAACGTTGATCTTGCTCGGTGAAGCTGCCAAAGCGGTGCTTCCTAAGCTTCCGTACGTTCCGTTCGGCGCAACATCATAACCCGTTACCGTCACTTCTTTCGTTCCGGTGAACGTTGCATCCGTATCGCCCAGCGAATTTTTCACGGTCAGCGTAATGCCATTATCTACACCTACGACAGGTGTCAACGTCGCCGCTGAGGCGGTGATGCTTTGGGCTCCCTGTGGCTCTGGAAGATTCAACGCTACACTAGTGATCTGTGGAAGTCCTGTCGCATCAAATGCCAGTTGGGCTCCGGTGATTCCAGCTGCATTCGTAGCTCCCAGATCCGTAAAGGAAATGACACCCGCTACTGCCGTCAACGTCGTATTCCCCGTCAACATCCAGCTTCCTGCATCCTTCTTCGACACAGTAACAATCGTACTGCTGTCGCCAAGGTTTACATTTCCAAACTGATCCAGCAAAGTAATTACTGGCTGCTGCGCGAAGCTGCCGCCATTGACCTGCGGGGCACTTACGCCCGTGGTCAGCTTCATTGTCGCCGTGCTACCTGCGACAGGTGCAATGTTCAGCGCTGTTGCCGCTGGCGAGGTTACGCCTGCTTGGCTAAACACCACAGCCTGTGCTCCCGCTTTATTCAGCTTAAGGTTCACCTGTGCTACACCCTCAACGAAATTAACGTTGATCTTGCTCGGTGAAGCCGCTAAAGCGGTGCTTCCTAAGCTTCCGTACGTTCCGTCCGGCGCAACACCATAACCCGTTACCGTCACTTCTTTTGTTCCGGTGAACGTTGTATCCGTATCGCCCAGCGAATTTTTCACGGTCAGCGTAATCCCATTATCCACACCTACGACAGGTGTCAACGTCGCCGCTGAGGCGGTGATGCTATATGCAAGAGTAGGTCCTAGGTTCAGGGTCATTTTAGTGAAATAATCCCCCACGACCTTAAAGTTAGTACCATCGTAAATAATGCCATTAAGATTAGAAGTAAGATCAGATGTTTCCTGAGTCCACGTGGATCCGTCTGCCGAAGAGAATAACTCCCCCTTCAATCCAACAGCCAGAAAACTTCCATTACCAAAGCTGATATTATTTAGTGCGCTAGCTGATATTGTAACCTTCGTAAAAGTTACCAAATCTTCTGTGGTTAGAATTACTGCCTGCTGGCTAAGTGTATCTTCTCCAACCAGAATATAAGCTCTACCATCATAGGCAATTCCCTTTAAAGAAGTATTGGGGAACCCAATCTCTAAGGGCACATTCCACTGTATTCCATCTGATGATTTTGCGATAACAACGCTCTCTTGCTCATAAGTAGTACTATTGTATTTCATCCCAAGAGCTACAAATTGATTATTCAAGTAAGCTACTGTATTAAATGCAAAATCCCCATTTTTAAATTTCTCTGTCCATGAGGTTCCGTTAACTGAAGAATAAATTCCGCCATAATCGGAAACAGCAACGTACTGATTTGTGCCAAAAGCAACGCCAGTCAGATTGTCCTGCACTCCGGTATCTGTCATAGTCCAAGTATCACCGTTGGTCGAGGTCACCACTTTGGCGTTAAGATTGTAGTTTTCTTTATCTGTAACCGCAATAAACTTCCCTGCTCCATAAGTGACCGCATTCATTCCCGGCAGCTTGGAGGGTGTGACATCGTTCCATACTGCGGAGCTATTAGATTTGTAAATAGAGCCATATTCCCCGGATGAGACGGCAACATAATTGCCATTACCATCCTTAGCAATACTTTTCAGATTACCGCTGACATTACTCCACGCCGATAGGTCAGAAGAAACCAGTAAGCCGTTGCCCCCTGAAGCAACATATTTGCCATTTCCGTAAACCATATTGCTCACCATCATTGTTGTATGGGTATCCGAAGATGTCCACTGGGTGCTGTCCAGCGGAGCCGCAGAAGATTTATAAATTACACCCTGCCCAAACAACAAATAGCTCCCATTTAAAGAACCTCCCCCATAAAATTGCTTGTTATCCCATGAGGCATCAACGGTCCAATTAGCACCGTCTGTAGAGGTGAATACTTTTTTAGCATAAGGAGTCACGATATAACTAAAGAAACGATTATCTAAATAGATTACATTCGTAACATAAGGCCAACTAGAGTTATAGTGGTTGATCACAAGATCGGTTAAGGTGACCGTTGTCCAATTGATCAGATTCGTTGAGGTATAATAGACAGCATTGTTAGCAGAGACCACATATTTGTTGTTGCCATAAGCAATATCCGTTAAGCTTTGCATTCCGAATATTGCATTGGTAGAAGTGATTCCTGTGTCTGTCCAGTTAATGCCATCCGAGGATTGTAGTAGAGTTACATCATAAGAAGGTGGATTGGTGCCAGGTTTATATACTGACTGCCATACAAAGAACTTTTCATTGACCGCTTTCAACCTTTCCGGTGTGATAGCTAACGTTTTTTTTGTCCAATTTTCACCATCGAGTGAATTGTAAACTGCCTTTTCGCTACCATCAATAGCTAAGAACAGCCCATTAGCGAACACAATAGAAGTTAGTTTGGGGTTCCCCGCCTTTTTTGAGATAGACCAATCTACGCCATTTGATGATGTAGATATCCCTCCTTGGCCCACCGCTACAAAAACATTGTTACCAAAAGCAACACTGCTCAAATTTCCAGCTGATGTGGAGCTTTGATCTATGATATTGCTATTGCTGGGTGCTGCATAAATTACTGCAGGCATAAACAGAGAACTGACGATAGAGAATACTAAACTTATTGCTAATAAAAGATTGCCACTCCGCTTAATCACAATTTTCCCCCTTTGGCATTACACCAAAATATAAATACTTCCACCATATGGAGATTAGATGTCTTTTCTAAGATTTGTAGCCATTTGGTTTGATTTTTATATCGGTATAATCCGAGAGAATTATTACGAATTTAACATTAAATTTTGATTAAAAACAACAATATTTTACACGCTTCACCTATCCATTTCCACAACCTTACAAATGAGAAAAAAACCTATTAAATATCAGGACTTAATCCTGAATTTAATAGGCTTTCAAGCTTTTTCTCGTAGAACTTTTTAAGCTGCTTAATCTTTTTTATTAAATAGAAATCGCTGCTTCTAAAGCTACTTCCATCATGCCGTTGAAAGAATTTTGTCTTTCTTCTGCCGTGGTTACAGCATGAGTAACTAACGAATCGGAAATGGTAAGAATACATGCAGCTTGTTTACCTAACACTTTCGCATTATGGAACAACGCATAACTCTCCATTTCTACACAAACACAGCCATGTTCATTGTAAAATTCATTAACTCCAGGCACATTGTCTTCATGATAGAATACATCGCTGGAATGAATTCTCGCCGTCAGAACTGGCTTGTTAATACGTGTAGCCGCTGCTTCAATGACTTCGTTCAATTCTTTACTTGGCAGCTGGATATCTCCTTCTACACCGCTTTGCACATAGGCATATGTAGATTCACTCCACGCGCTATCCGCCAACACCACGTCAAATAAATTCAATTTATCAGTATATGCTCCAGCACTACCGATACGAATGATGTTTTCCACACCATAGTTTTTGTATAGTTCATAAGAATAAATACCGATACTTGGCATTCCCATTCCCGAACCCATTACCGAAACCTCTTTGCCTTTATAAGTTCCTGTATATCCAAACATATTACGTACCGTATTAAATTGGGTTGGGTTCTCCAAATAGGTTTCTGCAATATACTTCGCTCTCAAAGGATCTCCTGGCATTAATACTGTTTTGGCGATTTCACCATTTTGTGCTGCATTGTGCGGCGTTGACATAATTTATTCCTCCTATGTTGATTACTCATTACTATCTTACTATACCATTCATGATTTTAAATATACGTTTAAAATTTTCTTTTATTGCGACAAAAATACTGCTACTGAATCTCTTTTTATAATTTATTAGCAAACTCATTAAGTTTTTGGGACATTATCTTTATTTCCTCAATAAATGTAGAAGTATGCTGAACAGATGCCGCCTGTTCTTGGCCGATAGCTGCTATCTTCTCTATCGAATTAGCCATTTGATTCGTAATTCCCTTAATCTGTAACATGGTTTTATTTATGTTTTGCGTCGAGGCGACGGTTTCCCTTGAAAATTTCCGGATTTCCTTGGCTACGACTTCAAAACTTCTACCTTTCTCACCTGCATGCGCTGCCTCTATTGCAGCATTCAGCCCAAGTAAATTCGTTTGATCAGCAACCCTGTTTATAATGGATAGGACTTCTGTTGTATTCTCCACATCTTTTCCAGCCTGCTGAGATTGAATGAGTAGTTCCTGAGAGTGATCGGAAAGTGAACTTACACCATAGGAAATATTATTAATTTGCTCATTGGCTTGGGATAATGATTCCGAGATTTGTTCTACAATAGCTTTTAATTCACTTTGTCTTCGAATCTGAACTGCAATCCCGCCAATGACTTGTCCCGTTTGATCGTGAAGAGGTGTTGCTGTACCTGTAAACTCAAATCCATAAAAGTGGGCTGGAACATCGGACTTCAAGATACGATTCTCTTGTATCGCTAAGTAAAGCGGTTCTTCTTTGTGTAAAGGTTGTCCTTCGTTAATGTTTAAATTTATGGTGTCGCCAGGAAAATAAGCAACGAACCGTTCCAAATCACATATCGCTATTGATAAATCAGCGGGGATAGATAATTTTATAATTGGTATAAGTGAGATAAATTTGTCTAAAGATTCAATGTTGTTAATCACAGAAATATAGTCTCCATTCCAGCAAAACGTTATTTATAGCGCACCAAGTCTAACCAGATTATGCCTTGCAGACATGCATTTAATCTAAATCCTTAATTTTGCTTAATTCATATTTTAGATATGTATTCGCGAAAATCTTCATAAAATCCTCCAAAAAAGTTTACAAACACCCATTTCTCTCTCACAAAAGATAAAAAAAGCCCCCACTTTGTGAAAAGTGAGGGCTTTCGTTCTCTTGCTGTTACTAATAATATCGATTAGTTACGGATCAGATAATCAAATGCTCCTAGCGCTGCAGTTGCACCGGATCCCATCGAGATAATGATTTGTTTATAAGCACTATTAGTGCAGTCACCAGCAGCAAATACTCCTGGTAAGCTAGTAGCACCATGGCTATCTACAACAATCTCACCTACGCGAGTACGTTCAACTGTGTCACCTAGCCATTCTGTATTTGGAACCAGACCGATCTGTACAAATACACCCTGCAATTCAACATGGTGAGTCTCTTCTGTCGCACGATCAACATAAGAAATACCATTTACCTTATCAGTTCCGGTAATCTCTTTAGTTTGCACGTTTTTAAGAACAGTAACGTTAGGAAGGCTATAGAGACGATCTTGCAGTACAGCATCAGCTTTGAGCTCTGGAGCAAATTCCAGAACCGTTACATGCTTCACTATACCTGCAAGGTCAATAGCTGCCTCAATACCTGAGTTACCGCCGCCAACAACTGCAACATCTTTGCCTGCAAACAAAGGACCATCACAATGTGGGCAGTAGGCTACACCTTTGTTCTTGAATTCAGCTTCACCAGGCACGCCCATATTCCGCCAACGAGCACCTGTAGACAGAATGACCGTCTTACTCTTTAGAACAGCACCGTTCTCGAGTTCAACTTCAATTAAGTCATTTTTGTCTAGACGTCTGACACGCTGCAATTTCATAACATCAATGCCATACTCTTTTACTTGCTCTTCAAGTTTAGCTACGAGTTGAGGACCTTCAGTGTACTTCACACTAATAAAGTTCTCGATACCAAGCGTGTCGTTAACCTGTCCGCCAAAGCGTTCAGCAACAATACCTGTACGAATACCTTTACGTGCCGCATATATGGCTGCACTTGCACCAGCTGGGCCGCTGCCGACAACAAGCACATCATATGGAGCTTTATTGTCAAACTCAGATGCGTCCACACTGCTGCCCATTTTAGCTAAAATTTCTTCAACCGTCATACGACCACTTTCGAAAAATTCACCATTAAGGTAGACGCTTGGAACAGACATAATTTCTTTGCTTTCTACCTCTTCTTTGAATACTCCACCGTCAATCATCGTATGGGTAATGCCCGGATTAAAGATACTCATAAGATTCAGTGCTTGTACAACATCAGGGCAATTATGACAGCTCAGGCTAACATAAGTTTCAAACTTATATTCACCACTAATGCCTTTGATCTGATCAATTACACTTTGCTCAACCTTAGGAGCTCTTCCGCTAACCTGCAACAGAGCCAATACTAATGAAGTAAATTCGTGTCCAAGCGGAGTTCCGGCAAAGGTTACGCCCGTATCTTCACCCACACGATTTACACTAAAGCTTGGGGTTCTAGACAGTTCGGTTCTTTCCACCGTAATCCTAGGTGACATTTTGGCAATTTCATCAACTAGTTCGGTCATCTCTTGTGATGCCTCGTCAGCGCCTGCACTGAGTTTCAGTACTACATCGCCTTCCAAGAGTTCAAGGTATTGCGCTAGTTGAGCTTTTATTTCTTGATCTAGTTTCATTTAGCTTTCGCTCCTTAAATCTTACCTACAAGATCGAGACTTGGTTTAAGAGTTTCTGCACCTTCCGACCATTTCGCTGGGCAAACTTCACCTGGATGATTGCGTACATATTGCGCTGCTTTAATTTTGTTAACAAGAGCGCTAGCATCACGGCCGATACCACCAGCATTAATCTCAACAGTTTGAATAACACCGTCTGGATCAATGATGAATGTACCACGATCTGCAAGACCGTCAGCTTCGATCAATACATCAAAGTTGCGGGAAACCACATGGGAAGGATCGCCGATCATAATGTACTTCACCTTGCCAATTGCTGCGGAGCTTTCATGCCATGCTTTATGTGTAAAGTGTGTGTCAGTAGAAACGGAATATACTTCAACACCTAGTTGTTTGAGGGTTTCATATTGGTTCTGCAAATCTTCTAGTTCAGTTGGGCATACGAATGTGAAGTCAGCTGGGTAAAAGCAAACTACACTCCATTTACCTTTGAAGTTTTCTTCTGTAACATCGATAAATTTCCCATCTTGAAATGCGCTTGCTTTGAATGGTAGTACTTCTGTTCCGATTAATGACATATTGTTTAATCTCCTTTGGGTTTAATTTATGAATAGAGTGGATACTATTTATAATTATTATAATTAACCAAATTAAGGCCTGTCAAGTTATTTATAATAATTCTAATATGATAATCGTTGTCAGTCGCTAAATGTTCATACAAATTCCTTTCTTTCGGATTTAAGTACAACACTTTATCATCTGACTGATGCTCATTCGTGCTTATTGACTATTATGGTTTAGTTTACATGTTTTATGTAGTTCAATTTCTACAATTCGATGTCTTCTACTATTAGATTGATAATATTCAAGGATTCTTCCGCTACTGTTGGGTTAGAATAATATCGATTTCCATTATAGGTGATCAGTGCTTTCCATAAAGCCCACCCTCTTGCTCTATTCCACGTTTGTGCATCCATGTTTAATACCTTTTTAAAGTTCCTTCTACTAGCCTGATCAAAAAAAGTCCACGCCATTGCAGCATCACAAGCAGGATCACCCACCCCTAATATGCCAAAATCAATGACTGCACAAAGCTGTCCGTCTTTGACTAATATATTTCCAGGTGCGACATCACCATGAACCCAAACTGGTTCTGACTCCCATTCAGAGTCTAATGCCAGTTCCCAGATCTTTTTCAATAGACCTTCATTAAAAATATCTTTATTATGCTCAATCGCATTTCTAGATTCCTCATCATATACAGCTAAGGACCCACCTCTATAAAAATTATGCTCTCCGGCTAAAGGTCCCCCACTAGCATCAATAGACTGTAATTCAATTAAAAAGCTTCCCAAGTCTCTCGCAAATTGATTGAGATCATTAATGTTCTCATGGGATAAAGTCTCTCCCTTTAGCCAATTATTAATAGACCAAGGCCAGGGATATTCTTTGGTAGGTGTCCCTTTCGCTAATGGTGTTGAAATAGGTAACGTCAGTCCTTTCTTTAAAAAAGGTAACCATTGTTGTTCTTTCTCCACTTGAGGAACATAAGCGACTGCACTTGGTAATCGCACACTCATCTGTTCACCTAAATGAAAAGTCCGATTATCATGCCCACTGAATTTCACAGGTCTGATCTCTAAATCGGACCATTCAGGAAATTGTTCATTTATTAATCTTGCTACTAAATCGACGTCTATAGTATGCATAATATCTCTCCACATATATGAAATTGAAGCAACATCAGTTGCGGAATCCGAGCTGATGTTGCTTCTTTTTAACTATGAAATGGATACAAGATCCTACTTCAAATAGGTTCCTGACTCTCCGATTCCACCACTACCGTTCAATACATACACCCGTGCATTTCCTTTACCGGAGCAGTTGATTGTGATCACACCGTTGGTAACGGTTTTGGTATCACCAGTGACCGCATCCACATATGTTCCGTTAGGAATTCCGGTGAATGTTGCATTTCCTGAGATCGTAACCAAAGCAAAGCTATCGATTCCTTTGCTACTATCAGTGTATCTTCTTTTAAATGCCAAATCACCTGATACATTTTCTGTAGAATATTGGCCTTTTTGCAAAGCAGGAACAGCTCTTCTAATTAAATTAAGTTGTCTGATATGTTTCGCCAGAGGATAATTTAACGAGTCTGCAAGTGTGCCAGTAGCATTGGTATATTTACCGTAATCTTGAACAGTAACACTACCCTCAATATGATCGCCAAAGTAAGCACGGCCTGTTGTACTTAACGGCGCATTTGGACCTACATCAATGACTGATCCTTTTTTGAACTCAATTTCAGAACCATAATAGATCGCAGGTATTCCTCGGAAGGTGAACATCAGCGCGAGATTCTCAGCCCAAGTGTCCTGTGTGCCGGCAAATCTTTGATTTTCTGGTGCTTGGTCAGGTGCATAGTCATGAGAGTCAATATAAGTTACATTCCAGGTAGCATCATTATAGAATTGATCACCGCTTCTCATACTGAATGCTTCCTGAGCAGTTTTGAAAGCCCAGTGCATTGGAAAATCAATAACATCCATACCCGATTTCTTCGAATAATCAGGCGTATGATAAGTATTTCCTGTTAAAAAAGCATTGTTCGAGGTAGGTTGTCCTGCTGTAGTAGAGTTATCTGCCCACTCTTGTTCCACCGATAGCTTGTTGGAAGCGTAGTCATTTTGACCGTCACCTGGATAGGGTTTTGAGCTTTTCCAAGTATAAAATGGTGTTGATATCGCCGGAATTCCACTGTTCCACACATCTCTGTACCGAGTAGCCACTTCCCCAAAGACAAAGAAGTCTGAGCCCCCTCTTGTTTTCCATGCCGGCACAAAATATTTGTTAAAAATATACCGGCTTACATGCTTTACAGTATCGACCCGGAAAGCATCCACACCCATATCAATATATTGATTATAGCTGTCGATTAGATACTGATTCACTAGAGGATTCTCTGTGTTTAAGTCCACACAGTCTCCCGCAATCTGTCCTGTCTGGACGGTGTAAGACTCCCAAGAAAGACTTTTTTCTGTATGGTAAATGTTATTGTTAGTCTCCGCAGTCTTCATTAAGGCAAGTCTTGCCTGATATTGCTGATCCGGGGCCATGGAATCATAGTTAGCTGGCAGCTTATCCGTAATTTTGAGCATGTTACTCACGGTGTCCGCCGCCGTTGGATCTTTTTTGAACATCGGGAACAGATTTTCTTCTCCAAAATTACCGGTATGATTGACGACAATATCTTGAATAACCTTTATCCCTCTAGCGTGTGCTGCATTGATCAAATCCTGATAAGATGCCCCTGCGGATTCATATCTTGGATCTACTTTTGCAAAATTTATTGCATGGTACCCATGATAATCATAACCGCTGGCATTCTGCACCACAGGTGTAATCCAGATGGCACTGAAGCCTAGTGCTTTAATGTAATCGAGCTTTTGAATCAGTCCTTTAAAATCCCCTCGCCAAGCTGGATCAGAGTCCGGATTTCCTGCCTTGGCATCCTCCCATGCATGTTCGTTGTTACTCGGATCACCGTCATAAAACCGGGAAGTGATTACAAAATAAATCGTATCTTCACGAAAATCGCCCTTATTACCAATGTTATAAACAAAACTCTGTTTAGTTTCATTTCCGGCACCATCGATCACAAGGAATTTTAAGGTTGTCGTCTTGTTAATCAAGATAGACGGTCCGGTAAGAGATGTCAGTGCATTGCCTGAAATATAGACTTTTGAACTCGTTGTTGGTTCCGTACCATTATCTGTGTAATATGCTGTGGTCGTTGCCGCCTTGTTGTCTTTTATATTAAAAGATACGGAAACCGCTGAGCTCGAATTCCCAACAGGCAGATTCGCAGTGATAATCGGAGCTTGCAAATCGGCATTCAGATCAATCACATAAGCAAAAGAGCCTACATTACCCGCTTGCCCTATAGAGTTAACGCCGAATGCTTTGATAGTCAAAGAAGAAGGTACTTGGATTGGAGTCGTATACAACGTTGAGGTTGTCGTAGGTGTTGATCCGTCGGTCGTATAATAAATTTTATCGCCGCTATTTGTACTGGATAGGGTCACCGTTTGGGCAGAATCATAGGTTTTGGGCACAGGAGAGACGGATATCACCGGAACCTTAGGAACGTCTGGATTGGCGTCATACCATACGTTATCTGAGTTATACCAGCCCTCTTTTACGCTGCGAGATAAGTCAGCCGTCTGCTTGCCATTGCCGTCATTAAAGATCAGGCTTGCCCCTGTAGCATTTGGAACAGTATAGCTATACCAATCGTTCCCGTCCGATTTCATCAGTATTCCCGGCCATGCTCCACTAGTCGGAACGGTTACCGGATTCAGATTCCAGTAATGGATGCGGATCGCTGCATTCCAGCTTGCTGGTTTCTTAAAGTGAACGGTTAGCCCCGCTGAAGTAGGTGTAGGTGTTGGCGTCACTGTTGGCGTTGGTGTGGGTGTTATGGTAGGTGTTGGCGTCACTGTTGGTGTAGGAGTTACCGTAGGTGTAGGAGTTACCGTAGGTGTTGGCGTCACTGTTGGGGTAGGAGTTACCGTAGGTGTTGGTGTCACTGTTGGGGTAGGAGTTATCGTTGGTGTTGGTGTAGCTCCGGCCGAAAGGGTCACATAGTCGATATTAATATTCCCGCTATCATCCGAGTCATATTTATAAGCAAGCGTGTTATTTCCTGCCTGTAAAGAGAGTGTTTCTGTTTGGTCTGCCCATGTATCCCAGTTGGTCAGGTTGGCTAATGTTGTCTGTGTAACCTTTATTCCATTGACATAAATGGACACTTTTTTAGCACTGCCGGATGCATTAGCATAGTGAAGCGTGGCATTATAGGACCCTGCTGCGGAAGCCTGGACGTTAAAAGTGGTGGCTGCTCCTGTAGTTGTATATCCATCAACAAAACCAGTGCCCGAATATCCGGTGTGATTCGTATTTACTTTTGCACCACCAGACAGGGATGCACTCTCTGCTTCGTATTTCCCGGCGACCGGAATAACAACCGTCCAGTTCTTCCCGCCGTTATTGTCCCAACTATCCGTTGGAGCCGTGATGTGATAACAATAAATTAGGGTGGCGCCTTCCTGAACATTGAGGTTGGCGATGAACGTGGTTCCATTTTTGGTCATCACCGTGTCCGTAGTATTAGCCCAGTTATTCGTAGTCCAATGTAAGGTCACAGCTGCCGCTGTAGGATTGGTATAGGTGACTGTATGATCCGTATTGCTGGCCGATGCTCCACCCGATAAACCAAATAAACTAAAAATGAGTGAAAAAATAATTAACCACGAAATATAACGCCTGGATTGTTTGGATACCAAGTAAATAACCTCCTCATAATTTTAAGTGCAGCTTACGATTTTAAGCGCTATCGTGGGGTGCAAACGTTTGCAAAAATGAGAAAAAAAGAAATACTTGATAGGTTTGATCTCCTCCTTCAATGATTAATAAGGAAAAAACTCATTGTATGCGTTTACAAACAGCTCTATATCTGATGGATTTTCCTTGTTAAGATTATAGGCGCCAAACTTTTGCTGGTCAATGCATCTTTTAGGCTATAATTCAATCGTTTTCACTATAAGTTCCCTAAGATACCAGGTAAATTGTTCAGGTTCTTAGCCAGCCAATTCATTTCTTTTGCAAAACGTTTTGGAGGTACACTATGTTTGTCCATCGCGGCATTAATCCACCACGGGCTTTCCATATACCACAACAACTGCAATGATTTTGTTAAATACCCCTGCTCCACCGTTCGTTCCTCACGATATCCGTCAATAAATGCTGAAGCTAGTGCTCCATCTAAATCTTCATCTAAAGCACATGACATCACTGCACGTGCAACATCAAGCTGCGGATAATCATATTTGAACCGATCAAAATCTAGAATTGCAGACAATTGACTATCTTGAAATAAAAGATTATCAACCCATAAATCACGATGTGCCCATCCAGCTTCAAGTCCATCGAATATTTCCGGATCTATTTCTTCAGTCGCTCTCAGTTGTATCTCTAGGTCAGTGATGAGTGAAGTTTTGCCCATTTCCTTTGATTGTTGTAGGAGTACATTCCAATGTTCTAAACGTTCCTCAGGGCTTTGGGGAATAAATTGTGGGGTTCTTTTCAAACTAAGGGTCCCATCATTTAATAAACGATGCATTTTACCTGTGGCACGACCCAAATCAAACATTTGAAGGATGTTAATTTTGCCCGGCTCTATGACACGCCCTTCACAATATTCCATAACCATAAACGTCTCTCCCATATCTGATTCCAGTAAAACTTTATGGTTATAAGCCAACAATTCGGGACATGGGAGTCCCTGTAGATACAATCTTTTCTGTTGAGAAAAGGCGAAGCTCAGTTCTTCTGGGTTATACAATTTATATCTTTTTTTGTTGTATTGTTTAAGTAGAAATGGTCCTGATTCCGTTGTGATTTTCCACTTAAGATTTAACCAGCCACGTTTTATTGGGGTAGCATGAAGGACTTTCAATCCAAAAAAATGATAGAAACTATTACTTAAATCCTCTAAAATGGCTTCCTCTGAACGAATCGCTTCCAATTCATCAACTCCTATCTATTCAAAGTATAAAAGAAGAAGCCGCCAATGACGACTTCTTTTAGATATTTCTTTTTAGCAGAAAAAGTTATCTATAAATGAGGCTCCCGCCTTGGAGAAACTCTTGCGCCTTCTCTTGCATTCCTGATTCAATTCTCGTCGTATTCCGGATATTATGAGAGATCTTCATACTGCAAAATTTCGGCCCGCACATGGAACAGAAATGAGCTGTTTTAGCGCCTTCCGCAGGCAATGTCTCATCATGATATTCGAGCGCTCGCTCAGGATCTAACGATAAATGAAATTGATCACGCCAACGAAATTCAAAACGGGCTTTCGAAAGAGCATTATCCCGGTCTTGTGCTCCTTTATGCCCTTTCGCCAAATCTGCGGCATGAGCCGCTATTTTATAAGTAATGACCCCTATACGTACATCTTCCTTATTAGGCAGGCCAAGATGTTCCTTCGGAGTTACGTAACATAACATAGCTGTACCGAACCAACCAATCATCGCTGCACCTATAGCAGAGGTAATATGATCATAACCAGGCGCAATATCTGTAGTCAGTGGACCTAATGTATAAAAAGGGGCTTCGTTACAAGTTTCAAGTTGCTTATCCATATTCTCTTTAATCAAGTGCATCGGCACATGTCCTGGACCCTCTACCATTACCTGTACATCATGACTCCAAGCTATAGCTGTTAATTCACCTAACGTCTCTAACTCGGCAAATTGTGCTTCATCATTCGCATCAGCAATCGAACCCGGACGTAATCCATCGCCTAGGGAAAAAGAAACATCGTACAGCTTCATGATTTCACATATCTCTTCAAAATGTGTATATAAAAAGTTCTCTTGATGATGCGCAAGACACCATGCCGCCATGATGGAGCCACCTCTTGAAACAATGCCTGTCATACGTTGTGCAGTCAACGGGATATAACGAAGCAGAACCCCTGCATGAATGGTAAAATAATCAACCCCTTGCTCCGCTTGCTCTATGAGCGTATCACGGTATACTTCCCACGTTAAATCTTCCGCTTTCCCATTCACTTTTTCCAACGCTTGATAGATAGGCACCGTTCCAATAGGAACAGGAGAATTACGGATGATCCACTCGCGTGTCGTATGAATGTTTTTACCTGTTGAGAGATCCATTATATTATCTGCACCCCAGCGGGTGGCCCATCTCATCTTCTCTACCTCTTCCTCTATGGATGAGGATACTGCGGAATTTCCTATATTGGCATTGATCTTCACTAAAAAATTGCGTCCAATAATCATTGGTTCACTCTCTGGATGATTGATATTCGCTGGGATGATGGCGCGGCCGCGGGCTACTTCATCTCTTACAAATTCCGGTGCCACATTCTCACGAATCGCAACGTATTCCATTTCCGAAGTAATAATCCCTTTGCGTGCATAATGCATTTGAGAGACATTACGCCCCTTTTTCGCTCGCAAAGGTTTTCTATGGAGCGCTGGAAACACTTCCGCCACAGCTTTTCCTGTTGCATTCCCGTTATCTTCAGGCTTCACGGTTCTTCCTTCGTACGCTTCCGCATCCCCTCGTTCCTCAATCCAGCTTAGACGATTGGGCTCTAACCCCTGACGAATATCAGTATGAATATTAGCATCCGTGTAAGCCCCGCTTGTGTCATAGACATGAATTGGGGCATTCTCCTCTTCGCCGTCTATGCCCGCAGTTGGACTAAGTGAGATCTCCCGCATAGGCACCTGTATATCAGGCCGTGAACCCTTTACATACACTTTTTGACTTGCTGGAAAAGCTGATAGATTGATTGGATCGTTGTTCAATTCGCTTGTCATCTCAATTCCTCCTATAAGGTGATTTGATCAAGCGGAGACGGTCTACTCCCACACATAGAAAAGGCCACATCTGTATAAGATGCGGCCTTAGAGTAGACAAATAGAAATAGAGCTCCATTTCCTCCGCTGGCATTATCCAGATCAGGTTTGACGGTCGATAGTTATAACTATCCTCTCAGCCTGGTTCCACCAAGCTCCCGTGACTATATAATTGCTACTTCAAAGTATAACCGAAAAGAGAGAATTATCCAAATCTACTCAAATGTGAGATCAATGTATACGTTAGTTCAACACCAATACCCCAAATCCTTCCAGAAGAACCTCGCCCGACAATGTTGTGCCGCTCAGTAAATCTGTTTTGGTCTCATGAAGATGGATCGTGACAGGAGTCTCACTATAATTAAGCAAAAAAGCATAACTGGAAGAAGCTCCGGTACGGACTTGCAGCTCTACCTCTTCTGGGAGCTCCAGCCAATCTGCTGGCGATTGTAGATCAATTAAATTTATGATCTCAGCCGCTGCCTGTTCATTAAATACGGCTCCGTAATACCAAACCTCACCCTTGCCGCGACGATTTCTAGATACCGCCGGTTTTCCTGCATAATAATCAGAGGCGTAAACCGCCATCACTTCAACCGAAGCTTCCTCTATTTTGAGAATATCATTAAAGTCATCTGCTCCCGTAACGACTTCGGCCGCGCCTGACCAGCTAATTGTTGTTGGCTGACGACTGCCCTTAACCATTGTGAATTCTTCAACTGTGATCCCGCATAGATCCTTAGCAGCACCTGGGAAAGGACGCATATTACATTGACCGCGCTCATCCTTATAGCCGGTTCTACAGCCGAAGATCAGTTTGCCGCCTTGCTGAACATATTCATCCAGCAGTGCTGCTGTCTCATCTGTCATAATCGCTGGGTGAGGATAGATAAGCACGTCGTACCTTGCAAGCTCCTCCAGCGTTGTTTTTTTGCGTAAATAGAGTACGTCATTCGGGATATGCTTCTGCTGAAGCGCCTTGTACCACTCCTTATTGCTCTTCCACATAAACGGGCCATGCCAAACATCGTATTCTCCATCCCACTCATTGTCATAATCACGAACAATAGCAATGTTAGCCTGATTACGAGTACCGACAAACGCATGACCTGCTGCTGCCAGCTCCTGACCGATCTGCCCCGCTTCCCGCACTCTCCGGTTAGGCTGATTATGATAGTCATTGATTCCATGCCAATAAATTTCATTGCCCATCGTAGCTGTCCGCCAGCGGAAATATAACACCATATCTGCTCCATGAGCGATCGACTGATAAGTCCATAACCGCATCTGCCCGGGCTTTGGAGAAGGCATATCCATCCGGTTCACCCAGCCACCCGGGCCCGACTGCTGCTCCATAATGCAGAAATTCGGGGATATCGAACGAACAACAGATAACGACAGTCCCCAGCCTCTATCATTCAGCGGATTCCGCTCATTCGGGTCATAAAAAATAGTAGAGAACTGAGGATAGGAATCATAGCTGAAGAAATCCAACAGTTCATCCGTCATTTCATGGCTATCGAGATGCCCGAACAGACCGTTCGTGGTTACCCACTGCTTAGGGGCAAGTTTACGGATGATATCCGCTTGGTTTTTGGCAAAAGAAATTGTATTGTCCGAAATAAACCGTTTTTCATCCAATGCCTGATGAGGATTGGGTTGCTTCGGTACTGGAGTCGGACGTGGAAGATAGACCTGAGACCAGTCACTATAGCTTTGATTCCAAAAAACAGCTCCCCAAGCCTCGTTCAAATGCTCAAGTGTAACATATTTCTGCTGTAGCCATTCCCGGAAAGCCTTATGGTCACTCTCCGAATAAAATTCACTGATCTCACAGTTGAGCTCATTATCAATTTGCCAGCCAACTACACCCGGATGATTGCCGTAATGTTCAGCCATTTGTTCTGCAATACGTGCACACAGTTCCCGGTATTTAGGACTGCTGTAATTATAATGACGGCGCATGCCATGCTGAAGTGTAACACCTTCGTAGGTTACATTTAAAACTTCGGGATACTTATCAGTCAACCAAGCTGGAGGCGTGGCCGTCGGAGTACCAAGTACAACCTGAAGACCATATTTATGTGCTAGATCAATCGCCCGATCAAAGAGCCCGAACTGAAACTGCCCTTCTGCCGGTTCAAAAATAGACCAAGCAAACTCCCCCATCCGAATGATCGTAAAGCCGAGTTCACGCATCCGGCGATAATCGTCCTCCCACATGTTTTCTGGCCAGTGCTCCGGATAATAACAGACGCCAAGCTCGAATTTTTCAGTTGCGACAGGTTTCTTCATCATTACCTCCAAAGTATTAAAAATATGCTTTCAATATTATATAATTCTATTGTAGTATCAATGTTAAGAGGTCTTATATAACAAAATATTGCTATCATATAACAATCTTGCGTTCATTGCCTTAATCCAACTTGCGCTCTGTTGCGCTACAGAAATGGGTGCTGCCAAACATGAAGAAACAATGGTATTTGCCGACACCGGCTTTTTCAAAATATGTCTGTTATCCTGAATTTTTGGGACATTACACTCACTTTCCACAACATACAGAGAGAAGAAGCGAAGGGTTTCTGGGGAGTTATAACCTGCATTTGATCTTTGGTGGGGAGGGTTATGTATTCCATGAGGGCGAACGTATTCCGATGAGTAGAGGACGAGGTTTTCTGTACCCCAAAGGGGCTTATCAGCAATACGGCTCTGACCCAGGCGAGCCTTGGGATGTCCGCTGGGTTCATTTTAACACTGAAATTGTCCTTCCCTTATTAGAAGAAGTGGACCAGTCTCGTGCATACCTGTTCACTTTTGATTTGGATGCTAAGCTGGACGAGCTATTCGAGGAAATGTACCTACTGAGTGCTTCCTACGTGACCCGTAGCGAGCCAAGACTATCTGCTCTGCTGTATGAGCTTCTAGTAAACTTGCTGCAGAACTCCGAGCCGCTTCACGGCTCAGTACCGCACGAGGTTAGGCAGTCCATCCGCAGTGCTGCAGATATCATTCATGTCGAATGTGCCAGCCCTTGGTCTCTTGAATCGATGGCAAGATTGACCGGTTACAGCAGCTATCATTTTCTAAGGCTGTTCCGGGTGGTTATGGGTAAAACTCCAAACCGTTATTTAACCGATTGTCGGCTGGCTAAAGCCAAGCTTTTACTGGTTTCCACAGGACTCTCCATTGCTCAGGTTGCGACTCAGTCCGGTTTTGCCCAGTCCAGCTATTTCATTAAAGTGTTCAGAAGGTTTGAAGGCATGTCTCCTGTGAAGTACCGGCAGGCTTTTGGGGCGTAGAGGATCTTCCTTCAGTCCGTAGAGATTCAATCTTAGTCTCTTGGATTTATCACCCTTAAAGATCATCCTTAAGAGAAATTTCACTCTCAATATCTAAACTTATTGTTTCGGAATGAAGCTCCCCTTCATTATCATTCCATGTAATAGATAAAGTGGTGTTTTCATAATTTTGTCTATTTTTATTTAATTCGTCATATAAATATGGACCAGTTATAGACCCGATATCAGTGTTACTTAATATTGAAATGGGTCCATCCGTTGACCTAGCTTCATTTACAAGAACTGTTTCATCCTTATTATTAGTGTTTTTTTCATTAACTTCATACTTATAATAGCTACTATTCACTAAAGCGCTTGGGTCTCCCTTGAACACTAACTTCCCATGTCCCCGTAAAATTTTGCTAGATGAAATTATTATTTTGTAATCTAAAACATCCCATGTATCCCCTGTACCCTTAAGCGTATATACTTGAACACCAGTGTTTAAATTTGTTTCGACCTCTTTATTGAAATATAAATAACTCCATATCGCATTCGAAATAATAACCACCGCTACAAGCACTAGGATTAGTTTTTTCATATCTGCTCCTTTATAAATACTCCCCAACCATTATTTATATCTTAAATTCCACTCCTTAGACCATTTCGGGAAAGCTTCTCTGGTCAATTCTTCGAGTGTTTTTCCATCAATGGTGTAAACCCAGCCCATATGTAATTCATCGAAATCAGGAAAACTATAGCCTCCTATCACTTCATCGTCTGCTTCTAGCAGAAAAATCAGGGTTTGTTTTTTTGTATTATCCTTCTTATTATCTAAGGGGTGATTTTTAACGATGAACTTACTTGTAGTTATTTCCTTGCCTATATAATCGACTGGATCAACACTTTGAACACTCCAGTATTGCATGTATGGCATTTCCGTCAGCAGTTTTTTATCTAATAAATATTCAGAAACAATTCCTTCATTACTAATGATCAGATAGCCCATATCGGTAATAAATTGTTCAGCTTGGCTATATTCTTTTTTTGAATTATCGCTAATTTGCTCCTTACTACATCCCAATAAAAAGATTAAGAATAACGGAACTATGATTGCCCTTAATTTGTTCATAGGTTCCTCTCCTTGGAGTGTTTATTACCTCCTTAATAGTCTCATAGATTAATCTTATTGTATGAATTTAGTATCATCAAACTCTTTAGCGTCTTATAGGCTCTCCATTCCACGCTGCTCTTCTAATTATTATACCTTCTGACTTCATAAAATAAGTTTTAAACTGACCCTAGAAATTGAAACAGCGACAGCAATGGACGAGAAAATAAAGTCCTAGACTGTCGCTGTTTCATTAAACTAAAGTTCCCCATTAACATAATATTCCTTAACTTATTTGCTTTCTTAATCAGGATTCGTTACATATTGTTAACAATAGACATCTGCTAAATATTATACATTGATTCAAGAGCCTAGCTTATTATTCCGCCAACTTTTTTCTTATTTTTCTCCAAAAGCCGTCATTCCTCCGATTAATATGCTTCTCATTGTAGATCAGCAGACTATAGGAGGACAACAAAGTAGATGTTCGAATAATTACATATGTGCCTATAGCAATCAAAATGACGCAAATAGGATAATAAGGGATTAACACGCCTTTGGAGATCCCCTTTCTCTCTAGCAAAAAGCCCATTCCACCTACCGCCAACATGCCAGCACCCACAATGATCACAGTTGCGTACCTACTCTTCAATCTATTCAAACGTTCTGTTAATTGCTTCACATAACCTTGATCCAGCATAAGAGCCTCTTTATCCAGCACATGGTACCTTTCCTCGTCTTTCAGTATGGCGGACACAAGAACAACGACACCCGCTGCCGCCAACAAAATGATAATAAGAAAAGAATAAATGACTTGTTCCTTCCGAAGCATCAAATACGGCAAAAAAGACATAATTAGAAGGCACACACCTGTCGCAATGCGATTGGATGACTTTCGCTGATGAATCAAATACCCTTCCGCCATCTCTTGGCTGACATAATACCCACGCTCTTCAACCCCGCCCTTTACCTCTCCCTCCTTTAGCAAATAATCAATGGACACCTCGAACAGGTTTCCAATCATTAGCAATTTTTCGGTTTCGGGGAACCCCTGTCCGTTTTCCCACTTGCTGACTGCCTGTCTGGTTGTGCACAGTTTTTCGGCCAGCATTTCCTGGGAATAACCTTTTTCTTTTCTAAGTTGCAACAATTTTTCACTGAAAGACATTTGCTTGCTCTCCTTTGCTATATCTTGCCTTAATTATAGAAAAACAATGGAGTCTATGCTATATGATTGAGGTTGCGTTTACGACACTTGCAGTTGCAAATGCGTAATACATTTCTTCTGACATCTAGAATCGCAGCAATACCCTGACCTCTTAAACGTTTCCGCGTTCAGGAATACTAGTGGCTTAAGGCGTTCCAGCACCGGGTCGTAGTCTCCTCGGATTGTCTGCCTGCTCCGCATAACAGGTTGAACTAACGTGTATAAATTCGCTTCCAACATTCCATCCACCTTCCAAAATATTGAATATTTCGTGCTGAAAATTCAAATAAAAAAGACAAATCACATATTAAAAGTGACTTGTCCTCCGGGGCTTCCACATATAAATTTGCTTAAAATGAATTGAACGCTAAATAATACATTTTATTTCCGCCAAAAAGTTGAACAGTCTGCCTTATCCAACATATTAAACTCGATCATTTTTTCAAGTAATGAGAAATCAACGGGACTTTCCCACCGGATGCGGAACAACTGCTTGGTGTGATCATAACCTGCCTGCACAATTTCATCAGAAAAACGATTAATTCCTGCAATTTCAGGGGCAACCGCCAAATGATGTTTGGATACACTAAAACCAATAATAAAAGTATCGTGATCGGTAAACATAGGCTGATTCCACGCAACTTTTGGCTTTAAATCAGTAAATTTTCCAGCTACCCAAGCTAAAACCTCTTCCATTCTTTCCCGATGTTGCGGGTTATCAATCTGCGCTAAATATTCTGCAAATACTTCCATGTCATTCTCTCCTAACAAAATATTTTCGAATATTCTAATTGATGTTACGTCATTCCAATTACATTCTCTTAGCATAATAATTAAACAGGAAGATTCCTAAGGAGATTTGAAAAACAAAAACACCACATAACACAGTGACTACAGTTTGATCTACTCCCATTAAACTAAATACAACAGTTAGAGCCATTAGGATGTAAAAGTTAACAATATTAGTTTTCCAACCCGCTTTTTCTCTTATTCTTATTTTCCGTTCATCATTAGCCTCAATTTTACTCATTCTAACTTTCTCATCATTTTTTACTTTGTTCTTTGGCTTATTAAGCCATAACGAATACACCATATTTCCTACTCCAAGCACTGCAAGGACTGAACCCACACCAATGAGCAAACCGGAAATTCCTTTTAGCTTCTCGTCGATTAAAATAAATCCACCCATATAAACCATAATAGCACCTGCAATTTTTAAGAGCACCCATTTACTTGCCGTTTTCATTACCCAGCTCCTCCTCGTAAATGAAAATATCTTCAATACTCATTTCAAAAAATCGCGCAATCTTAAATGCAAGAATGATGGATGGGTTATACCGGCCATTTTCAAGTGAACCAATCGTTTGCCTGGATACTTCCAATTTATCCGCTAGTTCTTCTTGTTTAATGCCTTTTTCTTTTCTAATCTCTTCAAGCCTGTTTTTCAATATCTTACCTCCTGAAGCAATTATGGAAAGTTAACTTTCCGTAAGAATAACACATTGAAGTGTGTATGTAAAGCTAACTTTCCATTAGCTTGAAATTGATTGCAATTTAACCCGTGATCTTTTAGGGCACGCCTTGTTGATACTACATATGTAGAATTGGGCATGAAAAAACGCCACCCGTTAACTCCCTAATAGGAGTACGGGTGACGTTGAGTGTTTCACGGGCGACAACTCATGAAAGAAAACATCAATTGTCGGGTCATATAAATCTCTCAGGCGTGGGTTCTTTAGGATTATTCAAATGGATTTATTAAGCAAACTGATACTGTCATCACACCAATGAATAAGGCTGCTAAACTGTCTTTTCCCATAATCATTTGTGATTAGCCAGTATTTAATATTGGGGTCATCCGTTTCTTGCTTTAGAAGCCATTCCTCAAGTCCCAAAAAGATCTGTAATGCTTCCTCTAGCTTTTTCTTATGATCCAGTATATGCCCGATAATAATATCAGCTGAAGTATTACTTCCAAAAAAAACCTTTAGTAATAATTCGTTCTTCTTTAGCATCACCATGTGCTCCATGGGTTGGGAGAGCCAATTATTTAAGAGTTGCTTCCCCTGTTCTGTAATGCTGTATATTTTTTTATCAGGCTTTCCATCCTGGCGCTGTACACGGACTGCCACATCCTTGTTTTTCAGAAGCTCAGCTAGACCTGGATAGATTTGACCATAATTTTCTTTCCAAAAATACTGGGTGCTTTGTTCCATATGCTGTTTAATATCGTAGCCAGTGTGGGGACCAATTGTAAGAATGCCTAATATGGCAAGCATCGTGTTCTCTTTTGCCGATAGTGAAGCCATTTTAATATTACCTCCCATGGAAATGCTGCCAAAATCAAAACGCTAACCTCGAATGAAGCTGACAAGTTTATTATAAAACATTTCAGCTGAAGATACACTGATTTCGCACATATATTATAATAATATATATTTTTAAAATAATCTTTGTTGACAATGCTTTGATAGCCGTTTAGATTATAGGTATGAGCAGGATGCTCATTTAGAAGTCCGACTATTTCTTAAATGTCGCCTACAAAAAAAAGGAGCGAATCATCATGACTATGATTGCAGTTAACTATCCGGAAGGCCGTATTTCTTTAGAGCAACGCCGCATTCTTGCGGAAACACTGACAGATGCAGTACTAGTTCCAGAGATTGGACAGTTTTGCCCGCCTGCACGTGAAGGTTTCCAGGTCCGATTCTCAGAGTTCTCCACCGAACATATGGGTATTGGGGGGAAATTGGTAGTGGATACACCGGAAAGGGATATCATCCTCATAAACATTCTGGTCATGGACGGCGACTGGAGAAATGAGGTTCGAAAAGAGGTTATTCAGAATATACTTTCTAATTTGACCCAAGCTCTTGACATGAAGGAGCCATCTCCAGGCTGGTGGGTATCCTTCCAAGTGATCGATGAAGGGAGCTGGGGTTCTCGTGGAGGAGTATTGTCCATACTAGACCTGCTTGATTCAGGTGTCTTTACCAAAGAAAAAGCTGAGTCGATCCGTCAAAATTTTTCGTAATCTAAAGCTCCAGGAAATCAGAAAATTATAGATACATCGGGAGGTTAATCATGCTTTATGTGATCAGGCACGGAGAAACAGACGTTAACAAAGAAGGGAGAGTTCAGGGCCGCAATGGCCTTCCCTTGAATAACGCCGGATTCCAACAAGCGGAGAACCTTAAAGAAAAAATCAATAGAATCCAGTTTGATTATATCTTCTCCTCACCACAGGAACGAGCTGTTCAAACAGCTGAAATCGCAACCGGTATGCAAGCCTGCAACGATGAACGGCTTAATGTCTTTGATTTGGGCACAGCCGATGGTCTGAAAAAAGAAGAGGTCAGACTGGCAGGAGGCATTCCTGATCCAGCCTTTTACGAGAATGTTGAAGATGTCGCTAATTATGTCTCAAGAGTCTTTGGGTTTATGAAGGAGCTTGAAGCGGAACACGGTGGAAAAGAGATCAATATCCTCATATGCGGGCACCAGTGTACAACAGGCACAATAAGAGCATATTTTGAAGGGATGCCTGAGGATGGAAATATTCTGAAACTGGCGTCAAGAAATGGAGAACTAAAGACCTACGAGTTCTAATTTTCTCCGGAGTAAATTCCTGATCCAAAAAATGAGCTCTGACTAGCCAAGATCTCCGGTGTCCTTCAGATTTCCATACTAATGCAGCAGCTGCCCCACTCTTTAGGTCAGCTGCTGCATTAGTTACAAGTATATTTCAATTCACTCTCCGACCGTCCGGGAACTTGGACAGGACGATTTCTTGTATCTCCATCTCAGGTTGACCGATTAAGCAGTTGCTTCGACCGGTCCAGGCGGCAATTCAAATAATCAGGAAATAACATTCCGTACAATCATGGTAATAGCATCTAAAATTTGCCTTTTGAATAAAAAGTCCCGATGATTATTCACATCATCGGGACTAACGTGTCATTGTCAGCAGAAAATAAAATATTAGATTGTCTCTGTTTCATTGAACAAAAGTCTCCTGTTAGCTTAAACGACATTACACACCGAGTTTAGCCTTGCAAGGTTGTCTGCTGGCGTAGATATGATTTAATAAGATGTCGGCAGCTTCTTCGACTATAGATTCAAATTTTTCTCTTACTGACTATGATTTATTAAATGAGCAATTTCTTTAACTCTCTCCATTGTAATTCCTTCTCTTTGTTCAACTGCAAGTGGATGATTCGTTTGTTCTAATTCTATTAACGGAACAGCACCAACCTCTTGTGTATGCACCATTGTCTTTAACGATAATGTAGTTATTGGATATATTGAAAGTTCAGTCGATAACCAACCAAAATAAGGTTCTTCCGTCTCCCTTCCTTCTACGTGCAATAATTCATTAGACTTCAGAAAGTTTTCTTCACTAAGAGAAACCCACACACTCCATATAAATTTCTCTTTGCTATCGATTATTGGTATTTCAATATGGCCTCTAATAAAGAAATGCTGTTCATCAATTACACAAAAATCTCTAATTAATTCTGTTCTTTTCTCTTCTGGTACAGTGTAAAAATAATATGGTGCTTCACTTCCGTAACATAAAGGAAGTTCACTTAATTCGGTGTTACAGTGAGGGCATTTCATGTTTTCTGCTCCTTATAGTTTCTCGCCGATTTCTTATAACGTCTTATTCGGGAGCTTTGTGATAATTCCATCTTTTGAGTATTCGCGAAATTACTGAGTTATCCTGCCCCTTTACTTCAATAAAAACGGCAGCTGATCCTCTGATCGGCTGCCTTCTTGTTGCGATTAAACTATCGTGATCCGTTATTTTAATCATATCAACTCTGAGATAAACATTGGTATAGCTCCATCCTCTGTATTAAAGCCAAATTTATTATAGAAATCCACTGCATGAGGATAAGAAATTAATACTTTTGTTTTACACCCTTTATATCTATCAAGCATTATATTCATCATTTCCTTACCTATACCTATACTCTGATAACTCGGATTAATAAGCATATAATGAAAATATACCGTTAAAACACCATCTGACAAAGCATTTATTAAACCGACAAGCTTTCCTCCTTCCCAAGCGGTAACAATTGAATGAGACCCTCCGATTGCTTGTAAAAGCTCGTTTGGATACTTGCCAGACTCCCATTCTACCGAAAGAAATAACTCTTGGAGTGCATCCTTAGTGATATCCTCTTTGCTTGAAGCATAATAAATACTCACCCCTATACCTTCCTTTCAAAAAACTAACTACGGCACAACATCTGTTTTAAACTCCCATATTTCGATGGTTTGCAATCCTTACGAAGCCATAAAATAATACCGACAAAGCAATTTCGGAATTATCAAAGTGAATAATCACTTTATTTACCTCAATATACTATTAAAAATATGTATAGAAAATGGATTAACTGCAGTGGAATTTGTATTTATTCACATTAGATAATTCATGAGAATACTTTTTTCACTTAAGCATACTAATCCTAAGAGGCTTATAGCGTTAATCTGCCAGTTAGCTAAATAGATAACATTGAACTATAGTTAAATATTTAGCTAATCGGCGAAGTATAACGTACTTGTCCTCAGCCTGGGGCAAGAAACGTGATTGCTTAATCAAAAAAAAGCCGCTAAATTAGCGACTTTTAATCAAACGATTCTCTCTTCCTAAACCTTTTCCTTTGTATTTAATCTAACATGTGCGTTTCTTAATGAACAGTTGTATCTGATAATCCCACTGCAATATTCCAGTCACAATAATGTTATGAAGAACAAAATCTGGACACACATCGTATTCCGTCTTTGCCCTTTCAAGTAAATTTTGTAATACAGCATTCTTATTCTCTTCGGTACAGTTTGCACACAGATAGTCCCCTTCTGGTAGCACAGTTAACCCCTCTAAAGACGGATATTTCAAGCAAACAGCAAATAACCGTGTTATTCCTTCAGTCGTGAACATTCCCGCCATATCTTCAAACAGAAATTGTGAACGCAGAGAAGTCTCAATTTGTTGATAGAAATGTCTGTGATAGTCCCATAAATTCTTAAGTGTGGGGCTTTCCATTTTATTCGAAAGCATAATTACCCTTTCCTCTATGTTTCTGACAAAGTAATTTTCACTTTGACTATAACCGTTGTGGAACTTATTTTCATAATGTAGATAGGCACGTTTAATTTTCGATTTTGCATACTGCAGACGAGCAATTTTATCGTCTGCTCTTTTTTCTGCCTGTTTTAGAAATTCAATTACTTTAGAGAGATCATTCTGCTGCAATATATCTTTAATATCCATTAAAGTAAGATCCATTGCTTTGAGCAGTTCAATGGTTTGCAGCTTTACGAGCTCCTGCTCGGAATAGTATCGATATCCCGACAATTCATCTTTATGGCATGGCTTGACTAATCCAATCCGATCATAGTGCCGCAAGGTCTCACTGGTCATCTCTACGATCTCTGCTGCTTGCTTAATTGTAAAATAGTTGTTCATATCTACCCTCTTGACCTTTTTGTAACACAAAAGTTTATGATGATTAAAACATATGCGACTGATAAACGCAACGAAATACAAAAATGATCCGATCCAACTCTTACAACATATTTGGGTAGACTTTTTCAAGATCATTATGTTCAACTCTAATGCTTAATTGCATATCGCAATTTTTTGCAGAGCAGCTTAGGATTGGTATTCGTAGGACTGGCTATATTAAAAAGAAAAATGATTTAACGAAGGAGCATTTTATAATGAAAAGTACTGCAAAAAAATTACTAACTACTATAGGCATATTGGTGACACTATTGATATCATTGGCAGGATGCTCCTCCCACTCCACTTCCATAGAGGAAAAAAATTACATCATCCCTGCCCAAAAGATTGATACCTTAACAATTGATGTAAAGGATAAAAAAATAACTATCCTCCAATCTAAAGATGAACAAATTCATATTGTTTACTATGAAAGTGAGAAAGATTTTTACAACATTGATCTATCTGATGATAAAGAACTGTTAATGGTAAGTGACAGTAATAAGGAATGGAACGACTATATCGGAGGAAAAGGCTCACAAGTAACCAGAACTATTCAGGTATGGATACCTGATGCAACTTTAAAAAATTTGACTTTAAAAACATCAAATGAAAGTATTGTATTACCAACAATCTCGTTTTTAGGGACAGTGGAAGTAAACATAAATAACGGAAATATCCAACTGGACAAATTGAATGTAGGGACGGCTATAACCCTTGAAACAAAAAACGGAAATATTAGCGGTTCAATTCTAGGGTCATATGATGATTTTGCGATCTTAAGCAAGGTAAAGAAAGGAGATAGCAATTTGCCTGCCAATAAAGAGAATGGTTCGAAAAAATTATCTACTTATACAAATAACGGCGATATTACCTTACAATTTTCTGAGTAGCCAGCAGTTAAATATTAGATCGTATGAAGTCAGATACAATATTGAAAGGGATAACCTCTGTTTCACTTTTGAAACTTCTGGCCTACCTCTTCGACTATTCCACCGGCCTATGACCGATAAAATATCCCTCCCTCTTGTAATGGAAAATCACCTTAATAAAGTTGTTAATCCGACCCGTAAATCGATTATCTTATGATGTACCCGAAGGGCAAAATGAAGCTTGATCGTGAATTCCATCAAAATAAGGTATAAGCCGCATTATAGCGGCTTATACCTTCATGATTTTGTTTGACTGTTTTGAACCATCCTTTGGAACTGAATGTATCCGATGCATATAAAAAGTACTACTATCGATATAATTATTATAATACCGTATATTGGATATTCAAACTATCCTGCCAGTTAGCTTAATGAAGCATCACCAATCCTACTCCACAGTAACACTCTTCGCCAAGTTACGTGGTTTATCCACATCATGACCCAGCGCAAGAGAAGCATAATAGGACAATAATTGCAGAGGCACTACGGACAAAGCTGCTGTCAGCATTGGAAGTGTTTTAGGAATCACGAACACTTGATCAACTGATCTAAGCAGGTCAGTTAAATGCTCTTGGTGAGTGATTGCCAGCACGTCTGCGCCGCGAGCTTTCACTTCTTTGATGTTGCTGACGGTCTTCTCAAGTACAGCTTCCTGAGTTGCCAGGGCAATAACTGGAACGCCTTCTTCGATCAGAGCCAATGTACCGTGTTTCAATTCACCTGCAGCATAAGCTTCGGAGTGAATATAAGAAATTTCTTTCAGCTTCAAGGATCCTTCTTGAGCAACAGCGTAGTCTACGCCGCGGCCGATGAAGAACAAGTTTTTGTGCTCAGAAATTTGTTCAGCATAACCTTTGATCGCTTCTTTTTGAGCTAGGATCTCTTCTACTTGCTCTGGTAGAGATTGCATAGCTGCAAGAATCTTAGTAACTTGTGCTTCGGTTTGTGTACCACGAACTTCAGCCAAGTAAAGAGCAAACAATCCAAATGCGATCAATTGTGAAGTGTAAGCTTTGGTCGAAGCTACTGCAATTTCCGGACCCGCCAAGGTTACCAACACATCGTTTGCTTCCCGAGCAATAGAACTGCCCACTACGTTAGTGATCGCCAATACGTGTGCCCCGTTAGCTTGCGCTTCACGCAGAGCTGCCAAAGTATCTGCAGTCTCACCGGATTGGCTGACTACGATAACCAAAGTTTCTGGAGTCACGATTGGTGAACGGTAACGATATTCCGAAGCGATATCATTTTCAACTGGAATACGAACCAAAGATTCGATCATAGTACGTCCTACCACACCTGCGTTGTATGCCGTTCCGCAAGCAACGACTTGAATATTACGAATGTTCTTGATTTGTTCTTCAGTCATGTTCAGTTCAGGCAATACAACCTTGTTACCTTCGGCATTGATACGACCACGCATGGTGTCGCGGTAAGCCTTAGGTTGCTCGTGTATTTCTTTCAGCATGAAATGCTCGTAGCCGCCTTTTTCTGCGGTAACTGCATCCCAATCGACAGTAATCATTTCCCGAGAAATAAAATTGCCTTCAATCGTCATCAATTCGACAGCATCTCTTGTCAGCACAGCCATTTCGCCGTCGTTCAAAATATATACGTTACGGGTATATTCAAGCAGTGCCGGAATATCTGACCCGATAAAATTTTCTCCTTCGCCAAGACCGATAATGAGCGGGCTAGCTTGACGCACAGCCACCAGTTTATCTGGCTCATATTCAGTCAGGACACCTAATGCAAACGCACCGCGCATGAACGTAATCGCTTTTTGTACAGCCTTCACGATATCTCCGTCATATTCGCGAGCAATCAGATGTGAAATAACTTCTGTATCGGTTTCAGAGACAAAGTGGCATCCGCCAGCGATCAGCTCTTCTTTCAGATCCAGATAGTTTTCGACAATACCGTTATGAACTACCGAGAACTTCATGCTGTTATCCGTATGTGGATGTGAATTCTCATCGGATGGTTTACCGTGAGTCGCCCAGCGTGTGTGTCCGATACCTGCGCTACCTGCCAGCGGGCTGTCTTCGAGCTTCGACTGCAGATTCGCCAAACGGCCTTGAGCTTTCACTACTTGCAGTCCTTCTTGGGTAAATACAGCAATACCAGCGGAATCATATCCACGATATTCCAATTTCTTCAAACCCTCAACCAAGATCCCCTGCGAATTCTGATTACCAATATATCCTACAATACCACACATTATAATTTCCCCCGTCCGAGTTATCGTAATGTGGCGGCATAAGGAAAGAAACGTGCCGTGCGGCATGTTTTTGAGAAAAAGCAAATATTCTGTTGTATTTTAGGATCAACAAAATAAACTGTCACTTACATTCTAATGTTCATGAAATGCACAGCCTTCTCCTCTGCCGTGGCAGAAATAACGTGTTTCCTTCTGATGCGCGCACACATGAATAATATAATTTGTTGCACCCATGAAAACGTTGTGTGAAAGGTCGCCCTTTCATTTTCCGTATCCATTTACGGCTCTGGTGCATCACCGGGAGGTCCCCGCCGAACATTTCGAACACCTCCACCTCGTCAGCTTACGTCTGCCGTGATCCGTTCAAGCCATAGCCTACATAACAAGTAAGCAGCTTTCCCTTCTCCCCCGCGCTAGACCAAGCTCTGGCGCTTGCTATTGCTAACCTCACAATCCCCGCTTTCCTTCTAGAATGACACTTAATCTATTATATGCACCTTGTAGTACTTTGGCAATGGCGCATCAACCTAAATTTTACAAAACGAGTTCAAACGATCCAATCCTAAAATAAAATAACACTGGTGCAACGAGTTCGAATCGCTCCCGCTCACTGCACCAGCCTTATAGTTAAGGTAATGGATTATACCAATTCGCGTTGAACTACTTCCACAATTTGATTCACATAAAGATCTAGATCTGACTTATCTGGTCCCTCTGCCATAACGCGGATTAGAGATTCCGTACCTGACGGACGTACAAGCACACGGCCATTGTCACCTAGCTTACCTTCCACTTCAGCGATAGCCGCTTCTATAGCCGGGTTATTAGGGTAGTTAGTCTTATCCTGTACACGAACATTAACCAGCACCTGCGGGTATTTAGTCATCATACTCTTAACTTTGCTAAGCTGTTTGCCTGTAGCCTTAAGCGTATCTACCAGCTGAATAGCTGTAAGAATACCATCACCAGTTGTATTGTAATCCAGGAAAATAACATGTCCAGACTGTTCTCCACCTAGATTAAAGCCCCCACGACGCATTTCTTCCATAACATAACGATCCCCTACAGCTGTCTTAGCAGTATTCAGGGATAATTTCTCGGTAGCTTTATAGAATCCGATGTTACTCATAACGGTTGACACAATCGTGCTATCCTTCAGCTTACCTGCACGGTTCATGGCATCACCACAAATACAAAGGATAAAGTCGCCATCGACTTCATCACCGTTATTATCAATAGCGATCAGGCGGTCAGCATCTCCGTCAAAAGCAAGTCCCAAATCGGCTCCATGACGCAAGACTTCTTCACGCAAAGTCTCTGGATGTGTCGAACCAAATCCATCATTAATATTCAATCCATCTGGCTCAGCCCCGATAGAAATAACCTCAGCGCCAAGCTCTCTGAACAGTCTTGGAGCAAGCTCATACGCTGCGCCATGCGCACAGTCCAGTACAACCTTGATTCCCTTAAAGTCCTGAGAAATGGTAGTTTTCAAATACTCCAGATAAAGATACTTAGCATCATTATCTACGATAACCATACCTAAACCCGAACCGATAGGACGTGGCAATTCATCTACCTCAGCATCCATAAGCTCTTCAATGCGCAGTTCAGTTTCATCTGTAAGCTTGAAGCCATCCCCACCAAAGAACTTAATGCCGTTATCCTCTACAGGATTGTGAGAAGCTGAAATCATGACGCCTGCGTCTGCTTTTAACAATCTCGTAATATAAGCAACAGCAGGGGTACTCACTACGCCTATACGGATTACATCGGCTCCAATAGACAATAAGCCCGCTATCAGCGCGGATTCCAATAAAGGACCGGAAATACGTGTATCCATTCCGATAACAACCTTCGGTTTATCCAAGTTACCCGCTAGTACATATCCTCCACAACGGCCAATACTATAAGCCATTTCTGCAGTCAATTCACGGTTTGCTACTCCCCGCACACCGTCAGTTCCAAAATACTTCCCCATTATTTTTCTCCTTTGAATACGCTACGTTAGCTTAATGTACTATCATATGAATTGCATACTATTTTGGTGTACCTCTGGGCTCAAAAGATTACGTCCCACCTGTACTTACAGGATTCTCGGAATTCGTACTTGTGTTAGCTGTGCCGTTATTCTCCGGATTGCTATCCGTCGGGACAGGCGTTGGTGTTGCTCCACCAGCCTCTCCACTATGCGTGGGCTTCTCCGTAGGTTCCACATCGCCTATAACAGGTTCAGAACTCGGCTCAGGAGTAGTCACACCCCCCGTATCTGGATGAGGCGTAGGGACTGGTGCTGCAGGCGATAGCAGCTGCACGGTCACAGTAAGTGGCACCCCTGCATTGGCTAATGCGATGAACTTGGGTAATGATACCCGCAAAGAAACCTCGTGAGTTCCAGCTGAAAGTCCGCTAACATCAGCCACAACCCCTATATTTTTCTTATCAAGTTGATCAAGTAAAGCAGGTGCACCCTTTAAGGTAAGCGCAATTTCCTTGCTTGAAGGATTAACAATACTTCCTTCCAAATCATCCCCCACGCCTTGGAGCTTGATGGGTACCGCCTCAATCGTCCGCTCAGCAATTTCTGAGATGGTTAATGAAACATTCACAGCTTCTGGCATAACTTTCTCCGTTCCAGCCAGTGCCTTCAGATCAACCTTCACTTGTTTCGTCCCCGCAGAATCTATTGCACTAAGGTCGACTGTAGCTTCATAAGCAGATAAAGCTTTTAAAGCCTCTGCTTGTCCATACACTACGACCGTTTCCTGCTCAGGGGTCACTTTGGATAATACGAGTGAATCTGGAAGTTGCCCAGTAAAGCCAATCTCCAGCGGCACACTCTTAAAAGGTAAGGTAATCGGCAATTCCACAGATACAGTAGAAGGTTCAATTACAGCATTTTTAATTTCATTTCCATTATTATCATAAGCGTGTAGCTTCAGTTTTTTTTCTACAAAGGTTTCGTTCTCACCGTTAAGCTCAATAGTCCCTTGTATCTTGGCTACCTTGCTTAGTTCATTATCGGCAAGTGTCACTTTTACAGTATCTGTAGGCTGCAAGACAGGCGTGCCTATTTGATAGCCCGCTGCAGGTTTTCCCTTTGTAACCAATGTTATGGGAAAAGACTTCGTGTTTCGCGGTTCTACATGTACAGTAACCTCTTTAGGATTCATTCTTACCAGAGATACACCTTTGGGTAGTTTATAGTAAAGTGGCAACGTGGTGTCTCCAGGTTCAACCTTACTCAGATCAAGCATCACTTTATAGTCATCCGAGAACTGAAAGGAGATATCGGAATTTTTACCCGCTACCTCCAGACTGACACTATCGACAGCCAAGGGTTCAAGGACATATTTGTCCTCGTCAAGGCCGGTCACTTCAATCTTCACATTCTCAATAGTTTTTGTTTTAATATCCACTGTTGTCTGTCCAGAAGGCGCAGTATCGACATGAACCATCGTAAACAAAATGATCCCAAACACAAGGGCCAGAATCTTATTGAAATTGTTATTGTTCATCCACTTATCCATGATTCTTGTCCCCCTTCCGTTTCCAGAAAGTTGAACCCTTCTCCTTCAGCGATGAGCTTACACTAAGCTCTTGATGGAGCTTCGATATCATGGATTCTTCCTTAATGTCTCTAACGATCTGGCCATTTATGGCAAGGGAAATCTGCCCTGTCTCCTCCGAGACAATGACAGACACCGAGTCTGCAACCTCACTTATTCCTATAGCAGCCCGATGCCGGGTTCCCAGTTCTTTGCTGATAAAAGGATTCTCGGACAAAGGCAAGTAACAAGCAGCCGCAGCAATCTGATTTCCCTGCATAATAAGGGCTCCGTCATGCAAAGGTGTATTGGGAATGAAGATGTTAATAAGCAATTCGGAGCTGACCAGGGAACGCATGGGTATACCTGACTCTGTATATTCGTTTAGCCCCGTCTCCCGCTCAAAAACGATTAACGCCCCTATTTTTCTGCGAGATAAATAATTCACGGCTTTAATCACTTCGCCGATTAACTTACTGATCTCTTCGTCACTTTCTCCAGCCCGTCCGAAAAATCTGCCCCGTCCAAGCTGCTCCAGTCCCCTTCGTAGTTCCGGCTGAAAAATGATAAAGACAGCTAAGACCCCGAAAGTAAACATTTGATTCATTAGCCATTTAAGTGTATACAAGTCCAAGATTGTGCTTACCGCCCAAATCAAGACCAGAACCAGTATCCCTTTTAAAAGCTGAATCGCCCGCGTCCCGCGTACCATATTAAGCACTTTATAAATAATGTAACTGACGATTAGGATATCAATTATATCTTTAATGGAATCTTTCCATGTTAGCTCAGTAAAATAACTCATTGCCTAAAACCCCCGTCATTTCAAATTAGCTGGGTTTATGTAAAATGTCTGTTAGCTCTGTATCATATCTAGGTTATAACGTTCGGGCTTCAGTTGCAAGTTTAGTCCCTCAATCCTTTCCGAAACCACCCAATTTAAGGAAACAAAAAAGCGCCATCTTTCCGGAAAAAGAGGCGCTAATTAATATTCCTGCTCAAGGTAACCACTGCCCGCATTAACGGTAGGCAACTTCAGAGAACATGTTCGTCACTTTATACCAGAACCAGCTTACTGCCTGGTCTATGCTTTTGACTTGCCCAGAAATATGAGCTGTTGAAGCCTGATATAGAGATCCGTCAATGACTGTCACGTTGCCGTTCACTTCTCCATATACCTGTGCTTTACCGTTCTCTATGGTAAGGTCCCCGGTAATTATTTTGCCGGAAGGTACAATTACAGTATCCCCTTTGATGACCACTTGATCCAAATCAACACCTCTAACTACAAGTTGTCGGTCTGGACTCCAAAAAGTTACGGTGCTCATCAGCATAACGACAAGGAATAGAGATGCCGCTGTAAGTGCAGGGTGTCTCTTGATCCAGGTAATAAAGGCTTTTTCTTTCTTAGTCTTTGGCAATGAACTCATTATCCGGCTCACAAGATCATCTGAAGCTACAGGATTCTGATGCATTAGGGAGAACATCAACATATCTGTCTGTTCCAATTCTTTAAACTTTGCACGGCAATCTGGACAGGATAGAAGATGCTCCTTCAATTCCCTCTGCTGCTGTTCGGGCAAGTCGTCATCCAAGTAGTCATGCATCATAGAGACGGCCAGTTTGCATTCCATAGGAGCCAATCCTTTCATGAGTGCTATTTAATTATCCTAAGACAAAGGGTCAGGACACATAAGACTTGCTTAACTTACATACGTCGCTCTCGAAAAGATGTTTCATAAATAAAATCTATTTTTACATTTTTGGGCCTAATTTTTTACGCAAAAATTCACGGCCTCGATGTACACGCGTCTTAATCGTGGTCACGGGCATATCCAGGACATCACTAATCTCCTGAAGGGACAGATCCTGCAGGTATCTCAGAATCATCACCGACCTGTATTTCACAGGCAGACTGTCAATCGCTTCATAGATTAGTCCCTGCGTCTCAGAGAGCAATAGTTCGGTCTCAGGTGTCACATTGTCGCTTGGAATCAATGAATAGCCATCAAGGCCCTCCTGATCGTTCATTTCAGCATCCAGCGAATAGGTTGGTTTTCGTTTACGCAATCTATCAATACAGAGGTTCGTTCCAATCCGGTAAATCCATGTGGAGAACTTCTGTTTATCATCATAACGATCCAAATTCCTATACACACGCAAAAAGGTCTCCTGAACAATATCCTCCGCCTCATGGCGATTGTTCAACATCCTGTAAGCTAGATGATATATTTTGTCTTTATATAGTTCCACAAGCTCGGCAAATGCCCTTTGGTCGCCCTTCAAGGCGAGCTTTGTCAATCTGCCTTCCAAATTCTCCACCTGTTAACTCCCCCAGACTTGCCGCCCTTGGTATTTCTTCGCAAATATCCACGGTACAAGCAATTAAATCGTAATTCAAGTTTGTGTAAAAATCAAGGATTGTATTGTAACCTTCTATGTAAACTGAGTTAAAAACTGGACAAGTTGGTATAGGCGATTAAGTGCAGCTCCGAGAAATATTTGGACTTTCGGTCGCTGTTATCCTCTGATTTCCTGATTAGAAACCGCATATAGCGGTCGAAATCTGAGGATAAAGGCGAACGCTGGCGCTCCTACAGTTCCAAATATTCTCTACGCTGCTCCATCACCGAAGTAATAAGTGCCACGTTATTTACCTACGTTTACAACTCGGTTACTTGGGTAGGGCAATAAAGAACTATCGGGTATGACTCTCCAATATTTAGGAACAAGTAATGTTCACAGCAGCAATATACAGTTTATGATCACAACAACTTGTATTAGGCAAAAAAAGTCCGCCCCAAATAGGGCGGACTTTTTGTTGTTAAGACTATATCAGCCGGTATTCCGAAGACCGGCGGCAATGCCGTTGATGGTAAGCAATACTTCGCGAAGCAGCTCGCTATCATCTCCATCAATTTCACGGAGCGCTCTAAGCTCAGATAGCAATTGAACCTGCAGGTAGCTAAGCGGATCAACGTATGGATTGCGGAGTCTGATCGACTCTTGAATCACAGGAACGTTATCCAGAATATCCTGCTGGCCTGTAATCTTCAGGATTAGCTCAGAAGTCAGATTAAATTCATCTTCAATCTGGCCAAAGATCCGTTGACGTGCTTCCTCGTTCTTGCCCATGCTGGCGTATTCCTTAGCAATGATCAAGTCCGCTTTTGAAATAGCCATTTGCAGCGTATCTATCAGTGTAGTAAAGAATGAGAAGTTCTCATACATATGTTGCATTATCTTCAGATTCTCTTCCTTACCCTCATAGAAACTCTGCAGTCCGGTTCCAGCAGCGTACCAGGCTGGGAGCAAATAACGGCTTTGTGTCCATGCAAATACCCAAGGAATTGCACGCAAATCTTCAAAACGGTCGCTGTTCTTCCGTTTGGAAGGACGGGAACCGATATTAAGCTCTCCAACCTCAGGCAGAGGTGTTGATTCTTTGAAATAAGTCAGGAAATCCGGATCACGGAAGATCAAATCCTGATACTTGTTCAGCGAGACCTCAGAAATACGGGCAACAATCTCTTCCCATTTCTCTTCATAAAGATCCGCTTGTGGCACTCTCGCACTAATTGCTGCTGTTACAAGCGCAGATGTCGCTTGCTCCAGACTGCGGTAAGCAATCCCTTGCATGGAGTAACGGGAGGAGATTACTTCTCCCTGCTCGGTAATCTTAATCCCGCCGCCAATTGTCGAAGCAGGCTGAGCAAGAATACTGCGGTTAAGTGGCATACCCCCGCGGCCGAGCGCTCCACCACGACCATGGAAGAACTTCAGCTTGATTCCGAACTTATCCGCTGTCGCTGTAATTTCTTTTAGGGCAACACGCAGTTCCCAGTTAGCAGTAACCACGCCGCCATCTTTATTACTATCTGAATATCCAAGCATGATTTCCTGCAAATCATTCATTGCTCTTACCGCATCACGGTAGATCGGCATATTGAGCAGTGTGTTCATAATTTGCGGTGCTTCATGCAAGTCATCAATCGTTTCAAAAAGTGGCACAGCTTGCAGGGTACATACAACTGTACCGTCGTTATCCTTGCGGAATAGTCCTACCTCTTTGGCGAAGACCATAACCTCCAGAATGTCACTCGCAGCTTCAGCCATACTGATCAGATAACTGGTGATACATTGTTTGCCGTACTCTTCCTGCGATGCGAAAATCGTCCGGTAAACAGCCAGACACTCCTCTGTACTTTCAGTATACGTCTGGTAAGAAGAGGTCAACGGACGTGGATCATTCAGCAATTTCTCCAGCAGATCAATCTTCTCAATCTCCGTCAATTTAGAGTAATCCGGCGAAATGTTCATCTTCGCCAAAATTTCTGTCATGGCATTCTCATGTTCTTGACTGTGTTGACGCACGTCAAGAGTTGCCGTATGGAATCCGAACAGCTCCACTTGGCGGATTAGCTTTTTAATATAAGTATCGGCCACATAGTCGGCGTAGTGATGCCGTAGACTGCGGTCAATGACATTTAAATCATCTATGAACTCCTCAGGTGTAGCATAACGCTCAGGAGTATCTTTTTTCTCATCATCCAAAACATTTTGTGTCTTAGAGATCATGTAGCTAAGTTTAATACGGTAAGGTTCATTGTCATTGCGCCATTCTTCCATCTTGCCTAGGTTAATGATCTGACGATCAGCTTCGATGGATTCTACGAGCTCAGGCGTCACTTTAACAATACTTGTGCTAAAGCTTAGATATTTCATGAGTTCACGCATAATACGCTGATATTCACGAATGGCCAGCTTACGCTGCATGCGTAAAGTCTGCGCAGTGACTGTTGAGGTTACCGATGGGTTACCATCACGGTCTCCGCCAATCCATGATCCAAAACGCAAGTAGGTTGGCACATGCCAATTCTGTCCTGGATAATATTTGCTCAGACAGCGTTCAAGCTCTTGATACACGTCGGGCAATACATGGAAAATCGTCTCATGGAAATAATACATTCCATTACGCACTTCATCGAGTACTGTAGGCTTGCGGTCACGCAGCTCATCCGTTTGCCAAAGCGTAATCACTTCATTCAATAACTTCTCGCGAAGCTGTTCACGTTCACGGAAAGTTAAGGTAGGGTTATCAAGACCCATAACATCATCGGATATCCGTTTATGAATATCGAGAATCGCACGGCGCATAGCTTCCGTTGGATGTGCCGTCATTACAAGTTCCAGAGACAATCCTTCAATAATCTCGTTGACTTCCTCATGAGAGAAATCACGTTCACGAAGCTCTTGAATAGCGCTTTCTATAGAACCGGGTTGTACTGTCTCCCCAGCTGAACGTTCATAGTCACGTTTACGGCGAATCCGGTGGTTCTGTTCGGCAATATTCACCAATTGAAAATAAATGGCGAACGCTCTTATTACCTGATGACGGTTCTCCGGATCCAAAGAATTGATTAACTCCTTAAATTCACTATGCAGTTCAGGTAAAAATAGTGAGCGTAGCGATTTACTGGTCTCGCGGATCTTCTCCACGATCTCTAGCAGTTCGTTACCGCCTTGGTGAACCAAGACCTCTCCTAAAATGTTCCCCAAGAACCGTACGTCCCGTCGCAGCAGATTGTTAGAGTTGCTTTTGCTGACGGTAGTCGTAAGTTCGGTCATGCTGCTCCCCCCATTCTCTTCCGGATCAATGTGTTAAGTTTGTCTGTCTAAATATCGTCTATTAAAGCTTCCTCATATCATACAATAAAACCGTTTGAAAATCTGCAACTTTTTTGTGCTGTAAAGCGACACAGCACCTAAGATTATACACCAATTTCTGAATTTATACAGTCCTTATATTTTATGTATTCTTTCATATATATAATGGCTCTATCGTATATTCTCTATGTATGCTTATATTCGGATTGTGCGGAGCTGATCAATGAACAGTCCAATTAAAGGAGAATAATGGCGATCACGGTTATACGAATAATAAATATGTCTTTCAAAATTATAATCCGGAATGGCTCGCATTAGCAATCTTCCTCTGGCTACCTCGTCCTCCACAGCAAGGCGTGAAATAAATGAAACATGTTGTCCACTCATGAGCGATTGCTTAATTGCCTCCAGTGAATCGAGCAAAATATGCGGTTTTGATTCTTTTCCCTCTCGTTCAAACCATTTATCCGTCAACTGGCGTGTGCTTGATTCCTTGTCATGTAAAATAAAGCTCGCTGAAGCAATCATCGCTGAGTTTAAATTAGAAAATCCGGCAAAATCATGTGTAGGTGCAAAAACAAGGACAAGCTCATCCTCACATAAGGCTTGAGTATGCAGATCAGGCAGATAAAAAGATTCCGTAGACAAAATACCAAGATCAATCTCATGACTGGCAAGCATTTCTTTGATCACCGGTGAAGGCTTAACCGATAAAGAAATGGTAATCCCCGGATGCTGTTCGCCAAACTGCCCCAATATTTGTGGAAGAATATAAGTAGCTGGAACATAACTGGCGCCAATTTTCAGTGTCCCCCGACCTGCCTGACTGAACTCTTTTACCACCCGCTCCGCTTCCGCAGCAAGCGCATTGATTTTGATCGCATAATGAAGAAAAGCTTTGCCACTCTCCGTAAGAATCATTTTATCCATTCTGGATTCAAATAACTTCTCCCCCAATTGCTGCTCTAAATTCTTCAAATGATACGTAACGGTGGGCTGCTTTAGTCCGAGTTTATCTGCTACCGTGGTAATTTTTTTATGTTTATTCAGCAGTTCTACAATTTCCAGCTTCATTAGATTAAGGTTCATTCTCTTCCACTCCCTCGCCTTTTCCTAAACGGTAACATAGAAGAATTCTATGAATGTTAAAATAAATCGGCAAAAAAGTTAATATCACAGTTACATTCAGCAAATATAGCGGGAATTCTTTACCTTTACACTAAGAACAAGCTTAAGAACAGGCAGGTAGATAGAATGAAGGAAATTACAATCCACAGATTGGAAAAGAAATTCGGAGATGTGCATGCCTTGAAAGCTGCAGATCTGAAGATTCCCGCTGGAAGCTTTACGACATTACTCGGTCCTTCAGGTTGTGGAAAGACGACACTACTCCGTCTGATTGCTGGGCTGGAAACACCGGATGCAGGAGAAATTCTGATCGATGATGAGTTTATTTTTTCAGGCAGCAAAAGAATTAGCCACCCCATTCATCGCCGTAACTTTGGCATGGTTTTTCAAGATTTCGCCCTCTGGCCGCATCTGACTGTGTTCGAGAATGTAGCCTTCGGACTTCGAGCTTCCAAACAAAAAAAGAATTTACGGGTTCGGGTACAGGAGGCGCTTCGATCGGTCAAGCTGGAGGGGTTGGAGCTGCGTTTTCCACATCAGCTGTCCGGTGGACAACAGCAGCGGGTTGCTTTTGCCAGAGCCGTAGTCATGCGCCCTCAGCTTGTATTATTCGATGAACCATTAAGTGCGCTGGATGCGGTCTTGCGAGATGAAATGAGGCTGGAGTTAATCTCCTTGGTGAAAAACATGGGCATTACAGCCCTGTATGTGACGCATGATCAAACCGAAGCGATGTCTATGTCAGATGAAGTAGTTGTAATGCAAGGTGGTACTATTTTACAAAGTGGATCTCCTGAGGACATTTATCGTAAACCGAGTCATCCTTTTGTAGCCCACTTTATTGGTAAATCCAACTGGATCGTTCCGGATAAACAGATGCTGCGTCCAGAACATTTACGCTGGTCTCAGGAGAATGCTTCCTCTCTTCCTTTTACAGGGACTATTCAGCATGTGAGTTATATGGGGGATCGCTATGAGATCATTCTGGACATGGAGCACAATGGGACTTGGACCGCTTATCATGATCGGCGCCTACCTGTAGGGGAAAAGATTCAGCTGTACGCTTCAGAGCACCAAATCCATCATCTGAATTAAGCGTCCACTGCATGGAATGGCTCTATATGATGCTGTTCCATGCAGCAAGATGCACACAACAATATTAGGGAGGCAATTACATTGAATCAAATGAAAAAGACAAAAGGGTTAAGTTCACTTCTTCTAACAACTGCACTTGGTATTACTTTAATGGGCTGCGGCTCCTCGAACACCCCTGCGGCTAACGCAAGCAACAACCAAACCGATACTGCGGCGGCGACGCAAACTGAAGCCCCACAACCAACAGAAAAGACACTAAGCGGCAATCTTGTCGTTTACAGTGCAGGCCCTGAAGGCTTAGCTAATAAAATCAAAGACGGCTTTGAAGCCAAAACTGGCGTTAAGGTTGAAATGTTCCAAGGCACTACAGGAAAAATACTTGCCCGCATGGAAGCAGAAAAATCCAATCCGGTCGTTGATGTTGTTGTCCTCGCCTCTCTTCCGTCCATGCAAGGAATGAAAAACGACGGATTATTACTTCCATATAAAGAAGCGATTAATGCAGACAAGCTGGTTAGCGATTGGTCAGATATAGATGAAGGTAACTATTTCAGTTACAGTGCATCCGCACTCGGTATTGTCTACAATACCAAAAAAGTAAGCTCACCGCCGACCTCCTGGGATGACCTCAGCAAAGCGGAATGGAAGGGTGCAGTCAATATCCCCGATCCTTCACTTTCCGGCTCGGCTCTTGATTTCATGACTGGGTATTTAAGTGCTAAGGGGGACAGTGGCTGGGATCTTTTTAAACAATATAAAAGCAATGAAGTAGCTATGGCAGGCGCCAATCAAGAGGCACTTGATCCGGTGATTACCGGTGCTAAATCCGTCGTTGCTGCTGGCGTAGATTACATGGCTTATAAAGCAAAAGCTGACGGAGAACCTGTAGATATCGTCTATCCTGCTGAAGGAACAGTGATCAGCCCCCGCCCAGCTGCGATCATTAAGACAAGCCCGAATGTAGATAACGCCAAGGCTTTTATCGACTACCTTCTCTCCGATGAAGCGCAAGCCCTTGTTGCCAAAGCCTATTTGCTGCCAGGCAGAACTGACGTGAAGGCAGAAAATCGTGCCAATCTTGAAGAAATCAAAACATTTGATGTGAATTGGGAATGGATGAATGAGCACAGCGATGAAGTTTCCTCGACCTTCACACAAATTTTTAAATAAGCGTAATGAATACTAACTCTTTGCGCTCATTTAAATGGGTGAGCGGTGGACTGGCTTTATTTATACTAACCGTGCTCGTGCTGCTGCCACTCCTGCTCATTTTCTGGACCAGTATTTATCCAGAGGGGCATCTTGACATAGCCGCACCACTACGAACCATTATGGCGAGCAATGACCTAGTAGAGGTGCTGCTGAATTCTATCGGGCTTGGGGTAAGCGTTATTCTGCTAACTACGTTGTTTGCGCTGCCTCTAGCCTGGATTATGGCAAAAACCGACTTAGGGCGCCACAACTGGCTGGATGTCGTGCTGTTAATTCCATTTATGACGCCGCCTTACATTGGTTCTATGGGCTGGATGTTGTTTATGCAGACGGGTGGGTATATGGAGCAGTTTCTTCCCTCCTCCTCCGTGTTGACACCGTATTTCTTTAGTTATGGGGGTATGGTGCTGATCATGAGCCTTCATCTGTTCCCTTTCTTGTATTTGCTGCTGCGCAATGCGCTTTTGCAGATCGGGGGCAATCTGGAGGAAGCAGCCTCGGTTCACGGCGCCCCCTTCTTTTACAGATTTAAAAGAGTGATTATTCCTTTACTGCTCTCTAGCTATGGGCTTGGAGCACTGCTCATCTTCGTCAAAACCATTGCTGAATTCGGTACCCCTGCGACCTTTGGCCGCAGGATCGGCTTTTACGTGCTGACCTCTGAGATCCATAAATATATCTCCAGTTGGCCGATTGATTTTGGTAAGGCTACTTCACTAGCCTCCTTGCTGCTCGGAGTTTGTCTTGTCATGTGGTACATCCAAACTATAATTAGCAGCCGCTACTCTTACCGTCTGATCGGTGGAAAAGGAACTCGTACTAAACGTTATAAGAGTACAGGAATCGTAGGGTTTCTTAGCTGGGGTTATGTTCTTCTAATGCTTCTGGCATCCATCGGCATTCCTTATTTCTCTATCATAACAGCCTCATTATTGAAGCTTCGGGGAGAAGGTGTATCCTGGAGCAATCTAACCTTAAAACATTATGCAGAGCTGTTATCCCCGGGTTCGCAAGGACTAGAGGCCTTATTAAATAGCTTCACATTAGCTATCGTTGCTTCCAGTATCGCTGTTATTCTCGGGACTTGGTTTGCCTTAACGGTAGGAAAAGGGGCTACATTCAAGCAGAAAATTACAGATTTATTCAGCTTGCTTCCTAATACAGTCCCTGGAATTGTAATTGTAGTAGGGCTAATTCTGCTGTGGAATGCCCGCTGGATGCCTATCCCGCTCTATAATACCTACTGGATGGTTGTACTGACTTATGTCGTACTTTTCCTTCCTTATACTGTTCAGTATGTAAAAGCAAGCTATGGGCAAATCGATTCCTCTCTGATGCAAGCGGGACAAGTATTCGGAGGTAGTAAGCTGTATGTGTTCCGCCGTATCCTGCTTCCCCTCATCCTTCCGGGGATGGTGGCTGGCTGGATGATGACCTTCACCATTTCCAATCGGGAACTGGTAGCCTCATTACTCATTCTTCCGCCTTCAATGCAGACCTCGGCAACATATATTTTCGCCCAGTTTGAACAAGGTGCGGTAGCGATGGGGATGGCCATGGCTGTAATTTCAGTAGGTATCACCACCATACTACTATTAGTCTTAGAATATTTAAGCCCAGATAGAAAGCGGAGACAACAATGAGCACACTAACGATTTGGGGAGGGGCCGGAGAGCATGGCCGTTCCTCCTATCTTTTGCAGGGCAAGGATTCACGAAATGGCATCCTGCTCGATTGTGGCGTAAAAAAAGAAGGCCCCGGTGAATACCCCCTACTTGATACGGATATTATTCCACATTTGCAGGCAGTATTTCTGTCTCATGCGCATGAGGATCATTCCATAGCGCTGCCCTTACTTTATAAACACGGATACAGAGGTAAGGTATGGACTACTAGATCTACCTCATTACAGCTTCCTGATTATTTCGAGGCCTGGGATAAATATGTGGCGGCTCAATCCGCCCCGCTCCCCTATGAGGAAACGGATAAAAAAGCTATTCAATTCATGTATTTAGAGGAGTATGTCTCCCCTCACACTTGGCTGACGCTTGCGCCTAACCTTCGAGTTCAATGGGGACGTAGCGGGCATTTAGCAGGTTCGGTTTGGTTGGCCCTAGAATGGGAGGGCAAGACTGTATTTTTCTCGGGGGATTATTCGGAGGAATCGCAGCTGCTCACGGCAGACACACCAGCAATTATGGAAGCCGAAGCTAAAAATGTGGCTGATCTGTCCATTATCGATGCCGCTTATGGGGCAGATCCTGATGAGCAGCTTGTAAAATTACAGCAATTAGAGATAGCCATCCACAACACCTTGCAAAAAGGGGGTTCTGTTCTCCTTCCCGTGCCTATCCATGGCAGAAGCCAGGAATTGATCGTATGGGCAAATGAATGTTTTCCAGATCATCAATTGATCGTTGAAGAAGCACTCGTCGCTCCTTTACGAGCATTAAGCGACAAGGTGGAATGGCTGAAAGAGGACGCTATTCAGCGCGTAAATGCGCTTTTTAACAGAAAAAACTTGTGTGTTGTATCTAATTCGGACGAACGCGCGAAGGCAATGTTGAATCTTAAGGGAGCTATCGTATTCACCAATGACGGGATGATGCAGTCGGCAAAAGCGCAAGAATACTTTCACCAGCTCTCTGTTTCTCCTGACAACCATGTGATTTTTACGGGACATTTAGCGGCGGGAAGCTTTGGACATCGTCTTGTTAAGCAAGCTATGATCGGAGAATCTAGCAGCGTACGCTGTACAGTCTCACTTATCCGCTATAAAGTCCATCAAGGCTTGCCGGACATTCGCAAAATGCTCCAAACGATTCCCAGCCACCGGACAGTGCTCGTCCATGCTCCCAAACCACATATCGACCAAGTAGCTTCTATATTAAAAGGAGAAGGTTTCACAGGACTATATTCTTTACAACCCGGCAGCACGCTTTCATTCTGAGACTTATTTATGTAATATCATGAGAAAAACAATGGGGCTCTTCCTTAGGTCTTTTTCAGACTTTTTGGAACAGCCCTTTTTATAATTCGTACCTATTATCCACTTACCCTTTCGTCGTGCCCGGGCGATCCTTAAAAGCTAGCTCAAACAACCCCGTCGCAGATAAACCTGCAAGACCCCCAGCCCAAAGGCGAAGCACTAAATCTAGTTCGGTAAAAGGATACGCTACTACGCCGATGAACAAACCTATCAATAGTCCGATAATCGGGACTGCATTACGCGGGATGTTGATACTATTTTTGACCAACTGAACCAGTGCCAGTACGAATACTGCTAATATAGAGGCGAATGCCATAACATCATCTAAAATTGTTCCATTTTCCATCCTTTTCCCTCCTTAGTGGCTACTTATAATCTCAACCGTTCGAGTCGCAGAATCATAACCTACCTGAGCACCCAGCGCTTCTGCAATAACACGTACAGGGACGTAGGTGATGCCTTTTTCAAGCACTCCATCTGCAACCTTAACCCCGTTAACCTTTACGACAGCAATAACATCACTCTTCAATTCTTCCTCCTCCTTCCGATTGATGACCTTATACGCTGACTCCACCGCAGATGTTGAGGGCTTTGTCCCTGCTCGTAACTGTGTGAGTGTTAACCCAAACGCCATTTGAAAATGGGGGTAATCCTTGAAGCTTGTCCAGTCGCCACCCCACTCGAAGCCCAGCCCTTTTGCCTCCTTCACAACCTCCTGCCAATCTGCGATCTGGTTGTTATTGCCGTCCCGGCACATATCCCATGACACACTCGATCCATTCGGCAGCAAAAGAACAAAATCTACGGCCAATCCAAAATTGTGATAGCTATACCCGCCTCGCGCATTGGTTACAATCGCTCCGGGCTTGGTGCGGCCTTGTGCATATAGAGCATCCTGCTCGGCAATTGTGCGAAGTCCCTGCGTAATGAGAATGGGGATGTTGAGTTTGTAACAGCGTTCGATTAGAGCAGTAGCAGCGGAACGGACTACGGGATGTAGGCCTGTTAGGCGTTGGGCTGATTTATTTTTCACCTGAGTTAATGTCAGCATGATGTTCCTCTTTTCTGTCTATCTTTTTCAGATAAATAAATTGGTCGTATTTCCCGGAACGTGTCAGTATCGCTAATATGATAATTCCACCAGTTGTACCGAATTGGGCAATAGCCCAGCTATAATGAAGCCAAGTCAGCCATGTTGCCATGTCCACTCCTAGTAATTCTGCCAAACGGAATAGTAGAACGATAAGCATATTGAATGTATAAGCCAATAAGAAAAAAAGCATAGCCAGCATAAAAACGCTGACCACACCTTTATGAAATCTTTCGTAAAAATATTGCCTGTGGCAATGAATAATGTATATTCCGCAGGCCGTAGTAGTGCCATATAGCACCAATAATAAAAAATCAATCATGTGCATCATGATCCCCTCGATCATAAACTAAATATTTGGCGAACCGGTTGCGATCAATCTCCTCCTGAATTTCCTGCGAGACATTTTTATAATGACTTATGGTCAGTGTAACGCTGGTAGAGGCTCTGCGGAGCTCCATCTCTTTATCAACATGCCGGGGGAGAAGCAGCCGCCGAATCCATTGTGACAGCATTCCTAACTCCCCCTGTCTTCCGTATGGTCAATCTTCAGTTTCTTTAAGACGTCCAGTGTGGGCTGCATAAACTCCGAGCGCTCCTTATCCAAAATCGCTTGCAGACGATCCCGATCCTCCTCTGCCCGATCCAGCATTTCTCGCGGTACAAGGTTCCCTTTGACAATCGCACGCAATAACACCATCAGCACGATCATCAAAATGAAAGCAACGATATAAGCCAGCCCATACTTATCTGCCAGCGGCAGCAGCTTCTCCAATTGCGCAATATCCCCTTCGCCCATTCGTCCGCTCCTTTCTGTAATGATGTTAATGCGTAATAGCCCCCGGCACCACCGAGGGCACAAAAAAACACGCTCCTGTGTGGATGCGTGCTAATTATTTGGCTGATGAAGCTTGCTCAGTCGAATCGTTTTCAGCAAAATGAATATCTGATCGTTTCTCGATAATCTGATCCTTAACCAAAGTTTCATTATCCGGCTGCATGTTATAGGAAGAAATGATATTCTCTATCGGACCCTCCTCACGATCAAAACGAGTGATGCAGGCATTAGCCATCAACCGAATTTTGGCGGCTGTTAATGAATTCATTGTCATGATTACAACTCACCTCCCTTTGGGTTTATATGCTGAGTAATTCAGCCATAATGACTTCGACATCTTGAAGCCTGTCTTGCAAAGTAGTATTTTCAGCACGGAGTTGCTCGACTTCGCTTAATTCTGGTGGTTTGTTAGCTCCCACTTTGTGATTTAGTCAATGCAATTTCACCCCTATTTCTGCTGATAATGTGGCATGTCATACCATAAATAATTAAAAATTCGCATAATATCATTCATTTCATTTACCCATATACTCTTATCGTCCAACTGTTAAGAGTTTCAAACCCCGCTACGCTCACACTGTTGCCGGATACCTCTATACTGCTAATCATCGCATTACTGCCGTAATTATGCGTCAATCCCCAGCCCGTGTCTATTGATGAATATGCGGAGTTATTACCTCGACCGGATGAATTTATCACAACATAGACTAATCTCGGTGCAAAACCAACGTCAAACCTATCTGTTCCATATGGATTCTGCGTTGTTTTTTCAAAATATGGAGGGCCCGGCTGTAAATTGCCCGTTACTCCAAAAATCATCACCCCGGCTCGGATGTTTCCCGGTTGCAAAGGAGTCACTGATTGCAACTGTACTGGACTAACCTTAATCTCCCCGGCTCCCGATCCACCTTTACGATATCCCTCACTCGGATAAACTGCTAATGCTCCATCTGGCCATAGGCCAACCCCCTGCGCTGGGTCCCCACCCGAGGTGATAACTGGCAGAGTGCCTTGCACACCAAACATACTTACATCTGATCTGAAATATGCGGAGTTAAAATTAGGCTCACGATATCTAACCCAATTAACACCATTTAGAAAGTGACCATTCGGAGCTTGAAGATACAAATACGGAATACCATCACCTGAGTACGCTCCGTAAGAAACCTGATTGGCAGCCCAATGGGAACTGACTACAGGATTAGCTATTGGGATAGTCCCCTTAGTTCCAGCTATTGTCGTATCACTAAGAACCTTTGCAGCCGGAACATTTACCCCAGCAACAGTAATAGCTGTATCATAAATCCCGGCTGGCTTAACAACAGCCGTTGCCCCTGGAGTAACCGTACCACCAGTTTGAACCTGGAGTGTACCTGTAATATCCCCTACATCTGTTGCCGCCGTTTTTCCTGCGCGAATATCTCCTGCTACCGCATTACCAGAGCCACCCGCGCTATCTGCCAAAAAATCCGTACCCACACGACGGAACGCATAAGGCTTGCCAGCGATGAGCTTGCCAGCTGCATAAGCTACACCTTTTTGATCTTTAAGAGGCGCTGCTGCAAGGCCGTTAACACTTAATGTAGGGTTTGCCCCATTGGTTACATGAGGGACGATAGTAATACCAAATCCATCCGGTGTGGTCGTAGGTGCTGGAGTAAGAACTGCGATATAGGCTGCAGCCGTACCGCTAGTGGCTGCATATCCCGGTTGACGAATGTAGTCTGCTTTTGCTGCTGCGACAGCTGCATCCGCCTTTGCCTGAGCGCCAGCCGGAGTCTCTTTCGCATTCCATGCTGTCTTTTCTGTGTCAGTAACAAACCGATTACTCGCGTCTTGAGCAATAATAGCTGGTGGGTGGGTAACTGGGTGAGTATAATTATTCGCTCCCGTTGCAATCCCCCCCAGCTTCGTTTTCTCAGCTGCGGTGTAGTCGTTCGTAGATAGCTGTTTGCCTGTTACTTTATCGACCTTGCCATTAACGGCATTGTCCAAAATGTCCATATTCCCGTTCAAATCGGCAATATCAACGATATCTGTTCCCTCTGGCTTTTTTAAGCCCAAATTTCCTGTGGTTTGCATATGTCACTCTCCTATCTATAAGTTCTTAATTCGTTCCATGTTTTACTGTGAGCACTCTCCCAAGTCAAGGCTTTAACAGAGTCCCACCAGGTATAGCTGAACACAAATTCATAAGCTAAATGCGCAGGTTTAATCTCTTCGATGATTTGAATCAACCCTGCCATATTTGGAGGAATCCCCAGTGTACTCACAAAATGAATCTCAAAACGGTACTCCTCAGGCACTTCCTTTACTTCAACCACTCCACCTGAAAAAGCTGACGCCGTCCGCTGAATCATCTCCGGTGTGGTCGTCCCATTTCCACGCAGCTTTGCCTTAATCATCTCTCGGCGTGTGGCATATGACTTGGATGAATCGATATTTAGTCCAAGCTCAGCTTCCCATCGTCCAAGGCTCACCGTTGCCGTTTCAACAAAAGCCTGATCCAGTACGTCTATAGTGCCCAGCTTCAGTCCACCAATTTCTAGCCCGATGGTCTCCTGAAGCTTCTCCATTTCGCGGACATCCTTATAATAGTCCGGCAAATACTGCATTAGATCAGGCGCCTCGACTTCACCCGGATGGCTCGAATCTTTATCTGCGGAATATTGCAATTCGCTGTATAAAGAGCTGCCGTAACTCATCCTCTACACCCCCTTCAGTTGATTCCAGGTTAGGGGGCCTTTGGGCAAATAATCATGTGTATGCGCCGCCGGAGGAAATACCACTGGTTTACCTGCTACCCCCGCCCAAGCTACACTATCCGCTTGTTGTGCAAAATCCACCTTGCCATTGTTATTCGTATCGTAAATGCTTTTCAGCATATCCCCGGTACTCTGCGCGGCTACCAGCAAGACATTACCAGCGGCAGAACCAATGTACAGCTTGCCACTGTCTGTACAATACCCAAGCTCACCAATAGCCAGCGCTCCAATGGCGCTTTCCAAGCCGCGGCGTATTTGAATCAATGTTTTTAGAGCCATTGTCCCGCCCCCTAGAATGTTCCGCCATCAATACTGGCTACGGTAAGTCTATTGCCATTCGCAGCATCATAAATGATGCTGCTTCCATCCACACTTACAACTACACCGGATCCATCTACGGTGATCCCTTTTCCTGCCGTAACCGCAATCGCGTCTGCAGTAACCGTGATTCCATTGCCTGCACCAATATTGAGTGTCACAGCATCGGCCTGACCCCCACCAATTAGCCCGTTCCCAGCTGTAATGGTCTGTAGTGCACCACCCGTGCGTACCCATGCGCTGCCGTTCCAGCTATAAATCTTCTGCTCATCATCGACGTAAGCGGTCCAACCGACGGCAGGAACATAAAATACCCAAGCGGCAAATTGGTATTCAACAATTTGATTCGTTTTCCCCGCCCATGCCCCGGTTGCTCCCGCTGGAATAATGTATCGATCTCCCTCAACCGGACTGGCAGGTGGAGCCAGCAGGTTCTGGTCTTTTACCGATGCTTGCGGTTCGATGTTATGCTTGGCCAACTCAATTTCATTTTTAATCTTCTGCGCTGACCACAAGTCTGTAATCGTAGTCCCTGTATCATTGATTGTCCGGTGCTTGGCCACATCATCAATGTGAGTCTTGATCTCAGCGGCAGTCTTTACGTTTGTGCCATCCGATACTTTATTGATATGTCCCGCACTAATATCCGCTTTAAGCACCTTCGCATAGGTTGCTCCATCAGCGATATCATCAATTGTACCTGTCAGATCGGTAAGCTTCTGCGCATTCACCCGCCGCCAAGCTGCCCCATCATCAAAATATAAATATCCGCTATTCGAACCCGTAGTCACGTAATACAAACGACCAACGGATCCTGCAACCGGACGCGAAGCTTCTGGCCCTGACAGCGCCCTGCCGACCATGGAATTGGACGTGCCGTCACCAATATAAACTTCCTTAGTATCACTGCAAAAACCAAGCTCGCCTGCCTTCAACACGCCATAACTCGTTAGCTCAGCCTTTGTACCCCGCTTTATTTGTATGGTCTGTGCCATTTTACACCTCTCTTCTAAATGATCCTCCGTCAATCTGGCCCTTGTTCTTATAACGCTCTATTTCAGTTTGAACAGCGGTAAGACTCACCTGCAAACCGTTAATATCCTCTGCTTCAACCGTATCGCCGGGGGTTTCGTAAGTCACATATACCTCAGGCACATCGGCAAAAATCTTAATCAAGCGCCGCCAGGGCGCCTCATCCGGAAAAGACACAGTGAAATTGCGTAGCTCGATCCCGGAATACTGTGACCCTGTGTACACCGCAATGGTCTGATTATTAATATTGTCATGCGCTAGAAGACCACTATAAACGCCATTTACAAGCGGTAATCTCTCTTCGATAACATAACTGCTACCGTTTGCTTTTTTATTAAGTTTTTCTTGAAAAATATCAATTTGCTCTGGATAACCCATGCTACACCTCCAGTAGAACGTTGCCGAACAACGGTACTTCTTCTTCGTTCAACATCACATTGCCCGCTCCAATGTTCAACTTCAGCTCTGTGTAATCCGCAACTCCTTCAGTAGCAAGCAATAATGCCCCGATGACAGACTGACTGATATAGGTTGCTGAAAAAGCCTTCTCCTTGCGATATTTCTCAAGCATCACCTGAAAGCCTTGGTTTACAGCTTGCAGAGCATAGCCAGAAGCAAGGGTTACCTTGGCGCTTATACTGATGTTTTTGCCCGCAGCCGGCGCCACGGTCACAACAGCCCCTACCGGTGCTTGTCCCTCACCCTCTCCTGAGACCGGATCAATGTATTGCTGCACCTGAGCCGCCAACAGCTCGGATGCTGGTTTTTTTTCGGCGTCCACAATAATCACCTTCACAGTTTTAGGACCTTTCCATAATGGAAAAACACGTGCGCCTCCCACACCCGGAACTTGCAGTGCCCACTCCATATAGTGATATTTATTTCCGCTAGTAGCTGGGCGTCTGGCTGAATCCAAATAACGCTGGCGTAGTGCATCATCCGTTTCAATGTCCTCCCCAGGGATCAGAAGAGAAGCTATTTCTCCGCGCGCTAGGTCTGAAATATAATCCACTGGGAGTAAAGAGCCAAAATATCGATTTCCTTCTTCTCCAGCGGTTTCACTTTCCAAGCGATACACTCCAGGAGATAACTTCTCCACAGCCGTATAATTCAGTATTTCGAGTGAGAAGCGGCTGCCGAGTGGAACATCTAACAATCCTCCATCCGCCTTATAAAAAATCCCTTTCAGCTGCGCCTTGCTAGCTTCACGCCTTACAATGCCTGACCAGGAGATACTTCGCTCTAAGTACTCTCCGGTAGCCGTATCTGCAAAATACAGATTATTATTCACATCCAGCTCAATATACATCTGTGCCAACTCAGCAGCTGCTGGAGCCAACGCGTCATAAATGATGCTGCCCCCGCGTTTATCCAATCCTGATGGAATCCGGTCCAACATCCGCTCCAAAAGAGCCTCATACGTCTGATCCTCATACATCCTCATTCCACTCCTTTCTCAGCTGAAAATTTCCGTAACGTGTGACGACCTTACAGTCAAAAGTTAGATTATCTCCGGTAAACGAAACAACAATATTCTCTAAACTAAGGATTCGTTCATCCTGAAGTAGTGCCTCACTAACGATACGTCTGATTTCAGCTCTAACCAGCAGCCGGTCCCTACCAAGCACCAACCGCCACTCTGTTCCGTAATCAGAACTGTAAATCAGATGTTCAAACCGATCGGTTCGCAATATTTTAGCCGCCGCCTGTTGAACAGCTTCTAGTCCATCCGTTTGGCCTGTAATCCTTTTTCTCTCCCAATCCATCCGGTACGTAAGACTAGGACTTTCCCCACGCTCAAGGTTGACCTCCCCCTCAAGCAGGGCCGTTATCGGTCCAGCTTTTCCAATCGCAGGGATCATATCGGGCTCACCAGCCGATCCAGAACAATGTAGCTTTGTCCGCCCTGCATTCGAACCATTAATACGCGGTCCCCACTCGCTAGTCCTCGCCGAAGTATTACTTCTTTGCCCTCGATGTCGATCTTGCTTTCCATTACCGATTCAGGCAGCACTAACGCATTCCCCGATAAAATAAACCGCTGATCCACCTGGATCTGCAAAGGAGCTGCCTCCGTTACCGTTCCATAAGAAAAAGCCACGGGATTTGTACTCCCCACGGCTCCTAGACTTGCTTTTTTAATAATATCTAACATCATTTCTACACCACCTTAATATCGAGGGACATTGTATGCTCCCCTCCAGAAATCTTATGGCTGCATTGGTCTACCAGAAACAATTGAGTCTCGAATTCATCCAATAGGACATAAATGAAATTGCCTGCTCTTACACGCATATCACCAATCGCCTGTACGGAGAGACTGAGCTTTTCGCGGTTGTGCATTTTCAGTAAATTGTTTGCCTTCTCCTGAATTTGGGCAGCATTCGCTTTGTCATCAGCCTTCTGATACAAGTGCAGGATACCCCAGCGTTTCACATTGTCCTTGTCACTAACCGGATAGAAATCGCGTTTGCCCGATGCCTCGTTATCCTTGTACAGAAAAATCGTGTTGTACGTATCGTCATCAATACTTTTTTTGAGCGAATAATCGTACAGATAATGACCCGCTCCGAGCACCAGGTTAAGCAGCATAGAATCCGGTTTACGCAGCGTCAGCTTCCCAAAATCATCGTAGAAAGCCATCAACCGCCCCTTATACTGAAGCTCACTGCCGATGGCTCCCATAATGATGTCCAACAGCTTTTTGTCATCTTCAATTAAAGAAGGAATCCGGTACTCTGTCTCCTCCAGCACACCTGTCTTTAATCCGTAGTCCGTTGTTATTTTCTTGATCACATCACTAGCCGTAACATCCTGCAAAATATAACTACCATTGCCCAGCAAATAACGAATCTGATCATAGGCTGTCAGCTTAATCTCCTGATCCGAGCCCGTATCAATGCTGAACACAAATCCGTAAAATACATCCACATTATCTTTACTGAACTGAATAATATCACCATTGCTGATCCCGAACTTGGGGAGCTGATAGATTCCGCTGTCCACAAGCGTTAACTCTAGCGTTGACGGTTTACCTGACCGTGCGGTTTTCCAAGAAATATCTGAGACGATGCCAGAAATATCCCATAGGTTCCCTTCCTTATTCTTCACTAGCAGTTCCATAACACCCTCCTACGGCAGCTTGATGACTTTACCGATGGGCAGCTTTTTCAGCTCACTATCCGGAATGCCATTAAGCTTCTGAATGACTTTGTACTTCGAGCCATCACCTAGTTTTTTTTGAGCGATGCTCCATAGACTGTCTCCAGCTTTTAAGGTATAGGTAGTAGGCTTTGCTTTTTCATTGGCCCGCTTCTGCTCCGCCTTCACTTCACCTTTGACAACCTTCACAGCTACCGCCTGATAGAATACGTATTTTTTGAGAGATAACGAATATTCAATATCCCCTGACGTACCCGCACTAAGCTTCCAAGTGAAACCTTCAATGCTCATAGCCATATTCACAGCAAAATCAATTTCTAAAGATCTATCCTCACTAATTGAAGATTCCTCTAGCCATTTCTGCGGTTTGTTTAACTTCTTTTCATCCTTTTTCGTATCATCGGGATACCTCACACCGGAGAACACAAACCGAATAGGACGACGACTCTTCATCCATTTCTTAATAAGCTCCACATATTCAAAAGGCCTTTTCAATCCATCCTCTTGCACCAATACGAATGGATACCTTTGTGCCGGGAAAATACTTTCAATTGTGATCTCCGTAAGCTTCGGATAAGCAATCGTATTGATCTCACCCAGATCGATAATGGTATAGCTTTTTCCATCTCCACTCTCCTTGATTTCCAAGGTCTCTGGATTGACTGGCAGCCGGATTGCATCCTCCTGATTATTAAAGCCCAAAAAAATCCCGTACTCTTCCACGTTACGTATACACCCCCTGCGCCGTAGAGACAAACTCCTCGTTCAGCTTTTGCCCGATCTTGTTGATAATCGTATCAATGTCTCCGGCATTGTTAATATTCCCGGTCGTCACCTGCACCGTCGGCGTAAGCTCCACAAAATTCTGGATCGCCTGAATCTCGGCCAGCTCGCGCAGCATTTTCAGATCATCACTGGAGATGTCTACGGTGTCGTTGATGGAGCCGAGCTCGTTCACACGGTTGACGGTGCTCAGATTACCCGGTACTCCTGCATTTTGAAAAGAACCTACAGCGGAAGGCGTATTTAAAGCAGGAGTCGTCGTCACAGGAACTACTGGAACCTCAGGAATGGTAGGCGATTTCGGAGGTTTCGTTGAATCATCTTGATGAGTAGTATTCCATTGATTGATTGTAGTCTCGTTATTCGTGTTTCCACCAACGTTTAGGCTTTCTTTAAATTTATTAACATCAAAATCTTGCGTGAAATTCGCAGCTGTATCAAAAGTATTTTCAATGCTCATCTCCACGTTCTGTTTAAATTGACTGCTGTCAACCTGTTCAAGATGAAGATTAATCTCTGATTCTATACCAATAAATTTACCAACAGCGCCAATTACTTTATTAATACCACCTAATAAAAAATTGGCAGCATCAATGATGCCATTAATAAACCCGGTCCAAAGATCAATCACATAACCTACAAAATCTGCAACGATCTGTCCCAGAGCCCTGAACATATTGGCAAGAAAATCTCTTACTGGCTGAAGAGCTGCGACAATTCCTAGAAAAGCCACAATAAGTGCAATAACAAGTCCAATTACAAGCGCAATAGGATTAGCATTTAACACAGCGTTGTAAATCCCTTGCGCAGCGGTAGCGATCCCAGTCGCAATTGCTGACATATTAGTTGCGATTGCAGCTGCACCCATGGCAATTTTATAAGCTATAATCCCAGCAACAATTCCCAAAAGAATTGGTACTACATAAGGCAACGTACTGCTAAGAACACTCCAAAGAAACAAAGCTCCCTGTACTACTTGTGAAAAACCTTGTGCTATAATAGCCAATCCAATGGCCATCCCATCGATAATAGGCTGAAAGGTACCCTCTGAGAACGCATCGTTAAGAATGCTTAACAACGGGGAAAATGCTGCAAGAGCCCCTTGCCCCATACCAGCTAAGGAATTGTTATAGTTTCCAAGAAGCGTCTGCCACTGATTTACGGGTGAATCCATCATGGTTTGCAGCGAAGTACTCGTCATACCTGCCGTTGTCATGATATCTCCCAAAGTACTTAAAAAAGCGCCCATGTTCCCCGTACTGGCTACTAGGTCGAGTCCACCAAGCTCCTCTTCATCTACCTGAAGCATCGATGCTAAGTCACTAGAGTCTCCATCAAATGCAGAATTAATCGCTGATGAAGTATCGTCAATATCCTTACCTTCTGGAGACATCATACTAAGCCTTGTGGAATAATCCATTAGCTTATCTAGCTGGTCCGTATTTTGTGTTTTAGGATAAAACGACAAGACACTTTCCATAGACTTGCTGACGTCCTGTCCGGTTTCTAGCGCTCTCTTCTTGAATTTATCAAACATAGCTACACCAACATCAGCATTTCCGGTTTTTGCTTTAAAAAGATCTTCCCACTTTTGCTGCTCAGCAGCGGGCACAAGCACCTTCTCCATGACACCTTTAACTTTTTCCACCATACCCTTAGCCTTTTCAAAGGCCCCAGTAAGCTTTTCCCAGGTTCCAGCTTGCTTTTCAGCTCCTCCAGCCCCTCTATCAGCCGCATCATTCAGTCTCTCCTGAGCCTGAACCGCACCTCCAATAGATGCTTGAATTCTGGTATAAGCTGCACTGTAATTATTAGTGATGTTGTACACGGGTTTATTGACTATTTTCATACTGATACGGTTTAAGGTTGCTGAGAAGGAATTTGAAATATTTGCCGAAACCTGTGTTGTAATCTGATTGGTTATATCATTGATCCATTGATTAGAGACTTGCTGTATTCCAGCTATATTATTTTGTACACCTGCCATTCTCTCACCCCCTAACTATCTCTTCCTCGCCTTACTCCGTGCCTGATCGCGCTTCTCCTTCTCCACACGAACAGCAATCATCGCATATATTGCGGCGCGTTCGCGTGAAGACAGCTTCATCAGCTCATGGGGTAAAATGTGCAGCTCATGGAGGGCGTAATAAGCAAAATTGGCTTCACTATCGCCCTCGTTGATTAGTTTTTTACTTCATCCACCAGCTCGTTCATGTCCGTGCCAAAACCATTTAAGGCCTGCACCCGCTCACCCAACGCCGCGAATTCACCTGGTAGCAGCATTTTACGCAGCAGTGTCTCAGCGCCAAGTACGCCATAAGAACGCTGCAATTCAGCATTTTTCAGATCCGGATGCACTACACTTGAGGTCATCAGCTTCGCCATATAATCGTTAGGCTCAATTTCGGAGGTATACACTCCGTTTTTACCTTTGACTTTACGGGTTGCGGCCTTGCGGCATTCCTGATTCTCATCCTCAGTCATACTGCGCAGCTTCCAAGCTACCGCATTTCCTTCCTTATCCTTAAAACGCTGGGATACTACAAACTCCTCGGTCGTGTCACATGCTACATTTTGGGCAAAAAACAAACTTAATTCGCTCATTGTCTTCCTCCTAGAATTATTTATTAGATACTTCTCCTGCTACTAGCTGCCAATAGACAGAGAAGAGACCCGCCGCTCATTCTACGTTCGGGTCTTGCTTGCTCCAATCTATCTAGTTGTCTTAATTAAAGCCCGGAACCTGCCGGAGCACCAAAAGCTTGCACAATCTGCACATCTTCAAAGGTAAAGCTAACTTCTTCTTCCAGAGCATCTGACTCTGTATCAAGTGAGGCCATGATGACACTATCAAGGTTCACGCCTTTTAAAATAATACGTTGTGCTCCCACGCTGGACGATGGATCTTCGTTCGTAACCTCAATATCGAAGTACTGATCAACACCCGTATTCATATAATCGAGCATCATCTGGCGGAAACGACTAGTCATATAAAAAATCGTCATCGAACCGCTGCCCGACCATCCAGTCGCTTTATGCTGAACACCCCGGCGGCCCAGTGTTTTCACCTCTGCCTTTGTTTTTTCTACTGTAGCTTCAAGAGTTTTCACATAGAACATCTCTTCGGTTTGCGTACCAATCACAGCATAAGCACGGCCCTCCTGGCCGGAAATCGTATCACTAGCTTTTAAAAATGCCATCTTAAACCACCTTCACTTTCATATATACTTTTTCTACGGAATCTACCGGTTTCACAGCCACATCCAGCACGATACTATCACTATCTGCACCAGCCACAACTACAACATCTGTCTGCGCGTTAAAGCCCTCAATCGCACCCATATCCTGCAAATCATTCATATAAGTTGCACACTGTGACCAGAAAAGAGCACGGCCATCTTCATTATTCGCGACCTTACCGATATAGTAGTTCTCAAAAATACGCTTCATATCATTTGCAATTCCATCCAGCACGCGCAGTACACGATTTTTGGAGAATGCTTTGCCTTTGTCCGGTGAAAACGCGGTAAATGTATTGATATCCTGTTCCACCACAGCCCGTCCGCCACTGTAAGTAAAGATAAGCTCTCCTTTTAGCAACGCAGCTGTAGTCTCAGAATGGCTAAGTCTTACATCAGCATCCACCGAATCATCATAACCCTGATAAGTCAGCGATTCATTAACAGCAGCTGCTGCTGTAGCACCAGCTACCCAAGCAACGGCATTGACGTTATCAATCGTAGTTCCGTCGCTCAGTACTACCCCATTATTCACGCTAATCACACCTTCATGACCTGCAGCCGCATAATCGGATAGTACAGCCTGTACCTTTTTCCCTTCTGTATCCCGAAGCCGTCTCACAAAAGAACTGTAGAGTGCCTTCAGAGCACTATCCTGCGATACTAGACCCACTGTTTGGAATTCCTGCACCTCAAGAGCAGACAGGAAGTCACTATGTGCTCCATTCGTCACGGTTCCGTTAGCCCCCCCTGTAAGCGGCATGCCTGCAATTAGCTTCAAGCCTTCTGCACCATTTTTCTGGAATTGAACATAATCGTTCGCGACCAACTCTTCAGCCGTTCCGACCGTTTGCTTGTTCAGTTCGGTTCCATTAAGCAACGTCTTTACATCAAAAAGAGCAGCATTCTCTATATTTTTCTCAATCACAATCAAAAGATCATTTCCGCGTACACCGCCATATTTAGCTGTTACCTGAAGGCCGTTATTCGTGACTGCCGCTTTAACGCCTTCATTCAATCGATAGAGCAGCAAGGTTCCCGCCCGTTTCAGCGCTTCACGCACTGGCAGTAGAGTTGGATGTTCCAAATCCACTCCTAGCAGCTTATTCACATCATCCTGCGGGGTAATCTTCATGATTACTCCCGGCTCTCCCCAAGATAGGGCAAGCGCCAATGCCGTAATCCCGCGTTCTCCCATTTTGCCGATGGCACCTTGATTTGATGCTACATTTACGTACACCCCAGGGCGCACCTTATTTTGCGTTGTCCATGTTCCGCCTGCCATTAGTTCATTACCTCCTTATTTTTGAACAATCCCATAGATTGCTTTGCTTCTTCGAGCGTATAGTTCTTGCCATCCTGCAAAATAACGTTCAATATATCCTTTTCCCTCGGCGTAAAAAGTGAGGAATTCACAATCTGTTCCTTACTGAACCCATTCCCGTTACTCCCTTTAGTACTCATTTCAATCGTTCTCCTCCAATCATTTGTCCCATCTTAATGCTGTCAGGCTTGTCGTTTTGCAAATACAACATATAGTCAACTGTAAACAGCGGCCCATGCCCTTCAGTTCCAGCTTCCCAAGCTTGCCTAACTACACGAAAAGCTCCACCATCCTGCTCCATTCCTGCCATCGCCTCACTCAGCTTATCTGCCATTCTCTCAGCTTCCAGCAAATTGCCTTGCTCATAACGGATGCCAAAACGGTAGACCGCTAAATATCTGCCCTCCCGCTGCCGATCCAGTGTTGCTGAGATCAATCCGGGATGAAAATAAGCGGTTTGAGGTTTTTCTCCTTCTACATATACAGGCACATCAGGAAAATACCGTTCAAGTGTACTTGTAATGTGTTCTCGCAATTGTTGTACCGACATCACTCCATTCCTTTCTGATCTGCGACCGTTCGTCGATCCTTGATGGTGTTAACCTTCAACTGCATGAACATTAAGCAGACACCCCCTCAACTAGATTTAAGAAAAAAGGATACTATCCGAGGTTGGATAATATCCCTTCTTCATTAGGCAAATGCGAGAAGAATCTTTCACCGCTAGGTTGTTCTCATCACCCTTAGGGCGGAACTATTAGCAGAGCATTCATGCTCTTGCGGTGTTCTTTTGCTTCATTTGCCATGTTATAATCATACCCCCATATTATCCTTGCGGAGAGGGTAAACGGACGAGGTTTTGGCTAGCTTTGGGATGGTATAGAGCGTTTTTTTGGAGGTACACAATTGAAGACAAGCTAAAGAGCTTTCGACCCTCCTTTTATGGACGGCAAGCATTTGTGCGAGGATTATAAGGATAAAGTACACCCTGAAACTTATACTTTCTTATAATTCAAAAAAAGACCGCATCATCCGCTCGGACGATACAGTCTTCTTTACTAATCAAACTATTCTACTTCTATTAAGTAATACTCATTTTCTCTTTCTTTACCCTAGGCGCTGTTGTTACTAAAGTTTGCAGAGACAGTAAGCCGAGATCCGTTAACGCTAATGCCATCTTGTAAAAAGCCTTCGAGCGTATCTTCACGTAAGTGTCCTTACTTACCGGTGGATCAAACACATGATTGTAAATCGTATAATCGTACATCTCGTCTCTTCTCATATACCTTTCCCGTACCAGCTGCTGTTCTCTCGTATCGAGTCTCTCTACCACAGAGTCTATTGCGGAACAATAAGCTCTCCTTGCGGCGGGGATGTCCACATTATAAGAAGCTATCGCAGCAGTCTGATCAGTTACAGTGTTAGTAGGACCATGAAATCTTTCTGTGTATGAATAAGTTGTGCTTGCTTCCTTAGCTTCAAATGTAACGGTCTTAAAAATACGGTATTTCTCCAACATGCTCTCTATAGCGACCTGGGTTCGGCGACGGTCCAACTCTGGTAAAGTTGATATGTTCATCATTTATGCACTCCTTTTGGGTTTAACTGAATGAGATTTAATTTGCGGAATTTTCCAGCCCAATGTGATAAAATAAATCTTGTTCGTATTCTGTTCGTATTTTTCTATAATATACCACTTCTTTACCAATCTCGTAAAACCCCGTTTTAGGCTGTTTTTATCGAAAAAGAGCGTATATCCCTCCATTATCTTGCCTTTTGGCAATTATATGCGCTTTGTTGTTTACCTATTGGCAAAAATGGCTTATATTATTATCATAAGGTTACAGCCAATAAGGAGTGAGTTGAGATGAAACAGGAATTCGGGGATTATATGAAGCATCTTCGGGAAACAAAGGGACTCACCATTAATCAATTAGCAGTAGCTGCCGGAATCAGCGGTTCGCAAATTTCCCGGATTGAGAATGGATTAAGAGGGGTTCCTAAACCAACCACGTTACGCAAAATTGCTGAGGCCACTGGCGTCCCCTACGAGGAGCTAATGGATCAAGCAGGGTATTTGCAGGACCAGACTCTTTCAAGCGATGAGGCTGTCCCAGATTGGGCCACAAGCAAAGATAAAAGAGACTTTCGAAAAATGCTAGAGGATGATGGAGAGCTGATGTTTGACGGAATTCCATTAGACAAAGAAGATAAACAGAGGATAAAAGATGTACTAACCGGATTGTTCTGGGAAGCCAAACAGATGAATAAGAGAAAAAAATCCAAAGACACTAAATAACTATACTAACATGCTGCAGGTGAAGAACATGGATGAACTGATCAATAGTCTGATTAAAAAATATAAAACCAACTGCCCGTTCGAGCTTGCCGCAGCACTAGGCATTCAAATTCGTTTCATGAATCTGGGGACTGGCACAAAGGGATTATATTATCGAAAATTAAGAAGAAGGTTTATCGTCATTCATAATGAGTTGCCTGTAGAATGGCAGCGCTTCGTTTGTGCGCATGAATTAGGACATGATCGGCTTCACAAGGGGATCAATCGCTTTTTTCTGGAGGAAAGCTCCTATTTCTCTCCTGGGAAGCTTGAACGTCAAGCTAATGTATTTGCTGTAAAATTATTATCTTCAGGCAGAAGCCCCGAACAAGAGGAATCATGGAGAAACTATTATCTACGGATTGGAATTCCACCGGAAGTCCGATTTTTTTTGGAGGAATAATAGAACATACGTTCTTATGATGTATTTATATGTATATTCAATACATAACAAAAAAGCCCTTACCGAAGTAAGAGCTTTTGAGCAGCGATTAAGCTGAGTATCGGGATGACACGATTTGAACATGCGACCCCCTGGTCCCAAACCAGGTGCTCTACCAAGCTGAGCTACATCCCGTTACTATAAAATTATGGAGCGGGTGATGGGAATCGAACCCACGCTATCAGCTTGGAAGGCTGAAGTTCTACCATTGAACTACACCCGCAAAGGTGAAAATCGGGATGACACGATTTGAACATGCGACCCCCTGGTCCCAAACCAGGTGCTCTACCAAGCTGAGCTACATCCCGTTATAAATACTATAATTGCTTAATAATAAAATGGCGCGCCCTGAGAGATTCGAACTCCCGGCCTTTTGATTCGTAGTCAAACGCTCTATCCAGCTGAGCTAAGGGCGCAAAATTATGGAGCGGACGACGGGAATCGAACCCGCGACCCTCGCCTTGGCAAGGCGATGCTCTACCGCTGAGCCACGTCCGCAATAAGTGGTGCGCGTGAAGGGACTTGAACCCCCACGTCGTGAAACGCCAGATCCTAAGTCTGGTGCGTCTGCCATTCCGCCACACGCGCATGATAATAATAAAAGTGAGCCATGAAGGACTCGAACCTTCGACACCCTGATTAAAAGTCAGGTGCTCTACCAACTGAGCTAATGGCTCGCACTTGGCTGGGGATATAGGATTCGAACCTATGAGTGACGGAGTCAAAGTCCGTTGCCTTACCGCTTGGCTAATCCCCATTGATGGTACCTCTATGTTGCCCATAATCTCTTAGGAAGATTATGGTGGAGGCTGAGGGGATCGAACCCCCGACCCTCTGCTTGTAAGGCAGATGCTCTCCCAGCTGAGCTAAGCCTCCATATCTATGGGACCCTCTAAGGGTAAGTACAAGTAAAAGTTGGTGACCCGTATGGGATTCGAACCCATGTTACCTCCGTGAAAGGGAGGTGTCTTAACCCCTTGACCAACGGGCCTTGCAAATCTGTGGAGCTCTCAACCGGATTCGAACCGGTGACCTCTTCCTTACCATGGAAGCACTCTACCTGCTGAGCTATGAGAGCATGGCTCCCCGAACAGGACTCGAACCTGTGACAACTCGATTAACAGTCGAGTGCTCTACCAACTGAGCTATCAGGGAATATCCGCTTGGCAACGTCCTACTCTCCCAGGACCCTTCGGTCCAAGTACCATCGGCGCTGGAGGGCTTAACGGTCGTGTTCGGGATGGGTACGTGTGGAACCCCTCCGCTATCGCCACCAAACGGGCATTTACAGCGTAAATGCTCAGGCTTAATCGCCTGAAAACTGAATCCGAAACGAATTTGCGTTTGCCCTTCTTACGGGGCCCCCGGAAAGTATTCGGAATTAGCTTCGCAGCTTCTTCTTCACTTTTTGGGGTATTTTTAGGATAAGCCCTCGACCGATTAGTATTGGTCAGCTCCATGCATTACTGCACTTCCACCTCCAACCTATCTACCTCGTCGTCTTCAAGGGGTCTTACTAATTGGGAAATCTCATCTTGAGGGGGGCTTCACGCTTAGATGCTTTCAGCGCTTATCCCGTCCGTACGTAGCTACCCAGCCATGCTCCTGGCGGAACAACTGGTGCACCAGCGGTACGTCCATCCCGGTCCTCTCGTACTAAGGACAGCTCCTCTCAAATTTCCTGCGCCCACGACAGATAGGGACCGAACTGTCTCACGACGTTCTGAACCCAGCTCGCGTACCGCTTTAATGGGCGAACAGCCCAACCCTTGGGACCTACTTCAGCCCCAGGATGCGATGAGCCGACATCGAGGTGCCAAACCTCCCCGTCGATGTGGACTCTTGGGGGAGATAAGCCTGTTATCCCCAGGGTAGCTTTTATCCGTTGAGCGATGGCCCTTCCATGCGGTACCACCGGATCACTAAGTCCGACTTTCGTCCCTGCTCGACTTGTAGGTCTCGCAGTCAAGCTCCCTTATGCCTTTGCACTCTGCGAATGATTTCCAACCATTCTGAGGGAACCTTGGAACGCCTCCGTTACTCTTTAGGAGGCGACCGCCCCAGTCAAACTGCCCGCCTGACACGGTCCCCGTACCCGATTAGGGCACTAGGTTAGAACCTAGATACGATCAGGGTGGTATCCCAACGGCGCCTCCACCGAAGCTTGCGCTCCGATTTCTACGGCTCCCACCTATCCTGTACAGATCGTACCCAAATTCAATATCAAGCTGCAGTAAAGCTCCATGGGGTCTTTCCGTCTTGTCGCGGGTAACCTGCATCTTCACAGGTATTAAAATTTCACCGGATCTCTCGTTGAGACAGCGCCCAAGTCGTTACGCCATTCGTGCGGGTCAGAATTTACCTGACAAGGAATTTCGCTACCTTAGGACCGTTATAGTTACGGCCGCCGTTTACTGGGGCTTCGGTTCATAGCTTCGGGTTACCCCTAACCACTCCCCTTAACCTTCCAGCACCGGGCAGGCGTCAGCCCGTATACTTCGCCTTGCGGCTTCGCACAGACCTGTGTTTTTGCTAAACAGTCGCTTGGGCCTTTTCACTGCGGCCCCCTCGTGCTATTCACACTACCGGGGCACCCCTTCTCCCGAAGTTACGGGGTCATTTTGCCGAGTTCCTTAACGAGAGTTCTTCCGCGCGCCTTAGAATTCTCTTCTCGCCTACCTGTGTCGGTTTGCGGTACGGGCACCTTCTCCTGGCTAGAGGCTTTTCTTGGCAGTGTGAGATCATGACCTTCGCTACTACAATTTTCGCTCCCCATCACAGCCCAGCCTTAACGATGTGCGGATTTGCCTACACATCAGCCTCACTGCTTAGACGGACATCCATCAGTCCGCGTCACTACCCTCCTGCGTCACCCCATCGCTCATAGCGGATTACGGTGGTACAGTAATTTCAAACTGTTGTCCTTCGACTACGCCTTTCGGCCTCGCCTTAGGTCCCGACTTACCCTGAGCGGACGAGCCTTCCTCAGGAAACCTTGGGCTTTCGGCGGATCAGATTCTCACTGATCTTTTCGTTACTCATACCGGCATTCTCACTTGTGTAGTGTCCAGCGCTCTTTTCAGTACACCTTCAACCCCTACACAACGCTCCCCTACCCCAGATACATACGTATCTAGCCATAGCTTCGGTGGTGTGTTTAGCCCCGTTACATTTTCGGCGCAGAGTCACTCGACCAGTGAGCTATTACGCACTCTTTCAATGGTGGCTGCTTCTAAGCCAACATCCTGGTTGTCTGTGCAACTCCACATCCTTTCCCACTTAACACACACTTGGGGACCTTAGCTGATGGTCTGGGCTGTTTCCCTTTTGACAATGGATCTTAGCACTCACTGTCTGACTCCCGGCAATAAGTATATGGCATTCGGAGTTTGACTGAGCTTGGTAATCCTTGCGGACCCCGCACCCAATCAGTGCTCTACCTCCACTACTCTTATACCGAGGCTAGCCCTAAAGCTATTTCGGGGAGAACCAGCTATCTCCGAGTTCGATTGGAATTTCTCCGCTACCCCCACCTCATCCCCGCACTTTTCAACGTACGTGGGTTCGGGCCTCCAGTGCGTGTTACCGCACCTTCACCCTGGACAGGGGTAGATCACACGGTTTCGGGTCTACGTCCACATACTAAGTCGCCCTATTCAGACTCGCTTTCGCTGCGGCTCCACCTTCTCGGCTTAACCTTGCATGTTAAACGTAACTCGCCGGTTCATTCTACAAAAGGCACGCCATCACCCATAGATCGGGCTCTGACTTTTTGTAAGCACACGGTTTCAGGTTCTATTTCACTCCCCTTCCGGGGTGCTTTTCACCTTTCCCTCACGGTACTGTTTCACTATCGGTCGCCAGGTAGTATTTAGCCTTAGCAGATGGTCCTGCTGGATTCATACGGGGTTTCACGTGCCCCGCACTACTCGGGATCCGTCTCGGAGAGAATACAGTTTAGGTTACAGGGCTTTTACCTCTATCGCGGGCCTTTCCAGACCTCTTCGCCTACCATATTCCTTTGTAACTCCATGTGAGACGTCCCACAACCCCTAAGAGCAAGCTCTTAGGTTTAGGCTGTTCCGCGTTCGCTCGCCGCTACTGACGGAATCACTATTGTTTTCTCTTCCTCAGGGTACTTAGATGTTTCAGTTCCCCTGGTCTGCCTCTACACACCCTATGTATTCAGGTATGAGTAACTGCGAATTACCACAGCTGGGTTTCCCCATTCGGACACCCCCGGATCAAAGCTTGCTTACAGCTCCCCGAGGCAGTTTCGTTGTTCGCCACGTCCTTCGTCGGCTCCTGGCGCCTAGGCATCCTCCGTGTGCTCTTATTAGCTTAACCTTGATTCTTCCGAAGAAAAATCTCACTAATAACATTTACTTGTTTGCACAAGTTGCTAAAAGATGTTCTAAAACGCAAATTCGTTTCGGTATCCAGTTTTCAAGGATCAAGTTAAAAAAGTTATTCATTTAAAAATTTATGGTGGAGCCAAGCGGGATCGAACCGCTGACCTCCTGCTTGCAAGGCAGGCGCTCTCCCAGCTGAGCTATGGCCCCATAAAATTACTCTATAATGTTATATGGTGGGCCTTGGTGGACTCGAACCACCGACCTCACCCTTATCAGAGGTGCGCTCTAACCAACTGAGCTAAAAGCCCATATAACATATATAACATTGTGAATCAACCAATGAATTGGTTGTCCGCTTGGCAACGTCCTACTCTCCCAGGACCCTTCGGTCCAAGTACCATCGGCGCTGGAGGGCTTAACGGTCGTGTTCGGGATGGGTACGTGTGGAACCCCTCCGCTATCGCCACCAAACGCATACGAAAGAGACTTGCTCTTTCAAAACTGAACACGAGTGAGTGTTCGAACCCGAAGGTTCTATTGTGGAAGCTAAGCTTCCGATTTGAATGTTCTCATTGCAGAGAACGATTCTCCATAGAAAGGAGGTGATCCAGCCGCACCTTCCGATACGGCTACCTTGTTACGACTTCACCCCAATCATCTACCCCACCTTCGGCGGCTGGCTCCCTTGCGGGTTACCCCACCGACTTCGGGTGTTGTAAACTCTCGTGGTGTGACGGGCGGTGTGTACAAGACCCGGGAACGTATTCACCGCGGCATGCTGATCCGCGATTACTAGCAATTCCGACTTCATGCAGGCGAGTTGCAGCCTGCAATCCGAACTGAGACCGGCTTTGATGGGATTGGCTCCACCTCGCGGCTTCGCTTCCCGTTGTACCGGCCATTGTAGTACGTGTGTAGCCCAGGTCATAAGGGGCATGATGATTTGACGTCATCCCCACCTTCCTCCGGTTTGTCACCGGCAGTCACTCTAGAGTGCCCAACATTACTTGCTGGCAACTAAAGTTAAGGGTTGCGCTCGTTGCGGGACTTAACCCAACATCTCACGACACGAGCTGACGACAACCATGCACCACCTGTCTCCTCTGTCCCGAAGGCCGCCACTATCTCTAGCAGATTCAGAGGGATGTCAAGACCTGGTAAGGTTCTTCGCGTTGCTTCGAATTAAACCACATACTCCACTGCTTGTGCGGGTCCCCGTCAATTCCTTTGAGTTTCAGTCTTGCGACCGTACTCCCCAGGCGGAGTGCTTACTGTGTTAACTTCGGCACCAAGGGTATCGAAACCCCTAACACCTAGCACTCATCGTTTACGGCGTGGACTACCAGGGTATCTAATCCTGTTTGCTCCCCACGCTTTCGCGCCTCAGCGTCAGTTACAGCCCAGAAAGTCGCCTTCGCCACTGGTGTTCCTCCACATATCTACGCATTTCACCGCTACACGTGGAATTCCACTTTCCTCTTCTGTACTCAAGCCACCCAGTTTCCAGTGCGACCTCAGGTTGAGCCCAAGGTTTAAACACCAGACTTAAATAGCCGCCTGCGCGCGCTTTACGCCCAATAATTCCGGACAACGCTTGCCCCCTACGTATTACCGCGGCTGCTGGCACGTAGTTAGCCGGGGCTTTCTTCTCAGGTACCGTCACTCCGGTAACAGTTACTCTACCGGACGTTCTTCCCTGGCAACAGAGCTTTACGATCCGAAAACCTTCATCACTCACGCGGCGTTGCTCCGTCAGGCTTTCGCCCATTGCGGAAGATTCCCTACTGCTGCCTCCCGTAGGAGTCTGGGCCGTGTCTCAGTCCCAGTGTGGCCGTTCACCCTCTCAGGTCGGCTACGCATCGTCGCCTTGGTGGGCCGTTACCCCACCAACTAGCTAATGCGCCGCAGGCCCATCCCTCAGTGACAGATTGCTCCGTCTTTCATTCTTCTCTCAGGAGAAAAAAGAAATTATCCGGTATTAGCTACCGTTTCCGGTAGTTATCCCAGTCTGAAGGGCAGGTTGCCTACGTGTTACTCACCCGTCCGCCGCTAAGTTACTTTGAAAGCAAGCTTTCAAAGTAACTCCGCTCGACTTGCATGTATTAGGCACGCCGCCAGCGTTCGTCCTGAGCCAGGATCAAACTCTCCAATTAGTATTGAAAAGAGCGATATGCTCATTTTGAAACATCTGACGAGAAAATTAATTCTCTAATTTGGATTTCACTTAAGTGATTTCCCACTCACTCGTTGTTCAGTTTTCAAAGATCAATGTCTCTCATTTCGTCGTCGTTGTTTATCAGCGGCGACCTTTATAATATATCACAGTGTTGAGCTGTTTGGCAAGTCTTTTTTTCGAAAAATCTTTTTTTCAATTTTTCTTGCCTTCCGCTTCCCTTTTACACAAGCAAAAGGAGCGCGAGATATAATTTATCATGAGCACTCCTTTTTAGTCAAGCTATTTTATTAAATAATCTGAAAACTTTATAAAACTGTAGCAATTCTCGTATATCTTCAGTGTTTATACTGAGAAGAACGCCCACCCCATGCATACTTGGAAAGCTCTTTCTGAGGAGCGAAGCGAGCATACATCCGGAATACAGTCTTATATCTATTAGCGATGGCGTGCCTGATATTTTGGTCCAAGCGCTGATCACTCAAATCTAACAGCATCTCATCTAGTTCTTTTCTCAAAACATAATCCAGTTCCTTGCATTCCTTTTCGTTAAACAACATTCCCAACATATGCTTGGCCTCCTTCATGAAGTTGCAATTAACACCTTCTCTAAACCCCCAAAACCTTTTTTGCATAATCAGTAAGTACATCTCATGGAGAAAGCTGCCTTAAGATCCTCTTACACTAGATTAACCGGAGTCCTCTTTTTATAACCATAATTATTAAAAATTCCCTTTATGGTTTCGTCTCGATTATATACTCCTTACCTTTAGGCAATCCTTGGATGAACGCCCTTAATGTTATGCTCTATTCCCTGAAGTTTTATGATAAAAGTGAAAAAGTAATTGTACTTTCAATAATGGCTGCAACAAATAACAGGATTACAGTCCATATGGAAGCCGTAAGTGTTTGACGCATGAATGCAGACCAGTCTGCGCTTCTCTCCTCTTTTCTATCTGTAGATCGAAATAAACTTGAAATCACTTTCCCGCCAAAATGCAGTCCAAAGGCACAAGCGATAATGATTGCCGGAATCTCTATAATCCCGTGTGGCAGCAATCCTTTTACGATTAAATCGAATAAATCCTGTCCTTGCAGTGCGGATAAATGTATCAAGTAGCCAATTACCGCTCCGTTTATAAATAAGAATATAGCTGGCAATATGCCGAACAACGCTCCCAGGAAAATAATAACCACGCCCTTGATGGCGTTATTCAGAAATATAAATACAAAGAAGTTCCATTGCGGATTAGCGGTGTCTCTTAAGTTCCCACTGATCTCACTAAGCCCTTCCAATTGCTGAACCAATAGTTTTTCCAGACTACTTGTCGCTACCCAGCCAACAACCGCTCCTATTACGAAGAGCAGACAGGATAGCAGCAAAGCCTTGCGGATCGATTTAATATCTTTAACAAACGTGAAGAACGACAACATAAATACCTCCTGAAATTGTGATCTCTGTTTCTTAGGTCATAACCGTGCGGTACGAGCATACATTTAGAACAAACAAGCATTTCGCATGGGAGAGGAGCGCTGTCATTAATGAATTCTTTTTATGTATTCAGCGGCAAAAAGATCAAAAGGTTCATCTATATCTTCGCCGCTGTGCTTCTTGCTGCTGGAGTTGTCTATGTCGAGAGGGGTAATATCACCGTTTTTTCTGAGGCTGGACCTTCTGCCATTTACAGTGTGCCAACAGAGAAGAAGCTGATTGCCCTAACCTTCGATATTAGCTGGGGAGAAAAGAGACCCGAACCAATTTTGAAGGTACTTGAAGACAAGAAAGTGGACAAAGCCACCTTCTTCCTATCGTCACCATGGAGTAAGACTCACCCGGATATTGTAACAAGCATTAAAAACGCAGGATTCGAAATTGGCAGCCATGGCCATAAACACGTCAATTACAGCACTCTAAGTAACGAAGAGATTCGCACTCAGATCACAACGGCTCACACTGTGCTTACAGAATTAACCGGTAAAGAACCCAACTTAATTCGTATGCCTAATGGCGATTTTGACAAAAGAGTTCTGCAAGTGGCCAATGATCTTGGTTACAAAGTCATCCAGTGGGACACAGACTCTCTGGACTGGAAGAACATAGGTGTAGACAATATCGTGAAGCGTGTAACGACTAAAGCACATCCTGGTGATATCGTTCTACTACATGCCAGTGATTCCTGCAAACAAACTCACGAAGCTCTTCCGCAAATTATCGATGAGCTCCGCAGACAAGGTTATGAATTCGTTACCGTCTCTGAGCTGATCAGCCAAAGCAACGCAGAGGGTAAAGAGGTTCGTGACTCGGCCTCACTAAATAGTGCCTTAGAGGATGCTGCCGGGCTGTAACGCTCCTCCCAATCTTAGGTACCGCAATAGATGTTGGTTTTATCCAAATATTAATGACGCGGGGAAATGAGCTCCGATATGTCGGGTGTGGGGGTATTCAGCTTCGGATAGCTCAGATCCAGACTCTCCAGTGTCTTTACAACGATGGATAAGGCCAAATAGTTGCGGTACCATTGATGATTGGCTGGTATCCAGTACCAGGGTGCTTTATCAATACTAGACTCCTTAAAAACATCTACATATGCCTCTTGGTAATCATCCCAAAACTCCCGCTCCTGTAGATCACTTGCGTCAAATTTCCAGTGTTTTTTGGGATCTTCAAGCCGTTCTTTGATTTTCTTAAGCTGCTTCTCTTTTGAAATATGCAGAAAAAGCTTGATAATTGTCGTTCCCTCTTCCACCAGCATCTCCTCAAACTGCCGTATGTAACGAAAGCGGCGCTTCAAGTCATCCTTTTTCAGTCCCCCATGTACCCGCGGTACCAATACATCTTCATAGTGTGAGCGGTTAAATGCAGAGATGTAGCCTTTAGGGGGTGTCTTTTGATGCACTCTCCATAAGAAATCGTGAGCTTCTTCCTCCAGAGAAGGTTTCTTGAAACTGGTCACTATAAAGCCTTGTGGATTAATCCCTGAAAAAATATGTTTAACTGTTCCATCCTTACCGCTGGAATCCATCCCTTGCAGAATTACGAGCAGTGAATGCTTTTTCTGTGCAAAAAGAATATCTTGAAGCTCTGCCAACCGTTCCTTTAACTGCTCTGTTTTGGCTTCTGCTTCTTTTTTTGATTTAAAGTTACCTGTATCGTCCGGGTCCAGCTTGTTAAGCTGGATTTCATTTGTGTCTTTTATCATATAACGCTTGATGTCCATATATTCCCCTCCTAAAAGTTTTGTAAAGCATGTGCATCATTGAAAAACTTCGTACAAAACTCACTTCGGAAGCATCTACTTAGTTTTGTGAGCGTTGCTACGCTAGTATTACTACGTACAAAACTGCTTCGGAAGCATACGCTTAGTTTTGTAAAGCATATGCATCATTGAAAAACTTCGTACAAAACTCGCTTCGAAAGCATCTGCTTAGTTTTGTGAGCGTTGCTACACTTGTATTACTTCGTACAAAACTCGCTTCGGAAGCATCTACTTAGTTTTGTGAGCGGTGCTACACACAAAGAATCCGCTCTATTGTTCTTTAAGATTAACCTCCTCCAGCAGATTTTAATCGTTAGGATACATTCTAGAGCAAAAAACCCCGTCTTCTGAAGGCCAGAGCACGGGGTTCATGATTTGCTGAATTCGCCCCAGCCTTTATCCGGCTGCCGGCTTGAGAATACGGTGAAGCATCAAAATTTGGAATGCATTACAGGCGATGAGCGGAACAACAATAAACACTGTCGCACTATCAACACCTATACGGAGCACGCCGATAATTTCCACAATTGAAATAGCTGTCATAAAAAAGAGGGTTGGAATCCAAGCTGAGATGTTTGTACTTTTCACTTTGAAATAAGACACAATAATGGCAGCTAACAAAATAAAGATTCCTAATATTAGATCAGACAAGACACTTCTTTCCCCGCCAACGACGGTACGCAAAAAAATCAGTTCAAGCAATGCGAGCACAGAAAGCACCAGTTGTATGTATTTCCAAATTTTTGGCGGGAAAACACCATTGCCCATGTAATTTAAAATTAGATAAGCAAAAAAACCAAGTTGTGCATAAACACTGACAAGCATACCGTAGCCGAATAGTATCAGCGGGTATAAAAAGAAATCAGCGACACTTTTGAAATCAATTCGACCGTTCACGAATTGCAGTGCCAGACCTGCGATTACTGCTCCGCCCGCTCCTATTAGAAGGGTTGTCCAAAATAAATAAAACCATTTTTTTATACTCAGCCACTTCACCTCCCCCTATGTCAGATTTATTTTACCAAGGATACCGACAAAACACCATTACATCAGCAACATAAATGTGTGTTAATGCGGCATAATACAACTGGAGAATCCTAATAAAGGAGGGCAGCGCCAATGAAATGGAGATTTATCGGATCTGTGGGTTTGGCTTTAAGCTTTGTTATGGCCTTAACGGCTTGCGGAAGTGAGCAGAGCAGTTCTTCTTCTGGTCAGGGCAGTTATAAAGAAATGAAGACCATGGTTATTGATATATTAAAAAGTGAAGATGGAAAAAAAGCAGTTGAGGAATCATTATCAAATTCCAGTTCTGGAGGCACCAGCGGAATGAGTATGAAAATGATGCCACTTCAAACAACAGAGGATATAAAAACCGCTGTTAAAGATACCCTCACTGCACCGGAATATCAAAAGGAAATCGAGAAAATTATGACTGATCCCAAGTTCGCAGGCGATTTTGCTAAAGCCATTCAATCACAAAGCAAAGAATTGCACCTGCAACTAATTAAAGATCCCACCTATCAAAAATCCGTCGAGGAAATCATGAAGTCTCCAGAAATGATGACCATGTTTCTTAATCTCACCAAAACACCTGACTACCGAAAGCAATCCATGAAGACCATCCAGGAATCTATGCAGACTCCATTATTCCGGATGGAGGTATTGAATTTACTTAAAAAGGTCGTTCAGGACGAGCTCGAACCGAAGGAACAGAAAAAGGGCGGCGAAAGCGGCGATAAACAGGAAGGCAGCGGCAGCGGTGGTGAAAGTGGCAGCGGTAGCGGCGATGATTCAAGCACATAACCAAAAAGAGGCCTTATCCCACCTAACAAAGTGGGACGGCCTCTTTTTATGCACAATAATTAGTGCTCATATTTCGCAATCAGCTTATCGGCGATATCAGCAAACAACAACGCAGTTGCTGTGTCTTCCTTGTATACGGAAGGTGAGAAATCCGGTTCAGAAATATGGTTGTCCGGTGCGCCCAATGGAACTTGTGCAAGCAGCTCCGTATGGAGTGTCTCCGCAAGCCGAGCGCCTCCGCCTCTGCCAAAAATATAATCTTTTTTACCGCAGTCTTTACACTCATAATAAGCCATGTTCTCAATGACCCCAATAATCTCATGTTCTGTCTGCAGAGCCATAGAGCCCGCTCTAGCCGCCACAAACGCTGCGGTAGCATGAGGGGTAGTAACAATAATCTCTTTGCTGTGAGGAAGCATCTGATGTACGTCAAGCGCCACATCACCTGTACCTGGAGGAAGATCAAGCAGCATATAATCAAGTTCTCCCCAGCCCACATCACCGAAGAATTGGCGCAGCATTTTGCCAAGCATAGGTCCCCGCCAAATTACCGGACTATTCTCACGGATAAAGAAGCCCATAGACATGACCTTCACTCCGAAACGTTCCACAGGAATAATGATTCCCTCTTCTACAACGGGTCCCTCTTCGATTCCCATCATATCAGGGATGCTAAACCCATAAATGTCCGCATCAATCAATCCAACCTTTTTACCTTTTCTAGCCAAAGCTACTGCCAAATTCACAGTAACCGTAGACTTTCCAACACCGCCTTTACCACTGGCAATGGCGATAAAGTTAACACCAGAGTTCTCATTGATTAATTCATGATCGTCAAGGCCTGCTGCATGTCCCTTAAGTTTCCCCGGTTCATCAACCAACGGCTCTTCCCCGGCACTCTCTCCTCGAAGCAGAGCACGTTCATAATCGGTTGCATCACGCAGCCGGATATGCACATTAGTGACTCCACCCGCTTCAAGCAACTCACGAACCCGTTGTTCTAGATCCATGCGACTTTGCTCTTCAGGATCCAGACACACGATTGATAAAGATATACGATCTTCTTTAATCATAATGTCACGGATTAGCTGTAGTTCCACAAGGCTTTTTCCGGTTTCCGGGTCTGTTATTGACTGCAGTATTTCCTGGATATGTTCCCTAGTCAGCATGGAAAGCACCTCTGTTTCCTTTCCGGAGGAGAAATCTTCCGGAGTTTTTGTCTATTATAGCATTACCCATCTCCTGATGAGTAGTCCCGGCTACTCGGAAGCATAACGAAGAATGCCACGATATATGCTAGTCGCTACCTTGCGTTGATAAACATCATCTCCGAGTAGAACTGATTCCTGAGGGTGCGACAAAAAACCGACCTCTACAAGGATCGCAGGTATTTTTAATGCCTTTAGTAGATAAACAGTATTTACAGTCTTAGCTACACGATCAGTATTCTCCAGTGTAGTCTTCAGCTCACTCTGTACAAACTCTGCGATAGCTTTATTATCCTTGTGATTGGGATAGTAAAAGGTCTGCGCCCCGCTCCATCGGTTTGAAGGCACACTGTTCATGTGAACGCTTATAAAAAGATCTGCGCCCTTCTCTTCAATGCTTCTTACTCTTTGCTTAAGATCTTCAGTCTTGCGCTTAGAATAGCCCTTAGTGCCCTCATGAGCCAAATCATAATCCCCTTCACGGGTCATTACAACAATAGCCCCTGCCTGTTGCAGGTAATCACGTAAATAAAGAGAGACCGCAAGATTAATGTCTTTCTCAATTAGCCCTTCCCGGCTAACTGCCCCTCCATCTGCTCCCCCATGTCCAGCGTCGATAGCGATCACTTTACCAGACAAAGGCAGACTCCAATAATTTAACGTTTTGGCAGTAGGCATGTCATACGCTATAATGCCGATCATTATAGCCAGCAGTGTCGCGCCCAGCATACATTTTTTGATACTGCTCCATGAGATCCAGACCGAGACTTTACTGTGTTTTCGGCCAGACATAACAAAGACCCCCTCGTCCCGATAGATAATACTCATCTATATGGGACAAGAAGGCCAAATAGTACTAGCTAACGATGATTAAGCTGTTACTTCTTGAGTCATGCCTTCAATTAGAATCTGCGCAACCTCAGGTCGCGTAAATTCAGGAGGCGGACATTGCCCCTCCCGAAGCAAAGCCCGTACCTTTGTACCCGACAATGTCATATGATCGTCGCCAGGATGTGGGCAGGTTTTACTGGAAGCCATATTTCCGCATTTTTTACAGAAGAAGCTGTGTTCAAAAAATAATGGAGTAATATCAAGTTCCTCAGCGGTGAAATTCGCAAAAATTTCTTGCGCTTCATAAGTTCCGTAGTAATCACCTACGCCCGCATGGTCACGTCCGACAATAAAATGGGTGCAGCCGTAATTTTTGCGAACCATAGCATGAAAAATCGCTTCTCTCGGACCAGCATAACGCATGGCCGCCGGGAAAACACCTAGAAAGGTACGATCCTCAGGATAATAATTCTCCAAAAGCGCCAGGTAGCTCTTCATTCGTACATTTGCCGGTACATCATCAGACTTCGTCTCACCCACTAGCGGGTTTAAGAACAGAGCGTCTACAACCTCCATAGCGCACTTCTGAATATATTCATGTGCACGATGAACAGGGTTACGCGTCTGGAAGCCTACAACTGTTCTCCAGCCTTTGTCTGCAAATATCTTACGTGTAGCTGAAGGGTCAAAATAAAATTCTCCGAACTTTTCTGGCTGTGGTCTATTTAGCACTGTAATTGGTCCTCCTACATAGGTAGCCGGGCGGGCCAACAGCTTACTTACTCCTGGATGTTCAGGGTCTGTTGTTTTGAATACATTTTGCGCTTCAAGGTTTTGATCAACCGTATAAATACTCTCAATATCCAATAAACCGTAGATCTCGCCATCCTCTTCACTGATTAGAGATACCTTGTCTCCAATAGCTAAACCAGAGGCCACATCCTCTTCTACAGCAAGTGTTATTGGAATGCTCCACACTGTGCCATCTGCTAAACGCATGTTTTTGACTACGGAGTGATAATCTTGTTCATTCAAAAATCCAGTTAGTGGAGAAAATGCACCTACCGCTATTAGATCCAAATCAGATAAAGTCCAAGTGTTCACGGAAAGCGTCTTATATTCACGTGCAAGCTGCAGCAATTCTTCTCTTTCTGTACCCTCTACTACACGGTTAACTAATGTTCCGCCATGCGGACGTATTGAAGTCATTATCGTCTCTCCTTCTGTGTTCTCACGGGGATAGGTCTTACTTGTGTAATCCACACTCAGTCTTCTCTGATCCAGCCCAACGTCCAGCACGCGGATCTTCACCAGGCATAACCTGACGTGTACATTGCTCACAGCCGATACTTGGATAGTTACGGTCATGTAGAGGGTTATAAATTACATCATTTTCACGAATATAGTTCCATACATCTTCGGTTGTCCAATCCGCAATTGGATTAAACTTAACCAAACCAAATTTATAATCATACTCAACCTTTTTGGCATTAGCACGGGTAGGCGCTTGGTCACGACGAATGCCTGTAATCCAAGCTTCATATTGAGATAGGATACGAGTCAGCGGCTCTACTTTACGAATCCCACAGCATTGGTTAGGGTCTACTGTCCATAACGCATCACCGTGTTGAAGTGCTTGCTCCTGCGGAGTGATTTGTGGAGACACTCGTACGAACTCCAGCCCGTATTTATCTGCCATCAAATCTCGGGTCTCATAGGTTTCCTTAAAATGATAATCTGTATCGAGATAAAAGACGTCTGTAGACGGACTAACTTTGTGAAGCATATCAACTAGCACTACATCTTCGGCACCAAAGCTGCAGGCAAAAGTAATGTTAGGAAATGTTTCTACAGCCCAGCGGATAATTTCCTCGGGTGAAGCAGTTTCTAATTCTTCGGCCTTAACTTTGATTAAATCCTCTTTCTCGAGCAGGTTCATTAAGGTATTCCTCCATCCAAAATATTAATCGTATGAATAAATGAGGTAAAAGAAGTAATAAAACCAACTAATTCTATATGAAATAGTATATAACTTTTACTGAGGAAGTCAATGCGTTTCAACCGTTAGAATTAGTAAATAGATGCAAAAAAAGCCCATTTCTTGTGGAAAGGGGCAATAAAAAAATAAAACCCTTGGGCATATGGCCAAGGGTTGAATTCTGTAGATATTAACGTTTCGAGAACTGAGGCGCACGACGTGCAGCCTTCAAGCCGTATTTCTTACGTTCCTTCATACGTGGGTCACGAGTCAGGAAGCCGGCTTTCTTCAATGCACCGCGATATTCAGGGTCAACTTTAAGCAATGCACGGGAGATACCGTGACGAATTGCTCCAGCTTGACCGGAAATGCCGCCACCATGTGCAAGAACGATTACATCGTAGTTGCCCAGTGTTTCAGTCAGGTTCAAAGGTTGTTTTACGATCATTTTCAGTGTTTCCACACCGAAATATTCGTCCATCTCACGTTTGTTAATGACAATGCGTCCTTCACCCGGTACAAGGCGAACACGTGCTACCGAATGTTTACGACGACCTGTCCCATAGTATTGTACTTGTGCCATGAAACTGTCCTCCTCTATTCTTATCCGCGAAGTTCGTAAACTTCAGGTTTTTGTGCTGCATGTGGATGCTCGGCGCCTGCATATACTTTCAATCTCAGCTTCATGTGGTCCCCTTGACGAGTCTTAGGAATCATACCATGAACCGCGAATTCAATTACGCGTTCTGGTTTAGTATTCAGCAGAGTTTCAGCATTAGTAACTTTCAAACCACCTGGGTGCATCGAGTGACGGTAGTATTTTTTGTTTTGCAATTTCTTACCGGTCAAGTGAATTTTCTCAGCGTTGATTACGATAACGAAATCTCCTGTATCAACGTGTGGAGTGAATTGCGGTTTGTGTTTGCCACGGATCAAAGCAGCGGCTTCGCTGGCCAAACGACCGAGTGTTTTGCCTTCGGCATCAATAATGTGCCAATTGCGTTCAACTTCGTTCGGCTTCGCCATATAGGTGGTACGCATGAATGTTTCCTCCTTGTTCTCGTACGAAAATCTTCTGTTTCGTATATCTTGTTTCTCATTGAATTACGATTATGTGAGTTAAGCAAAGCATTTTTTTGGCATTTTCCTGATCGGGGCTGTGGGATAGCCATCAAGAAAACACAACTTTTATATTACAGTATAAACATAACAAGTGCAAGTGATTTTTAAACATTTAGCCTATTAATTAGGAAGAAATTTATAGAAAAAACTATTCACTTTCATTCTCGTCATATTCAACACTCCACAAAGCTAACCCCATGGCCACAGCTGTTGGACCAGCATGTGATCGATCACATGCTGCCAATATTTCAGCAACCTTATCAGCAGGTATTTTACCTTCCCCCACATGGATCAAAGTCCCCATAATAATGCGAACCATGTGCTGAAGAAATCCACTACCCGTTATATAAGTATGGATAACTCCTTGATCTGATGAAGAGGGTCGGCACATACTGCGATCTACTTCCATATGAGCTTCAAAGATCGTTCGTACATGAGAAGTCTTCGTAGACCGTCGTGATGCAAACGAAGTGAAGTCATGTGTCCCTATAATTTGCGTTAAGCCTTGCTGCATCGCAGGAATATCCAACTTCACTGGATGGTGAAGCTGCCAGCGCCGTTGAAACGGATCTGGAAACCTGTTGCCATTAATCGTGTATCGGTAAGTTTTACGCTTAGCCCCTCTACGAGAGTGAAACGTTAGCGGAACTTCCCTAGCCTCTGTAACCACGATGTCTTGTGGCAGCCGGGCATTAAGCGCTAGACACCAACGTTCAGTTGGGATTCGAGAGGAGGTTGTAAAGTTAAAAGGCTGGCCATAGGCATGTACTCCGGCATCTGTGCGGCCTGAAGCAGTAATCTTCAGCTTCTCACCAGTCAGATGGAGTATGGCTTGCTCCAGCCGATCCTGAATCGTATTGCCCTGAGGCTGGGTCTGAAAGCCATCATAATTCGTTCCGTCATAATTGACCTTCATCAATAGATTGCGCATTCCGTTCTCCTTTTTAAACCGGTCAGCAGAACGTCGATCGAAGCACTGTCTGATCTTCTATTTGAAGAAATGGCTTCGCCGTCCCTAGAAGGACGGCATCCATTTTTCATATATAGAACTACAAGTCCTATAGGATCCTTAATTTCAAAAAAAAGAGCCCCTGCGGGAGCTCCTTCAATTGAACCAAGGTGATTCCCACGGTTATTAGTACAGCAGAGTCTTGCGCCTCTGCAGCACAATAACGCTGATATTTCCCCCATCTTTACTCCAAAGAGGGCTGGATGAAAGGGAAGCATCGGAAATCAATACTTGTGATACTACGCGCGGTCTACCAATTCAAGATAAACCATAGGCGCAGCGTCGCCACGACGAGGTCCTAGTTTAAGGATACGAGTGTATCCACCTGGACGCTCAGTGTAACGAGGAGCAATGTCAGAGAACAATTTTTGAATTGCATCTTGTTCACCATCAACAGTCTCGCGGCGAACAAATGCAGCTACTTGACGACGAGCATGAAGATCACCTTTTTTAGCTTTAGTGATCAGCTTTTCAGCGATAGAACGAACTTCTTTCGCTTTAGCTTCCGTTGTTTGGATGCGCTCGTATAAAAACAGATCCGTTACCATGTCGCGAAATAACGCTTTACGCGCACTGGAATCACGGCCCAATTTTTGGTATGCCATTGTGTTTTCCCTCCTTTACTAAAGCAATCTGCAGCTATTCTTCTGTGCGGAGCCCCAAACCAAGTTCCTCAAGCTTTTCCTGAACTTCTTCCAAAGATTTGCGACCAAGGTTACGCACCTTCATCATATCTTCTTCAGTCTTCGTGGTAAGCTCTTGTACGGTATTAATACCAGCACGTTTGAGGCAGTTGTAGGAACGAACAGAAAGATCAAGCTCTTCGATTGTCATCTCAAGTACTTTTTCTTTTTTGTCTTCTTCTTTTTCAACCATAATTTCGGCGTCTTTCGCTTCGTCCGTAAGACCTACGAACAGAACGAGGTGCTCGTTCAAAATTTTGGCTCCGAGGCTTACAGCCTCTTCCGGTCTGATACTTCCATCCGTCCAAATTTCAAGCGTCAATTTGTCGTAGTTAGTCACTTGACCAACACGTGTATTGTCTATGCCGTAGTTAACGCGTGAAATTGGAGTGTAGATGGAGTCAACTGGAATAACACCAATTGGCTGATCGTCACGTTTGTTCCGGTCCGCTTGGACATAGCCGCGACCACGGCCTGCAAAAATACGCATATGAAGTCTCGCACCAGGTCCCAGCGTTGCAATGTGAAGATCCGGATTGAGGATCTCAACATCGCTGTCCGCACGGATATCACCTGCGGTAACGATGCCTTCCCCTTCAGCATCAATCTCGAACACTTTTTCCTCGTCTGAATGAATTTTCAGAGACAAGGCTTTAAGGTTCAGAATGATTTCCGTCACATCTTCCATTACGCCTGGAACGGTCGAGAACTCATGCAGAACGCCGTCAATTTGGACCGAAGTCACTGCGGCTCCTGGAAGCGAAGAAAGCAATATCCGGCGAAGCGAGTTCCCCAGAGTCGTGCCATACCCACGTTCCAGCGGTTCAACTACGAATTTCCCATAGGTACCTTCATCATTAGCTTCTACGGTCTCAATCTTCGGCTTTTCGATTTCTATCACGAGTTTACCCCTCCTTCAACGTCGCTCCTATATGAAACTGTCACCCCATCAGGTGCATCATGTAGTATGCCTAAACACCTATTATTAGCAGATGCGTCAGAATTATACCACATTCACAATACTGATTTCACTATACGCGACGACGCTTAGGCGGACGGCATCCATTGTGAGGAACCGGAGTTACGTCTTTAATAAGGTTAACTTCAAGCCCTGCAGCTTGAAGGGAACGGATGGCTGCTTCGCGGCCCGCGCCCGGTCCTTTAACCATAACCTCAACCGACTTCATGCCGTGCTCCATAGCTGCTTTAGCTGCTGATTCAGCTGCCATTTGCGCTGCGAATGGAGTGGACTTACGGGAACCTTTAAATCCTTGGCCGCCGGAGCTTGCCCAGGAAATTGCATTTCCGTGAGGATCCGTGATGGTAACGATGGTGTTGTTGAACGTGGAACGAATATGTGCCACGCCGGATTCGATATTTTTACGGTCGCGACGTTTGGTACGTACGACTTTTTTCGGTTTAGCCATTGTCTCTTATCCCCCCTTATTATTTCTTTTTGTTTGCTACCGTACGACGCGGGCCTTTCCGGGTACGGGCATTCGTTTTAGTACGTTGACCGCGAACAGGCAATCCACGACGGTGGCGAACACCGCGGTAACAGCCGATCTCAGTAAGACGTTTAATATTTAAGGAAATTTCACGACGCAGGTCACCTTCAACCTTAACCGTTTTGTCGATCGTTTCACGCAGTTTGCTGACTTCATCTTCCGTCAAATCACGGACACGTGTATTAGCGCTAATGCCTGTTTCATTAAGAATTTTCTGAGAAGTCGTTTTACCGATTCCGAAAATATAAGTCAAGGCGATCTCAACGCGTTTGTCACGTGGCAAATCCACTCCAGCTATACGAGCCATTTTACGCTACACCCCCTTCTTAACCTTGTTTTTGTTTGTGTTTCGGATTTTCGCAAATCACCATAACAGTCCCTTTGCGGCGGATTACTTTACATTTCTCGCAAATGGGCTTTACAGAAGGTCTTACCTTCATGTTAATTACCTCCTCAAAGTTTTGCGAAGCAAAACTTTTTTCGTAGTTCCCATCTATTTACGGTAAGTTATACGACCTTTTGATAAATCATAAGGCGATAACTGCACGACCACTTTGTCTCCGGTCAAAATACGGATAAAGTGCATCCGCAATTTACCGGATACATGGGCAAGTATTTGATGACCGTTCTCAAGCTCAACCTTAAACGTTGCGTTTGGCAACGGTTCAAGGACAGTACCTTCTACTTCAATGACATCTTCCTTAGCCACAGTTAGTCTCCTTTCTCATCAGCACTTATTCCGGTGGGTCCAGCATACTTCATGACTGCGAATCGCAGCTTTCCGTTTGTTACCCGCCCAGTTTCCTTCAAACTGTCCACAACCTCACTGCTGATGAAGGGTATGAGCTCAAGATGAAGAATATTCTTCTTCTTTGGCCCATCAAACTTACGTTTGTCTCCATCTGCAATGTATACAAATCTGCTATCAACAACTGCGATAACAACGGCTGCCTCTCCGGCATCTTTGCCTTTGAGAATTCTCACTAATTGACCAACCTGCGGGCTGCTCACAGTATTCAAGTGGAGATCACCTACGCATTCAGTTTTGTGAAAATTTCCATACCGTCCGGAGTAACTGCTACTGTATGCTCGAAGTGAGCACATAGTGAGCCATCAACCGTAACGACAGTCCAGTTATCTTCCAGTGTTCTGACATGTCTCTTTCCTGCGTTTACCATCGGCTCAATCGCGAGCACCATACCCGGTTTCAGACGTGGTCCGCGGTCCGCTATGCCATAATTCGGAATTTGCGGTTCTTCATGCAGTTTTGCCCCAATACCATGACCAACATACTCACGTACGACTGAGAAACCAGCCTCTTCGATGTATTGCTGAATAGCATGGGAGATTGTAAACAAGCGCACATCCGGCTTAACTAACGCCAGTCCCGCGTACAAGGAGCCTTCCGTAACGTCCAGCAAACGCTGAGCCTCTTCGGAAATGCTGCCCACACCGTAGGTCCAGGCGGAATCACCGTGATAACCGCGGTACTCTGCACCGATATCCAGCGTAACAATATCGCCTTCGATCAGTTTACGTTTACCTGGAAATCCATGCACCAATTGTTCGTTGACTGAAGCGCAAATGCTGGCAGGAAAACCGTTGTAGCCTTTGAAAGACGGCACAGCATCTTGACTGCGAATGTATTGATCGGCGATTCTGTCGAGCTCGCCCGTTGTAATGCCAGGCTCAATAGCCTGAGCAATAAGACGGTGACTCTCGGCAACAATTCGACCAGCTTCCCTCATAAAGGCAAGTTCCTGTTCGGATTTACAAATGATCATTACATTAACCCCGCATTAAAGACACGATTTCAGAAGTAACGACATTAATTTCGTTTTCCCCGTTTACCTGACGCAAAAGACCTTTATTATCATAAAACGCAAGCAGCGGCGCTGTTTTATTATCATACTCATCCAGGCGCTTGCCTACACTTTCTTCGTTGTCATCCGGACGTTGATATAATTCACCGCCATCAATGTCGCAAATGCCATCTTGCTTCGGCGGGTTGAAGATTAAATGGTAGGATGCTCCGCAAACGCTGCAGATACGACGTCCAGTAAGACGCGCCATTAGCAATCCACGGTCAACATTCAAGTTGATGACATGATCCAAAGAAGTGTTCAAACGGCTAAGAATATCATCCAGCGCTTCCGCTTGCGAAAGAGTTCTTGGAAAACCATCCAATAGAAATCCTTTTTCGCAATCGGACTGCTGCAACCGTTCTTCGACTATCCCAATGGTCACATCATCTGGTACAAGCAAACCTTGATCTATAAATGATTTGGCCTTCAATCCTACCGGAGTTTCCTGTTTGATTGCCAAACGGAAAGCATCTCCTGTCGAAATATGAGGAATACCAAATTCTTTAACGATTTCTGCCGCTTGTGTTCCCTTGCCTGCCCCAGGAGGGCCCATGAATAAAATGTTCACGATTTCTCTCTCCCCCCAAAAGTTCGCCACCAAGCAAGAAACAGCATAATAGGTGCCGGGAAGAATAAAAACTTAAGCTTCACCGGAACCTATCACCTATTTATTGATGAAGCCTTTGTAATGGCGTTTGATCAATTGGCTCTCGATCTGCTTCATAGTATCCAATGCCACACCGATTACGATCAGCAGTGATGTACCGCCAATTCGAACTTCTTTAGGCAATCCAGATAAAGCACCGAAGAACATCGGCAGAACAGAGATCAAAGCTAGGAACAAAGCGCCGGACATAGTCAGACGAGACATTACTCTAGTCAGATATTTCTCTGTAGCTTTACCAGGACGGATACCTGGAATGTAACCACCATTCTTCTTCATGTTATCGGCCATCTGCTGAGGATTCATCTGCACGAACGTATAGAAGAACGTGAACCCGATGATCATCACTACATACAGAAGCATACCAAGTGGAGCATCGGTTGCTAAATACTTAGCAATCCATTGAGCCCAGGCATGTGTTGACCAGAAACTGGAGAGAACAACTGGGAACTGAAGCAATGATACGGCGAAGATTACCGGAATTACACCTGCCGCATTAATTTTCAATGGGATATGTGTATTCTGTCCACCGTACATTTTATTGCCGACTACGCGTTTAGCGTATTGAACAGGAATCTTCCGAATACCTTGCTGTACGAAGATAACTGCTGTAATAATCGCTACAATCACAATCAGCACGATAACGACTTTAAGAATATTCAGGAACACCTGATCCGGCTGAATAAAACTTGAGTTAGCCGTACTTGTGATATATCCCGGAATGGCGGCGACGATTCCCGCAAAAATCAGGATCGAAATCCCGTTCCCGATTCCCTTTTCGGTAATCTGTTCACCAAGCCACATCAAGAAAGAAGTACCCGCCGTCAAGATAATGGCAACCAGCAAGTAATCAGCAAATGTCGCATTCGGCATCATTTGAGTATTATATATCCGGTTAAACCCTATCGACGTAGCAAAACCTTGGATCAGGGCTAATATCACTGTACCGTAACGAGTGATTTGCGCCAATTGTTTTTTCCCGTGCTCCCCTTGTTTAGCCCATTCAGCAAACTTAGGAACAACATCCATCGACAGCAATTGCACGATGATGGATGCTGTAATGTACGGGTAAATACTGATCGCAAATATCGAGAAGTTTTTGAGCGCTCCGCCCGAAAAGGTGTTCAAGAGTCCCATCAAAGCGTCACCGCTCTGATTTGCTGTTTGCAGTACATCTTTGTTCACACCAGGAACCGGAACAAACGAACCGATACGGTAGATAATCAGAATGAACAAGGTAAACAGGATCTTTTTGCGCAAATCTTCAACATGCCAGATATTCTTAAGCGTCTTGAACATTAGATCACCTCGGTTTTACCGCCGGCAGCCTCGATTTTCTCTACCGCAGATTGAGAGAACTTATTTGCTTGTACAGTCAATTTTACGGTCAACTCACCGTTGCCGAGAATCTTGATGCCGCTTTTGGAATTCTTGACAACACCAGTTTCAAGCAACAACTGCGGAGTCACTTCAGTTCCTTCTGCAAAGCTATTCAGATCTTCCAGGTTCACAATCGCATACTCTTTACGGGTAGGATTGACGAAACCACGTTTAGGCAGACGACGATAGAGCGGATTTTGTCCACCCTCGAAGCCCGGACGAACACCACCGCCAGAACGTGAGTTTTGACCTTTGTGACCGCGACCGGAAGTTTTACCATTTCCGCTACTAGGACCACGACCAACGCGATTGCGTTCTTTGCGGGAACCAGGAGCTGGAGCAAGTTCATGTAACTTCATCGTTTGCACCTCCTTATGTTTGTTAATTTATGCGAGGCGATTAGCCTTCAATTTCAGTTACAGATAGCAAGTGACTCACTTTATTGATCATTCCGCGAATTGCAGGACTGTCATTGTGAACCACTGTCGTGTTGAGTTTACGCAGGCCGAGCGTCTTAACAGTAACACGTTGTGTTTCTGGACGTCCGATTACACTACGTACGAGGGTAATTTGCAATTTTGCCATTGACGTTCCCCTCCTTAACCGCGCAATTCTTCGACAGATTTGCCGCGAAGTTTCGCGACCTCTTCAATGCGTTTCAGACGGGAAAGTCCCTCCAAAGTTGCATTGACCATGTTCATGGAATTCGAAGAACCCAGTGATTTTGTCAAAATGTCGCCAACGCCTGCCAATTCCAATACCGCACGAACTGGACCGCCAGCGATAACGCCAGTACCCTCTGATGCTGGTTTCAGCAACACGCGTCCTGCGCCGAAGTGTCCAGTAACGAGATGGGGAATCGAAGTTCCTACGATTGGGATGTGAATCAGGTTTTTCTTGGCGTCTTCAATGCCTTTACGGATGGCATCCGGAACTTCGCCGGCTTTACCGATACCAGCACCGACGTAGCCGTTGCCGTCGCCCACAACAACAAGTGCACTAAAGCTGAAACGGCGTCCGCCTTTTACAACTTTTGCAACACGGTTAATGTGTACAACTCTTTCTGTCAGTTCTAAACTGTTCGGATCTACACGCAAGTCGTTAACCTCCTTTTAAGAATTATTCTAGAATTCAAGACCAGCTTCACGAGCTGCATCAGCCAATGCTTGAATCCGTCCATGGTACAAGTAACCTCCGCGGTCGAATACGACCACTGCATATCCTTTTTCTTTGGCACGCTCAGCGACCAATTGGCCAACTTTCGCTGCAGCTTCAACGCTACCGCCATTACCGATGTTAGCGCTCAGATCTTTATCAAGTGTAGAAGCGGATACGATAGTAACCCCTTTAACATCATCGATCAGTTGAGCGTAGATGTGTTTCGAAGAACGGAATACGTTCAAACGTGGACGCTCAGTAGTTCCCTGGATCTTCTTACGAACACGCAGGTGTCTTTTGAGACGAGCCTTGTTTTTATCTTCTTTTGTAATCATGACTTCCCTTTCACTCCCTTCAGTTTGCCGTAAACAGCTTCACTTTAAGATGCACGGGGTATCTTACAATTAAGTTTAAACTGGTTATTTCTTCTTACCAGCTTTACCTTCTTTGCGGATGATACGCTCGCCTTCATATTTGATACCTTTACCTTTATACGGTTCTGGTTCACGAACGGAACGGATTTTAGCAGCGTATGCGCCAACGCGTTCTTTATCGATACCTTTAACGATGATCTTCGTGTTCGCAGGAACTTCGAACTCGATACCAGCTTCCGGTGTAATTTCAACCGGGTGGGAATAACCAACGTTCAGAACGATTTTATCTCCGGATTTGCTTGCACGATATCCGACCCCAACCAGTTCCAGAGATTTCGAGAAACCTTCAGTCACACCTGCTACCATGTTGTTGACAACGGAGCGGGTTGTGCCGTGAAGTGAACGATGCAATTTGTTATCCGACGGGCGAACAACGGTAATTTCGTTATTTTCAACTGTAACCTTCATGTCTTTATGAAGCTCACGAGTCAAAGAACCTTTTGGACCTTTTACTGTAATAACGGCGTTGTCCAAAGTGACATCTACACCGCTAGGTACTGCGATTGGTTTGCGACCAATACGAGACATGTGTTGCACCTCCTTATCTTGTGACGTTTATTACCAAATGTAGCAGACAACTTCTCCGCCAGATTTTGATTGACGAGCTTCTTTGTCGGTCATAACTCCCTTAGATGTGGAGATAATCGCGATTCCTAGACCACCGAGTACACGAGGCACTTCATTGCTCTTCGTGTATACGCGAAGGCCTGGTTTACTGATTCTTTTCAAACCAGAAATAACACGCTCTTGGTTAGGGCCGTATTTCAAGAAGATACGGATAATCCCTTGTTTGCTATCTTCAACGAATTCCGCATCGCGGATGAAACCTTCACGCTTCAAAATGTCAGCGATTTGTTTCTTCATAGTAGAAGCAGGCATTTCTACCGTCTCGTGACGCACAATGTTAGCGTTACGAATACGAGTAAGCATATCTGCAATAGGATCAGACATAGTCATGTGTGTAAACCTCCTTCCCGTTTATAAACTTCTTACCAACTTGCTTTTTTCACGCCAGGGATCTGGCCTTTATAAGCTAATTCACGGAAACAAATTCTGCAAATTTTAAACTTTTGCAGTACCGAATGTGGACGACCACAACGTTCGCAACGTGTATATGCACGTACTTTAAACTTAGGCGTACGTTGTTGTTTAACTTTCATCGAAGTTTTTGCCACTTAGCCTGACACCTCCTAAACATTTTCGGAGAAAATGGATTAACCGACTTTATTTTGCGAAAGGCATTCCCAGCTGACCCAGCAGCTCGCGGGATTCCTCGTCCGTCTTAGCAGTCGTTACAATAACGATGTCCATACCGCGGACTTTATCCACTTTGTCATATTCGATCTCGGGGAAGATCAATTGTTCTTTAAGACCAAGTGTGTAGTTACCACGGCCGTCAAAGGCTTTAGTGGAAACACCACGGAAGTCACGTACACGTGGAAGTGTTACGTTGAACAATTTGTCCAAGAAGTAATACATACGCTCTCCGCGCAGTGTTACTTTAACCCCAATCGGCATATTTTCGCGTAGTTTGAAACCAGCGATGGATTTTTTAGCTTTAGTGATTACTGGTTTTTGACCAGCGATCAACTGCATGTCATTAACTGCAGCATCAAGTACTTTGGAGTTTTGAACAGCGTCACCCACACCCATGTTGATGACAACCTTCTCGATCTTAGGCACTTGCATAACAGTTGTATAGTTAAACTTCTGCATCAAAGCAGGTGTAATTTCGTTAAGAAAACGTTCTTTCATTCTTGCTGCCATGAAGATTTAACCTCCTTTCTTAAGGGCTAGATTAGTCGATAATCTCTCCGGATCTTTTAGCAATCCGAACTTTTTTACCATTGTCCAAAACTTTGTAACCGATACGGGTTACTTTGCCGGTCTTCGGATCGATGTGCATTACGTTGGACACATGAATCGAAGCTTCCTGCTCAATAATTCCACCCTGTGGATTCAGCTGGTTCGGCTTTTGGTGTTTTTTCACCATATTGACGCCTTCTACCAGAACGCGGTTTTCACGAGGATAAGCAGCGATGACACGGCCTTTTTTGCCTTTGTCTTTACCACTGATCACAAGCACCACGTCATCTTTCTTCACGTGCAGTTTATTGTTATGGGATTCCAGAACTTTTTTCACTCTAGGCATTTATTACACCTCCTATAACTAACCTTCAACTTATTGGTGCCGTGTTTATTAGATAACTTCCGGTGCCAAGGAAACGATCTTCATGTAGTCTTTATCGCGAAGTTCGCGAGCAACTGGTCCAAAGATACGTGTTCCACGAGGGCTTCTGTCGTCTTTAACAACAACAGCTGCGTTTTCGTCGAATGCGATGTAAGATCCATCTTTACGACGAACGGAACGTTTCGTACGAACAACTACCGCTCTAACAACATCACCTTTTTTGACAACGCCGCCTGGTGTTGCTTGTTTAACGGAACAAACGATCAAATCACCGATTGCTGCTGTACGGCGTCCAGTACCACCCAGTACGCGGATACACATCAGTTCCTTCGCACCAGAGTTGTCAGCCACATGCAAACGTGTAAATGGTTGAATCATTATAATTTCCTCCTTCCGGAAAAACTCTCTTGATTATCTTAGATGATAACCGCTGCTTCTACCACTTCAACTAGTCTCCAACGTTTGTCCTTAGACAACGGACGAGTTTCCATGAGTTTTACGGTATCGCCAATCTTTGCAACATTTCCCTCATCATGTGCTTTGAATTTCTTCGTAGACTTGATGCGTTTGTGGTACAAATTGTGTTTCTTATAGGTTTCAACAGCAACTACGATGGTTTTATCCATTTTATCACTGACCACTTTACCGATTAGCACTTTACGTGCATTACGTTCTTCACTCATTAGTTAGCCTCCTTCCTGAATACGGATCTGCGATCCGTCTCACTTAACTAATCCCAAGCACTCTTTGATGGATCACGGTTTTAGCACGAGCTATTTCCTTACGCACGTCACGAATCCGAGTTGGGTTGTCCAATTGGCCAGTTGCCAATTGAAAACGGAGATTAAAAAGTTCCTCTTTGAATCCAGCGATCTTTTGTTCAATCTCAGCAGTGGTTAAGTTGCGAAGTTCATTAGCTTTCATTTGCTTCACCACCCAATTCTTCACGTTTCACAAACTTAGTCTTTACAGGCAGCTTGTGAGCGGCAAGACGCATCGCTTCACGAGCGATTTCTTCCGACACGCCTCCGAGTTCGAACATAATCTTGCCCGGCTTAACTACGGCTACCCATTTCTCAACGTTACCTTTACCACTACCCATACGAACCTCGAGAGGCTTTTGAGTAATAGGTTTATCTGGGAAAATCTTGATCCAAACTTGACCGCCACGTTTGATATAACGTGTCATCGCGATACGAGCAGCTTCGATCTGACGGTTAGTGATCCAAGACGGTTCAAGTGCAACCAGGCCGAATTCGCCGAAGTTCAATTCAGTACCGCCTTTTGCCATACCCTTCATGTGTCCGCGTTGTTGCTTGCGGTGTTTTACGCGTTTTGGTACCAACATGATTAGTTGCCTCCTTCCTGAGCAGCTTGTTTCTTAGCTGGGGGAAGAACTTCTCCACGGTAGATCCATACTTTTACGCCGATAAGGCCGTAAGTTGTATGTGCTTCAGCCGTTCCGTAATCGATATCGGCACGAAGCGTATGAAGTGGAACTGTTCCTTCGCTATAACCTTCTGAACGAGCAATCTCAGCTCCGCCAAGACGTCCGCCCACTTGAGTTTTAATCCCTTTTGCGCCAGAACGCATAGTTCTTTGAATCGCTTGTTTGAGGGCACGACGGAACGATACACGACGTTCCAATTGTTGAGCAATGCTCTCAGCTACAAGAATTGCATCCAATTCAGGGTGCTTGATTTCATTGATGTTGATGTGTACTTTTTTGCCACCAGCGATTGCTGTAACTGCGCTGCGAAGTACTTCTACTTCTGCTCCACCTTTACCAATAACCATACCTGGTTTAGCTGTATGAATTGTAACGTTCACGCGGCTAGCCGCTCTTTCGATCTCGATATGGGAAACAGCGGAATCCTTCAATTTGCCTTTAAGGTATTCCCGGATTTTGACGTCTTCCATCAGAAGAGTACCGAAATCTTTTCCTGCATACCATTTAGATTCCCAATCGCGAATAATACCGATTCGGAGTCCGATTGGATTTACCTTTTGACCCACGTGTTATCCCTCCTTATTTCTCAGATACCACCAGTGTAATGTGGCTCGTGCGTTTATTGATCCGACTTGCGCGGCCCATGGCGCGCGGACGGAAACGTTTCATAGTAGGTCCTTGGTTAACGAAAACCTCGCTAACGAACAAACTGTTCACGTCCAAAGAATAGTTATGCTCAGCATTCGCAATTGCCGAATTAAGCAACTTTTCAACGACCGGAGAAGCGGATTTCGGAGTGTGGCGAAGAATAGCAATTGCTTCCCCCACTTGCTTACCACGAATCAAGTCAACAACCAGTTTCGCTTTACGAGCGGAAATTCGCACCGATCTTGCATGTGCTTTTGCTTCCATTGTTTAACCTCCTTTCAAACAGAGACCTTATTATTATCTTCTTGTTTTCTTATCGTCACCCGCGTGGCCTTTGTAAGTACGTGTTGGCGCGAACTCGCCCAACTTGTGACCTACCATATCTTCTGTTACGTATACAGGCACGTGTTTACGGCCGTCATATACACCAAACGTATGTCCGATAAACTGAGGGAAAATGGTTGAGCGACGGGACCAAGTTTTAACTACAACCTTTTTCTCAGCCTCGTTCAGTTCCTCAACTTTTTTAAGCAGGTAGCCATCGATAAACGGCCCCTTCTTTAAACTGCGACCCATGTGTGAATCCTCCCTTCATCCGGTTCTTCAAACCGCGAATCGACGCTTCGCGCTTTATTAACTTGCCAGAAGCGTCTTATTTAGTGCGGCGGCGAACGATATATTTATCAGATGCCTTGTTTTTCTTACGCGTTTTGTAACCAAGGGTTGGTTTGCCCCATGGAGACATTGGCGATTTACGTCCGATTGGAGCGCGACCTTCACCACCACCGTGTGGGTGATCGTTAGGGTTCATTACTACCCCGCGAACTTCAGGACGACGGCCGAGCCAGCGACTACGTCCAGCTTTACCAATTTTGATCAATTCGTGATCTTCGTTACCTACGGAACCGATAGTTGCACGGCATACGCTAAGGATCTTACGAACCTCACCGGATGACAAACGAACGGAACAGTATTTTTCTTCTTTACCAAGCAATTGAGCTTCTGTACCAGCTGCACGAACCAATTGTCCGCCTTTACCTGGTTTCAACTCAATGTTGTGGATAACTGTACCTACTGGAATGTTCTCCAGTGGAAGACTGTTACCAATTTTGATGTCGGCCGCAGGACCGGACTCTACTTTATCCCCAACTTTTAGACCTTTAGGAGCGATGATATAACGTTTCTCTCCATCAGCATAGTGGATCAAAGCAATATTAGATGTGCGGTTCGGGTCATACTCGATTGTAGCAACGCTACCTGGTATGCCGTCTTTAGTCCGCTTGAAGTCGATAATACGGTATTTACGTTTATGTCCGCCGCCATGGTGACGAACCGTAATTTTACCTTGGTTGTTGCGTCCCGCATGTTTGAACAGCGGAGAAAGCAACGATTTCTCTGGCTGGTTTGTTGTAATTTCTTCAAACGTAGACACGGACATAGCGCGTCTTGCCGGAGAGGTCGGTTTGTACTTTTTGATTGGCACTGTAGTTCCCTCCTTACTTCAACAGAGTATTATTCTACCGCTTCAAAAAATTCAAGCGGTTTGCTGTCCGGGCTAAGCTTAACGATGGCTTTTTTCCACTCTGGAGTGTAACCAGAATATTTACCATAACGTTTCAGTTTGCCAGGTACGCGCATTGTGTTCACATTAGTTACTTTTACTTTGAAAATAGCCTCGACAGCTTTTTTGATTTCGGTTTTGTTAGCACGGATATCCACTTCAAAAGCGTATTTCATTTCGCTCATGTAGTCGGAAGTACGTTCCGTAATCACCGGACGTTTGATAATATCACGAGGATCTTTCATTACGCGAACACCTCCTCTACCTTCAGAACTGCTTCTTTAGTGATGATCAGTTTGTCGTACGTCAGTACGTCAAGAACATTAATGCCGTCAGCCGCTACGAATTTCACCCCAGGGATGTTACGAGCGGAAAGTGCTACGTTATCATCATAGCTAGTAGCTACGATCAACGCTTTACGATCTACTTTCAGGTTGTTCAAGATTGCTGCGAATTCTTTCGTCTTCGGAGCATTCATTGTCAAGCTATCCAATACGATAATGTCATTCTCGAGTACTTTCGAGGACAAAGCGGATTTGATCGCCAAACGACGAACCTTCTTAGGCAGTTTCCAGGAATAGCTACGTGGTGTTGGTCCGAAGACAACGCCGCCGCCTTTCCATTGTGGAGAACGAATGGAGCCTTGACGAGCGCGACCTGTACCTTTTTGTTTCCAAGGTTTACGTCCACCGCCACGAACTTCAGAACGTCCTTTTACTTTGTGTGTACCACGACGTAGGGAAGCTCTTTGCATAAGCGCAGCTTCATGTAGAACGTGCTCATTCGGTTCAATACCGAATACTGTATCGCTCAGTTCCACTTCACCAACTTCGTTGCCACTAATATTAAAAAGTGTTACTTTTGGCATTTCATGTTCCTCCTTTCTTCAATAATTATTTCTTAACGGTTTGTTTAACTTTCACGAAGCTGTTTTTAGGACCTGGGATAGCGCCTTTAACCAGCAATACGTTACGTTCAACATCAACCTTGATAATTTCAAGCTTTTGAACCGTAATAGTCGTGTGACCCATATGTCCTGGAAGGCGTTTGCCCTTAGGAACACGGTTAGCTTGGATAGAACCCATGGAACCCGGTCTTCTGTGGTAACGCGATCCGTGTGCCATTGGTCCGCGGCTTTGTCCCCAACGTTTGATGTTACCTTGGAAACCTTTACCTTTAGATGTACCAGTTACGTCAACAAATTCGCCCTCAGCAAAGATATCAGCCTTCAGCTCTTGTCCAACCTCGAGAGACCCGAGATCAACACCGCGAATTTCACGAACGTAGCGCTTAGGTGTTGCATTTGCCTTTTTGGCGTGACCCTGTTCAGGCTTATTGGAGCGTTTTTCTTTTTTATCAGAAAAGCCCAATTGCACTGCTTCATATCCGTCGATATTCAGGTCTTTCTTTTGCAGTACTACACAAGGTCCTGCTTCGATAACAGTAACAGGAATTACGTTACCTTCTGGAGTAAACACTTGAGTCATACCGAGTTTTTTTCCTAAGATACCTTTCAATGTTGACACCTCTTTTCTTTTCCTAAGTTACTTAAAATAGAATTACAATTTGATTTCGATATCTACACCGGACGGTAGATCCAAGCGCATCAAGGCATCCACAGTTTGTGGTGTTGGGTTCACAATATCGATCAAACGTTTGTGAGTCCGTTGTTCAAACTGTTCACGGGAATCCTTGTACTTGTGTACCGCACGGAGAATAGTAATGATTTGCTTCTCAGTTGGTAACGGAATCGGCCCGGACACACCTGCACCCGAACGTTTTGCTGTTTCAACAATCTTCTCAGCGGATTGATCAAGAATTCTGTGGTCGTATGCTTTCAAGCGAATACGAATTTTTTGCTTTGCCATTTTAGTCCCTCCTTCTATCGCCCAATTTGGTATCGGACATACTCCGTGAAAATTTTCTGACCTCGTCCCCATGGCAAAGGGGCCGGGTGTGTCAGTAACCTCTCACATCATCGCAACGTCTCAGAACAACATTTATTATTATATATAATAGGCAGCAGTATTGCAAGCGAAAATAGAAAAACAACGCATATTTTTTTCATGCGCTGTTCTTCTACTATATATATGTTAAAGATTCTCTGTGGCAGACTTAAAAAACTCTGCGGAGGAAGCAGTCTGAGCCGTTGCTGTTCCGATCCCCTCAATGGTTTGGATTAAGGTTCTTATTTCTTCTTCCACTATTACAATCTCCTGTGTACTGCTACGCATAGCGTCTACAATATCAGAGAACAAAAGACTAGTCTCGACCGATTGGTGCTTCCCATTCTTAGTTAACTCCTGCACCTTACGAATCTCTTCTACAACCTGCTGAGTGAGTAGACCTGATTTATTTGTTAGCTCTACGATCTGAATTACAGTACTCTTAGTATCCTCTGCAAGTCGGCTAACTTCTTGAGCAACCACACTAAAACCTCTACCATGCTCACCGGCTCTAGCGGCTTCAATCGTTGCATTAAGTGAGAGGATTTTAGTCTGATCGGCAATTTCCCTTACTGAGTTCACAATTTTTTGAATTTGCTTAGAGGAATCGCTTAACTCAATGATCGAGTCTTCCATCTCACTGGTGGTCTGATATATAAGATTAATTTGCTCAGTCAAATCACCCAAGTGTTCATGCCCATCTGTAGCTAATCCCTGTGACTCCAGAGCGGATGCAGCCGTACGTTGGAATGTTCTACTTACTTCATTGCTGCTTGCCACTAGCTGCTTCACAGCAGCATTAGTATCGATGCTATAATCTACCAATTCAACGCTAAACTCTGAAATTTTTTGTTTTAATTCATTTTTCACCAATAGATATTGCTCTTCCTTCTCTTTTATGTTCTCCTTCTCATATTCTTCTAGAACCAGCTGCTGCTCAAGGTTAAGGAGTTTGGTCACGGTCTGAACCACTCGAAGGCGTGTATTATCATCGTTTGTTTCATTATATATAACGCGTATAAATACGTTCTGAAGATTCTGAAAAGCAGATAAGTACCATTTGGGCTCAAGCCCTACTTTTTTATGAATATTAGCGATCATTAGACGCTTTGCTATGTACTCATCATCAACCTTTCCATTAAAAATCTCTAGAATATGCCCACGAAGAGTAGTTTTTAACCTGTCTATACTGCTATGCTCTAAAATAATAGCTTCAAGTTTATTTACGCCTAATACCGAATTGTAAAATTGATCAATGATATAGTCTATATTCTGCTCAACAACAGGTTTCACCCTGCGTAGTAAGTTCAAATCTGCTTCAGTTAGATCAATCATTCTCATCTGCTCGTTAAGCTCACCATGTCCCTCCAGCTTATGAAAAGACCCTGCCACAGAATGATTCTGATCCTTGAAGTCTAAGGAATGAGAGGCAGGAGAATCTACATTATTATTACGTGCAGTTAACGCATGCATGAAGGAAAAAGGACATTTCCCCATATTACCACTCTCCCACAATTCCTATTATTTTACATTATTATTCCTCCTTCATTTTACTCTATCATTAGTATAATTGTAAACAATTGATTGTTGTAATTTGACGAATTATGTAGAAAAAGATCATATTGTTATGCTTTATTATCAATTGGTGTCGAATAATACATTATTCTCAGAAAAAACAAAAAAGCCCCTGATTCTCCGCAAGAAGAATCAGGGGTGTTTGTAATTCGGAATCTACCCGCAGATAGAAGTCAAATTATTATTTTTGGATAGAAGCTACGCTACCAGCACCAACTGTACGGCCACCTTCACGAATGGAGAATTTAGTACCTTCTTCAATAGCGATTGGGGAGATCAGTTGTACGGTTACGGAGATGTTATCACCAGGCATAACCATTTCAGTACCTTCTGGCAAGTTGATGATACCAGTTACGTCAGTTGTACGGAAGTAGAACTGTGGACGGTATCCAGTGAAGAAAGGCTTGTGACGGCCACCTTCTTCTTTTGTCAGAACGTAAATTTGAGCAGTGAACTCAGTGTGTGGTTTAACGGAGTTCGGCTTAGCCAATACTTGGCCACGCTCGATCATGTTACGGTCAACACCACGAAGCAATGCTCCGATGTTGTCCCCAGCTTGAGCGGAATCCAGCAATTTACGGAACATTTCTACGCCCGTAACTACGGATTTCTTAGTATCTTCGTGAATACCAACGATTTCGATTTCTTCTCCGACTTTAACTGTTCCGCGTTCTACGCGACCAGTTGCCACAGTACCGCGGCCAGTGATGGAGAATACGTCTTCGACAGGCATCAAGAAAGGCTTGTCAGTTTGACGCTCAGGAAGTGGAATGTACTCATCGATTGTTTCAAACATTTCGATGATTTTTTTAGCGTAATCGCCATCTGGGTTTTGCAGAGCTTCACGAGCAGAACCACGGATGATTGGAGTATCGTCGCCTGGGAAGTCATACTCGCTAAGCAAGTCGCGAACTTCCATTTCAACCAATTCCAACAACTCTTCGTCTTCAACCATGTCGCATTTGTTCAAGAAGACAACGATGTAAGGAACGCCTACTTGACGGGACAACAGGATGTGCTCGCGAGTTTGTGGCATTGGGCCATCAGCTGCGGATACAACCAGGATAGCTCCGTCCATTTGCGCTGCGCCAGTGATCATGTTTTTAACATAGTCGGCGTGACCAGGGCAGTCTACGTGAGCGTAGTGACGGTTAGGAGTTTCATATTCAACGTGGGAAGTGGAGATTGTGATACCACGTTCGCGCTCTTCAGGAGCTTTGTCGATTTGATCGAATGCGATAGCTGCGCCACCGTAAGTTTTGGACAATACAGTAGTGATTGCAGCAGTCAGAGTCGTTTTACCATGGTCGACGTGACCAATAGTACCGATGTTAACGTGCGGTTTGTTACGTTCAAACTTTGCCTTTGCCATTTGAACAGTTCCTCCTTAATGTGGGGTTCCTTATATTTGAGCCGCCCGCATACGTGTAATCTTAGATGACTGAGTGTTTATACCCGGGACGGCAAGTTAAAACTGGTAATTATTCAGCGCCTTTGTTCTTTGCAGCGATCTCTTCCGCAATGGATTTAGGAACTTCTTCATAGTGAGAAAGCTCCATTGAGAATACGCCACGTCCTTGTGTACCAGAACGAAGTGTTGTAGAGTATCCGAACATTTCGGAAAGAGGCACCTTAGCACGGATAATTTGCGCTCCACCACGGGAATCCATACCTTCGATACGACCACGGCGGGAGTTCAGCATACCCATTACATCACCCATATATTCCTCAGGAACAGTTACTTCTACTTTCATGATTGGCTCAAGCAGGACAGGCTTACACTTGTCTTTAGCTGCTTTGAGTGCCATCGAACCGGCAATTTTAAATGCCATTTCGTTGGAATCGACATCATGATAAGAACCATCTACGATGGTAGCTTTAACGTCTACTAGCGGGAAGCCAGCAAGTACGCCGTTTTTCATTTGTTCTTCAATACCCGCAAGTGCAGGAGCGATGTACTCTCTAGGAACCGAGCCACCAACAACTTTACTTTCGAATTTGCTACCAGTACCTGGTTCGAGGGGTTCAAACTCAACCCATACGTGACCGTATTGACCACGACCACCAGATTGGCGTACAAATTTACCTTCGACGCGAGCAGGTGCCTTGAACGTTTCGCGGTAAGCAACCTGTGGTTTACCCACATTGGTTTCTACTTTGAACTCACGACGCATACGGTCGATGATGATGTCCAAGTGAAGTTCACCCATACCAGCCAGGATTGTTTGGCCTGTTTCTTCATCAGTGTGAGCACGAAGAGTTGGATCCTCTTCAGTCAACTTTCCGAGAGCAACGCCCATTTTATCTTGGTCAGCTTTAGTTTTTGGTTCAACAGCGATCTCGATAACTGGATCAGGGAAGTTCATTGATTCCAGAATTACTGGATTCTTCTCATCACACAGTGTATCACCTGTACTGGTATCTTTCAAACCAACAGCAGCTGCGATGTCGCCAGAATACACGATGGAAATTTCCTGACGGCTGTTCGCATGCATTTGAAGGATACGACCAATACGTTCACGCTTGTTCTTAGTTGCATTAACTACGTATGATCCGGACTCAAGTACGCCTGAGTAAACACGGAAGAACGTAAGTTTACCAACATAAGGGTCTGTCATGATTTTAAATGCCAAAGCTGCAAACGGCTCTTCATCCGAAGAGTGACGAACAGCTTCTGTACCGTCATCAAGATGTCCAGTAATAGCTGGAACGTCAAGAGGAGATGGCAAGTAATCAACAACAGCATCCAGCATAAGCTGAATCCCTTTGTTTCGGTAGGAAGATCCAGCAATTACAGGGAACAATTTAACTTCAACTACGCCTTTGCGAATTGCAGCTTTAATTTCCGGAATTGTAATTTCTTCGCCTTCCAAATACTTCATAGTCAGATCCTCATCAAGTTCAGCAACTTTCTCGATCAACTCGAGACGCAGCTCCTCAACTTTGGCCAAATATTCTTCCGGAATATCCGTTACTTCGATGTTTTGGCCCAGATCATCTCTGAACATGTGTGCTTTTTGCTCAACTAGGTCGATAATACCAGTGAAATCACTTTCTGCACCAATTGGCAATTGAATAGCAACTGCATTGGCTTGAAGGCGATCACGCATAGTTTCGATTACGTTAAGGAAATCCGCACCGATAATGTCCATTTTGTTTACATATGCAATCCGGGGAACGTTATAACGGTCAGCCTGTCTCCATACGGTTTCAGACTGAGGCTCAACGCCCTCTTTTGCACTAAATACACCAACTGCCCCATCCAATACACGCAGGGAACGTTCAACTTCAACAGTGAAGTCAACGTGTCCTGGGGTATCAATGATATTGATGCGGTGACCTTTCCACGCAGCAGTCGTAGCAGCGGACGTAATCGTGATTCCGCGCTCTTGTTCTTGCTCCATCCAGTCCATTGTAGCAGCACCCTCGTGAACTTCACCGATTTTGTGCGTACGGCCTGTATAGAAAAGAATCCGCTCTGTGGTAGTTGTTTTACCAGCATCAATATGCGCCATGATCCCGATGTTACGTGTATTTTTTAAGGAGAACTCTCTAGCCATGAAATGGATCTCCCTTCAAAATATAAGTTATTTGAATGACCTTTATCCTACCAACGGTAGTGAGCGAACGCTTTGTTTGCTTCAGCCATTTTGTGTGTATCTTCACGTTTCTTAACAGAAGCGCCTGTGTTGTTGGAAGCGTCGATGATCTCAGCCGCCAAACGCTCTTCCATAGTCTTCTCACCGCGGTTGCGAGAGTAGTTTACGAGCCAACGTAATCCCAGAGCAGTACGTCTCTCTGGTTTAACCTCGATAGGTACTTGATAGTTAGCACCACCGACACGACGAGCTTTGACTTCCAAAACCGGCATGATATTCTTGATGGCAGCTTCGAAAACTTCCATCGGATCTTTACCCGTACGTTCTTCAATCAATTTGAATGAATTGTACAGAATGCTTTGAGCGACACCTCTTTTACCACCCAGCATAATGCGGTTAATCAAACGAGTAACCAACTTGCTATTATACAACGGATCTGGCAATACGTCTCTCTTTGTAACTGGACCTTTGCGTGGCATGGATATCCCCCTTTCTTAAATGTTTATTATTCAGATATTGTTATCTTACTTCTTAGCTTTAGGACGTTTTGCACCGTATTTAGAACGAGCTTGCATCCGGTTAGCTACACCTGCTGTATCCAAAGCACCACGAACGATATGGTAACGAACCCCTGCAAGGTCCTTTACTTTACCTCCGCGAAGTAATACAACACTGTGCTCTTGTAAGTTATGTCCGATACCCGGGATATAAGCTGTTACCTCGAGACGGTTCGTCAAACGAACACGGGCATATTTACGAAGCGCTGAGTTTGGTTTACGTGGAGTCATTGTGCCTACACGAGTGCACACACCGCGTTTTTGCGGAGCGCTCAAATTTGTAGCCTCACGCTTGAGGGCGTTATACCCTTTTTGAAGAGCGGGAGATTTAGATTTTTCGATTTTGGCTTGACGGCCTTTACGAACCAATTGGTTAATTGTTGGCATGTTGTTGCCACCCCCTTCCTGAAATGATAGTCGATTTAAGAACTCTAAGCCCACAGACCCAGGCGGTTCATAAAAAGACAAATGAAAAGTTCTTGCCCCTGGTGTTCACCCCAGTACAAAAACATTTCTGTAGCTATTGTTTTAAGACGGCTGCCATCGCAGCGCCAACTTCTATTCCGCAGGCCTTGCCCAAATTCAGCATCGTATCCACATATGTGATCTTAACACCTTGTTTGTTACAAAGCAAAACTATCCTGGAAGTAAGCCTTTGATCTCCGTCCTCTGCCACATAGACTTCTGCGGCTAGGCCCAACTCTACCGCCTTGACGGTTTGTTTGGTACCGATCTTGACCTGAGCATCCTGTAGTCCTCTATCATCAGTCATTCTCTTTACCTCCAATGAACAAGGATAACATGGCTACTCACGCACCTTAGACATTTTAGCATTATCAATAGGTGGTGTCAAGAAATTCAGCAACAATTTTTATAGAAATTATACACAGCAGAACACTCATGCCACACCTATGAGTAGGTATGACATGAGCACACTACCATGATTGCTAATTTATTCAGCAGGAACCGTCTCTAAAGATTCAAGTTCGCTTTCTGCATTCGGATCACTTAGCTTAACGTTACGGTAACGGTTCATCCCAGTACCTGCAGGAATCAACTTACCGATAATAACATTTTCTTTAAGTCCAAGCAACTTATCTACTTTACCTTTGATAGCAGCGTCTGTTAGGACACGAGTAGTTTCTTGGAATGATGCAGCTGACAAGAAGGAATCAGTTTCGAGAGACGCCTTGGTAATACCGAGCAAGACTGGTTTAGCAACAGCAGGCTCTTTACCAGACAAGATAGCTTCCTTGTTAGCACCTTCGTACTCATGAATATCCGCAAATGCACCTGGCAACAGACTTGTGTCACCTGCGTCAATGATACGGATCTTCCGAAGCATTTGCTTGATCATAACTTCAATGTGCTTATCATTGATCTCAACGCCTTGGTTACGGTATACACGCTGTACTTCTTGCAGAATGTAGTTTTGTACCCCACGGATCCCTTTGATACGCAGCATTTCTTTAGGGTCAATCGAACCGTCTGTCAGCTCATCGCCGGCTTCGATTTCTTGGCCTTCGCTAACACGTAGACGTGAACCATAAGTAATGGAATAAGTCTTGGATTCTGCTTCACCTTGAACCTCGATTTCGCGACGGTCTTTGGTTTCACGGATTTCCTTGATTACGCCATCAATCTCACTGATTGTAGCTTGACCTTTAGGGTTACGAGCTTCAAACAACTCCTGAATACGCGGCAAACCTTGAGTGATGTCATCACCGGCAACACCGCCGGTATGGAACGTACGCATTGTAAGCTGGGTTCCTGGTTCACCGATAGATTGTGCGGCAATAATACCAACTGCTTCACCAATCTCAACGTGTTTACCAGTTGCCAAGTTACGTCCGTAACATTTCTTACAAACACCATGACGGGCACGGCAGCTCAGTACAGAACGAATTTGCAGCTTAGTTACACCTGCGTTTACAATTGCCTCCGCTTTATCGGAGTCAATCAAATCATTGCGGTGAACAATGATTTCGCCTGTTTCTGGGTGACGAACAGTTTCGAAGCAGTAACGACCTTCAATACGGTCATACAGATCTTCGATAACTTCTTTACCATCCTGAATACGACTAACTGTGAAGCCTTTATCGGTTCCACAATCTTCTTCACGGACAATAACGTCCTGGGCAACGTCAACAAGACGACGAGTCAGATACCCTGAGTCAGCGGTACGAAGTGCGGTATCGGCAAGACCTTTACGCGCTCCGTGAGTGGAGATAAAGTACTCCAAGACGGTAAGACCTTCACGGAAGTTCGCCTTGATTGGCAATTCGAAAATCCGACCTGAAGGTGTTGCCATCAGACCACGCATACCACCCAGCTGAGTGATCTGCGATTTGTTACCACGCGCTTTAGAGTCAACCATGAGCATGATAGAGTTGAAACGGTCCATCGACTTAAGCAGGATGTTCGTAAGATCATCCTTAGTCTTCGACCAGATCTCAATAACACGGTCATACCGTTCGTCATTGGTGATCAAACCACGGCGATATTGGTTAGCAACCACATCAACCTTAGCTTCAGACTCTTTCAGGATGGTAACTTTCTCCTCAGGGACAATAACGTCCGACACGGCAACTGTAACACCAGAACGTGTGGAGTAAGTGAATCCGAGTTGTTTAATTTTATCCAAAATCATAGAAGTTTTGGTTGTGTGATAAGTTTCAAAACAACGAGCAATAATCAGACCCAGATATTCTTTACCTACAGCACTGGCTTCTGGAGCGGATTCAATCAGCTCGCGAATGTTCGCGCCTTTTTCGTAGATAAAGTATTTCTCTGGTGTGCCGTGCAGCAAGTTAGTTTTGGTTGCTTCGTTGATATAAGGGAAACTACTTGGGTAGATTTCATTAAAAATGATCTTACCGACCGTAGTAATCAACATTGCATTTTGTTGTTCTTCCGTAAAGCATGTTTTGCCAAGTGCTTTAGCCGGAATAGCAACACGAGCATGAAGTCCTGCAGTTCCGCGTTGGTAAGCTGATACAGCTTCGTTAACGGTACGCAGAATCATACCACTACCCTTTTCTTCCTTGTTATCCATGGTCAAGTAGAAAGTACCAAGGACCATATCCTGGGAAGGTGTTACAACTGGCTTACCGTCTTTAGGGTTCAAGATATTACCAGATGCAAGCATAAGAATGCGTGCTTCCGCTTGAGCTTCTGCAGACAGAGGAACGTGCACCGCCATTTGGTCACCGTCAAAGTCGGCATTGTACGCCGTACATACGAGTGGGTGAAGACGAATAGCGTGACCTTCCACCAAGATCGGTTCAAATGCTTGAATACCGAGACGGTGAAGTGTTGGTGCGCGGTTTAGAAGTACTGGGTGTTCTCTAATTACTTCTTCGAGTACATCCCAAACTTCAGGACTTACGCGTTCAACTTTACGTTTCGCGCTCTTTATGTTGTGGGCAAGACCCTTATTGACCAATTCTTTCATAACAAAAGGCTTGAACAATTCTAACGCCATTTTCTTAGGAAGTCCGCACTGATACATCTTAAGGTACGGTCCTACTACGATAACGGAACGTCCAGAGTAGTCAACCCGTTTACCGAGCAAGTTCTGGCGGAAACGTCCTTGTTTACCTTTCAGCATATGGCTGAGCGATTTAAGCGGACGGTTACCAGGACCGGTTACCGGACGTCCCCGACGGCCGTTATCGATGAGAGCATCGACAGCTTCCTGGAGCATCCGTTTTTCGTTCTGCACGATAATGTCAGGAGCACCGAGATCAAGCAGTCTTTTCAGACGGTTGTTCCGGTTAATAACACGGCGATAGAGATCATTCAAATCAGACGTAGCAAAACGGCCACCATCCAACTGAACCATCGGACGAAGCTCCGGAGGAATAACCGGAAGAACATCCATGATCATCCAATCAGGCTTGTTGCCGGAGTTACGGAATGCTTCAATGACTTCCAGACGTTTGATCGCCCGGTTACGGCGTTGGCCTTGGGCCGTACGCAGTTCTTCTTTGAGGAATTCCAGCTCTTTATCAATGTCGATATCTTGAAGAAGCTTTTTAACAGCTTCAGCACCCATGCCGGCTTGGAAACCGTAACCGTATTTTTCACGGTAGCTACGATATTCTTTCTCGGACAGAAGTTGTTTCTTTTCCAGTGGAGTTTCACCTGGATCCGTTACAACATAAGATGCGAAATAGATAATTTCTTCAAGTGATCTTGGAGACATATCTAGTGCAAGCCCCATGCGGCTTGGGATACCTTTGAAATACCAGATATGAGATACCGGAGCAGCCAATTCAATGTGACCCATACGTTCACGACGAACTTTAGCACGGGTAACCTCAACGCCACAACGGTCGCAGACTACGCCCTTATAACGGACACGTTTGTATTTACCGCAATGACATTCCCAGTCTTTTTGTGGTCCAAAGATACGCTCACAGAAAAGACCCTCTTTTTCCGGTTTCAACGTACGATAGTTAATGGTTTCCGGTTTCTTAACTTCTCCGCGGGACCATGAACGAATCTTCTCCGGAGAAGCGAGTCCGATTTTCATAAATTCAAAATTGTTAACGTCCAACAAGGAGCAACCCTCCTTAACCTAATCCTGATTTAGTACCGCTTTGCCCTCTTCTGACTGTTACATCAAAAGAGGGCGTGCGGTCCTTTATAAAATGGAACTTTTAAGCTCCAGCTTGATTATTCTACTCCGACTTCTGAACCTTCTAAATTGAGGCTTAGTTTGTCGCCTGACGTCTCGTCCTCATCGTCCAATTCTCTCATTTCAATTTCCTGCTCGTCACCGCTAAGAATCTTAACATCCATACCCAGGGACTGCAGTTCTTTGATCAATACCTTGAACGACTCAGGAACACCTGGTTCCGGTACATTTTCACCTTTGACAATGGATTCGTACGTCTTCACGCGACCAACCACGTCATCGGATTTCACGGTCAAAATTTCTTGCAATGTATATGCAGCACCGTAAGCTTCAAGCGCCCACACTTCCATCTCCCCGAAACGCTGTCCACCAAATTGAGCTTTACCACCCAATGGTTGCTGCGTAACTAGTGAGTAAGGTCCTGTTGAACGGGCGTGAATCTTATCATCAACCATGTGCGCCAGTTTGATCATGTGCATGACACCAACAGTAACTTCACGTTCGAAGCGTTCACCTGTACGACCATCATACAGCACGGTTTTACCATTACGCTGCATACCTGCTTCTTCCATCGTATCAAACACGTCGTACTCACGCGCTCCGTCGAATACCGGCGTTGCAATGTGAATTCCCAGACGCAATGCGGCCATACCAATATGGACCTCAAGCACCTGTCCGATGTTCATACGAGAAGGAACGCCCAGAGGGTTAAGAACAACCTGTACTGGCGTACCGTCCGGAAGGAACGGCATATCTTCTTCTGGCAGGATACGGGCAACGACACCCTTGTTACCGTGACGTCCGGCCATCTTGTCTCCCTCAGAGATCTTACGTTTCTGAGCGATGTAGACACGAACCAATTGATTTACACCAGGAGGCAGCTCATCGCCGTTCTCACGTGTAAAGACTTTAACGTCCACGATAATACCATCACTACCATGAGGAACGCGTAAAGAGGTATCCCGTACTTCACGAGCTTTCTCACCAAAGATAGCGTGCAGGAGACGTTCTTCTGCTGTCAGTTCAGTTACACCCTTAGGAGTAACCTTACCCACCAGAATGTCACCAGCACTGATTTCCGCACCGATGCGGATAATTCCGCGCTCATCAAGATTGCGCAGAGCTTCTTCGCCGACGTTCGGAATATCGCGCGTAATTTCTTCAGGTCCCAATTTAGTGTCGCGAGCTTCAGATTCGTATTCTTCGATATGAATCGAAGTATATACATCTTCCTTAACCAGCTTTTCACTTAACAGGATCGCATCCTCGTAGTTGTAACCTTCCCAAGTCATGAACGCAACGACTACGTTACGGCCAAGAGCAAGTTCGCCCATTTCTGTGGAAGGACCGTCTGCCAGGATATCACCCTTCTTAACAATGTCCCCTCTTTTAGCTAGAGGACGTTGGTTAATACAGGTACCTTGGTTAGAACGCATAAATTTGTGTAATTTATATTTAACGATATCGCCTTTAACTTCCTTGCCTTCGACAGTCTCAACGCGACGCAGCCAAATTTCGTTAGCTGAAGAACGTTCGATAATACCGTCATACTTGGAAACGATACATACGCCAGAATCCTTAGCGGATTTATGTTCCATTCCTGTTCCGACCAGCGGAGCTTTTGGAATTAGAAGCGGAACAGCTTGACGTTGCATGTTAGATCCCATCAGTGCGCGGTTGGAGTCATCGTTCTCAAGGAACGGAATGAGCGCCGTAGCGACAGATACAACCTGTTTAGGCGAAACGTCCATGTAATCGACACGATTACTTGGCATCGTTGTAATGTTGTCTGAGTCTTTGTTGTAACGAACGATTACCATGTCTTCTTTAAAGGTGCCATCTTCTTCGATCAACACGTTAGCCTGAGCAACTACATAATTATCTTCCTCATCAGCAGTCAGATAGTCAATTTGCTCAGTCACCTTACCAGTCTTCGGATCCACCCAACGATACGGAGCTTCAATAAAGCCGTATTCATTGATGCGGGCAAAGGTAGACAAGGAGTTGATCAACCCGATGTTTGGACCTTCCGGCGTTTCAATTGGACACATCCGACCGTAGTGACTGTGATGGACGTCACGAACTTCAAAGCCCGCGCGTTCACGTGTCAAACCACCAGGTCCGAGGGCGGACAGACGACGTTTATGCGTAAGTTCCGCAAGCGGGTTCGTCTGATCCATAAATTGAGACAGCTGGGAGCTACCGAAGAACTCTTTAATAGACGCGATGACCGGACGAATATTGATCAGAGCCTGAGGCGTAATCGCATTAGCATCCTGAATCGACATTCTTTCACGTACAACACGTTCCATCCGGGACAAACCGATACGGAACTGATTCTGCAAGAGTTCACCTACAGAACGCAGACGACGGTTACCCAAGTGGTCAATATCATCGGTATTGCCAATTCCGTGAAGCAAATTAATAAAGTAGCTGATTGAGGATATAATATCAGCTTGAGTAATATGCTTAACAGATTTGTCGATATTGCCGTTAGCGATCAGCTTAATAACCCGGCCTTCTTCAATTGGCGAGAATACGTCAATTGTTTGAAGAGGAATATCTTCGCTGTCCATAACTCCACCAGTAACACGGTAGTTTTTAAAGGCAACATTCTTTTCGAAATATGGAATCAATTCATCAAGCAGTCTACGATCGACCATTTGGCCGGATTCTGCCAGGATTTCTCCAGTAGAGTCGTCAACCAAAGGCTGAGCAAGACGTTGATTGAAAAGACGGTTCTTAATGTGTAGCTTTTTATTGATTTTGTAACGGCCTACATTAGCTAGGTCGTAGCGTTTTGGATCAAAGAAACGCGCAACCAGCAAACTTTTGGCATTGTCTAGTGTCGGCGGTTCGCCCGGACGCAAACGCTCATAAATTTCAATAAGCGCCTTCTCCGTGGAGTCCGTGTTGTCTTTATCCAGCGTATTGCGAATATATTCATCATTGCCAAGCAATTCCAGAATTTCGGCATCACTACCGAAACCGAGAGCACGCAAAAGTACGGTAACAGGAATTTTACGAGTCCGATCGATACGAACATACATAATGTCCTTAGCATCGGTTTCAAGTTCCAACCAGGCTCCGCGGTTCGGGATTACTGTGGCGGTGTAGGTTTTTTTGCCGTTCTTATCCACTTTTGTGCTGAAATAGACGCTTGGAGAGCGAACCAACTGGCTGACAATAACCCGTTCCGCACCATTAATAATAAAAGTGCCGGTCTCCGTCATCAGCGGGAAATCTCCCATGAACACTTCCTGCTCTTTAACCTCACCGGTCTCTTTATTAATGAGCCGCACCTTTACACGCAGAGGAGCCGCATACGTTACGTCCCGCTCTTTAGCGTCGTCAACCGTATATTTCGGTTCACCCAGGCTGTAATCAATGAACTCTAGTACCAAATTACCTGTGAAATCCTGGATCGGCGAGATGTCCTGAAACATTTCCCGCAATCCTTCCTCCAAAAACCAATCATAAGATTTTTGTTGGATCTCGATCAGGTTCGGGACCTCGAGTACCTCGTTAATTCTCGCATAGCTCCGCCGAGTGCGTCGACCATACTGAACAAGATGTCCTGCCAACTTTACTCACCCCTCATGTCTACTCACTTAAAAATTGATTGCGAACCCTTGTTTGGAACCGTATAATGGAACCATACTACAAGGATTCAGTCATAAATAAAAGAAAAGCCCTTATCGAAATCTTCGAAAAAAGAGCGCATTTATCCATGACCAAAATACTCCTTATCAAGTAGATTTGCCCAAAACGTACATATTATACGTCACCAAGCAATAGTTTATGCGCTATTATCTATTACCACGCAGCATTTGCTACGTTAGAGCATAGACAACCAACTCGCAAAAACTTGCCGTGCGGCATGCGCTAGCCGGGCGACAATATATTGCTTGACATTTCAGCAAACTAAAGACATGGAGCCTATCTTAATACTGACATTTTATAATAATACCATTATCACTATCACATGTCAATAACCTATTGTATTTTATTTTTGCGCTTTAATAATACGATAGCCTTTGTCTTTCCCCACTTCTTCCACCATTGAGAACAAGCTTTCTAGTTTTGCCACTGCGGATGGAGCGCCCTGCTTCTTCTGAATCACAATCCACAGATAGCCACCCTCATTTAAATGTTCATACGCATCTTCAAAAATCTTATGCACTACAGCTTTTCCTGCACGAATCGGAGGATTAGTTAGAATCACATCGAACTTCTGCTGCTCATTCAATGCGCCGAGCACATCGCTTTCCATTATCGTAACATTCCGGATTCCATTGTGCTGAGCATTCTCACGCGCCAGTTCTACCGCACGACTGTTAATATCAATCATGGTTACATGTCCTTTGGGAGCTAGGTATGCTGCACTTAATCCAATCGGCCCATAACCACAACCTACATCAAGCACCGCTGAACCGTCCGGAATTATCATAGCTTCAATAAGAACTCGGCTACCGTAATCGATGTCCCCTTTAGAGAATACACCGGCATCGCTCGTAAAACGAAAGCTTTTGCCTCTTAGTACGGTATCAATGCTACGTCTGTCATGACGTACTTCCGGCTGCTGCGAATAATAATGTTGCGACATCTCTTTCCTCCCTTTCCTATTATGTTAGCAGTTGGTATATACGCCCTACTAACTCTATTTATAAAACAAACCCCTTGAACAAGTTCAAGGGGTTTTCAGTAATAGAAGGAATTACTTCACTTCTACAGCTGCGCCTGCTTCTTCCAATTTTGCTTTAGTAGCTTCGGCTTCGTCTTTGCTTACTTTTTCTTTGATTGCTTTTGGTGCGTTGTCTACAAGATCTTTAGCTTCTTTCAAGCCAAGACCAGTGATTTCGCGAACGATTTTGATAACGTTGATTTTGGAAGCGCCAGCGCCTGTCAAAATTACGTCAAATTCGGATTGCTCTTCAGCTACTGCTGCTACTGCACCGCCAGCTGCTACTGGAGCTGCTGCAGTTACGCCGAATTCTTCTTCAATTGCTTTAACCAGGTCGTTCAGTTCCAATACGCTCATGCCTTTAATTGCTTCCAAGATTGCTTCTTTACTCATGATTGAACCTCCATTTTATATTTAAATTTATTTGTGGTATTGATTATGCTGCAAGAGTCAAAGGCTTACGCGCTTTGTTCTTCTTTTTCAGCAACAGCTTTAACTGCAAGCGCGAAGTTGCGCATTGGAGCTTGAAGTACGCTAAGCAGCATGGACAGCAAACCATCGCGGGATGGAAGCTCAGCCAGTGCTTTCAGTTGTTCCGCGTCAATGACACGACCTTCAACTACGCCGCCTTTCAATTTCAAAGCGTCGTTTTTCTTGGCGAAATCGTTCAAAATTTTAGCTGGTGCTACTGCATCAGTTGTGCTGAATGCGATAGCTGTTGGACCAGTCAAAACTTCATCCAATTCACTCAACTCAGCCGCAGCAGTTGCGCGACGCAGCAATGTGTTCTTCAGGACTTGAAACTCAACGCCAGCTTCACGAAGTTGCTTACGCAGTTCAGTCACTTGGGAAACGTTCAATCCACGGTAGTCAGCTACAACAGTCGAAAGACTGTTTTGCAGTTTTGCAGTAACGACGTCAACCGCGTCTTGTTTTGCTTGAATTACTTTTGCATTTGCCAATGTATACACCTCCTGAAAATTTATGTGTCGGCGTTCTTTCCAAGGAAAGCTTCACCGCTCCTACGCAGGCAGTAGAAAAGCCTCCGCAGAATCACGAAGGCTTGATAAAACGAAAGTTATACGAGCGAGCTCGTTACTTCTTGTTTCTATCACAACACCTCGGTAGGAAATTAAGCACTAAGGCACCTACTGTCTACGGTAAGCATATTCAAGGTTAAGATTGATACCTTAAGTTTCACAACTGTTATAGATTATCAAAATTGACTCAAAGAGTCAACCCTTAATTATCTGAAGACGGTTGTGTTCACACGAGCGCTAGGTCCCATTGTGGAAGAAATCGAGATGCCTTTAAGGTATACACCTTTAGCAGCAGCTGGTTTCGCACGGTTCAAAGCGTCGATAAGAGCTTTAAGGTTATCGTTCAATTGTGCAGCATCAAAGGACACTTTGCCGATTGGCGCGTGAATTTGACCTGCTTTGTCGAGACGGTATTCGATTTTACCGGCTTTGATTTCTTGCACAGCCTTGGAAACATCGAATGTAACTGTGCCAGCTTTAGGGTTAGGCATAAGACCTTTACCACCAAGCAGACGACCCAGTTTACCGACTTCACTCATCATATCAGGTGTAGCTACGCAGACATCAAATTCAAACCAGCCTTGTTGAATTTTGTTGATCATGTCTTGATCACCAACAAAATCAGCGCCAGCAGCTTCAGCCTCTTTCGCTTTTTCACCTTTTGCAAATACAAGCACGCGTTGTGTTTTACCAGTGCCGTGAGGCAGGACAACAACACCACGAACTGCTTGGTCTTGTTTACGTGGGTCTACACCCAGACGAACTGCTGCTTCAACGGTTTCGTCGAACTTAGCAGTCGCTGCCTTTTTCACAAGCTCTACAGCTTCTGAAGGCTCGTAAGTTGCTTCGCTGTTGATCAGCTTAGCAGCTTCTTGGTATTTCTTACCATGTTTAGCCATGAAAATGTTCCTCCTTTGTGGTGTTAGCGGAAATTCCTCCCACATACTTGCGGGTCACGAATGACCGATTCTTCGAAAACTACTAGTCTTCGATTGTGATACCCATACTGCGGGCAGTACCTTCAACCATACGCATTGCAGCTTCAACAGTTGCAGCGTTAAGGTCAGGCATTTTTGTTTCAGCAATTTCACGTACCGCAGCGCGGCCGATTTTTGCTACTTTTTTCTTGTTTGGTTCGCCGGATCCTTTTTCTACTTTAGCAGCGATGCGAAGCAGAACAGCAGCCGGAGGAGTTTTAGTGATGAAAGTAAAGGAACGGTCTTCAAATACTGTAATTTCAACCGGAATGATCAAGCCAGCCTGGTCGGCAGTACGAGCATTAAATTCCTTACAGAATGCCATGATGTTGACACCTGCTTGACCTAACGCCGGACCTACTGGAGGCGCTGGATTCGCTTTCCCTGCAGGAATCTGCAGTTTCACCATTTTAATAACTTTTTTAGCCATGAGTGACACCTCCTTGCAAAAATAGTGGTCTTCGAACGCCAATAGCGCTCTCCCACAAGAAACCCTAGCTTATGTTATATTTTCTCCACTTGAGTGAAATCCAACTCTAGCGGGGTTTCCCGTCCAAACATGTTAACATGCACTTTGATCTTGCTCTTGTCAGCCAAAATTTCTTCCACGGAGCCCACAAAATTCGCAAACGGACCAACCATAATACGTACGGATTCCTTGATTTCGAAATCAATCTTCGCTTTAGGTTCAACCATGCCCATATGCTTCAGAATTTGTTCTACCTCTTCCGGAAGCAAAGCTGTTGGTTTAGACCCTGAGCCTGTCGAACCAACAAATCCAGTAACGCCCGGAGTATTGCGGACAACATACCAGGAATCATCAGTCTGAACCATTTCCACCAAAACATATCCGGGGTAAACTTTACGCATAACGGTTTTTTTCTTACCGTCTTTGTTTACGATTTCTTCTTCCATAGGAACAAGAACGCGGAATATTTTGTCTTCCATGCCCATGGACTCAACGCGCTTTTCCAAATTGGCTTTGACCTTATTCTCATACCCAGAATAGGTATGAACGACATACCATCTTTTTTCCATATCAAGCCACCTGGGACCTCTCTAAATAATCGCTTCAATCACAGCGGAAATACCGATGTCCAGAACCCAGAAGTAAATAGCGACAACTACAATCGTACCGAGAACGATCAATGTATAGTTGGTCAATTCTTTACGACTTGGCCAGCGAACCTTTTTGAGTTCACTCCAGCTCTCAGTGAAAAAGGAAAACATAGACTTGAAACTACGTTTCATGCCGACTACACCTCCACAGACTATCTGGTTTCGCGATGAGGAGTTTGCGAGTTACAATACTTGCAAAATTTCTTCATCTCCATGCGGTCGGGGTGATTTCGCTTGTTTTTGGTAGTCGCATAGTTTCTTTGTTTGCAACTTGTACAAGCCAAAGTGATAATTACCCGCATGATGTGCACCTCCCGAGACGTCCTTCTAATTCACATTAGAAGACGCAAATATTGATCCTAAAAAAAAGCCGCGAATTTAGGCCTACCTAAAACACTTTAGCATAATGTCAAGGTCTGTGTCAACGAAAGAATTCCGTTCTGCACTGGGTAATTCCGGGTTTAGTAGTCATATGGCCGTACCCTGTCTTTGGGTCTATCTCTTCCTCACACTTCGCTGTCTTCCTTACCATTATGGGGTATTCCGTCTGTGTATAAACCTACCTTCAACGGCAACGACTAAAATCGGCTCAAATAGTAATTTATGGTGCAAGCACCTAATTCTATCCGAGTGATTTCAAAAAGACTAAAAAAAAGAACTCGATGTCCGAGCCCTCTCTTGTTCATTATATCATCAATTGTCACGTACTTCTAGATATCTTTCTAATTTCCTTTTTACTCGTTGTAGAGCGTTATCAATAGACTTTACATGCCGTTTAAGATCTTCAGCAATCTCTTGATAGGATCTTCCGTCTAAATACAACATCAGAACCTTGCGCTCCAAATCACTTAGAATCTCCGCCATCTTATCTTCAAGACCAATGAATTCTTCTTGATTAATAATTAGCTCTTCTGGATCTAGAACCTGTGTTCCACAAATGACATCCATAAGTGTTCTATCAGAATCTTCGTCATAAATGGGCTTGTCCAAGGAAACATAAGAGTTCAGCGGAATATGTTTCTGACGAGTGGCCGTCTTAATAGCCGTTATAATCTGTCGTGTAATGCAGAGCTCAGCAAAAGCCTTGAATGAAGAGAGCTTGTCACCTTTAAAGTCACGAATAGCCTTGTATAGACCAATCATTCCTTCTTGTACAATATCTTCACGGTCTGCCCCGATCAAGAAATAAGAGCGGGCTTTAGCACGTACAAAGTTACGGTATTTATTAATCAAGTGTTCTAATGCGCCACTGTCGCCACCACGGAAAGCCTCGACAATATCTTCATCACTTATGAAATCATACTCAGACAGCATTATTTCCTTGAGGTCGACACTCACCAAGAATCCCCCCGGCTGCAACGCAAGACACATCGTTACTTCGCGAAATATAGGATCAGTATATATTATGTTACCTTCCACCGTCAACCGGAGTTTGTCCAAAATCAATCTAGAATAGCATAAATTGGAATAAAATATTTCCTGATTCTTCCTCGATCTCACTGTCTGCGCCATTTTTCCAACTTACTGCGCACATCGGGAGGCAGTTTGTCTTCCAAAGAATGACGAGTAGAACTGACACCGCCAGGTTCAATAGCTTTTTTTACTTGTTTCTGATTCTCTTCAATTTCCAGATGCAATTCCCTTGCCGAAATTCGCAATGCACCTTGTGCAAAAATAATATGCTGCTCTATAAAATCACTCGTAGCCACATAGATCTGCCGGCGCCGATTGCTATATTCCCCAACCAGTCGCTCAATGCATTCATCTGCGGTTTCTTTTTCCTTGGTGAAGTACACCTGGACCTTACCCTGGACAAAAGACCTTCCCAACCCCGGAACACGGTATGCATCAAAAACAGCAATAACTCTTCGTCCAGAGAAAGCCTGGTAATCTGCCAGCAAATCCATCAAGCGGTCGCGTGCTTCCTGCATACCAATCTGGGACAGTGCCACAAGTTCCGGCCAGCCACCGATCATGTTATATCCATCCACAAGCAGCACATCGCGCCAGTCGGCCATAGCTATCCCTGCTGTTGCCGGCGGCGTATCACTTCATACATAATGACTCCTGCGGCGACAGAGGCATTTAATGAATTGATCTTTCCGGCCATCGGCAGCTTAAGAAGTACATCACATTTTTCACGAATCAGGCGTCCCATTCCTTTATTCTCATTGCCAATTACAACAGCTACCGGACCCGTGAAAATATCGGATTGGTATAGATTCTGATCGGTATCCACGTCTGTTCCTACTACCCAGACTCCCTGCTCTTTTAGACGGTCAATGGTCTGACCCAGGTTTGTAACCCGGGCAACCGGAACATACTCCACAGCACCCGCGGATGTTTTGGACACGGTCGCAGTTATCTGAGCCGAACGGCGTTTAGGTACGATTACCCCATGTACTCCAGTACAATCCGCCGTCCGTAGAATCGAGCCCAGGTTATGAGGATCTTCAATTTCATCAAGCAATATAAGGAATGCCGGTTCTCCTTTGGCTTCTGCTATAGCTAACAGATCATCCACTTCAACATAGGCAAATGGTGCTGCTTGTGCAACCACCCCTTGATGCTGCACGCCTGGTGCCAGTTGATCCAGCTTACGCTTGTCCACATGCTGAATGACAATTCCCGCTTTCCGGGCTTCGGCAACGATGGGTGCTGTCAGATGCTTCTGGGCTGTCTCTGCAATCCAAATTTTATTTAATGTACGACCAGCACGAAGCGCTTCAAGCACAGAATGCTTCCCTGCCAATATTTCCTCTTCAGTCTTCAATTCTTCTTCCATGTTCACTTCTCCTATTTTCTATTTCGCCAAAGCCTATCACGGCTGTTTCAACATAAACTGTATACCCTTGTGCACAATTTCTTCTATTCTCTCCTGTTGTCCTGTGTAGTACAAGTGACCAATCAAGCACTCAAAAGCTGTAGCATGACGGTATTCAAGCACATCCGCATTCTTAGGAACACTTCCCGATTTCGCATTTCTTCCCTGACGGGCGACATCCTTCTCTTCTTCCGTGAGACTAGGCTCCAAAAAGTTCAGAATTGCACACTGTGCTTTAGCGGATACCAGCCCTGTAGCAGAACGATGCAAATGGTTCGGACGCAAATTAGGAAGAGATACTAAATACTGGCGAACAGCCACCTCATAGATAGCATCTCCTACATAAGCTAGAACAATAGGCGAAAGTAGTCGCGCAGGTTTGGAAGGCTCATAAGGAAACCATCCGTTATCAAACTTGCGTTCCTCACTCATTTACGACGCCACCGCATTCCTTGTGGAGTATCCTCAAGCAATATGCCCAAGCGGCCTAATTCATCACGGATCTCGTCAGACCGGCTCCAATTCTTATTCTTACGAGCTTCAACCCGCTCGGCGATCAACCGTTCAACTTCTTCACTTGCAATTTCCTCTTCTAGTTCAGGCGTCAAACGCAGCACAGCATTCATTTCGCCAAAAGCTTGCAGTAATGCAGCAAAATCAGCAGGAGCAGCCTCGTTATTCGCAAGCGTATGGTTTGCCAGGCTCACCCAATCGAACATAGCCGTGATCGCATCAGGCGTATTAAAGTCATCCTGCATTCTAGCATGGAAATTGGCCACTATAGCTGACAGCTTATCATTAATCTCTGAGTTGACCTCACCTTGAGCACCATCAGCAGCGAGTTCAAGCCGATGTTTAACGTTACTCTCTGCAAGCGTGATCCGTTCAACGCTCTTTTCGGCGGAAGTCATAGATTCCTCTGAGAAATTCAGCGGGTTACGGTAATGGGTCGATAGCATGAAATAGCGGATAGCTCCTGCTTTAAAACGCTCACGGATGTCTTTTACAAGCCAGCCATTACCGAGCGATTTCGACATTTTCTCGTCTCCGATGTTGATGAATCCATTATGCATCCAGTAATTAGAGAGTGGTTTACCAGTCAGAGCTTCGGTCTGAGCGCATTCACATTCATGATGCGGGAACTGCAAATCTTGTCCACCACCATGGATATCAATCGTATCTCCCAAGAACTCTCGCGCCATAGCCGAGCATTCAATATGCCAGCCGGGACGTCCGTCTCCCCAAGGGCTACTCCAGTGCACTTCACCAGGTTTGGCTGCTTTCCAAAGCACAAAATCCTCCGGTTTTTCCTTACGTGAGTCCACCTCAACACGGATACCAAACTGCAGCTCATCCAGATTCTGACGAGATAATTTACCGTAGTCTTCAAATTTTGAAGTGCGGTAATATACATCGCCGCCGCTTTCGTATGCGTATCCTTTTTCCTCAAGCTCTTTAATAAATCCAATGATCAGCTCCATGCTTTCCGTTACACGGGGATTCAAGGTTGCCGGTTTAACACCAAGCCCTTCCAGATCGTCACGGTAAGCAGCAATAAAAGTTTCCGCTACCTCTGCTACAGTAGTGTTCATTTCTTCGGCTTTGCGAATCAGTTTATCATCGACATCCGTGAAATTCGTAACATACCGCACCTCATTACCTAACAGCTCCAAGTAATTCCGGACCATATCAAAAACAATTATAGGTCTAGCATTTCCGATATGCATATATCCATAAACGGTTGGACCACACACATACATCTTAACTTTGCCCGGCTCCTGGGGCACAAACTGCTCCTTGCTGCGTGTCATTGTGTTATATATTTGTAAAGCCATCCTTATTCCAGCCCTTTCTGTTCTTCCGGATTCCTTAATACCGGGATGCTTAAATTTCGTAGTCACCAATATACTGCTGAGCTTCTGCTATCCGCTGTGCGGTTTTTTGTTTATCTTCTGCGCCAAGCTTTTCCCTAATTTCTTCGATTTCTTTCTGCAAAAACCGCAATGAATCGACAAGCGGGTCAGGCATCTTCGTATGATCGAGCCGATCGGATACCCGTTCTCCATTACGTTTTACCACACGACCTGGATTCCCTACTACTGTACTGTTGTTAGGCACTTCACGCAACACAACTGCATTCGAACCTATATTTGAATTGTCACCAATACGAAAAGATCCTAAAACCTTCGCACCGGAACCAATAACTACATTGTTGCCGACCGTGGGATGTCGCTTACCTTTTTCTTTTCCTGTTCCTCCAAGCGTAACCCCTTGATAGATTATAACATCATCACCGATTTCGCAGGTTTCTCCAATAACAATCCCCATACCATGGTCGATAAACAGCCTATTTCCGATGACAGCTCCAGGATGGATCTCAACACCAGTCATAAATCTGCTAAACTGCGAAACCATACGAGCCATTGTATACCAGCGGCGTTTGAAAAAAGAGTGGGCGATCCGGTGACCCCAAATGGCGTGCAAGCCGGCATATGTGAAGACAACCTCGAACCAGCTGCGGGCAGCAGGATCGTTATCAAATACCGCCCGAATGTCCGACTTAATATGCTTAAACATCACGGTTCCTCTCTTCTTAACTTCCTTATCTCCTGTTTACAGGTACATAAGAAAGGTATTGTCTCCAGGCCCATCATCCTTATCATACATATGCGGTGAGTGTTCGCTTGGTTTGTTATCTCGTAGAAATATAAGACAAAGAGTATTGTATGAAAATTATTTTTGCTTATATTTAGACAAAAAACGCCCCTGCAGCATAATGCTGCAGAGACGTTTAACCGCGGTTCCACTCTGCTTGAACGAATCAAATGAGCCGCTATTGTAACAAACGGCAGAATTTCTTCGTTCCACTTGGCATCATTAACGGCGACGTTCCCGGCGCGATCTAATGAGCCTTAAAAAGGTCATTCAACCGTGCAGCTCACAGGCGCATGTTCTGCCCCGGACAAATGAATAACTCCCAGCCCGAAAGGGTGTCCCTTTCTCGGTTATTCTCTCTGGCAATTGTCTTCAATGGACGTACTTCTCCTGATCACAGCTATTATCATATAATTCTATCTTAGCGCAAAAGACAAGATACTGACAAGGGGGTTTAGTCGTATGAAATACGACCTTAAGCGCCCTTAATTTGTGATTTCAAACGTTCGATGACCCGGTTTTTGCCGAGCAAAGCAATGGTTATATTAAGATCACGTCCGTGCGTTTGTCCGGTCAGAGCCACACGAATTGGCATAAAGAGTGCTTTGCCCTTATGACCTGTTTCTTTCTGTACTTCCTTAATCAGAACAGCCATGTTGCTTGCACTGAAATCCTGACAGGCTTCAACCTTAGCCAGAAAAGCAGACAATACCTCAGGAACTTGGCTTTCAGCCAGAACCTGTGCTGCTTCCGTTTCTAATTCTAGGTGACTGCGGAAGAACAGTTCCGATAGCGCCACGATGTCAGAAGCTGCAGTCATCTGCTCTTGATACAACGCGACAAGGCTTTCCGCCCATGCTTGTTGCTCTTCGTTCAGCTCAGCAGGTATTTTACCCGCTTTTTGCAGATGTGGAATAGCTAGCGCAGAGATCCGTTTAGGATCAGCATGCTTAATATAATGATTATTCAGATGCGCCAGCTTGTTTTTATCGAATACAGCCGGGCTTTTGGACAAACGGTCCGCATCAAAAATAGAAATAAGTTCTTCTTTACTGAAGATCTCTTCTTCTCCCTCTGGAGACCAGCCAAGCAGAGAAATGAAGTTAACCAGAGCCTCAGGTAAGTAACCCAATTCATCATATTGCTCGATAAACTGAATAACGGATTCATCCCGTTTGCTGAGCTTCTTGTGGTTGTCGCCAACAATAAGCGTCATGTGACCAAATAAAGGTGGCTCCCAGCTAAGCGCTTCATAGATCATAAGCTGGCGGGGTGTGTTGGAAATATGGTCTTCTCCACGCAATACGTGAGTAATAGCCATCAGATGATCGTCAACAGCTACCGCGAAGTTATAGGTCGGAATTCCGTCCTTCTTCACAATAACAAAGTCACCCATTTCTTTTGTGTCAAAAGAAATACTGCCTTTTACGAGATCATCAAACGCATACGTACGATCTTCTGGCACACGGAAGCGAATGCTAGCCACTCGTCCCTCAGCTTCAAAAGCTAAACGTTGCTCTTCAGTCAGATCACGGTGTTTGCCAGAATAACGAGGCGTTTCTCCGCGAGCAGTCTGTTCTTCACGTTCCGCTTCCAGCTCTTCCTCTGTGCAATAGCAGCGGTAAGCCAAACCTCTGTCCAGCAAATCCTGCCAATGTACACGATATAAGTCAAGACGTTCTGTCTGACGATAAGGTCCGTACTCTCCGCCCACATCAACGCTCTCATCCCAATCCATACCCAGCCATTTCAAATACTTAAGCTGGCTCTCTTCACCACCAGCGACATTGCGCTTTACGTCTGTATCTTCAATTCTGATAATGAATTTACCGCCTTTATTACGGGCGAACAGATAGTTAAACAGCGCCGTTCTGGCGTTACCTATATGTAAATGTCCCGTAGGGCTCGGTGCGTAACGCACCCGGACTTCATCCGTCATTGTATTCCCTCCGCTTCATATGGTTGAACTTAATTTACTACTTAGACCATCTCAAGATGATATCACATCTTGGAGTAGACAGACAATAGATTGTGCGGCAATTCCTTCGCCGCGTCCGGCAAAACCAAGCTGCTCAGTTGTAGTAGCTTTAACATTCACCTTGGACGGGTCAGCATTAAGCGCACGTGCGATAATCTCGGTCATTTGTGGAATGTACGGAGCCATCTTAGGCTTTTGGGCGATAATCGTTGAATCGATATTTCCCAGCTTATATCCTCGCTCACGAGCAAGTGCCCATACCTCTTCTAATAACTTCAAGCTATCTGCGTCCTTAAAAGCTGGATCTGTATCCGGAAAATGTCTGCCAATATCACCAAGTCCAAGTGCGCCTAGAATCGCGTCACTAACTGCATGTAGCAGCACATCTGCATCGGAATGCCCAAGCAATCCTTTTTCGTAAGGAATCGTAACTCCCCCAATAATACAAGGCCTGCCCTCTACCAGCTGATGCACATCAAATCCTTGTCCTACAGCGATCATGATTGTCCCTCTCCCCTGTTTCTTTCTGTGAATTCTGCATAATCCAAATCATCAGGTGTCGTAATCTTAATATTTCTGTAGCTTCCCTCTACCACAGAAACCGGAATCCCCGCACGCTCCGCCAAGCTGGAGTCATCGGTGCCCAGAAAGCCATCCCGCTCCGCCGCTGCATAAGCCTCCAGCAAATCAGAAAGACGAAAAGTCTGCGGGGTTTGAATCGCCCACAGACTTCGCCGATCCGGCGTAGACAGTACTTGTCCTTCATTATCCACCTGTTTGATCGTATCCTTGACGGGTACAGCAAGAACCGAAGCACCCATCTGCTTCGCTCGTTCGTAGCAAGCCTCAATTTCATTTGGCTGTACAAACGGACGAACACCATCATGTACCATTACCCACTGTGTCGTAAGTTTCAACAACCCTTTATGTACGGAATGCTGACGCTCAGATCCACCAGTTACTATAGCCTTAACCTTGTCCAGCTTATAGAGCTGTATCCATTCCCGGCAGCGTTCAATATCCTCTTCACCGGTTACGAGCACGATTTCAGAGATCAATTCGTGCTGCTGGAATACCTCCAGCGTATGAACGATAATCGGCTTCCCCTGCAGTAACAAATATTGCTTGCTCTCCGCAGTTCCCATTCGCGTTCCTCTGCCTGCCGCCACAATGACGACGCCCACACTGTTTGACATTAATCTGGCTCCTGTCTTTCACGTATAATCCCATCATAACGTGTTTGGCGGGCATTTCCAACCCATAGGACAGTCCCCATACACTTTATCTTCACTTATTGCGCTTTTTCCAAAAGTTTTGGCTTAGCAAATATCATTCGGCCAGCCGAAGTTTGCAGCACGCTAGTGACCAGAACCTCCATCGTAGTCCCGATATATTCACGTCCGCCTTCTACAACAATCATCGTTCCATCGTCTAAGTAGGCTACCCCTTGTCCATGTTCTTTGCCATCCTTAATGACCTGAACTACGATTTCCTCACCAGGCAGCACTACAGGCTTCACAGCATTCGCCAGATCGTTAATATTCAGAACGGAAACACCCTGCAATTCGCAAACCTTATTTAAGTTGAAATCATTAGTGACTACTTTACCTTGGAGTACCTTCGCTAACTTCACTAACTTACTGTCAACCTCAGAGATTTCTTCAAAATCTCCCTCATAGATCAATACCTTCACATCAAGCTCTTTTTGAATTTTATTGAGAATATCAAGCCCACGCCGTCCCCGGTTCCGCTTCAACAGATCCGAGGAATCAGCAATATGCTGGAGCTCTTCAAGCACGAATTCAGGTATGACAATGGTTCCCTCAATAAATCCCGTCTTACAAATGTCAGCGATTCTTCCATCGATAATAACACTTGTGTCGAGGATTTTATGTTCCTCAAGCCCGCGGCCTTCCGGCTCAGCCGCTTGACCCCAGCGTCCAGATGTCCACAGTGCAGCTAGCTCCTCTTTTTTCTCCAAACCGATCCGTAGCCCCAGATATCCAAAAGCTAACGTAGCTGGCACTTGCAGCAGCTGCCCAGCTTTCCCAAGCCAGATCATTGCAGGGTATAACAGGAGAGATAACAGAAGCCCCCCTGTAAGCCCAGCTGCACTTGCAGCTAATTCATTCATTGGAATACGCGAACAGTAGTGAACCGCCTCCCGCAGTTTTGAACCTCCCCATTCCGCGCATAAAGACCCCGCAAACAAAAAAATAATGGCACCCAGCACCGTAAATAAAATGCTTCCTTCAACAGGTAAGCTTTCACCCAGCTTCTCCATCCCCTTGGGGAATCCTCTTTCGAGCGCATGGTATAGCGAAAAACCTGACCAAGCACCACATATTAAGGCAAAAGACAAAATCACTTTTTTCCACATAACCTAACGCACCTCCTTTTTATTCATCCTAAATGGATCTATTCCTCACCAGTATGTTCCAATTTTCAAGACGATAAACTTAGGGTAGCGCTGGAAATGCAAAAAGGCTTTGCCATCCCCTAGGGAAGACAAAACCTTTGGTCATAATTTATTCAGTTACCTTACCTTTTGGACCGATTAACCGTTCTTGGAGTGATACACTTTATCCTCTGAACGGCTACGACGACGATGACGGCGTCTGGCTGTCAACCGATCAATATTTTGCTTAAAGCCGTATAATGCGTAAATTCCAAGTAAGACAAAGATCAACTTAGCGATTTGCTCTGGGAACACTACAGCTACAGCCACTGCAACAACAATAACCACTGGCGCTCCAACCACCGCTTTTTTCGGCAATCCAATCTTTTTGAAATTAGGATATTTAACAGTGCTGACCATCAAATAGGATAAGAGCAGTGTAGCAACGATCATAAACGGAGCCGAAACATCTTTATTAAAAAGAGCTAATGTGGCCAGTACACCACCTGCAGCAGGAATTGGCAAACCGATAAAATAACCCGGAACTCCCGGACGAACATTAAAACGGGCTAAGCGCAAAGCACCAAACACCGGAAAAATCGCAGTTACTGTCCAGCCTAATGCAGAGTTCAAATCCTGCAGGCTTGAGACGTACAAAATAACGGCCGGTGCGACTCCGAAAGAAACGACATCAGATAAGGAGTCCAACTCCTTGCCAAATTCGCTTTCGCATTTTAGAGCGCGAGCTACTCGACCATCTAAGCCGTCTAACAGCATAGCAATAATAACCATGATAGCGGCCATGCTAATCTTACCGTCAAACGCCATCATGATACCAAACATTCCGAGCATCAAATTACCTATCGTAAAAAGACTCGGAATTGATTTTTGTATCATTTCTTCACCTCAATTTTCTAACTTTGGCCTTTAACGTCCCCAATATTACGTGATTGTATGTTATTTACATTTGCCTGTCAATAAGAACTTGCTTCTGTAAACGTTTGAGCCCATCCTGAATATTACGGGCCCGCACCTCCCCAATTCCGTCCACTTCATCCAATTCAGCAATGCTTGCGGACATCAAATTAGGCAGCATTTCAAACCGCTCCACCAGATTGTGAATGATCACATTCGGAAGCCGCGGAATTTTGTTAAGCAGGCGATAACCACGTGGAGTCACCACTTCTTCAGAGGTAATTGCCGTAGAAGAATAACCCAATATACGGGCAATATGGTTGTCATCCATCAGATCATCATCGCTTATCCGTTTGAGACCGGCGATAATTTCACGGATTTTATCCTCCTGCTCTTCCTTAGCATAGTCTCTGTATAGAAGCCATGCTTCTTCCTCTGTATTTCCAACCAGTTCTTCCATCTGCATGCTGATCAGGCGTCCTTCGTTGCCCAATTCGTTGATATAGCGTTTGATCTCCATTTTTATGCGCAAAACCATCTCTACACGCTGGATAACACCCACTACTTCAGCAACGGTAACAATGCCCTCATATTCTGAAGCTGACAAATTCGTCAGTCCTTGCGTGAGCACTGCTTTATACTTCTCGAGTGTCTGAATCGCTTGGTTAGCCTTTGCCAAAATTGCGCCGATCTCTTTGAGTGCATAACGTATCGAGCCTTGATATAGCGTTATGATATTGCGGCGTTGTGAAATGGAAACCACCAGCTTACCCGTTTGCTTCGCTACCCGCTCCGCGGTCCGGTGACGGATCCCTGTCTCGATGGATGAGATAGAGGAGTCCGGTATAAGTTGTGTATTAGCATACAATATACGCTTTAAATCCTCACTTAGAATAATAGCTCCGTCCATTTTAGCTAGCTCATATAAATAATTGGGCGAAAAATCGCAGTTAATGGAGAATCCGCCATCCACTACGTCCATCACCTCAGGACTGTACCCTACGACAATAAGTGCCCCTGTCTTAGCGCGCAGCACATTCTCCAAACCTTCCCGAAAAGGTGTACCCGGTGCCGCCAGTCTGAGCAGATCATTCATATTCTCTAATTGGTTATATTCTTTCATATCCCTGTGCCCCCTAATCTAACGCGACCGATAGTGCATCTGCTACGGTACTGACGCCAATAATCTGGATATCTTGCGGGTGCTTCCATCCCTTCATGCTCTTTTCAGGCATAATCACCCGCCGGAAGCCAAGTTTTGCGGCCTCCTTAACGCGCATTTCCGCGCGCGAAACGCCTCTTACCTCACCGGTAAGTCCTACTTCTCCGAAGAAAACGTCGTAAGGTTTTGTTGAAATATCACGAAAACTGGAGGCGATACTAATAGCTACAGCTAGATCAATCGCCGGTTCATCCAGCTTTACTCCCCCGGCAACATTAAGGTATGCATCCTGATTCTGCAGGAACATGCCCATCCGTTTCTCGAGTACAGCGATAATAAGTGCCATCCGCTGGTGATCCATGCCTGTGCACATTCGCCGTGGGGAAGGGAAGTGGGTGGCAGCAACAAGTGCCTGAAGTTCTACAAGCACAGGTCTAGTTCCCTCCATACTTGCCACCACAGTAGAACCAGCCACGCCAAGCGGACGTTCCGATAAAAAGAGCTCCGATGGATTCTCTACTTCGGTAAGCCCCGCTTCACCCATTTCGAAAATGCCGATTTCATTCGTAGAGCCAAAGCGGTTTTTTACAGCCCGCAAAAGTCTATACGTATGATGCCGCTCACCCTCAAAATACAGCACGCAGTCCACCATATGTTCAAGCATCCGTGGTCCAGCAATAGCCCCTTCCTTGGTAACATGACCAACGAGAACTGTTGCAATTCCACGAATCTTAGCGATACGCATAAATCTTGTCGTACACTCCCGAACCTGGGTCACGCTGCCTGGCGCACTCGTTACTTCTGGCATAAATACGGTCTGAATAGAATCGATGACAAGAAATTGTGGCTGGATTTGTTCGATCGCTTCTTCTATGCTTTCCATATTTGTCTCACATAGTACATAAAGCTCCGTTGACAACGCATCGAGGCGATCCGCGCGCAGCTTAGTTTGCCTTACCGATTCTTCGCCCGAGATATACAGTACTCGCAATCCCTGTGTTGTAAGGGCGTGAGAGGTCTGTAATAAGAGCGTAGATTTACCGATTCCTGGGTCTCCCCCTACTAGTACCAGCGATCCTGGTACGATCCCCCCACCGAGAACACGGTTAAGCTCACCTATACCTGTCAGTATGCGCGGTTCCTTGTCACTTTCTATACTTATGATCGACTGTGCCTTTTCTTTACTATGAAAAATAGGGGCATTCATTCCCTGTGTTTTGACTACGCTTTCCGTTTCCTCCACCATGGAGTTCCAAGCCTGGCACCCTGGGCATTTCCCGAACCATTTTGGCGATTCGTATCCACAGTCGGTGCAAAAAAATTTTGTTTTTGCTTTAGCCATTTGTTCTCCTTACGGTCCGAACTGTTTACAATTCGGATCATTTTCTTCTAATGAAAGTTTACCATTTCTACCCCTTTAACGAAAGGTCATTCGGTATTTGCATTAAATGTATATTTTAAATTGATCTATTTCCAATAAAAAAAGCTTCCGCTCCTCTATAAATAAGGAGCGAAAGCCTTGTTTATTTTATTCGGATTCTACTTCTTTTTCAAGCGCTGGCGCTACTGGAGCGTCCACTTTAGTCACCACAAGTTCTCCGCCGACCTCATCAATATTGAGGGAATCACCCTTTTGGATATTTCCTCTCAACAATTCCTCAGAAAGACGGTCCTCAATATGCTTCTGAATTGCCCGGCGCAATGGACGTGCACCAAAGGCTGGGTCATAACCTTCTTTAGCCAAGAAGGCCTTCGCTGCATCCGTGAGTACGAAATCAACATCATATTCACGCAGGCGCTTGCGGAGCTCATCAGACATCAACGTAACGATCTCAGCGATATGTTTCTCATCGAGTGAGTGGAAGACGATGATTTCGTCGATCCGGTTCAAGAACTCTGGACGGAAGCTCTTCTTGAGCTCTTCCATAACCTTGCCCTTCATATTGCCGTATTCTGCTCCTGCATCTTGCACAGCCGTGAATCCAAGCGTCGAATTCTTCTTGATTGCCTGTGCGCCTACGTTAGAGGTCAGAATGATAAGTGTATTACGGAAGTCAACTACCCGGCCTTTAGAGTCGGTAAGGCGACCATCTTCAAGCACTTGCAGCAAAATGTTGAATACTTCCGGATGCGCTTTTTCAATTTCATCAAGCAGTACTACAGAGTATGGTTTACGACGTACCTTCTCTGTTAATTGGCCGCCTTCTTCATAGCCGACATATCCAGGAGGGGCACCAACTAAACGGGACGTGGAGTGCTTCTCCATGTATTCCGACATATCAATACGAATGACCGCATTTTCATCGCCGAACATAGCTTCAGCAAGCGCACGTGCCAACTCAGTTTTACCTACACCCGTAGGACCGAGGAAGATAAACGAGCCCATTGGACGTTTCGGATCTTTAAGACCCGCACGCGCCCGGCGCAATGCCCGGCTGACAGCCTTAACAGCTTCGTCCTGACCAATCACTCGTTCATGCAACAGAGCTTCCATGTTAAGCAGACGGTCGGTCTCTTCTTCCTTCAGCTTGCTTACAGGGATCCCCGTCCAGCTTGCGACAACCTGTGCGATATCTTCAGGTGTAACTTCAGAGTCGGTGCGTCCTTGTTTTTCTTTCCACTGGTTCTTAGTCGTATCAAGCTCTTCACGGATTTTTTGCTCCGTATCACGCAGGGCAGCCGCTTTCTCAAACTCTTGGCTCTGCACAGCGGAATCCTTCTCCTTGCGGATATCATCCAAGCGCATTTCTAGTTCCTTCAGATTTGGCGGGATAGTGTAAGAGTGAAGCCTTACTTTAGACCCTGCTTCATCGATAAGGTCAATGGCTTTATCCGGCAGGAACCGATCCGGAATGTAACGATCAGACAGCTTTACAGCTTCCACGATAGCTTCATCCGTAATTTTCACACGGTGATGTGCTTCATAACGATCGCGAAGTCCAAATAGAATTTGTACCGCTTCTTCTGGAGATGGCTGATCCACCGTAATCGGTTGGAAACGGCGCTCCAAAGCTGCATCTTTTTCAATATATTTACGATATTCATCCAGCGTCGTCGCACCGATGCACTGAAGTTCTCCGCGGGCTAAAGCCGGCTTAAGAATGTTAGATGCATCAATAGCACCTTCTGCGCCACCAGCACCGATCAGCGTATGAAGCTCATCGATAAAGAGTACGATATTCCCCGCTTGGCGAATCTCATCCATGATTTTCTTGAGGCGGTCTTCAAACTCACCGCGATATTTAGTACCAGCCACTACAGAGCCCATATCGAGCGTCATTACGCGTTTGTCGCGCAGTGTTTCTGGAATTTCATTATTAATGATCTTTTGGGCCAAGCCTTCAGCAATAGCTGTTTTACCAACCCCAGGTTCACCTATCAACACCGGGTTGTTCTTCGTCCGGCGGCTCAGTACCTGAATAACACGTTCAATTTCCTTGCTACGACCGATAACTGGATCCAGGTTGCCATCCTTGGCATAAGCCGTCAAATCGCGTGCTAGGCCGTCTAGAGTCGGTGTGCTGACATTAGCAGGTGTTCCGCTATGACTGGATGCAGCCTCGCTGCTTCCCAGAAGCTGAAGCACTTGCTGACGAGCTTTGTTCAAGCTGATGCCGAGGTTATTAAGCACACGAGCCGCGACACCTTCTCCTTCACGAATAAGTCCTAGCAGAATATGCTCAGTGCCGACATACGTATGTCCCAGCTTGCGGGCTTCGTCCATCGACAACTCGATTACTTTTTTGGCGCGAGGAGTATAAGCAATGTTCGTAGGTTGTTCTTGGCCTCTGCCAATCAGTGTCTCCACTTCGTCCTGGATTTTCTCAAGACCCAGACCCAAAGCGATTAATGCTTTAGCAGCAATGCCGTCTCCTTCACGAATAAGTCCTAGCAAAATATGTTCTGTGCCAATATTGTTGTGTCCTAAACGAACAGCTTCTTCCTGCGCTAGCGCTAGCACTTTTTGTGCGCGTTCCGTAAATCTTCCAAACATCATATCTCCTGCACCTCCATGAATAATAAATATCTATATTAATGTTGTGTTCCCAGTGTTTCTCGGAGCAGTTTCGCCCGATACATATCCCGTTCAGTGGCGTTCATCTCGTCACCGAACATTTTTTGCAGAAATCCTGGCTGTGTCTTAACGTTAAGCTCATTAAGCACGGAAATCGAAGGGCCTTCCAGTATGCCAAGGTCAACCCCAAGTCTCACATCAGACAGCCGTTGTGCGGATTCTTTAAGCTCCATTAGAGCTGCATAACACAAAATCCCATAAGATCTTTTCACTCGGTCTGTAATTCTTAAAGCGGAATCTACAAGCAGCCTTTCACGGGCATTTCGTTCATGCTCTATAATCTGGGTGACTACACTGTGAAGGTTCTCGATGATTTCACTTTCTGTTTGACCGAGAGTAATCTGATTGGAAATTTGAAAGATGTTCCCTACTGCTTCGCTGCCCTCACCATAAATTCCTCTTACAGTCAATCCCACTTGGTTCACTGCTGACAATATGCGATTGATCTGTTGGGTCATTACTAGTGCTGGCAAATGCAGCATTACTGAGGCACGCAGCCCTGTACCCACATTGGTGGGACAACTGGTCAAGTATCCTCTTTTATCATCAAAAGCGTAATTCACAGCCGATTCGAAGATATCATCGATGGCTGTCGCACGTTCCCATGCTTCTCTTACCTGAAGACCCGGGAACAGACATTGGATCCGCAGATGGTCTTCTTCGTTAATCATGATGCTGACCGACTCATCTTCATTTAATATCACAGCTGCGCCACGTGAATCATTAGCCAGATTAGGACTGATGAGATGTTTCTCGACCAATACCTTTTTATCCAGTTCATTCACTTCTGCAAGCTTTATCAGTTGAAAAGATCCGAATTCGGCAGCAGTTTCCCCATGAAACACAGGGGCCAGCAGCTCTAATACTTCTTCCGATTGCTCTAAGGAAGCAAGCATAGGGAATGGAAGATGCTCTAAATTACGTGCAATACGCATACGGCTGCTAATTACAATCTCGGAGTGACTGCCTCCCGAGCGCATCCAATCACTAAGCGCTTGTTCAGTAAATCGGAGACTTGACATGTCATATCCCCCCTATATATCAAAGACTTTACTCTTGTGCCATTTCTTTTTCAAGTTGGCGAATTTGATCCCGCAGCTCTGCCGCAGTTTCGAATTCCTCCTGTGCGATACTTTGCTGTAATTCCAGCTTCAATTCATCAATTTGCCGCTTAAACACAATTTGTGCTCCAGCACGTTTAGGAATCTTGCCTACATGCGAAGTGCTGCCATGCACCCGTTTAAATAGCGGGTCCAGTGCACTGTTAAAATATTTATAACAGGAGCTGCAGCCAAAACGACCCAATTTGCTAAACTGCGAGTACGTCATCCCACAATTCTCACATTGCAGACTCTGCGTAGTCTTCGTAGCAGCCGTCTTTTCCTTACCGGCCCCTTCAAGATCAAGCAGACCGGACAGCAAGCTGTGAATGGAGAATCCTCCAGCAGTTCCCGGGATCAGTTCACCCTTCTCCCGCGCACAGCTCTCGCAGATATGAAATTCTGTCTTCTCTCCATTCACGATCTTGGTGAAATGGAGTGTTGCTGGCTTGACGCCACATTCCTGACATTGCATAAGCGAAAGCCCCTCCCTTATGATTGACAATTATTTGCCTAACAAAGAGATTAACATCGCCTTCATAATCTTGGCCCGAATCTCATCCCGATATGGAATCTTAACCGTTAGGCAATCCCGAGAAACAGCAGCGCGCATAAGACACGCCTCACGCTTGCTTAGAAAACCAGCTTCCTCCAGTTGATAAATCAACCCTTCGGCAGCGTTCTGATCTATCCCGCCACCTATAGTATGGTTTAAATGGGCATGCAGTGCCACGTTGGGCGGCAATTCAAAACGTTGAATACGAATATATCCCCCGCCACCACGTTTACTTTCCACCACATAGCCTTTTTCCAGTGTAAAGCGTGTACTAATAACATAATTGATCTGTGACGGTACGCATGAGAACTGGTCCGCCAGGTCATTTCGCTGGATTTCCACCGTACCTTCGGGACTTTCATGCAAAATATTCTTCAGATATTGTTCAATAATATCAGAGATATTGCGCATCACTCATCCTCCAGTGCTCTTTAAAGCTTCATAATATCGCTTACGGCCCGCATCCTTAATGACATTCATTAGTGAACTTCATTCATATAAGTCTGAAGAAAACTTCACGAATTCAGAGGATCGCACTGTATGTCATCAGGTGCGTTGACTTTGACTTTCTTTGACTTTTTAATATTATAACATATTCTGTGCTAATTCCAAGAGGATTCTCTTATTTTTCACTTTTTTCAGCGAATGTATTCGGAAATAAAGAACTCTCCCAGCATCTTTCGAAGGGGAGAGCCTAATTATTTTCTAAAAATGATCAAAAAGTGCAGTTTCAGCTTGCGGTATGATTTCTTCGAGCCATTCCAGAGCCGTCGGATTACCAGTCACACGTCCATAACGAGCCAGCTCTGCCGGGCGTTTATATCCAAACATTAGAATCGTCAGCGAACCAATATCACAGCTTAAGTCAGCTGCATCCCGTTCACCCTCTATACGCAAGAAAGCTGCTGCTCCCTTTTCGGAGACAGTCCATTCCCACAACCCGTCATTCCATGGGGCATATTTATCTTCAATATAGATAACCTGTTTCTTCTGACTGTTGTGACGCTTAAAAGAATAACTCTCCACGAATGCTTTAGCATTAACAATACGCGCCATAAAATAAGGATAATTCTCCTGCTCTATACGCGGATCAGGCAGCAAAAAGGGTAACATATCATCGGATGGCACCAGTTTTAGCGATGCACCGGTCACCATCGAATCGTGATTCGCAAGAAATGTCCACAGCCCCTGCCGGGCCTGTTCGTTCAAAAACACAAATTCATCAATGACCAGCTCTCTATTTTCTATCTTATATAGTACGTATCCTTCAGGTTCCCCAAGCTGTGAATAAAATACCGCAGTCTGACCTTCATCATCCAGAACAGAGTTTTCCCACCAGTCCAAATCACGCTTAAGTGTTCCGTTATATCTAACTGCAAAACGATTGTATAAGTTGTCCAATACTTCGATATCTATAACACCACGTCTTACCTTGCCCTCAACTTCAACCTTCTTGGGAAACTTGGCAACAGGAATGGAGTATTTCTTATATTCACAATAAACTTCCCAACCAAATTTGCGATAAAAGGGGATCAAGAACGGATGCAGAAAAGATAATGTCTGCCCCGCCTCATTCATCGTTTGCAGCGTATGCGCCAGGAGCTTTGCCACATGCCCCTGTCTGCGATTCTCTGGCCATGTCGCTACCCCTGCGAGCCCTCCCATAGGTACTAATCTACCTTGTATGTACACTTCGAACGGAAGAAGAGTAAGTTTAGCTTCCAAAGTACCTTCTTCAAAAGCACCCCATACGCGTTCTGCTTTAAATCTTTCCTTAGCATTCGCCCTTTTCTCACTAGGCAGCTTGTATTGAAAAGCATATTCAGATAAATCCATGCTTAGATCAAACTCTTCTGAGTGCAACTGTCTGATATCCACAAAACTCACCTCATCATTTATGAATTTACTTTTATGGTTAGTATAACAAGAGAGTGTATTGTGTGCGAATTATAAGGATATTTTTCGAACTTTTTTCAGTTATCCACAGCCTTAGGCAGTTTTAAAAATAGTCTTGTAATCTTGTTCTATTCAAGTTAAAATAATTATCCACTTATTAATCCCTCTATCCACATAAATATGACTATATCCACAGCAACCCGTGTATTACTTAGGTTTTCTGTTGACAGATCTACATAAATATGTACTTAATCCACACCATTTGGTGATTTTTTGCCTTTTAATCATCTATCCACATGTGCGTAAGTTTTCTGCAAATTCCAATGAATTATCCACAAGTTTTCCACAATCTATAATAGACGCAAAAAAGCCACTGTCGAGTTATCAACAGTGGTCTATTTGTGCTTGGCAACGTCCTACTCTCCCAGGACCCTTCGGTCCAAGTACCATCGGCGCTGGAGGGCTTAACGGTCGTGTTCGGGATGGGTACGCGTGGAACCCCTCCGCTATCGCCACCAAACATGCGTCTGTGAAACAGACGCTGCCGCGTGAAATTCGGTTCTTCACCAGAAGTGAGAATGAATTTCTAAGCGTGTTACAGGCTTGATGCCTGAAAACTGAATCCGAAACGAATCTGCATTCTACGTATAGGATAAGCCCTCGACCGATTAGTATTGGTCAGCTCCATGCATTGCTGCACTTCCACCTCCAACCTATCTACCTCGTCGTCTTCAAGGGGTCTTACTAATTGGGAAATCTCATCTTGAGGGGGGCTTCACGCTTAGATGCTTTCAGCGCTTATCCCGTCCGTACGTAGCTACCCAGCCATGCTCCTGGCGGAACAACTGGTGCACCAGCGGTACGTCCATCCCGGTCCTCTCGTACTAAGGACAGCTCCTCTCAAATTTCCTGCGCCCACGACAGATAGGGACCGAACTGTCTCACGACGTTCTGAACCCAGCTCGCGTACCGCTTTAATGGGCGAACAGCCCAACCCTTGGGACCTACTTCAGCCCCAGGATGCGATGAGCCGACATCGAGGTGCCAAACCTCCCCGTCGATGTGGACTCTTGGGGGAGATAAGCCTGTTATCCCCAGGGTAGCTTTTATCCGTTGAGCGATGGCCCTTCCATGCGGTACCACCGGATCACTAAGTCCGACTTTCGTCCCTGCTCGACTTGTAGGTCTCGCAGTCAAGCTCCCTTATGCCTTTGCACTCTGCGAATGATTTCCAACCATTCTGAGGGAACCTTGGAACGCCTCCGTTACTCTTTAGGAGGCGACCGCCCCAGTCAAACTGCCCGCCTGACACGGTCCCCGTACCCGGTAAGGGTACTAGGTTAGAACCTAGATACGATCAGGGTGGTATCCCAACGGCGCCTCCACCGAAGCTTGCGCTCCGATTTCTACGGCTCCCACCTATCCTGTACAGATCGTACCCAAATTCAATATCAAGCTGCAGTAAAGCTCCATGGGGTCTTTCCGTCTTGTCGCGGGTAACCTGCATCTTCACAGGTATTAAAATTTCACCGGATCTCTCGTTGAGACAGCGCCCAAGTCGTTACGCCATTCGTGCGGGTCAGAATTTACCTGACAAGGAATTTCGCTACCTTAGGACCGTTATAGTTACGGCCGCCGTTTACTGGGGCTTCGGTTCATAGCTTCGGGTTACCCCTAACCACTCCCCTTAACCTTCCAGCACCGGGCAGGCGTCAGCCCGTATACTTCGCCTTGCGGCTTCGCACAGACCTGTGTTTTTGCTAAACAGTCGCTTGGGCCTTTTCACTGCGGCCCCCTCGTGCTATTCACACTACCGGGGCACCCCTTCTCCCGAAGTTACGGGGTCATTTTGCCGAGTTCCTTAACGAGAGTTCTTCCGCGCGCCTTAGAATTCTCTTCTCGCCTACCTGTGTCGGTTTGCGGTACGGGCACCTTCTCCTGGCTAGAGGCTTTTCTTGGCAGTGTGAGATCATGACCTTCGCTACTATAATTTTCGCTCCCCATCACAGCCCAGCCTTAATGATGTGCGGATTTGCCTACACATCAGCCTCACTGCTTAGACGGACATCCATCAGTCCGCGTCACTACCCTCCTGCGTCACCCCATCGCTCATAGCGGATTACGGTGGTACAGTAATTTCAAACTGTTGTCCTTCGACTACGCCTTTCGGCCTCGCCTTAGGTCCCGACTTACCCTGAGCGGACGAGCCTTCCTCAGGAAACCTTGGGCTTTCGGCGGATCAGATTCTCACTGATCTTTTCGTTACTCATACCGGCATTCTCACTTGTGTAGTGTCCAGCGCTCTTTTCAGTACACCTTCAACCCCTACACAACGCTCCCCTACCCCAGATGCAAAGCATCTAGCCATAGCTTCGGTGGTGTGTTTAGCCCCGTTACATTTTCGGCGCAGAGTCACTCGACCAGTGAGCTATTACGCACTCTTTCAATGGTGGCTGCTTCTAAGCCAACATCCTGGTTGTCTGTGCAACTCCACATCCTTTCCCACTTAACACACACTTGGGGACCTTAGCTGATGGTCTGGGCTGTTTCCCTTTTGACAATGGATCTTAGCACTCACTGTCTGACTCCCGGCAATAAGTATATGGCATTCGGAGTTTGACTGAGCTTGGTAATCCTTGCGGACCCCGCACCCAATCAGTGCTCTACCTCCACTACTCTTATACCGAGGCTAGCCCTAAAGCTATTTCGGGGAGAACCAGCTATCTCCGAGTTCGATTGGAATTTCTCCGCTACCCCCACCTCATCCCCGCACTTTTCAACGTACGTGGGTTCGGGCCTCCAGTGCGTGTTACCGCACCTTCACCCTGGACAGGGGTAGATCACACGGTTTCGGGTCTACGTCCACATACTAAGTCGCCCTATTCAGACTCGCTTTCGCTGCGGCTCCACCTTCTCGGCTTAACCTTGCATGTTAAACGTAACTCGCCGGTTCATTCTACAAAAGGCACGCCATCACCCATTAATAGGGCTCTGACTTTTTGTAAGCACACGGTTTCAGGTTCTATTTCACTCCCCTTCCGGGGTGCTTTTCACCTTTCCCTCACGGTACTGTTTCACTATCGGTCGCCAGGTAGTATTTAGCCTTAGCAGATGGTCCTGCTGGATTCATACGGGGTTTCACGTGCCCCGCACTACTCGGGATCCGTCTCGGAGAGAACACAGTTTAGGTTACAGGGCTTTTACCTCTATCGCGGGCCTTTCCAGACCTCTTCACCTACCATATTCCTTTGTAACTCCATGTGAGACGTCCCACAACCCCTAAGAGCAAGCTCTTAGGTTTAGGCTGTTCCGCGTTCGCTCGCCGCTACTGACGGAATCACTATTGTTTTCTCTTCCTCAGGGTACTTAGATGTTTCAGTTCCCCTGGTCTGCCTCTACATTTCCTATGTATTCAGAAATGAGTAACTGCGAATTACCACAGCTGGGTTTCCCCATTCGGACACCCCCGGATCAAAGCTTGCTTACAGCTCCCCGAGGCAGTTTCGTTGTTCGCCACGTCCTTCGTCGGCTCCTGGCGCCTAGGCATCCTCCGTGTGCTCTTATTAGCTTAACCTTGATTCTTCCGAAGAAAAATATCATACGATGACATTCTCTTTGGAATCATCTCACTAATAACATTTACTTGTTTGCACAAGTTGCTAAAAGATGTTCTAAAACGCAAATTCGTTTCGGTATCCAGTTTTCAAGGATCAAGTGTATAGACATAACAAATAGATGAAGTTTGTTGGTGGAGCCAAGCGGGATCGAACCGCTGACCTCCTGCTTGCAAGGCAGGCGCTCTCCCAGCTGAGCTATGGCCCCGCAAATTCCATCAAAACCGAACAAATGGATACACGTTAATTGGTTGTGGAAGTTAAACTTCCGATTTGAATGTTCTCATTGCAGAGAACGATTCTCCATAGAAAGGAGGTGATCCAGCCGCACCTTCCGATACGGCTACCTTGTTACGACTTCACCCCAATCATCTACCCCACCTTCGGCGGCTGGCTCCCTTGCGGGTTACCCCACCGACTTCGGGTGTTGTAAACTCTCGTGGTGTGACGGGCGGTGTGTACAAGACCCGGGAACGTATTCACCGCGGCATGCTGATCCGCGATTACTAGCAATTCCGACTTCATGCAGGCGAGTTGCAGCCTGCAATCCGAACTGAGACCGGCTTTGATGGGATTGGCTCCACCTCGCGGCTTCGCTTCCCGTTGTACCGGCCATTGTAGTACGTGTGTAGCCCAGGTCATAAGGGGCATGATGATTTGACGTCATCCCCACCTTCCTCCGGTTTGTCACCGGCAGTCACTCTAGAGTGCCCAGCATTACCTGCTGGCAACTAAAGTTAAGGGTTGCGCTCGTTGCGGGACTTAACCCAACATCTCACGACACGAGCTGACGACAACCATGCACCACCTGTCTCCTCTGTCCCGAAGGCCGCTGCTATCTCTAGCAGATTCAGAGGGATGTCAAGACCTGGTAAGGTTCTTCGCGTTGCTTCGAATTAAACCACATACTCCACTGCTTGTGCGGGTCCCCGTCAATTCCTTTGAGTTTCAGTCTTGCGACCGTACTCCCCAGGCGGAGTGCTTACTGTGTTAACTTCGGCACCAAGGGTATCGAAACCCCTAACACCTAGCACTCATCGTTTACGGCGTGGACTACCAGGGTATCTAATCCTGTTTGCTCCCCACGCTTTCGCGCCTCAGCGTCAGTTACAGCCCAGAAAGTCGCCTTCGCCACTGGTGTTCCTCCACATATCTACGCATTTCACCGCTACACGTGGAATTCCACTTTCCTCTTCTGTACTCAAGCCACCCAGTTTCCAGTGCGACCTCAGGTTGAGCCCAAGGTTTAAACACCAGACTTAAATAGCCGCCTGCGCGCGCTTTACGCCCAATAATTCCGGACAACGCTTGCCCCCTACGTATTACCGCGGCTGCTGGCACGTAGTTAGCCGGGGCTTTCTTCTCAGGTACCGTCACTCCGGTAACAGTTACTCTACCGGACGTTCTTCCCTGGCAACAGAGCTTTACGATCCGAAAACCTTCATCACTCACGCGGCGTTGCTCCGTCAGGCTTTCGCCCATTGCGGAAGATTCCCTACTGCTGCCTCCCGTAGGAGTCTGGGCCGTGTCTCAGTCCCAGTGTGGCCGTTCACCCTCTCAGGTCGGCTACGCATCGTCGCCTTGGTGGGCCGTTACCCCACCAACTAGCTAATGCGCCGCAGGCCCATCCCTCAGTGACAGATTGCTCCGTCTTTCATTCTTCTCTCAGGAGAAAAAAGAAATTATCCGGTATTAGCTACCGTTTCCGGTAGTTATCCCAGTCTGAAGGGCAGGTTGCCTACGTGTTACTCACCCGTCCGCCGCTAAGTTGTCTTGAAAGCAAGCTTTCAAGACAACTCCGCTCGACTTGCATGTATTAGGCACGCCGCCAGCGTTCGTCCTGAGCCAGGATCAAACTCTCCAATTAGTATTGAAAAGAGCGATATGCTCATTTTGAAACTGACGATTCATTAATTGAATCTTTTTAAAAATTAACGTGTTCCATTTGTTCAGTTTTCAAAGAACTTGCTCCTAGCATTTCGACATTCAATGTCTCATACACAGGAATTAGAGTATATCATGTTTGTTTCTATCTTGTCAACTTATTTCTTCATCGCTTGTGTTTCGTATGTGCGATGCGTCGTAAGCACAAGAGATAATATACCATGCTGTCATTGAGTTTGCAAGCTTTTTTTGAAATAAAAAAATCATTCGTATAAATAACTTCGATACAACACAAATTGATACCATTCATCCATTATTTGTGGCTAAATAGAATTTATCGTATTCGCCAATCTTACCTTTTAACTATCAGTACAGAGAGGAGTCAAAATGAAGACCAAACCTACAGACGCTGCATCCACGGTAGACAGCAAGAACAAGGAGCAGCGTAATCTGCAGCAGGCAACGATTTATAAAATTTTGTTAGCTGTCAGTTTTGTTCATTTATTTAATGATTCTATACAGGCAGTCATTCCAGCAATCTTCCCTATTCTCAAAGATAATCTACTGCTCTCTTTCGCCCAGATTGGATGGATCTCATTCGCTTTAAATATGACGTCATCAGTAATCCAACCCGTCATTGGATATGCTGCAGACCGTAAACCCCGTCCTATATTATTACCACTGGGTATGTGCAGCACATTTTTAGGTGTACTTCTATTGGCTTATGCCAATAGCTATTTTCTGGTCTTATTCTCGGTTATCCTGATCGGATTCGGTTCAGCCACCTTCCACCCAGAGGGTATGCGTGTTGCTCATATGGCCGCAGGTCAGCGAAAGGGATTGTCGCAATCTATTTTTCAAGTGGGCGGCAATGCTGGACAGTCCCTGGGTCCAATGCTTACGAAATGGGTGTTCATCCCCTTTGGCCAGATTGGTGCCCTAGGCTTCACGATCGTCGCGGCTGCCGGAATCGCTGTTCAGACCTATGTAGCTCGCTGGTATAGAGAAATGCTAGATGCCGGTTATACCTTTCATAAAAAATCAACAGCACGGGCAATCGACCCCGCCCGCCGAAAAAGCATACGAACAGCAACGATTATTCTTGTATTCCTAGTCTTTGTTAGGTCTTGGTATGGCGCTTCTATCGGCAGTTACTACGCCTTCTATCTAATGGACAAATATCAAATGACGCTGGATAAAGCCCAAATCTATATTTTTATGTATTTGGCTGCTGGCGCAGTGGGCACATTTTTTGGAGGTCCGCTGGCTGACCGTTTTGGACGGCGTAATCTCATCTTACTATCAATGGTAGGAACCGTTCCCTTTGCACTTGCTCTACCCTTTGTAGGTCCATTATGGGCGGCTGTATTGCTGCTGATTGGCGGTTTCATCCTTCTGTCCAGCTTCTCTGTTACCGTCATTTATGCTCAAATGCTATATCCGGGCAACATTGGCACAGTTTCAGGTCTGATCACGGGACTTGCTTTTGGACTCGGCGGGATCGGCTCATTAGTCCTCGGCAACCTCATTGATAGTATCGGGATTGCTAAAGTGTTCATCGCTTGCGGCTTCCTCCCGCTGCTTGGGTTTCTTGCCTTGCTGCTTCCTAGAGATGAGAAATTAGAAGAATGGGCGGCGCAATAACTTCTCAATGATCACTTAAGGCTTTACTCATTACTGTAGAAAATAGAGCGGCAGCCTTCCCGCTGCCTTCAGTCATGTAATTATCCTGATTCGTACGATCAAAACCCATCCATACCGCAGCTGTCCACTCCGAAGTATAGCCTACAAACCAAAGATCCCGATTAGCTTTCTTGCTCACGCCAGCCAAGTCCAATTGGGTCGTACCGGTCTTTCCCGCTACTGGTCTGTTCATCTGCGCTTTTTTCCCTGTTCCTTCATTAACAACATTGCGTAACATAGCCGTCATCGCTTCTGCGGTACGCGGCGAGATTACCTGACGTGATTCAGAGGGATGAGTATACAAGACCTTCCCTTTTGAATCCGTTATGGAGCGCACCATATGAGCCGCATTAAATTTCCCTCCACTAGCAAAGACACTGTAGGCCTGGGCCATTTTTAGTGGAGAAACCCCATTATGAAGCCCCCCCAAAGCTATTGATAAATGATTGTCCTCCTCCGTCAGTACAATTCCTAATTTGGCGGCAAATTGCCGCGCAGAAGAGATTCCAACCTGCTTCAATACCCATACGGCTGGTGCATTGATGGATTTTTGCAAAGCTGTGTTCATTGTGACCTGACCTTGGTATATACCGTTCAAGTTCTCAGGCTTGTAGCTGCCATAAGCAACTTTACGGTCGGACAGCATACTATTCGGGTTGAATTTCCCGCTCTCCAGTGCAGGTCCATAATCAATGATCGGCTTAAAGCTGGAACCCGGCTGACGTGCATCAATAATAGCTCTGTTCAAATTGCCCTCGTTTTGATCTCGCCCACCAATCAATGCCACTACTTCTCCTGTACGATGATCCATTATGGTCATAGCTGCTTCTACCTGCTGATCTTTTCCGTCAGGTGGAAATGAAGCCTCTTTGAGAACGGCCTGCTCAAGTGCCTGCTGTGCTTTGATGTTCAAACCTGTAACTATAGTGTAGCCGCCTGTACGAAGCTCCTCTACGGATTTCCCTGTGATCTGAGCCGCTTCCTTAAGGGCGGCATCCACATAGTACACTCCGGCAACCCCATTTTCGACCGCAGCTGGAGGCTGATATTGTTTATTCATAGCTTCCTGCATTTGCCCATTCGTGATTAGTCGCTGATTGAACATCATCTTTAGCACTACATTTCTTCTCGTTTTGGATAATGCACTATTGTCTACTGGGTTATAAATAGAGGGGCCTTTAGGGATTCCCACCAGAGTGGCTATTTGCCAGATCTCCAATTTTTTCAGATCAGACACGCCGAAGTAACGCTTCGCTGCTGCTTTTACTCCATATTGTCCCCGCCCCATATAAATCTGATTGAGGTACAGCTGCAAAATCTCACGTTTCGTCAGTCGCTGCTCCAAGGCAAAAGCAATAGAGGTTTCATTTAACTTGCGCAGCATATTCTTATCTCTGTTCAAATAAAGATTGCGAGCAAGCTGTTGAGTAATACTACTGCCACCTTCTGATAAACTCATGTCCAAGATATTTTTCAAGAAAGCGCGTGATATCCCTTTATAATCGACCCCTTGATGGCTATAAAAACGGCGGTCTTCTACTGTTAAAAACGTATCTATTAATAAAGCCGGCATCTCCTCAAGCTCTGCTGTAAGCCTATAACCAGAGCTCGGTAGCGGAGTCATTCGTATAACTGTTCCATCTGAAGCTGTGATGAGGCTTGATTCTGGCAATTGCAGCCTCTCCTCATGCCGGTTAAGTACAATCCCCCCATACTGGTATACATAGAACAAAATCAAAAGCACCAATACCGTACTAATAACACTCACATCAAATAATAGGTACCCTACTCGCAATATCCGGGTGCGTGCATTCCATCTGCTCATGATTCGATAATCAGGTTCTCCAGGAACCGCTCCATACTGCGTACTTCATCATTCGCTGCTGCAAGAAGTGTATGTACTTCCGCCCCATCCTCTTCAACCTCACGGAGAGTGCGAAGTATCGCCCTAGTTCTTATTAATAAAGCTACTGCTGGTGTGTCTTCTATCCGCTTTGAGCTTGCACCTCTATCTGGAACTTCTATTCTTTGCATTCGATTGAGGTTAGCAGCAATTTCACCTATTTCTCCTCCAGAGAGAACCTTGATGTTCTGGGCGACTCCTTTATCTGCCAGCTCCGTGGTTCCCACCACTAGCGAGCGCAAATCATCAGCCATTTTCTGTGAACGAAGAACATACAGCCCACCGAAGACTAGAATAAATAGAAGGATGGCACTAGGGGTTTGACCCATATGATTAATAACCCAATGAATAAGCCGGACAAAAAAGGCTCCTGGTTGACCCGAATAATGAGAATACAGCAAAGCGACAGCCCGCTGGACAACAAAAAGAAAGGCAGCACTCAAAAGAGCGCAACCCATAAAAATATATAAATAGCTGATACGAACCGTCCGAAGTTTTGACATGGTAGTTCCCTCCTTGTGCCACAAGGATAACTTCCAAATCTTAAGAACCCGCCATAGTTTTCTTAAGATTTTATGAAGAATGGGAAACGGGTAATAAAATCCGTGCGAAGAGACGTACTTTCTACATAAATAACGCCATTGTGGCGTTCGATGATACTTTTGGCAATCGCAAGTCCAAGCCCTGAGCCGCCTGTATGCTGTGAACGCGACTTTTCTGCCCGATAGAATCGTTCAAAAATAAAAGGGATATCACTTTCCGCAATTCTCTCTCCGAAGTTGCTAATTCGGACCACAGCATCATTTTCCTTTTTACTGAAACCTATCTCCAATTTTCCGCCGCTTCTGCCGTAACGGATCGCGTTAGTAATCAAATTTTCATAAGCACGTACTAATTCTTTAGGCGAAGCCTCTATCCATAACTCATCAGCAACGTCCCCGATTTCATAGATCATATCCGCCTTTGTTAGTTCAGGAACTGACTCCTCCGCCAGCTGCCGTATGAAGGCCTTCAAATCCAATCTCTGCATAACCAAAGGGTACTCTCCACTATTTACACGTGTGTATTCAAAAAGATCATCGATCAGTTTACGCAGCACCAGGGATTTGTTGTAGGCTATATCCACGTAATACCGGATTTCCGCTTCTTCCTGACATCGATCTTGTTCGATGTATTCCAGAAAGCCCAAGACAGAGGTAAGCGGGGTGCGTAAATCATGGGAAACACCTGTGATCAAGTCATTTTTCGCATTTACAGCTTTACGTTCCTCCTCTATGGAGTGCTGCAAACGCTCAGCCATTTCATTAATATTCTCAGCCAGCACACCCAGCTCATCTGTGGTTCTGACTTCAATTCTATGGGACATCCCGGAGCTTGTAATTTCTCGAATCCCTTTTGTGATCTCTTCCAGATACAGCACAACTTTACGAGTGTAGATAAAAAAGAATAATAAAAAGCTGATAATACCCGCTGCTGTCATTAGTGGCATAGAGCCAATATGATTAATAATCCAGCGCAGTATGCGTGAATAGGGAGCCGACTCTGAAGCCGGATTTAGATAGATCATAAAGTTGACGAGTTGGTACCCTGCCATGAGCAGCAAAGCGCCCGAAAGCACACTCAGCAAAAAAGCAAACATAAACTTCCAGCGAATCGTCGTTATATATTTAGAATTCAAGAAGCCTCACCTAATCCTTTCAGGAAGGTCCGTCTAATTTATAGCCAACTCCCCAGACGGTTTGTATATAACGTGGGCGTTTCGAATCGATTTCGATTTTGTCTCGGAGATTACGAATATGTACCATCACTGTGTTACCGCCATCTAAAAAGGGTTCATTCCATACCTTATTGTAAATTTGCTCCAAGCTAAGCACTTGACCTTGGTGTCTCGCTAAAAGCTCTAGAATAGAGAATTCCCGCGGAGTAAGTTTAATCTTCTGCTGGTCTACATATACCTCATGCTTAGACGTATCTATAGTCAGATCCTCAAAGCTTAGTTTGCTGTCGTTTCCTAACGTATTACTATCCTTATTAAATCCGTGATAACGGCGCAACTGTGATTTTACTCGTGCCACAATCTCCAAAGGATTAAACGGCTTGCCCACGTAGTCATCTGCCCCGAGGCTCAGGCCGGAGATCTTGTCCATATCTGTATTTTTGGCTGATAGTATGATAATTGGCATTTTCCGCTCTTCACGGATCTTCATACATGCAGCTAGCCCGTCCATTTTAGGCATCATGACATCAAGAATAATTAGATCAACTTCCTCTTTCTGCAGACATTCCAGCGCTTCCATTCCATCATAAGCCTTTAGCAGTCTATAGCCTTCATTACAGAGATAAATCGTTAACAGTTCTACAATTTCCTTCTCATCGTCTACTAACAATATCGTTTCTCTCTTCACAGGAAGGGTTTCCTTTCAAATATAGTAATAAATATCTATAGCCTATATATTAGCAGATCAACCGAATTTTTTTCTAAAAAAGAAACGTTTAGTTGTAATCCACGCAAAAAAGGCCCCTGCTCCTCTCGTACTTAAACGAAATGGAACCGGGAACCTTTTGGAATCGAATATAGTTTGTTACTTACATATCCAACAAGCGAATTAGCTCATCTTCATCCTCAATGACTTGAATGCCTAACTGCTGGGCTTTGGCCAGCTTACTGCCAGCTTTTTCACCAGCGATAACTAAATCCGTCTTCTTGGACACACTTCCCGACACCTTTGCTCCGAGTGCTTCCAGACGTTCAGCTGCTTCATCTCGGGTAAGCTTTTGCAAGGAACCGGTCAATACGACCGTTTTGCCACTAAAGAAGGAATCGGTACTAACAGGACGTGGCGCCTCAGGAGCCTTTGCTTCCACACCCAACGTCCGCAAGCGGGAAACATTAGCTACTACAACTGGGTCTGCGAAGAAGCTGACAATGCTCTCGGCGACAATCCCACCAATGTCTGGTAACTCAGCGAGCTCCTCGGCTTTGGCCTGCATCACAGCATCCAGATCGCGGAAATGATCAGCCAACATCTTCGTCGTTGCTTTACCTGTGTTAGGGATCCCTAACGCAAAGAGAAATGAAGCAAGATCTCTACCTTTGCTATCTTCTAAAGCTTGCAGCAAATTCTGTGCTTTTTTCTCACCAAAACGGTTCAGCTGTACAAGCTGCTCAAAGTTCAGTTCATACAGATCCGCAGAGTCATGTACATTAAGCTCATCATAGAGCTGACCCGCCGTCTTCTCACTGAACGTCTCGATATCCATCGCATCACGCGAAGCAAAGTGGGTGATCCGACTGATAATCTGCGGCCTACAATTCAGTTTATTGTTACAGAAAAGATGTGCTCCGCGCATTTCTAACGGATATCCACAAGCTGGACAGTCCTCAGGGAAAATAATCTCTCCACCGTCATTCTCCTCTGTTACCTTGCCGAGAATTTCTGGGATAACATCATTGGAACGGCGAATAAAGACCCGCGAACCTAAGGCGAATTTCAAGTTTTTGCGCTCAATATCACCCACATTATTCAGGGTGCAGTTCTGAACGGTAACTCCGGCAAGCTCTACAGCCTCAACCCGAGCCAGCGGAGTCACTTTACCTGTACGACCTACATTCCAGCTAACAGACTCCAGCACGGTCGTCGTTTCTTCGGCTTCAAATTTATAAGCAACTGCCCAACGCGGGAACTTGTCAGTGTAGCCAAGCACCTCACGGATCCGGAAATCCGTGACCTTAATTACAGCCCCATCAATGAGGTAATCAAGACTCGAACGACTCTCCTCGATTCCAGCGAGCTGCTCAGTTACATCATCAAAATCATTGCAGTAGGTCAGGTATGGGTTCACTTTAAATTTGTTATTCCGCAGAAAATCCATCATTTCCTGATGGTCAGCGAACTCCGCGCCTTCTGCAAAGCCTACATTATAGAAAAAAGCGTTCAAACGGCGGTCCGCAGTAGTCTTCGGATTAAGATTACGCAGTGCACCTGCTGCTGCATTACGCGCATTCTTCAGCGGTTCTGCAGCCCTTGCATTATAATCAGCCAGCACAGACAGATTCATAATCCCTTCACCCTGAACCTCAATGACCCCATCCTTGAAGGGAATCGTCAATGGAACGGATTTGATGGTCTTCACCTGTGCAAGTATTCCTTCGCCAACTACACCATTGCCACGCGTTGATGCCTGTTCGAGAACACCATTACGATAGGTTAAATTCAGCGTCAAGCCATCGAACTTCAGTTCTACTGCATAACAAGGATCAGGAAGAGGGGTATCTGGATTCTTAAGATTGTATTCATTCACTAACCGGAGCACCCGGGTATTCCAGCTGCGCAGCTGTTCAATATTCTGTGCTTTATCCAGACTCCAAAGCGGTGCCAGATGCCGATGCGGCGTGAAGCCCTTAAGCAGCTCTCCACCTACACGTTGTGTAGGCGAATCCGGTAGTACGAAGCCACTCTCAGCCTCCAGTGCTACAAGCTTGTCGTATAAAACATCGTATTCCTTATCGCTGACTAGCGGTGCATCCAGCGTGTAGTAGTGGTAATTATAGTTATTTAATTCCGCAACAAGCTCTTCCATCACATGCATAGCATCCATGCAGGTACATCCCTCCGTCAATAAGTTTCCTAAAGTTAGCGTGGTCTAAATATCCGTTCGTTAATCGTTGTCTGCTATTATTCCACTTTGGTAATCGGCGCAAACCCCGCAAGCAGGCGTTTCACACCCACGGGAGCCGGAAAAGCAATCTGTAGCTCCGTGTCATTCCCACTGCCTTTAACAGATACAACGGTGCCCGTGCCCCATTTGCCGTGGGAGACCTTGTCACCCGCTTTGTAATCGCCAGCTGCTGCAGCCCCTGCTCCGGTAGCACGCTGTGCGCCTCCGGAGGTCACGGTCACGCTGCTCTTGCTTGCCGCCGCTGACGCCGTGCTTCCGCCGCCTGCCGGCGTAGCTCCGGCGGCGCCACCCCGGCCGCCAAAGTTCCCACGGCCACCGCTGCCGAAACCGCGTCCGCCGTAAGCACCGCCTGCCTCCGCGCCTCCGCGCTGGAAGCGGTCTTGAGTCTTAACGGTATCTTCCTTCAGTTCCTCCGGAATCTCCTCTAAGAAGCGGGACGGTTGGTTCGCCGTCGTCCGGCCAAAGAGCGTACGCATCCGCGCACAAGAGAGAAACAGTTGTTTCTCCGCGCGGGTGATCCCCACATACGCAAGCCGGCGTTCCTCCTCCAGCTCGTCGTTGTCCTGGAAGGCACGGCTGTGTGGGAACACGCCTTCTTCCATTCCGACGATAAATACCGTCGGGAACTCCAGACCTTTGGCGCTGTGCATCGTCATTAACACAACCGCATCACTACGATCCTCTTCATCATCGTTCACACTATCGATATCTGCGATAAGTGCAAGATCCGTGAGGAAGGAGACCAGCGACTTGTCTTCGTTGTTCTTTTCAAACTCCATCGTCACCGATAAGAACTCATCGATATTCTCTAGCCGCGAGCGTGATTCGAGTGTGTTTTCATTTTGCAGCTCCAAACGGTACTGCGACATTTCCAGTATTTTTTCCGTCAATTCGGTTACAGACAAGAACTCCACCATACGGTGTAGAGCTTCAATCATATCGTAGAACTCTACTAGCATATTCCGCGTCCGTCCGGCAAAGCCCAAATCATCGACCGTTTGCAGCACTCGGAAAATAGAAACACCACGTTCACCAGCAGCAGCTGCCAGCTTGCCAACCGTTGTATCCCCTAATCCACGCTTAGGAACATTAATAATACGCGTCAGGCTGATATCATCATCAGGGTTAGACAGTAAACGTAGATACGCCAGCAGATCCTTGATTTCTTTACGATCATAGAACTTGATCCCGCCAACGATTTGATATGGAATATCTGATTTGATCAAAATTTCTTCTATTACCCGTGACTGGGCATTCGTCCGATACAGAATCGCGTGATTCTGGTAAGCTTGACCTTGCTTCACATTTTTGCTGATTTCTCCGGTTACAAAATACCCTTCGTCATGCTCGGAATCCGCCCGGTACACCTTAATCTTGGCGCCTTCCTCGGAATCGGTCCACAGCTTTTTCGGTTTACGGCCACTATTAAGCGCGATTACCCCATTGGCTGCATTCAGGATATTAGCGGTTGAACGGTAATTCTGTTCTAGCAGAATCGTCTTCGCTTCCGGATAATCCTCTTCAAAATTAAGAATATTCGTAATATCCGCACCACGCCAGCGATAGATCGACTGGTCACTATCCCCTACCACACAAATGCGGTGGTGGCTGTCTGCCAGCATGCGGCACAACATGTATTGTGCTCTGTTCGTATCCTGATACTCATCCACATGGATGTATTTGAACTTCTTTTGGTAAAAATCCAGAACCTCGGGAACTTCCTTAAATAATTCGATAGTCTTCATAATCAAATCATCAAAATCAAGCGAGTTATTACTTCTCAAACGCCGTTGGTACATTTTATAAACCTTGGCAACTAAACCTTCGAAATAATCACCGACTTTTTGCTCATACTGCGCCGGAGTAATCAGTTCATTCTTAGATGCGCTAATTATGGCTTGTACAGCTTTCGGTTCGAATTTTTTCGTATCAATATTCAGTTCCTTCATGCAATTACGAATGACTGATAACTGGTCTGTAGAGTCCAGAATCGAGAAGTTGGAAGTAAATCCAATGCGCTCAATATCCTTCCGCAAGATCCGAACACACATGGAGTGAAAGGTGGATACCCAAATATCTCTTCCCTCAGGTCCAACGAGCTTAGATACACGTTCCTGCATTTCCCTCGCAGCTTTATTCGTAAATGTAATCGCCAAAATCGCCCAAGGCGGCGCCTTTCGATTAGCAATCAGCCAGGCAATTCTGTGAGTCAGCACTCTCGTCTTCCCACTGCCCGCACCAGCCATAATCAAAAGGGGTCCTTCAGTAGTTTCGACAGCCTGCCTTTGTGGAGGATTCAATCGGCTGACCGCGTCTTGTATGTTAATAAGTTGCATGTGTAACATGCTCCTTTCTAAAAATGAAATTACAAATCATAAGTAGTCCATAAGCTAACCGCTAGTCGAACTGCTCTTGCACCGTCTTTTTAACAGCAAATACCGTACGAATTGCCTGCTCTACATCCCGATAAATAATATTGCCGACAACTACTGTATCACATAGAGCTGCTGCCTGCTCGGCCTCTGCCTCACAAGTAATGCCGCCTCCATAAAATAGTTGGGCTTGCTCCACCATCTCACGCACTATACGTACTGTCTCCATATCCCCAAATCTACCGCTATATTCAAGATAGACTATTGGCAGGGACATCAGCTTGTCCGCAACCTGGGCATACGCAGCCGCCTCTTCAGCATTAATGGTTGTCTCGGCCCCTGTAATCCGCGCAACTGAAGAATCACTGTTCAAAACGACGTAACCTTCCGTTAGCAGCTGATCCCATGGGATCATAAATCCATAACGCTCTATAGCTCGACGATGATGGCCTACAATCCAAGCTGGATCAGGTGTATTTAGCACCATAGGAATCATATAAAGATCAAATCCGGGTACAGCAGCTTCAAGTTCGGATACCTCGAGTGCACAGGGCAGCTCAAAACGTCTTACTCTTGATAAGAGATCTACTGTATTCTCATAAGTAACTCCTGTAGAGCCTCCTATCAATATGGCATCCGTGCCGGACAAGCAAACGGCCTCCAAATCCTCATCTGAAATCATACGATCTGGGTCCAACTTAAACACATGCCGCCAAGGTTTGATCATTTGCTGTACTGATTTCATGGGAATCATCCTTAATTGTCATTTGGGCAAGACAAAACACTCCTGCCGCCGCAAAAGATATAGATCTAGTCTATGCCAGCACAGGAGGTGTGTCAATTTAAAGCGAACAAAAATACGAACATTTTTTCGTATGTAAATTTGATGTCCCCGCAAAGTACCTGAATACGCATCTGAGGAAAGCAGCACTTTGCAGGGATATATTAGTTGTAATGAGTGGATATAGATTTCAACGTATACCTCTGAGGTTATTCAAATCATTTTCAGGCACAAAATCACTATAAAATCCGTCTACTCCCATACGAGATAGCTCTCTAATCTCATCCTCTTCATCCACTGTATGAACGTATACACGAGCTCCGATATTTTTTAACTGTTTGACAAAACTCTTGGTGGCCCGGCTAACTGGCATCGTAATATCCACACCTGTTTTTTTAACAAACTCAATAACTTGTTCATCCGTATCCTTAGATTGGTACAGGGTGTAAAGCACTTCTGGAAAAGAATACACCTTATTGATCTCATCAAGCATCGGCTGATTGTAGATCTGTGGAACTATCCGCTCCAACAACGCTGGATCCCGACGCTGCGCCGCTTCGGTCAGCAATGTAAATTGCTTCTCTATAAGTTCCGGTTGGATTTCTTTGGTATCCGTAACGATATAAGCATCTGGATAATTCTGCATTAGATCAAGCACCTTCTCAATATCAAGCGGAGAGTATATATTCAGGATGGGGCTGTCCATAAATTCCTCGTAATCTAGTGCCACACCCTGTTTATTAGCAGGGAGAACCTCCAACTGACCTAAAAGCTTGCTCATATTGCCTGTCCATTCATGCCGGGCAACCAACTGATCATCCTTCGATAACAAAAAATCAACTTCAAATACGCGAGTTCCCCGTTCATAGTTAGCGACAAAGGCCTCCCAAGCATTGGTATACGTATATCCGTTAATTCCCCCCATGGCATGTGCAACGATTCTGTGCGCTTCAAAACCGCTCGTGGGTTGCTCTTCCTCTTTGTTCAACGTTATTACAAGAATCATTATTAGTGCGACAATCATTACTACGGTTGCAATAATCTTTTTCTTATTCATAGTTGTGAGTTTCCTTTGCAAAGTTTAGATTAGAAAATTAATACCCCGCTCTGCCAGTGGCAAAACGGGGTATTATTAAAATTTCACAAATCTAAATAAGTGCAGGTCTCAATATGCGTTTTTGTTAACGAAGCCGTTGCGAATCGTTTTGAAAATAATTCGAATATCGAACAGTAAGGACCAGTTTTCGATATAGAAAATATCGTGCTTAATCCGTTCCTCAATTGAAGTGTCCCCGCGCAGCCCATTGCTCTGTGCCCAGCCCGTAATTCCTGGACGCACATGGTGCTTCACCATATACTTCGGAATTTCATCACGGAATTGTTCTACATAAAATGGTCGTTCTGGCCGTGGGCCAACTACACTCATATGACCGAGTAATACATTAAAAAATTGCGGAAGCTCATCCAGACTTGTCTTACGGATAAAGGTTCCAAATCGAGTTCTACGAGGATCTTCCCGCGTACTCCAACCTGTATCCTCTTCCCCGTCCTGCTGCAGCTTCATTGAACGAAACTTATACATCATAAAATTACGCCGATTAAGTCCCACCCGTTCCTGCCGGAATATGATCGGTCCCGGTGAGGTAAGACGTACGCCGAGAGCTACGATCAGCATCACAGGAGATATCATAATAATAGCGAATAGAGAGAACACGATATCAAACAAACGTTTTGCCATCTTATTCCCCGTCATATCCAGTGGAATATCACGAACATTAATCATTGGCATACCTGCAAAGTTATCAAAGTAAGGACGCGCCGGTAAATAATCAAAGAAATCCGGAATAATCAATGTGCGTACCCCTGCTTTTTCACAGGCTGCAATAATCGAAGGATATTTAGAATGCGCATCGAGCGGCAAAGCAAGAATAACCTCGTCCACAGGCAGCATCTCCAGCATTCCGGATAACTGATCAACCGTACCTAGAATCGGTTTATAGCGCTGTTCTTCAATTCCATCCCAAGTATGATAGTCGTCTAAGAAACCAATGGCTTCATATCCAAGCTCAGGATATTGTTCCAAATTGTTGTAGAATCTTTTACCAAGAGTACCTGCGCCGATGATAAGTACGAACTGGCGATTCAATCCTTTTTCGCGCAAAGATTTAAGCATCTTCTTCAACACATAACGGTAAAGCATAATGGAAAGAACATTAAATCCCATATAAATAGCCAGATATGTACGGGAGATATCAATTTCTTTCACGAAAAACATTAAACCAAGCAGGATGAAGATGCTCATGATATGCACTTGGAAAATCTTAATAAATTCATCGACAAAACGTTTCTTACGCTTAGGCAAATAAAGCGATAAAAGGATACCAATTAAGACAGCTACTACGCCATAAATCATACTCCAATAAGCGTAAGACTCTACAGGCAGCGTGTTATAGGATTCCATCCATCCGCTCTTGAACTTGATCCACCAAGCCGCTAAAAAGGACAGTTGGATGACAAGAAAGTCAGCAACCATATAGAGCTGTGTCAAAAATTTCTGATTCCGCCGAATCATAATCTCACCTCAGTATTCTTATCGTTACGAGCGCCTGTTTCCGTAGAAGAGCTAAGACTCTGTGCAGGTGATGGAACTGCTTTAGGAAAGATTAGGGCATTCCGCAAAAGGGACAGAGCAAACTTCATACCAACACCAGCATATACTGTTCCATTTATAATACTGTTGTACTTCCTACTATAATGCTTACGATGAAATAAAATCATTGCCCTGTGAAATTCATAGACGATCTTGAACGGTCTACGTCTGGCACTGCCGCCTTTGAGATGTACGATGGAGGTCTTCGGATAATAATAAATCTCCCAACCAGCCTCTTTAATACGATAGCACCAGTCTAAATCCTCACCGTACATAAAAAACTCTTCATCTAATCCGCCGACCTGATCAATCGTCTCCCGCCGCAGCAGCATAAACGCACCCACCAGACAATCTATCGGGTAATCAAGATCAGGGTCCAGATAACCTAACTGATAACCGTTAAACTTCGGTCGATCCGGAAACAACTTACTGAAACCAAAAGCATAATAGAAGGAAGCTGACGGTGTAGGAAATCCTCGCTTACACGCTTTATCCAGCGACCCATCTGGCAAAATAATCTTACATCCTGACGCCCCAACATCGGGCCGACCATCCATAAAGGAGATCATCGTCTCCAGCGTATCCCTGCTTACCACCGTATCTGAATTGAGCAATAGTACATACCGTCCGGATGAAGCTTCCATCCCCTGATTATTTGCACGGGCAAAACCGACATTGTCGTTATTTGCGATCAACATGACACTTGGAAACTCTCTACCAATCATCTCTACCGAATCATCATGGGAATTGTTGTCTATCAAAATAATCTCATAGGAATAGTTCGTTTCTGAGTCATATACCGACCTGATACAGTCCATCGTCAGGCGACACGTGTTGTAATTGACAATAAGTATGCTTACATCTACATTCACTGCGTAACGCTCCTGACAAATATAGTAATCTACCGACAATTATTATAACATAAAACCTCCCTGAGAGGAGGTGACCTTTCAGGGAGGTTTTACCAGATACTGTTTAATTTACGTGTTCTTTCGCTCTTTTACGACGGTCTGTATATATTTTCGTTTCTTTTTTAACGCTGGGAGCTGAGTGAAAAAGGATTTCCACGCTACGATTAACTTTGGCTCTCTCAGAAGCATATAACCATGAGCGGCAATTTCATAGGGAAGAGATATCAAGATTGTTTTCAGCATAGTTCGAGCCGATTCATTTTTGTAGATCATTTTATAGCGATTAATGTAAGATATTCGCCGGATGAACATTGGCTTGGTACTGCGGCCAGACGTTTTCCACCCACGTTCATGATACCCAATTGCCTCAGCATCATAATACCCTTGCCAGCCAAATAGCTGGGCTCTCCAAGCCACATCCACATCTTCCTTATATGCAAAAAAATCTGCATCAAAAAACTCCCCATCAACACTAACGTCTTCAATCATCCGCCGAGAATACATCGCCGCTGCCCCAGATACACCAAATACTGTCCCCGATTGTGTCCATAGTTCTGCTGGCTCCCCCGCACCACGGTCAAACGCACGACGTGTCTTGTTCATCCGAAGACCAGTGCTATCCACTAATCCATGATCAGCCTTTAGCAAAAGCTTACCTGTGGCGCTGCCGATCTGCGAGTTGGCTTCCATTTGTGCGATTAGTCTAGAGATATAGTCTGGTGCCAGCGTCAAATCCGGATTGAGAACGAGCACATAATCTGTTTCTGTTGTAGCTATAGCTTGGTTATGAGCTGGGGCGAAGCCTGTATTTTTTTGATTTTGGATAAGTAGCAGGCTCGTGGGTGCTTCCTTCTCAGCTTGTGAATTGAACAGATATAAATCCTCTAGTGAATTAATTGAAAAAGCCCCTTTATCGATCGCGTTAAAGAATATATTCACTTTCTCTGCACAATCGTCCGAAGACGCATTGTCCACAACAACAATTTTCTCAATAGGATAATCCTGTGCCATTACTGCCTCTAAGCAATCTATAATGTCATTCGCGCTGTTGTAGGTGACGATATGTACACTAACTGTTTTGTTATTCATGAGTATCCTCGACTTTGTAATTTCTAATTAACTACCTGCTTCCTTCTTATTATAACGAAAGAACACCAAAAACTCCCGCATCGTTATAAACGATTTGGGAGTTTCAATTGGTGTTATTCTATTCTTTTAGCTCTAAGAGGAAATCTCTCAAGCCTTCACGCCAAGGTCGAATGTCCTCAAAACCATTCGTACGTATCGACAGATGCTCCATCACCGAATTCCGAGGACGTGGTGCAGGTCTCGGAAACTGTTCCGTGGCACACGGTTCAAGCGTAGCAGTAAATTTGAAACCCAAAATATCCTCAGCCTCTACAAAGATCGCCTGTGTAAATTCAAACCAGGTACAAGAGTCGCTATTTGACGCATGGTATACACCATACTTCTCAGTTTGAACAAGCTCAAGCAAGAATCGAGCTAAATCGACTGTATAAGTAGGCGAACCTTTTTGGTCATCAACAACTTGAAGCATTGGCTTTTCTTGACCAAGCTTTAGCATTGTTTTGACAAAGTTATTCCCGTATTTGCCGTACACCCATGATGTTCGTACGATGAAATACTTAGAGGAGAGGGATTGAACGAGTACCTCACCCGCACGTTTCGATTTGCCGTATATACTCTTAGGGTCTGTATTATCATATTCATGGTAAGGCTGTGCTCCCATACCATCAAACACATAATCCGTGCTAATATACACCAGCTTGGCTCCAGCTTTTTCAGATGCTAGCGCTACATTTCGACTGCCAGTAGCATTAATTAAATAAGCTGCATCAATATCACTTTCTGCCGCATCTACTGCCGTATGAGCAGCACAATGAATAACCGCATCCGGTCCAAACCCGCCAATAACTTGGATGCACTGATCCAGATCAGTAATATCCATCTCCTGACGATCGCAAGCCAACACTTCGTGACCTTGATGCTGGAGCAGTAAAACTACGTCCTGACCTAGTTGTCCGGCCGCACCTGTAACAAGTACCTTCATAGCTATTTTACCCCCGTATCAAAATTACAATGAGTCACCTAAACGATCACCATATTGCTGTTCAGCATATTTTTGGTATTCCCCAGATTGAATACGGGTCCACAACTCGCGGTTATTGAGATACCATTGGATAGTTTCTTTAATACCTGTTTCAAACGTATGTTTCGGCTTCCATCCCAGTTCATTCATAATCTTAGTTGGATCAATCCCATAACGGCGATCATGACCAGGACGGTCTTGAACATAAGTAATCAAAGAATCAGGCTTGCCTAGTTCCTGCAATACCGTGTTTACAATATGCACATTCGTACGTTCATTATTGCCACCAATGTTGTAGACTTCGCCGTTCACACCCTCATGAATAACCAAATCAATCGCGCTGCAATGATCCTCAACATACAACCAATCGCGGATATTCATTCCATCGCCATAAACAGGCAACGCTTGATCAGCAAGTGCACGGGAAATCATCAGCGGAATAAGCTTTTCCGGGAATTGGTACGGGCCATAATTGTTTGAGCAGCGGGTAATATTCACTGGCAGTCCAAACGTTTCGTGATACGCACGTACTAGCAAGTCTCCGCCTGCTTTACTTGCTGAATATGGACTGTTAGGAGCCAGAGGAGTTTCTTCGGTGAATAATCCTGTCGCTCCCAGTGATCCATATACCTCATCCGTAGATACTTGAACAAACTTAGTGATACTGTATTTTTTCGCCGCATCCAAAAGCACTTGTGTTCCAAGTACATTCGTCTTCACAAACACTTCCGGCTCTAAAATACTCCGATCCACATGCGACTCCGCCGCGAAATTGACAACGACATCCACACCCTGGCTAATCAGTTCATCCATCGCAGTAACATCTGTAATGTCGGCCTTCACAAAAGTGTAATTAGGATTATTCTCAATTGCTTTCAGATTCTCTAGATTACCTGCATACGTCAATGCATCTACATTAACAATTTCGTAATCAGGATGTTGTTGTAACATGTACAGCACAAAGTTGCTGCCGATAAATCCGGCTCCGCCGGTGATGAGGAGTTTCATGTGGTTACCACCTTTTTAGATTTGTTTAATAATTTGTATGATTATTCTAACACGCAGAAAGGATTAATTATTAATTCATTGTAAAAGTATTTAAAAAATAAACTCTACACCCCAACACACGTGTCACCCATTCATGATATGTCGATTACTATTTCAAGAGAATATTTATTATATATAGACCGAAATTTTGAATTAGATGCGTACACCAAAGACGATCAATGACCTCCATAGGATTGATGTTGACACGTTTTTACGCGGGTGTGAAGAATTTTTTAGTAAAACACATTGTGGACAATATCACTTTTTAGCCATATCCATAGCCCTTCAACTAAGTTGAGCTCCATAGAATACTTCGGCAGGAGCACAAACTGTAGCCGAATATCTTTTGCAAATAGGCTTGCTCTTTTGTGGCATGTTGAATTCGGCTATTATCTAGGAGCATCACAATTCCCCCTCAGGATAGGCCCGTTGGACTGCATCAAGAAATAGGAGGAGTACCGGGGCGTCATATCGTTCGCCATTACGGTAAAGGACTTGCAAAGTCTCGTAGTTTAGGATCCAAACAGTTTGGCTCCGTTATGGCAGTCATAGTCGGTACTTTCGCTGCCGACCTACCGAAACTAGATGTACTTCAGGGATTGGTACGCCTGAATCAATATTTGAGCTTTTAGCATTAATGATATATATAAGATAATTTCAGAAATGATTGTAGTTCTGTATTTATTTCTTCATATTATTTATTTATGATGTTCGATATCGATTTGCAACATATAGTTATATATATTGAACTCAAAAATTAAAATATAAAAATCATCTTCATGAGGTGAAAAATAGTAAAGAAGCAAATACGGGGATTGAAATGAATTACGAAAACGAGATTGAACAACTGACAATGGTAACGAAAGACACAGAAAACGCCAACATGTACGAAAGAGATTTAGCAGTCTGTTTACATTTAAAAGGTCAGAAGTTAATCTAAATTGCAGATATTTTTGAAAGTTCTTCTCATACATTTAGTGGGTACTCAAATGATCATTGCAAGCACGTACTTTCAGTCCTAAAATTTGGACAATATCCCGAAGACATTCAAAACGTTCCGACGACCAAAAAGAACGACTCAAGGTAACGATTGCAAAGAAAGGACCTGTGGGAATCTTGGATTCGAACTCAGACACACCTAGACCTTGAAAATCTTATTTACATCATCTACTCTCATTTCACTGCCTTCACATAACTGATCAATCATTATCCTCTTGAAACGATTAACTACTGCTGTTTCGAGTATGAAGTTCTCAAGTTCAATCTATGTTCCATTCGATACCGATGGACAAACGCAGCAGTAAACGATCGACACAATTACACTAACCCTTTCCATAGCCAGCATCAATCCACCCGTTAAAAAGGCATTCCCATTGAATGTAACAGCCATCCAATGTCGGGTAGATAATCACCTATTGAATCGCCTCTTAGCCACAATCCTAACCCTCAGAATGATTTTCAAGCAAAAGCCCAGTAACGATTTAAAGTGAAATTAGAGATAGGTACAACAATAATAACGATAACCTGAGCCCAAATATACCAAACTCCCAACAAGTTAACTAACAGGAACATAATTAAAAGGTTAATGCCAAGACCAGATAATGATACAATTACGTATTTGTAAAAAAAAGATTTCTTTTTCTCCAACTGAAATGTCCATTTTAAATTAATATAATACGAAACAATTAGTGATAAAATAAAACCTGCTGATGAACCTATTAGAGGTTGAAACCCTTCCTTTTCAACCAAAAATATCAATACAGAGGTATGCAGTATTGTTCCAATAGCACCAACCATTGCATATTTAATAAATTGTCTCATGATTTCTATCTTTGCAATCCTCACAGAATCACTCCATTTTTCTTTCATTTTCAAATTGTTTTAATTCATTTTTCAAGAGCCCTACTTCTTGGGAAAGTTGGCGTATTTTTATGGAGTTTTTAGATATTTCAGATGTCAAATTATAAAGTATCATTAAGCAAGTCATTATTCCGAATAGAAACAGTGTATTCACAGGAGTTTCAATTGAAAGCAATTTCGAAACGAAAAGAACAATATTAGGAAATATGGCGATGAGTATATTAATAATTGTCATAACAATCCAGAGAATTGTGTACTTTAACTCTATTTTATAAGCTTTGATTCTTACTATAAAAGAAACAAATATTAAACTACTAAGTATAATTAGGATGAGTTGCAAATTAAATGGAATCATATGTCATCTCCTAGTAATTCTAAGCTCTCTACTAATTCCTTTTTTCTAAATCGATCAATAAGAATTGCTAATGAAACTTTTATAACGTAATAGATTGACCTCATTAAGTTTATAGAAGATGAGCCAAATTGTCTTTCTGACATAATCACCGGCACTTCAAGTATTCTATAATTTTGTCTCAATAGAGCAACTATAGATTCTGGTTCAGGATAATCTGTTGGATAATAATTAGCAAAGTAATTCATAACCTTCAAGTTACACGCCCTAAACCCTGAGGTTGGATCAGTTATTTTCATTCCTGTAAGTAATCTAATCAGCGAGCTAAAGTATTTAATTCCGATTCTCCTCACGACACTTGATTGAAACCCTTCTTTCTCAATATATCTTGATCCAATTATCATATCGGCTTCTCCATTTAAAACAGGAGTTATTATCTGTAGTAGATAATTTGGATCGTGTTGACCATCCCCATCTACCTGTACAGCAACATCATATCCATTTCTAACACCATACGTGTATCCAGTTTGCACAGCTCCACCAATTCCTAGATTACATGGTAGATCGATATAATTAACTTTTAGTTCACTGAGAATTTTCAGAGTATTATCAGTAGACTTATCATTGATAACAATGACATCAACATTAAGTTTATTTAACTCAAACACTAACTTCCTTATATTACCTTCTTCATTGAAAGCGGGAATTATCACTAACACTTTCATTTCTATCTTTCACCTCACGATATTTTCTTAAGTACCGACAAACATTTCAGATATTAGTAAAATGAAGTGCGCCAACTAAAAAAGATAAGGTCCATGCAAATATTCTCTGGGCATGTCTGCCAGCACATCGGTTTGGGACCTGGTCGTCATCCTTTACGACACACGATAATTGAGTTTTGGCCGTCCCCTATTAAAGGGTACACGACGGCCTACACACTCGAAGAAACGCATCAGGAGCACTGAGTACGAAGCTTCTCCGCTGGAAGTCACCTCACGAATCGTTTCTGGATGATCTATCGCACTTAGTTTGACATCACTTCATTTAATAATATCTCAGTAATTGATGCGATAAATTGACCACGGATCTACACTGTCTTTATATAATAAAGTTACTTCACCTTTATCAATAATACTTTGAGGGATAGGAATCATTGTGAATATATATTTAATTTTTAAGTCCCTAGCAGTTTCAATTGGAGTATAAATGATACGATTAGTACCATTTACCTTTAGACTCCTTTCATGATCTAAAAGTGAAAATTCTAAATCGCCATCAGTTAAGCGCATATCAATATGAGCAAATTGATTCCAAAGATTGATATGTTCATGTTTTTTATCAATGATGCTCATCATTTCCCAATCCGGATAGTAATATGTTCCAGTTGTCCTTGCAACTCCTTGTGCCGTTACAAGATTCGATATAGTGGGACTACCACTAACCATCCATCGGCCAGCATCCACTGAATTGATTTTTCGTATTTGCTCCATGGTAGTCTTCTCGAACATAGAATCGGTTCCTTTGGTAATAGGATTTACCATAATTGTAGAACAAACTGAAAGAAGTAAATACAAAACAATAAAAGATTGTACAGAGTTATAATTACCCTTCATTAGCAAAAATCCCATATATGAGAGTAAGACAACTACTAAAATCATCAATATAGTACCGATAGAAAATGACTTGAAATAACTAAAAATATTTATGCTATTTGTCATTATGCAAAGTGTTAGAAAGCATATAACGCTAGATAAAATAAGTGGCATTCTCCCTGTGAATAAATTTTCCCGTTTGTCCTCCAAATGAGCAAGAAGACATACAATTAATAAAGTGAAACTGTAGCCATAAGCATATGTGATCCTAACAGGATACGTAAAACTTAATAAAGTTATCTTGTTGAAGAATGGCACTTCAGGAATCCACGAGACGAGCATTAAAAATAAAGAAACACTCAATAACAGGGACATTAATAGAGACTTCTTTTTATTTTTGAATATTAGGGTTGTAGCAACTATAATAACGAATGGAGTAAAAGTGAAAAATTGGCTAATCTCACTCGCATTTAAAAAATCCGGTTGTTTAATACTTGCAGTAAAAATATTTACAAACTGATATAATTCAAAGTCCCAAGGAAGCTTAATCCATGGTCTATCAGAACCAGGGTATACCGTATTCATAATAACATGCAAAGCAGGTTTTGAATTTGAATAAAAATGATATAAAACCAGTGCGATTGGTATAAGCATCACTGCATATTGTAGTAATCGAGAAAAGGCGAACGGTTTATTCTTTTTATTCTCAATTAATACATATATGAAAAGCATCAAAAACACATAACCCAAAGGAACCTGAGTTGCAGGATACATAGTCAATATATAAACTAAAGCGAATAAAGCTAGTCCGGATAAACTGATAAATTTACCAAATAACTTTTTAGAATTTAAGTACTTATTAAATAAAACTATTGCAAATTGCCCACTCATAAGCATAAGCATTAGTGCTTGTGATAGCCACCATTGGACCGGCGGAGCAAATGTAATAACAATTGCAGTAATGATTCCAAACCGTTGTTTTTTTGTGAGAAGAACTCCCATTTCATATGATGCCATGAATAATAGAATTAACCGCAATGTCCAATAGAAAGAAAATGCATAATCATTAGGCATTACCATAAATCCCCAAAGATCAGGTCGAGCGATTACAGTTATGTCTTTAACTGGTGCAAATGCAGAAATAACCATGTCAGTACCAGTAAAACTCAAGTTTTTATTGAAGTACTGTAGTGTGGGATTTGCATTTGTCTGGGCAAAGTAATAGGGTTTCTCTGTGGCCCATTCATCACCTCTGATTCCTTGGGGATTGCCTAGTAATGTGCTTTGTTGATAGCTTGGAGTATTGCCTTGTAGCATTCCATCATAAAACCCTAATGATGATCCGGTGAATTTTCCTAACACCATAAGAATTAGCAAGATAAATGCCAAAACATATCGATACTTATGTGCTTTAGATTTTCCTAAACTAACTATTAATCCTATAATGAAAATAAATGATGAAAAGAAGTATATTCGATCAAATGAGAAAACGTAAGAATTTAGAAAATAACGATGAGCAGTGTCGAAGTTAAAGAACCCTGATACTTTTGCGATACTTCGTAATATAACAACATCCAATATAACCGCTGATATGATCGAAATACATATAATTATAATTAAATTAAATGCATTTTTTAAAAAAGTATTTTTGATTACAAACTTCTCTTTAATTGTTTTATAGTAAATCGGCAATTTTGGTAAACTACGAAATATCAAGAGCAATTTATTAATAAACAATATGAATAAGGCTATACAAGCTATAAAAAGCTCTTTGATTAAGAATGAATTTTTGAACTTTATTGGTAAATTTGAATATGTGTCTGTAGAGTAAATATGACCATCAGGACCAGAACTAGCGATGTTAACGGTTCCGTCTTCAAAAGAATATTGAGAAATATCGTTTTTAAATTTAAATTTATCCAAAAAAACTTTTTCACTAATAACATATTCATATAGAGGAGATTTTTGAATAGACAAAGAATATATCTTAAAATTTCCTGATGTATCACCAAAATCAATTCGCAGCTTATTAGAATTAACTATATCTAATGGAAATTTCACATTTTGCACCTTGCTACTTTTCACAAAATACTCTTGAGACATATGGGAATCATCAAAGGGATAATCGGGGTGACCATTATCATAAAAAAAACTAATTTTAGAATCATTTTCACTGTAAATGGATAAATTCACTGATTGTCTAAAGGATGTGAATATAGCAACATTCATTAGCACTATTAATATAATAAACAAAATAACTTTTTTGTGCGTTTTAGTTATATATTTCATAAATTCTCCTGTGTTATATATTGTTTGCGTTCTTGATAACGCGCTTTAGTATAGCAAGAGTAATTTCAAAAAACTATCGAGCTCCCTGGTTCACATCTCAGAATGACAATGTTGTTTGTTGCCCTGTCTCCGGCTGATCATAAGCACAACCCATTGTCGCCATCCTCGGATGAGCACATGTAAAAAAACCTTTAGTATCTTTGAGCTACAATGTGTAGATTGTTCTACCCATACTCTCGTTCGTCTGAACCCTTCCATTTACGTAAAAAAGCAGACTAAACCAACCCAACCCACGTGAATATATCCGGCATAATACATGGAATAAGGAGTTACCTCGGGTTTTATAATTGTTACGTTACGCCGAAGAAACTCCTTATAATATGCATTCAGCTACTTTGAAGATCTAATATCATTTAGCAATTTTCCGAATCAACTTTTTCAAGAAAGCACCAAAGCCTTCTGAACGTATAATACTTATTGCTTTCGATGATAATGATTTGTATTTTTTAAAATTAACATTTAAATTCAATTTACTATTAAAAAAATCATTACTCATTTCAAAAGGATTTTCAATACTAAACATCAAATCATAGTCTTTACGATAATCCATTCTTACCAAATCATTTATTTTCTCGCCTGACTTATAATATGCATAAGTCCATTTTGTTTTAGAGATATTATCAGAATTATTTAAATTGTGATAATATGCATATTTATCATACAAATCTTTGAAGGGGTGAGGCCCTTTAGGAAGCCAATCATTCATGCATTTTTCAGCAGAACTACCAAATCCTGAGTAGTGTATAAATCTTAGGGGGTCCCCTTTTACATAATATTGTCCACTTTGTTCAGTCATATCACAATTCAATAGTGACCACGGCGCAAAATCATATCCATGATGTTTAAATATTTCCACATCAAAAAAACACGGTGCCAAATCAATCCACTTTTGATCAGTAAAAATTCCTCTCGCAATGTCATCATAGCAAAATAAGTATAATCTCTCTGCCCACCAGTTTATGAAGCTTTGGGCCTCTTCACTTCTGTTTACAGCAAGAAATCCTAAGTTATAAACACCATGAGATGTGCTAGAGAGTTCCATATCAATATTACCTGGCTGAAGCAAATGCGGACAAAGTACTATTGGTCGAGTTATCAATAGCTGCTTAAGTTCAATAAAATCTGAATACACATATATATCTGGATCTAAATAAATAAATTGAGTCTCATCCTCGTAGTTAGCATAAAGATATTTGAAAAATTGGCCTTTAACAGCTGTAGAAGCTTCAACAATAGTATGTTTAAATATAAATCGATTGAAATTTCCTTCCCAAGCATCCTTCGATAGTACGATATCATCAAAATACTCGTAATTGAATTCAGGAAGCATCTCTTGTTCAGTTAGACATATGATAAACTTACAATTTGGTATATTATCCTTTACTGACTTTGCCAATGTACGGGCTTTATGCAAATAATTTGCACAAATAGAAGTGAATATGATCATCGTTTACCTCTTCATGATATATTTTTTTATTATTAACTTTAATAATGGTATGCTTTTTAATTTATCTAATATAGCTATGCCCTCTTGAAGAGCTCGATTAAGAAATATTTGCTCTATCAAAGCATCCCTTAGTATAACTGCGTACTCATTAGTATACTGTTCATAAAGTTTAGGATGTTGGTTATAAATTGAACGATAGGTCTGCTTAACAATTTCCGCGTTAGACATAAACTCTGTGGTCCGCGATTTAGGTTTAATTCGGTAGTTAAACAGTACCTCTGGGATTTGATAGATTTCTTTGTCTAGTTCTATAATGGAAAGCCAAAAATCATAATCTTCCATACCATGATACATGGTGGTTTTAAAACCCCCAACTTTTTCCCAATCTTCTTTGTAAAAGAGCGATGTTACAAACACAACATTATCAAGCAGCATTGCATCTAGTGAGTAGTTTGGAAGACTCCATCTCCCAGTTCTATCACCAAATAAATCAGCATAGCAGTAAACCACACCAATTTTCTTATTTGATTCTATAATTTTGACAGCTTTCTCGATGTAGGTTGGTTCGATGATATCATCAGCATCAACTGGCATTATATATTTACCAGTAGCATGAGCTATACCTGCATTTCTTGCAGCTGCAGGTCTGGTATTATCAGTTCTCAACAAAATAATATCAGTATTATTGAACTTATTCAGTGTAATAATTGTATTAGGGTCCGTCGAACCATCATCAATTATTATAAGTTCAATATTGTTATAAGTCTGAGAACGTACTGAATTTATTGCCTGTTCAATATATTCACCGTCGTTATAACAAGGCATAATTACACTGACTTTACTCAAATTATTCCCCCCTAGTAATCTCACCGAAAAACAATATTTTAACTATGGATTTTATTCTATGATGTTTCAAGTGTGAGTGTATTTCATTTAACTTATTACTTTTTATATTCAACTCCTCTTGAGTATTAGCTAACTTATTTTGGTTAATTTCTAACGTTTTTTGTACACTTTCTAAACTCTTTTGCGTCTCAATCAAATCATTTTGAGAATTGGTTAATGAATCAACTGTCACATTAAGTTGTGTTGAAACTTCCTCCAACTTTTCTTCTAGTATTTTTTTATTTATCTTAGAGATTTCCTTGTGATTCACTAGTTCATTTATTTTTTGATTATTTACATACATTTTTTTCTCTTGAAGTTGATAGCCAATAGTCCAATCAAGTATTTCGCATGTGAAATTGATCTTAATATATGTTGCATTAGTAAAATCACCTTGCAAAAGAAACTGAGGATCATATGTTGTGAATTCATACTCAGAATTATTAAGAACTCGCTCAGCATTGATAGCAGTAATCTCTTTTATAGATCCATCTGTTTCTATACTCTGTATATATATTAATGCGGGATTTCCTTCTAGTGGGTCCCAGCGTAGTGCTTCCGCATTATTTATAGATTTATCTTTGAACGTAACTGAAAATCCAGTATCAGTAGACGTAGTTACACAGCGTTCGAAATCATGATCAGTAAACCCGGCACCATGATCATAAAATAGCGTACTTTCAATAGAATGATCTTTTAAGTAACGAGTTGAAACAGCATTAAGATCAACGGGTATCTCATCATTCGCAAAAATATAAAGATCTTGAATTTTCACGAAGTTTTTAATAAAATTTTCTTCCCATGAAAAAAAACATCGCTCGGTGGCACGAGTAATATTTAGAGTATCGTATATGAAGTTATCAACAATTGATCTATCAATGATATCTTCATGGTTATCTTTAAACTGCTTTAAAGTCCTCCAAAGAGTAAACTCAAGAGGAATCTGAAATGGCATATGCCATTCATAATCAATAACCTTATATAAATCTCCCTCTAAAAAGATATTTCCTGATATTAAGTCGAGATTAGAGTTTGAAGACCAGTGTAACTTTTGTTCAGGTTTTTCCCTACTAAATATTTCCACAAAATCATTATTGTATGTAAAATCACTAGGATGAATGCCTTCATACAGCGCATTTCGCAACTTTACTATCTCATGAATAAAATCTCCAGTGTTAGTATCGGTACATTTAGAAACCAATCTATCCTCTAAAGTTTCAATAGTATAAAATAACATACTAATTCCATCCACTTCTTTATAGCAGGTTGCATTCTTAATTTGATTAGAATCGTACGAATAGTCACTATAATGCAACATTCGCTTCAGGTGATCCTGACTTTTTGCATTAAGGCCTTTTTTATAGACTTTATTGTTGTTTAAATCAAAGTAGGTGAATATTCTGAACTCTTCAGATCTATTAGCACTAATCTTTACATAGTCTATTTGAGTAGGTATTTGTTGTGTAGCGGATATTTCCACTAAAAAAGAATTCGCGAAGATATCCATAGAATTAGAATCCATTAAAGTTTTGTGAAGATTATTTTCATCAAAAAGTTTCACCCTTGGCATATCAAGCGGAAAATGAGAACTAGAAGGCACAATTCCATTTATAGTCGTATCCGTAAATATTTCCGTTGGGAACTTATAATCAGGGTACGGATAAAAGAATTTAATTGCACTAAGATTCGTCTCATTTAGTAAATTTGTCAATTCGCCTTTTGTAAAAGTTCGAACACGTTCATTATTATTGTAGTTATTTATTCCAGAAAAAAACTCTCCAGTATGGTCTTCTCTAAAGCCTGAAATATATTTTAGACCAATGCGATTTTCTATAGAAAGCAGCATCTTTCCGGATGAACTTAAGTGTTGCTTAGCCTTTGTAAGGAATTGATTATATGGTTGATTGCCTGTAAACATATATGCTGCATATTCAAGAACACCGTTTATTATAATGTAATCAAACTTCCAGTCAGGTGGTAGGCTCTGAAAATCGCAAACCACTATTTCTAGATTTTCAATATTTTGATGACGGTAGTAATTTATTTCTGCTCTTGTTTTCGTTAACTCAACAGCTACAACCCTACTTGCTTTTTCACAAAGGAGTCCAGTTATAGCACCACATCCAGCACCAATTTCTAAGATAGTACATCCTTTTTCAAAAGAGTACCAATTTAAAATATTTTGTCGGAGGTGAGATAGATGGTAAATTATAGGCCATTCTTTCGAATTATACCAATCAAAATCTTTATTTTTCACCTTCCTAAGTAATTCTAATTCAATCGACCCATCTGAATATACCTCGTCCATACTAGGATTATAATAATCAAAGTTAAGTTTAGTCATGTTACTCCTTTCTGTAGCACAGCTACATCACTATCATGAATATCCTCTTCTATGGATCGACGCATCATCAGCGGCACCTATATTATAGTGAACCTGAATGTCATATATTTCATCCTCAACTAATTTGAAAGATCTTATTGAAGAGTATGAATCTATTTCAGTGACATAGACTCTATCTTCAATTTGAGAAAAATTATAAGGGACCCCTTTCATTTGTAATTTATCATAAAGGTCCTCATAATTAACGCCTAGTAGATTTAAATCTTTTGTTCTAACTAATTTTGGGGCGATGTTCCCAGATCCGTCTTGATACACACTTATATAGTAATATGAATCAATTTTAATCAAGTCATTCATTCCCTGAAGTTCGAAAGGGACTGGGTATTTATTTATTAGATTAAATGACATATCTTCTGTATTAGCAACAAGAATCTCCCCTGGACCGGAAACAAAATAAAGTTTGCTTTCGATGAGAGATATTGATCTGACATAAGAATTTTTCAAGTAATCCAATCGTACTACATTATCTATTTCTACCTCACCATTATTGTTTTTTAATACAAACAATTGTTGTGATGATGCAGATATACCGTAAAAAAGTTTTTTATCTTTATCATAAATAATCTTATTAGGCTGGTATCCAATATTTCTTATTGTTTGTGAAAACTCATATGTTTGCAATTTTTTCTTGTACACTTGTACAGCATTATTACCTGTATCATCTAAAATCAGCAGTTCACCGTCACTAGCAATGGAGTGAGGGGTGTGTACGTTATCACAAAGCATAGTCCATCCAGCAATAGTATCTGATATATTGGGGTTATAGATAACCCTGTGATGCCAACAATCCACAATGAAATATTGATTATCTATCTTTGTTATCTGTGTAGGCGAATATAAGTTTTCGGTATAACTATTATTAGACATACTTGATGGGGGAGTATCTGTTTGCTCACTTAAGTACGCTTTACAAACTTCAATCGAATTACCAATCATTCTTATACTGCCTTTATCTAACCAAATAACACGTGAACACATTTGGCGGATTTGTTCTATACTATGAGAGACCATGATGACCGTAGTACCACCACTCATTAGTTCGAACATTCTTTTCGCGCTCTTTTTTTGAAACTTTGCATCTCCAACAGATAATATCTCATCAACGATTAGAATATCTGGATCTACAAGAGTAGCAATTGAAAAAGCAAGTCTCATTATCATACCTGATGAAAAATTCCTAATTGGCACATCTAAAAAATCATGAAGCTCTGAAAAATCGACAATTTCACTGAACTTCTCAGTCAAATATTGCTTTGAGTACCCAAGTATTGCGCCATTCAGAAAAATATTTTCTCTTGCAGTTAAGTCCATATCAAACCCAGCTCCAAGTTCTAGCATAGGAGCTATATTACCACTAACTTTCACATTACCTTTAGTTGGCGTTAGAATGCCTGAAATAATTTTCAAAAGTGTACTTTTACCCGCCCCATTATTACCTATAATACCTATAACTTCGCCTTTTTGAATTGAAAAAGACACATCACTTAGTGCATGGAAATGCTTATATGTTAATTTGTTTGATACTCTCTTAATGACATATTCTTTCAAGCTAAGAATACGATCGTTAGCTAATCGAAAGTTCATAGAAACATTTTTTATATCGATCACTTTATTTCTCCTTATAAATATAGAATAAATTTTTCTTGAGTTTTATTGAATACAAGTACTCCTAAAACGAATGATACCAAAGCAAATAATAAACAGAATGCCCAGGCCTTAAGATCAGGAATCCCCCCATATAGAATAATAAATCTTATAAATCTTATAAAATGATACATAGGGTTAAATTTAAGAATATATAGCATGTAATTTGGAAGTATGCTCTCAGGATAAAAAATTGGAGTTAGATATGACCAAATAGTAATTATAATACTATAAAGGAACTGCGTATCTCGAAAGAAAACCATAATTGAAGACAACATAAAAGATATTCCACAGATAAAGAGAAATAGACATGCGATAGCAAAGAGCATTGCAATATGCGAATATGTTATACTCATTCCAGTTGAAATTATTACTAGGTACAGTGCTAATAACGAAAAAAGAAAATTAACACCTGATGATAATACCCGAGAAAATGGATAAATGAATTTCGGTACGTATACTTTGTTAATCAATGATGCATTTTGAATTATGCATGTCATAGATTGAGAGGTTGCCTCTGTCATGTAATTAAATATTACAATACCACTAAGCAAATACACAGAGTAGTTAGGTATATCGAACCGGAATAACGTCGAAAACACCAGGTACTGTACCACCATAATTAAAAGCGGATTTAATAAACTCCACAAAATGCCTAAAATAGATCTCCTGTATCTAGTCTTGAAATCTCTTTGAACTAACTGCGCAAGAAGAAAATTATATTTACTCAATGAATGTATTGCTTTTATTTTCATGTTTCATTCCATCCCTAAATAATAGAATCAGCCAAAAAAGCCGTTTTTACCATCAGCAACATAATAATACTGACAATTTAAAAGTACATTATTACTAAAAAGCATACCGTGTTATGTGTCGACATTTTTTCGATTTAATATTTATGAAGTGACTATTAGCAAATACAATCGAAAAATTACTATTGAACACCTGAATTTGCATCCTTTCTGAAATTTTATATTATATTAACAACCCAATAATCTGAGGTTAACTAACCTAAATATAGAGTCAATCATTTCAAAGTGTTAATATATTGTCGTTAATTATAAGAAAAGGAGATATCAACGTGTCGAAACCAGTATACGGTAAAAACGTTGCCCAGTCGAGGAAGTTTGAAAAAATCCCCAGTTCCGTCTGGGTTTGAGTTTGGATTTTAATCTGGTACCCCTTCCAGGTAGGGTTATTTAATGGACGCAGGTGGACTATGAGAAACCTATCTATCTCACCACCTTGTTCAGCGGCGTCATGCTGCTGGTGTGTATGGGATTGTACTAAAATAAAATAAAATAAAGCAGGAGGAAAAACGCGACCTACTACCCTTCTTTTTCTTGCTGCTAACTTTTACCTACGCGGCGTCACACTAGATGGCGATGAATCTGCTGTTTGTGCAATGTGCGTATACCACAGTATTCATTATAGCGTTATACCTCATGAAGCAAAAGCAACTAAATTTTGTCACTCAGAAAGATGTACTTACGATCGTATATGTCATTATCGGCTTTGGACTACTGAATTGGATTGGTAGCTGGAAATTTGCCGGTGGTCTGGTTGGCTGGTTTTCTAATACCGTTATTAAAGAAAATATTAGGATCCTATTATGCCAAACTCAAATGACCTACGTTTGACTTCTATTTTCTAATATGCCAATACACGCCTTTGCCGCGCAAATCGTATACGCGCCCACCTTCTTCATTTTTCGTCGGATCTCCAGCATCAAACAAAATGCCATCCCCACGTTCTAAAGGGGCATGAATGTGGCAGACTACGCCATCACGTAAATTCGCTCTACTTTGCCCAGGTATTACACCCCGGATTTTTGGGAAACTGCCGTCCACGAGTTCTTTGTTATTCGTCCCTTACAGGAAACTATGCGTAAATCTGCGCGAGAAACTCTGCTGCAGCTCACGCATCACTTCCTTCGAAGGCGTCGCCCATTGGCTACATATTCCGGACTCTTGAATCGGCCATCGATCTTAAAAGAGGTCACACCTGCTTCAATTAACTCCGACATCAGATCAATCGCCGCCAGAGCCTTCGGACAGAGCAGACAAGCAATATCGCCCGTCGGCTTCACTTCACCGTCCACCATCAGGTCATACGGCAAACGGTAGGCCTGCGCACATTCCCAGCGATTCGCAGAACGACCGCCCCACGATTCCGAAGTCAGACACTGTCCAGAATAAGAGTCACAAAGTGCACCGTGTACAAACACTTCCATCGCCATACGAGCCTGCTCGCCAATCGTGCGAATCTGCTTCAGATTGTCCTCACGCCCAAGCACTATGCGCTCTATGTCGAACGGTTTGGTAAACTCAAATGCTTCCGGCGAAGGAATTGTCATCTGAGTAGATCCATGAATTGTCAAGTCAATCCAAATCTTATGAATCATGCGCATCAAACCCAAATCCTACACGATAACCGCATCCACACCAGCGTCGATCAGTTCTTTGGCATCGGGAAGCTCTTTTTCAAACACCGCTATATTAAAGGTCAGAAAACCTTTCACACATAGCTATGCAGGAACGCCATAATCTCCGGCAACTCGTCCCATGCGGAAATTGTTTCCTCTCGCCTGGGCATTAAATTTTTCTACGCAAAAAAAAAGATCTCATTCGCCCCATTGGCCACCGCCGTACGCTTACAATCCCAGTCGCTTGCCGGTGCCAGCAGTTCTACATCCACCCTGCATATTCCTTATTTGTTTATTTATATCCTCCTAAACCGCTGGATGGCGGATCGTTGTCATTTGCTCAACTGATTAACTTTATCAAATATCACAGTATCCACCTGTCAAATAGCATATTCCACTTAATCACTTTCTTCCTTTTGAAGCTTGATATTATGTATAACTTCTTGTTTAATAGACAAATCAAGAATTTCCGGCGTACAATAAGAATGGAATGTCCAAGATACTAAAAAGATCTCATATTTTACAATTTTTATATATACTAAGGAGAGTCGATACGAGTCATGAAAGGTATTATTCTCGCTGGAGGAAGCGGTACGCGCCTCTATCCGCTTACAATGGTAACCAGTAAACAACTGTTGCCAATTTATGATAAGCCAATGATCTATTATCCTCTATCCACATTAATGCTAGCAGGCATTAAAGACATCCTAATCATCTCAACCCCTGAGGATACGCCACGTTTTCAAAATCTGCTCGGCGATGGATCACAGTTTGGTATTTCTCTACAATACATTGTACAACCTAGCCCTGATGGATTGGCTCAAGCCTTTATTTTGGGCGAAGAATTCATTGGTGACGACTCCGTTGCCATGGTCTTGGGCGATAACATTTATTATGGAAATGGAATGACCAAGCTTTTAAAGCAAGCCGCTACTAAGGAACATGGTGCAACAGTATTCGGATATCATGTGCAAGATCCAGAGCGTTTTGGCGTTGTTGAGTTTGATGGAAACGGCAAAGTGCTGAGTGTGGAAGAAAAGCCGGAACATCCTAAATCGAACTATGCCATTACTGGCTTGTATTTTTACGATAACCGGGTAGTTTCGCTGGCTAAGGAAGTAATGCCTTCCAGTCGAGGAGAGCTTGAAATTACCTCAATTAATGAAGCTTACTTGAAAATAGGCGAACTTGATGTCGCATTACTGGGACGTGGCTTCACCTGGCTTGATACCGGAACTCATCAGAGTCTGGTCGACGCGACCAATTTTGTCCGTACGATTGAGGATCATCAAGGAATTAAGATTTCCGCTCCGGAAGAAATTGCATATATTAACGGATGGATTACCAAGGAGCATCTGCTAGAGTGCGGGCAAAAACTGAGTAAAACTGGTTACGGTCAATACCTGATCAAAGTAGCCATCGGTAAAATTCAATATTAAAGAGCGGAGAGTGAACCATGAAATTCACACCAACAGAACTAGAAGGAGTGCTTATTATAGAACCCGCTGTCTTTGGGGACCATCGAGGTTGGTTTATGGAAACCTTCAGTGAAGCCAAGTTTCAGGAACAAGGACTACAACTGCAATTTGTGCAGGACAATCATTCCTTTTCTGCCACCAATGGCACACTACGTGGACTTCATTACCAAGTTAATCCCAAAGCGCAAACTAAACTTGTCCGTTGTACTAAGGGAGCGATTTTTGATGTAGCGGTGGATATTCGACGCGGAAGCCCGTCATATGGAAAATGGTTCGGCATTGAGCTTACCGCTGATAACAAGAAACAATTGCTGATTCCCAAGGGCTTTGCTCATGGATTTATGACTCTCACAGATGACGTGGAAGTTCAGTACAAATGCGATGAGCTGTACGCACCGGAATGCGATGGCGGTATCCTATGGAATGATCCTGAGATTGGCATCAAATGGCCAATTCATATTCAACCAGTGCTTTCTGCAAAGGATGAAGGTGCCCCACTGTTCAAAAACTCTTCGCATAATTTTGTATACTAATTTTCGGAGTGCGTTCTGGCTACATAGCTGTAGTCTGGGGCGCTTTTTTTAATAGAGCCCCCATATAGTATCTAGATAAAGTTATTCATTCACTTATAGTAATTAACATCGTAGAATCTGATTAAAGTAGCTCAATGATTATCTATTATGCTAAAATATTGTCGTACCTACAGGAAAAGGAGATTATAACGTGTCGAAACCAGTATACGGTAAAAACGCCGCTCAGTCGAGAAATGTTGAAAAGATAGCAAGTCCGATATGGGCATTAGTTGTTGCTTTCATTTTATTTTTGTGTTGGGCCCCATTTCAAGTGGGATTATTTAACGGACAGCAATTAGACTTCGAGAAGCCAATTTATGTATCTTCATTACTAAGCGGCCTTTTGCTGCTAGTATGCCTTGGCTTATACTACAAAAAATTCAAAATTGATGAACAGAGGGACTTAGTAGCTTCTGCTTCTATATTACTGCCCCTGACCTACGCTTTATCATTGTTTGTCGCAGTTTCGCATTATACGTCGATGAATATGCTGTTTATTCAGAGCATGTATGTTGCAGTCTTCATTATAGCCTTTTATCTCTTGAAGCAAAAGCAAGTAAATGTTGTCATTCAAAATGCTATAATGGCGATTGCGTATTTTATAGTAGGTTTTGGACTCTTAAATTGGCTAGGCAGCAGTAAATTAGCTGGTGCTCTGGTAGGCTGGTTCTCAAACACCGTACGAAATGATATCTATTTAGATGCAGTTATGACTGACTCTAATGGCCTTCGTCTGACTTCGATCTTTCAGTATGCGAATACATACGCCGCATTCTTAATGGCTTTTCTCTTTGTAGCAATATTCGCGCTTATTCGCTCTAAAAAATGGTATGGAACCTTGACACATGGCTTTATGTTAGTGCCCATCATTGTGTCGATTTTGTTAACCTTATCTCGCGGTGGCTTAGTCTTGCTACCTGTAGTATTCATACTTCTGCTTCTATTCCTAAAACCTGCACAGCAAATCCTTTGGATTCTGCATCTTGGAGTTGCTGGAATTGTATCTTTGATCATTACGACACCCGTAACTAATCTAGGAATAGAGTTAAACGCAAATTTCACTTCTTCTTCGGCTTTAAAAGGCTGGGCATATCTATTAGGAGCTTCACTAGTTGTAGCTGGGCTATCTTGGATCATTCAGCGTTTTGTCGCTCCATGGTTGTATGCAAAACTAGAGAATTGGTCGTCACGTAAACGGACAGGTCTTTGGATCCCACTCGGATCTGTTGCTCTAGTAGCTATTGTAGCTTTCTTACTTATCGGTACAAGTGCAAAAAGCATCTTGCCTGATAATATGGAAACTCGTCTTGAGAACATCAATTTCCAACAACATAGCGTACTCGAACGGATTACTTTTTATAAAGATGCCATGAAGGTAGTTAAGGATTATCCAATCCTTGGTGCTGGTGGTGGAGGCTGGTCCTCACTATATGAACATTATCAGAATAACCCTTATACTAGCCGCCAGGTGCACAACTTCTTTCTTCAATTTTTAATCGAGGTTGGGATTCTTGGTTTTATCGTATTTATGGGTTTCATTCTGTATATTTTCTATAAGTATATTCGCGGGTATGTAAAACGGGATAAAAATGATTTTGAGAATGGCTTCTTCTATCTAATCATTGCTTTATCGATTCTTGTGCACAGTTTACTTGATTTCAACATGAGTTATGCCTTTATGGGGATACTCGTCTTCCTTGGACTGGCTGGGATGGCAGTTGTGATGGACAGTAAAAAGTTAAGAAAAAATTGGAATAAAGCCGGTATTCGGCTTGGGTATTTCGCAGCTCTCACAATAGGTACTGTATTCTTGTTATTCCTTTCGATCAGCTATATTGGCTCCAGTAATGCTGCTCTAAAGGGTAAGAATCTAATTAGAGTGAGCACTTCCTATGAAGAAATTAAAGCGCCGTTGGTTAAAGCTTTAAAAAACCGCCCTAATCATCCTGAATCAGCTATCTCTTTATCTGCCATTGATATGACGGTATTCAAACAAACGCAAGATGAGCAATTTCTTGTTGAAGCAAATAATGTATTAACTCGAGCGCTAAAGGATGAGCCTTACAACAAATATCTTTTAGCTCAAATGGCGGGCTACTATGATTTAAAGGGTCAAAGTGACCTTGCATACAATGTTTACCTCGATAATGCTGATAAGTTCAATTGGGATATTAGCTGGTATGATACTCTCATCAGCCGTTCCTTTGCCTTAGGTCAGCAAGCACTTAATCAAAAGGATGAAGTTAAGAAAGAAAAGTACTTCGCAGAAGAACTTGAAGCATATAACCACGTTCTAGCTGGGATTGAACATCTGAAGACTCTTCCACCAGAACAACTGCAAGGGCGTCCTTTCTCAGTAACGCCAACTATCGCTTTGAACGTTGGCAAAATGCAACTTTTATCCGGACAAGAGGATGCAGCGAACACCACCCTCAAGCTTAATTCAGATGCTAATTACACGGATATCATGAACAGTGGAACTCCATGGGATATAAATTGGTACAGTTCACTCATCAGCCGTTCATTTGATTTGGGGCAGGCAGCTTATGCACAACAAGATAATCCAGATAGAATAGACAACATGAAAGCTGGTTTTGTCATTGGGCTTTTGGCCTACGATCATGTAATTGCGGATAATGATCCTTCGAAGACATTTAATCCAGATATAACACTGAAGGTAGGGAAAATGCAGTATATGTCTGGAAAGATACAAATTGCAGCCTCCATCTTAAAAACAGCCTTAAGCCAAGATTTCGCTGATGCAACCAATCGTGAGATTGCCCGTTGGTACCTTGCTGCACTGGCGAAAACTGGTGGTGAAGATCAGGTACTATACGATTCGCTGATCGCAGCTGATCCTGCGGAAGCAGCACAAGTTGAGGCCATTACAAATTCACAATTTTAAAAAAGAAAGAAACCATAAAGGCGCGCCACTGTAATTACAGTGGCGCGCCTTTTTTCGATATATGAGATTTACTTATAGCCCGACCTTAGCTGCTTCGCTCTCGACAAGCTCTTTCATATAACGAAGCAGGTCATCTTTAAGTTCCTCGTGTTGAAGTGCATAATGAATGGTAGTCTGGATAAAGCCCATTTTCTCACCCACATCATGACGTTTACCTTCAAAGTCATAGGCAATAATTCGTTCAACCTCGCTTAGACGTGCTATCGCGTCAGTAAGTTGGATCTCTCCACCTACACCCACCTGCTGTTCTCCAAGCATATCGAAGATACGTGGGGTTAAGATGTATCGTCCTAAAATCGCTAAATTAGAAGGAGCCTCTTCTCTCTTCGGCTTCTCTACTAGACGATTCGCCTTGTAGACACGTTCCGCCAAAGGCGAACCATCTACCACACCATACCGTGATACTTCCTCCCACGGAACAGGCTGAACACCCACGATAGAAGATTTATACTCGTCATATATGTCAATCATCTGTTTGAGGCACGGTTTGTCCGCTTCAACAATATCATCGCCGAGTAGGACAGCAAACGGTTCGTTTCCTATGAATTTACGTGCACACCAAATCGCATGTCCGAGACCTCTTGGCTCTTTTTGGCGGATATAATGGATATCAGCCATTTCAGAAGATTTGCGAACAGATTCAAGCAACTCCCACTTCTGCTTCTCAGCCAAGTTAAATTCCAGTTCAAATGAGTTATCAAAGTGGTCCTCAATCGCACGTTTGCCTTTCCCCGTTACAATAATAATATCCTCGATCCCGGAAGCGACTGCTTCTTCAACAATATATTGGATCGTTGGTTTATCTACAATCGGTAGCATTTCTTTAGGCATTGCTTTAGTTGCAGGTAAAAAACGAGTGCCGAGACCTGCGGCGGGAATAATCGCTTTACGGATCTTCATCACATTAACTCCTTCTATCGTATACTCTTTTCAATTACATATCTGTAAGTACCCTAAAATGGCATATTTCTTTCAATTATAGCAGTTACAGCACATTTATGTCAGAGTGTTTGTTATATTTGTATATCTATTCCAATGAAATAAGAGGGCAGGAATTATAATCAATTATTGCTATTTTAAATACTTGGCTGACCCTATAATATACTACTATTTAGTATATGCAAATTAGGGTGAGGACGAGATCAATTCCGAAAAAAGGGCTAAGCAATACCAGCATCTACCTGGTAGTTACTTAGCCCTTATCTTTAACTCTTAACTCTTATTACTTCGCGTTCACCAATTGCCCACGCGTTACACCAAGTTGGTTAGTAGCCTTTAGGCTCTTCCATACCTGTGTACCAGAGATTTCACCACGCAGAGCGCGGCTGTAGAGGCTAATTACCTCAGCCACTTGCTCTGGTGTCTCTTCCAAGAACTCCACACGGTATGAAGATACTCCTAGGTCACGGAAATTATTCAGATACTCCGCACCAGACTGCTCAACAGCGTTATAGACGGTGTTACGGCAGCCTTCATCCACACGAACTGGATGTGACATTCCAATACGGTCTTGCAAAGAAGCACGGTGCTCTTCACAAGGACGACCACAGTTCGTATAGTCTGTGCCTTCACTCATAAAGGTACAGTACACGCAGTGTTCAGTATGGAACATCGGCAAATGCTGATGAATAACAACCTCCATCCGGGACGTATCACTGTGTTCAAGCAGATCAACCATCTGTTGAATGTTCAAGTCATAGGATGGCGTTACTATGTCACAGCCAGCCTCAAGGAACAAATCCACTGCTTTATGATTGGCGATATTCAGTGAGAAATCACCGATCAGGCGTGGATGCACAGCATCCGGCTGCTCCTGGCGGCGGCGCAGATAATAATATAACGCGCCTGTATTACGCACGAGCACAGCATCCGGCTGCAAGCGAAGAATATTCGCGTGGTAGCCGTTCTCGCCCGGCATATGAATGCGCGGCGTGGCCAGCGCTATGCTGGCCCCTGCAGCCCGTACCGCATCTACCGCTGCCGGGAACTGCTTGATAAACTCGAAGTCGGCGTAGATGTTTCTCACGCCGGCCTCGAGCGCAGCCTGCACCTGCGGCAGGCTGCGGCACAGCGCGGTGAGCTCCGCTTCACCAGCGCGCTGCGGAGCGACGCCCTTGTGGGTGGCGTCGCCGTAAACCTCGATCGCCCGTTTCACGTAGACGGGCGGTTTCGGGCGCTCGCCCGCAAGCAGCTCCACCGCTTGGCGGCGGATGCTGTTCAGCTCGCGCATAGGGACGATGACGTCGCCTTGCAGATGCGACTCCAACGCGTCAAGCTGGAACACGGTCCCGCCCAGGCGGCCGAATTGTTCTTCCAGCAGCGCGGTATCCATCGGACGCTTTTGCGCGGCTTCCAGCGCGAGCTCCGAGTCCACACGGACGGTAACGTTCTTCTGAACGTCCGTCCACCAAGTCGTCAGCTTCTCACCGACGCAGCCTTGCACTCTAACATGTACCGGAAATACCCGGTACGGCTTTTCAGTTTCATAAGTCTGGCGCAGCGCCTTATCTAATGCAGGGTCATTTGTTTTCCAGATGCGGTCACCGACATTTAGACGACGAAGATCCACATCATTACGACCGGCTACGATGTCGATGATCCAGCCTTCTCCGGCTTCGCCTTCCAGCTTCACACCTTTACGACGGAGGTCGTAGACACGACCGCCTTCTTCTTTTTTCGTCGGATCCCCAGCGTCAAAAACAATTCCGTCCCCACGCTTAAGCGGTGCATGAATACGGCAGACCACTCCATCACGCAGAATTTGCTCAACCGTCCCTAAATATACACCACGGCTTTTTGGGAAAGTCCCGTCTACCAGTTTCTTATTGTTCGTTCCATCCAGGAAACCATGTGTAAACCCGCGGGAGAAGCTTTGTTGCAGCTCGCGCACCTCCTCCTTCGAAGGTTTAGACAGATCGCCTTCAAAATACCGATCAATCGCTTTACGATACTTACTAACTACATTCGCTACATATTCCGGGCTTTTGAGGCGGCCTTCGATTTTAAAAGAAGTCACACCCGCCTCGATCAGTTCAGGCATTAGATCAATTGCTGCCAGGTCCTTAGGAGAAAGCAAATAAGTTACGTCTCCCATAGGTTTTACCTCACCATCCACCATCAGATCATAAGGCAAGCGGCAAGCCTGAGCACATTCACCGCGGTTGGCTGAACGTCCGCCCCACATTTCAGAGGTCAGACATTGACCTGAGTAGGAAACACACAAAGCACCGTGTACGAATACTTCCATCGGTAAGCGGGCTTGCTCTCCGATCGTACGAATTTGTTTCAAATTGTTCTCACGACCTAATACCACACGTTCCAAACTGAAAGGTTTAGTAAACTCGACCGCTTCCGGCGAAGTAATGGTCATCTGTGTCGATCCGTGAATCGGGAAATCCGGTGAGATTTCGCGGATCATTTTGACCAAACCTAAATCTTGTACAATTACTGCGTCTACGCCAGCATCCACGCATGCATCAATCAGTTCTTTTGCATCAGACAATTCATTTTCAAAAACCAGTATATTAAAGGTCAAAAATCCCTTCACACCATAGCTATGCAAAAACGCCATAATTTCCGACAGCTCGTCCATGCGAAAGTTGTTCGCTCTGGCCCGTGCATTAAACTTCTCTACGCCAAAAAAGATAGCATCCGCTCCGTTTGCTACCGCTGCACGCATGCAGTCCCAATCACCTGCCGGTGCCAATAGCTCCACGTCTTCTCTGCGTATTTGTTGCTCTTTCATTTATATCCTCCCAAACCGCCATTTGACGGGTCATTTCTAGTTGATTAACTTGATAATTGTATCAAATATCACACTTGAGCGCTATGCGTTTACCAACATTTATATAGAATAAAAGTCATAATGCTGTCAGGAAGCTGACTTCTTGCTCTTTACTCCATGAATGTTGTAGAACATGCAACTTTATTGCCCAATTCAGCGCTTCGACAACTAAATGTTGTACATAAAGCATCATTCTCACACTCTAGTATCGACAACCGGTACAAAAAGTTGCAACATTTACAACAATTCACTAGGAATTCCGTGACATACAATAAAATGTTGTATCAAATACACTAATCCACCCTTTAGTTATTCACATTATGCCCAACTTGGATAGCATTGGATCGAAACCTCCTAAAACAACCCTTCCGACAACCCTTCTATCGGTTCATAGTAACAAATATATGTATTTTTTATAATAGGCCGCAGGTATCCCTTATCCACTAAACTCTGCAACCATTTACGAGCAGTACGAAAATTAACATCATAATGGTTCATAACATCCTTGGGTCGAATCCCTTTTCCTAAATTCCACGCTAATCGTATAATCTCTCTTTCTAAGGGAGAGGTATAATTCGCCGGACTTTTCTGGATTAAGGAAGGTCCAATAACAGTTTGAAGTAGCATTCGGCAAATCTCAGGACGGTTCTGAACATCATCAAAAGAAAAATGGATGATTTTCCACCCCATACCTGTTAAAAAAGTTTCTCAGTTTAAAGAGTAGCTGAACCTCTCCCGATCCATATCTTTAACATGGCTCTGAAATCCGTCGCATTCCAATCCAAACCGGCCAAAAGGTGGGAGGAAAGCGACATCAAGAAATTGTGACTTGCGATTCCAATCGTACACCTCATATTCCGGATGCAAATGCTTTAAGTTGCCGAATAGTGGCCACCAGACATTTTTAAGTAATAGTTTCTCAGCGTATTGGTGCCCCCTAAGTAATCTTCCTCTCCGTTCGCCCGTTCTGAGACTCAAATGTCGCTCTAGTAACAACCGATGTTCATTTTCAAAATCCGAATTAATCATTACTTTTCCCCCTTTATACAAAAAAAGAACGCCCCAAGCCAAATCGGCAACTGGGACGTTCTTCGTCTGATTGATTTACATGCTTCTATTCGTGTGTCAACTATGACATTGGTACTCTTTTAACTAATTGCTGCCTGTGAACCGAAACGATTGTAGTGTCTTGTCTAATAGAGCCTGCTGTTCTGCAGTGGCATTGGCATCATTCAGCGTAACGGTAATCGTGTAGACCACATCATTTTTACCAAACACAACCTGCTTACTGCGAAGAGGGATGCCATTTTTGATTTGATGTACAGTTATGATCGTAGCAGGGACATCCGCAATGGTAGACTCCACTACACTTTCTATACGAGGGCCTTTGGGATCATTATTTTTATTTTGATAAGCATCTTTGAGCACATTAACTGTATAATCCACTGAACCCTCGGGTTTTGAGTTGATCTGTAGACGTCCTCCGCTGAACCGATATTCAATCGACTGCGTCTCAAAAATATCCTGATAAGGTGTCCATAAACTTGGAATATCAATGGCATAACCGTAGGTTTTGGATACTTTGGTTAGTGTCTTATTTTTGAGCGTCTTATAATCATCACTAGCGAGTCGCCCGAAGTTCTCCTTCAGCAGAGCAAAATCAATATCAATAGAGGATATGATGGCTTTGAATTTTGCCTTATCGTCATCTTGCCCAGCAGCTGTTACATATTCAAAATAATAACGATACCCATTTTTGAGTATGAGAGCTTGATATTCTGTAGTAACACCGTTGCCGTAATTTAGCTGTAGCTCATTAATTTGTGCGGATACGCCCGAGATCTCCGACTTGTTGCTGTCTTTCAGAATATAAGCATCCGCTACAAAGTTTTCTTTAGTTTTCATTTTCAGATCTTCAGCCCAGCTCTCTAGTGTAGAACCAGCAGGTGCCGAGGTAACTGCCACACTCAGATGACTTCCCTGCTTACTCTCGTAATAGAGATGCTGGTCGTCCTTACTCCAATCTGCGGGAACCTGTAGTGAAATCCCATAGTCCTCATTATACGCGTCTCGCAATCCACTTTTCACCGTAGAAAGATCACGGATTTTTTTGCTTTTAGTATCAAAAGAAGGCTGGAAAGAGTTAAGTAATCCTGTATATTTAGCAAAATCCTTATAATTAACTGCTTTGTTATCCGTCAAATAAATCTCGTAGAGTCGACCTTCAGCATATAACAGTCTGCTTTCCCAGAGCGCTCCACTGGAATCTTTACTGATCAATCTAGCATAAGGTACCGCGGCTTTGGGGAACGACTCCCGATCCAAAATCAGCTCCCCACCTGCCTCGACCTCCCGAACCAGCTGTTCCAACAGCCCATCCGTATCCACCGCAACCGCCTGGTCACTTACATGAATCTCCACATAATATAGATTGTCCGCACTTGAAAAGGTAGCCACACTTTCATCTCCACCGCTATTTCCAGCAATCAGCCCAGAGGGATAATTCAGTGTCCATTGAAAATAACTGTTTCCAATTTGAGTCTTACCAACATCGCTGTCAATCCCAGTATCCTCTGGCGTATCTTCTTCGTTGTCTATAGGAACTAGGGTAACCATTAGCTCACCCCCACTCCCTTGAGAGAGGGTCGCACCTAACACATCAGCTACAAAGCGTAGCGGTACCATCAGCACATCTGAAACCATCCGGGGCGCTGAGCCCAGTTTAACTTTGATCCCATTCTTCCAAGCGATATCACTCCCAATCGTCATCACCCCTGAATGAGCACCATAGGTTACTTTTACAACATTGTTCTGCTCTAAGGAAACAGTGCTGCCAAACGTCTTTTTAAAAACCCCAAGCGGGACCATAACCGTTCCATTCTCCGTATAAGGCCGCTCGATAGCCACCTTCTTACCATTCACCGTAGCTGAAGTACTACCAACTTTTAGACTCAGCTGTAGCTTATCTCCTTGTGAAGCTAATGCTGTTTGTATGGGTAATATAGAAAATAGCAGTAATAAGGCCAGCATCGCACAAAATCCTTGTTTTAAAATTTTAAAGCCCATTTACCGTCCCCCTCTCCAGTTTGCTAATCACTCTTCCGCGTGCTCGTCCCCATCCGTTTCATAATCATCTCCGCTTAACAACGGATCACCTTGAGTGAGCACGAGTTTACGGACGACGATATCCCCATCGCTTTGCATAACCAGCCGCACAGTTGCTCCCGGCAGGTAGCTTTTGAACAATTCATTAATATCAACTAGTGAGACCACACGATGCCCGTCGATGCTATACAAGACGTCCCCTTCAGCAACCCCTGACTTGAGCGCTTCTGAAGATACCACCTTAGTGACGGACAAAGGGTCCAGCGTTGGCAATCCCACAATCGTAGACCAGCTTGCCTCCAGTTCTAGCCCTAGACTCGGATGCTGTACCTCACCATATTTTAAAAGCTGGTTCATAATATACTGCACAGTATTCGCTGGAATCGAAAACCCCATATTTTCCACACCCACCGCTGAGTATTTCAGGCTGTTGATTCCCAGCACCTCACCTTTCATATTTACAAGCGGCCCTCCGCTGTTTCCGGGATTAATCGCAGTGTCACTCTGGATAAGACGATAAGCCGCATCTACCTCACGGTTAAGACCACTTATAACGCCTACAGTCGCTGAGTTTCGTAGAGAAAAGCTAATCGGTGTTCCGATAGCAATAACCTTCTCCCCAACCACTGTTTTGCTATTCGCTGGAATAAACTTGGCGGGCTTTAAATGGGTGGCATTGATTTTGATCAGCGCCAGATCACTAACTTCATCCAGATATGTTTCTTTAACACTGTAGGTTTTGGAGTCCGAAGTGACCACTATGGCATTTTGCAGATCCTTGATTACATGAGCATTGGTTACAATCCATCCGTTCGATTTCACAATGATGCCGGAGCCATGCGTCAGATTGTACCGATCATCCGGGCCACTATTCCCGCCACTCTCGTCTTTGCCGATAATGCCCACAACAGAAGGAGTGATACTTTTAATAATTCCAGGTATCGGATCTTCTGCCGCTGCTTTACTAACCACCTTACTAGTACTATCAAAAGCAAACACCGACTGACTCCATACTCCCGACAGCACTACGCCGCACAGTAATAGACCTAATCCTTTCTTCACCAGCTTCTCCCCAACACTCCTCATTCCTCACCAGACCCTCTCTTTGCTCATGGATAAATTTTACATTATATTATTTGAAAAAAGACGCCTTCAATGCGCCCATGGCGTTAAAGGAGTCTTTTGGTGCAAAGCTGTTCAATTTAGTTCTTTCATTAACTTAACCAATGCATCACCATGGCATAGTCAGAGATCACAAAAACCAGCAAACTAACGGCTCCAAAACCAATGGCAAATTTGTTCTTCTGGGGAGCTTTCAATAGTCGAACAACCCCGACCAAAATCAAGATGGTAAATAAAATCATAAACACATCAAAGGTATGAAATTTAGACGGTCCTTGCGCGGCAACTTCTGCAAGCAGCATAACCTTACCTCCTCAAAAATGTTGTCAAGCAAGATCCAGTAATCCCCATATCACCTTCTATGTTATCGCTACCATTTGGGCGATGCAATAGGTTTTGTAGAAAAATTATGTATTTGTCGCAAAAAATATATTTTATCCCTGCAAAATCCGTAATATTGATGAGATTGATCACTGACAATTGAGTGCAACATAGTGAAAAGTGCTGTGAGCCCAGTCAACTCTTTCGTCGTGAAGGTTACAATAGAAAGTCCATTAACTGCTTTAGAGATGAAATAAATTGAGCAGTGAATTGAAATTGAAATTCAGAACTTAGAACTTAGAACTTAGAACTTAGAACTTAGAACTTAGAACTTAGAACTTAGAACTTAACATTCCGGGCTCTAAATTTAGGTTTTTAAAGAATTAGGGAAATTCTCCCTAAAATTGTCCGATTAACAGTTCATTTTGTGGTTATCAGGGAATTCCTCCCTAAAAATCATTAGAAAACCGGGTATATGAGCAAATTCACCCGATAATTGGGGATGTTTTCCCGGATTTCACCTTATATGATCTAAAAACTCGGATTTTCAGGGAGGTTTTCCCTAATCTAACAAACAGTTATTTGATAGAGTGATATGAATGATTAATTATTCGGTTTTCAAGGAACTTTTGACCCTAACTTTAATCAATTACCCGTTAACCCTATCAACAGAATACTCCTCATTGAATCTTACTACGAACATGTCCTACATATGCCTACCTTGCCTATTATTAAATCCATTTTTCTATAGAATCCGTATAACTTTTGCTAGAAAAATCACATCATATATCTATGAGCCATCTTTCGTATAATTACGGATAATCCTACAACACCTCAAATGGCTTTGACTCCATTCTAGAGGACGAGGTTAGCTGTTCGTTGTTATTTGTTAGATATTTCCCCTGTAAAAATTATTGCTTACAACCTACAACAAAAGCCCCGGCAAGATACCGAGGCCTTATTATACATAGGTTATATTACTTTCTGTTTATTTAGAGGGTTTCCGCCGTCTCAAGCATAAGCGCTTCGGTCCGCTCTGTATCACGAATCAGAACCGGCTTCAGATACTTACCTGTGTAAGACTCTGTGACAGTAATGATCTTCTCCGGTGTTCCTGTTGCCAGAACGGTACCACCGCCGCTACCACCTTCCGGTCCCATATCGATGATATAATCCGCTGTCTTGATTACATCCAGATTATGTTCAATAACAAGAACCGATTCTCCGGAATCCACCAAACGATGCAATACCTCAAGCAGACGACCAATGTCATCTACATGCAGACCTGTCGTAGGCTCATCCAAAATATAAAGTGTTTTACCCGTACTGCGACGGTAGAGCTCAGAAGCCAATTTTACCCGCTGTGCTTCACCACCGGATAAAGTGGTTCCCGGTTGACCAATCTTAATATAACCAAGGCCTACATCCATCAGTGTTTGCATTTTACGATGGATACGCGGGATATTTACAAAAAACTCTGTTGCATCCTCTACCGTCATCTCTAACACATCTGAAATGTTTTTGCCTTTATATTTCACTTCTAGGGTTTCCCGGTTATACCGTTTGCCTTTACATACTTCGCAAGGGACGTATACGTCCGGCAAGAAGTGCATCTCAATCTTAATAATCCCGTCTCCACGGCAAGCTTCACAACGTCCGCCTTTTACGTTAAAGCTGAAGCGCCCCTTTTGGAAACCACGTACCTTAGCCTCATTTGTCTTGGAGAATAGGTCACGGATGTCATCGAATACACCTGTATAAGTTGCTGGGTTGGAGCGCGGTGTCCGCCCGATTGGCGACTGATCGATTTCAATAACCTTATCGAGATTTTCTAGTCCACGAATTTCTTTATGCTGACCAGGACGCACCTTCACAGCCTTATTCAGCTGCCGTGCCAAACTCTTGTAAAGAATCTCGTTGATAAGCGAGGATTTACCGGAACCCGATACACCTGTCACCGCTGTAAATACACCTAATGGAATCTTCACATTCACATTTTTCAGGTTATTCTCTTTAGCACCACGTATTTCTACCCAGCGATCATCGGTAGGACGGCGTTTAGCAGTAACCGGAATAAATTTACGTCCGCTTAAATATTCACCCGTTAATGAATTCGGATCTTTCATAATCTCTTCTGGCGTCCCTTGAGCCATAACTTGTCCACCATGAATACCTGCGCCCGGACCAATATCAATAATATAATCCGCTGCCATCATCGTATCTTCATCATGCTCTACAACAATTAGCGTGTTACCTAGATCGCGCATATGCGCAAGCGTAGAGATCAGACGATCATTGTCCCGTTGATGCAAGCCAATACTTGGCTCATCCAGAATGTACAATACACCCATGAGACTTGAACCAATCTGAGTAGCCAACCGAATACGCTGCGCCTCACCACCGGAAAGAGAACCTGCCGCACGGCTAAGCGTCAAATAATCCAAGCCCACATTCACAAGGAATCCAAGTCGATTGCAGATCTCTTTTAGAATGAGATTGGCGATGGCTGTTTCTTTTTCGCTCAATTTTATCTCTTCAAACCAATGCTGGCAGTCTCCTATTGAAAGGTCCGTAACATCAGAAATATTATGATCATTGATAGTCACAGCTAATATTTCTTTTTTCAGACGTTTACCTTTACATACATGACATGGCTTAGCACTCATAAATCCTTCGATAAATTCACGAATACCATCCGAAGCAGTTTCACGGTAACGCCGCTCTAGGTTAGGTATAATCCCTTCAAAAGCAACCATCGCATCTTTCTTTTGACCGAAATCATTTTCATAACGGAAGCGGACCTTCTCACTGCCTGTACCGTTCAGTAATTTATTCATATGATCAGGTGTCAGACTGCTTACCGGAACGTTCTGTGGAATTTTAAAGTGTTCACAAACCGACTTCAGGAATTGCGGATAGTAATTAGAAGTACTTCCAGTCCAAGCTAAAAAAGCACCTTCTTCGATGGATTTCTCAGCATCAGGAATAAGCAGGTCTGGATCGACCACCATCTTCATGCCAAGTCCATCACACTCTGTACAAGCTCCAAACGGACTGTTGAAAGAGAACATCCGTGGTGCCAACTCTTCAATACTAAAACCACAAATTGGACAAGCAAAGTTAGAGCTGAAAAGCAGCTCTTCCTGGCCGATGATATCCACAAGGATTTTACCGCCCGAAAGCTTAAGCGCCGTCTCCAGTGAATCCGTCAGCCGGGTCTCCACATCGTCTTTAACAACGATCCGGTCTACCACAACTTCTATTGTATGTTTTTTATTCTTTTCTAGTTCAATATCCTCAGACAGATCTCTTAGTTCCCCGTCCACACGCACACGTACGAAGCCTTGCTTAGAGATATCTGTGAAGAGTCCTTTATGCTCACCTTTACGTCCTGAAATGATTGGCGCCAGGATCTGCAACCGAGTTTTCTCGGGATACTGCATAATCCGGTCTACCATCTGTTCAACGGTCTGGGAGGTAATCTCAATACCATGCTCTGGGCAATGGGGATGACCAATACGTGCAAAGAGCAACCGCAAATAGTCATAAATCTCCGTAACTGTACCTACCGTGGAGCGTGGGTTCCGGCTTGTTGTCTTCTGATCTATAGATATCGCCGGGGACAAGCCATCAATCGAATCCACATCTGGTTTCTCCATTTGACCCAAGAACTGACGTGCATAAGCCGACAAAGATTCAACATAACGCCGTTGTCCTTCAGCATAAATCGTATCAAATGCAAGCGATGATTTACCTGAGCCGCTCAGTCCCGTCAGCACGACGAAACGGTCACGTGGAATCGTCACATCGATGTTTTTGAGATTGTGCGCCCTCGCGCCTTTAATTACAATATTTTCGTTCGCCAACGGAACCTCTCCTTTAAAAAACTATTTCAACTTTATTTCAAGATATTCTCAAAGCCTTTTCAAAGCCCTTTCAAAGCCTTTCGATCCCTCCCAAACCCTCCCTTCCAAGGGAGGGCCCCAAGGGTTGCACCCTCTGGACACCCGCATTTTCTGGAGAAGGAGTATGGTGGGAGGTAACTTAGTGACTACGACGCTCGGAGCGCTTATCCCTGCGGGACCGCTTGGACATTCTCGCACTACCTAAAAGCAGGTACAAGCAACTGTCATAGACGTTGCATGGTGCTGTCCCTGCGGGATACGCATAAGTGCCAAGTGCATTGCATGGTGCTGTCCCTGTGGGATACGCATAAGTGCCATAAACATCGCGGGATACGCGACCCTCTATTGATTCAAAAAGAACGGTCTAGGACAGCACCGTTCAATACCTATTTTAAATATCGGTGATACATTAATAGTTTATTACTCAGCCCGAAGCTCCAGCAATGCGTCGCGTAGCTCTGCCGCGCGTTCGAATTGCAGGTTCTTGGCAGCGTCCTTCATTTCAGCTTCCAGACGCTGGATCAGACTTTGTTTTTCTTTCTTATTCATCTTGCCACCAACACCTGTGAGATAATCGGCTTTAGACTCAGCAACCTTCGTCGCCTCGATGATGTCACGCACTTTTTTATTAATGGTGGTTGGGGTAATGCCATGTTTCTCATTATGAGCAATCTGAATGGCGCGACGGCGCGATGTTTCGCTCATCGCTTTCTCCATCGAATCAGTTATACGATCACCATACATGATTACACGACCCTCAGAGTTACGAGCCGCACGGCCAATCGTCTGAATTAGTGAACGTTCGGAACGAAGGAACCCTTCTTTATCGGCATCGAGAATTGCAACTAAAGATACCTCCGGTAAGTCGAGACCTTCTCTCAGGAGGTTAATCCCTACCAGTACATGGAACGTACCGAGACGAAGATCCCGCAAGATCGCCATCCGTTCCAGTGTTTTGATGTCAGAGTGCATATAACGAACCTTAATACCGATTTCCTTAAAGTAGTCTGTCAGATCCTCCGACATCTTCTTCGTCAAAGTGGTAACGAGTACACGTTCATCACGTTCAACCCGGTCACGGATTTCGCTAATCAGATCATCGATCTGGCCTTCTGTAGGACGAACCTCAATGATTGGATCCAATAGCCCAGTCGGACGGATAATCTGCTGCACCATAGTTTCGCAGTGTTCCATTTCATAAGGTCCAGGTGTCGCGGAAACGTAAATGATCTGGTTCACTTTATCTTCGAACTCTTCGAACTGAAGCGGACGGTTATCCAGTGCAGAAGGCAGACGGAAACCATGCTCTACCAACACTGTCTTACGCGCCCGGTCACCGTTATACATCGCCCGAATTTGCGGAAGGGTAACATGGGATTCATCTACGACAATTAACATATCATCAGGAAAATAATCCATTAACGTATATGGAGTTGCTCCAGGCTCCCTGAAGGTTAGCGGCCCGGAATAGTTCTCGATCCCCGAACAGAAACCCACTTCCTTCATCATCTCAATATCGTAACGTGTCCGTTGTTCCAGACGTTGCGCTTCCAGAAGCTTGCCTGCGTCACGAAGCACGGTCAGCCGCTCTTCCAGCTCCCGTTCAATATTGACTATTGCTACACGCATCGTTTCTTCCTTGGTAACAAAGTGAGAAGCCGGAAAAATGGCGACATGGTCGCGTTCACCGATCAATTCACCCGTTAAAACATCAATTTCAGTGATCCGCTCAATCTCATCGCCAAACAATTCAACGCGAATCGCATGTTCACCCTGAGAGGCCGGGAAGATTTCAACCACATCACCACGTACACGGAATGTTCCGCGTACAAAATTGATATCATTGCGCTGGTATTGAATATCCACCAGTCTGCTCAGAATCTCATTGCGCGGTTTCTCCATCCCAACCCGCAAGGACAACAGCAAGCTTCCGTATTCCATTGGTGAACCGAGACCGTAAATACAAGACACACTCGCTACAATAATAACGTCACGCCGTTCGAACAAGGAGCTTGTCGCGGAGTGGCGAAGTTTATCAATCTCTTCGTTAATACTGGAATCTTTCTCAATATAAGTATCGGAGGAGGGAATGTACGCCTCTGGTTGGTAATAGTCGTAGTAGCTGACGAAATAGTCTACCGAATTATTCGGGAAAAACTCCTTAAACTCACTTGCCAGCTGGGCAGCCAGTGTCTTGTTATGCGCAATAACCAGCGTGGGGCGATTTAATTTGGAAATAACTTGCGCGACAGTAAAGGTCTTCCCTGTACCTGTCGCTCCCAGCAGCGTCTGGTGCTTCTTACCCTGCCGGATGCCTTGTAGTAATTCATCTATGGCATGAGGCTGATCGCCCTGGGGTGTATACTCGGACTCCAATTCAAAAGTCTTCGTACTGACGACAATATCACTCATTTGCCCGTCTCCCCTCTATCGTCTAAACTAGATTAATATATTATAATTGTTGTCTGAATCTTCTCTCTCCATACGATAGTAAAAAATATGGAAGATAAGAATATGTGTTCCCGTTCATTATACAGTGTTGCTTAGATCGATGCAAACCATAATACACAGAAATGTTAGGAGCTTGAAGCATGGATATTACCGCAATAATCGGCCTAGTGGCCGGACTGGCTGCGCTAATCGGCGGCTACCTCTGGGAAGGCGGAAGCCTTTCCGGACTGCTGCAGCTTAATGCAGCTTTGATTGTATTTGGAGGTACGATTGCTGCCGTAATGATCAGCTTCCCGGCAGCTAAGCTACGCTCCATTCCCGCCGCTCTGCGCATGGCTTTTGGCCGCAATCCTGAACGTGATGAAGAGAAAGCAGAAGAGCTTATCGCAATGGCCACAGTGGCCCGCCGCGGCGGCGTTTTAATGCTCGAAAAACAAGCGGAACTGCATCCCGATTCTTTTACGCGCGAAGGACTGTTGCTTATCGTCGATGGCACTGACCCTGAGCAGGTAAGACAGATTTTGGAATTGGAAATGGATGCGAAAGAATTGAAGCATGAAAGCTACGCCAAGATTTTTGAAGCCGCTGGCGGATATGCTCCAACGATGGGGATCATCGGTACAGTTATGGGACTTATTAGGGTACTGGGCAACCTTACGGACCCATCAAATCTAGGTACCTCTATCGCAGTAGCGTTCACTGCAACACTGTACGGAGTAGCCATCGCTAATCTAATATTTTTACCCATTGCTTCCAAAATCAAATCCCGCAGCCAAAGTGAGCTGCATAGCATGGAGATGCTGCTAGTAGGCATTCTTTCTCTACAGAACGGGGATCATCCGCTGCTGGTGCGTAAAAAACTGAACTCCTTCATTTCAGACACCACCACAGATGACCGTGCAGAAGCAAGAGGTTTTATATGAGACAAAGAGACCGGCGCAAACGGCGGGTAGAGAATCGAGAAAGCCGTGATCGTTGGATGATTACTTACGCTGATCTAATTACACTTTTACTTATATTTTTCGTTATATTGTATGCGATGAGCAGCCTGGACACTGACAAATATAATATCGTGACCGGCTCTTTATCCCAGACTTTCAAGTCGAGCAGCACTGTTCTTGAAGGCGGGGATGGTATTTTAGATGCTGGAAAGACCCCTGACAACAAACCAGAGAGTACAGATGGGAATGCGAACGCAACTGCAAAACCAAATGACGGTTCTGATGAACAAACGGAGAATGAAACACCTTCAGCACGGGAGTTGGCTTTTCGAGAACAAGAGGCGAAGCTTGCTGAGTTAATGGGTGTGATCACCCACTATGTGGAGGAGAATAATCTCGGTGAACAAATATTTGTAGCCGACAAACCGCAGGGCATAGAAATCACGCTCAGCGACCGTTTTCTTTTTGATGTGGGTAAAGCAGATGTGAAGTCACCAGCCCTTCCTGCTCTTCAGCAGTTGTCTGGCTTATTCAAAGATATCGGAGCAACGATCAGCATTGAAGGACATACGGATAATACACCAGTGTCATCAGCTTCACGTTATAACGACAATTGGGAGCTATCGGGTGCTCGTGCGCTTTCTGTGCTGCGCTTTTTCTTAGATAATGAAGGACTGAACCCGGACACTTTTCAATATGCAGGTTATGCCGATACCCGACCAACAGCAGATAATACTACGGTAGCAGGCAAACAGAAAAATCGACGCGTAGAGATCATTGTACTTCGACAGCTTCAAGAGGTGGAATAAAATATAGTTGCTTGCGCTCAGAGCTAAGTTCGGCGGCAGGGGCCTTTGCAATTACCACATTGAGCTTACAAGGGGCTTCATCCAATTTAATTAGGGAAAACCTCCCTGATTATTCACCTATTATCGTATCCAATCGCGGAATGAGGGAATTTCTCCCTGATTATTACTCTTTTTAGTCTGAAATAGTGGTTTTACCGAGATGATTAGGGAGGAATTCCCTAAAACCCTAACTCTCACGCTATAATCGTCTAAAATGAGGGAGGTTTTCCCTAATTCCATACTCCACTAGACCCTCAAACCACTCGATTGGGTTTACGAATACTCGCACAATCCACATAAGAAACACAAACAGCAAGTCCCCGAATCACAGAAACTTGCTGCTAAAAATATCACACTTGATCAGACTATTTTCCGTCCCCGATTTCCAATTATTCAGCAACTAACGCGCTATAACCGGCTGCATCTAACAGACCTTTTACAGCATCAGCATACTCTCCATCAACTTCAATCTCAAAAATCCAACCCCCGCCATACGGCTGATCATTGATAAGCTCCGGACTAGCTTCTAATCCATCATTCACCTTGGTAACCGTCCCAGAGACGGGCGAATACAACTCCGATACCGTCTTAACGGATTCGATACTGCCTACGCTGTCACCGGCTGAAATGGTCGATCCTACCTCAGGAAACTCAACAAATACGATGTCGCCTAATAAATGCTGAGCATGGTCCGTAATCCCAACACGTACTACTCGCCCTTCTACTTGCTGTGCCCATTCATGCTCTTCGCTGTAAAGAAGGTTGTCTAATACTTCACTCATTTCAAGCCGCCTCATTTCCAATTTGGAGTTCTAAATTTAGTTATAGCCTAAGTTATCCCGGCTCACAATGTCAATATTACTAACAGGAAATTTAAATTTGTCATTTTTTCGACGTTTTCTTGTTGACAGCGCCCGACTATACCCGTTTAATGGAGACATACAAGAAGAAATGACGTTGTCGTCTTTTTATAGACAATAACCGTTTCTCGAAGAAATATAATTGCGGATGATGGCATAGGGAGAGACTGTCTCACTTGAAGACGGCGCCGAAGGAGTAAGCCCTAACAGGGGTGAATCTCTCAGGCAAAAGGACCTTTGTCGGACGTATCTCTGGAGAGCATCAGACGCAAGGCTAGATGCGTCAGATCACCAACGGGGAAACCTGCAAGCTAGTTACGGCAGGGTAACTCTCAGGTACAAAGGACAGAGCAGAAAGCGATTTGTGCATTTATGCATGATTGCTTCTGCCTGTCCTTTTTTCGTATGTAATCAGATCAAGGGGAGTGACGACATGGATGCTTTGAGAAGAACACCTTTTTATGATCTCTATTCCGCTTATGCGGAGTCCAGGTGCATTGACTTCGGTGGCTGGGAGCTGCCAGTACAGTTTACAGGTATCGTGAAAGAGCACGAAGCCGTTCGCCAGCAGGCTGGGCTGTTCGATGTATCGCATATGGGTGAATTCATGGTGATTGGGAGCGGTGCAGAAGCCTTTTTGCAAAAAATGACAACCAATGATGTCAGCCGCCTTACAGATGGTGCGGCGCAATATACGCTGCTCTGTTATCCAAATGGCGGAGTTGTCGACGACCTACTCGTGTATCGCCTAAGCGAAGGGCATTATATGCTCGTCGTTAATGCCTCCAACATCGACAAAGACTTCCAATGGCTGCAAGAGCATTTGACCTCTGAATTCGGCGAAGTCACGCTCACTAATGTCTCTGACGAGACGCTTTTGCTCGCCTTGCAGGGTCCTCTGGCAGAGACCATTCTCGCGGAAGTTACTGATGCTCCTATTTCAGTACTCAAGCCTTTCCATTTCATTGAACGCGCCACCGTTTGCGGTGTAGAGGTACTTATCTCCCGTACGGGTTATACCGGTGAAGATGGCTTCGAGATCTACGCTCCGCTGGAAGGTGCAGAAACGTTATGGAACGGACTGCTTGCAGCAGGCGCGCCCCACGGATTAACACCTGCTGGACTGGGTGCACGGGATACCCTACGTTTTGAGGCAAAATTACCACTGTACGGTCAGGAGCTATCCGCTGACATCACCCCGCTTGAAGCAGGAGTACAGTTCTTCGTGAAGCTGGACAAAATAGACTTTATCGGACGCGATGCACTAATACAGCAAAAAGAAACTGGGATTCCCCGTCGCCTTGTCGGCCTAGAAATGATTGATCGAGGCATTCCACGCTCCCATTATCCTGTTTGGGCAGATGGGGTTAAGATTGGTGAGGTCACAACCGGAACACAGTCCCCTACGCTGAAACGTAACCTGGGGTTGGCTTTGATTGATGCTGCTTACAGTGAAATAGGCACAGAGGTTTACGTAGAGATACGCGGTAAGCAGCTTAAGGCTGTAGTGATTAAGGCCCCTTTTTACAAGTATAAACGCCTTTAGCGTCCATATAAGGACGGTGAGCTTTTAAGCGAGAAATAGAAGAATAAAGTATAGCGTGAAAATTGTACTTTCTTATATTTTAAAAAAGCCAAGGAGTGAAACCTTAATGAAGCACCGTTATCTGCCCATGACAGAACAGGACCGCGTAGAGATGATGGAGGCCGTCGGGATTCAGTCTATAGATGAGCTGTTCTCCGATATTCCTGAAGCGGTACGTTACCAAGGCACTATGCCGATATCTGAACCACTCGATGAATACGCCCTGCTGCGCCACATGAAAGGGTTGGCTGACCAAAATGCCGACTTTGATTCTCACGCCAGCTTCCTCGGCGCCGGATTATACGATCATCACATCCCTGTGGTCATCAACCATGTCATTTCCCGTTCTGAATTCTACACTGCCTACACTCCTTATCAACCGGAGATCAGCCAAGGTGAGCTGCAAGCGATCTTCGAATTCCAATCCTACATTTGCGAACTAACCGGTATGAAAGTTGCCAATGCCAGTATGTATGATGGCGCTACAGCTTTATCCGAAGCAGCGGTTCTCGCGGCTGGTGCTACCAAACGCAAAAAATTAATCGTCTCCCGTACCGTTCATCCTGAGGCTCGCCAAGTGCTACGTACTTCGGCTAATGCTTGGGGTCTGGAGGTGGTGGAGATTGACTATAAAGACGGTGTTACCGATCAAGCTAAACTTGCTGAAGCTATCGATGGTGATACTGCCGCAGTACTGGTGCAATCGCCTAACTTCTTCGGTAGCATTGAGGATCTTCGCTCGGTTGAGCCGCTGATTCACGCGGTTAAAGGTCTTCTTGTAGTCAGCGCCAACCCAATAGCTCTTGGTGTACTTGAAACTCCGGGCAAACTTGGAGCCGACATCGTAGTCGGTGATGCTCAGCCACTCGGTATTCCAGCTTCTCTCGGGGGTCCAACTTGCGGATTCTTTGCCGTAGCTGATCACCTGATGCGCCGCATGCCAGGCCGGATCGTTGGCCAAACGGTAGACCGTAACGGTAAACGTGGCTTCGTTCTTACACTTCAAGCGCGTGAACAGCATATTCGTCGTGAAAAAGCGACATCGAATATCTGCTCCAATCAGGCACTGCTGGCTCTCTGCGCATCCGTCTACTTGTCCGTTATGGGCAAAGAAGGCATGCGTGAAGTAGGCGAACTAAATATTCGCAAAAGCCATTACGCTGCTAATAAACTTAGCGGACTAACAGGTGCTGAACTTGCCTTCTCCTCCCCATTCTTTAACGAATTTGTTGTGAAGCTTCCTGAAGGCAGCAGCGTGACCGCTATTAATTCTAAGCTGCTGAAGGACGATTATCTCGGCGGTTATGATCTGGGTCGTGATTATCCTGAACTTGCTGGACATATGCTGGTTGCCGTAACGGAAAAAAGAAGCAAAACCGAAATCGACCAATTCGCTAGCGCACTGGAGGGCTGTTTATGAAACCGGAGCAAAGTCTAATTTTTGAATTAAGCCGTCCCGGCCGTTCGGCCTATTCTTTGCCACTATGCGATGTGCCACAGGAAGAAACCTTGGAGTCCCTAATTCCATCAGGTTTACTCCGTAGCGAACCCGTCGTACTTCCAGAAGTATCGGAAGTGGATGTCATTCGCCACTACACTTCTCTTTCACGTCGCAACTTTGGTGTAGACAATGGCTTCTATCCACTCGGTTCATGCACGATGAAATACAACCCCAAGATTAACGAAGATGTTGCCCGCTTCTCCGGCTTCGCCAAAATTCATCCCTACCAACCAGAAGAAAGTATTCAAGGCGCACTGGAATTAATGTATACCCTGCAAAATGATCTGTCCGCGCTGACCGGCATGGATGCAGTATCCTTACAGCCTGCCGCAGGTGCTCATGGTGAATGGACCGGCCTCATGATGATCCGCGCCTACCATGAAAGTCGCGGCGAGACGCGTACTAAGGTTATCGTGCCGGATTCCTCGCACGGAACCAATCCTGCTAGTGCCTCAGCAGCAGGACTTGAAACGATCACGATCCCTTCCACAGATAAAGGAATGGTCGATCTTGAAGCACTGAAGGCAGCCGTCGGTAGCGACACAGCCGCACTGATGCTGACTAACCCAAGCACACTCGGCTTGTTCGAGACCCAAATTGTCGAGATTGCTGAGATCGTGCATGAAGCAGGGGGCTTACTCTATTACGATGGAGCCAACTCCAATGCCATTATGGGCATTACCCGCCCTGGCGACATGGGCTTTGACGTTGTACATCTGAACTTGCATAAGACAATGAGTACCCCACATGGCGGTGGCGGCCCTGGAGCCGGACCAGTCGGCGTAAAATCTATCCTCATTCCATTCTTGCCACAACCTACTGTGGTGAAGAATGAAGATAGCAGCTTCTCACTTCACTTCGGTGGTCCTGAATCCATTGGACGCGTAAAAGCTTTTTATGGAAACTTTGGTATTCTGGTACGTGCCTATGCCTATATCCGCACCTATGGTCCAGACGGACTGCGTGAGGTATCCGAAAATGCCGTGTTGAATGCGAACTATATGATGCACCGTCTGGCACCGTATTTTGAAATCCCATATCCGGGTGTATGTAAGCATGAATTCGTGATGTCCGGCAAAAACCTCAAGCAATATGGCGTGCGCACCTTAGACGTTGCTAAACGATTGCTCGACTTCGGCTACCACCCGCCAACCGTGTACTTCCCTCTGACTGTTGAGGAATGCATGATGATCGAGCCGACGGAAACCGAAAGTAAAGAAACACTGGACGGCTTCATCGATACGATGATTCAGATCGTTAAAGAAGCGCAGGAGACACCGGAAATCGTAATCAACGCACCGCATACCACAGAGATTAGCCGTTTGGATGAGACACAGGCTGCGCGTAAGCCGGTTTTGAATTGTTCTTGCGGGTAAACAACATAAATTAAACAAGGCTAGCTCCTAGTGTATAACATTGGGGTTAGCCTTGTTTTTATATGTTTGTTTATCTAATTGGAGTAATTTGGAGGAGAAACGATAAGAATACAATTTCTTTGTAGCAGTCAATCGGACTCAGGAGACACTATTAGTGAATTTATTGGTGTATTAAGATGCTATCGGACTCCAAGGACTCTATTTTCCAAGAAACGGAGTAGGTACGTGGTATTTTTCACCAATAGTGACCCTGGTGTCCGATAGCTTTCAAAATAGGGCTAATTCTAGAAAATAAGGTTTCCTGAGTCCGATACAACATTGGAACTGTAAAAGAAAACTTGGATTCATCTTTCGAATCGAGTTTCCCTTATAACAAAGAGTGCCCCCACAGCTATACCAATGCTGTGGGGGCATCATTTATTCTCGATTACGCACCATGAGTTGGAGTTTCTATTTTGGCCGTACTTTTACGCTCTTTTGCTGATTTACGGAAGTAGAACAACTCGTAAATCGCCGGCACTACAATCAGCGTAAGCAGTGTTGCTGCGGTTAAACCGCCAATGACTACAATCGCCAAGCTTTGCGAGACGATGCTGCCCATCTCGGCATGGCCGAACAGCAGCGGTGTCATGGCGCAGATGGTGGCGATCGCCGTCATGAGAATCGGACGCATCCGTGTTCCGGCAGCTTCTAGAATAGCCTCGTGGATACTCATATTGGCTTCATTTTGCTTAATCCGGTCAATGAGCACAATGGCATTCGTAACAACAATACCTATTAACATCAACGCCCCGAACAGAGCTGTGAAGTCAGGCGTTACACCGGACACGATAAGTCCAACAATCGCACCAATCGCCGCGAGCGGTAAGGAGAACATAATCGCCAGTGGAGCCCGAAGGGTTTTAAAGGTGAGTACCATAATCAGATAGACCAACCCGATGGAGATCAATGCCGTCATGCCCAAGTCGTTGAAATCCTCTGACTGATCAACTGACGCTCCGCCTGCAAATAAGGTCACGCCTTTCGGAAGTGTAAGACTATCGGTTTCTTTTTTAATATTCGCACCGATCTCAGATACCTTCTTCGGATCAACCTCTGCTGTAATTCGTACATACGGCTTCCCATCTTTATGGAACAACATTGCTGGTTCATTCCGAACCTCGTAAGTTGCGAGCTGAGACAGTGGCTTCGGCCCCTCAGCCGTCATGAGCGTCAGCGCTTTTAAATCCTGCTCCGTTTGCGGCTGAACCATAGGATCTAACACTACACCTGCTGCGTCACCATCGAGCTCAATTTGCCCCATTGGAATCGGATTAAGCATCGCTGACAGCTGCATTGAAATCTCTTGCGCATTACTTTGCGCCGGATCTACCTTAAAGGAAAATACAGGTTTCGTGTCCTCCATATTGCTGCTGACTTTTTGAATTCCCTCTACGGTCTTCAGCTTAGCGGTGACTTCTGTTGCTACAGTAGTAATATCTGTAAGATTATCTCCGACAATATCAATATATTCACTGGTAGAGCTGGATCCCATCATACTCATTTGGTTAGCAACAAGTGTTGCTCCAGTGTATGAATCTTTTACCTCACGAACATGATCAATAAAAGCCTGAGCATCTGCACCTTTTTTCATAACAACGGTATAGTCCACTAAGGTTTCAGAGGTAACACTCCCCCACTTAGCGGCGTCCGCACTATTCCCTGATTGCATGATTACCGTTTCTGCTTGTGGCTGCTTCATCAAATCTTGTTCTAACTGCTTTCCCTTTTCCAAAATATCTTTGACAGGAACATCCTTCGGATAATTCATCTGAACAGAAACATAGCTGGCATCCGAAGCATCGAGCGCCCCTTTGGGCATAGTCACATAAGCAGCAATGGAGCCAATCAGAAGCAGGAGACCCAACGATAAGCTAACCCATTTACGGCGAAGATTCCAGTCCAGAAAGCGGATAAACCATTTAGAAGGTTCGTGTTCTTTCATTGATGTTCTTCTCAGCAGCCATGAGCTTAAAAGAGGAACAACCGTCAAAGCTACTACGAGTGAAGTAAGCAATGAATAGGTCACTGTTAAAGCAAACGGCAGTAGGAAAGCTTGCAAACTACCACGCAAGAGACCCATCGGCAAAAATACTGCTACGGTAGCAATGGTTGATGAGGTAATCGCTCTAGCCACTTCCCCAGTTGCACTAATAATCATTTCTCGGGAAAAGGGTTCTTTTTGCAGCCTACGGTAAATGTTCTCAATCACCACGATACTATCATCGACCAAACGGCCTACCGCAACCGCGACTCCCCCGAGTGTAATGATATTCAAGCTTATGCCGGAAATATTCAGCAGATATAAGGTGACTGCTAACGAAAGTGGGATGGATACTGCCGTAATCAGAGTAGCCCGCAGGTTACGCAGGAACAACAGAATCACAATCGTCGCAAATAATGCACCTAGCAATACCTCACGCATCATACTGTTCACCGAGCTAACTACCATATCCGATGTACTGAATACCACTGCTGCTTCTGCATTAGGAATGGTTGTATTAATATGATTTACGGCAGCCTGAATGTTATCTCCGACACTGACTGCATTCGCATTAGCCTCTTTGGTCACTATGGCGAATAGAACGTCTTTCCCGTTCGAACGGCTGACACTTTCCTGATCCTGCTTCAATTCGACAGCAGCGATATCCTGTAGCTTAACGCCCGCAGATACAGGAAGCTTTTTCAAAGTATCCATACTATCTATCGTAGAAACTACGTTAACATTGCCGGTCTGCCCACCAATCGTTTGCTCCCCAAGGGATGCCGATACATTACGTCCTTGAAGTAAACCTAATACTTGTGGAGTCGTGACTCCCTTCTCAGCCATTAATTTCGGGTCCAGCTTAACGCTGACCTGCGGAGTTACCTTACCATATAAAGCAACGTTCGCTACCCCTTCAGCTTTTTGCATCTCTGGAATGATAGTTTCTTCCGCAAGCTTAAGATTCTCTTTAGTCAGGCCTTCGTCAAAAGCAAGAGTAACCTGTGATACAGGAATCATGGAGGTATTCAACTGAAGTACAAAAGGAGCCATTACCCCTTCCGGGAACTTCAATGAATCGACGACCTTCTGGACCTCCTGCGCAGCATCCTTCATATTCGTTTTCGAATCATAAAAAATATTTACCTGCGCATATCCGTCTCCGGAAGTGGACAGTATTTCCTTCTTCCCTTTCACAAAAGCTGCTCCAGCTTCTATCGGCTTCGTTACATTAGTCTCCATAGCATGTGTATCCTGGCCAGGACCCAGCACAGTTACAGTCACTTGAGGATTATCCGCCTCTGGCATAAATTCCATCGGTAGCGAAGTGTAGCTCATCCCTCCCACCACAAGAGCCATGACTACTAAAAGCCCCACCGCAGCCTTGTTACCGAACGACCATTTTGTTAACCATTTCATTTTCTTTTTCCCCTTCCACTCCACATGATTTCTGGCACTCCCCTTATGTCTGTTTGATTATGTATTAATTTCCATCCCGAGATTTAGTTTAGTCATTTTTGGCTGAACTCAAAACAGCCCTACGGCTGGTTTCGTACTCAGTCTTAAGACGGGGAACTTTCCCCTTCTGTAGACAGATCCCCGTCCTTATTCTTGATGATGGCAACTGGAACGTGAGCATAAAAAAAGAGCCCCGTTAGCCATATAAATGACCAACAGGACTCCCTTTTGTTATGGTTTATTTCCCTTCCGCACGTACTGGATCACGGAACATAAATTTCAATAGTGGCGGCGTTACAAGTGTAGTTACAATGACAACAATAATGACCGAAGTAAAATACTGTTGCTGTAACAAGCCGCTTTGCAGCCCTGTGGCGGCAATGATCAACGCAACTTCCCCCCGTGAAATCATCCCAGACCCAATAATGGCAGACGAGTGGTTATCAAAGCCTGTAAGACGCGCACCCAGACCGCCACCAAACAGCTTGGTCAGAATGGCAACAACCGTAAGCAAGATCACGAAGCCTATTTGACTGCCTACTCCTTCAAAGGAAACACTAAGTCCGATACTTACAAAAAAGACCGGCACAAAAATCGAATAAGCAATCGGCTCGAGCTTGGATTCTACCGTGTGCTTAAAGGAAGTTTGCGAGATAGCAATCCCAGCCGCAAAGGCACCAATGATTCCTGCCATCCCCATGATTTCAGCAAAATAGGCGAATGCGAAACAAATCATTAACGCTGCTGAAATAATCGCCTCTGTCACCTTCAACGGAGCCATCCATTTCATGACCCGAGGAACAATGAACCAGCCGGCAATAATCGCTACGGCAAAGAACAACACCTTTTTCCCAATTAAAAGACCAATAGAAACGTCTGTACCTGTACCAAAAAAGCTCATCAGAACAGCGAGCAAAATAACAACTAGAATATCATCTACTACGGCAGCCCCCAGAATTGTAGAGCCTTCACGTGTGTTCAGCTTATTCATATCTTTTAACACCTGCACCGATATGCTGACCGATGTTGCACTAAGAATAACGCCCATAAACAAAGCATTATGATAAGCAAAACCAAACATTTCTCCTAAGGCGAACCCACCCAAAAAGGGTAATATAATTCCACCGACGGCTACTGCAAAAGCTGATTTCCAGTTCTTGCGCAATTGATCCAGATCCGTCTCAAGCCCCGCTATGAACATTAACAGTAGAACACCGATCTCAGAGATATAATGAATAAACTCTCCATCCTGAACCCAGCCCAGTACCGCAGGCCCCAGTATGATTCCCACAATAAGCTTACCTAGCACAGCTGGTTGCCCAAGCCGCACAGATAGATCACCAGCTACTTTGGTGAACAATATGATCAGCATAAGATATAAAACAAACTCCATCTTTCAATCCACTCCCTTGTTGTATATAAGAACTGCCAACCAGGAGCTTCTCCAAGCCAAAAAAAGACAAAGAGGAGCCCTTGTTGACAGGCTCCTCCAAAAAACAAATAATTATTCAATTTAACTTTATAAATTATATTATACCTATATTTAAAATAACTGTAAACCAGATGCGCCGATAATATAAATTATGCACATTTGATTTGTTCTAGAATTGAATTGCTTATTTCAGATAGAACACTTCACGTAAGGGCTGCATAGGCACCTCATCATTGAAATCAAATGAACCTTCAACCATCTTAGAGGTAATCGCATTCCAGCGGTTGCAAGCATCACTTTTGGCAATGTAATCAAAAGCCGCCTTACTATCCTCACACTCATAACAGTAAAAAAATTGATTGCCATTCTGAAAGATGGAATAGTTAGAAATACCAGCCTTACTGTGCTCCTCCAAAATTTCTGGCCAAGGATTTAAATGCATAGCTACATACTCCTCTAAACATTCTTCCTTCACCCGCCATGTCCAAGCCAATTTATTGCTGCTCATCTGCTCATCCTCCTAGAAATCCCCTCTTTTACACATATTAAGAACTAGGGACATTTGATACCTATTATTGTACCTGAATAGAGTAGTCCAAGCTATGCATATCTATATGATCTGTAAATTTTTTAAGCGTTAATTCCGGCTTCACTCGGACGTAGAATAGCAGAACCAATCGCCAGCAGCACCGCGGCCATAAGACCCAAGATGGCAAAAGGCAGCCATAATTCATTCCAGCCTCCACCTGTAGCAGCGATATCGATCGCTTGGATCGCCCATTTTTGCGGTACAAAATTAGCTGCCTTCTGCATATAATCCGGCATAATGGATAACGGCCAGAAACAGCCTCCAAGCATACAGGTCGGGGTCAGGATCAGCGAATTAAGCATGCCAGTATTATTGGGATTGCGAATCAGACCTGCTACCGTACTGGCTAAGCCCATGGAAACGAGCATAAATGCTGCAAGAACCAAAAAATACAAGTAGAGCGGTAATCCAAAGTCAAACTGCAGTACATAACGGCCCAAAGCAAGTACTACAACAATTTGAATTAACCCAACAATGAAGCTTCCCAGAAAATTACCGAGGGCAATCTCATACGAACGAACCGGGGCACTGAACATACGTTTCATCGTTCGTTCTCTTCGATCATCCATAATAAGCGACACTGAACTTGTAACCAGCCCCATTAAGAACATCAAAGTAAATCCTGTGACGATGCTTAAGCCCTCTTTTGGATATAAATCATAATCTGTTCTTATACTGCCTACACTATGTTGCTCAGCTCTTTGCATTACGGCAGCAAACTGTGAGTCCGAGTCCGTAGCCTCAGTCCGAGCTGCTCCAATTAGTCCAGCAGTGTTTCGCATTTCATCAGCAATTACACTGATTTTCATTTTTACCATAATGGATGTTTCAGTAGCCTTAAGCTCATACACACTAATTTGTGGCTCTTCTCCAGCAAGCAGTGCGGAGGTGAAGTTTTGCGGTATCAAAATACCGGCTTCTCCGTTCTGATCGATAATACTCTCCCTCAAATCAGCCTCATCTGTCTTCTCTACCAGCTTATAATCACCAGTATTCTCCAGCTCGGTAAGCAAATGTTTGCCCGCTGCACCATCGTCCATATTCGAATATAAAATAGTAGCCGGTCTCTCACCCATACTTCCACTAATTGCTACTACCCCGGCCACGACAAGACATGGCAGAAGAATATACGAAAGCAGCCCATTCCGAGAACCAATCGTTCTTTTCACCATATTCCAAGCAATCGTTAAGATCTTATCCATGGTAACCTACCTTCCGGTACGAGATAACCGCTGCACTGAATAGAACCAGACAGATGATCGACAAGACCAGCAGATTCGGCAAAATCTCTGAGACCTCTGCATGCAGCATCATTTTTAGAACAGCTTGTAGTACCCAGTGATTCAGGGTAAATGCCCCGACCGAGTTCACCCATGATTCCGGAAGTGGAGCCATCCCTCCACTAATGAAGGTCATGACCACAGTGATAACATTAACAATACTTCCTGCACTTGCTTTAGTTTTGCTAAACATTGAAATAACAATCGATAATGTCATGGAAGCTATGATCATTAAAAGACAGAAGAGCAGCAGCAAGCCCGGACGATTGCCCCAATTTACGCCAAACAACAAATGAGTCAGGATAATAATCGCTGCGCACTGCACTACACTTACAACCCCTACGCCTAGCATTTTACCAATAAACAGCTCAGAACCTTTTACCGGCATTGAAGTTATTCGGAAGAGGGTATGATTTTCTTTTTCATTAAAAAGAGAGCTGCTGACGGTCAAACCGCTATATAGCAGAAACATCAGCATCATGGATACCGCATAGAATTGGGAGGCTGTATAGGATCGGCCACCTTCACTGAGCGCCCCAACCTTAACAGAAGGCTGCTCTCCCAAACTTGGTGCAGTAGCGGTCAAAGCTTCTGGACCCAACGTCATAGCTACGGATTGCTTATAGTTAATATTGTTCAAAAAGTTATCGAATACCGTCCCCGCAACCATATTATCTGTCCGATCTTTGCCCAGAACAAACTCTAGCTTTGCAGTTTCGCCGCTTTGTACTTTCTTATCGAAGCCTAGGGGAATAATAACCGCATAACCATATTTCCCGGCGCGCAGGCCACTTTCCGCTGTCTCTCGGCTCCCTACTTTGACCGGAATAATGATATCCTTAAGCTCCGGCGTCTTCAAAAAGCTGTCTATCATCGCCGAGCTTTCATACCCTTCTCCAGAAAGATTAACTACACCAACACGTACAGGGTCAATCTTAGACGCTGCCTTATCACCGATTACACTGGAGAGGGAAGCACCCAGCAGAAAGATCAAAAGCAGCGGTAGCAGAAACATATTAATGATGATTGAGCGTGAAATAAACAGCCTGCGAAGCTCATAAAGCATAATTGTCCAAATATTTCTCAAAGCGTTCTCTCCCTCCTTTAATCGCGCAATGTCCGTCCTGTCAAACTAAGGAATAAAGTCTCCAGATCCGGCTCCTCAATATTTAAAGAACCAATAACGCCTTCATGTTTAGCAAAAATAAACAAGATATCCTGCAGCTCATCCTGTGAGGAGGGGAGATACATTTCTACCGTTCCCTCTTTACTTTCCACTCTCGTGATCCGCGGGTGTAGACTAAGCTCATTGATTAGCTCCGGGGTGATGTTCGTTGCTTTGACCACTATTTTTTCTTCTTGAGAAACCCGTTCCCGCAGCTCCTTTTCCGTGCCACAAGCAATGATATGTCCCTTATCCATAATCGCTACCCGATCACAAATGGCTGCAACCTCTTCCATATAATGACTAGTGTAGATGACGGTTGAGCCAAGCCGATTCAGCTCTTTGACCGACTCAAGGATATGATTACGAGACTGCGGATCAATCCCTACGGTCGGCTCATCCATAATAATCAGCTTTGGATGATGCATGATGGCACAAGCGATATTCAAACGTCTCTTCATCCCTCCGGAAAAGGTAGCTGGTTTTTCTTTGGCCCGGTCACTAAGTCCTGTGAAAGCGAGAGCTTCCGCCACCCGCTCTTTCAGCAATTTTCCCCGCAAACCATACAATCTTCCGAAAAAAGTTACATTTTCTGCTGCTGTCATTGTATTGTACAAAGCCAAATCCTGCGGAACTAAGCCGATCTTTTTCTTAACCTCCAGTGCATACGAAGAGACTGATAACCCATCAATAACAATGTCTCCACTATCAATCTTTAGCAGGCCGCAAATCATACTTATAGTTGTACTTTTACCTGCCCCGTTCGGGCCTAGCAGGCCAAAGATCTCTCCTGCTTGAATCGTAACATTCACATGATCTACCGTTAATTTGTTCTCATACCGTTTCACCACATCGGTCAACACCGCGATTGCCATCTCTTATCTCCCCTGTCGTGTGTGCTTCTATATTTTCAATTTTATTCTAGGTTGAATTTTTGCGGATGTACGAAAGGTCATTTTTTGAAGGTGACTAAAGTCATCTCCTGAAGTAGTGGGATAATATGCTAAGATTATTAAAAAACATAAAGGATGACTAAGGCGTGCCCAGAGAGCTAAACTTATTGCGTTACGGACTCATCTTAATCCCTGCGTTTATTACCATTTATGTCTATCAATATAACGATTATGGAATCTTCACGCTGCATATCCTGATGCTTCTATTCCTTGTGGTCATGGTGCCAAAGCTCCCTCGATCCATTCATGCTTTGATTAGTATCATTGAAATCTTGTTCACGGCCTGGTTATGTTATCAATATGGCAGCATGATGATTTTCCCCGCTATATCAGCACTGCTTTATTATTCCAGACTCCAGCCTAAAGCAGTGCCTTACGTGTTCACAGGTGTACATCTGATAGCTTTGAACGTTGCACTCCAGAATTCTCCATCGCTCGTAGTGACTTACATTAACCTTTCATTTCTGCTCACTGCCTACCTAAATAAGCTATTATTGAAAGCTGGCCAGCGGCGCGAAGACACTCTTCTTCTATATGATGAGTTGCGCAAAAAGCATTTCGAGCTTGATGAAGCTCGCAACCGCCTGCTGGAGTTCAGCGCGCAAGTAGAAGAGTCTGCCCAGTCCAAAGAGCGCGTCCGAATCTCACGCCAGCTCCATGACGATATCGGCCACCGGCTAATCCGGATTAAAATGATGATGGAGGCCGCCCTCCAGACCTTGCCCACCTCTCCCGAGAGTGGAATGCAAATGATGGAACTGATTCGTGACCAGCTGTCGGCCAGCATGGACGATATGCGGTCCGCAGTTAAACGTATCAACTACACCCCGAAGCTTGAGGGAGCTTATGCGTTAGACCGGCTGCTCGAAGAGATTGGGCGTGAGACGGGGATCGAGACCTCATACCAAGTTCAGGGCATACCTTATCCGCTCTATCCTAGTATCCAAGTGATCCTGTACAAAAACGCCCGTGAGGCTATAACCAACGCCTTGCGGCATGGAAAAGCAACGTCCATCCGGATCAAAATTGACTATGTGCAAGCAGGAATCACTATGGGGGTTAGCAACAATGGATCACTTCCAGAAGAAGAGAAGCTCCGCAAATTATTGGGGAGTGGTGGGGACGGGATGAAAGGCATGTACGAGCGCACTCATCTGATCGGTGGAACACTCGAACTAAGGCAGGAGCCACATTTTACAGTCATTACGCGGCTGCCCATTTATAAGCAAGATGAGATTGTATAACGAAAGGAGCCATGCTAATGATTAAAGTGTTAATTGTTGATGACGACCCCTTTATTCGCCAAAGTCTGCAAGTATTGCTAGGGATGGACCCAGATATTGAAGTTGTTGGAGCAGCTTGTGAAGGTAACGAAGCCTTGGAATTACTTCAAGAAGGATTAATGGCCGATGTGGCTCTGATGGATATCCGCATGCCCGGCTGCGGTGGCGTTGAAGGAACGGAGAAGATTAAGCAGGCTTTTCCGCAAATTGCAATATTGATGCTGACCACCTTCGACGATGATGAATATATCATTGAGGCACTGCGTAACGGAGCTAGTGGATATTTGCTCAAAAACATACCGCCAGACCGGATCATCCAGGGCATTAAAACGGTTTTTGAAGGGAACATGCTTATCCACCCTGATATCGCCCGCAAGCTGGCAACCTTTCTGCAGCCTACGGCACGGCAAGAATTGCCACAGGTACAGCCACTGGAATCCTTCGGATTGACCAAAACAGAGCTGGCTGTAGTCGCTTCTATCGCTGAGGGGCATAGCAACAAAGAAATCGCCGGACAGCTTTTTTTAAGCGAGGGCACCGTCAAAAATTACATAACGGATATATTAAGCAAATTAGAGCTCCGCGATCGTACGCAAATTGCAATTTTTTATTTGAAGAACATGCGGGGTTGAACTAGTAACATATAGCCTGTGAATAGGCCACTGCCAAAGTTGGTTTTTCTTACGGAATCCAGTGACGTTGCTCCTTGGCGCGGGTTCGGACTCCAGCGACGCTGCTCCTTGGGCGCGAGTTCGGACTCCAGTACCGTTACTCCTTGGGCACGGGCTCGGGTTCGGACTCCAGTGACTTTACTCCTTGGGCGCCGGTTCGGACTCCAGCGACGCTATTTACAATTTTATCGGCGTTTGAGCAGAGTTTCGGACCCCAGCGACGTTATTCCTCAGAAAGAGGCTCATTTGGGGTGTTTTTGATGCCAATAGCGCCTTTTGGGTCCGTTACCATTCTAAAAAAGCGAAAATGCTGTGATTAGGGGCAACTGGGTCCGATAGCAACTTCTCGCACGCGAAATTACCATCTAATCAAAAACAAAGATGCCCCATTCACCATTTCATGGCTTATGGGGCATCTTCTAGTTATCCTTCCGCTGATTCCTGCTTGGCTTCAGTGGTTTTTTTTCGTTTAAGTTGGCCGTCCGGAAGGTTCCGACTACGTATGCCTGTCTTCATCCCGATGATGCTGTAGATGCTGGAAGGCTTCGCCTCAGTGGTAATCATCCCATCTGTCTCCGGCACCAAAATAATACCGAGCTGATGGTGATCCCCATCATAGATCGGGCTTTGAAGGTATTTGCTCTCCCCTTCACGGTTCAGCACCTCCAGCTTGCAGAACGCTGGATTCATGCGCAGCGCCTCATGTAGCTGCGCCGCATCGGTCAACAGGACCCCGTTGACCTTCAGTAAGATCTCGCCGGGCAGGATGCCCAGCTCCTGACCGGGACTGCCCGGCAGCACGGCCAGCACTTTGCGGCCGCGCGGTGGATGCACGAAGATGGGGCTGATGCTGCGCTCTTCCAGAGCGCTGTACCAGCTTAACCCTTCGTGCAGCACAATAGCTGCGAGCGCCGCGACCAGAGTCAGCGGGCTCCACCAAGCGGCAAGCAGGCTTAAGCCGAGCAGGACGATGCTGTAGATCAGCAGCCGTCCTGCAGTGCGGGCCGCCTTGCGCCCGGGCAGCATGCCCTGTGTCATCTCGCTGAAGCCGATGATGACGGGCAAAGAGACGATGCCAAGGCTGCCGCCGAGCAGCGAGTGCCATGGCAAATCCGTTCCTGCTCCCGATGGGAGCAGCAGGAACAGCGGCAGCGGCCAGAAGGCCTGCAGCTGATAGCCGCCAACGACCATGCCGCGCTTTCCCTTCAGGAAGAGCGGCGTTGCAAGCTTGGCCCCTTGTCTGCGGGCCAGCAGTGCCTCCGCCATGTGCAGCAGCGCAGCTAACACTAGCAAAGCAGGAATATCCATCTCCCGTATGGCGGTGGTAATATTCCCTACCGTTCCACTATCTAAAGCATCTGGAAAGAAAGAAATTACAAATTGAATGATACCTAACAAGCCTATAGAATACGCGAAGCACAAATACCGTACACGCAATAGCGACAACACGAGACTAACTACCCAAATGCAGGCTACAGCGGTACCTGATAACGATATTCCTAGCAGAACGGCTGCTATAGAGACGACCAAACCCATGACTAGACCACTCCATACCGTCCGCCACGTTTCCTGACCCCAGCTATGTAATTTCACATGTATCAGCTTTCGTTCTAATGCCACCTGCCTGCGGTAATATAACGCAATAAATATAATAGCAATGTAGTAATACGGCTGGATCAATAAGTGTAAGAACGCAGTGCCCAAGCTTCCTAACAGTTCCTGAATCACATTCAAACTGTTCGTCACACTCCTTTTCGTCCGATGACTGATTTGTATATATTCTAATTCCTCTACGTCGGTTGGCATTTTCTTATCTAAAAGAAAAAAAGAAGGCTGAATTCAGCCTTCTTACTTTTTCGACGCTGCCGCCTTAATTTCCTTCTGAATCTCAGCAATCCCTTTATTCCGTTGGTTGTCGTGAACAGGGTCTTGAATGACCTTGATCAGCGCCGCTTCCAGCGCCTCGGCTGTCTTGGCGTCAATTATGCCTGTGACTTGGAGCTTTGCTGTACTTTGGAACTTCTTCACTGCGTCCTTAGTGCCAGCATCGAAATAGCCATCTTTACGTCCAGGCTTATAACCCAAACCGTCCAGCATCGTCTGTGCACTCTTCACATCAGCGTTGTTCATATTATATTGCAGCGCCACGCTCTTGTTAATCGGAGCCACCGAGAAGTAATCCGGCTGCGCTACCGCGATATCCGGTTTAATGCCCTTACCGTGGATCCATGTGCCGTCTGGCGTAAGCCATTTGGCAATGGTAACTTTCAGCAAGCTGCCGTCTCCAAGCTGTTTGTCAAAGCTCGTCTGCACGGTACCTTTACCGAAAGAATTGTCACCGATTAGCTTAGCTCCTGCCGACTGCTGCAAAGCACCCGCCAATATTTCCGAAGCACTTGCGCTACCTTTATTCATCAGCACGACCACTGGATAAGCTTTACTCGATCCTTTTGAGGTACTAACTTCGCGTTTTTTGTCTTTATATTCTATTTGCACTATAGATTTTCCAGCTGGAACGAATTGCTCTGCCATTTCAATAACAATCGGAAGAACACCACCTGGATCATTACGGACGTCAATAACAAGTCCCTTCATGCCTTGCTTCTCCAGCTTCTCCAGCTCTTCCTTGAATCGTTCTGCGGTATTCAGGGAGAACTGCGTAACCTCGATTACACCCACATTGTCCTTTTCCATGGTAGCGTAGACTGTTTCAAGCTTCACATCATCCCGGGTAAGAACAAATTCGAGTGGCTCTACAGAGCCGGAACGTTGTATTTTCAAAGTGGCCTCACTGCCCTTAGGACCGCGAATCTTGGCAACAGCTGCATTCAGCTCCATGCCTTCCAGCGATTCACCGTTAACGGACAGAATAACATCTTTGGCCTGAATCCCAGCTTTCTCAGCAGGTGAGCCCTTGATCGGAGAGACCACGACTACCTTGCCATTATCCGAAGAGACCTCCGCACCGATACCTGAAAAGGAACCCTCAATGCTTTCTTCGAATTTCTCAGCTGTTTCTTTGCCCATATAGTTGGAATAAGGATCGCCCAGCGCTTCCATCATACCGTTGACAGCACCGTCTATCAGCTTCTCCCGATCTACTGTCTCGTAGTAATTGCTCTCAATCAGACTGAGAGCCGTTCCAAGCTTCTGGGATTCCTTCTGCTGAAGGCCAGTAACCTGCAATGCTGAGGCCAGTCCTTCTCCTGCAGCTTGTCCGATAACATGACTATAACCCGTCACGCCCAAGGTCACCAGACTACCGCATAGCAGGGCGGCGATAATCATAAACGCCGCTGTGCTTTTTTTTAACATGATGTTCCCACCGTCCCTTCTTGTCCATCTCGCAAACAACTCCATAAGTCCGTCCTGAAAGGTACGGTATCTCTTCCAGTATATGCCGTACGCTCAAATAATATGAGTTATAAGTTCTTAAAAATTAGAGATAAGGCATCGGATTTACTGTCTTGCCGTCGATCCGAACTTCAAAATGGAGATGGGGGCCCGTCGAATTACCTGTAGAACCGGATTCAGCAATCACATCCCCACGATTGACTCTATCCCCAGGACTAACCTTGATACCACCTTTACGGATATGTCCGTAGAGGGTCCAAACTCCGCCGCCATGATCAATAATTACACAATATCCATAGCCGCTATACCATTCAGCTACGATTACCGTTCCCGAATCAGCCGCATGAATATTGGTTCCTTGTGGAACTGCAAAGTCTACCCCGGTGTGTACTTTCCCCTTCTCCCCCGTAATAGGGTGTGTCCGTGGTCCGTAGGAGGAGGAGATTCTTGCCGAGCCTACAGGGAGCAGGAAGGGTCCATCTCCACCAGCATACGCGGTTGAGGAGCTGGAGCTTGAACTGCTGCTTGCCTTGCTGGCTGCGGCTTTCTTGGCAGCTGCTGCTGCCCGGCGTGCCGCTTCTGCTTTGGCGGCTGCTGCTTTGCGCGCTGCTTCCTCAGCTTTAATCTTATCCTTTTGGGTTTCCAAAGCAGAACGTTCGCTTGCCAGCTTAACCAGCTTCTCGTTCTGCTCTTCACTTAGATCATCGCTTTCTTGAATCTGCTTATCATAAAATGCGATAAGCTCCTGCTTCTCCGCTTCCTTCTCTTTCAGCAGGCTTCTCTGATTTTCCAAGGAGGTGTATAACTGCTTGGCTTGAGCATATTGCCCCTCAAGCTCCTGCTTTTTCTCTACAACTGTCTGCTTGTCCAGCTTGTGTTGGACTAACAGCTCCTGATCCTGATCCACAATCATCTTAAGCGAATCGGTGCGGCCCAGAAAATCAGAGAAGCTTGTCGATGAGAGCAAAACATCTAGGTAAGATACCGCTCCATCGGTGTACATCAACCGGACACGGGATCCTAAGAGTTCTTCTCTTGAGGCCACTCGTGCCTCTGCTTCATCCAATTCCGTTGCTGTAACATTAAGAGATTCTTCTGTATCGGAAATTTTGTTAGAGATTTCGGTCATTTTGCCTTTAACTTGATCCACTTGCTGCAATACATATTGTAAATTGATATTTGTCTTATTCTTATAGTGCTGCGCTTCCTGCGTTTGGGACTCCGCTTTCTCTTGCTGCGCCTTAGCTTCCTGCACCTCTTGTTGCAGCTGCTTTAATTGCTTATCGATTTCGGCAACACTTGTTTTTTTGGCATATCCATCAGAGGGTTGGAATATAGTGACAGCTAGTAACATTACGGCTAGTCCGGCGGCAATCTTCTTCAACTCGCACTCCCCATCCTTCACTCTTAAATTAAACTTTCAAAAACTTACGAATAGAAACCGTACTTCCCCAGACGCCGATCAACACACCTAGTCCAACTAACAGACCTACGAGCAGCAGCCAAATATCACTGAAAGGGATCAGCTGCAATCCGAGCATTGGATCTCCCTGTATCGAAGATTCCAAACCCTTGTAACCGGCATATAAAACACCCGAAGTAATCAATGATCCAATGAGTCCAATTAATGCCCCTTCTATAAAGAAAGGCCAACGAATAAAATAATTTGTCGCACCTACCAGCTTCATAATCCCAATCTCTTTGCGCCGGGCAAGAATCGTTACCCGAATAGTATTGGAGATGAGGAACATAGACATAAGTGCCAGCCCCGCTACAAAAATAAAGCCAATGTTGCGTACGGCACGCGTAATTTTAAACAATGTTTCTATCGAGCCTTTGCCATATTTCACTTTGTAGATAGGCTGCTCGGTATGTGTCTTGTTAAGGGCTTGAATCTTCTCAGCCACAAAAGCAACGGTAGTAGGTTCAATAACCTCTACCTGAAGGGTATCTGGAAGCGGGTTATTGTCTTCATCGAACCCTTCCAGAAGCTCTGCTGCCTCCTCGCCCATATCTGCGCGGAGATCTTTAAGTCCCTGTTCCTTGGAGATGAACGTAATCTTGCTGACCTCCGGCATATTGCCAATTTCAGTCTGCAGGGTCTCGCGCATCTTCTGATCTGTATTCAAAGCTAGATGCACTTTGATCTGTACCTGACTGTCTGCCTCATCAGCTACAGAATTTACGTTAAGAACAAGAAGAATAAATACACCTAGAACAAAAAGAGAAACAACAATCGAAGTGATTGAGGCGATCGACATCCAGCCATTACGGAATACGCTTTTGAAGCCTTCCCGCACATGTCGCAAGAAGGTTTTAAAACTCATAACCATATTCCCCTCTCGCTTGGTCTCTGACAATGTTTCCATTCTCAATCGCAAGCACCCGTTTGCGCATTTTGTTCACAATATCTCTGTTATGGGTAGCCATTACAATCGTTGTTCCACGAAAATTAATCTCGTCAAGCAGCTGCATAATGCCCCATGAAGTCTCGGGGTCTAAGTTACCTGTAGGCTCGTCCGCAATAATAACAGAAGGATTATTGACGATAGCCCGTGCAATAGCGATCCGTTGCTGCTCACCACCAGAAAGCTGTGAGGGCTCACGATTCGCTTTACTTCTCAGCCCAACCAAATCAAGAACCTCATTCACACGTTTCTTGATGACTTTTTTCGGCGCTTCAATAACTTCCATAGCAAAAGCTACATTCTCGTATGCCGTCATTCTGGGCAAAAGCCGAAAATCTTGAAATACAACGCCGATATTACGGCGGACATAAGGGATTTTGCGTGGTTTTAGCTTTCCTATATTGAAACCTCCCACCGAAATCTGTCCTTTGGTAGGCACTTCTTCTCTATAAATCAATTTCATAAAAGTAGATTTACCCGCGCCGGAAGGGCCGACAACGTACACGAATTCATTGCGGTCGATTTTCACTGAAACTCCTTGCAGTGCGTGAGTTCCGTTAGGGTACGTTTTCCATACATCTTGCATTTCAATCATTTTCTCACTTCCCAATTATGACATTTTCCACTTGTGCGAATCGACATTGTCCACCTCAAGTTTCCATAAACTTCAATATTTCCGCAATGTATCTATTGTAACAAATCTGTAACTGATTGAGTACCCCGTAACTGCACGACTATTCGAAAGTTTTGTAGTGACTAGACATATACATATAAAAAAGCACCTAGCGGTGCCTGTTATCAGATGTCGTAACTAACTCCCTTTATTAGAGACTACTTATTTCTTACTAATTTATTATCGGTATCCCACGAAGTGTTCTTTAAGTTCTGTTACAGGGCCGCGCCTGCTTAGCGCAATCCAAATCCCCAAAAGGAGATTAATCATGAAAAAAATCCATGCTGCCCTCATAGTGGTCATCGCACTCGTCCTTATCGGCTCCTGTATTTACGGAGGGCTTCATCTATATGGCAGCAAAACCACGCTTCCAAAGGGTACAACCCTTGCCGGCTGGCAGGTCGGAGGCATGACCCTCACCGAGGTCCGCTCCCAGCTGGATAAACGGCTGCATGCCCTCGAAACCGTCCCTCTAGTGCTAAAAGTGGAAGGCAATGCAGATCTCTCCCTAACCCTTAATAAGACTGGGTTGAGCTATGAAGCCTTTGCTTTTCAGCAGGGCTTAAAAGAGCTTGCCGAAGGAACGCTTTGGGAGCGGGTAAAGGCACGCTATAACTTCCCTAAGTTGTGGAAGCTTGAAACCCATCTGGAAATCGCACAATTTCAAAAGATTCTAAGTCCCAGTTGGGAGAAGGAGTCCTTTGGTGAACCAGTGGACGCTACACGACGAATTACAGGCGATGACCGAATCGTATATACTTCTGAGAAAACTTCCCTGGAGGTTGATTGGACAGCTCTGGAGACTTCCTTAGGAGCAGCTGCCCCCACCAGCTTTAATCATCTGAATGCCCTGCTGGAGAAGGGAATCACGATGGAGGTCCCTTTGTTAATCCTGCAGCCTGACATAACTTTAAAGAAATTAAAGGAACAAGGTATCGAGCGAAAAGTAATGCAGTTCAGCACCTCTCTAGGTGCAAGTGGACCTGGACGAAGCTACAACGTGGAAGCTGCTGCCAAAGCTGTGGATGGAACCATTCTCCCGCCTGGAGCCGTCTTTGATTATGGAAAAGCTATAGAAAAAGCAAAGGTGAATTACGGCTTCCGTGAAGCGCCGGTGATTGTGAACGGCAAGCTGCAAGCAGGTGTTGGTGGAGGGATCTGCCAAGTGTCGAGCACTCTTTACAATGCCGCACTGCGTATAGGGCTAGAAATTGTGGAACGCCGTAATCATTCCTTGCCCGTCAACTACTTGCCCAAAGGTCAGGACGCAACATTCGCTGAAGGTTATATCAACTTTCGTTTTCGCAATACGACTGGCAAATATCTCATAATTAAAGCAGCTGTGCAGGGTAAATCACTGACCATAAAGCTGTTCGGCACGTTTCCGCAAAATGTCACTTACAAAGTTCATTCAAAAACAGTAGAGGTACTCCCACCAGTCGATAAATACGTAAACGATTCTTCACTGCCTCGTGGCAGCTCACGTGTTATTCAAAATGGGAAAACCGGATATATTGTTGAAACCTACATTACAAAGTATGTTGACGGTAAATCCACTGAGGTGAATAAACTGTCCCGCGACGTATATTACGCACAAAAACGATTAATCGCCATTAATCGTGGAGGCGTGAGCAAATCCATAATCCCGGATGTCCCCCGAAAGCAGCTGGTGGAGGACGGCGTCCGCAGTGAATAGCTAACAACAAATAACCGGTCAGAGCCCCTAAGGTCTGATCGGTTATTTGTTGTTAGCAATCTATTTTACCTGTAGCTTACGTTACCCGGCTTTGAAATTTACGATTCAGGGGTACATTAGAAGTAGACCCATAATCAGAAAGGATGAACATCCTATGACAACAGCTCTTGTAAATGATCTTACTGGTATTGTCCGCAGTGCTCCTGCTATTTTTGCCTCACGCACTTGCAGAGAAGCCCTTCGCGTCATGTTTCAGCATCCAGAATCCAAATGTATCGTCGTCTGCAATGCTATGAATGAACCCCTCGGATTGTTGATGAGCGAACGTTTCTTTTTGAAAGCTACAGGAAGATCGGGAGTAGACCTGTTCTACAGAGAACCTGCCATGAAGCTTATGAACAAAACCCCGCTCATTCTTGACATTTCCACTCCACTCGATATGGTATTGAGCCTCGCTATGAACCGCCCGGATCCTATGAAAAATGATTGTGTCATTATCACTCGCAAAGGTAAATTCGCTGGTGTTGCATATACCTCTGACCTTATCCGCGCCCAAGCATAGAACCTCTTTACCTTTCCTCTTCTACCCTAAACCTTCCTCAAAAAAGAATATCCGGTGACGTATCAATTCTCCAGTATCCATTCACCTTTTTCAGCTTCACATACACCGACTCACTGCCTTCCTGCCCGCTCGAATAAGGAACTGTTAAGTCAAATTCAGCGGTTGTTGCAGTTTTGGAGAGCATTCGGGCGGTGGCTTTTTCAAACATTAATGAGTTTCCAAGATCCGCATTCACCTGTGACATTCTACCTTCATGCTCCAAAAATTGGGTCTGCACATAATAAGCTGCTGCATTATGCGTGTAGGCTTTTTTTATGTAATTCATCAGCTTCACCTTTGTCCCAATATCATTGGAAAGGTAACGGTACTCTTGCGCTTTATACATGAAGGTTTCCATCGGGAAAAAGTTGCCCCCGCGGCTAGTATAGAAATAGATTGCTCTGGCATGTACAACAAGCGGAACCACACTTTTTACCGTCAAATTGTTTATGGTAGCTGGGCCTTCTTTTCCTGTGCCAATCACAGCCACATTTTTTATTGCCGAGCTTCCCACTGATGATGAAGCTGCCATAACTCCGCTACCTGCTGATAAAAGGCCTAGGGAAAGGGCCAACGAACCAAGCATCCATTTTTTGTTCATCTGAAGTTCCTCCTCTTTCATCTAAAAAATACAGGCGATCGCCACTGTTTCAGCTTATGCACCCCGCAAGCTAAAATACCCAATAAACAGAGGAATGAAAACGTATTACAACTCTTTTGAAAATATAAAAAAACTCCACCCTCCTGATTCACAGGAAAAGCGGAGTAATATAATTAAATAAAGTAGTACTAGAACCCTAATTGGATGCTGCTGCGGTGGCCTCATAATACGCTGTAAAAGCTACGTTAGCAGTCAAAATACTCTCCGTATTGTTCTTAGTACGATCCTCGTAGGATTGCTGAAAATTGAAAGAGTCCACATTCACAATACGAGGTAAGGCTTGTATTTCATCCATCCATTGCCGTATCCCCGAATATGTCCCCTCCACCACTGCAGTCATTTTGATCTGTTTGACCGTCGGGAATGACACCTCAGCTGAACCTGTCATTTGTTGAATCGGATTAGCCTCATCCAAAACAAAACTAAGATCCTTTAGCCGCGCTTGTGAGGACGTGCTAACCTCCCGCAAATCAACAATCAGACCTTCGCTGTCATCGCCCTTTGGGAGTTCCCCCAGTAATTCCTTCTGTTCTAGATCTCCCTCATTACCGCTGCCCTTCAGCTCATTGATTTTGTTTTGGAGGACTTCTGCTTCCTTTTCCAACTGACTGATCTCGCTGCTCTGTGCGGAAATTTCCTTATTAGTCGGCTGAACACCCAGCATATAGAATGCAAACAATATCAGGAATAGAATTAACACCCCTAGTACGATGGGAGAGCGATATTTATTGATCTGTTCCATCGCTGCTCACCTCCCCTTGGCTGGCATCCGTATCACTGTTTTGCTGCTTAGCCGCTGCTAAGTTCACTTTATAAATAGCCGTATACGTATTGTATGAAATGGCATCGGCGGCTCCTTCAGTAAGCTTTTGAATAGAGGCATCGGCCGTAAAAGACATTTGGCGAAGTTGTCTTAAATAGTTAGAAGCATCCTCCATAGTGGATACATTTACAGTCAGATCTATAGATGTCCGGTAGGTATAGTTAATATCACGGATTAGTGCCTCCTTAGGCAATCCTTCCACTAATTCGTCCAAGATAGGGACTGCAATCACCTTATTGTCCTGAAGCACTGTGATGGCTGCTTTCCGATCCAGTTGTCCAGGTCCGCTGTTCTTAAGCTTCGCGAGCTCTACTTGGAGCATTAAACTGCGATCCTGCAGGCCTTGCAGCTCTTCTTTACCATTAGAAATTTGACCCTTATTGGCCGAAAAATATATCCCCGTTCCGATCATCCCCAGCAGCCAGATCGCTACAAGCCCCATCGTGACATAAGGAAATAGCAACGTCTCCCGATCTTCTCTCGGCAATAGATCAATCGTATCCGTGTTGATGCTATTTTTTAGAGCGGTCCCGGCAGCTACACGGTAATCATTTAGATCAGGGTCAGAAACAGCAGCACTAGCCATCTGTTCCAGACTTATTGGTGTTATTTCAAGTTCAGCTAGGGACTGCTGGAGTTCTAGGTCCAGTTGTTTACGAATCGAGGGAGTGCCCGTAATCACTAAATTGTTGATACGAGTGGAACCGTCATGCAAGCTGTATTGATAAAAGCTAAGCATACGGGAGATTTCCGCAGTGATTTCAACCATTTGCTCGGGTGATAAATGTTCTTCCACAGCGACAGCTGTTTCTGCCAAGGTTTCACTGTCTGTCAAAAGATCCATTCCCGCTAAATTTCTTCCTTTATGTAGATCAAGTAAGTTTATCGTACGAATGAAGACCGGATTCCCGTTTCTGAACATATAAATGTCCATTACCGATGGCTCCATATTAATCAGCATCGTCTCCGCAAAGCTCTCCCCGTGCCCAGTGGTTATAGCACGCGCCAAGGCGGTTGCCGAAATTTCGACACTGCTTATCCGAAGACCCGCCCGCTCCAGAATTTCTACGTAATCCTGAATCGATTTTCGCGGAGCAGCAAATACGAGCAGGTGACTTTGCTCCTCATCCACTTCGAGCGTTACATAGTCGTAGACAGGATTTTCAAAAGGTAAATGCAGTCCCGTCTCCACTTCCAGCTTCACGAGTTGTTCTACCTGTTTGTCATTGGTACTAGGAATACTCATTTTACGGATAATGATCTGCGAAGGGGGAATGGACAAAGAAACCTTACTGCCCCTTAACCCTTCCTTCTTCACCCACTGCCTTACCCGATCATAAAGCGCCTCGCTATCCGCCACCTGATTCTCAATGATCATGCCTGGAAGGAGCGGGAGAAACCGTTTTTTACGGACTTCCCATGACTGTTTATTCTTAAAACTAATATAACGGATTCCGGCAGCTTCAATTGAAAGTCCGGCCACTTTGGAGCCTAATCCAAGCATGTGATCAATGTCCTCCTATCCGATAAGCGAGAGATACGCGCCGATGATGTGTGAACCATATCCAAAACTAATTAAAGCTCCTATAGCTAACCATGGGCCGAAGGGTACCGGCTGTTTACGTTTGATTACACCGAGCAGCATCAGCAGTCCGCCCACCACGCTCCCAAGCAGACAAGCCACAAAAAAAGCCAAAATCACATTCGGAAAGCCAATCACCAAACCCAGCAGCGAAAATAACTTCACATCTCCAGCCCCCATGCCACCTAATAGAACAAAAGGGATAAGGCCCCCTCCCCCAAGCACTGCTCCTAGCAGATGATGCCATATCGGTCCTTCTGGAAATAGTAGTACAAGAATCAGCAGCAGCGGTAAAAAAAACAACAATACCTTGTTGGGAATCAGCATGTACTTCAAATCCGCAACCGTCACGATAACCGCTAAACTCACAAGAATGAACCCGATGATTCCCTTACCCGTCAGGCCAAATTGCAAATACACCCATAAAAAAAGCAAACCCGTTGCCGCTTCTCCAAGCGGGTATAATGGCGAAATCCTTGTGCCGCAGTATCGGCACTTGCCTCCTGATAGCAGGTAGCTTAGCACCGGAAACAAATCCCGCGCTTTTAGCCGCGTGTTGCAGTTCGGACAATGTGACGGCGGATTAAGCAAGGATTCCTTGACCGGCACCCGCAGCGCTACTACGTTATAGAAGGAGCCTAGAACCAGGCCCAGTAATGTGATGTAACTTGCGATAAATATCGTCATGGCTGTCCTCTGTTAGCTTCTGGATTTTAAAAAAGGAATCGGGAAGTCCGATTCCTTAGGATAGATTGTAAGTTTGAATTTATAGAGATTAATTAGATACTCCTGTTAGCTACCAGATCAATTTGTTGGTGTTGGTGTTGGTTCTGCACTAAGCACCTTATCAGCTGGATATTCACCACTCTCACCCGTAGGAACTGGATCTAATGTTACTTTCTGAAGTGCGCCCTCCGAAGTATATACTATTGTTGTTTTTGTACCATCTAACGATTTTTTTGTACTAGGCAAAACAAGAGTCTTGTCAATGTAATTTTTTAACTTAAGTTCTTGAAGTGTAACTGATGCATTTTTAAATTCTCCATTTTTTTCACCCATAATGTACATCCTGGAAGCATCATAAAGCTGTCGAGCAGTTGCTAAATCTGCATCTGTTTTTGATTTATTAATTATTCCACCAATCATCGGAATTGCAATAACCGCAATAATCCCCAAAATAACGATAACTGCCAGCAACTCAATCAGCGTAAACCCCTTTTGATTTTCCTCTTTGCTCAATCTTTTCTTAATCGCTTGTGCTAACATTTAATTTCCCCCTCTAAGTGGTGTGTGAGTGATAAAACCTATATTCTTCATTTCAGTGAATCCAGCATCAGCTTTCTTGTGCTTACGGAAACAGCTCGTCCATCGTCGTCTAATCGCCAGCGTAAGTTCGTGGATCTTGCCCCGCCTCCCCGGCGTCACCCCTCTCAATATATACAAGGAACCAAGAGGTTCACATATTACCGTACAGACTGAACATCGGCAGCATAATGGCAGCTACAATGACACCTACAACAGCAGCTAAAAAAGCAATCAGCAGCGGTTCAAGCAGCGATTTCAGACGGTCGACGGTATTCTCCACGTCCATCTCATAAAAATCAGCTACCTTAGACAACATCGTGTCGAGCGCCCCTGTCTCTTCGCCAATCGCTATCATCTGCGTAACTAGTGGCGGAAAGACCCAAGCTTTTTTTAGCGGCTCAGATAGTGGATTTCCTTGTCTTAGCGAATCGCCTGCACTACGGATGAATTTCCCAATGACCTTATTTCCTGCTACCTCCTCAACAATCACCAAGGACTGTAGGATCGGTACAGAGCTGGCATAAAGAGAAGAAAAAGTGCGCGTAAACTGAGCAATCGAGCCTTTTTGATTCAGCTTACCGAACACAGGTATCTTAAGCTTGGCATAATCCAGAGCGTAAGCACCCTTTTCCGTACGTTTTGTAATCTGAAAAGCTATCACTAGGAGAAGTACTCCGAGTATCCAGAAATACCATTGACCTTGAATGCTTTTGCTAAGTGCCAAGACCATCTGTGTAATTGCCGGAAGCTCGGCATCCATCGATTCAAACATCGTTACAAACTGTGGCACAATCGCCCAAAGTAGATAGATAACCGCAGCAATCGCCATAACCCCTACGGTAATCGGGTACGTAAGCGCTGATTTTATCTTCTCTGTCGTGGTGTGCTGTTTCTCAAAAAACATAGCCAACCTGTCCAACGTCCCCTCAATATCACCGGATTCCTCACCGGCACGGATCATGCTGACAAATAGCTGCGGAAAGATTTTTTTATGATCCTGAACGGCTTGTGAGAACGATATCCCGCGCATCAGGCTGGAATTAACATCTACTAACGCTTTGCGCAGTGGCTTACTCTCGGTCTGCTCTGCCAAAATACGCGTTGCATCCACAATCGATACCCCCGCCCGCATAAGCGTGGCAAACTGCCTGCAATAAATGATGAAATGAATCGGCTTAACGGGATTACCAATATAAATGTCCATCGATAAAATTGTGGTTTTGCGTTCAATCAGTGAAAATACCGTAAGTCCCCGCTTGCGTAGCTCCTCCATCGCCGTAGGTTTATCGGTTGCCGTTAGTTTCCCTTTGATAGATTTGCCCGCGGATGTCTTCACCTGATATTCAAAAAGAGGCATCAGCTGCTCACCTCCGCCATAAACGCCTTAGCTGCTGCTGGATCAATAAGCCCCTGCGATAAATAGTCACGGATGCTCATGTCCAAGGTGTGCATGCCTTGTGAGCGTCCGGTTTGCATCACATTTTTGATCTGATGTGTTTTTTCGGTACGAATAAGATTGGCTACGGCTGGTGTATTGACCAAAATTTCCGTTGCGCATAATCGCCCCCGACCTCCAGCCCTTGGGAACAACCGCTGACTGACTACTGCCAGCAGCACTGATGCTAGTTGTGAACGAATCTGTCCCTGCTGATGGCCCGGAAAAGCGTCGATAATTCGGTCAATCGTCTGTGGTGCGTCTGTTGTGTGTAAAGTTGCCATCACAAGATGACCTGTCTCTGCGGCCGTAACCGCTGCTGAAATGGTCTCCAAATCCCGCATCTCACCAACGAGAATAACATCCGGATCCTGACGTAAGGCAGCACGTAATCCATTAGCAAAACTAGCCGTATCACTTCCCACTTCACGTTGATCTACTAGACAGGTTCCATGGTTATGTAGAAATTCTATCGGATCTTCCAACGTCACTATATGCTTGCTCTCCGTCTGGTTAATATAATTCAGCATAGCTGCAAGCGTAGAAGATTTGCCGCTGCCTGTGGGTCCTGTAACCAAAATTAGACCTTGTGGCTTCAGCGACAAAGTAGTTAAAATCGAAGGCATCGACAGCTGTTCCAGACTCGGAATCTCTGCAGGAATGGCCCGGGCGGCGATACTAACCTCGCCCCGCTGACGATAAACGTTCACCCGGAATCTTACCCCACCATCAAGCGGATATGAAAAATCCAACTCGCCCGCATTCCGAAATGCTTCAATTCGTTCACTACCAAGTAGCATTTTGGCCATATCTGCCGCTTCTTCAGCAACCACGGACTCACCCTCAAGCGAGTGCAGCTTTCCATCCATCCGAATAACCGGCGGTGATCCTACGGAAATATGTAAGTCAGAAGCTTTGGAGGAGTAAGCCGTTTGTAATAGTTGTCTAATATCCCGCGTATACGTTGGCATTAGCCGCTCCCCCTAAGTTAGAATGCTAAATCGCTGTTAACCTCTAATGTGAGACCGTCTCGCGCATGACTTCTTGAAGCGTTGTAATTCCTTGACTGACCTTGAGTAGTCCGTCATCCATCAGTTGAACAAGCCCTCGCGCTTTACCTGCTGCACGCAGTTCCTCTACTGAGGCAGTGTTTGTAATGAGCTGCCGTAAGTGATCATCAATACTGAGTACTTCATGAATCGCTATTCGTCCACGATAGCCAGAATTGTTACAGCTACCACAGCCGCGTCCACGCTGTAACTCTTCCGCAGGTAGTCCTAGGCTACGTAGCATAATTGCTTCCTGTTCAGATGGTTTGTAGGTTTCTTTGCAGTCAGTGCAGATTTTGCGCACCAGCCGCTGTGCTACCACACCAATCAGCGAAGAAGCGATCAAATAAGGTTCTACCCCCATATCCCGCAATCGGGAGACGGAGCTAATCGCATCGTTTGTATGTAAAGTAGACAACACTAGATGACCCGTTAATGAGGCGCGAACAGCAATTTCAGCAGTTTCAGCATCCCGTATCTCACCGACCATTACGATATTCGGATCTTGTCGAAGAATCGAACGTAGCCCAGCTGCAAAGGTTAGTCCAATAGCCGAGTTTACGTGCACCTGATTTACTCCTTCAAGCTGGTATTCCACTGGATCTTCGACTGTGATAATATTTGCGCTTTCTACATTAAGTTGATTTAACGCTGAATATAAAGTTGTTGTTTTTCCGCTACCTGTAGGGCCCGTGATTAGCAAAATCCCATAAGGACGAGCTATCATCTCCTTAAAAGCTTCTGCATTCCCCTCACTGAATCCCAAAGCATCTACGGATTTGACCCCTGTGCTTAAATCTAGCAGCCGCAGCACAATCTTCTCTCCGTGCATCGTTGGTAATGAAGACACACGAATATCTACCATTTTGTAATCGAACTGCATTTTGATCCGCCCGTCCTGCGGCAAACGCCGTTCTGCGATATTCAGGCGGGCCATTATTTTCAGACGGGCGGTGATAAAGCCCTGCATTTGCTTAGGAATAATCCGCTCTGTCCGTAAGGTTCCGTCAATGCGGTAGCGGATGGTTAAATTATTTTCACCTGGATCCATATGTATATCAGACGCCCGCAGGGCAACTGCCTGCTGAATCATCTGGTTGACCAAACGTACGATTGGAGAGTCCTCATCTGTAATCTCGGTCTCTTCTATTTCTTCCTGTGTCGGGAGTTCTACCAGCATCTGATTCATAGAATCGCGCATGCCATAGTGACGCGCAATCGCCCGCTGCAGCTCATCTCTCGTAGAAATAGCGGGTTCGATCCGGAAGCCAGTACTCATACGTAAATCTTCTATCGCAAAATAATCCAGCGGGTCCGCCATCGCAACCATCAGCTTGCCGCCCTCTTTTAAGAATGGAAGCACCTGATATCGCTTAGCCATACTTTCAGGGATAATCTGCGTGATTGCGGGATCTATCTGGTATTTAAATAAACTGACATGCGGGATGCCGAGTTGAAATTCAAGCACTTCAATCAGCTGCTGCTCCGTGATATAACCTTGAGAGATTAGCAGATCGCCGAGCTTACGTTTGCTCTTACGCTGTTCCGCGAGAGCCTCAAGCAACTGGTCCTGCGAAATAATATTATTTTCTACCAGCAAGTCGCCCAGTCTCTTTTTCGCGATAGCCAAGTCTATTCATCTCCGTATGCCGTTATTTATGCCGGCTGAAATAATGGATATTTTTTATAGAAATAGAAATCAAACTCCCAGCAAAATTCACTCAAAAACGAAAGATATAATTACCATAAATAGACCTTCCATAAATTTGTCAATTTTGAGTATTTTTCAATCTAACTAGGACTTTAGTTATAATTTAATAGGTATATTTCAATAGATTTATGTTGTCTATCAATGCTGAATGTCCTAGAATGTATATAACATAGATTGGATAATTTTACAACGACACGGAATGAAAAAGGCTGTCGGAATCTAGCATATACGAGACGGAATACGACCATATCTGCCAATAGTTAACAATCAGGGAGAGATGACAATGAAACTTGCCAGCAACAAAAAAATTTTTATTTTTACAGTAACTACCCTGCTTCTCCTTCTGCTTGTTCTGCCGATCAAAAATCACTTTATGAATGTCGATGCCAGTTCTAATGAATACCAAATTCGTATGCTGGAGGTTACAGAGAGTGGGGTTAGTGAGCTTGCGTCTCTAAAAACGGGAATATCTAACCTTACCATCGACACGATGAGTATGAAGCGCTTTGTGGCGCTGCGGGATGATCTGGACGGGAGATATGATGCGGTATATATCGGGAAGGGGACTTACAGTACAAGTGGGGTCTCCGGAAAAGATCATAATACCAAAGCAGTTATGAATGACATAACTAATTTAAAAGCGAAAGAAATCACCGATTATTTTATTAATAAAGGACTTTACGTATTACTCAACAAAGAGCCGTTTGATACGCAAACAACTAACCAACGCGGAATATTGTACAACACCTTCAATACCTACCGGACATTAACACCAAAATCAAATGTTAAGTTCGTCGATAACAATGAGTTAAATACATGGATCGAAAATTTGAAGAAAGAGCCTTCTGCTCAGAAGGATCTTTTAAAGCAACGTCCTCGTATTCAAATTACTAATAAAGCTAACATTATTGATTACAGCCAGAACCAGGAACATGTTTATAAACCCGGAAATAATCTTAGTTTTAAATTCAACGTATCAAATGTAAATAATCTCAACGATCGTCCCATTCTAGCTAAATTGTATGTCAGTGTAGATAAGTCGATTAAAATGACTGAAAATGACGTCGTAGCTGTACAGACTTTAAATCAAGATCCTAATGGTGAAATTGTATACAAGCTTCCTAATACATACTCCGGGCTTCTATATTGGAAGCTAGAAATCGTAGATAACTTAAATCCGAACAAATTAAAAGACTTTGATAGCGGTACGATTCAATTCCTTGGCAAGAAAACAATCGTTAATATTCTTCAGGTGTTGCCTACTATCGCTGCTAATGAAAGAAGCAGTAGTTTACGCAATCCTGAAAATATGACGCAAAGTTTCCTAAGTAATAGTAGCTACGAGTTAAAAATTACAACCAAGACCATTTCCGAATTCAACACCGATATTGCGACTCAGTATGCCAAAGATAATAAATATGGATTAAACGGCGTATATGATATGCTCATTTTTGGATTTCGCGATGTTTATAATGACAAAGCCCCGTTAAGTGACCTTGCAACCCAGGCTGTTATTGATTTTACCGAGGTTACTAAACAAAGCGTTATGTTCACACATGATACGGTATATCAAAATAAAAGTAATTGGGTTAAAAAATTCAAAAAAATCACGGGTCAGATCGACCCGGAAACAAACTTAGGTTTAAACGCTCCTAGTCCCTCAACTACAGTCAAACCAATCAATGATGGCTTGCTGACCCAGTACCCTTTCTACTTAAGTACTATCAATGCAAATAATGAGCAGACAAATATTATTCCACCACAAGTAGCAACTACACATAATCAATACTTCACTTTGGATCTGGAGGATGCTTCGGTCATCCCATGGTATAACATAACCGGGAGTTCGCGCGATATCGATGATAGCTGGAACCACTATTACACATACTCAAAAGGAAATGTCACTTACTCAGGTACCGGTCATGTATTCGGAACATCCAGCATTAAATTTCCGGAATGGGAGCAAAAGCTCTTCGTCAATACAATGTATCGCGCGTATATTGGTGCAAATCATGCGCCAGAGATCACTGTATCAACACCTCAGCAAGGTGAAATAAAGCCTTCTTACCAGAATGAACTATTAATAGATTATGTTGTCGAAGATCCCGATTTAAAAGATCGTGATTTATTTACAACTATTCGTTTTAAGTCCGGAGATACTTATCTACCTAATACAGGGATGGCAGAGAAGGCAATTCTTTCAGGAGAAACTATTCATCAGGTATTTCCAAACCCTCTGCCGAGCGGTGGTAAACTCACAATAGAAATTACAGCGCGTGATAAGCAAGGCGCTTATGCATCTCCCAAAAATATTGATATTACCATTTCGGAGGCAAGATCGAATCTTGAATTATCACGGGAATTGTCAACCAATGTTAGCACTAGCGGCGAAGTAGCAAAAAACGAATCTTTTACTATCACTTATATCATTCAAGCCAAGCCTATTCCTTTTGATCAAGTAAGTACTATCGATCAAGCCTACGATCATCAAGTAATTTCTAATATTATTTTCCGTGATACTCTACCAGCGAACATTAAACTTGAAGCATCAGGTTTACCTGATGGGATGACTAATCCTTCTGGTAGTGTAGAAACAGGACTAACATTAGAGAAGCCGCTTAATAACATTACTTATACATTGAAGAACATGAATGGGATTAAGACGTTCCAACCCGATTCTAATGAACCCATCAAATTCACTATTAATGTATCAGCAAATGTAGCAGCAAGATATATATTCAATAATGCCTTAGTTGACTTCGTAGATATTCATGCTGTTCCTTCTGCATCTCCTACTCCAACGGCGACAGCAGTTGTCACGGCTAGTCCATCACCTAGCGCTACTTCTAATTTTAACCCATCGGTTTCTGCAACTGGCTCCGGGCTTGGAATTGCTGGTGATTATAATGCTTTTATATTTGGAAAAGCCACAGTGACTGCTTCTTTGAGGGGTAATCTGGCAGCTGGGGGTGATGTAACTACTGGCAGTGTAGATATTAACAAAACAAATTATGATAAAGGGATTAAGATTCCTTATGCTGTCATTACAGGTGGAAACCTGAAATTCACAAACGGAAGTGTATATGGAAACATTCTGCATCAAGGTGTTTACAATAAGGTGGATAATGGTAATATCATTGACGGTACACATAACCAAGGCACTCTGATCGATTTTGAAACTGCTCGAAGTTATTATGAGAATTTGTCAAATCAACTAGCATCGGTACCGCAAAATGGAACATACAATTTGGAATACGGAAACTTATATTTAACCGGAACTCAATTAGTAAATATTTTTAGGTTTTCAATAGGTGATAACACAGGGGATTTTCCATCAGGATGGCCAAAATTAACCGCACCCGATAATTCTTCTATAATTTATACAATTTTTGGTAATACCATTAATTTCACTAAAGCTTTTGGACTACCAAAGAATACAACAGGAAACAACGTATTATTTAATTTCCCTAATGCAACAACGGTCAATATCTCGGGGGTAGACATTCGAGGTTCAATCCTTGCACCAAACGCGACACTCAACTTTACCAATGGCCAGGTTCATGGCAATGTAATTGCCGCATCCTTGAATGCTTCATCATTAATTGACATCCTGCCCTACATAGGACCAATTCCTGTACCGACACCAACACCATCACCAACACCGACACCATCATCAACGCCGACACCATCGTCAACGCCGACACCGTCGCCGTCTTCTAATCCGCTAGTGCGTACGATCATTAAATTTTCTGAGATGACGATTACTGCCATCGACAGAATAACTACTTTAGAGTTAAGTGGAGCACAACTTTTATTAGGAGATAGCCAAATGCTTTCTCTGATTATTAAGCCCTTGGAGAAATTCAATCAACTGATCTGGACATCAAGCAACGATAATATTGTTAGTGTTAGTCCATTAGGCGTCGTGTCTGGTAAAAAGGTTGGCTCTGCTGAAATTACAGTAGCTGCTAACGATGGAAGTAATCTTATTAGTAAGGCTACTGTTACTGTTCTCGATCCACAATTAAATATTGTTGGACCTAACAGTGCTCTTGTAAATGAGAAAATAGATTTCAACGCTACTTACTTAACAAAAGAAACGGGAACCCAATTTTCATGGAGCGTCGTGGATGCAAATGGATTACCAACTAATGATGTAGCTCTTAATAGTGATAACGACCAGGCTCATCTTACAGCAACAAAATCAGGGGTATATACTGTAAAACTTACTGTAACTACTGATTTGAATACAGGTGGCGTTAATACCTTCAAAACAATAACTGTTGGACTTAAGTCCTTAACAATCAAAGGATCTAAGAGTGTTTTCCAGGAAGAAACAATTAATTTAGAGGTAATTACTGATCCTGACAGCGCAAGTAAAGAGCAGTATGAATGGAGTTTGGTTAACCAGAATGATCTTGAATATGCTGGATTTGTCGCAGCGGATAATCCTACTTCTGTCTCAACTATAACAACTTCCACGAAGAACGTTATATTAAAGGGCTTAAGTTCACATGAAAATATCCAGATCCAGGTCAAAGCCGCTGGTACTATCAGTAATATTCATACAATAAGTGTGCCTCTTGATCCTGGACTATTATTCCACCCGGAATCAGGAAAAATCACAGTCGGAGAATCCCTTAATTTGCTACCCTGCTTATGGATAACTCCTTATGGAAATCTACCTGATAGCATTTTACACAAACTACAATGGGAGATAGTAAGTAATAAATCAAGTGAGGATGCTTCTAAGCCAGTTGTTCTGCAAGAACAGAATGGAGTCTATCGTGGGCTCAGTAAAGGAGAAGCTGTTATTAGAGCTTATTATTTTACCCAAAGTAAGAAGACAATTGAAGCGTTTTATACGATAACGGTTATTGGAACACAAGATACTATAGAAAATCGCTACTAAATCACATCAAAATCTATATTATGTAAAAGCAGCCGATCAGAAGTTGATCGGCTGCTTTTATAATTCATATTATCCTTTAATTTCCAGAAACCAACAATTCGATGGGACCTACATTAATGTTTATTTGATTCACACGTGGCAGTCCCACATTTTGATCTTCGAATACTTGTTCATTATAATTAACAATAAAACGAGGAGACTCAACCTCCGTCTGGATATCAAAATTAAAGTTTGCGGATCCTGTCTCCTTCTTGACTTTGCCAACAACCGCATTGATTATCAAATCTCCTTTAGCAAAAAAGCCACCATCCAGTGAAAATATAGAGCCCACACCGTACAACTCTGCCGTACTATCCGTATAAAAAAAGGCTCTTAATCTTGTAGCCTCATTTTTAAACTCTTCAACCCGATTAATAAGTATAGCTCCCTTTGAGATCAATACAAGTTCTTTACTTCCGCTACCTGCAGTTGGTATTCCTGATATCGTGGCATCCACAATATCAGTTTTTCCAAGAACAAACATAGTAGAATCAAATTCAGCTTTTCCTCTGATATATAAATTCCCTGTCACCAGAATGTTGCTTTGGACAATGGCCGTTGAATAACTATCTATTGTTAAATCACCGTTTACAATAAGCCAATGAGCCCCTGTGCTTAGATTAAGCTTAGAAGTATCCCTTATCTGATTTAACATTACTCCATCCAACTTTAGATTCCCTATAAAGATCGTGCTTCTCTCCAATCTCTCAAGGTTTTGCTTCAGTGATAGCTTCGCTTCTTCGAAAAGTCTATGTTTCTCCTGCTCTTTCTCTTCATCTGTATCACCAGTTGCAATGTCCTCAAAATCTTCTAACATAGGCATCCATAAGGTGGAAATGCCTCCGGGTTGCTGAAGCGTGTTAATTAATCTTGTTCCTCTAGCAATGGGTTCTTCACTACTATTTGATCCAGTCTCTCCATAATATCTATCGCTGAATACCTTCTTATTTCCAGCCGACCCTGAAGCCTCAGCAACTTTATCTAGGAAGGAATCCTCCACATTCACTTGGACAAACGTCGTTTTCTTTTTGATCTTTGCTTTTTCAACGATCGTCTTCACCCTATTATCTAGTGAAGAATAGTCGGCATCATCAATTGTCGGCACCTTTTCAAAAATATCACCCGTTCTGGAATAAAGCAGATCGTTCATTGATTGAATATGAGCTTCTCCATCGACTAACGGAAATAGACTGCGTTTTTCCAAATCTGCGTTATGTCTATACTTAGCCACTTGGCTAACTTTTAATTGATTTCCAGCATAAATATTCCCCTGAATATAAGGAGCACCATTCAAATAGATCGTTCCCTCAGAACCTAATGAATAATTCAAAAAATCTGGGAATGTCGTAATCACAACCTTTTGTTGCAACGTCCTTAACACGCCGTTTACTGTTGCATTGGCCTTAATCGTAACTACATGCTTACTACTTGTAGAACTGCCATCGAGAGTAATTCCCGTGATTTCATTGCTAGCTCCCTGTAAGCTTGTATCGGTAACAAAAGCTCCTTTATTAGAATTGAGGCCCCTTAAAAATGTCTCTATTTCTTGATCAAACTGTGCCTGAGTAGTATTACTACTAACTTGTATTTTCTGATTTAAATCTGCTGTAATATAGGCAATCGCCTCATCAATCGATTTCTGCGCTAAATGAAGGCTTTGTACATCATTCTCACGAGTTTCGGTACGCCTAGCTCCTCCAATCGTAGCACTAAGCACCGTAACTCCTAAAATAGTGAGCAACAGGACGATAAACATCACAAGTACCAAAGCCGAACCTCGTTCCGATCGAAGGCTTGCCCGCCTCAACATCTCTGTTTTCCTCCTAAAATCCAAATTGGCTTTCCAATTCCATCTTATCCATTTCATTTCCCTTATACTTTAATACCAACTTAATCTGGATCAGACCAGAATTGCATAGCGAGGCTACATTACATGATCTACCATCTGATGTGGAAGCAGTTATGATAGAACCTGCCATATTCGATTGTACCGCGATATGAGAACCAGATTCCGCTCCACTTTCCTTACCATTTATAACAATTTCATTTCCTGATACCCGAATCACACGCGGAGAACTCCCGTCTTTTATTAGTTCAATTCCTCCAGATATATTTTGTAGCCGTTCAGGACTATATGTATAGAGTTCAGTAATAATAGAGGACATGATCAGATCCGCTTCGTCCCGTAAAGCGTTCTGAACTGAGATTTTATGATAGCTGCGAAATCCATACATAGTAACTCCAGAGATTAGACCGACTATCATAGCAAACACAGTCAGTGCCGCAATTAATTCCACCAAAGTAAAACCTTGTTCCGACCTAAGTCGTTTAGCGAATTTTTTCATCAGTTATGTATCCCTCCAACATTACGTTATAAGCAGGCTGTTCATTATTTTCTACTCGTCTTACCTCAACTTTAACGGGTATTAAATAATCCTTTACAGCTGATTTATCAATCGGAGTAGTGGACGGATGATCGACTAATTCCGGTTGATAGATAATATTGATCTTATAACGGATATCATTAACTGTTGGATTCAGAACATTTGCCAAAGCTGTCATGTTTGAGAATAGATTACTATAGCTGCAATTAACTATGGTGCATTTTTCAGCCTCTATCACATCTTTCTCTTGCGTAAAAAATTCCTTCATCGCCTTAAAATCCTGCTTCTCCACATAAAACAGCGCGTTCCGCGCCAGATTGACCATAATCGTTTTGTTCTGGTTCGATTTAGAGTAACTCATGGCGTTAGTAAAGTAAGACGTAAGCACCAGTGAAACTATCGATAAAATAACTATAGTTGCCAGCACTTCGATTAATGTAAATCCTTTTTCCTGCTTTAGGCCCGGTTTCATCCTACTTTCCGCCTCTCGCCTATGAAAATACTTTTCGTATTTGCACGTTTTTCCTAAATTTTCTACTTCCATTATATTCTCTCATATCCAGCTACAGCAATCCTCAAAACCCTTATAATTCAGATATTTCTACAATATCTCTCACTTTAGGTCTATGCTATGATTTGGAAAGAGAGGAGATGAATGAAATGGCTTTAATAGAGTGCAAATTTTATTCTGAAGTACTAGGTTTGAATACCTCAATGACTGTAATTTTGCCGCAAAAAACAACTACACAAATCGGGATGAGTAATGTAACAAGAGGTGATCTTCACCCTACTTTGTATTTACTGCATGGCTTGTCTGACGATGATTCGATCTGGCTGCGCCGGACTTCCATAGAAAGGTATGTAGCGGAGATGGGGATAGCTGTGGTAATGCCGAATGTGCACCGCAGTTTCTACACAGATATGGCGATGGGAGGCCGTTATTGGACCTTCATTAGTGAGGAGTTGCCGATGCTGGCGCGCTCATTTTTCCCGCTTTCCGATAAACGCGAGGAGAACTTTGTAGCCGGGTTGTCGATGGGTGGTTATGGAGCAATTAAGCTGGGACTGCGTAAACCCGAGTCTTTTGCAGCGGCAGCGAGTTTGTCTGGAGCACTTGATATGGCGCATAATTTCTTGAACGGGGAAGGTGCTACCACTAAAAGTAAAGAATACGAAATGATCTTCGGAAAAGAAGATACCGCCGGAACGCCGGAAGACCTTCTTTGGCTGCTTGAGGAAGTGAACCGCTCCACGGGACCAAAACCAGCTTTGTATCAATGCTGTGGCACAGAGGATTTCCTATATACCGATAACTTGAGATTCCGCGATGCCTGCCAGGCAACCTCACTTTCTTTAACCTATGAAGAAGGTCCGGGGACACATGAATGGGGATACTGGGATGCCAAAATCCGCGATGTGCTGGCATGGCTACCTTTAAAAAGTAACTAGCTGTACCTAATAGACAACAAAAAGATGCAGCCATAAGCTGCATCTTAATATCTGTTCTACTCAGATTGCCCTCTTCGGAGGGTTCTTTTTAATTATAAGGACGCCGAAGGCAATTATGCTTGTTTGGTGATATTTTTAAATAATCCAGTCTGTTCTGTGATTCCTTTTTCAGCAGCAAATCTTTCAATACTCGATGCACCAAAGAATCCGTCTATGCCTTCTGTCCGTTCAATTACGTACGCCGCATCTTCCGGCTCTGCAATCGGTCCACCGTGACAAATCACCATAATATCTGGATTTACTGCTTTCCCTGCTTTAATAATCGCTTCGATTCTTTCTACACAATCATCCAATGTCAGAGCGGTCTTAGCTCCAATTGTACCTTTGGTAGTCAAGCCCATATGTGCCACCAAAATATCTGCGCCTGCTTCTGCCATGGCTTTTGCTTGCTCAGGATCAAATACATAAGGAGTGGTGAGCATATCCAATTCATGCGCAGCTCTAATCATATCTACTTCTAAACCATATCCCATGCCGGTCTCTTCTAGATTCTGTCTGAACACGCCATCGATCAAACCTACGGTTGGGAAGTTTTGCACGCCGCTAAAACCTTGTTCCTTAAGTTGTTTTAAATAAACCTCCATTACTCTAAAAGGGTCCGTTCCGCATACGCCTGCCAATACAGGGGTGTTTTTAACAACAGGCAATACTTCCGAGCCCATTTCGACTACAATTTGGTTGGCATCCCCATAAGATAATAACCCTGCCAGTGATCCCCGGCCTGCCATTCTGTATCTTCCTGAATTATAAACAATCAGCATATCTGCTCCGCCAGCTTCACTGCTTTTTGCAGTAATCCCTGTGCCGGCTCCCACGCCTAAAAGAATCTTTCCATTTGCCACTTCTTCTCTAAACTTCGCCATGATTTCAGTTCTTGTATTTTTGTTCATGTGTAACGCCTCCATTTTAAATATTTATTTATCTTATAAAAATCTTATTTGCTCATGAGATCTATTAGCTTCTGCGCTGCTGCTTCTGCAAACTCCACATCATTAATGGCACAATCCATTTCGATAACCTCGACAACATTTCTGTTTACACCATTTCTTAAGGTATCAAATAACATTTGATCTTCCTCTACCCCATAAAAAGCTTCCCCTGCAACATCAATCCCAGATATCCCTTTAAGCGGCAGCATTAACACTGTTTTCTCTTTGGCCATATTTAATTTCTCGACAAGCTTTTTGCCGATGGCTTCATTTTCTTCTACCGTTGTTCTCATCAGAGTAACTGTTGGATTGTGTTTATAAAACTTATGCCCAGCAAATTTCGCTGGTACCGTATCATAAGGGCCAAAGTTGCACATATCAAGCGCGCCTACCGATACAACCTGTGGAATATGATGTTTTCCAGCAGCTTCTAACCGATGAGGTCCAGCATTTAGCACACCACCAATAATTTCGTCCGCCCATTCTGTTGTGGTCAGATCCAATACACCTTCAATAAAACCAGCCTCGATTAGCGCTTCCATGGACTGGCCGCCTACACCTGTTGCATGGAATACAAGCACTTCATAGCCTCTAGCTTCAAGATAGTTACGGGCTGCCGTCACACAGGGGGTTGTTACCCCAAACATCGTTGTAGCTATTAATGGTTTTTTCTCTATCACTTGTTTATTCTCAAATTTAAGCATACCGGCGATGGCGAAAGCTGCATTGGTAAAAATCTTTGTTGAAATAGAGTTTAGTCCGGCAACATCCACTACGGATGGCATCATGACAATATCACTAGTGCCTACATATGGAGCAGTATTTCCTGAAGCTACGGTCGAAACCATCACTTTAGGTACACCAATAGGTAATGCCCGCATACCCGGGGTTACAAGTGAAGTGCCTCCAGTGCCCCCAAAGGAGATAATTCCATCAAATTTGCCTTGCTTATATAATTCAGGTACTAATTTTTCCATACCTTTGGCTAATAATTCTGTTGCTAGTGCTCTATCTTTTTTGGCAACGAGCTCATCTATACTTACACCCGCGGCTGCTGCTACTTCTCTATTAGAGATATCCGGTGTAAAAGTGGGCTCAAACACACCTGTATGAATTGTAAATGTACCCAGCTCCAAGCTTTCCAGTAAATTTTTAATGTAGAGATATTCTTCACCCTTGGTGTCAAAAGTTCCGGCAATAGCAATCGTCTTCATTTCTTCAACCTCCTCTTCAAATATCTGCAACAAAAAAAGCATGATCAACTTATAAGTTAATCATACTTCTTTGATTTATCGATGAAAACGCTTTTATGTCTTATGTTTTTGTGTTTATGTTAGATTTATATTGTTTTGGAGAGAACCCTTTATACTTCTTGAACATTTTGCTAAACTGCGCATAATCCTGGTATCCAACTAATGGCGCTAGCTCAGATAACTGGATAGGGTCTCTATGTAATATTTCCGCCGCCTTATCCATCCGAAATTGCACGAGATACGTTTGGAAGCTGCAGCCTACTTTTTTGGTGAACAAACTACTCAAGTAACTTCGGGATACATGTGCCACCTTAGCTAAATCTGCAAACAAGATCTCATTCCTATAATTTTGAGCTACGTATTCTTTTACAAATTCAACATAATCATAGTGCTTTGTGATGCCGTCTAACATTTTGACCATAAAATCATCTTCATCCAGCGTCCCCGACACTTTAAAAGCTTTGGTTATATTCGTAATGGACTTCTCCGAGGGAATTCTTTCAAAAGCAGAGCCTCCGATATATCCCATCAAGTTTTGATTATTGCTGTACATATATTGCACATCAATTGGCGTTTTCACCGGACCACCGTAAACCAGCTTAATTAAATCTGGCTTTAGCTCATTGCATGTATTAAATATCTTGTCCGCTTTAACCTTGGCAGCTTCCAGAGAGAATACTTTTTTAGCGCCTAATAACCCGCCTTCTGTTAGACCTAGATGTGCACAAATAATATCCGCTCCAGCCTCAATCATCTGTGCTGCCTGGATTTCGTCAAATACAAAAGCAATGGTAAACAAATCCTTCTCATGGGCTATTCTTATGGCTTCTACTTCAAGTAGATAACCATTCCCCTCTTCTTCGAGCGCTTCTCCAAATTGACCATCTATTAAACCCACCGTGGGGTAATTGTTAATGCCGGCAAAGCCTCTATTCTTTATTTCACTTATATAGGATTCCATATCTTTGGTCGGATCAGTTGCATTGAGGCCAAAAATAATAGGGATATCTCTGACCAACGGTATGATCTCTCTAGATGCAAAGTCCATCACCATATCATTGCTATTACAAAATGGTAAAATACCAGCGAGAGAGCTCCTCCCCATCTGGCGAAATTTACCCGAGTTTAACATCAGAATGAAATCAGCTCCACCCTGCTTCGCATACTTTGCCGTTATACCAGCACCGGTGGCTACTCCAATAATATGATTGCCTACTTTTAATTCCGATCTAAGCTCGTCTAGGATTTGCTCTCTGTTCATACCTACGAACCCTCCTATCCCTAGCCTAAGGATAACCGTAAAGATCACTGCTAATCCAGTCATAGTTCATTTAGATAATAAAAAAATCCCGCCTGCCACCTATAAAGGTCTGAGGCGAGATTTGATATTGATACGGTTTACAATATAGCGTCTCCGTGTTGTACAACCCATTCATTAGCTTCGTGCAATGCCAGCTCTGCCCGTTCAATTGCAGCCTTCACCTGAACGGTGGCTGTGCCGCCATAAACGTTACGAGCGTTAACTACAGCTTCCGGTTGAAGAACAGCATAGATATTCTCGTCGAAGAGCGGTGAGAATTGCTTGAACTCTTCCAGCGTCAAATCCAACAGGAACTTGCCTTCATTGATACAGTAGAGTACCGTTTTCCCGATTACTTCATGCGCTTGGCGGAAAGGAAGCCCCTTGCCTACCAAGAAGTCGGCGATATCCGTTGCATTCGAGAAATCCGTGTTCACAGCTTCACGCATACGACCTTTGTTCACCTTCATAGTGGAGATCATCGGCGCGAACAATTGCAGTGCACCAGTCAGCGTAGTAACCGTATCGAACATGCCTTCTTTGTCTTCCTGCATATCCTTGTTGTAAGCCAGTGGCAATGATTTCAGCACCGTCAGCAAGCCAATCAGGTTGCCGTAAACGCGGCCTGTTTTGCCCCGTACCAGTTCTGGTACGTCAGGGTTCTTCTTCTGCGGCATAATGCTGCTGCCTGTGCAGAAAGCATCATCCAGTTCTACAAAGCTGAACTCCGTGCTGCTCCACAGCACCAGTTCCTCACTGAGTCTGGATAGATGTGTCATGATAAGGGAAGCATTCGCCAAGAACTCCACGATGAAATCGCGGTCGCTGACAGCATCCAGACTGTTCTCATACACACTGTCAAAACCCAGTTGTTCCGCTACAAAGTGACGGTCAATCGGGAAGGTCGTTCCCGCAAGGGCTCCTGCTCCGAGTGGCAGCACGTTGATCCGTTTGTAGCTGTCCGTCAGACGTTCTGCATCGCGGCGGAACATCGATACGTAAGCCAGCAAGTGATGAGCAAACAGGATCGGCTGTGCCCGTTGCAAATGCGTATAACCAGGGATGATAGTCTCCACATTGTCTTTTGCTTGTTCGATCAAAGCTTCCTGCAGCTCATGCAGCAAACTAACCAGCTCAACTACACGTCCACGTAAATAAAGGTGCATGTCCGTCGCCACTTGATCGTTACGACTACGTCCTGTGTGCAGCTTACCACCAACTGGACCGATTTCCTCGATCAGATGTTTTTCAATATTCATATGGATGTCTTCATCCGATACTGAGAAAACAACCTCTCCAGCATTGACCTTGTCCAGCACTTTGTTCAGACCTTGTTTGATTGTTTCCACGTCTTCTTGTGGAAGGATTCCGCATTTGCCCAGCATCGTGACATGTGCCAGACTGCCTTGCACATCCTCTTTGGCCAAAGCCTTATCAAAGCCAATGGAAGCCGTATATTTCTCCACCAGCTTGTTTGTTCCTTTAGTAAACCGTCCGCCCCAAAGCTTGCTCACCTGTAGTTTCCTCCTCTTGGACGCCAGAGGGCCGCTCCTATCCTGACGGGAGGAACGGCCTTCGGGGTTGCCCGTTTAAGTTTATGTTATCGTACTATTTAGAAGCTCCATTTACACCTGTAGAAACTTTAAGGCGCAATGCGTTCAAGTGGATAAAACCAGTGGCATCCCCTTGATCATAAGCTTGTGTAGGATCAGCTTCCATCGTTGCAATCTCAGGATTGTACAGGCTGACTGGGCTCTTCACTCCAGCGCCAATGATGTTGCCTTTGTACAGTTTAAGACGAACAGTACCCGTTACATTTTGTTGGCTCTGTGTTACAAGAGCTTGCAGTGCGATACGCTCTGGAGCGAACCAGAAACCGTTATACACCAAAGTGCTGTAACGAGTGATCAGGCTGTCACGCAGGTTCATCACTTCACGGTCCATCGTGATGGATTCCATTTTGCGATGAGCGACGAACAGGATTGTTCCACCTGGAGTCTCATACACGCCGCGGCTCTTCATGCCGACAAAGCGGTTCTCAACCATATCCACACGCCCGATACCGTGTTTACCACCTAGCTCATTCAGTGTCTCCATAACTTGAAGTGGGGATAAGGATTCACCATTCAGGGCTACACAGTCTCCCTTAACGAATTCGAGCTCCAAATATTCCGCTTCATCCGGAGCATCCTCAGGAGCGTTGCTCAGCAGGAACATTCCTTTGTTCTCTGGTGCACTTGGATCGAACCAAGGATCTTCCAGTACGCCGCTCTCATAGCTGATGTGCAGCAGGTTACGGTCCATCGAATACGGCTTCGCCGCAGAGGCTTGTACCGGAATATCATTAGCTTCCGCATAAGCGATCATTTCCGCACGACCTGGGAATTGATTGCGGAACTCTTCCAGACGCCAAGGTGCAATCACCTTAATGTTCGGAGCCAATGCAGCTACACCAAGCTCGAAACGGACTTGGTCGTTCCCTTTTCCTGTCGCGCCGTGCGCGATAGCCGTTGCGCCTTCAGCGATGGCGATATCTACCATGCGCTTGGCGATCAATGGACGAGCAATACTAGTTCCGAGCAAGTATTGGCCTTCATAAAGGGCGCCAGATTGGAACATTGGATAGATGAAATCGCTAGCGAACTCATCGCGCAGGTCGTCGATGTATACTTTCGATGCGCCGGTAGCGAGTGCTTTTTCCTCCAAACCGTCGAGCTCTTCCTTTTGGCCGATATCGGCTGTGAAGGCGATGATCTCCGCGTCATAAGTCTCTTTAAGCCATTTCAAAATAACGGATGTATCCAATCCGCCGGAATAGGCGAGTACAATTTTTTCTTTAGCCATGGTGTGGCAACTTCCTTTCGTGTGGGCTATATAAATTAAAATAAACGTGCCTTTGCCAGCACTCTGACGATAAATCGCAATTACACTGAATATTTGGACTTCCGGTCGCTGTTATCATCAGATTTCTTTTAATTCAAACCGCATTGTGCGGATAAAATCTGATGATAAAGGCGAACGCTACGCTCCTACAGTTCCAAAAATTCCGCTCCATTACTCCATCGTCCAAAGTCTAACTTCGCCCAACATTAATTCAATTTATATAGTGATTTATATTTTATATTTTTTAAATTCCTTAACTCATCAACGCAGCCATTAAAGCTTTTTGCGCATGCAGGCGGTTCTCAGCCTGATCAAAGATCACCGAGTTAGGGCCGTCAATCACGCCTGTGCTGACTTCTTCCTCACGGTGGGCTGGCAGGCAGTGCAGGAAGAGATAATCGCTCTTAGCGCCTTTTACAAGCTCCTCATTAACCTGATAGTCCTTGAATGCCGCTTCACGTGCCTTTTGCTCCTCCTCGAAGCCCATACTCGCCCATACGTCTGTATAGATGACGTCAGCGTCTTGTACAGCTTCTTGCGGGCTGCGAGTGACCACAATCTTCGCTCCGGTTTCTTTAGCGATCTCACGAGCTTCTGCGACAACCGCTGCATCTGGCTCATAACCTTCCGGTCCGGCGATAGATACGTCCACGCCCAGCTTACCTCCGCCAATCATTAAGGAATGCGCCATATTGTTGCCATCGCCGATGTAAGCCAGCTTCAGGCCCTTGAGCTTTCCTTTGTGCTCAAAAATCGTTTGATAATCGGCCAGCACTTGGCAAGGATGTGCCAGGTCACTAAGACCGTTGATTACGGGAATAGAAGCATAACGAGCGAGATCTTCAACCTTGTCATGACCGAAGGTACGGATCATAATTCCATCGAGATAACGCGACATTACTTGCGCTGTATCTCCAACAGTTTCTCCGCGTCCAAGCTGGATATCATTTTTGCTCAAGAAAAGGGCATGCCCTCCCAGCTGATACATTCCAACTTCAAACGACACACGTGTACGTGTAGAGGATTTTTCAAAAATAAGTCCAATCGTCTTTCCCTTCAGCGGCTGAAATTCTTCGCCATTTTTCTGCTTCTTCTTCAGCTCAATCGCCGAATCAATCAGATACGTAATTTCCTCCGGGCTGTAGTCGTTCAGCTCCAGTAAATCACGGCCTTTCAGTTGCTGCGCAATGTTGTGCTTGTTACTCTGTACGCCCTGACTCATGAGCTTACCTCCCCGTTTGCTTGTTTAGCATAAGTATGAATGAGTTCGCATAGGATGTCCACCGCTTGGTCGATCTCCTCTTTGCTTACATATAGATTAGGCAGCAGACGAAGGACATTAGGACCGGCTGTCACGAACAACAGGCCTTTCTTTTGTCCAGCCAGTACAATATCGCCCACTGGGGATTGACATTCAATCCCGATCAACAGCCCTTTACCACGGATATCCTTCACAAAAGAACAGTCCGCCAGCTTCTCTTTCAAAAGACCTGTCAGGTACTTACCCATATCTTCGGCGCGCTGTGGAAGCTCATCTTCCAGCATCGTCTCAATCGTCGCTGCCATAACAGCTGTTGCTAGCGGTGTTCCCCCGAAGGTGGACGCATGGCTGCCCGCTGAGAAGGCTTCACGCAAATACCCTTTGCCAAGCATTAAACCTGCCGGGAACCCGCTAGCTATCCCCTTAGCCAAGGTGAAAATATCCGGTTCAATTCCATAATGCTGATGAGCGAACAGCTTGCCTGTACGTCCCATACCTGTCTGTACTTCATCTACAATCAGAAGCAATCCGTGGTTCTTACACAAGGCCACTACAGCGTTCAAGAACTCAGGTTCTACCTCAAGCACGCCACCCTCTGCAAGTACCATCTCCAGCATGATAGCAGCTGTATGATCTCCGATAGCAGCTTCTAACGCTGGGAGATCATGCAAGGGTACGGTCTTGAAACCTGCTGGAAGTGGCAGGAACCCTTCTTTCACCTTTTGCTGGCCTGTAGCTGTTAGTGTGGCCAGTGTACGTCCATGGAAGGATTGTTCGAATGTGATAACCTCATAACGGTCGACACCCTTAATCTTCTGATGGTAACGGCGGGCCAGCTTAATAGCAGCCTCATTCGCTTCTGCCCCGCTATTGCAGAAAAAGACTTGATCAGCGCAGCTATTCTCTGTCAGAAGGTTGGCAACTTTATCTTGTCCCGGAATATGGAACAGATTCGAGACATGCCAGAGCGTATCAATCTGATCCTTCAGCTTAGCGCCGACTTTTTCAGGAGCATGACCTAGACTGGTCACAGCCAATCCACTGGTGAAATCCAGATACTTATTGCCTTTATCATCCCATACCCAGGTACCCTTGCCTTTAACTAAGCTGAGATCATATCTGGCGTAAGAAGGGAACACTGCACTCAGCTTGCCTGCTGCAACATCCGGTGTACCTGATCCTACTGTATCGGTCTGCTGTGCCCCTGCTTGCGAACCCAACTCCGCTTGTGTAAGCTTGCTCATTCTAAGTCACTCTCCCATCGGCTGCTCCTGTGAACAGGCTGCGCCTCTAATTTGTATTCATCTATAATTCTACGAACGAATAATACGTGTACCTATCGCTTCACCTTGCAGTACTCGACTAAGCACCCGCGGTTCTTTTCCATCCACAATGATAACCTCTGATACGCTGCCCTGAATGCAATCGATAGCTGCCCGCACTTTGGGGATCATGCCACCGTAGATTTCCCCACTTTCGATCAAGGCTTCGATTTCCTGTACAGTAACGGAGGGAAGCACAATCTTTTCACCTTCCACTGTACTCATGATGCCTGGCACATCTGTGACGACGATCATTTTGGGAGACTCCACATAGGAAGCAACTGCCCCTGCTGCCGTATCTGCGTTAATATTGTAGCGCTGACCTGCTGCATCTACTCCGATAGGTGCAATGACAGGAATATAACCCATCCCAACAATACCAGTTATGATCTCAGCCTTAACTTCCGTTACTTCTCCTACCAAACCTACTTCGGCGCTGTTCACCACTGGTTTAGCAATAATCATATTGCCATCGATGCCCGAAAGCCCCAGAGCTAGACCGCCGCTCCCTTGAATTCGCCGGACAATCGCCTTGTTTATACTCCCTGCCAGCGTCATCTCTACAACATCTAGTACTTCCTCGGTGGTTACTCGCAGGCCATTCACAAAGCTGCTTTCAATGCCCAGTTTCGCTAGATTCTCGGAAATGGCTGGCCCTCCACCATGAACAATTACTGGCTGAATGCCCTCCTCCTGCAAATCTCGCAAATCCTCAAAAAAAGAATCAGGTAGAGCCGCAAGCGTACTGCCGCCGCATTTCATTACAAACAATCCACTACCATCTAAAGCATCTATAAATTCAAGCTCGCTATTTAGCGTCATATGATCGGTATCCTTCCCTTATGGGCTTAACACGCCATAAATTAAGTGCGATATGCGGCGTTAATACGCACATAATCGTAAGTTAGGTCACAGCCCCAAGCCGTTGCTTTCCCGCTTCCATCATGCAGATCTACAGTGATCAGCACAGTTTCACTTTTTTGCAAATAGGCCAAAGCCTTTTCCTCGTCAAAAGCGACTGGCTTCGAGTGCAAAAGCACCTCAATATCCCCTAACGAAATGTTCACATGCTCCGGCGATACCGGAACACCCGCGCGTCCAACCGCAGCAATAATCCGTCCCCAGTTCGCATCCGCTCCAAAAATAGCAGATTTCACTAGACTAGAACCAACCACTGTTTTGGCAATCGCTGCCGCCGCCTCATCATGAACAGCACCATTCACTTGAACCTCAATCAGGTGAGTTGCACCTTCGCCATCACGAGCAATCGCTTTGGCAAGCGTCTGGCACACATACGTGAATCCAGCAGCAAAAGCGTCCCAATCCGGATGCAGTCGTGTCAGCTTCTCATTACCGGCAAGCCCACTCGCCATCGACACTAACATATCATTGGTACTAGTATCTCCATCGACTGTAATCATATTAAAAGTAACATTCGTAGCTGAACGCAGAAGACTAAGTAAATCCTCCGCTGCAATATCAGCATCCGTGGTCATAAAGCCAAGCATGGTAGCCATGTTAGGATGGATCATCCCTGAGCCCTTTGCAGCTCCGGCAATTGTAACTTCTACACCGCCAACGAGCACCTTCACGGCGATCTCTTTTTTAACTAAATCAGTGGTAAGTATAGCTTGGCAGAATTCCTCCGCGCCAATAGCTCCTCCATCCAGCTTCTCTGGTATTGCAGTAATTCCGCTACGTACGCAGTCCATCTTCAACAGTTCACCGATAACTCCAGTCGAAGCAACTGCCACATCATTAACGGCCACACCTAAATGCTGAGCCGCAGCAGCGCGCATCTCATAAGCATCTGCTTCACCTTGTTCGCCTGTGCAGGCATTGGCATTCCCGCTGTTCACGATAACCGCCTGCAATACTCCGTTCGAAAGGCTTTCCCGAGTCACTTTAAGCGGAGCCGCTTGAAAAACATTCGTCGTATACACGGCCGCAGCCGTTGCCGGAACTTCACACAGAATCACTCCGAGATCGTTGCGATCTGTTTTTTTCAATCCACAATGCAATCCTCCGGACTTAAAACCCTTAGGTGAAGTGATGCTTCCACCCTCCAAGGTGGTAAATAACTCAATCTCGCTCATATTATTTGTACCGCTGATCCTTATGGATACACAGGTGTGTAGCCGAGGCCAAGGGTTTCCTCCCATCCCATCATCAAATTAAGGTTCTGTATTGCCTGCCCTGCCGCACCTTTTACAACATTATCAATGACGGAGACTATGGTCACCCGCCCTGTACGAGCATCTGTTGCAAATCCGATATCACAATAATTAGAGCCGCTAACTTCTTTTGTCGCCGGAATCACACCTACATCACGCACCCGCACATATGGCCGGCCCGCATAATATTCACGGTACAAATTCACAAAATCCTGCTCCGTATAATTGTCCGTCATCCCTGCATACATCGTACTCATAATTCCCCGGCTCATCGGCACGAGATGTGTGGTGAACGTTACCGTTACCTTTTCTCCAGCAACCTCTGTGAGTGTCTGCTCAATTTCTGGTATATGTTGATGCTTATTGATTTTATAAGCTTTAAAGTTCTCATTAATCTCTGCATAATGTACCATCAGGCTTGTTCCGCGTCCTGCTCCAGTAACTCCTGATTTCGCATCAATAATAATACTGTCGTGCTTAATCCAACCTGCCTGAATTGCAGGAATTAGTCCAAGAAGTGTAGCTGTAGGATAACAGCCTGGATTAGATATAAAATCAACCCCTGCCGCACGCTCTCCAAACACCTCGCAAAGTCCGTATACAGCCTGCTCTAGATATTCATCAGCCGGAGCGGGATGTTTATACCAGTGCTCATACTCTGCACCATCCTTCAATCGGAAATCACCGGACAGATCCACGACCTTAAGTCCAGCTTCCAGCAGCTGCGGCACCAGCTTTGCGCTCACACCCGACGGCGTCGCCGTAAATACCACATCCGCCCGCTCAGCCATTTGAGCCGGGTCAACGCCATCCAGCCTTCGATCAATGATGCCCGTCAAATGCGGAAAACCTTCCTCTATAGCATCCCCTGCGCTTGATGAGGAAATTACCGAAGTAATCTCTACCTTAGGATGACTTTGTAGCAGCCGAATCAGCTCTACGCCCCCATAACCCGTTGATCCAACAATCGCCGCTCTCAGCTTGCCTTCCACTGTCATCCCCACTTCCTGCTTATCCTGAATTATAATAAATAATATAATGCATACCGTCTTAGAAATATGTATTATTATACGACTCAATTAATATAAATACAACACATAGTGTTAACTTTCTTTATTCTTAAATATAATTCTATTTACAAAAAAAGAGAAGCGTAGCTTCTCCTTTCGGAGAAATTACACTTCTCTTTTAAAGCCTTCACCCAGCACCTCATGCGCCTCAGTTATAATCACAAAAGCACTAGTATCTACCGATTGAACAATCGCTTTTAATCTGGAAACCTCATTCTGACCTACTACAACCATTAGCACCGTACGCTCATCACCAGTATAACCGCCATGTGCATCCAGCTTCGTCAGACCCCGATCCAGATCATTCAAAATCGCCTCAGATATTTCTTCCGTCTTGTCCGAGATTATGTAAGCCACCTTTGTATAACGGAAGCCTACCTCTATCGCATTAATCGCCTTACCTGTAACAAACAGACCGATCAGTGCATACAGTGCTTGTTCCATACCGAGTATAAAAGCAGCCAGCACAATGACCGTCCCGTCCAGCAGCACTACAGAAATCGAGAAGCTGAGACCGGATATCTTTTGAATAATCTGCGCCAAAATAGTAAGTCCACCTGTCGAGCCCCGTCCGCGGAACACAAGACCTAACCCCACCCCCACACAGATACCGCCATAAATGGAGGCTAAGAGTGGATTGGTGGTAGGTGCAGGCAAATCTTTTGTCAACAAGATAAAGAGCGGCAACACAAAGCTCCCAAGGAGCGAGCGAACTCCGTATTGTTTACCCAAGAAGATTACCCCGAGTACAAACAACGGAATATTAAGCGCCCATTGCGTAAATGCCGGTTCAGCTCCAAACCAAGCTTCAGCCAATACCGACAGACCGGATACACCACCAGAAGCAATATGACTAGGCAGAAAAAAAAGATTAAACCCCAGCGCTGTAACTAGCGATCCGAGCAAAATTAACATCGTATCCACCACATGTCGGAGTGGCCCATTCAGAGGAATCAGTGGGGGTTTATTACGTGAATTGACTTTTTGCATTTCAAAGGCTCTCCTTAAAGTGTCATCTTGCTCTACGAAAGAAGAAACGGCCATCCCATCCTAATCCATGAATGGTATCCGTTTCCCCCGAAACTCTCTCTTTTATTCTGCCTCAATCTTGATCTGGCTACGCAAGTAACCATCAATGAATACATCAATATCTCCGTCCATCACAGAACCCACATTCCCCGTTTCCACGGAAGTACGGTGATCCTTAACCATGTTATACGGATGGAATACATAGGAACGAATCTGACTGCCCCAAGCAATATCGGATTGCTCGCCGCGAATCTCATCCAAATGCTGTTGCTGTTCTTGCAGTTTACGCTCATACAACTTGGAACGCAGCATCTTCATTGCTTGCTCGCGGTTTTTGATCTGTGAACGTTCGTTCTGACAGGTTACCACCACACCCGTAGGTAAGTGGGTAATCCGCACCGCAGAGTCTGTGGTATTAATATGCTGTCCACCCGCGCCGCTCGCCCGATACGTATCGATCTTCAAATCCTCAGTACGAATTTCAACTTCTACATCATCGGCAATTTCCGGAACGACATCACAGGATACAAAAGAGGTATGCCGTCTGCCCGAAGAGTCAAACGGAGAAATCCGTACTAGCCGATGTACACCTTTTTCAGCTTTCAGATATCCGTAGGCGTTGAAGCCTTTAATAAGTAGTGTAACACTCTTAATTCCCGCTTCATCACCTGGTAAGTAGTCCAGCACCTCAACCTTGAATCCACGTTTTTCAGCCCAACGGGTATACATCCGCAGTAGCATCTGGCCCCAGTCTTGGGATTCCGTACCGCCCGCACCCGGATGGAGCTCAAGAATAGCATTCAGCTTGTCATACGGCTGGTTAAGTAGCAATTGCAGCTCGAATTCATCCACTTTGCTGCCTAAACTGCTGATCGTCTCCCCAATCTCTGCCGCAAGATCTTCATCGCCCTCTTCATCCGCAAGCTCTGCCATCATCGCAGCATCGTCGTATTCTTGTTGCAGCTTCTCGTATTGATCCACGGACGATTTCACGGCATTCATCTCGCCGATCACGCTCTGTGCCTGCTCTGGATTATCCCAGAAGCCTGGAGCAGCCATTTTTTCTTCAAAGTTCGAGATCATCTCTTGCTTAAGATCTAAGTCAAAGAGACCCCCTAAGGTCAGTTAGTTTCTTGCCTATTTCACGCAGATCCTGCTTTACATTAGCTTCAATCATATGGTCACTTCACCTTTCAAAATAGGTTGTTACGGTCTTCGCTATTGGAAAGTTAGTAATGAGTGAATGTTCAGCCATTCCGAGAAGGATTGGACTTCCGATCGCTGTTGTTTCCAGATTCCTTGAATTGATAACCGCATAGCGGTTGGAATCCCGAAATAAAGGCGAACACTCCGTTTCTCCAGTTCCAAACCTTCTCTCCATTCCACATTCACTCAAGTGCTAAATATCCAAAAAAGCGACTGGGCCGTAAACGGGGGATACCCCCGGGCCCAGCCGCTCTTTATGGTTAGTATACCCATAGAGATCAGGGCTAAAGACTTACATCTTCAACACCTGAATATGAGCGCTACTAAACGTTTGTCTTATGCGTTTTGACCGTGGCAGTTCTTGTACTTCTTGCCGCTTCCGCAAGGGCAAAGATCATTACGACCAGCTGCCGCCTCAACATGTACCGGACGTTTCTCAGCAGGTTCGCTGTTAGTGGAAATTTTATTTTCCTCTACAACGGATTGACGCTCCTGATTTGTCTCGATGTGAGCCTTCATAATATAAGTAGCTACTTCTTCTTGAATCGTAGCCGTCATAGTATTAAACATTTCGAAACCTTCGAATTGATACTCGCGAAGTGGATCTGTACCACCGTAAGCACGTAGGTGAATCCCTTGACGCAATTGATCCATCGCATCGATATGATCCATCCACTTGCTGTCCACGGAGCGCAGCACAATTACCTTCTCGAATTCACGTACCAATTCTGAACCCAGGCGTTCTTCACGAGCAGCATATTTCTCAAGTACACGTTCAAAGATGTACTCAATGATCTCTTCTGCTTCCTTGCCCCACAGAATATCGCGAGTCAAAGCACCTTCTTCAAGCAGCTTGCTGTTTACGTAATCAGCAACTTCTTGCAGCTCCCAGTTCTCAGGAATATCGTCACTGCAGTGTGCGTGAACAATACGTTCAATAACTGGCTTGATCATTTCAAGTACGATATCTTTAATATTTTCAGACTCCAGAATCTCACGGCGTTGTTTATAAATAATTTCACGCTGTTGATTCATCACGTCATCATATTGCAATACGACTTTACGAATATCAAAGTTATTACCTTCAACACGTTTCTGAGCAGATTCCACAGCACGCGTAATCATGCGGCTCTCAATGGGCTGATCTTCCTCAAACCCAAGGCGATCCATCATACTCAAAACGTTGTCAGCGCCGAAACGCTTCATCAATTCATCACCAAGGGACAAGTAGAATTGTGTAGAACCCGGGTCTCCTTGACGACCCGCACGACCACGCAGCTGGTTATCAATCCGGCGCGATTCATGACGCTCTGTACCAATGATATGCAGACCACCAAGATCTGTCACACCTTCGCCCAGAACGATGTCCGTACCACGACCTGCCATGTTGGTAGCAATCGTAACTGTACCAGGCTGACCTGCATGTGTAATGATTTCAGCTTCCGCAGCGTGATGCTTCGCGTTAAGCACTTGGTGTCTAACGCCTTTGCGCTTCAGCATTTCAGATACGAGCTCTGAATTCTCAATCGACACTGTACCCACAAGTACAGGTTGGTTCTTTTTGTGACGTTCTACAATTTCTGCCACTACAGCGTTGAACTTACCGTTCTCACTCTTGTAGACGACATCCGGCATATCTATGCGCTGATTTGGTTTATTCGTAGGGACTTGAAGAACTTCAAGACCATAAATCTTCTTGAACTCTTCTTCCTCAGTTTTAGCTGTACCTGTCATACCGCCCAATTTGCGATACATACGGAAATAGTTCTGGAAAGTAATCGTAGCAAGCGTCATGCTCTCATTCTGTACTTCGATTTCTTCCTTCGCTTCAATCGCTTGGTGCAAACCGTCACTATAACGACGGCCTGACATTAAACGTCCCGTAAATTCATCAACAATAACGACCTCACCCTCGTTAACAACGTAATCTACGTCACGACGCATAATTACGTTTGCTTTCAGGGCTTGGACGATATGGTGATTCAAGGTTACATGACTGTGATCATACAAGTTCTCAATACCAAAAGCACGTTCAGCAGTAGCTACACCTTTTTCAGTCAAGGCTACAGACTTCACTTTGATATCAACTGTGTAGTCTTCTTCAGCTTTAAGCTTTTTCACAAAGCGGTCTGCTGCAAAGTACAATTCAGTAGACTTCTCAGCTTGTCCGGAAATGATAAGAGGTGTACGTGCTTCATCAATAAGAATGGAGTCCACTTCATCAATAATACAGAAATAAAGAGGGCGCTGAACCATTTGTTCTTTATAAAGCACCATGTTGTCACGCAAATAATCGAAACCAAATTCGTTGTTCGTGCCATACGTAATATCGCAGGCGTAAGCATCTTGTTTATCAGCATGGTCCATACCGCTTAGGTTAACCCCAACCGTCATGCCCAGGAAGTTATAGATTTGTGCCATTTGTGCGCTGTCGCGCTGAGCCAAATAGTCATTGACCGTTACTACGTGTACGCCTTTACCAAGCAAAGCATTTAAGTACACTGGCAATGTTCCTACTAGAGTCTTACCTTCACCAGTCTTCATCTCGGAGATTCGGCCTTCATGCAGGGCCATACCACCAATTAACTGTACATCAAAATGCCGCATGCCAAGCGTCCGTTTGGAAGCTTCACGTACGGTTGCAAACGCCTCAGGAAGAATTTCTTCCAAGGTTTCGCCTTTCTCAATACGGGCGCGGAACTCTTCCGTCTTAGCTTTTAAAGCTTCATCGGATAGTGCTACAAATTCCGGCTCCAATCCATTAATTACATCGACTGTCTTCATGAGACGTTTAACGTCACGATCGTTTGTGTCTCCGAATATTTTCTTTACAAGTCCTAGCATGGTTAACCCCTTTCATGCAACACAGATGGTGGAACCGAGCCCATCCTCACAAAATTGAAAGGGCCATTTATAAATTCGATTCCGCTGCTTCATAAATTGTAACAGTTTGTAAGAGATGCCGCAATACAAGGTGTAACAGCCACATTTTTCATATATACGCACAAGAGCCCTATTCGCTATAAGCGAATAGGGGCTCGGTTTAAATTTCCTAGGTTCTGACTAACTCTCGAGGCCCTTTATACTTAGAGCATAACTGGCATCATTGTATCTTAGCCCTGTTCAATCAGTCCATATTTACCATCATCACGTTTGTAAACTACGCTAACTTCCGAGGTGTCGATATTGGAAAACACAAAGAAATTATGTCCAACCATGTTCATTTGCAGAATCGCTTCTTCCACATCCATCGGCTTCATCGTAAAGCGTTTGTTCCTAACCACTTCTAAATCATCATAATCTTGTTCTTCTACAGCAACAGCGGCACTAGCTCCATCCACAAACAGCGTTTTGAGTCCCTCTTGACGGAACTTACGGTTCAGCTTCGTTTTGTGTTTGCGAATTTGGCGTTCCAGCTTGTCCACAACGGCGTCTATGGAAGCATACATGTCATCGCTGCGATCTTCCGCACGAAGCGTCACGCCAGCAAGCGGAATGGTTACTTCCACCGTATGAAGGCCGCGAACTACGCCAAGCGTCACAGACCCTTCAGAGGTAGGGGGTGCTTCGAAATACTTCTCAAGTTTGCTGAGCTTCTTATCAACATACTCTCTCAAAGCGTCGGTCACGTCAATTTGTTGACCTCGAATGGTGAATTGCATGGCCACTCCTCCTTTAGTTACACCTTCATTATACCAAATTGTAAGCGCTAAGTAAAAAGCAATTCCTTACAGCCCTTACATTTAGATAACAAATGTTGTCATAGCGTTCACAAATAAAACAAGTCCGGTAAGAGCAACCAATCGCCCTACCGGACCAAAAGTAAACCTGTCGTTATTATAGTACGGATTCCACTCTTATATTCTCCGAATGAAATCACATAAGGTCAGGCTATTTGGTATGAATTTGAATGATTTCTACAGGAGACCATTGAGAACCCGATCCTGCAATAACATATACCTTATAGGCAGTATTTGCTGCTAAACCAGTTAAAGTCTGTGTATGCTTTACACCAGGAGCAAACGTAAGCGTGTTAGTCCATGGAGCAGCCAATGCAGTACCGCTACCATTTTGACCTAAAGCAATCTGCGCTGCAGTAGGTGCCTTATCATTTGCTGGCAATACTACATATCTAACTGGGGTTGTAGTGCCACCTGTCACACCATATTTAACATATACATCTGCTGTAACTGTACTAACTTGTCCCGGCTCAAAAAGCGAAATCGAGCTAGCAGTAGCTTGAGCAGTAGTCAACCGAACTGTCGTTACAGTAGACAAGTTACCAGCTGCATCCGCCAGCGTGATATATGTTGCATATTCTGTACCAGGATTCAATCCGTAAACAGAGAATGTAACCGTTGTTTTAGCTACAGTCGCAACACTACCATGGATACCACTTGCAGTCCCGTTACTAATTTGTCCTTTTTCCACCTGCAATGCAGTTGGAGCAGTTACATCAGCATTATAAGGAGCTACAACATAGTATACTGCACCAGTTACGGAAGGTGTCAGGTATACATCCGCTGTGACCGAACCAACATTACCGTAGGTTGCCCCACTTACTGTTGGCGCTGTGCTACTTTCGCCGCCACTGTTACCACCACCAGAACCTCCGCCAGTACTGCCACCTGGAGCAGCAGTTGGGGTTGGTGTAGCTGTTGGTGTCGGAGTAGCTGTTGGAGTTGGTGTAGGTGTTACACCACCACCTGTGCCACTACCAGGATAATAGATAGCTGAAGTATTGATAATACCTACAGCCTCGGCACGTGTTAACGATCTCTTAGGACCAAAGGTTCCATCTGGATAACCGTTAACAATCTTCTTTTCCACTGCGGCTGCTACAGCACCTTTTGCCCATGCTGCAATTTGTGCATTGTCTTTAAATTTGTTCGAAGTTGTATTGGTGCTCAATTTAAGTAATTTTGCAGTAATTACAGCGGCCTCTTCTCTTGTAAGCGGATTATTAGGACGGAATGTATTATCCTCGTATCCTCCGATATATCCAGCTTCCACGGCTTTAGCCACTTCACTGTAATTCCAGTTTGTGCTCTTCATGTCTTTGAAAGTTACTGTTGCTTTAGTTGTAAACCCTAACAGGCGATTTACCATAGTCACATACTCACCGCGCGTAATTGCTTTGTTTGGTTTCACCGTTCCATCTGGGTAGCCTCCAAGGTAACCTCTATCTAGCCATTCCTGCAGCTGACCTTGCGCCCAGTGGCCTTGAATATCCTTAGGTACAGTTGCAGCAGATACGCTGCCGAGAGACCCCAATAACATACTAGTACCTAATATTCCGGTCATAAGACCGCGCCACATCTTCTTCATCCTGCTAATCACCCTCCTAATTGTTTTGATAGCTTAGGCTATATTGAATTTCTTCGTGAATGTAGTAACCTAGGCTAACATAGTGTGTGTCGAGGTAAGATAAACAGCTCAACGTATATCTATTACCCACCTTTTGCAGAGTTCTAACATTTTCCATAAAATGAATTTGCAAAATAGGCTATTTTCTTTACTAGGATTGGCTATACTAGACACATATGAACGCACAAAAAAAGGATCTTGGAAGATTCCAAGATCCCTGCTAGCGCTGTCTAAATTGCTAACCATCTACTTATATGTAGTTCGGCTTCGCCGGATGATTATAATTTGATTACGTTAGCTGCTTGTGGTCCACGTGCACCTTCAACGATATCGAATTCTACGGATTGACCTTCATCCAATGTCTTGAAACCATCAGTTTGAATCGCGGAAAAGTGTACGAATACGTCGCCACCGTCTGCAGTCTCGATAAAACCATAACCTTTTTCTGCGTTAAACCATTTTACTTTACCTTCCATTGATTAAACATTCCCTTCGTCATCAGATGAACGTGAGTCTTGCTCACAATTCGACTATACCACCGTAACTTCTTTATTGTCAATTGGAAAAGAAAATGTTTACATTCAATAATTTACCACGTAAAATAAACTATTAAATTTTCCATAAACAAGAAATAGATTCGGTACAATGATCAAAAAAAAGGAGCAGACGGTATTTAATACCCGTCTACTCCTATAGTGAAACACTGATAAAACTATTTTTTGCGATCCATAAGAAAACTGTCTGGGGTGTAGGCGGCCTCATAGGCGTTGCGTTGGGTTTTGGCCTGATTCCGCTTCTGCAGCCAGTCTTGAGCTTCGAAGCGAAGAGCATTCATTCTATCTAAGATCATATTATCATGTTCCAAAATTAGATTAATTTCTTGCTTTTGTGCAGGCGTTGCTCGACAAATTTTGGCTTCTTCTGCAATTGAATCGACAAGTTTCTGGCGCTCGTCCACAAAAGCCTCCAACTCCTCATAGGTGGTCTCTTGAAGACGCTCTTCGATCTCCCGGGTGAGTTGATCCAAACTCCGGATTAATTCATCCATGAGCACTATCAGCCTGTCCCTGACCCACAGCGATCTTCGATGCTTGTAGCCAAGTTTCCCGAAGCTCGGTTAGATAACCAAGAGCCTCTTCAGCTTTATCTGGAGTTTTATGAATGTTTGCTTCAACCAATAAGTGATTTATATATTCATATAGGGAAAACAGATTTTTAGAAATCTCATAATTAAAATTCAATGCACAAGTCAACTCACTCATAATGGTTTGAGCTTTACCAAAATTTAGATTTGTTTTCTCGAAGTCACGCTTGGATAAAGCCTCCATTGCCAATCTAACAAAACGTATAACTCCATCATAGCTCATGATAAGCAATTGTGCAGGAGTTGATGTCTGAACGGAAGATTGGCGATATTTTTCATAAGGAGAAGTCATCATAAATTCTCACCTCAGTTGATTATTGTGCTATGAAATTAGTTAAACTTGTTGACTGTGCATTATATTTATTCATAGCAGTTTCCATCGCAGAAAACTGTTTATAATAGCTTGTCTCCATTTTGGTTAAACGGGTAGTTAGTTCAGTAACGCGCTTTGTCAATTCCTTTAACTGTTTACCCATAATACTTTCTTCTTTGTATGTGGTATTTGCATCAGTAGAGTATTTAGATGTACCGGCTTTGTTGGCAAGTGTACTAAGAACGCCATCAAGGCTATTATACATTTGAACAAATATTCCTTTTGGTGCAGATTTGTCTGTTGAATTGGTTTGAAATAAATCCATAACACCCTGTGGATTATCTTCTATCGCCTTCTTCAGCTTTTCCGCATCTTTAATGTAAAGCTTGCCACCCTCAAAATACTGCCCAGTATCTATACCAATGGAAGAAAGATTGATTCCACCTATACCATTTAATCCACTAAAAATAGATTCTCTCATTACACTAGCCGCTGAAGATAGTATACTATCATTTTTCAGCAGCCCGCTCATTGCCTTTTTTTGCCAATTTTCTATATCATCATCATTCATACTCTTTTTCTGATCATCAGTCAACGGCTGAAAGTCCCGATACCTAGCTTCACTTTTCTTTGTATTCAGCATTCCTAAAAGATCGTTAAAATCATTAACGAAGGATGTAATCGTTTCTAGCATCTTAGTAGAATCAACAATCGTTGAGATTTTGGAGGCTTTTCCGTCTTCTGTCTTACTAAGAAGGTTTATAGATACTCCATTCAATATAAATTTATTACTAGTAAATTCTTTATCTGTACCATTTACTGATATTTGCGCAGTTTGCGCACCTTCAGTTGTGCTACCCCCGAACAGATTCAATAAGCCGTTCTCTCCAACCCCTGGGCTTGTTACAGATATTGAATCTTCAAACTTTTTCGAGGTTAGAATCAATTTACCTTTGACCTGATCAAAGGTTGCTGTAACTTTAGCTTCAGCGTTAGCGTTTATTGTGCTAACTACTTGCGATACGTTGGTGCTTTCATCAAATGAAAAGGTTTGACCATTTACGATCATTTTATAAACATTTTTGCCTTCAGCATCGGGAGTTGCAGTAAATCCGCTTGCAGTAGCAACTTCTTTTAAAGTACTTTTAGAAGTGATGTTGCTCAATGTAGAATTAGTTGTTATTTGTTCATTGGATGCCAGCCTATTCACAATAATATCCATAGGAATCTGATTAGCTTCCGCATTAGCTACAGCAGTCAAAGCTGATGTATTACCAGTTACTGTTGACTTCATTCCGTTCATAGCAGATGACATTTTTAAATTTGAAAGCTTATTTCTAAAATCAACGACCTTAGAATTAATATCCCTATAGCTATCTCTCGTCCATTGAATAACTTGTTTCTGTTGATTCAATTTATCTAAAGGTGCACGCTTTGCCGTCATTAATTCTTTAACAATGGAGTCAATATCCATTCCAGATGCTAAACCACTAACCCTCATTTCAATATCCTCCTCATTCTATACTCTCTCGTCTATTATAATACCAGCAATTTCCATCATTTTAGCTACAAGATCTAAGGTTTTTTCTGGTGGGATTTCCCTGATTAATTCTCCAGTCTCCTTATTAAGTACTTTGACCATTATGGCATGAGTCTTATTATGGATACTAACTTCTAAGGTAGTACTCGGGCCTTGAAGGGCTTTTACAGCTCTTTCAATACTCCGCACAAGTTGTTCCTCACCTACAGTAATTTGAGCCCCTTCCTTTTCCAGTTTACTTAGCTCCTGACCATTAGCAGGTGATTGAATGAGAGCATCCACCACCTTATCCTTCGTCAAAGAAGTCCTCTCAGAATAATTCGAAGCTTGCCCTGCACTTGCTGACAAAGACAACTGTACATTCATATTGAACCCTCCGGAAACAATTTACTATATATATCGGCGTACAGTAGCCGAAGTTTTAGGAAACCATTAATAATCAGAAAAAAAAGAATTTTTTTACGCTTATTAATGGTTATAAAATAAAGAAGCTCTGGTTTTACCAGAGCCTTGATTCATAGTACTTATAGCAACCTCGTTCATAACATGAATTTTGGATCTTTAAACATGGCTTTTACCACTTAGTTTTTAATTAATATTGACATATACGTTAAGTTCATAAATTTATTATCTTTAATTAATTTCATTATTTTATTAAGAAACTGCTTATTATGCTCAAACGTCTTAGATATAGATTGTATTAATTTAATTACCATTTCAGAGGTTAATCCTTCATTATGGTTTGCCATGCCTACTAAATGAAGCTTAATCAATGAATAGTGTACGATTAATTGTGCATAACTTTGAAAAGGAGATTTTGAATCCAAAGGCATACAATTTTTAAAAACATAGTTCACTAGATAATTTTCAAGCATGTACTCATGTTCCTTCATAAAGGGTAAATAATACTCACTTATAGCATTATCGTAAATATCCCCCAGTGCACTATCTGTAAGGTTCTCTTCAATCTTCAAGCCAGTCATCATATCCCTCGAACACTCCAAATACCTTGAGGAACTGATACCTTGCGACAATCGCAACAATACAAGCTCTCTACACAATCTAAGTTGAATATCTAAGCGTTTCGGAATATTATCAAATGCCCCATTAAACAAATCAGTGTCTATACATTCCAAATACTTTCCTAAGATGTCAGGAATATCGTTTATATTATTACTAACTACACACTCTTCTAGCTCATTATAAAGTAAACCTAAGATTAGCAATCTTTCTTCTAATGTATATTTTCTTTCTTGCAATATTAGTATACTAATATATCTATATTCATTAAACAGATCTCTCCAGCTTGTTATTTCCTCACTATTACTTTGAATAGTTGCACTCGTAAGATCTCTACTCGGCAAATCTTCTTGACCCTGCTCAAAGCTAATTCCATTCTTATTTAGCAGAATTAATCTAGCAGCTTCCGGACAAGAAACTGTTAAGGAACGTTCGATTACTCCATTCACATTATTTATTCTTCTTGGATAAACAGTACATGTATCGCATAAATAATCTTCTCCTAACTTCAATTGAATGTTACACCAACCTTCATCACTTAAAAAAGAACACTTCGAATGCTCCATCTTCATTTTGGCGACATTCCCCTTAGTAGGGTTAGAGCGATTTCGAATTATATTTCTATTCAAACTATCTTTCATCTCATATTGTTTTACTTTTTTGTATTTTTTATAGGTTTCTTCATCAATATCTACTCTCCATCCTGAACAGCAGGTATCTTCACAAGCAGCTCCAATACAAGAAAATTGTTTCATATATTCAGGAATAAGCGTATTAATAGATTTATCGGACATGATGTTTTCTCCTTTGATGTAGTGTGATTTTTCCAAAGTGGAAAGCTGAAAACTCCTTTTCCACTTTGGAAAAATTAACTGCATTATATAGAAAAAGGAATGGTCGTAACCATTCCTTTCCTTATTAAAATATTAACGAAGCAATTGAAGTACGCCTTGAGGTTGTTGGTTAGCTTGCGCCAACATAGCTTGAGCTGCCTGAGCAAGAATGCTATTTTTCGTTTGGTTCATCATTTCTTTAGCCATATCTACGTCACGCACGCGAGATTCAGCAGCTGTCAAGTTTTCTGCAGCATTATCTACGTTTGCAATGGAATGTTCCAAACGGTTTTGCAATGCACCAAGCTTAGAACGTCCTGTTGAAATCAAGCCGATGTTCGTATCCAGTATTTGGATTGCAGCTTCTGCATTAGCCTGAGTACTAATATCTCCAGCTGCGACAGCTGTATGAATTGCATCTAACTTTACAGCATTCAAATCGATTGCAATTTTTTGATCTTTATTAGCTCCAACATGGATCTGTACTACACCAGCAGTACCTGCAGATCCATCCAATAATTTTTGGGTATTGAACTCGGTATCTGTATTAATACGTTTGATTTCAGTAGCCAAAGCGTCGTACTCATCTTTCAAAGATGTACGGTCAGCTGCAACGTTTGTATCATTGGCAGATTGTACAGCCAACTCACGCATACGTTGAGTAATTGAATGCACCTCGTTTAATGAACCCTCTGCTGTTTGAATCAAAGAAATACCATCTTGTGCATTACGGGAGGATTGCTCCAAACCGCGAATCTGTCCACGCATTTTCTCGGAGATTGAGAGCCCCGCTGCATCGTCTCCTGCACGGTTAATGCGAAGACCCGAAGACAATTTCTCGATCGATTTGTTAGTGTTAGTAGTATTTGTGCTTAATTGACGGTGTGTGTTCAAAGCCGCAATATTGTGATTAATAATCATTTTAATATTCCTCCCTGAATTTTGATGATTTCCACATCCATGTGGATTAAATATAAATAGATTCCTTATGAAAGGTCGGCCGCCCTATCATATTGGCTCTATTATATATATCGAAATTCCCATTCGATTTATGAATAGTATATTTCCATTTATTTTTATTTCTAAATACTCTTTTTTATAATTAACAGCCAATCACTTGTTGCAGTACAAAATTTGGACTTTATTCGTTCACAATCATTAAACTTTATAAAATGATAGAGTTAATCACATAAACAAAGAGCACCATGAGACAAAAAGAAAGAGATCATAGAAGCCTATGATCTCTTTCTTTTGATTAATTAACGAAGAAGTTGAAGCACACCTTGAGGTTGTTGATTCGCTTGAGCCAGCATAGCCTGAGCAGCTTGAGCAAGGATGCTATTTTTCGTCTGATTCATCATCTCTTTCGCCATATCAACGTCACGAACACGGGACTCAGCTGCAGTCAAGTTCTCAGCAGCATTATCTACGTTTGCAATAGAGTGTTCAAGACGATTTTGTAACGCACCAAGTTTTGAACGTCCTGTCGAGATTTTCGCAATATTATCGTCTAACAATTTAATAGTAGTTTCAGCATCGGTTTGAGTACTTATGTCACCACCTGCAAGATCGCCTGCTATAGTAGTCAAGTCAATACCATCTGTGCTTAAGTCCAATTCAATTTTTTGATCTTTATTAGCGCCTACGTGGATTTGAACTTTACCAGCATTACCCGCTGAACCGTCTAATAATTTTTGAGTATTGAACTCTGTATCTGTATTAATACGAGCAACCTCAGTAGCCAAAGCATCGTACTCGTCTTGTAATGAAGTACGGTCTGCTGCAACGTTTGTATCATTGGCAGATTGCACAGCCAATTCGCGCATACGTTGAGTAATCGAATGAACCTCGTTTAATGAACCCTCTGCCGTTTGAATCAAAGAGATACCATCTTGTGCATTACGTGAGGATTGCTCCAGACCACGAATTTGTCCGCGCATTTTCTCGGAGATTGAGAGCCCTGCTGCGTCGTCTCCTGCACGGTTAATACGAAGACCGGAAGACAATTTTTCGATTGACTTATTAGTGTTCGTTGTGTTCGTGCTCAATTGACGGTGCGTGTTCAAAGCTGCAATATTGTGGTTAATAATCATTCTGTAATTCCTCCCTGAAGTCAGATAATTTCCACATCCATGTGGATTAAGTGTGGAACTCGCCTAATATAAAATGGTGCACCTTTAATATAGGCTCTATTTTATATATCGAACACCTCATACTTTTTATGAATAGTATATTCGGATTTTATATAAACCTTCTACTTTAAGCCTAATTCTTTCATACGTATAATAGCTGGCCTGTAGTTGTAATTCGAGGATAATTCATAGTACTCTTCCGCTTTCTTAAAGTCACCACTGGTTTCATAAAACAAAGCTAAGTTATAAGCAGCAAGATAGCTTCCTGTTCCTAATACACTATCATATTTAGTTGCACCTCTAAATTCCAAACATTTTAAGTAATGATTTTTCAAGCATCGAAAATATTTCATATATTTTTGCATGTCATAAAAAACATGCTTCATATATTCCACAACGAAATGGAAATCAGGAAAAATCAGCTAATCTACTTATTTCGCTTTCATGATTTCAAGACCTTTTTTCAAATTCTTTAAGGCTTATAATCGTATATAGGCATTCAACAACTAATTGAGGCATAATCCATCTCTCCATGTAGTCATGCTATAGCATTACAAAGAGAACTCTTGAGCTTTGGTAAAGTCCTTGAGTAATCTATACCATTACCTAATTGTATATTGCGTTTAGATATATCAGTTTTATAATATCCATCATGTTAAACGTCGATAGGTATGGTTTTCCTTGGAAGATTGGAGACAAATTGTTCATGAATTTATCCCTCATAAAATGAACCTCTTGAAATCAAGCACGGAACAAATGTTTAGGATTCTTTTACTTAGCCATCTCGATAAAAATTATTATTAATCCATATTTTTTGCCATCAAATCATTATTTTCCAAAAATCCACTAATTTGTTCCTTGACCAATCATCAGCATTTAAAATCAATGTCCAGTCCCTCCTGCATTGTGTTAATGCAAAATTCCTGGCATCAGAAATTTCACCTTCCAGTTATAGTAAAATACTAGGGCTCCGCAATTTCTTTTATATTATCAATAGATCCAGTATCTATTATTACAATCTCATTCACATAATCTTAAACACTTTCAGAGCATCTTTGGATTTTTTAGGCTTCATTTTTACCTATCATAGTTAGTAAAAAGTGTCATTTCCTTCAGCTATCTTTATTGAAATTCAAAATTAATATTAAAGAAAATAAAAAAAGAGATCTTAGGAATCTAAGATCTCTCCTTCCTTCAAATAAATTAACGAAGAAGTTGAAGTACGCCTTGTGGTTGTTGATTTGCTTGAGCCAACATAGCTTGAGCTGCTTGGGCAAGGATACTATTTTTGGTTTGGTTCATCATTTCTTTAGCCATGTCAACATCACGTACTCGGGATTCAGCAGCTGTCAAGTTCTCAGCAGCATTATCTACGTTCGCTATAGAATGTTCCAAACGGTTTTGTAGTGCACCAAGTTTTGAACGTCCTGTTGAAACTTTTACAATATTATCATCTAACAATTTAATTGTAGTTTCAGCATCTGCTTGTGTATTGATTTTTCCTGCTTTTAGATCGGTTGTAATTTGATCCAATTTAATACCATCAAGACTCAAATCCAATTCGATTTTCTGGTCTTTGTTAGCACCAACGTGGATTTGTACTTTACCAGTAGCACCAGCAGTACCGTTCAGCAATTTTTGAGTATTAAACTCAGTATCTGTGTTGATACGGCCAATCTCAGTAGCCAAAGCATCGTACTCATCTTGCAAAGAAGTACGGTCTGCTGCAACGTTTGTATCATTGGCAGATTGTACAGCCAATTCGCGCATACGTTGAGTGATCGAATGTACTTCGTTTAACGAACCTTCTGCTGTTTGAATCAAAGAGATACCATCTTGTGCATTACGTGAGGATTGCTCCAGACCACGAATTTGTCCACGCATTTTCTCGGAGATTGAGAGCCCCGCTGCGTCGTCTCCTGCACGGTTAATACGAAGACCGGAAGACAATTTTTCGATCGACTTATTAGTGTTCGTTGTGTTTGTGCTTAATTGACGGTGTGTATTCAAAGCTGCAATATTGTGGTTAATAATCATTTGATATTTCCTCCCTGAAATAAAATTAGTTCCACATCCTTGTGGTAAACGTAATCCTTTAAGGTCAACACCCTATGGATTGGCGTCTATATTATATATCGACGGCATGTGCCTAAGTGTTTAGTGATTTTTAAAAGTTTTTTTGAGAAATTTACATAATCCTTAAAGTTTCTCTAAGCAAAGCCTTTTTAGTTTTTTCGTATTCCACTACTCACCTTCTTAATTACAAACGCGACTCCATTTCTCCTTCGAATACTAAGTATTCACAAACACTTGATCTTAGCATCGCCAAGAAAAAAGAATCTGCATTTGAACAGATTCAGATTGATACTTCGATCATATAAAATCAGTCCTCTTCTGGACGACGAAGTAAATTGATAAGTGCGTTCAAATCAGATTGGAGAGGAGCAACAGACTCTCGATTAGCTTCCTGGATAGACAGATAAACCTCTTTTCGGAAAATATCGACATGTTTCGGAGCTGCAATACCTAACTTAACAACATCTCCTTCCACTCCCAGGATTGTCAGCTCTATTTGGTCCTGAATGACGATAGACTCTCCTTTTTTGCGAGAAAGTACTAGCATATCATTCATCACCCTTTCCCTTTATAGTAGTGTATCCTTGTAACAAGTTATGTTTCGTAAGATAAGAAGATCTGTGTAGAATAATTTGTTTCCCCATCTTTGTGTCTGGATTAAATACAATTGGACCCAACAAGTTAATTGTGGATTGTTCTACTTGATCCTTTAACGTGATAATACATCTAATTAGCATATTTGACTCAATTTCCAATTCTTCGACCTCATCATTAGGGAGTTCAAATTCGTAAGTAGGATAAAATAAAAAAGGATCACCTAAAAGAAATGAAAGACTTTTCTCTTTTACCGACTGCAAATACCAGAAGGAAGAATCGTCCATAGATAGCAGTGCAAAATCAGTCTCATCATCGAAACCAGGAATCCCCTTCGAGAAATGATATAGCTGTTCCTCATTCACTTCTAATATTCCCCAAGATAATGTCTCTATAATCAAATCAATCTCTCCTTTAAAGTGTTCCCTCGTATAGGTTATTTCATAATAAACAACAGAAAAGCTATAGAAGCGCTTTTCTAGCACATCTATAGCTCAAAAACTACAACTGAACGTTAATTTCTGGTGGTATAAACTGTATGGAAGCGTATTGCTGCATATATATATTCAACTTGCCACGGTTGTACTCAATCTCCGGACGGTGCCCTTCTGTTTGAATGTTAACCTTCGCAGGTCGAAATTCAATTTGTGGAGCCCTGGTCTCAAAATGGATATCAACATTATCGTATGATGCAGGTCCTCTTGTCTCAGGAAACGAATTCGGTTCGGTATCTGTGCCGTATACTTCAGCAATCGTGTTGCCTGGTTTGAAAAATTGGGCCATCCGATTTCCCTGCTCTACCTTCCTAGCAATACCCTGAAGGTATAACTGTTGAATACCTGAATATATTCGTTTGTTCATATCTAACGTATTACCACCATTATAAGCTGCAAAAGCTCTAGATTGATCTATTGTAAGCTCTGGAGGGAAAGACTGAATGTCCCATTCCCCTAAGGTCGTTTCTATAATAACATCCGCCTTGGGTTGAGTAATAGAATAAGCACCTAGATCTGCATCAATACCAAGTATGGCAGGTGTCTGGCGAATTTGCAGAATTGGTTGCAGCAAAGATCCCCACCTCCGTTATCTTATGAAATCCACGAGAGTTGTTGATATAATCTTCGCTCCTACAGATAGTGAGGCGTTGTAGATATTTTCTTGAATCTTTGACTCCATTATTAACCCTTCATAATCTGCATCCTCTGTTTTGGCCTGAAGATCTGTTAAGTTAATATTTAAATCGCTAAGCCGATCCTGCATCAATTCAACGCGGTTAGTCTTAGCCCCAATCTCAGAGCGTGCAGACAAAATAGTCTCCATACGCGTATCAATTACGTCAAGTTGACCTGATATAGCTGTAAAATCACCAGCTTTTAAAGCATTAGAAATATTATTAATGATTGCAAACAGGTTGTCAGCATCTCCAGTATTACCGAAGACTTCATTCCCAGTCATACTTATCGGCATACGTACATCTTCACCTACAATAAACTGAATCTGCCCAATATCTGTAGTAATAGCCTTAGATACATCGTAGGTACCATCCGCACCTTTAACGAAATCATATGGTTTCGTGTTGTATTGCTCGCCATTAAAGATATACTTGCCGTTCAACTTGCTATTAGAAATATCTACAAGTTGTTCTTTTAACTGTAATACTTCTTCATTAATACTATCGAGTGCAGACTGTGGATTACTTCCTGTCGAAGCTTGTACAGTCAATTCACGAATCTTTTGAACGACATCTCCAGCTTGACCCAGCACTGTATCATTGTAATCAAGCCACGAAAGAGCGCTATCTACATTCTTAGTATATTGTTCATTAGAGGAAAGCTCCGCACGATAGCGCAGGGAATACGTGATTCCTACCGGATCATCGGAAGGCTTGTTGATTTTGCGTCCGCTGGAAAGCTGTAACTGTGTATCGTTCATCGTACGTGCATTACGGTTTAAGTTAAGCAGAAGCTGTGAATTCATCATGTTAGAGGTTACTCTCAACATACGCTATATCTCCTTTTATCTGCCGACTGTGCCGGTGGAATTGATCAATTTGTCGAGCAGTTCATCAAAAGTAGTCATAAAACGCGCTGCGGCACTATAAGCATGCTGGAATACTAGCATATTCGACATTTCTTCATCTAGGGATACACCGCTGACTGATTGACGACGGGAGTTAACTTGCTCTACGAGATAATCTGAGTTATCCGTCTGACGTGCAGCCTCTTGGGATTGAATACCAAGTTGACCAACCATAGAACTGAAAAGCCCACCAACAGTGTTGCTCACACTACCGTCTGGCTTAGTAAATTTACTATCCTTCAGGTTCGTCAATAGAAGCGCCAAGGTGTTATTTCCTTTAACGACTTGCGTATTTCCATTCGCATCAACAGTTGTACGAAGCGAAGTTGCAAATAGATTTACGTCAGCTGCAATTTCCGGATTCAGTTTGATCGTTCCAGCCTCACCTGATGTTACAAAGAAATCGCGTCCGACGCTTCCATCCATCGCGTAACCTAACTTGTGAAGTCCGTTTAACCCTTTGACAATGGTCTTGGCGTCCTCATACATTGTTGCGCCCTTAGGCATGGCCTGACCAGCGGTCAAAGTAACTACGGTACCGTCAGCTTGTGTAATCTTGGCATCACTAGTCAACACTGTGCCCTCAGGAAGATTGGAGCCAGCTGGCACTGTAATTTCAACGTCACCTGTAGCAATAGTGCTCGCCAAATCATTGAGCTGTTTCTTGTAATCGGCAACATAGGTATTATTGGAAAAAATCATTCCGTAAGCCTCGCCGCCCTTCAAGGTTCCAGAGGCATAAGCATTATTAAGAAACGCGCCATCTACGGTTGCAGTTACTTCCCCACCCTCTACGAGAGGTTGTCCCCCTAAAGAAATGTTATAACCTGCTTCCGTCTCTACAACAGTAATATTAGCAATTTTGGAGAGCTTGTCCGCCATCAAGTCGCGTTGATCACGTAGATCGTTCGCATGATCCCCCATACCCTCAATCTTATAGATCGATTTATTTAGATCTGCGATCGCGGTCAGGTAACCCTGAGCTTCTTTTGCCTTAACATCTATATTAGTGGTTAGATCCCGCTCCAGATTATTCAGTTGCGTGCTCATATAGTTCATAGCATCCGTCAAAGATTGTGCAGTTTGCACTACAATTTTACGGGCTGTTGGATCTTCAGGGTTCTTACTTAGATCCGACCACGATTTCCAGAAGTTATCCAGAACTGTACGAATGCCTGTATCCGATGGCTCATTAACGATAGCTTCCAGCTTAGAGAGCGTATCTGCTTGAAGACTCCAGTTGCCGAAAGCAGCGTTCTCACCACGGTACTGATCATCCAGAAACATTTCTCGAATCCGATCGATAGATGAGAATTCCACCCCTGTACCCATTTGACCTGGAACGGTAGATTTAAACAATCCGTATGCTTCAATAGGTAAAGAGGCTTGCATATTAACACGTTGACGAGTATAACCTTCGGTATTCGCATTAGCGATATTGTGTCCAGTTGTATTAAGAGCTGCGGTCTGAGTAAAAAGGCTGCGTCTCGCCGTCTCTATCGAGTGAAATGTGGATGTCATGCTTCTTACTCCTCCTTATGTTCTGCTCCGGCAGAACACTTCATCAGTACAATTCTAACCTCGTGCATCAAAAATCCCCGACCGATTTACGTTATTGCCTTTGTCGGACGGACGATGATAAGTAATATCCTGATTTGGTCTTCCGACCAACAGATCCAAAGAATAATCTATAAATGTAAGCGACTGCTCTATCAGCTTCTGATTTAGGTCATTGGCTTCTTTCAGGCGATGTAAAGTGCCCGAAAGCTTCTGCTGAATATGCAGCAGTCGTGCCTTGTCTTCAGGGTCAAATATAAGCCTGGACAGCTCCGTTAGGTTCAGGTTCAGGTTGGAACGAATACCCACGCCTTGCAAAACGGTATATGCGGCTAATATTCGCTCTTCCTCGAGCTGCCCAATTACCTTCATTAGCTTGGACTCACGGTTAAGGATGTCTATTAACGCATCCACCTTGTTATCCATAATCGTCTGTTTCTTCTCAGCGGCCAGATCCAGCATTTGATTATGCACTCCATCTAGCCGCTCCAATAGTTCTATTAATGTCGTCAATGCCATGGATGTTTTCACCTAATTCTCGGAGGATTGCTTAAAGTAAGGGGCGAGTTTCTCTGCTAGCTTAGATGCATCAACTTGATAGGTACCTGCGGAGACCTGCTGCTTTAGATTGTCGATCTTAAGTGCGCGTTCTGGATCATTCTTGCCAGTGTTTTGTGCTTGCAAGAGTTGAATCGCTTCATCAGAGATCGAAACCTCATCCTTGCGTGTGCTTTTCTTCATTTGTTCCTGCCTTTGCGCTTCCGCGCTGCGTTGATACGGATTAATCGCGTTAATTCGTCCGGTCTCGTTAATTTTCATAACTTCCACCTTCCTTCTAATATAAAAAAGCCGATAATCTTTACTAAGTTTATCGGCGTAGACTGAAACATTCTTTATAGCTGCAAACGTTTTTTTGCAGATTTTATAGGTCACGCAGCTTATCTATGGCACGATATGCACCATCAGATGTCTTTTTAGTAGTATCCTCAGCAGAATTTTCCTTGACAGCATTCGTGAGATCTTTCCTGAGCCGACTACGACAGCTGTCACACATATGGCCATCCCGAATCAGTGTACCACACACTTCGCAAGGGTACATCATATTGGGTGCATTAGCTATAGAAATCCGGCCTTCTCGAATAAAGCGGGTAATCTCTTTAATAGAAATCCCCGTAGCATCGGAGAGCTCCTGAATGTTGGTTCCTTTGTTTTCCCGTAAATAATTCACGCAGATCTCATATTCATGCTCCAGCTCTTTGATACAGACCTGGCACAACCCCATAAGATTCTTGACAAACAACCGGCCGCACCTTGGACAATTGTCTAAATTCATAACAAGCAGCCGCTCCTCTCCGTACATTCTGTGCAATGCATAATATTCTTATGCTCCTAGATTACATGATTGCAAGGAATTCGTCTATGGGACAGAAGAAACGCTACCAACCGCAACTAATCCTTAATGGAATGGATATAGCTGTTCACAATCATGCATTTTCGCTTTAGGAACGCGCCCAGGTTAGGCTATAGATTTCTGCAGCATAATCATAGTTAGAAACCATTTGTTTTAGAATTTCGGCACAAGCACGAATCGTGCTTCCGGTTGTATAGATATCATCAACAATAATAATTCGAATAGGACGGCTTACAGGTGAGTTATCTTTCAGCCAATCCTTAAATGGTGTGGAGACTGCCGGATTCGCTCCAAAAGCATTCTTCATATCGGCCAGTCTTTCCGCACGTCCTTTAAAGCTCTGCTTACCCGTATGATGCGTACGAATTAGTAGCGGTAGCTGAGGAATCTTCCTATGACGAGATAGAACATCGGCCAATCTTTCCGCTTGATTGAACCCCCGTTCTAGAAGCCTTGAATCACTGACAGGTACCGGAACTAATAAATCAGCTGACCAAAGGCTGTTTTTTTTGTACCTTATATGTTGAATAAGATGAAAACACGATGCCTTCTGGGATGAAAGAGCCCCCTGTTGCTTTTCCTCCTTTAGGGTTAAATATGCCCTATCCAGCATGAGTCCAAGTAGAGGGGCATATCGTTCATTCCCGCGATATTTATATTGACCGAGCCATTCTCTCATCTCATTAGTGTAGGCTACCGCACTCCGGTTACATACAATGGGTGAGGGCTCAGCGCTGCGAGTGCAGTCTGGACAGCCTACATGCCGCCCACAAACCAAGCAACGTGGAGCGCGTATCCAAGGAATGGATTCCGCACAATCCTTACAGATACCAGGCAGCTGTGAGGACTGTGGGCTGTGCTTCCCGCAGGTTAGACATTGAGACAACGAGGGGGTGAGGAGGAGAGACAAAGATTTTCGTACCCCTATAAGCATGGTATTCATTTAGCCCCACCTTTACGGAAATATCCATGGCGGCGAGCGATGATATTCATAGTACGAATCTGAGCAATCGCTCCACGCTGGGATCGGCTCCACTGAGGGGAGGCAAATACAACATGGCCATCAGGATCATCTTTAGAACGACCAGCACGGCCTGCCATCTGTACCAAAGAGGCTTCGTCAAAAAGACCACTGTCTGCATCCAAAATAAAAACGTCACTGCGTGGCACGGTAACTCCCCGTTCCAGGATCGTAGTAGTTACTAACAAAGAGATGATACGGTTGCGAAAAGCAGTCACCTTTTCTGCCCGAAATGAATCCTTGGACGAGGTGCCTTCAATAACCACGCCGGGAAAGCTACGACGAAGTAGGATCAGCAATCCTTCGATATGAGCTATTCGAGACACAAATAGAAAAATTTGTGCTTTTCGCTCCAGTGACTTTTGAAGATTTTGTATAAGCGATCTTGGCAAACTCCCACGCTTCAGACAGGTTAGAACCGAGGGTATACTCAAATGCTGCGGGATAGGCAAGGGATGACCATGGAAGCGGACAGGCACTCTGGCATGTGGAAGCTTGCCTAACCGGACCAAACGCTGCATTTCTTGTGGTGGCGTAGCTGATAAATAGATGAAAGAGCCGTCCACTTTACAGGCTTGTTCAGCGGCATAGGCCAACATAGGATCATTGTGGTAAGGATACGCATCCAGCTCGTCGATGATTACGAGATCATAACCTTGATGGAAGCGCAGAAGCTGATGGGTGGTCGAGAGCGTTAAGCGACCGCTCACCCAGCGATCTGCGCTGCCGCCATAGAGTACGGCGATAACCTCCGCCGGAAAAGCCCGGGCGAGCCGCGGCACGAGCTCAAGTACGACGTCGCGTCGCGGCGTCGCTACCAGCGCCCGCCCTCCGGCGGCGAGCACTGCCTCTAGGAGCGGGAAGATCATCTCCGTTTTCCCCGCTCCCGTTACCGCCCAGAGTAGAAACCGCTCTGGGCATCTACTGGCGGACCGCTTGCGCGGCTCCGCCAGAAAACCCAGCGCAGCGCCAGCGGCTCCCGCCTGCGCTGGGCTCAGCCCCCACCGGCCTGCGGCCCCGGCGGGGTCAAGGGCGGCCGTGCACCGCACGGCCGGAAGTGCTGCGCTGCGCAGCAGCAGCGCACAAGCCCGGCTGCGCCCAAGCGCGAGGCAGGCCTCGCAATAGGCGCAGCCCATAAGCCCGCACGCGGCGCATGCCGTGCGGCCGGTGGGCACGCTGCCGCAACGCAGGCAGCGCGAAACCGCGCGGCGAGCGACAGCGCCGCGCCGCAATGCGTGCGGCAGCCTAGCCGCCGCACGCATCATAACGCCAGCACCCGCAGGGAGCTGGCGGGCTCGCGCCCCGTGCGCAGCCGGGGTCGCACTGCCTACGGCGGCTGTAAGCATCAGCCGCCCCTGCAGATGCGCCAGTTGTGCCGCCTGGCGCCAGCAACCCCCTAGCTCTGGCAATTCTTCTGCCAGCAGCGCTTCTACTTCCGGCTCCAATAAAGAGCGCCCGGCCACAGCCCGCAATAATTGTTCTGAATCCGATTCTAGTAATCCAGATTCAAAATCCTCTTTTTCACACCAATCGTATCTTTCATTCTTCTTATTGTCCTGATCTATTCCGAAACTTGATTCATTAGGCTTCCATATGAATATTCCATCATTCAACCACTGAGCCTCCCACTGTCCCCCTGCCTCTTTCTCCTCTCTCAACTCAGCCTCAAGCATACTATTAATATATTGCCCCCACTCCTTAATCCCCCAGGTGCTCATTGCGCTTCTTTGTTTAAAGTTGTCCCGGAGCTTCACAGCCCAACCTAGCGGCAACGCAGAAGAAAGCAGAACCAAACTATTCGCCGCTAAGGAACTCCCAGCTTTCTTCTCCGGTCTAGCTACAGACCACCACCATCTATCCACGCTAAGATCTAATGAAATTTCAACCCTCCAGCTCCCCTTGCATTCCACAGCATATACAGCGACTTGCATAAAATCCCTCCTACCTTTCGCTTGTACTTAGCAACTCCATATTTGATCCCAAATTCACGACTCCGTCTCCCCAAATGCAAAAAGCACACTCCCCCAGTTCTTGGAGAGTGTGCTTCACCCGTTACTTACATATTTACTTAAGATCTGTTGCGCTTTGATTCGCATCCCCTACTTCCTGCCATCCCCATAAAAGGCAGCGATACAGACTGCCCTGACAGCCGCAAGTCTACTACAATTCCTTCATGCTGCAATTCTTCACTCATCTGAAGAGAGTACATAGATGTTGCAAGATCGATAGAGCAGCCGCTAGCGGCCATTTTGGAAACTATCCCAAGTGTTCCATCGCTCGAACCATCATCCATGAACGTTACTCGCAATCGTTTTCCGGTTAGAAGAGCTTGAAATGTCAGTGCCCGAATGTACCATTCCACAACAGATTCATGATTGCGGGTAATAAAAATATAATGAATCCATTTTCCGGACTGCGGTGTTTTACGCACCTTCTGCCGGTTATGCAACATATGAATCATCACTGCAGCGGATACATAAACAACCGCAATCCATATCAACTGGGCTACCATGGAGATGCACCTCCTCTGTATACCAACACTATATGCCGGCATTAAAAGGTCGGTGACTGCCTAGAACACCCATCAGGGAAGCAAGCTGTGTCTACTTAATTTCTTTCCTATATGTAACGTATTACCGTGAAGCTTCTACAAGGTTACCCAGCCATATTTAATCGAATTAATAACGGCTTGAGTCCGATCATCCACTTCCATTTTTTGCAAAATACTGCTAACATGGTTTTTAACTGTTTTTTCACTAATGAATAAATATTCACCAATCATTTTGTTGCTCTTACCTTCAGCCATTAGACGCAGCACTTCTGCTTCACGACGGGTCAGAGGATTGTTGTCGCCAGCAATAAATTTAACACCAGCTTCCTTCACCACTGTATCTGTAGTTACACCAGTCTCGTTAAGGTAAGTCATACGCCGCAATTGATTGATAAGCTTTCCAGTAACCTTTGGATGGATAAAGGCATGTCCTTCACAGACCGAACGAATGGCATTAATAAGGGATTCGGCCTCCATATCCTTCAATAAATAACCATTGGCGCCCTTACGAAGGGTCTCAAATACATAACTCTCATCATCATGAATGGATAAAATAATTACCTTAACCTCCGGGAACATTTCCCGAAGTTTTTGAGTGGCTTCTACGCCATTCTCAACAGGCATATTGATGTCCATCAATACGATGTCCGGTTTAGTACCGTTACAAAACTCTAATACCTGAATACCGTCGCCGCACTCCCCTATGACCTCGATATCCTCCTCCATATTCAAAATGCGTTTCAGCCCTTCACGAAAAAGCTGATGATCATCCGCCAAAAGAACCTTAATGGGCGTTTTACTAGAGTTTAAGTTCTCCATCACACTACTCCTTCCCCTTCTCCACATTCGTCGGAATATGGATCACGATTGTTGTCCCCTGATTCTCGGCTGATACAATTTCCATTCTTCCTTCAAGCAGTTCTACACGTTCCCGCATACCTACTAGCCCGAAGCTTTCCCGATTACCTTGCTGATTTTTTAACTTTTGTACATTAAAGCCTAATCCGTTATCTTTAATCACAATCTTAATTAACTGCGCTTGGTATGTAATCTCCACCAATACGAAGCTTGGGTAGGCATGTTTTGCTGCATTAGACAATGCTTCCTGAACCAGACGATATACCGCCGCCTCCATCGCTGAAGATAGTCGGTGTTCCTGTCCCCGGGTTTCCAGAGTCGTCCGCAGTTTCGTCTTTTCTTCAAAATCATGCACATATTTCCGCAAAGTCGGAATCAAGCCCAAATCATCGAGAGCCATCGGTCGTAAATTAAAAATAACCTTACGCATTTCTTCCAGGCTGTTACGAACCTGCCCTTTTAAATCTACTACTTCGTCCTGCACCAGCCCAAATTCCTGCTTTACCAGCATTCTTTCTACAATTTCCGTCCTAAGGACTAGATTTGCCAGCATTTGAGCGGGACCATCATGAATTTCCCGGGCAATTCTCTTCCGTTCTTCTTCTTGAGCCAGGATAATTTTGAGTCCGATCATCTGTCTGTTCTTCGCCGATTCGACAATTCTCGTCACTTGGCCTAGTTCTCCCGACAAATATTCGAGCACTACGCTCATTTGCGAACCAATTGACTCTGCACGCTCTACAGAATTTTCGACACTGCGCACTCGCATTTGTAATTCATCACGTCTGCTTCGAAGATAGACCTCTCGCTCACGCGTCATCATGAGTTCGAGCTGAAGCTCTGTAGCCTTCTCATAAGCAATACGGATATCCTTCTCTGAGTAGCGGACAAAGTCCCGGCTGACCTCTGTCAGCCGGATTCTGGAGCGGTGATACTGTAACTCCAGCTTGTCTACCTTTTTCAACGTTTCATCCGTTTCGTCCATGACCCGCTGCAGTTCCTTGTTGAGTGCAGCAAGTTCATCACGTGCAACCTGCAATATTTCAAAAATCTGATACTTGCTGCTCTCCATCACGTCGATGGTATTTTTAATAACGCGATCAATCGCATCGGCTTGAAATTCCACGGATGCTTGCCCCTTTTCTATCGGATCGTATTAAGGTTTTCCTTATATATTAACATATCACGATTCGATAGTTACGGTCTTCGTTTTCTGTTCCCATTTTACAGTTAATCCTAACTGTTCAGAAACCAGTCTCAGAGGTACTAAAGTCCTACCCTGTAAAATAATAGGTGCTACTTCAGCACTTTGTCGCTTACCATTTAACAGGTATTCCTTTTTATTTACCGTCAGATCCAGTGCCTTGGCTCCGCGCAACACCATGATCTTCTTATTCACCTGATCCCAGGTAGCATTCCCTCCAAAAGCATCCAGCACATAACGGATCGGCACATAAGTACTGCCGTCTTTCACAATTGGAGCTACATCAATAGCCTTCTTATTTCCGTTTACGGTCATTGCTTTGGAGCCGATGCTCATCGAAGCTGTACCCTTTGGTAACCCTGCATCACTGGAAAGTGAAGGCATTGTGAAGGTGATATTATCAAAAGCAACGGTACCTGTCTTCGCCCGTTCATCTTGGCCTTCCTCTACGTTGACTACATAAAGTCTCTTCAGCGTAGCCGGGAATTTAATCCCTGATCCTGACAAGTCGATGTTTATGTTCTTCCAACCGTTCCAATCGATAATCTTCGCAAGATCTACATAGGCTGTAGCTCCACTATTGTCTACAAACTCAGCACGCAGCCAATTTAAGCTCATATCGCCCATCACATCAACTGACATCGAAGTTGCAAGCGCTGGAACGGCTTTTCCACTTGTGCCGTTAAGTTGAGCATAAGCGTACATTTTACCGCTGCCAGCCGTCATATCATAACTGAGTGACAGCACCTTGGAGCCTACTCTTTCAGCCGATCCGTCTACTATCGTTGCAGTCCCCTGTACCGCTGGCACATTGGTAGTAAAGTTGACTGGATAACTTACCTTCTCGAAATCTTCCCATGTTGTAGCTGCTGCTGTCGATAATACAACCGCTGTGCTAAATCCATCATAACGAGCAATAGCGTAACCTGTAGTAACCCCTGCATCCACAGAGTTTACAGTAAGCTTGCCATTTTGCACGACTCCCTTAAAGCCTACAAACTCCCACTTCAGCGCTGAATCTGGAACGCTTATGGTTGCTCCACTCTTCGTAGAGGCCTTTACAGGGACAGATACAGTTGTCCCAGCTGTCAGTGGCGCTGTAGCAGTGCCTACACTCATGCTGGATAGATCATCTCCACCCAAGACTGTAAGGGTTGTAGAAGCGCTTGCTACGCCGCTTTTAGCCGTTAAGGTAACGGTGCCTGGCTTCACTGCCGTTACTTCTCCTGCACTTACAGTTGCGCTTCCTCCGCTTGATGTCCAAGTAGGATTGCCTGCTGCTACATCTATAGGGTTATAGTAAGTGTCATAACCTTTTAACGAATAAGTAGCCTTTTGTCCAACTAATAGCGAAGTGCTTCCGCTAATTTTAATTCCTTTTACTTCACCTTGTGGTGCGTTAGTATAAACACCAAGCGCGTTAACAATGCTGCGCTGCTCTGTGCCATACTCTGTATTAAAGGTTAGTGTGGCTGAGCTTTCACCAAGAGGCCGGTCTACCATCGTTGTAGAGCCGCCTCCGTCTAAGTTAAGCCCTTTCCAGACTCCAATATTGGTCATAAAAGATTGCAGCTCGGTCAATGACATTCCTGAGCTGTTGCCATTTTTTTCAGTAGCTATAATATAAACATAACGTCCATCCTGAGAGTATCCTAAAGCCGTACGTGCACGATAACCGCCAATGCTGCTAGTCGAGCGAGAGAACGTTGCAGCTTTTCCGTTATTTACAAGAATCGTATGTCCACCAATCATTGTTTGCAGATTAGCAGGATCTAGCGATTGCTGCGTAGTCTTGGATTTCAGGGAGTACACACTTGTTACCGGTTGTCCTACAGTCAGATGGGCAGTAACATACCGTGCGGCTAAGCCATGGGCCCGCAAAATATAAGCTCCCTTTGGAACCGCTGTAGGAAGCGCAGCATTTTCAGATATTTGAGTAACTACGCCGTTCTCAACGAGCACCTCTGTCGGTGTGGTTGAGCTGTTTTTGGGACGATCGAGTGCGGTCCATACATCCGTATAGATGTACATTGCATTAGCATGGCTATAAGTAGAGCTTCCACCTTCAGGACTATAAGCACCTTTATTGATACCGGATATCTCAAACTGTGCGCCGTCAGGTGCGGTTACCATTCCTTCAAAGCTGAACTCATCAATAAGAGGCTTGCGGTCCTTAGTCACTGCAAAGGCATACATTCCATCCAATTGCGAAGGGGTGGATACCAATACTCCACTGGATACTTGTCCACCAATCGGAGCGCCTTCCCCGCCTGTATTAAAATAATCTCCGTTTACTGCAGCCACGGCTCCAGTTTCCTTAGCCATCCCGCCAGTACTTTGACGTGTTGTCAGGTTTCCACCTTTACCTGTCATAACATCTAATGAAACATATGGATTGTTGAGGTCAACGCGAATAACATCCGCCAAGCCAGAAGCACTCGCTCCTGAACGTGTAGCCGTATATTTGTATTTCATCATAATGGCGCCCGAAGTAATTACTTCTTCTCCCAGCTTGCTTACTTTAAAATTAGATGTGGCTGCGGCAGCAATTGGTGTGGAACTATGACCAAACATTGCTAAGCCTTCACTGCCAATTACCGGCATAATCCACAACACACCTGCTAATGAAGCGGCAACCCATTTTTTAGTAGATGATAATTTTATTCCCCGAACAACTTCTCTACTCTTCTTCTCCATGAAAACTTCATTCATTTCGACGTAACTCTCCCATCTCTTTTTTACTCTTCAAGTCCGTTATCAAAAGTCTGGAAACTGGTTCCTATTTTTCTAGTACTCTTTTAATAGACTGAAAATAAGCGAAAAAGTTGCGAAATTGAGAGATTTCAAGCTTTATAGAGTCTCGTAGCACAAACTATTAACATAAAAAAAAGCCCAGCAGAATGCCAGGCTTTACCAATCAATTTATTCTACAAATAATCTGTTTGCTTCAGCATCCGATGCAACATCACAGCAGCTTGTGCACGAGTGGCATTACCCTGAGGTTGGAACTCACTTGTGGTCATTCCCAAAATAATCCCCGATTGCACAGCTTTAGCTACGAATTCTGCACTTTGATTCTGAATTTTGGACTTATCCTTAAAGCGAGCCAGTGTTGAGGCAGAAGTGCCGCTTAATGTAATAGGATGTTTGGTGTATTCCATTGCCCGAATCATCATGATTGCCATCTGCTCACGAGTGATATTATCGTTAGGCCGGAAGGAGCCATCCGTGTTCCCTGTAATAATACCAGCCTTAGCTGCTGCACCAATATAGTCTCCAGTTTGTGTAGAAGGCTGCACATCCCGGAAGCGCTGTGCGGTCTCGCGATCGCCTAGCAAACCAAGTCCCCGGCTAAGCATTACTGCAAACTCTGCACGGGTAATCTTTTTTTCTGGACTAAATGTAGTCCCGTAACTGCTATCGATAATAGTTTTTGCACTAAGCTCTGCTACGATCGAATTACTCCAATGCTTACTCATATCTGAGAAGGCCCGGGTTGATATAAAAGTTCCTAACACCTGATTACCCTCCGTACGAGCACGAATAATCGTATAGCTACCTACCGTACTTACTTTTGTTGGCAGATAGGCTGCATCGTAATAGGAAAGATCCAGTCTAGCAGCAGATGTCTGCGCATTGTTCAATGAAGAAGTTGTACGCACAGTGTATTCTCCAGGTACCGATAATGCCTTAGCATTAGAATAATTGCTGCTTACTATCGCAGTCACCCGGACATCCATAAGACTAGTAACGCTCTGCATCCCCATAGTTTTTAGCTTTTGCTCAAATGGGGAGAACGTACCTGCCGGAACCTTTTCTAAGCGGAACACCAGCGAGATATTTTTACTATCTGCAATCAAGCTAGTCGCTAATCCGTTCATATCGATATCGTCTAGTCCTACGCTATATAAGTGATCGCCATAACGTATCATAAATTTTGTGATTTTACTACGATTTACAGCATCAAGCAAAGGCTTTAAAGGAACAGTCACATAGGCCGATTGTTCTGTAGCAGGCACCTCAAAAGCTAATGTATCACTACTTGCCTTATACAGATATTCATAACTGGCCGTCAGGCGATCTGTGTTTAAGGTATATCTTTTTACAGATTGATTGTATAACGAACGGTCATCCACGATTTGTGAAGAGTCACTCTTCAGCAGCGCGTATTCTTTTCCAAACTCACTTGTTGCAAGCGTCCCTAGATAGGATGGACGATTTCCCGTTCCGGTGCTCACGCCGGTTAGGTTCTTAACAGAGAGAGAAGAGAATGAGGACAGTATATTACCGTTCAAATCCTTGATCGTACCTGAACCTGACATATAGGACAAATCGATAGTTTGCCCGGTCTTTACTACTGAGGATGTTGTTATTTTCAAAATATCCCCTGACAAAGTGTAGTTTTGTACACCCATACTGCTCCCATCTGCTCTAACTCCGAACTGATTAGCGTAGAGGGAACCAGATGCCTGCATGTTTTTACTGAATGTAACCGTAAGCTCGTCGCCATTGATGGTGGCAGAACTAATCTCAGGTATGCTAGTTCCGCTGTTTTCCGAGATGGACACAGGCTGCAGGTTAATATAAGCTGCACGGTTTCCATTTAAATCGCTTATTCCGGTAGTCCCCGGAACATAGGATACAGTAACATTCTGATTCACCGTCAAAGCACTCTGGAGCGTTAGCGTGACCTGTGAGCCACTGACCGATACATTCGTAACATAATTAGGAGTGCTGCCAACAAGCACAGAGAACTGGCTGTTCATCGGGAGGTTTGTCGTTGACAAGCCTTCATTGTAATTCAGAAGGATTTTATTGCCACCTCCGGTTGCACTTTGGAACACGGGTGGAATTGTATCATTGCTGTTGCGAATGTAGAAATCTGTGAAATCCGCAATATTTTGTCCAAAAGAATTCTGCAAAGGATAAGAGCCTGCATAATAGGAGACACGAACGGTCTGGCCATTAGAAGCATCGCTATTTAAGCCTAAATATACAGTGTTCCCGCTGGAGCTTATGGAGCTGACCCCTAGGGATCCCCCATCTGAAGTCACTAGAAACTGACTATGTGCGTAAGAGGAAACTGCCTTTAAGGAGTCATTGAAATTCAACGCTACAGTTCTACCCGTGATCCGTCCATCTTTGGGTGTAGGCATGGAGGACTCGATAGTGTTAGTAACCTGCTTTGAGCTAAAGGTGCTGGCTGCATTTCCGCTTGGATCTTGAATGGTCCGCAGGCCACCTGTATAGCTAACCTTCACGTTCTGTCCAACCGCTACCCCTGTACTGAGTACCACATAGGCGCTGTCTCCCTGGATATAGACACTTTCAATTGTACGATTCTCATCATTCACCGTAGCACCAAAGCTGGAGATCAACAGTGCAATGGAAGAGTTGAGGCTCTCATTGTATTTTAAACGAATGGTCCGATTGTTCTCGAGTGATGCAGATGTGAGCTGTGGAGCTGTTTTGTCCTGAGACAAGGTCCGGAAGCTCCATGAATTTTTTCCGCTTAGTCCATCATAGATAACATTAGCATCAATAGCGTCTACAAAAGCTCCTTTAGCAATATCAATATAATAGGTTGAGTCGCTATCTAAAGCTGTTTTAGGTGTAATTACATATTCGTTTGCAGCAGTTGTACTCCGGTTAACAGTAACCGGAACCTGTGCGCCGCCACTTTTATAAAGTGCTACGCCATTTTCCACAGCACTGTTATAATTCACATTACGATTGAATGTGACAGAAAATGATCTGTTGTTAGCTATGGATTCACTCCGGTCAGCCGGATTTAGCGCGCTTACGTTAAGTCCTGTCAAAGAAGCCGTTGTAAATGTCCAGGTATACGCACCCGAAGCCGGAAATACATTTCCGTCTTGATCGTAAAAAGCTCCCTGCGGTATCGTCACCGTATACTGCGTACTGTTTAGCAAGGGTGATGCTGCTGATGCTGGAAGCAATGTTATAGTTCTGCTGCTTCCTCCTGTAACGGCTGGGGAGTTTACATTAAGCCATCTCGTTCTAGCATCGTTAGCTGCACCTGGAGATACTGTTATGGTTCCAGCTGCAGGCATCATAGGACGATCAAATGTAAGTTGTAGGGCTCCAGTGGTAGATACCCCACCTGATCCGTTTGCCGGTGCAGGAGTCACTGGAATCTCTGCCACACCTTTAGTAGAGAAGCTCCATACATCACCGCTTGAAATCCCGGAATACGTTCGATTATCAACATCCTTAAAAGCATAAGAATCTATAAGAACATAATAGTTACTTCCGGAGGCCAATGTTTTATCCAATGTTAGTTTAACTGTAGTAGAGTTAGCATCAGTCTGAACGTTGACTCTAGTATCATCATCCTTAATTTTGAACTCTTGAACGGTTGCATTATCTGCAGACGACAAAATTCGAATGGAACCTCCACCTTTTATCAGGTTTTTATTTAAGGTTAGACTTAGCTCCTTAAGGGCTCCTGCATCCACTCTTGTATTATTAGCAGGTGAAAAGTTGCCTGCCGTAATCGCTGTATTACTCTCAGGCGCAGTAGTAAATGCCCATGAAGTAACACCTGACTCATTACCATCATTATCCTTGAACAACCCCTTAGGGATTGTTACTGTATAAGTCTTGTTTGAAGTAAACTGTTGATTTAGCTTAAGCTCGTAATCTTTTGAACTACCAATTAGACCATAGCTACCAATAGGAATCGTTAAAAAAGGTGAGCTATCACCTTGACCCGTAATAGTAATTTCACCTGACTGCGGGTTTACTTGACGATCAAAGCTCAGTCTAAGGGATGATCCGATATTTACATAACTTGCTCCAGGCGCTGGTGAGACTGTTATACCAAACTCTGATGCAGCGTACACTGCTGAATTCCCTATTCCAATAGCAGGATAACCCGAACCAAGTACTAACTCTCCCGCTAGAATAAGTGCCGTCCATATTGAAATTTTTCTTTTCATTCCGTGATAGACTCCTCTCAAGCCATACTATCGTCTTTATGTATATTCTTATATTTCGGCTAAAAGGCTGGCAAAGTTTAGTAGTCTACTTCTCTATGGTTAGATTCACTAGCCTTGCTCGTTTTCGCACGCAAAATAACCCGCAGAGTTGACACCATGGCCAACTTGCGGGCTAACATATTATAAGACCGTATGATAAATTACAACCCTGCTTGATCTCTTAGCAATTCTGCTTTATCTACGCGTTCCCATGGAAGATCAACATCAGTACGTCCGAAATGACCGTAAGCTGCAGTTTGTCTATAAATCGGTTTACGCAAATCAAGCATAGAAATGATGCCCGCAGGGCGAAGATCAAAGTTGTTGCTGATCAGTTGAACCATTTTCTCTTCACTGATTTTACCTGTTCCGTATGTATCCACATTTATCGAGACAGGAGTAGCTACACCGATGGCATAGGCAAGTTGGATCTCACATTTGTCGGCCAAACCAGCAGCTACAAGATTCTTAGCTACATAACGAGCCGCGTAAGCCGCAGAACGGTCCACTTTAGTTGGATCCTTACCTGAGAATGCTCCGCCGCCATGACGAGCATAACCGCCGTATGTATCGACGATAATCTTACGGCCAGTTAGACCAGCATCCCCTTGAGGACCCCCAATAACAAAACGTCCGGTTGGGTTAATAAAGTATTTGGTTTCTGCATCAAGCAGTTCCGCAGGAACAACAGGCAAAATAACATGTTCTTTAATATCCGCCTGAATTTGTTCAAGAGAAATTTCCTCTGCATGTTGTGTAGATACTACGATAGCGTCTACGCGTACAGGTTTTTCATCTTGATACTCAATCGTAACTTGTGTTTTGCCGTCTGGACGAAGATAGTCCAAGGTTCCGTTCTTTCGAACTTCAGATAAACGACGTGCAATACGATGTGATAAAGCAATCGGCAGTGGCATCAGTTCAGGTGTCTCGTTCGTAGCAAAACCAAACATGAGCCCTTGATCGCCTGCACCAATATTAGCTGTTTCTTCAGCTACTTGAGCAGGATCACGGTGTTCTAAAGCAGAGTTAACACCTTGGGCAATATCAGCGGACTGCTCGTTAAGAGAACTCAACACAGCACATGTATTATAGTCGAAACCATATTTTGCACGTGTGTATCCAATTTCTTTGATGGTATTGCGTACGATGGCAGGAATATCAACATACTCTGATTTGGTACTGATTTCCCCGATCACCAGTACAAGACCTGTTGCTACTGCTACTTCGCAGGCTACACGTGCATTAGGATCATTAACTAAAAATGCATCCAATACCGCGTCGGAAATCTGGTCACAGATTTTATCCGGATGCCCTTCCGTAACGGACTCAGAAGTAAACAAATGACGCCCTTTAATAGACAAGTATAACAACCTCCCATATGGTTAGTCTGACACTGTATAAGGGATTCCTTAATGATAACAGGCCAAATAATAAAACTAAATAATATAAATAATTCAGGTTTGCCTGATTTCTTTTTATGAAGGATTTTTGCAAAATTTGATGCCTACATTCACTAAACTCTTCAAAAAAATGAACCTTTTCCATATGGAAAAGGTTTAAGGCTTTCCTCAAAAGTCATATTATCTTATTTAGGGGGTGGTGTCAATTAAACACAGAACCCCCCGTGAGAGTATGAATATTGATTTCACGCTATAAAAAAGCAATATCAGACAAGGAATAAGGCCATCCTAACCCCTGATATTATTGAAAAAGAGACTGTTCAGCTTGCTTAATGAGTCTCTTCGTAATTTCTCCTCCAACAGACCCATTATCCCTTGAACTCAGATGCCCAAGGTACTGACTACGGCCAGAACCACTACCTCCGACTGCTCCTAACTCAGAAGCAAACTCCGTGTCTGCCCCGCCTCCATAATGAGCCCCATATAAACCAAATTCAGCTGCAATTTCATATTGCATTTGTTTCAGCATTGTCCGACTTTCAGGTACGACTGTACGATTATTACGTGCCATGTTACAGCACCTCCTGTGAATTTGTAAGATTACAGGAATATTGTGCGTCCATCACTTAATCTTCAATCGCGCCAATGATTTGTAACTTTGGAAAACAGTTTGAAGGTATGATTAAGTCCGTTTACGGGCATTATGAATATATATCATTACACATTATTTCAAGGTATATCCACCACGAACCATCACAACAAGACCAAGCGTTTGACCCTCTTGAACAGCTATTCCACGACCATCACGAGGGAAGGACAATAAGTGGTTAGATGGTGCAGCTAGTCCGTTTGTAAGATCTTTACCGTCTGTTAAATCGGCCACACCATTGGCATCTTGTGAAACGATTACTGCTTTACCCGCGCGAACGATAAATTCAGCGCCTGCAGAAGCAATTAAAGTTTGGCCGGGCTTCACATCAACAATCACAGATTCATTACTGCTATTTTGACCAGGCGTAGCTACTGGCGCTGTGGTTGCACTAGGCGCAGGTGTAGCACTCGCTACCGGAGTCGTCACTGTACCATCTGATAGTGCTTTCTGAATTTGCTGATCTACGTAGCTTTTCGTAACTACAGGATCATCCGTTGTGCCAGGCTGAGAGCCAACACCAGCACCTTCAGCAGTAATGTTTAGCAGAGATCCAGCCCATACACCACCAGCCAGCAATACGGCTGCGGTTGTTACTTTCCATACCGATTTCAAAGAAGTTCCTCCTCATTATTGGGGATAAAAACCTATAAAAAAAGAATAGCCTCCGAAGAGGCTATTCTGTGCTTCGGTAATTCTAAAGCAATGATTATTTACCAGTAACTACAGTACCAGTTGTGATCTTGTTACCAGCATCATCAGTGATGTTCGCACTAGCATTAACCTTAACTTCGATGGAGTTAACATCGTTAGCGTTGAGGTTTTGTTTACCAGTAGTTCCATCCAATTTGTCGAATGTTACATAGAACTTACCAGCGTCAGATCCAGCACCAGGAGCGATGCTAGCAGGTTTAACGTTGGATTTGTCTGCATTTTGGCTAACACCGTTAATCGAGAATTCGAAATCAGCAAGTTGAACTGTAGAAGCCTTAACATCTTCGCTGAATCCGATAACCAATACAGTGTTGTCACCACTAGAAACAGCAGCAGTTGTCAATGTAGGTTTAACGCGGTCTGTAAGTTCGGATTTCTTCTCAACAGCAATAATTCCGTTTCCAGCTTTATCCGCGATACCGAAGACTTGGAATGTATAGTCTTCTGTTTTGGTGATTGTGTTACCAGGGATGTAGACTCTTACAGTTGCTGTTTTAGGAGCAGCTGCATCATCACCTGTACCAATTGAAGTGATTACTGGGTAAGCACCAAGTGGCAATGCTTTGCTGTTCAGAGTATAGCTATTAACATCAGTTAAAGTAGCTACATTCAAACCACTTGCATCGGAACCAGAATCTTTAACAACTACGTCGTAGTATACATCAGCAATTACAGTACCAGCCGCATCTTTGTCATGCGGAGTAATGCTAACTACTTCTGGTCTTGTTACATCACTAGTATTTGCAGCTTCAATAGCTAGAGCAACTGTTGTTGATGCAAACGGATTAGTTGAGAATGAATCATCTGTAACCAAACCTTGTGGTAGGCGTACAGTGTAGTCTGCACCAGACAAGGAAACAGCGTAAGTCAATGTTTTCTTATCAGCAGACAAGGAACCAGCTCTAACATTCAGTGTTGCAGCTTGTTGACCAGTCTTGTTGTTGATAACAAGAATTTGTCTGTTGTTAGTTCCAGCAGTATCAAGAATTACTTCTTCATTGAACTTAATTACCAAACCTTTGTTGGAATAAGTTGCAGAAGTTACACCAGGAGCACTAGTATCCTTAGTGAATGTAATTGCTTGAGTCGCAGCTGCACTCAAAGTGTTACCAAGAGTGTCACGTACGGATTGACCAAATACGATGGATCCTGTGAATGTGCCAGATGTAGGCAATGCACTCAATGGGGATCTCAATTTGATTGTGTCGCTATCGGAAGAAGTGCTCACATAGAACACACCTTTGCTTTCTCCGTTAGCATCAAGTAAACGAACATTACCTACTAGGGAATCTCTGTTTACCTTTTTGTCGAATTTAACTTCAACATAACGATCGCCGACTGGAGTCACGCTCTTAATTACAGGAGCTGCTACATCGGATACTACAGTAACACTAGTTTTGATTGGGTTAGGGTTCGCAACATTACCTGCGAAGTCAGAAACGTTAGTCAGAGATACATCATAAGTAGTACCGCTATTCAAGTTTCCAGTAGTCAAAACAAATGTGTCATAAGTATCTCTTTGAACAGTTGCAGCCGCACCGTTAACATAAGCGATAATACCTGCTGGTTTAACTGGTTCGCTAAATTTAACATATACTTTGTTAGTAGTTGCTTTAGCAACAGCATTTACAGTAGCTACTGTAGGAGCCACAGTATCAGCAACAGGTACAATGTTAGTGAAAGCTGGAACTACTTCACCACTTGTTGTTTTGATTTTATCGTTAACAACAACAGTGTATTGACCTTTCAAATACTCAAGTCCTGGGAAAGTGATAGTAGCTTCAGTGTTATCAGTGCTGAAAGATACTTCTGCGCCCGCTGCAGTTACAACTGGAGCACCACTAAGTGCAGTTACTTGAACTACATCTTTAATCAATTTTCCATCTTCAGCAACTGTATCTCCATCAACAGCACGGTTGAATTTAACAACCAATTGTTTAGAGTTTGGAGCAGTTACAGAAACAACTTTAGGAGCTTGTAAAGTTACTTTTGCAGTGAAATCTTTTTCTTGGTGTTTAAAGTTGATTGTAGTTTCAACACCTGCTACAAGAGCAGTAGTCAATTCTACAGTTGTAGTAGTTTTATCAGAGAAAGTAACAACTACTTTAGTTGGGCTTACTGCTTCAGCAGAAGCTACAGTCAATTGTGGAACTGTAAGCTTTTGATCAACAGCATAAGCTGTTTCAACTACCAAAGAACGGCTAGCGTTAGCTTTGAAGTTAGTGTCTTTAGCAACCAAACCTGCGTCGATTACTGCTTGAGCGTAACCTTTAGCCCATGCGGATGCAGAGTTATCAGTTGTAGTTGGTTGTTCCAGTTTCAAAGCACGGAACAATACAGCCGATACTTCTTCAACAGTCACTTTACCGTTGTAGTCAAAGATACCTTTAACAGTATCTTTACCTTGCATCAAGTTAGCTGCAGTAACAGCTTCGATGTAAGGAACTGCCCAGTTAGAAGCATTGTAACCTTTGTCTTTGTAAGACAATTTGTTAGTCACTTCTGAAAGATCAAACAATTTAGTAACGATCTTCGCGAATTCAGCGCGAGTAAGATCTTTTTCAAGGTGAGCTTGACCATCTGGGTATCCATTGAGAATACCTTTCGCTGCCAAAGCATCAAATTTTTGTTGCGGAGTTGTTGCTGCGTCACCAAACGCTACAGAGGCAAACATCGAGAATGCCATTGCTGTAGATAATGCTACGGATAAAATTTTCTTCATAACCTTTTTTTCTCCTCCTTGGACGTTCATAAACTGGGATTTTTCTTTAGTTGAGTAGCTCATATCACTCATTAGCCGATGCACCCCCTTTCCAGAGTTGAGCAAATTAAGTATAAATAATGTCTGTGACGGGTATCACAGAAACTGGTAAACGATTTTAGGACATGACAATACTAGATTCCTAATTATACCTAAGTATTATACAATGTGCCTCAAGTCACGTAAAGCTAATTTTTCCATTTGTTGAAATTGGCTTTACCAGCGGTTAATTTCAGCCCCTGTGTAAATGACTCTACACCTTAAACGCAGAAGATTTGAAAAAGTTGCGGTTTCTCAAAAAAAATCTTCTTTTTATATTTTCCGGTGTGATCCCATTAGAAGATACATATGTATGATCTACTAACTATTGTTAATCATGGGTGCCTACGGAAAATAGTATATCATAGTCGCTTTCTAAACGTCATTATGCAATATTTACTAAGAATCATTAACACTTGTACTATTAATTTAAACATTCCTACAAAAAACAAAAAAAGCGCCGTTGCCGACGCTTGCTTCTATTACATTGTTTCTAACGAATCTTCATAGATAATTGGATCAATTCCTGACGCTTCTCAGGACTCGAGTTCACATTGTCATACATTGCATCAATAGCTGCGCGGTTCTCGCGGTAGCTCTTCTCATGCTTGATTGTAGTATGAGACCATTCGATCAGAGCGTTCTCAGCAACAACAAGCTCGTTGTATGAATCGTGGAATCCCGTTGCTTGTACAAGCTCTTCCATGACCTCCTGAGTAATCTCCTGTAATGCGCGTTTAGCTGCAATTTCCTTTTCCAACACTTTTGCTCTATTCTCAAACATATTCTTGGCTTTCATGTAATCCAGCTGTGCTTTTGATAAAATCGGTTTCATCGATGGCTTTCACCTTTCAGAAAATAATATTTTCTACATTATTGTATCGTAAATCGGTGCAGATTACAAAATTTATGTCGCTGGTAATTGTTATCTTTACATCAAAACTCCGACCTGCGAATACTTTTCGCAGGCCGGAGCACTTTTTTATTCTTTAGTTAAAGTTCTTAGGGAAGATGCTTGTACTCTTCTGTAAGAGTGCCACAGTAATCTTACCAGCCTCTGCTCTAGTCAACTTACCCTTCGGGTTAAAGTTATAGACGGGCTTCTTTTGGCCTGTAACGGTCACAGCACTTCCTTCCATAATCTTAGCTTTAGATATAGCTTCAATTGCAGGACGTGAGTAGAAATCCATGTTGCTTGTATCAACAAATGATTTGCTTAAGCTTGCCAACAGTTTACTGTCATTCAACGACATCTTGAGTTTCAACGCCCTAGCTATCATTACTGCGGCTTGTTCACGTGTTAAGGCTTGATCAGGCCCAAAGAAGCCATCACTGAGACCTGTAACAATACCTGCCCTAGCAGCCGTCTCAATGTGTTTGAAATCCCATGTGGCCGCGACGGCTTCTGGCACAATATCAAAGAAGGTTTGTTTATTAGCATCATAGTTCAAAGGAATACTTAATGATTTCACCAACAATGTAGCAAATTCACCACGAGTGGTCAAATCGTCGGCTCCGAATGCATCTGCTCGAAGATTGGTCATAAATCCTTTGGAATACAATCCATTCATTATATTTCTGCCCCATGGATGATTCGTAATATCAACAAAACCACGGCGCAGCTTCATAACAGTGTAATAACCAAATTCATCGAATGGAACGGTGATGGTATGTTTTTTCGTATCTACGACCCCGCCCAAGTTCTCCCACTTACCTGAATCTGTATATCGGAATACTGTAATAGTCGATCCCACTTCATCCACAATGCTGGAGTTGAAAGTAAGCGTCAATTCACCACGTTGAGAAGGTACGATTTTTCTTGTTTGACTATACTGTGTAAAGTATCCAGTCTTTCCACTGGCATCCACGAAATGCGGGGTAACCCCGTTGGTCTCAAGATTAACGCCATCATTTCCTAGACCACCACTGAGCCAATAGATATCCGATACTCTCGAAAAGTTATTAGTAGAGACGGTTGATGTAAAGCGCAGAGCAAGATCCTGTGGAATCACAAGCTGCCCGCCCCCGCCTTCGGTTCTGTCGTCACTACCCGTTACGTTGATAATGTTCCCGTAATCATTCTTACGTTCAACAACGCCATCAGCGGGATCCGCAATACCAAACAACAGTTTTGTATTAGGATAATATTTTGCAGCACCAGAGCTAGTATATCCCTTCATAATCGTGCCTTTAGGGAAGTTCAATTCCAAGGTTTTATTAAAGACACTATACTTCGTAGCTACCTTCTCCGCCATATATTGTGTATCAATCTGCACTGCACTAGCATAATACACATTTATAGTATCGCTTATTGTGGAGTTAGCACGAACCACTTGTATCTTAATGGGATTCGATTTGTCTGCTTTTAAGCCCACATAATCATAGGTGAAGCGATCTTGATTTGGCAAATCCGTACGTTTAATTGCTTCTTCTTTGCCAATTATTACTTTAGTGGCACCTTCAGCCTCAATATCAAAACGAACAAAGTTTTTGTTAACAACAATTTGCTCACCTACCGTCGCTACAGGTGACAGAAGACGATATGGAGCAACTTCCCGCACTACTTCAAGACGTTGTGTAGTTCTTGCTCCTGTTTTGTTAATAAGCTCTAGGGTATAAACTTGACTTCCTGGGGCATCAAATTTAATGTCACGTAATCTTAAAATAAAGTTTTTAGCACTGCCAATGTAGTCATAATACAGACCATTTGCAGCCACTTCATCAGGATAACGTTTAGGACCAATAGGTCCATCGGATTCCGTACCGTCAATTAGCAGCTTATCCTGCCCCGTCGAAGTAAACACCAAAGTAGAGCCCTGATATAGATTCAGCGTTGTAGCACCACTACCTTGTAGTACCAAGTCGAATTTATCTTTGCTTGTTGTATATTTTTCATCCTTATATACAATCTCAGCTGGCAATGCCAGCATGGCATTACGCTCGACTTCATTAGAAAGGGTTGTAGTTGTAAAAGGTAAACGATTATCCCCTAAAGTAGGATGGAATTGTTTTACCCCAGAAATGTTGGTATCAATGATGTAAATTTTAAGTTCTTTTTTGATAATACGTTGGTTACCAGCATTATCTCTTGAGACTCCAGTAAACACGATTTTATTCTCACCGTATACCAGTGGCCCCGTCTGACTGATTGTCACAGTGAAATTAAAAGTTGTTTTATTTACTGTTGAGTTTTTTTCTACTTCAAGCTTAAAAGGATTGCTAGATAATGAGTTACTGTCTGTACCGTTAATTTGCACTTGTGCATTTTCTATATTTTCGAACCCGATATATTCCCCAGCGACATTAAGTTTTCTTTCTACACTGGAATCGAATTCGTAGGTCTGACCATCTTGCAGATTACTTACATATATATAGTTTTTCGATACATATGAAATATCAGCATTATAGAAGGATTCGGATTCTTTATAACGGAATTGTACCTTTTGTTGACCATTAGAGAACCCTGATATTTTATAAATATATTCATTTGTTCCTGTGCCTGCAGTTACATAATCTATGGATAGTGGTTTATTACTCAAAGGCAAATAGTTTGCAGTTATATCTGCTGGGGTTGTTGATCTATTTGTCTTCGCCATTATATAGAAACTATCCGTCTCCAACTGTTGGCCATTCAAAGGCAATTTAGAGATATTGGTAAGATCACCTGAGCCTGTATATCCAGGAAGGTAGTACATTTCTGTTATAACAGTCTCATTTTTCAAAAATTTATATGAATAAAGATGAGAACTGCTGTGGCTGCCATAATCGACAGACAATTTAAAGTCATTTACACCCGCCAAGATTTCTAAATCAGCTGCAGTCTTAAATTTAACCAATTTATACGTTGGAGTAACGCCATCAGGACCAGGAATTGTTAATTCTTCTGTCACAGCACTAATCGTTACAACTTTTTCGGAACTATTACCTTTATTAAGAGTTAGCACAGCATTTGTTGCAAACGGAGCCACGTTATATGGAACTAAGATCTGTCCAGTAAAACCTGCAACACTTGGAGTCAAATCAGCAGTCAACGTAGGCACATTATCATTTAAGATATTATAGTCCGCATTGTCGTGGTTGATGTTCAAAGAAGCGTACGGTTGATCCTTATCAAAGAAATATACGGATCTGTCTATTGTTATTGAATCCGAAGCATTTTGAATAACAATCTTAAGCGTACTTAAACCCGGACTCAAGTTCAGCGCGGGGGTGAAAAATGTTCCGTCTTCCAATAGGGAAGTTTGTAATGCAGTTCCTCCATTCACGGAGACACTGACTTTAGTGGCATTCGTTACTTTACCTTGAAGAGTAACTGTAGATACTGGTACGACAACTTGTGTTCCTTCATTTAAATTAAGCGCAGAAGGACCACCCAAAACTTTTAATTCTGTTACATAGGGAACTTTATCGTAAAGAACATAAAATGATTCTGAACGTTGGAGATTCCCTTGCATACCAGAAAAGGTCACCTTATTAAAACCTGTATACAAAACAAGACCAGATGCTACAAAACGGTTATCCGGGCTATTGGTATCTGTTGTTACCGCTCCCGTAGTCAGGTGAGTAGCATCTGTTACCCATTTATTAGATTGACTATCTTTTGTAAGCTGCTCTACAGTAACCTTCATCGTGGAAGATGTTACCTGAGAGTAGGTTCCTGTAATTGAAAAGGTAGGGCTACTTACTTTGTAAACACTAGAACGGTCAATAAGTCCCTCAGGATTAGGATTAGCTGTTGTTGCTACAACATCCTGTTTCAACAGAACAGTATTACGTAATGTGAGATCATCCGGACTGAAGAAAGTCGTGGAGCTCGTGGTAGCCGCTGCCGCTATGGGCGTGTATTTACCTGGGAACATAGAAACGATCAAAGCCGCCAGCATCAGCCAAACGAACGGTCTCTTAAAGCGTTGCATGTGTTATATCTCTCCTTTGAGTATAAATTCTCGTAAACCTTCACTTTGTTCTTTATCGGTCATAGGAAGCGATATTTTTAGGGAAAACAACAAAAAACTCATCCGAAAAGGGATGAGTTTTGTTAGTTATAGAAAATATTAGAATAATACCATTAATAAATTAAGATTTGGAACCTCTTTCCGGATTAGCCTTCATACGAATTCTTAAAAAGAAATCAATCAGCGGACGTTTAGTCTTACCGATCAAACCTGTAACTTCCGCACCAATCTGCAAGAAGAAGAGCATGATGCAGATGACTACAAAGGTAACCCAGTTCGCCTCGTAAAGAGCGGCAGAGGATTGAATAACAGCTAAAACTCCGAAAAATGCAGCAATACCATAAATAATGAGCACAGTCTGACGATGACTAAAGCCTAGCTCGCGAAGGCAATGATGCAAGTGACCTTTATCTGGTGCAAAGATTGGTTTCTTCTGCAGCTTACGGCGCACGATCGCAAAGAACGTGTCCGACAACGGTACACCAATAATAAGCAAAGGTGTAATAAACGAAACCACGGCAATCTGTTTAAACCCTAGCAAAGCAAGTAAAGCTAAGCAGAAGCCTAAGAACAGCGATCCCGTATCCCCCATAAAAATCTTGGCGGGATGGAAGTTGAAGAACAAGAATCCGATTATGCTACCCAGAAGCAACAGGCATAACATGGCAACCATCGTGTTACCCATCAAGAAAGCCATTACCGCAATCGTAGCAATCGCAATCCCTGATACACCAGCAGCAAGCCCGTCCAACCCGTCAATCAGGTTAACAGCATTGGTGACACCAACAATCCAGAAAATCGTAAGCGGGATAGCAATCCAGCTTTCCAATGAAGAATACGTATTGTTAAATGGAATATTCACAAAATCTACAGTAATACCAAAACCGAAAACTACAATACATGCTGCGACAATTTGGCCCAGCAGCTTCAACTTTGCTGATAATTCAAATCGGTCATCCAAACCTCCGATAAGTACAATCAGTCCGCCGCCACACAGCAGCGCTTTGATGAAGTTGGCCTCCCGCGGAGTGAACTCATATGGAATAATCGGCAATACGGCAAGCAGGCCTAACACAAACGCCAGAAAAATAGCTAATCCGCCAAGGCGGGGCATAATTTTCGTGTGCACTTTACGAGCATTCGGCACATCTGTCGCACCAATCTTAATGGCGAATTTCTTCACCAAAGGTGTGAGGCCAAGTGCGAGTCCCATGCATACGATAAATCCAGCGATGTATATGATTAACATTTGATCAGTCGACCCCCATTTCTCTACCGCATTGAATTATACGCTGTTACAAAAACAAATTCCAATCCCTTTTTTAGGCTATTCATCTGATTTTCTAGGTGAATATCGGCATTTGACTAGACTTTTGTTACTTTATCTTTCTCACGCACCACTTTTAATGCGAATTTCGGCAACGCAAGCATTCTTTTGTACCGCGTAGGCTCTTTTAATAAACGGTACAACCATTCAATTCTCATTTTTTGGAAAACTTTTGGTGCTCTCTTGCTCTTGCCAGAAATTACATCAAAGCTGCCGCCGACCCCCATCATGATCGGAACACCTAACTTGGATTTGTGTTTTGCAATCCATGGTTCCTGACTATCCGCGCCTCTGGCCACAAATAATAAGTCAGGATTGGTTTTAACAATTCCAGCAATAATTTCATCGTCCGATTCCGGACCAAAATAACCGTCATGATATCCTGCAATAATAACACGCGGATATTGCAATTGTAACCTTTCAGCGGTTTCCTGAATCACCTCAGGTGTAGAACCAAGGAGATATATCTTCCAACCATATCTTTCACCCTGTTGCATCAATTCATGTAACAGGTCAAAACCAGCTACCCGTTCGGTTACAGGCTCCTTACAATAATTAGCAGCCCATACCACACCGGTTCCATCTGGGACAACCAATTCAGCTGACTTCATTATCTCCATATAAGCTGGATCTTCCAAAGCAGCCATAACCATAATCGGATTAGCTGTAATCACTTGATGCGGGATACGGGTATGAACCGCCTCTGTCAAATAAGCAACAGTTGCTGCCATATCAACCTTGGAGACTCTAATCCCAAAAATAGGAACTGTAGGTACCGCGCTTTCTGCTTTCACTTTAGATCATCCTTTATGGTGAAAATATTCTACGATTTGCCGTGCTGGAGCCCCTGCTTCTTGAATCAACGAGGAGAGGATCGTCTCCCGCTCATTTCTCCATCCCTCTGCTGTTTCCAAAAGATGGCCTATCTCAGCAGCAACTTGTCCAGCATCTAATGATTGGGTCGTGCCCACAGGCTGACACCGAACTCTGTCTAGAAAATGATCAATTTTCGGATCATAAGAGATACCAATCAGCGGAACTCGCTGCCCTGCGGCATAAATCAGGCTATGAAGACGCATTCCGATCAGCACTTCACATTGCCCTACTTCCCGCAGCATGTGTTGCGGATGACTGGCATCTTCACAAATACTGACCTGCCCCCCATGCTGGCTTATATTTTCTTCCAGCTTCTCCATCACATAACGTGAGGCTTCAATATCAGATGGAAGATGAAACGGAAGGAATCTTAAATGCAATGGTTTTTCAAGATTCGCCTTAATCAAGCCTTGAGCAAGAGCGTCCAGCTCCTTGCGATCTTGTTCCCAATAACGTACCGAAATACCTACTACCGGAAGTGAATCTGAAGACTCTGGTAATTCAACAGCATCAGTCTCTTCAGGTAAAGATAAGCCCATCACCGGGTCAGGAACAACCTCTATGTTCTTCTGTTCTAATCCCATAGAAAGTAAAAGCTCGCGGGATTGTTCATCCCGCACAGAGATATAAGTACATTTGCGAAACACTGATTTGATTAATGGGTGGAAAAGCTTACGATGCACAGGTCCGATACCTTGAGCATAAATAAAGGTCGGTTTACCCATCCACTGCGCAAGCTTAATAATACCTAAATAGTAAGGAATACTCTTGCTTCCTGTTACATCTTGCAGCAAGCTGCCTCCACCGCTAATCAGACCAGAACTCTCATAAATAGCTTGACGGACTTCAACCAGCTTCATCCGGTGCACAGATTTCACTCCATATGTGGCGCTAGTCCACTCAGGATCGATGGACAAGACAATGGGTTCGATCTCTATACCTGCAGCTTGAGAATGTTGTTGCAGTGCAATCAATATAGATTGCAGTACCGCCTCATCCCCGCTGTTATGGAAACCGTAATAACCGGAAATAACTATCTTTTTAGGAGTGGCGACCATCGTTTCCAACACCCTTCTGCAATTTGCCATACGATTACGGCAATCACACCAATGATCAGTCCTAATCCAAGACCGAGCAAGCCACGAATGAGCGAGATCAGAACTGGCGAGTGAATATGAGCAAAGGTATCTACCATCGAGAGCTGACCGATTACAGCAATAATCATGATAAACGCTGCATTCCGATATCTAAAGGCCAAGAATGCGCCAAGAATTAATAACGGATGCGCTAGCAAAAACTCTTTATTACGCGGTCGAACGCCAACCGTATTTTCCAAGAATGTACGTAAAACCATTTCCAACGGACTCACACTGCCACCGTTACCTGTACGGGTCATGTAATAATAGCCAACAACCGCCAAAACAAAGGCAATAATAATCATCGCAAATGTGATTGGTGTCCGCAGCAGCTTACCTGTCTTGTTAAAGACAAAATCCCCGCGATACAAAAGCACGTAAAGTGCCACAAGACCGATAGGCGCCATATGAAGCAGACTGACACCACGGAACTGGTTGAGAACAAGGCTATAAGTTACATTATTAAGCAGTGCTATCATAAACGGCACAGCGCTCAAAGAGATCAGTGAAGTCTTAAAATAAAGCACTAAGCTATGTGTAAACCGGCGTTGCGGGCTCATAGCCTTATAGGTAAGGGGATTGCTCCGTAGAGGTGGCCCCATTTCATTAACCTTACGAATGGCAAGCACAACGGCAAGCGTTGGTGCACTTATCGCAGCGGCAAGCGCGAGCGCTTGTTCAAACATTTCAGGCTTCACTAGCATCAGGCCTGCACTTCCAATCAGACCTAACACCCAGGCAGCAAGCGTGAGCTGTGGAATGAAGTAAGAGACCAGCAGCGCCACTAAAGACACTGCTCCAACCACCGCAACTAGCTTAAAGTAACGTTGATAAGAGGAATCTACAACCTCAAATGCCGTAGCTTGTCCCAGTTTAAATCCATTGTCTTTAATCTGTTCAACTGCTCCGCCTGGTTCGCTTAGGCTGGTAATAAGGTTATCTAATGTATCTGTAACCTGTGCCTTAGCAGTATTTCTTGCAGGAATCGTGTTTAAGTAGATCATGCGGATATTCCGATCCTTTGTTGCCAGAGCGAAACGGTCCGAAATTACTTTTGGATCTAGGGCAGAATCTCCCTCACTAAGGGAATATAAACGTGTCACATTATAATCCAGCAAATAAGCGAGCCTGTTAAAGCCCTTTTGCTGTTTCTTAATATTCTCAATTGCTGCAATCCCCATTCCACGTTCCTTAAGGAGATTAGCAAAGTCAGTGATACTGCCAGTATCGGCATCATCATTAAACCCTTTAACAGACTCACCTTCAAATAGAATCCGTTTAACACCCAATTCCTCATAACGATCCAACAGCTTCTTTACCGTGGCTTCATTATAAGTCAGAGAATCCACAAGACGAGGTACAATACTGAATCCCTTGTTGTGTAGCATGTCCAGTGTAAATGGATCGGGCTGGAGCGGCTTCAATGTAGCGTCTTCTAGCGGGGTCTCAATGATAAGACCCTGCTGTCCGCGGAAACTCCAGTCTCTTGAATTAATCCCAAGATTACTAAATGCTTCTTTAATTACAGGCGCTAAAGTATCGCTGTAATCAGCACTGGTAAAAAGAATATAGGTATAGTTCTCATTTTCAGGAATGATCGTGTCCGTAAGATTAGCTATATCAGCCGCACCCCATATCATTAGACGACGCGCCTTACGGTAATCTTCCAATGTGCTTTCGTAAATCGCCATGCTCTGTACACCAGCGTCTTTAAGGCGATCTAACTGTTCGGAAATATAATCTTGTGGATTTGCACGATAGCTGGCTACATCAACCAGATCACGATAATCAAATACAAATTCTACTGTCTTGGAAGACTTCTCCGTCTGCAGTCGATCATAGACCACAGGCAAGGCTGCTATAACGCCAACCACAACTATGATCCACAGCCACTTTCGGGAAGTAATATTCCAACGTTGCCATTTTTGCCGCACCAAAAGTACCTCCTCTTTCGCTTTAAAAACTCTTTTAACAAAAGTAGAAACGGATCGTCATCCTTTTAGAGACGGTACCCGTTTCTACGTAAAATATAATTCACAATATAGAAAGCACTCTATATTTATTATTGTCCCCCGTCAACGCGAGCCATAACCTGTTTCGACAGTGCAGCAACCTTATCCTTAGCATTCTGCAGGGAGTCACCCACTACTGCAAAATAAACCTTAATCTTAGGTTCTGTGCCGGAAGGGCGCAGGCAGAACCAAGATCCGTCAGCCAGCAAATACTTCAGTACATTTTCCTTCGGCAGTCCATTTAAGCCCAGGGAATAATCCTGAATTTCTGTTACGGCAGATCCAGCAATTTCTTGTGGTGCATTAGAACGCCAATCATTCATGATACCTTGAATTTGCGCAACGCCATCTTTGCCTTTCAGCGTACGGGACTCCAAGCTTTCCAAGAAGTATCCGAACTGCTCGTACAATTCCTGAAGAACATCATATAATGTTTTGCCTTGAGCTTTATAATAAGCACCTGCTTCAGCGATAAGCATAGCAGCAAGAACAGCATCTTTATCACGAGCATAATTGCCTGCAAGATAACCATAGCTTTCTTCATATCCGAAAAGATATGTGTATTCTCCGGATTGTTCGAACTGGGTCATCTTTTCTCCAATATATTTGAAGCCAGTTAGCGTATTAAATACAGTTGCACCATAATGAGAAGCTACAGCAGCCCCCATTTCACTAGTAACGATAGTCTTTACAACCGCACCATTGCTAGGCAGCTTTCCTTGTTCCTGCAAACGACTCAAATAGTAATGAATCATCAGTGCTCCGGATTGATTGCCGGACAGAACAACGAATTTACCTTCATTGTCGCGAACTACCGCACCCATACGGTCTGCATCAGGATCTGTACCAATCAAAAGGTCAGCATTCAACTCTTCGCCCAGCTTCATAGCCAGCGTAAAAGCTTCACGTTCCTCCGGGTTCGGCGATTTCACTGTAGAGAATTCAGAATCCGGCTGCTCTTGCTCAGGTACAACATGTACCTGGGTGAAGCCGATTTTCTCAAGTACACGGCGGACTGGCAAATTACCTGTACCATGCAGCGGAGTGTATACGATTTTAAAGTCTTTTCCAAGCGTAGAGGCAATCTCTTCACTTGCAAGACTGACCGCAGCAACAGTATCGGTAAACGCTTCGTCATCCTTCTCTCCTAGCCAGTGCAACAGCCCTTGTGCTTCAGCTTCTTCTTGCGAAATCCTCTTTACACCATCAAAAGTGTCAACCTCTAGTATGTAAGAAATGACCTTTTCGGCTTCGTGTGGTACAAGCTGTCCGCCTTCCGAATTATAGACCTTATAACCATTGTATTCAGGAGGGTTATGGCTCGCGGTGATTACAATACCACCCGTTGCTTTCAAATAACGCACGCTGAATGACAGCTGTGGTGTTGAACGAAGGGAGGTAAACAAATGCGCCTCGATGCCATTAGCAGCCAGTACAAGAGCAGCCTCAAGTGTGAATTCAGGCGAGAAGCGACGAGAGTCATGCGCGATAACAACCGAAGGTCTGCCTTCTCCAGTATGCTTTTCTAGAATATAATTAGCGAAGCCTTGTGTAGCTCTGCCAACAGTATAACGATTGATACGATTGCTGCCCGCACCAATAACCCCACGCAAGCCGCCTGTACCAAACTCTAAGTCTCTGTAAAAACGCTCTTCAAGCTCCTGTGGCTCATTCTCCAGAGCGCGAAGCTCTGCCTTTGTAGCCTCGTCAACAGAAGGGTCCTGCAACCAGCGGGATAATGTGTCTGCCGCTTTCGCACTTAATTGAGTCATATGAATCTCTCCTTTAGATATATTTATAGAAAAATAAAATATTTAGCTCAGAGCAAACATAATTTCTCCAGAGGCTACAACCTTACCTTCAACGGAAGCAGTAGCTTGTCCTTTTCCGATGCTGCCCTTAAGGCGGGTGATCTCTACTTCAAGAGTAAGTGTATCGCCCGGTACCACTTGACCACGGAAACGGAATCCGTCCAGCCCAGCTAAAAAACCGATTCGGCCGCGATTAGCTTCTACTCCCAGGATAGCAACCGCACCCACTTGTGCAAGGGCTTCTGTAATCAGTACACCCGGCATTACCGGATAGCCCGGAAAGTGACCTACAAAGAACGGTTCATTGATCGTTACATTTTTGATTCCTACAGCTTTTTTGCCCATTTCAATCTCGATAATTTTGTCCACCAGCAGAAATGGAGGCCGATGGGGGATGATTTCTTGAATTTGGTTGATATCCAGCATTATGACAAAACTCCTTTCGGATGTTGCACATTTTCTTTTATTCTTTGCCGAAATGCATAAAATTAGGCAGGTTCGGTAAAAACTATATTTATCCTTCACCAACTGCAGAAGTGGAGGTTGAGATAAGGGGCTTTCTCCACCGGATGCGGCAGCATGGCGGAGAGGGCCCTTTTTGCTGCCCGAGGCCCCCCACCATTATACATTTTTCAGCATAAAAAAGAAAACTCCCTTATATAACAAGGGAGTGGTTAAATCATCTTCATTTATGGAGCAAAAACCAAATCATATACATGTCTCCACGTGCTCCACTGCAGAGCATCGCTTAACTCTTTCTTACCCAGGACAACGTAACCGACGGCCAGACCGCCTCCAAGTGCAGCTACGAGAAGCAAGGGAATAAGAACCCATTGTATCATGGTCCATTTGGAGATCCCTCGTGAAGAGGGTTCTTTCTTCTCTTCCGATTTAACTTTTTCCTGTCGATCCATTCCTTCACCTCTACGCGCGCATGTTATTGGCTAGACCAAACATCTGATCACTGGACGAAAGTGCCCGAGCTACGAGTTGATACGTGCGTTGAATCTGCATCATTTCTGTCATTTCTGAGGTCATATCGACATTCGACTGCTCCAGCCATCCTGAGCGCACTCCAATTCCAGATGCCTCGCCTGCCGCTCTTTGTACAAAAGCCTGCTGTGCTGTAACCCCATCTGCAAGCATATAGAAATTCCCGTCGACAGCCTTTAAGGCATTCTGTGTCTTAGGTTCTACTATCATTATAGTACCCGCTACCTGAACAGGTCCATTCTCTGTCTTTTTTGTTAACACACGACCAGATTCATCGATAGCAGCATTCACACCTACAGGAACCGTTAGAGGTTTGCCCTCTGTATTTAAAACGGAGTTTCCTGTGTTATCAACCAATACCATCTTTTTGGCATCAGTCGTGTCAGGAATAAAGTGAAAATCACCCTGACGTGTATACGCCGTAGTACCATTGACCTGAACACCAAAAAGCCCGTTGCCCTGAATGGCTAAGTCGGTCGGACTCCCTGTTTCTTTAAGGGGTCCCTCTTCCCAATTCGTTGAGATCGAAGGCACATAAGTCCCAAAACCCATATTAAAGCCTAGGGGTGTAGAACGGCCCGGTTGGTCATAATCATCTGATTGCTGTTGTACACGAGTCAGCACGTCCTCAAAAGAGCCCTGCTTGCTCTTATAACCATTGGTATCCATGTTGGCTAGATTATCCGCTATAATATCAAGCCGCTGCTGAAGGCTCGACATGGAGACTGCTGCACTAATCGTTGAGTTGTTCATAGATCAAACCTCCTATAAGCTCTACCTGTAAAGCTCATTCCTAAGCACTGCCTATACCCTGCCAACTTCACTTACAGCCTTCTGCAAGCTGCCATCATAATATTGAACAATCTTCTGGTTCGCTTCATAAGCCCGATAGGCGGCATTCAAATCCACAGTAACCTGAGTAGGATCTACATTGGAGCTTTCCAGGTAACCTTGGCGTACTTGCATGTTATCTGTTCCGTTAGAGAAACGGATATCTGCCGCCTCTACATCATCAGCGTGAAATACACCATTACCATCACGTACAAGCTCCTGTGGCTTTGTTACTACACTCACACCAAGCTTGGTCCCTGTCGGAAGTCCTGTTACTGGATTAAGCAAATTACCCTGCCCGTCCACTTTAAGGGTGTCCTGATTTCCTGTCAAGACAAGGGGCTTGCCTGTGGAATCAAGAACCTTGAAGCCACCACTGCTCAGTACCTCTCCTGTAGCCGCGTTTATTGAGAAGCTCCCATTTCGCGTATACAGATTATTCCCTTCAGCATCCTGTACAGTAAAGAAGGCCTGTGGACGATAAACAACCTCACCCTCAGGGCTTACATATTTGCCTGAACCATCAAAGGAGATATTTTGACCTGTCACTGGATCAGCTACTTGCAAATCCGTAGATAAAGCAAAATCCATGGTCTTGCCGCTCTCCCTTAAATCACCCTGTAAATATTGGGATATCGATTGTTCTGCAAAAACCCCAGTGTTAAGGCGCCCCACTGGCTTTGTATTGCCATTACTCATAGCAGAGATCAGTACATCCGGAAAAGCATGATTGACACTGTCAACCTGCTTGTACCCCGTTGTATTCAAGTTAGCGATGTTCTGTGTTGCCGTATCATGTCTACGCTGCTGTGTAACCATACCTGCAGCGGCTGTATATAATCCTCTTATCATGAAGGTAGTCCCCTTCCGAATCTTTTGCTACCTTTTATATCGGTTGCTTAGAACTTTTTCTTAACGACCTTGTCCAAATTATCTAGCATTATTCCGGTTCCCTTAACTACACAATGCATCGGGTCTTCCGCTATCCACACCGGAACATGTAATTCTTCTGAGAGGAGCTCGTCCAATCCATTAAGTAAAGCGCCACCACCAGTTAGAACAACACCCCGGTCAATAATATCTGCTGATAGCTCAGGCGGTGTACGTTCCAGAACGGACTTAGCAGCTGCCACAATAGAAGAAACCGGATCCCATAGTGCTTCTTTTACCTCGCCTGAAGTAATAGTGAGCGTCTGAGGGAGTCCACTTACCATATCACGACCACGAATATCCATTTCAGCCTGCATCAGGCCTGGACGCACGGTGCCAATTGTAACCTTAATATCCTCTGCCGTACGTTCACCGATTAACAGCTTATACTTTTGTTTAATATATCTTAAAATGGCCTCATCGAACTTGTCTCCTGCGACTTTAATCGAAGAAGCGGTAACGACGTCGCCCATAGAAAGTACGGCTACATCCGTCGTTCCGCCACCGATATCGACGACCATGTTCCCACTAGGCTGATAAATATCCATTCCCGCTCCGATTGCAGCGGCTTTTGGCTCTTCCTCCATAAAAACTTCCTTAGCCCCGCTCCGCTCTGCCGCTTCCCGTATGGACTTCTGTTCCACAGATGTAATATTTGTAGGGGCGCAAATCAGAATACGGGGCCGTGCGTACCAGGACCGGCCGCCAACGCGGTCGATAAAATACTTGAGCATCATTTCTGTGATTTCAAAATCTGCAATGACACCATCCCGGAGAGGACGGATTGTTATAATATTTCCAGGTGTACGTCCAACCATGCGACGTGCCTGTTCTCCCACCGCAAGGACTCTCTTCGTATCACTTTCAAGTGTGACCACGGAAGGTTCATCCAGAACGACTCCCCTTCCCTTAACATGTATGAGCACATTGGCCGTGCCGAGGTCGATTCCGATATCCTTGCTAAACATAATGAAAGAGCCCCCAAAGTGTTATTTTAATTGAAAAAACAGCAGTTAGTACTAAATTTAAAAATACCATACTTTAGGGGAAGTACACAATGTATTAAAGCTGAATATTTCCTTAAATTTCCGAAAATCTCATGGCTTTGATGCTACAGCAACCTCACGTTTTTTCCCCGTCGATTTTTTATATTTGATTTTTGTGGCTTCTCCCCCCCGAAGATGTCGGATGGACTTGTGATATTCGAGAATGTGCTTCACCTGATCGGCCAGATCAGGGTTGATCTCTGGCAGACGCTCAGTTAAATCTTTATGCACCGTGCTCTTTGAAACGCCAAATTCCTTGGCTATGGTCCGGACCGTATGCCTGGTTTCCACGATGCAGCGTCCGATTTTGATCGTACGTTCCTTGATGTAATCGTGCACGCTCCCGCCTCCCAACTGTGGATAGTTTGGTACATTATATGAGGGGCGGGCTTATATATTCGCGCTTTCAAGACATGACAAGCTATGGAGGGCTCATTTTATTTAATGGACAACCTAATAACCCGTGTTATTAGCATGATGAAAAGCCGTCGTTCTCCCTTTAGGTCAACAACCGTTTCCCGCGTAAACAAAAGGCTCATCACAAACACAACCTTAAAAATCCTTATATACACAAAAAAATAGGGGGCTTTCGCCCCCTGCTATAGAAATTTTTATCGCTGTGGCAGTAAATCCGATGGATTGACTACTTTGCCATCTTCGTACACTTCAAAGTGTACATGATTTCCAAGGTCCTTTTCGATCTCACTGCGACCAGCTGTGGCAAGAGTATCTCCTTGCTTCACTACATCGCCTTGTTTAACTTTTGTTTCACCAAGACTTTGGTATACAGTCTTCAAATTACCTTGATGGGTAATTTCAATCACTTTACCTAATACCGCAACATCTTCCACTCTGGTCACTTCACCGCTGAGCGCTGCTTTGACATCGAACGTATTGTTGTCTTCACGGGCAATATCGATTCCGACATTAGGAATAAATTTGTCGTTATATTGCACCATAGCGGCAACGTGATTGTCCTCTGTACCATTCTCATCATAATACGGCTTAACTACTTCTACTTCACCTGGATTAGCTACTGGCCAAGTCATACTTTCCGTTGAAGCAACAACTTCAAGTGCATCTGGACCTCCGGTTGTTGTACCAGCTTCGTTAGCGGAAGTTCCTACTTGCTGCGAAGTGGCGGCAGTGTCCTGGTTGAGCGGCTTCTGGCCGGCATCCTGATAGACCCACACCAAGGTTAGTATAATTGCCGCTGCCGCCGTGTAGACTGCTGGGAATACCCAACGTTTAGATACCAGTCTGTTCCATGAAGAAGGTTTTGCACCAGGTAAATCTCCCTGAGTTTTTTTGAGAGATTCATCTTGGTTTGTTTTGTTTTTGTCTTGTTCATTCATATGGTTATCACCTCAGTAACCAGTGTTACCGGGGTTTTCTCTTTTATACGTATCTTTCAAGTTATTTTTTCAGAAGAGTTGAGATTTGTGTAAATGAGATACCACTATAATAGTGTTTGAGAATTTGGGTAGCAGTTCCACCCTCTTTAGCCATCCCATTTGCCCCCCACTGGCTCATCCCTACTCCATGCCCATTTCCGAAGGTCGTGATTAAGATCTTATTCCCCTTACGACTCCAACTGAATTGGCTGGATCGTAGGCCCAGCTTCTCTCTCACTTCACGTCCAGTAAATATAGAGCCTCCAATTGAGACCTCTTTAATCCGATGTCCAGTGGTAAGAGACAACACTTCCATAGGTAATCTCGAAGATGATGAAATCTTCGTTGTAGTTCCTGAATTGGTAGTTTCTTTGGAGGCTGGAATGACTTTATCGTTCAGACCCAATCTAGTAAGTATTTCAGCAACAGTAAAGGTGTTAGTCACTGCATAGTTTGGGGTAATCTCTTTCTCCCAAGGACTCGTCACGCTGCGCAGATAGGGAATCGCTGCATTCCAATACTCTTCTGAGTTCTCAGTATATCCTCCACTGGAGGCGAAAAAGGAGGCCGTTATCGGCTGCCCTTTATAAGTCATGATCACTCCGCGCGTCTCAAGGACCGCGCGCTGCAGCTTTGCAAGGTCGGCGCTTCTTCCGCCGAGCTTCCATTGCCGTTCCAGCGTGTCCTTAGATATGTAAGCCTGATGGCTTACCGTATCGGTTACATCCGCCTCCGGAACGGGTACGCCGCTTCTGTCGCCAGCCACCAGGCGGCGCATGATAAAGGTGCGGGCCGCTACGGCCTGCGCTTTGAGCGCTTCAAGCTCAAAGTCGGCCGGCATCTCGGCCGCAAGCACGCCGCGGACGTAGTCCTCCAGCGGCAATGTCTCTATTTGTCCGCTGTGCGACAAATAGACAGAGACGTTCGGCTGCGGCGCTTCCTGCGCAGCCGTCTCCGGCGCCGCCGGAGGGGCCGTGACCGCCGGCACGGCCACAGGCGCCGGTTGTCCCCGGTGTAGCGGGACAACCGCCACCGGAATCAGCAGCGCCGCCAGGAAAGGCGCTGCGAGCCAGGCGACGGGGATGAGTCGCCTGCGCCGGGGAGCAAGGGGACGCGAGTGCCAGCGCGTTATCTTGTTTTTTCGCAAGTAGCGGAAATCTTTCATCTCTATGGCTCCCTTCCGTGAATCACTGGTGATTCTTATAGATATGAATTTGCAGCAACTGCTAGAACACAATTTGAGAGAAAGAGAGTTCCTGTCCTCAATCTATTACTAGACCACAAGCTATTAAATTGCATACAAAAAAAATCCCCATCAGATGAGGATTCCATAAAAAAAGACCAAGCTGCAAACAGCAGCCTGGTCTCTCCTAATGATTGATATTATACCCAAGTTGGTTGAACCTGAAAGCGTGGTTTAACCTCTTCGTTTTTAGTCGATTCACTCTTGGATACTTCCGGTTTAAGAACTTCATCCTTCACGGTTTGCGCTGAAGTATCTTCCATGGAGATGCGCCAAATTTCCGCACCCAGTCCGGACAGCTTCTCAGCCAAATGAACATACCCGCGGTCAATATGATGAGTTCCGCTTACTTCAGTAGTGCCCTCAGCAACCAGACCTGCCAAAATAAGCGCAGCTCCCGCACGCAGATCCGTAGCACAAACCTTAGCTCCGACCAATTGTGCATTACCTGTAACGATCGCCGAGCGACCTTCGATCTTAATCTCAGCATTCATGTTGTGGAATTCATCCACATGCATAAACCGGTTCTCAAATACAGTTTCTGTAACGACACTGGTACCTTCAGAACGCAACAATAATGCCATCATTTGCGACTGCATATCCGTAGGAAAACCTGGATACGGCAAAGTCTTCAAATCAACAGCTTTGAGAGGCTTGTCACTGATTACACGAATACCGTTCTCGTCAGGAATAATGGTTACACCCATTTCTTCCATCTTAGCAATAACAGGACCTAAGTGATCTGCAATTGCACCTTCCACATATACATCGCCACCGGTAATTGCTGCAGCCGCCATGTACGTACCTGCTTCGATACGATCAGGGATTACATGATGTTTGACCCCATGCAGACGTTCTACCCCTTCAATACGGATAACGCCTGTTCCCGCACCGCGTACGATTGCGCCCATACCATTCAAGTAATTGGCCAGGTCGACAATCTCAGGCTCCTTAGCCGCATTCTCGATAACGGTCACGCCTTCGGCTAGTGTAGCTGCCATCATTATATTTTCGGTCGCACCTACGCTTGCTACATCCAAATACACTTTGGCACCGCGCAGGCGTCCGTTGCTTTTCGCTTCAATGTAGCCCTGGCCGAGACTAATCTCCGCACCCAGTGCTTCAAACCCTTTCAAATGCTGATCAATCGGTCGTGTACCAATGGCACAGCCGCCTGGCAGGGAAATTCTTGTCTGACCAAGTCTAGATAACAGTGGGCCCATGACTAAAAAAGACGCCCGCATTTTTCGAACCCATTCATAAGGTGCTTCACAGGAAGTGATGTTTGTAGCATCCACCTGGATAATATCGTTCTGATATGTAACCCCTGCACCCAGAGATTCCAGCATTTTTGATATCGTCATCACATCATCAAGCGGAGGTGCGTCTACAATGACGCTTACTCCTTCTTCTGCCAATAGAGAGGCGGCTATGATCGGTAATACGGAATTTTTTGCGCCGCTAACTTTCACGCTCCCGGTCAATCTGTTGCCACCGCGGACGATAAATTTGCTCATTTTCGGTTTCCCTCCGCGTCCATTATTTCTTAAATTATTTTTTTAGATTAAAGTAATTGCAAAAAAAGTTCTCTACTCCATCAATACGCCCATTTACTCGGGCATGTTCCTTAAAGTTCAGTGTTGACATAATAAAACCTTATTATTCGACACCTTTTGACCACTGCGACCTAAGACACTTATAACCAAACTACATCCCCTTAAAACATATATCGGATCATCCCACTCCAGCTCAGGTAATCCAGGAAGAACCCCGCTACAAAACGACCAAGTACAATGGCCAACAGCAAGTGCAGCAGCCTTCCCTGAGGACTCTTGGGATATCTTATGACCAAATCGAGCTTAAGGTTCTGCAATGCCCACCAAGATAATACAACACTGAGCAAAGATACAATCATTGAGACCATACTGCTGGTTCCAACTGCGCTAGACAACCCACCCGACAATATATCCTCCATGCTAACCCTCCGTGTTCGTATTACTCGGAAATCGACTCTTATATCATACTTGTGAAGGGCAAAAGAATCCAGTACTTTTACAAATTTTTAAACAATTCAACGCCATTATCCAAAATAATGAAGAAATTTTAACCTTTTTTCAATAGATTACTATAATAAAAAGCAGTCAAACCCTAAGGCTTGACTGCTTTTATCCTACTGTTGTCCTTTTCCAGTGGACACTTTAATCCGTGTAACAGCGCGTTGCAGCGCCAATTCCGCACGGCGGTGATCGATATCATCTTGTTTGCTCCGAGTCTGGAGACGGCGTTGAGCCCGTTCTCTAGCCGCTTCGGCGCGCTCAACATCGATATCTGTTGGCAGCTCGGCACTTTCAGCCAGCACGGTTACTTTGTCCTTATGCACTTCAACGAACCCGCCATGAACAGCGATGGAGATCGTAACACCGTCCGATTTGACGGATAACGGAGCAACCTGAAGTGGAGTCACAAGCGGAATGTGTCCCGGCAAAATACCCAACTCGCCTTCGACCCCTCTTACAATCAAGCTATTCACTTGCTTGGAGTAAACGAGATGCTCCGGCGTGACAATTTCCAACAAAAAGGTATTCACTTCCATTCCTCCTTAAAGCTTTACATTGTAAAGCTCGCTTCGAAAGCATGCACTAAGCTTTACGAAGTAAAGCTTGCATCGAAAGCATTAGCTAAGCTCAGGTTACATCGATTTCGCTTTTTCTACTGCTTCTTCAATCGTACCTACAAATAGGAAAGCTGCTTCTGGAAGATCATCATGCTTACCATCCAGGATTTCCTTAAAGCTGCGTACAGTTTCTTTGATTGGTACATATTTACCCTTAAAGCCAGTAAACTGTTCAGCCACGTGGAATGGCTGCGACAGGAAGCGTTCAACTTTACGAGCACGAGCTACGATAACCTTATCATCCTCACTCAATTCATCCATACCCAAGATGGCAATGATGTCTTGAAGCTCGGTATAACGTTGCAGCAATTGTTTAACACCTTGTGCCACGTTGTAATGTTCTTCACCAACAATTTCTGGAGCGAGCAAACGCGAGCTGGAAGCCAGTGGGTCAACCGCTGGGAAAATCCCCTTCTCGGAAATTTTACGCTCAAGGTTAGTTGTTGCATCCAAGTGAGCAAACGCTGTAGCCGGAGCAGGGTCAGTGTAGTCATCCGCCGGTACGTAGATTGCTTGAATCGATGTAACTGAACCTTTTTTAGTCGATGTGATACGCTCTTGCAGCTGGCCCATTTCAGTAGCCAGAGTCGGCTGATAACCAACCGCAGATGGCATACGGCCGAGAAGAGCGGACACTTCGGAACCCGCTTGGGTAAAGCGGAATATATTATCGATAAAGAGCAGCGTATCGCGGCCTTCCACATCACGGAAATATTCCGCCATGGTCAAACCGGTCAAAGCTACACGAAGACGTGCACCTGGAGGCTCGTTCATTTGTCCGAAGACCATTGCTGTCTTCTTAATAACGCCGGAATCCGTCATTTCGTGATAAAGGTCATTACCTTCACGAGTACGTTCACCGACACCTGCGAATACGGAAATACCACCGTGCTCTTGGGCAATGTTATTAATCAATTCTTGGATTGTTACTGTTTTACCTACGCCGGCACCGCCGAAGAGGCCGACTTTACCACCCTTAGCATAAGGTGCGAGCAAGTCGATAACTTTAATACCTGTTTCCAAGATTTCCGCTTGTGTTGACAATTCGTCAAATGTTGGTGCGAGACGGTGAATCGGGTTCTTTTTCTCAGCAAGAACTTCACCAGCGTTATCAATTGGATTGCCAAGTACGTTAAATACACGGCCTAATGTCGCTTCCCCTACAGGAACCGAAATTGGACCTCCTTGATCGATTGCATCCAGTCCACGAACCAGACCATCAGTAGAAGACATCGCGATACAACGTACCAGATTGTCTCCCAAGTGATTGGAAACCTCAAGTGTTAGGTTAAGCTGACGACCATTGTCCAAGACGGTTTCAATTTTGATAGCGTTGAAAATCTCGGGCAACTGGCCGCGTTCAAATTCAATATCGACAACCGGACCCATAATGCTTACAACGCGTCCTTTGTTCATCTTCTTTTCCCTCCTCGAAAGCTGTTACATCAAGAAGAAACGACGTTGTCGTCATATAAAGATGACAACCGTTTCTCGTAGAAATATAAGCATTTTGTATAGTGTAAAACCATACTTTCTTATATTTTAAGAAGAACTTACAGTGCCGTTCTTAAGGAGCTATGCACCCTAAGCAAGCGACACTGTTTCTCGTAAAACACAAGACAAGTTAAGCACTTAGTTTAACTTTTCTTGTATTTTAAGACTGCGCGTTCGCTCCGGCCACGATCTCGGTAATTTCCTGCGTAATTGCCGCCTGACGGGCACGGTTGTACGTAAGGGTAAGTTCTCCGATCATTTTCGACGCGTTCTTCGTTGCACTGCCCATAGCTGTCATTTTCGCCCCCAGCTCACTGGCCTTGCCATCCAGAATAGCGCTATAAATCAAAGTTTCAGCGTACTTTGGAAGCAATACTTCTAGCACGCCTTCCGGTGAAGGTTCATATTCGTAGTTTGCAGAAGCTTCATGATGCTCTTGATTCCCTACTCCATCCATAGGCAACAGTCGCTCAACGGTTGGGATCTGGGTGATAGCATTGACGAATTGATTGTAACAAACATACAACTCATCATACGTACCATCTACAAACTGCTGTACTGCCGAATTCGCGATAGATTTGATGTCAGCAAACTTCGGCGCATCCGATAGCTCAGTGACTTCCTGTACAATCGGATATTCACGGCGACGTAGAAAGTCACGGCCCTTACGACCAATAACAAATAATGCGTACTCATCTTTGGACTTATGCTTCTCCGCGATGAGCATCGTCACCTTACGCAAAATATTAGCGTTGTAACCACCTGCAAGCCCTCTATCAGAGGTAACGATTAGATAACCAGTCTTCTTCACAGGGCGGCTAACCAGCATAGGGTGTTGAACACCTTCGGTGCCAGCAGCAATGCTCGATACAACCTCTTTTAGCTTCTCAGCATAAGGACGGGCGGCAATTGCCTTCTCCTGAGCTTTTCTCAGCTTGGATGCGGCTACCATTTCCATCGCTTTTGTGATCTGTCTTGTGTTTTGAACACTCTTAATTTGACGTTTAATATCACGCATGCTTCTTGCCATGATTTCACCACCTTAGAGCTTTGACGGAGTCAAAGCTAACTTCGTAAGCATCATCTTAGCTTTAACGGAGTTAAAGCTAACTTCGTAAGCATTCTCTTAACTTTGACGAAGTCAAAGCTACTTCATAAGCACAGCCTGAGCTTCGGCAGAGCCAAAGCTCACTTAGTAAAATCCGTTAAAGTCATCTATATTAGCTAGTAGCGAAACCTCTTTTAAAGGTATCAATCGCTGCTTTAAGAGCGGCTTCGTTATCAGCTGTCAAATCTTTTGTATCCCTGATGGATTGAGCTACATCAGCAGCACTGCTATCCATGTAAGCAAGGAATTCCTTTTCAAAACGTTTTACGTCTTTAACTGGAATATCATCCAAATATCCTTTTACAGCTGTGTACAAGCTAAGCACTTGATGCTCAACAGACAACGGCTGATTCACACCTTGTTTCAGAACTTCCATCATACGTGCCCCGCGATTCAGACGGGCAAGTGTAGATTTATCAAGATCTGAGCCGAACTGTGAGAAGGCTTGAAGTTCGCGATATTGGGCAAGATCCAAACGGAGCGAGCCGGCTACCTTCTTCATCGCTTTGATTTGAGCGGAACCCCCTACACGGGAAACGGAGATACCGACGTTGATCGCCGGACGTTGACCAGAGTAGAACAGATCGGATTCAAGGAAGATTTGACCATCTGTAATCGAGATTACGTTCGTAGGAATGTAAGCTGATACGTCAGATGCCTGTGTTTCGATAAATGGAAGTGCGGTTAATGAACCACCACCAAGCTCATCACTAAGCTTAGCTGCACGCTCCAAAAGACGGGAGTGCAAGTAGAATACGTCACCTGGGAATGCTTCACGACCCGGTGGACGACGAAGCAGCAAGGACAATTCGCGATAAGCCGAAGCTTGTTTCGAAAGGTCATCGTAAATGATCAGTACGTGCTCGCCCTTGTACATGAAGTATTCGCCCATTGCGCAACCTGCGTATGGAGCAATATACAACAATGGAGACGGCTCGGAAGCCGATGCAGTTACAACGATTGTATATTCCAAAGCGCCATGACGGCGAAGAGTTTCTACAACCTGTGCTACTGTGGATTGCTTTTGACCAATGGCAACATAAATACATTTCATGCCGTTGCCTTTTTGGTTGATAATCGCGTCAATTGCGATTGCAGTCTTACCTGTTTGACGGTCACCAATGATAAGTTCGCGTTGTCCACGACCGATTGGTACCATCGCATCAATGGCTTTAAGACCTGTTTGCATCGGTTCATGTACCGATTTACGATCGATAACACCTGGTGCATTATTTTCTACAGGACGGAATTCAGTTGTAGCAATTGGGCCTTTGCCGTCAAGCGGCATACCAAGTGCGTTAACTACACGACCGAGCAGAGCTTCACCAACAGGAACTTGCATAATTTGTCCTGTACGTTTTACTTGATCGCCTTCACGAATTTCCTTGTACTCACCCAGAATAACAACACCGACGTTGCTTTCTTCCAGATTGAGCGCCATGCCCACTACTCCGTTGGAGAACTCTAGCAATTCGCCTGCCATTGCGTTTTCCAGACCGTAGACACGGGCGATACCGTCGCCGACTTGAATGACGGTGCCGACTTCGGCAACTTCGATATCGGCTTTATATTCCTCAATTTGACTTTTGATCAAAGTGCTGATCTCTTCAGGTCTGATGCCCAATATCCTCACCCCTATCTTCTATGCTTATCATTAAAGGATTTCTCGAGACGCTCCAATTTGTTAGACAGACTGCCGTCATACAGCGTATCGCCGATATAAACTTTCAGTCCTCCCAACAGGCTTGGGTCCACCACATTCGTAATCCGGATTTTACGGTTTACGAGTTGGCCGAATTCTGCAGCTACAGCTGCTTTTTCTTCTTCACTTAAAGAATAAACAGAGTATACCTTAGCATCACCAATGCCAAGAGCGTCTCCTTCAATCTTGATATACGTATCCAGCAGATCGGCAAAAATATCGGTTCTGCCTCGCTCTACTAACAATTCTACAATGTTCATCACGATGGGAGAGAGCTTATCTTGAAGCGCTGTGCGCAGCACTTTCAGCTTGTCGGACTCCGAGATGCGCGGTGCAAGAATAAACCGCTTTATCTCTTGGTCGGAATGTAATAATCCAACCACTGCCTTGAGCTCTTCTTCTACTTCAAGGGTAATCCCTTTCTCTACCGCTGCACTGTACAATGCTCTAGCGTAGCGCTTGGCAACTACCGTATCGCGGCTCATGATTGGCCTCCTACCTCTTTGAGGTATTGGTTCACAAGTTGCTCCTGCTCGCCGTTAGCACTAACTTCTTTCTTAAGAAGTTTAGAAGCAATACGAACAGATGCCGTTCCAATTTCGCTGCGCAACTCTTCCACTGCTTTGTTCTTTTCGTTCTCGATATCGCGCACGGCCTCTTCTTTGACACGTGCTGCATCTGCTTTGGCTTGTGCCAAAGTTTGTTCTACCTGTAGATTGCTTGTGATTTGCGATTGTTGAATAATCTGTTGAGCTTCCTGGCGTGCACTGTTCAGCGCTTGCTTCTGCTCTTCCACATACGCGACCGCTTGTTCTCTAGTCTTCGCAGCTTCGTCCATTTGCTGCATTACCAGCTCACGGCGTTTCTCCATAACTGCAAAAAGTTTGCTGAACGCATACTTGCTAAGCAAGAAATATAAAATCCCAAAGGCGACAATTGAAAATACTATGTTTGTCCAAACAATATCCACTGAGGTCACTCCCTTCCGTTACCGCGTCATGCGGACGTATACAAAAGTAAGGCGCGGATGGCATCGGCCGTCCCCGCCAAACCGTAACTACGGTTTATTAAGTAAACATAATCAGGAATGCGATAACTGTTGCTGCCAACGGAATAACTTCGACGATACCTACACCAATAAACATTGTTGTTTGCAAAGCATTTTTCGCTTCTGGTTGACGAGCGATGGACTCAACTGTTCTACTAACGATCATACCGTTACCAAGACCTGCGCCAAGTGCACCCAATCCAACCGCTATTGCTGCTGCTAAAAATTCCATTTGTAAATATCCTCCTTTAATTTCGGTTCATATTTGTGTTTAATGATATAAGATATCTCCCACGAAGGAAAATCAGACGATAGCCGTTCTCTTCGCAGCAGTTCATTAATGTGCTTCTTCTTCGTGAATCGTCATCTGTGCGATATAAACCATCGTCAGAATCGTAAAGATAAACGCTTGTAGTGCCCCGACGAAAATACTGAAGCCCTGCCATACAGCCAGGAACGGAATACTGAGAATCCCCAGCTTCAAAATGACTGTAATCAGTACTTCTCCGGCGAAAATGTTAGCGAATAGACGAATAGCCAACGCTACAGGTTTTGCCAGGTTTTCGATAATGTTCAGTGGCAAAAAGATTGGAAACGGCTCGATGTAGTGTTTGAAATAATGTTTGCCGTTGAGCTTAATGCCCAGAAAGTTCATCAGTACAAATACTATGATTGCCAATCCTGCAGTGACGTTAATGTCAGCAGTTGGCGACTTGTACCATAAAATTTCTGCATGCTCACCATTCGCCAAGTTCTTAGTTGCTTCAATCACGTGGCCAAACACTGTTACAGGTCCATGCGCCTCAGTTACAACGGAGAAAGGCAATCCAAGTAGATTGGAAACAAAGATAAACAGAATCAATGTCAACCCTAAAGATATGTAAGGTTTTCCTTTCTTCAGATCCATGGCACTGCTTATGACACCCTCTACAAATTCCACAACCCATTCCATGAAGTTCTGAAGCTTGGATGGATTTTCAACGGAAAGCTTACGAACCGAAAGCATAACCAGAACAAACACCACTGTACAACTGATCAGAAGCATCAACACGGCGGATAAATCTATCGGTATTCCCCCGACAAATATTTTCGGCATGTCATGCATAGTATCATCCCCCTTTCTCTTTAATCTGGTTAAAGCTTATTCTTCACACTCAGATATATCCCCGCAGGAATGGCGAGAAGCTGAGGAATGAATACGCCCGAAACAGTTGCTACCAGGGAGAAATGCTCAATCTTGACCGAGAACATGGTGACCAAAATTGCGAAGCTAATCCGTGTAACAAAACCGAGGCTGAAGGCATTCCCTTCGTTGCTCGCAATCGACTGCGTAACCCGTCGAACCTTGACGGCCAGATAACGAAAGTTTACCAATCCCGCCACCAGACCCAGAGTCATGCCCAGTGTAATTGCCCGGGTCTCATGATGAAGCACCCAGCCCATTAAGAGTCCTGCCATAAGGACGAGCGTAACTCTAGTGACGGTATTGATCATGGGAGTCATATTATCCATTCTGCTCCCCCAAAAATTTTTTAATTAACAAGGCGACATTCACAATTCCCAGAATCATTCCAGTTATAGTGCCAATGGCGAGCCAATATTTCGGCCCCTCCATCAGGTCTTTCAGCCATCTTGCCGCAAAAAAACCAATAAGAATGTAAGCGGCAAGCAAAGTGCCTGCACTTCCAATGACAAGCGCGGTCTGTAACAAGCTGTCCTTGCTATTTTGTTCTTTCATGGGCTACAATCCCAACTAATTTTACTGAATTTCCTGAGTCTTTGTCAATTCATTGAACATTGCCTAAAAACCCTTGAAAACATGAAAATAATCACAGCAAAACGTTCCAAAACCATATAAACCGTACAGTTTCACTGTATGTTGATTTTAATCAGATCAGATATTAGTTTAATTGAAATTATTTATTTTTTGTGAACATTCTGTGAAACTCTTCAGGACGTTCCTTATTAACACCAAAATGGTGCAAAATCGCATTGACAATCCGTTGGGAAGCCTTGCCATCTCCATACGGGTTGGCGGCCCGACTCATCGACTGATAGAGCTCGTTATCAGTCAAAAGAGCATGTGTCCGTTGATACACCTTCTCCTCGTCCGTGCCCACAAGTTCCAGCGTTCCAGCCTCTATCCCTTCGGGACGCTCCGTTGTATCACGAAGCACAAGAACAGGCACTCCATAAGAAGGAGCTTCCTCTTGCAGACCGCCGGAATCGGTCAATATCAAGTGGGTATGCGGATAAAAATTATGCAGGTCCACGACATCCAGCGGATCAATCAGCTTAATTCTCGAATGTCCTCCCAGTATCTCATGCGCAGGTTCCTTAACGGCAGGACTCGGATGCACAGGGTAAACAATGGCGACATCTTCGAATTCATCAGCGATTCTTTTAATAGCTCGGAAGATATTACGATGCGGTTCACCTTGAGATTCTCTGCGGTGAGCGGTCATCAAAATAAGTCTTTTTCCTGAAGCAAAATCCAAAACAGGATGCCGGTAATCCGGCTGTACGGTATATTGAAACACATCAGTTACGGTGTTGCCTGTGATATAAATACTTGATTCTTTTTTGTTCTCGTGTCTCAGATTGTTAGCTGACAAATCGGTTGGAGCGAAATGCAGATCAGCTAACACACCTGTGAGTTGACGGTTCATCTCTTCAGGATACGGAGACAATTTGTTCCATGTCCTAAGTCCTGCTTCTACGTGCCCAACCTGAATTTGCTGCAGGAAGGAAGCGTAACTAGCTAAAAACGTTGTTAAGGTGTCCCCATGCACCAGCACGAGGTCAGGTTTAACTTCTTTCAGTACAGGTTCCAAACCTTCAAGCACACGAATAGTAATCTCATTCAAGGTCTGACGGTCCTTCATCACGTCCAAATCGTAATCAGGGGTGATATTAAACACTTCCAACACTTGATCGAGCAGTTCTCTATGCTGTGCTGTTACACATACTATTGATTCGATATGCTCAGGATGCTTCTTCAGTTCAAGAACCAGAGGAGCCATCTTGATCGCCTCGGGGCGCACTCCGAAAATAGTCATTACTTTGATTTTGGACATAACCCCTACCCTCTCATCAAATATTCTCGCATTACTATACTTAATACTTAATTACTTATTACTTGGTTCCATAAAGACGGTCACCAGCATCACCAAGACCTGGCACGATGTAACCATGTTCATTCAAATGATCATCAAGTGCTGCAACATAAATATCAACATCCGGATGAGCTTCCTGAACTGCAGCAACACCTTCTGGCGCTGCAATCAAGTTCATCATTTTGATCTGTGTACAACCACGGTTCTTCAGTGAGGTAATCGCAGCAATTGCGGATCCGCCTGTAGCAAGCATCGGGTCAATTACTATCAACTCACGTTCCTGTACATCAGTTGGAAGCTTGATATAATACTCCACTGGTTGAAGAGTGTCTGGATCACGGAAAAGCCCTACATGTCCTACTTTAGCCGCAGGTAGAAGCTTCAGTACACCTTCAAGCATACCTAAACCCGCACGAAGAATAGGAATAAGCCCCAGCATTCTTCCCGAAATCACTTTGCTTTCCGTCTCAGTGACCGGTGTTTGTACCGTAATGGTCTCTAGTGGAATATCACGTGTAATCTCATAAGCCATCAATGTGGCAACTTCGTCAACATGTTCTCTGAAATCCTTCGTGTTTGTTCTAACGTCGCGAATAAATGTTAGTTTGTGTTGAATTAAAGGATGATCGCAAATCACCAATTTTCCCATTTACTGTCCCTCCGGTAATTGTAAGTCTTGTCTATAGCCATAGAAAGCGCTTTGCTTCTCAGTGGCTAAATCCTGTCTATTATAGCACTCCCGCCGCTGCATTTCACCTCAGAATGGTACTTGAACTCACATTGAACATATTCCTTTGTATTTCCTTGTTTTTAAAGGTAATGATTGGCTTAATTAGGAAACCAATCACTTATAAAACCTAGATTATGTTGTGCAACTTTGGCTTTTTCATACTATTCACATTATTTTCACTAATTTTATTGAAAGTTCCATGAACTTTCATGATTAATTTCATTCAATTTCATCTATTACCTACAGTGATATTTGTGAACAATATGCAACAAAAAAGCCTCCATCAAACCCGGAAGAGGGTATGGATGGAGGCAGAATCATTTCTTATTAGAAGCAAAGATTTAGTATTTCAACTCTGGATAAAGAGGGTATTGGTCAGTCAACTCAGCCACTTGACGCGCAGATTCTGCCAAGTTTGCCTCATCCTTCGGATTCTTTAGAACATTAGCAATGATACGTCCAATAGTGACCATCGCCTGCTCGTCCATACCACGGGATGTGACTGCAGGTGTACCAATACGAATACCACTTGTTACGAAAGGACTTGTAGGATCAAATGGAATTGCGTTTTTATTCACAGTAATCCCGATGGAATCTAGTACTTTTTCCGCATCTTTTCCGGTAATGTTCAGATTACGGGTATCCAGCAGCATCAAGTGGTTATCTGTACCTCCGGATACAATGTTAACCCCTTCGCTGATCAACGTTTCTGCAAGAACATTAGCGTTCTTCACTACATTTTGAGCATAAGTCTTAAAGGATGGCTGCAATGCTTCACCAAATGCGACTGCTTTTGAAGCAATTACATGCATCAGAGGTCCACCTTGGGAACCAGGGAATACCGCTTTATCAATAGCAGCTGCCCATGGCTGTCTGCACATAATCATACCTCCGCGGGGACCGCGCAAAGTCTTATGCGTAGTAGTTGTAACGAAATGAGCATGAGGAACCGGGCTCGGATGAAGACCAGCAGCAACCAATCCTGCGATATGGGCCATATCTACCATAAATAGCGCACCCACATCATTGGCGATAGCGCCAAGTTTTTCGAAATCAATAATACGCGGATAGGCACTAGCACCAGCCACAATCATTTTTGGACGGTGCTTGAAGGCTGCTTTACGTACTTCATCATAATCAATTAGGAAAGTATCTTCTTGTACTCCATAAGCAACGAAGTTATAAAGCAATCCAGAAGCATTAACTGGGCTACCATGTGTCAAATGACCACCGTGCGCCAAATTCATTCCAAGAACGGTGTCGCCAGGCTTAAGTGCAGCCAGATAAACTGCCATATTTGCTTGAGCGCCGGAATGTGGTTGTACGTTGACATGATCCGCGCCAAACAATTCTTTTGCACGATCACGAGCAAGGTTCTCAACGATATCTACATCTTCACAGCCACCATAATAACGTTTGCCTGGATAACCTTCTGCATATTTGTTCGTAAGCACGGAGCCCATAGCTTCCATTACGGCTTCGCTAACGATATTCTCTGAGGCAATAAGCTCAATGTTGGCACGCTGACGTTTCAGTTCCAGTTCCATCGCTTCCAGTACTGCCGGGTCACTCTTACGCAATTGTTCCATGTTCTTATTTCCTCCCTAGTGTGTGTAGATATGTTGTATTTAAGTAGAAACGATTTGCCCGCCATAAAGAGACTTAGGTCTACGTTTCTGCAAAAAATATAAAAACTAAAGTTCTTTAATCACAAAACTGTGAACCACTTTGTTCTGGAGCACGATATACCGCACGTTCCCCGCCAATTAGTGGGGGTCTGGTCCATGCCGCATTCACTCTGGCTGCTCCAATGTATCGTAGAGTCGGACGGAAAGGAACGGCTACCCGCCGTAAATGCATTCCTATCAGTGTCTCGCCAATATCTAAACCAGCATGAGCTTCTATCGTTTCCGCCAAAACAGGATCTTTCATAGCGTGATAAGCAGCCGTAGCCATCGAACCTCCAGCACCTCGTATAGGTACAGCTGATACTTCCTTCAGACCAAGTGACTCTAGCAGAGAGCGTTCCATGACAAGTGCACGATTTAAATGCTCGCAGCACTGATACACCGGATGAAATCCTTTTTCCGCTGCTACTAAACGAACACCTTCAAGCAGTTGTTCTGCAACTTCAAGTGCACCACCAGTTCCAATCCGGACACCAGCAACCTCACTTGTGCTCACTCCGACGACAACAATTTTGCCTGACCCAAGGTTACCAGCCTCCGCCAACTCCCTTAACACAGTGACGGTGGCTTCAGTTAATGATAGCTCCACAACTTCGTCCATCACTCTACCTCCTCAAACTTCAAACAAGCTTATTTTAAACAAAAAAGAGCAGTCCGCAGGTAGCTGCGGATTTGCTCTTTTGCCCAGGCGACCGGCCGTTTATTCCGATGCTCCATCGTGGTTTGATCCACATTTGTCGCCAGTTACATCGGAACCGATTATTTGTAACTTCATCTTAAAGCAAAGTGAACTGAAAATCAACCATTTACAAATGGCGGAAGGTTTCCAGCTTATCCAGCAAACTGAATAGCGCAGTGCGAATCTCAGCAGCAGTTAGCTCATAGTCCTCACGCGTGCCACCAAATGGATCAGAAATATCGAAGCTCGGAATACGCTGGCGAATCTCAATCATCCGCTGCAGATCCGTTGCATTCGGTTCACCACCAAGGGCTAAGCTCAACTCCGCATCTGCGTAAAGGCTGTCCAATTCCTTGATATCTTCCGTCACCGCATCTTCATCATGCACGTATTCCTTCAATGTATAGGTTTTCGTTACAGCATCCGGAAAATACTGCAATAAATGCTGCTTATGCCCACCCGTCAAGGTCAGCACAAGGTCGGCCCAAGCGACAGCTTGACCTGTCAATTGTGACGACTCCATTGAATCATGAATTCCTTCTTCCTGCAGTATAGCCGCAGCATGTCTTGATATAGAAGTACCGGAAATGGCGGATACACCTGCAGACCGCACTTCCAGGTCGATTCCACGTTCCTTCGCGAGCTTTCGTAAAAGCCCCTCAGCCATAGGACTTCGGCATGTATTCCCGGTGCAGACGAATAAAATATGCAGCATGTTTTGCACCCCCATGAAATTAAATATTCTAATGCCGTTATTGTATCAAAAGATGAATAGCAAGCCAAACCCAAGAAGTATTGCACCGCCTAACGCTTCTCCATAATCCCCGAGACCACGACTGACATGCCGTCCAATTAGCAACCCTAGAATCGACATTAGTCCCCCGCAAGCACCGAAGGCTAAGATGGTCAAAAGTACTCCATTCACAAACATCCCCAGTGATACACCCACGGAGAAAGAGTCAATACTGACACTGAGCGAAAGAAGAATCATCCCCCACAAGGTTCGATGATCCATAGCTCGTGAGCTTCCTGTATCCGGACGAAAGGAGTTGTACACCATATGCCCGCCCAAAAGAACTAGAAGACCTCCAGCAGCATAAGTCGTTACTTGACCTAACAGGTGTCCGACATAACTTCCTGTCAATAAACCCAGGAGAGGCATCAGCATATGAAAAACAGCAATGAGCAGACTCATTTGCAGAACATGCAGCAGACGAATACCTTTCATCCCGATCCCTACACCGAGCGAAAAAGCATCCATCCCTAATGCAACCGCCATTATAGTAATGGTAACAATCTGCCCCCATTCGGTATATACATCTCCTAAGCCCATGCTTAACCCCCCAAGTCCGAAATATCTTGTACAACAACGATATGCGGACAAGGGGGTAATCATGACTTCATATGGGAGTCATATACGAAAAAGCAATGCCGTGGTTATCCGGCGTCGATGACAGATCCGCCGGCGGCTTTCATAAGCCGGTTCATGATTGCAGCGCCGAGGCCGGTATACGGGCAAGCCTCGGCTAAGATGTAAGTCGCTCCCGCTTCATCGAAGCGCCGCAAGGCGGCATATAGGGAGCGAGCCCCTTCCTCCGGCGAGGATAACGAGCCGAGGGAAAGGACACAGGCGGCAGGGTCGGCGGGATAAAGGGCCTTATGCTCCTCGAAGAGGAGTAAGCCCGTGACCTCGCCGTTTAGCTGCGCCGCCTGAAGTTGACTAGCGGCTTCGTCCGCCACGCGCTGCGGGGAAGAGCCACGCACTACAGCAAGCCAGCCGCGCGGTGCGTAGTGCGTGTACTTCATTCCCGGCGCGCGCGGCGCAGAAATGCCGCCAGCAGCATCCGCACCATGCTGCTCAATAGATGCGTTAGCCCTTTCGAAAGGCTCACGATTGTTAACATTCAGGCAATCCGCTGAAGATTGCGCGGTAGTTGCTTTAGCTGTGATTGGCTCAGCAGTACTGAAATCAATAACAGAGTTTGTCGTCCCCGAATCAGCCAAGACAGTAGCGGTTGCGGTAGCGGCAGCAGTTGTCTCAGCATTACCGGACTCTGAGCTTACAGCTTCTGCTCCCACCACTGCAGCCAATTGCTCCGAAGTAATCCCGCCGGGGCGCAGCACAGCAACTTTTCCGTCAGGCTGTACCTGCACGACTGTTGACTCTAGTCCAACTCCAGCAGCACCACCATCAAGGACGCCATCAATGTATCCAGCCAAATCTTCCATCACATGCGAAGCTAATGTCGGGCTCGGGCGACCCGAACGATTAGCACTGGGCGCCGCAACCGGACAACCTGCGGCACTTATCAGCGCCAGAGCTACCGGATGATCCGGCATCCGCACACCAACCGTATCCAAACCCGCCGTCACACAAGGCGACAGTACACCTTCACGAACAGGAAGCACAACTGTCAGCGGACCAGGCCAATAAGCTGCCATCAGCGCGGCCGCCTTAGGATGCACCTCTGCAACAAGCTCGTCCAAAGCTACCGTATCCGCAATATGTACAATTAACGGATTGTCAGAGGGCCGTCCTTTTGCTGCAAAAACAGCCTCAACTGCCGACGTATTTCGGGCATCCGCTCCTAGACCGTAGACGGTTTCGGTTGTAAAAGCCACGGTTCCGCCTTCGCGAAGCATTGTTGCTGCCTCCGCTATCGCCAGCTTGTCAGCTTCATTCGGCTGAATTACCTCAGAGTTCGTTCCCTCAACAGAATTCAACTTCCAGTATACAGTCTCATCTCTATTTCCACTCCGCCGCTGAACGGCGAATAAAGGATTATTGTGTTCATTCATTCTCATCACAGGCTTTCTAGAAGATATAATTTATCTTAGCAAAAAACGGCCCCAGTAGGGAGCCGTGATAGATCTGCTTATAAAATAGTAACATATCTAGGGTCTTACGACCATAATCCACTGATCCAGTTCCAAAGGTTTTGCAGCAGCTCCCAGACGAAGAACCGCACCTCTGGCTCAGCAGCAGTTTCTCCTGATGAAGCACTTCCTGCCGAGGAATCAGCCTGCACTGTTTTTGCAGCTGCCGATTTCACCTTAGCACTGTTATCCGCACCGGCAGCGGACACTGTTTTTGTACCTTTGTCAGCAGTAGGTGCTGCCGCATCTCCAGAGCCTGCATCGATAAAGCAAAGCGGAGGAAACAATACACACCACCAATTTTGTCCCTTGCCCGCACCAAGTGTGACCCGTACAGCTTCATACTCCCCAGCAGGATAGACGGTACCACCGTATAATTTGGTTGGAAAAGGGACTACGCCCAGCTCCACTTTATAGGAATATTCAATGCCCCGTTTCTCCAGCTCTGATCCAACCAACGCGTTAAGCTCCGGCAGATGATTTCTAATCAGAACACGTGCCTGCTCCAAGCTCTGCGGATCCTCAAGAGCAGATACCCACTGGTTCATTTGCTCCACAATTTTATCGCGAATTTGCCGTTTCACCAGCTGATCTTGCGCTCCGTCAGAATTAGCTAGAATACGTAACCGGATAGATTCTTGGGGAATAGATACTTCAGCTACTGCAGCATCGGTTTTTTGACCTTCCCAAGCCATCATGAGGACCATAAAAAAACAAATTAAAATGGCAGTATACTTAAAAGTTACACGTAAGGAATCTCTTTTATCCATATGATTATCGTTCATTTGTTGCAGCCCCTCTCCTCTTAACTCTCATGCTAGTAGTATGCCCGGAGATAAGAGACTGCAAACCTATGAATCTATTAAATTTATAACTTCAATGCCAGCTCCTTATGCAGTTGCAAATCTTCCTCTACATCCTGCCCATAAAGATGCACGCTCATCACGACCCCCATGCTGGCCATATTAATCAAAAGAGACGTGCCTCCATAACTGATAAACGGAAGTGTTATTCCTGTCAACGGCATCAGGCCGATAAAAGCTCCAACATTCTCAAGAATTTGATACAACAGCATAGCCGTAATTCCAATGATTAGAAATGGACCGCTACGCTCCTTACTCTCGAGAGCAATCAATATCATCCGATGCAGCAAAATAAAAAAGAGCAAGAGAAGCAGCGCAGATCCCACAAATCCAAACTCCTCGGCAATCTGCACGAATATCGCATCCGAATAGGTATATGGGACACGATTATTCTGCACAGAGCTGCCCTGCATATATCCCTCTCCACTCATTCCCCCGGAGGCAATAGCTAATTTGGCATTTTTCGTGTGATAGCTTGCCTTATCTGTCGCTAAATCAGGTACCAGCCAAGGGTCAAACCGCTCCACTAAATGATCCTTACCAATGCCTTCAAAAAAATTGACTGCCTCATCATGATAGTTTATGTAGCTCAAAATCCCAGCAAGGCCGATCCCACCCACTATAAGCAAACCGATGAGCGCATGCGACAGTTTGATATTCCCAATCCATAAAAGTCCAATTAATATTACGATGTAGCTAAGGGCATTCCCCAAATCATTTTGCATAATCACTATACCAAATGGAATGAACGTAAGAATGGTGAGAGGAACAATCCCTTTCCAGAAGGTTAAGGTAGACCCTTGTTTTCGAATTAAGATCGATGATAAAAAAAGAATCAATACCAATTTAAACAGCTCGGCAGGCTGAAACCTAAGTCCACCGATCTCAAGTCCCAATTGAGCACCGTTCTCTACTTTACCAATAAAACTAACCGACACTAACAAGACTAAGCCCAAGAGATAAATATAAAGTGCATGTCTAACAAATATCTTAAAGTCCACAAAAGCGAGCACAATAAAAACTACAAAACCTAAAATATAGTATTTAAGCATCTGTAAATGAAATCCATCCAATTTCATCGGAGGCGTTATTCTTCCATTGGTTACACTGTATATTGAAAAAATACTAATCACCATCAGCAAAATCAGAACAGTAACAATTACCTTATCAATCCTTTTGAACTTTTGAAGCATCTGCAAGCCCCTTACTCTGTTAAGGTTTCAACTCTCCTCTCTCAGGGAAAGTCGTTCCTTTCTATTGTAGAACATTCGTGAATATAATTCCAAATTTATGTAGCCAATCTATAAAATATCTTTCTATTAAAATTACACTCTGACGTGATTTCACTCTATGATCCAAACCTAACGGACTCCGTAGACTTTATTTATGGATTTATTGCTTCACGGGAACTTTTGCGGACTCCAGAGTCGTTATTACTTGCCATTTTGCAGTAAATCCAGTCTTTTTGATCAAATAACGTCTTTGCGGTCCGATACTATCCAATACGTAGTTAATATTCGAGTATAAGGGCATCTGAGTCCGAGTCAGGATACAAATACGAATACGATACAAATACAAATACGAATTGCTTCCAGCTTGCTTACCTGAAACGGCCCGTATTACGTATTACACCAATCCGACGAAGCCGTCCTCCATCAAAAAGAACCGCCAGCACCCCTATTAAACAATAAGGACCTGACGGTTCTACTTTATTTCATGGTTACACCTGTTTGGCAGCTGCATAAGGAGTAGGTTTAGGAAAATCCTCTTCCACTTCTTGCCCGTGCAGGCGCACACTCATTACCAGCCCGATGCTGGCCATATTAATGAGCAGTGATGTACCCCCGAAGCTGATGAAAGGTAACGTAATACCAGTCAATGGCATCAAGCCGATAAATGCGCCGATATTCTCAAAAATCTGATACAACATCATCGCGACAACACCGACAATCAGGAAAGGGCCAGCTCTATCCCTAGACTCCAGCGCAATCAGAATCATCCGGTGAATCAAAATAAAGTACAGCAGCAACACAAACGCCGAACCTACAAACCCAAATTCTTCGGCAATCTGCACAAAGATAGAATCTGAATACGTATATGGCACCCGATCCGTCTGAACGGAGCTGCCGTTCATGTAGCCTTCGCCACTCATTCCACCTGATGCAATCGCCAGCTTGGCGTTTTTAGTATGATAAAGGGCTTTGGCTGTCGCCTTGTCTGGAACAAGCCAAGGATCAAAACGTTCAATCCAGTGAGATCGTCCAATATCCGTAAGAAAGGTTTTAATTTCATCGTGATAATGGATATAACTCATAATTCCCGCAATCGCAGAACTAGCCACGATGACCAGCCCGATTAATGCATGCGTGTATTTAATATTGCCAATCCACAACAGACCCGCAAGAATCACAACGTAAGACAAGGCATTCCCAAGGTCATTTTGGGTAAGGACAATAAGGAACGGAAACAAGGTCAGAAGGCCGAGCGGCACAACATCCCGCCAGAACAGAAGCTTACTCTTATTCTTGCGGACAAGCATGGCTGCCAGAAAAAGAATCAATATCAGCTTGAACAGCTCTGCAGGCTGCAGACTCAGGCCCCCCGGCAGGGTCAACCAGCCTTGCGCATTATTTTTGGTCTCGCCCAAAAAGCTGACGAGCACCAGCATCCCTATCCCAAACAAATAAATATATATCGCATATTTCACTAATATTCTGTAATCCAAAAAGGTCATTCCAATAAAAGCTACAAAACCAATAGCATAATACATCATCATACGAATATGATGTCCGTCCAGCTTCTCTCTTCCATGAGTAACGCTATATATGGCGAAGATGCTGACCACCATGAGTAATAACAGAACGACTACAATAGCACCATCAATCTTTTTAATCTTCTGAAGCACGCTCTGCCTCCCTACTCTATATCTGGGCTTTCTTTATGATCCCCTAAGAAATCCTGCTAAATTCTATTGTAAAGGAAGTCGGATTGAAAATACAATTTCTCTACTCCGGACAAAATGAACCCTCTGCACAGCAGGCAATATTATCTCGTTATGCCTAGCACATGACGCGGGATTCCAGCCAGATCATTAATGGTGATAATCTCGGTCCAATGGCCCGCTGCCGCAAGGAGTGCAGCGACTTGCTCAGCTTGACCGAAGCCAAGCTCAAAGCCGATCAGGCGCGGCGGTGCCGGGAGCAGCGTCAGCTGCTCCATCATGCGGCGGTACGGGTCCAGCCCGTCCGCTCCGCCATCCAGCGCAGTGCGCGGCTCATGGTCGCGCACCTCACGCTGCAGCCCGGCGATATCCTCGCCGGGGATGTATGGCGGGTTGGAGACGAGAATATCCGTCTCCATCCCCGCGAACGGCTCGAGCAGATCGCCGAGCCGAAAGTCCACAGCTGTGCCATTGCGCAAAGCGTTGCGCTCGGCCACAGCCAGAGCCGCCGGCGAAATATCGCCGGCGCAGACCCGCCACGCCGGCGCTTCCGCCGCCAACGTGACGGAGATCGCACCGCTGCCGGCGCCGATATCGACGCCGGTCAGCGGTCTTGCGGCGCGCACGTCCCCCGCGCCGCCTCCGTTGCGGGCCGCAGCGCCGCCCGCGCTATCCAGCGCCGCTTCGCCCGGCGTTACAACGCCGTCCGGCCAAAGCTCCGCGCCGTAACGTAAAATCGCCTCGACAAGCAGCTCCGTCTCCGGCCGCGGAATAAGCACGTCAGGCGTCACCTCAAAAGGCCGCCCGTAGAATTCTTGCTCGCCGATGATATACTGCACCGGCTCACCAGCGCCCCGGCGGGTAACTCCCGCCTCAAATGCTTCCTTAACCGCAGCTGGAAAAGGATCTGCCAGCGCCATGTAATAAGCTGCGCCAGACACTCCAAGCACATGCTCCAGCAGCAATTGTGCACTGCGCTGCGGTTCATTGCAGCCGCTCCGGCTCAAAAAAGAAGAAGCCTCCGCAAAGGCTTCCCGGATGCTTTTGACTTCCGACATGACATATACGCCATCGTTCAAAGCATTATTCTCCATTATCCATATTATCCATCAAGTCAGCTTGTTCAGCGATTGAAAGGGCTGAGATAATTTCAGTGATTTCTCCGTTCATAACCTGCTCCAAACGGTGCAGTGTCAGGCCAATACGATGGTCTGTAACCCGGCTCTGCGGGAAGTTATACGTCCGAATGCGCTCACTACGGTCACCCGTACCTACTTTGCTCTTCCGTTCACCAGCATACTTCGCTTCTTCTTCCTGCCGTTTCATATCAGAGATACGGGCACGAAGCACTTGCAGCGCTTTTTCTTTATTGGAGTTCTGTGACTTACCGTCCTGACAGGTAGCAACGATGCCTGTAGGTACATGGGTTACACGTACTGCAGACTTGGTCGTATTTACAGACTGTCCGCCTGCACCACTTGAACAGAAGGTATCCACACGAATATCTTTATCATGGATCTCGATCTCAAAAGCCTCAGCTTCCGGCATCACAGACACCGTAGAAGTAGAGGTATGAATACGACCTCCGGATTCGGTCGCTGGGATACGTTGTACGCGATGCGCACCACTTTCGTATTTCAGCTTACTGTATGCACCACGGCCGTTAATAAGAAAGATTACCTCTTTGAATCCACCAAGATCACTCGCGTTAACATCCATTAACTCAACGCGCCATCCTTGTGCATCAGCATAACGAGTGTACATCCGGTAAAGGTCTGAAGCGAACAATGCTGCTTCATCTCCACCCGCTGCACCACGAATTTCAACGATTACGTTCTTATCATCATTCGGGTCTTTAGGCAGCAGCAATACGCGGATTCTCTCTTCCAGCTCCACTTGACGTTTGGAAAGGTCATCAATTTCCATCTTGACCATTTCTTTCATCTCATCATCAAGCTTTTCGCCTTGCATCTGCTTAGCAGCTTCAAGCTCTTCCATTACACTCTTATATTCAGTATACGCCTCAAATGCGGGCTGTAGGTCTGATTGTTCTTTGGAATAGTCCCTCAGTTTCTTACTGTCGTTTGCAACATCCGGATCACAAAGCAGTTCACTGAGCTTCTCATAGCGGTCCGCCAGGGATTGCAATCGGTCCAACAAGGGAATTCACCTCTCCTGATTCAATTTCAAATTCGCAAATATAACATCAAATTTGTACTGTCATAAAAATAGATATACGACTTTATATTATACCAAAGATATTGTGAAATGGCTACAGTTCCGTACGCACAATACCTTAATAAAAAGCTTATATTTTTAAAAAGGATCATCCCAGCAATAGAAACTCCCACTGCTCGAGATGACCCCTTTATCATTCGTACACTTAAAACTTCTTAAACGTTAAAACGGAAATGCATTACGTCGCCGTCTTGCACCAAATATTCTTTACCTTCAAGACGTAGTTGACCACGTTCCTTCGCACCGTTCATGGAACCAGCTGCCACAAGATCCGCGTAAGCCACTACTTCAGCACGGATAAATCCGCGTTCGAAATCTGTATGAATCACACCGGCAGCTCCAGGTGCTTTGGTGCCGCGGCGAATCGTCCACGCCCGAACTTCCTGAACGCCTGCTGTGAAATACGTATACAAGCCAAGCAGTTTATAAGCCGCTTTAATCAACCGGTTAAGGCCGGATTCTTCCAGTCCCAGCTCTTCCAGGAACATAGCTTTATCTTCGCCTTCAAGCTCAGCAATTTCTGCTTCCACCTTAGCACTGATCGGAACCACTTCTGCACCTTCAGTAGCTGCGAAATCACGAACTTGCTGTACATAAGGATTGTCCTCAGCACTTGCCACTTCATCTTCACTTACATTCGCCGCATACAGCACTGGCTTCAATGTTAACAAATGAAGATCACGGATAATAAGCTTCTCGTCATCAGACAATTCTATACTGCGTGCAGGTTTATCTTCGTAGAGTACTTCTTTGACGCGTTCTAGCAGTTCAACTTCTTGAGCGTATTTCTTGTCGCCGCCTTTGATATTCTTACGGGAACGCTCAATCCGCTTCTCAATGCTCTCAATATCAGCAAGGATCAGCTCCAGATTAATGGTCTGGATGTCGCTGATCGGATTTACTTTTCCATCAACGTGGGTAACGTTCTCATCTTCAAAACAACGAACCACATGCACGATAGCATCTACTTCACGGATATGGGCCAGGAACTTGTTGCCTAGTCCTTCGCCTTTACTCGCACCACGCACGAGACCAGCAATATCAACAAATTCAAAAGCAGTAGGTACGGTCTTGTTCGGCTGTACCAGCTCAGTCAGTTTATCAAGACGTTCGTCTGGAACTTCAACAACACCAACGTTAGGGTCAATGGTACAAAAAGGGTAGTTAGCGGATTCTGCTCCCGCTTGCGTTATCGCATTAAACAATGTGGATTTTCCTACGTTAGGAAGACCGACGATTCCAGCTTTCAAAGCCATTTATATGACAACTCCTATTTTCAGCTAAATTGATCATCCGAATAAGCTATACGATCTAAACCATTATATATTAGAACATATTCGCCAGCAACACCGGATGTCAAGCAGATGTGTCCGAACGCGCAAGCTCTAATACCTTTTTTATCGCCGGCTGGTCCAGTAATGGCTTAGATTTATCTGGATCAACCTCCACATCAGGCACAGTCTTTACCTCTTCATTACAACTTCCATCAGAATTCAGACCCATTTCAAAGGAAAACCTGAATACATAACCGCTATTTGGCAATGCAACAACAAGCGGATCTATCCCTAGTCCATCCCCACCTGTCCTGCCGCCTACAACCGTTGCAAACCCGGTGCCTTTTGCAAAGGCTGCAAGACCTTCCGCTGATGAATACACAGAGCTATCAACCAGCAAATAGATTTTCCCTTCAAATCCAACAGATTTATTAGGAGTTACTACATCATTTATTTTTCTATATGTCTTGAACATCTTTAAAGCCTCAGATGGCAGATTAGGCAGTTGCTCATCTTTGATGCCGGAAATAGGTTGTTGCCCGGCTGTGATCTGACGTGCCTGCATAAAAGTCTCCGCATATTTGCCTCTTGTATAAAGGAAGTATGTATTATATTCGATAGGTTTATTAATCAACAGAGGAACAATATGAATTCTCCAATAATTACTGTTTCCTCCCCCATTTCCGCGGATATCTAATATTAATGTCTTATAGTCCTTTACCTCTATTAAAAAATCATGGATCTCGGAGCTGTCCATCTCCATGAGACTCCCGTCAAAGCTTTGCATACCGAGATAAGCGATTCGATCGGGCTCTATAATGACTTTTTTTACATTCCCAGAAGTCTTTTTTGTTACATCTCCTACTCCATCTCCACCATTATGCATATCGTTATTGATATCATTAGAGTTTTGCTGCTCCGTTAAAGGTTTCTGGTTGTAACGGGCCAATACGTTAGGCTGTTGAACCACGTCGATCCAAGGTTCATAACCAAAACCTGCCTGAACATAGGTATGTAGGTACCAAGGATATTCCTCCTTGGATATAAAATTCGTATGCCCATTGTTTAATCTGCTAAGGACAAATCTCATTCGTCTCAAAAACTCATCATCCGATTTCACGGCTGCTATTTTATTGCGGTATTCCTCTTTTTTAGCAAGCCAATCCTCTCCATTGAGACGTTTATTCACCTCTAGGAAAGGATAGTTCTCCTCAATAATCTTCCACATGTAATCAAAATCCTCTAGCCTTTTTTCCACTGTCAATGAAGGCAACGTTACTTTCGATTGTTCTTCAACTACAGCTGGAGAGGCTAGCGGTGCAACCGGACTTGCCTGGACTTGCTCAGACTCAGATTTCTTCTTTCCTGGTAAATCGCCACTGTTGCAGCTAACCAGTAATAGTAATACTACTGCGGAAACAACCACCCACGATACAGTCCTTGGCCTCACCTTAATCCCCCCTTTTCTCTCTTTATGACTCAATCTATTTTCAGGAATTTATTTTTAATCATATTTTCCTAATCATCCTAAATCAAATATATTTATCACAATTATTTACATAATAATTCAGTAGAAAAACAAAAAAAGACCTCTTTCGAGGTCCTCACACTTATGGACTATAGATCTTTAGACATCGTGATGTCAGTTACGATATACCCCATTTTTTTGTATAGCTCAAATGCGCGATTGTTCTGGCCGAAGACGTGCAACCCGATTTTGGTAACATTCATCTCCCGGGCTTCTTCATCGAGTGCGATCATAGCCTGCTTGCCATAACCCTTACTCTGGAACGGTTCAAAAACATAAAAATCATAAATGAAAGCCTCGCGGCCACCACGGCCTTCACTTACGTTAAACCAGATATAACCCACCTGTTCATCACTGCTTATTTCTACTATAGAATATAGATAAGCACCATCTGTGTGCAGCCCTTTTGGCAAAGAGCGCGTTATAGCTTCCTCAGACAGCTTCATCGCGATCTCTGGATCCCAAGCACCGGCGCTGATCTTATCTTCCGCATAATCCCGGGTAGCTTGACCTAAGAAAAATTGAAAGGCCGACTCATCCATATGGATCAGTTTAATCATAATCTTACTCACTTCCTCGCTTCAATATTTACCATCCTATTTACGTATTAAACGGGAAGTTCCACGTAAAGTTGCTAAATCTGGAGCGCCAATACCAAACATTGCTATTTTTAGCTCCAGTTCTACCTGTGCTAATGCAGCATCCAGCGCCTCTTCAGAATCGACAGCCGGCCCTAACAGATTGCGGCCAAAGCCTGCCAGATCAGCTCCAAGTGCCAATGCTTTCGCTGCATCCACGCCATGTTTCAGTCCGCCGCTGCCAATCAAAGCGCCCTGCGGAGAAACTGCGCGCACCTCTGTGATACAATCAGCTGTTGGAGTGCCCCAATCTGCGAAAGCCTCCGCCGCTGCCCGCCGTATAGGATCTACACTGCGGAACTTCTCCACCTGACTCCAAGATGTCCCGCCTGCACCCGCAACATCAATAAAAGCCGCTCCTGCATCATAAAGACGTGCAGCTGCATCTCCATCAATGCCCCAGCCTACTTCTTTCACACCTACAGGGACCTCAAGTGCCCGGCATACCTTCTCTATCTGCGATAGCAAAGAGGCAAAACCAGTGTTCCCTTCCGGTTGAAAGACCTCTTGCAGGCCATTCAGATGCAGTACAAGAAAATCAGCACCTGCGATATCCACAGCCCGGCGACATTCCTCAATCCCAAAACCATAGGACAGCTGTACAGCACCAATATTGGCGATAACCGGAATATCAGGCGCTTGATCCCGCACATAAAAGGTTGCCGTAAGCTCAGAACGCTCCACTGCCGCCCGAACCGAACCTACACCCAGCGCCCAACCACGACGCTGCGCAGCTGCGGCTAACCGGGCATTAATCGCTCCTGTAGCTGCACTGCCACCTGTCATCGAGCTGATGAGCAGCGGTGTACGCAGCTTACGATCCAAAAACGTAGTCTGCAATGATATATCGTCGAAATTCAGCTCTGGCAGAGCATTATGCTGAAATCTGTAATGTTCAAACCCTGTAGTCACACCGACGCCACCTACTTCTTCATTTAGGCAAAGCCGTACATGTTCAATTTTGCGTTCGCCTGTCTTCGATGTAGGCAATAAAGATCTTTTGTCAGAAGCCTCTGCAGCCGGTAGGTCCTTGCCATGATCTGCGCCAGACTGCCTAGTCGCATCATATGGCACGGCCTCTTCTGGCGTATGATTCATGCTGCGTTCCTCCTATTTCCAAACTCGATTTATTATAACATATCCCTACAGATGAATTTACAATATGAGGTTAGCGATTACAATTCTCCGGTTTCGTAATCATTAATTTCATAAACATCGTACTAATTGCTCAAACTCATTATAGCTAGCCGAATGTTATTTCATTACTGTTAAGGATATTTGGGCTGCTTCATTTCGCTCCACTAGGTGTTAATAGGTTGGTAATACACCGGAGCATAACAATCACAAGGAAGTGCTCTGCAATAATTTCAGGAGGAACTTCCATGAATTCAGATCGTCAGCAACCCGTTCACCCCTATAAACCTAAAGAAATAAACTACTCTCCCGGTTTAACTACGAAGAAACGTTCCGGTTCACGCCGCCGTACAATGGTGTTATGGGCTGTCTTCATTCTAATTCTCTGGCTAATCGGCGTAATGACTTACCAGACCCACAAACCTTTACCCCGCGGCATTTCCTATGAAAGCCCTATATACAAAACCAATCATGTATCCTTCTGGCACGACCTGACCTATTCGGACGGTACAGCCACGGGCACTCAAGAGAGTCAGATTCTTTCGAGGATTCTACAAATTATCGAGGAGTCCAAAGAATTTTTGGTGATTGACCTCTTTCTTTTCAATGATTATACCCATAAAGATCAGTCATTTCCTCCGGTCAGCCGAATGTTGACGGACAAGCTTATTTTACAAAAAACAACTTATCCTGAGATGGAGATCGTCTTCATTACAGATGAGGTTAATACCAATTACAACTCTGCACCCAATCATCTTCTGGAAGAATTGAAGGCTGCGGGGATTAAAGTGATTTTGACCGATGTAAATGCTCTACGCGATTCTACGCCTGCTTATTCCGCTGTCTGGCGTACCTTTATTCAATGGTTCGGACAGTCGGGCGAAGGCCGGATTCCCAATCTTATGGCCAGCGGAGGACCGGATATTACCGCACGTTCTTATTTGAAGCTACTTAATGTGAAGGCTAACCACCGTAAGGTGGTTGTTAGTGAGAATACCGCTCTAGTCTCCTCAGGAAATATCCATGATGCCAGCGCCTATCATTCCAATATCGCTCTGGAAGTACAAGGCCCAATTATTGCTGATATTCTCCAGACGGAACAGGCCGCGGCCAATCTTTCGGAAGCAGGGCCACTACTCACTTATGAGCCAGACTTCACCAAGGAGAAGGATCAGCACTCTGAAGAATCTATGGAGGTCCGCTATTTAACGGAAGGAAAGGTATATAAATATGCACGGCAAGCCCTCCAATCTGCACAGAAGGGCGACACCATTTGGATGGGTATGTTCTACCTTGCCGATGATGCCATTCTCGATGAATTGGTAGAGGCTACCGAACGAGGGGCTACGGTAAAATTGATACTGGACCCCAATCAGAACGCCTTCGGCCGTGATAAAATCGGCATTCCTAACCGTCCAGTTGCCATGAACTTGAACAAGCGCACGAACGGAAAGATCTCTATTCGCTGGTACAATACGACCAAAGAGCAATATCATCCAAAGTTGCTCTTCATTGCCAAACAGACTGGAAGTTCCATCATTCTTGGCGGTTCCACCAATTTCACGACACGCAATCTGGATGACTACAACCTGGAGAATAATCTGTGGGTATCTGTAAAACAAGACCAGCCTCTTTATGCCGAGATGGAAACCTACTTCAATCGACTGTGGAATAACGAGGACCATGAGTATACTCTGCCTCTTGAGGCTTATCAGGGCGAAGTGACTTGGTTCAAGTACATTCTGTACCGGTTGCAGACCACCTTGGGTTTAACTACTTTTTAAAGCAAAAACCACCGCAGATGAGGCATAACACCCTCTGCGGTGGTTTTTGGGTTATAGCAACGGTGACATAAGCCGAGCAGCAGATTCCAGTATACGGATCACCATACGCTTATTCATAAATTCTTCATGCTCAATCAAGCTGGTAGATAATAAATCCCGTTCAAAATCAGCAACAATACGAGCAACGCTCTCCGTCTGAATCAGTAGTGCATTCACTTCAAAGTTAAGGTGGAAGCTGCGCATATCCATATTGGCCGTGCCAATGGTCGCTATTTCACCATCAACGATAAGCAGCTTCGAGTGGATAAATCCCTTTTCATATTCATAAATCTTCACGCCAGCTTCCAGCAACGCCGGAAAATAAGAGTGTGAAGCCAGAAACGGAATCCATTTATCCGGCTTAGCCGGAAATAACAATCGCACATCTAAACCAGAAACAGCAGCTACACGCAGTGCAGTTAAGATGTCCTCATCAGGAATAAAATATGGACTGGCAATCCACACCGATTTCTCGGCAGAAGTGATCATGGAGAAGAAAATGTTTTTGAGCGCACGACGTTCGTTATCCGGCCCACTAGCAATAATCTGTACGGCACCATCACCTGTCATAAAGCGAAGCTGCGGAGTAAGATAGTCTTGCTCCAGTATTTTTTCGCCCGTAGTGTGCATCCAATCTTGCAGGAAAATAATTTGCATCGTCCGTACCGCTTCGCCTCTAACCAACATATGTGTGTCACGCCAAAATCCATAAGTCTTACTGCGGCTTAAATATTCATCGCCTACATTGAGACCCCCCATGAATCCGACATCGCCGTCGATCACAACAATCTTACGGTGATTCCGGTAATTCACACGGCTGGAAAAAAAGGATGTTGAATTTCCATACGAAGCCACCTGAACCCCGGCATCACTCATTTCCTTCAAAAAAGCTTTGGAAAGCTGAAAACTGCCAACGGCATCATACATAAATCTGACTGCAACACCGGCGCGAGCTTTATCGATCAGAATTTGTTTAATGCGTGTTCCAATGTGGTCCGCCCGGAAGATGTAATACTCCATATGAATGTGATGTTTAGCTTGACGGAGCTCCAACAATAACGTACCAAACGTCTCTTCACCATTAGTGAGGATACGTGTTTCTGATGCGAAGGAAATAGGAGTACGTGCTAAAGTTTTGGATAACAGCAGCAGTTTTTGGCGCGAGGGATCAAAGACTGACCAATCTTGGTGCGTACGTAAAGCGTCATTCTCAATTCTTTCGTAGGCCATAAGGTCTCTTTGTGCCTTTTTATCATATTTACGGCGTTTGAACACATTTTGCCCAAATAGAAAATAGAAGACCAGTCCCAGCACCGGGATCAACGCAAGCAATAAGATCCATGACATTGTTGTAGAAGGATTACGGTTCTCCATAAAAATAGCCAAGCTAATCGAAATCACTGTCAGAGTGGAGAAGATACTAATAATCGTTCCCGCAGTACTCCCAAAAATGCCGAAACCAAAATAATAAAATGCTATGAATGCCCCAATGATAATTATAGATTGAAGTCCTCTTCTCATACTCTACCTACCTTCTTATTCATACAAGCAACACGAAATTGACACATTTTATATATTACATGAAGAACACATTTCTTCCTAGCAAATTACTGTTTAAAATCTATTTACGACAAAAATGTAACCCTTCTGTTCCGATATTTGTAATGCCTGGTTGTATAGAATATAATTATTTTGACCAACTAGTCAATTATAGAACCGGGTAGTCAGAAAGGAGGTTAATCCTTTAATGAATGATAAAACTGTTGATAAGCAGGAGCAGATTATTAAGATTGCTATGCAGTTATTCGCTGTAAAAGGCTCCTCGTCCACATCCATGCAAGAGATAGCTGAATTATGCGGGATTTCGAAGGGCAGTTTATATCTGGTATTTAAATCAAAAGAAGAACTGGAGCGCAGTATCTTCCTTTATTGTTATCGGATGATTCGGGACCCCTTGTTACGTGAAGAACAGGAAACCCGACGAACACCACGTGAGAAGCTTAGGAATCAGATAGAAATTCTGCTAAGTCATGTGTACGAATTACGTGAGTTCTTGCAGCGTCAAATTCAGGAGGTTGCGGGCAAAGGATTTGATACTGAAGTCCCGGACTGGCTGCGTAGAAACAACGCTTCCTTCTTAAGATGGTTCCAGGTAAAAATGGAGTTGCTCTACGGAAAAGACGTCGTTCCCTATACCGGAGATTTATGTATGATCGGACATGGTCTCATCAAATCTTATATTGCGGTTATTTTTCGTAAGGATACGCAGGTACCTATTGCCGATATGGCAGATCATCTAATGAATTTAATGGATATGATCGTGTCTGGCTTGCTTACTAGTAAACAGGCTCCACTAATCAACTCTGCTACTTTAGCAAACTGGATGGCGGAGAACGAGGAGAACAAACGAAAAAATCCATTACAGCTCATTAAAGAAATGAAGACTGCGATCAGTAAACTAGATAGTATAGCATCCGAAGAAGCAGCCGATCTGCTGGAATCGCTCAACATTCTGGAAGGTGAAGTGCTTATCCCTCACCCGCGAAAAGCAATCATTCAGGGGATGCTGTCCAACCTCCAATCCTGCTCTGAGCTCACAGCAGAATTGGAAGAGCTGAGGAAGCTAATTGCCTCAATTCCGCACAATTCATGTGTATTTCGTTAATTGACTCTAAGAAGAGTTCGGTAGAGAGAAAGTCATGGATAGTGAGTATTATGATTTTTTATAATGGCGCCCTATTTCGTAAAGAAGAGGGCCGAGAGGAGCAGAAAAGAAACTTATGAAAAGCTTAATTAATTTCTCGCTCAGGAACAAATTTGCCATTTGGCTTCTGACGATAATTATTGTGTTTGCCGGTTTATATAGCGGACTGACGATGAAGCAAGAAACCTTGCCTAATATTAGTATACCCTATCTTAGCGTAACAACCATTTATCCGGGGGCCGCACCAGAAGGCGTCGTTAATGATGTCAGCAAACCGTTGGAGCAAAAGCTCCGCAATGTGGATGGTGTAAAGACGATCACCTCCACTTCTTTGGAGAATGCCTCCAGTATCCAAATTGAATTCGATTATGGAACAAATCTGGATAATGCTACAGCAGCAGTGCGCGAATCACTAAATGAAGTCTCATTGCCAGACAATGTGCAGAAGCCTTCCATTTCCCGCTTTAGTCTTAGCTCAATGCCTGTTGTCTCCCTCAGTCTTTCTAACGGGGATACCCAGGATCTTGAGGAACTGACCCGTATTGCTGAGAACGATATTCGCCCGGCCCTGGAGGATGTTGAGGGTGTCGCTTCTATCCAAATCTCTGGTCAATACGTCAAAGAAGTATCACTCAAATTCAATCAAGATAAGCTTAATCAATATGGACTGACCGAAGATACCGTTAAAGGTATCATTCAAGGCTCTTCCCTCCGTGTTCCACTCGGACTATTCGAGATGGACAAGGCTCAAAAGGCAGTTGTCGTGGATGGCAACATCACTACCGTTGAGGATCTTAAAAATGTGACCATTCCGGTAATGCCAACTGGCGCTAACGCTGCTGGTGCTGGAGCTACTGGAGCTGCCGGCGTTGATGCTGGTGCTGCTAACGGAGCTGCTGGTGCTGGTGCTGGAAATGCTGCTCCTGGCGGAGCTGCAAGTATGGGACTTCCAACCGTGAAGCTCGGAGAGCTGGCCACGATTGAGGTTGTGGGCAATTCCGAATCCATCTCCCGTACAAATGGTAAAGAATCGATCGGTATTCAGATTGTCAAAGCCAATGATGCCAACACTGTTGATGTTGTAAATGGCGTTAAAGACAAAACTGAAGAATTAAAAGCACAATATAAAGGCATTGACCTTACTGTTCTACTTGACCAAGGTAAGCCCATTGAGGACTCCGTAAATACGATGTTATCCAAAGCGGTATTTGGTGCCTTATTCGCAGTAATTATCATTTTGGTGTTCCTGCGGAATATTCGTTCGACGATTATTTCTATCATCTCTATTCCATTATCCCTGCTGATCGCAGTGCTGTGTCTGCGGCAGATGGACATTACGCTTAATATGATGACACTGGGAGCGATGACGGTCGCGATTGGGCGGGTAGTCGATGACTCGATTGTAGTCATAGAGAACATATATCGACGGCTCTCCTTATCTGGTGAGAAACTGAAGGGTAGAGAATTAATCAGTGCGGCCACACGTGAAATGTTCGTGCCTATCATGTCCTCTACAATTGTAACCATCGCGGTGTTCTTACCACTTGCTTTGGTTAGTGGTATGGTTGGTGAGCTGTTCTTGCCTTTCGCTCTAACCATGGTCTTCGCCCTGCTCGCTTCATTAGTAGTTGCGATTACCCTAGTTCCTGCAATGGCTCACTCGTTGTTCCGTAATGGATTGAAAGGTAAAAAAACTCACAGCGAGAAACCAGACAAACTTTCTGCTGGTTATCAAAAGATTCTAAACTGGTGTCTTTCTCATAAGCTCGTTACTTTTGGAGTTGCCGTTCTTCTCCTTGCAGGCAGCTTGTTCTTAATCAAACCTATTGGGGTAAGCTTTATGCCATCCCAAGAGGATAAAACCGTAATGCTTACTTATTCACCAAAGGCCGGACAACGGATTGAGGAAGTTCAAGAGCAAGGTCTGAAAGCTGAAAAATACATTTTAGCGCAGAAGCATATAGACAAAATGCAATATTCCATTGGCGGCGGAAGCCCGATGGGTATGGGTGGATCCAGCAATTCAGGACTATTTTTCATCGTTTATGATAGTGACACTCCTGATTTTGAAGCTGTTAAAGAGAAGCTTATTGAAGGTTTGACCGCAGAAGTGCCAGATGGTGTATGGGGTGACATGTCCGCTCTGATGAGTGGAGGCATGGGTGGAAGCACTCTGACCGTGAATGTATTCGGAGATGAACTGGATCAGCTGAAGCCAGTCGCGGATGAGATTGCCTCAATCGTACAGGCTGACACCACTAATTTCAAAGACGCAGAAACAAGTCTCAAGGAAGCTTACGATCAATATACGATTGTAGCGGATCAACAGAAGCTTAGCTCCCTTGGACTTACAGCCGGACAAATTGCGATGAAGCTGAGTCCAGCAGGCACACGTCCAGTGCTCACAGAAGTAGAATTGGACGGCAAGAACTACAAAGTCTATATCGAAACAGATAAAGAAACGTACAAGAGTATTAAAGAAATGGAAGAGGCTACTTTGACTTCCCCACTAGGCATCTCCGTGCCAATCGGGCAAGTCGCTAAAATTGAAAATGGCTCCTCCCCTGACTCGATTACTCGTATGGACGGTAAAATGAAGGTAGATGTTACTGCCGAAATTATTTCGAGTGACGTGAATAGCGCTTCGAACAGCGTGAAAGAAAAAATAGACGCTATGGAATTGCCTGATGGTGTAACTGTTACCTTCGGCGGTGTAACCGAGCAGATCAATGATACGTTTGGTCAATTAGGAATTGCTATGGCGGCTGCTATTGCCATCGTATACTTCGTGCTTGTGGTTACATTTGGCGGTGGATTAGCACCATTCGCTATCCTGTTCTCACTTCCTTTCACAGTGATCGGGGTACTCGTTGCCCTTCTGATCGCTGGAGAAACCTTAAACGTGTCCTCGCTCATGGGTGCGCTGATGTTGATTGGTATCGTAGTAACGAATGCGATTGTCCTTATCGACCGCGTTATTCATAAGGAAAAAGAAGGACTCACTACGCGTCAAGCCTTGCTTGAAGCAGGTGGCACACGTTTACGTCCAATCCTGATGACTGCACTTGCAACGATCGGTGCATTGCTGCCATTGGTTACTGGACTTGAAAACAGTGCAGGAATTATCTCCAAGGGCCTCGGCGTGACCGTAATCGGTGGTTTGGTCAGTTCCACGCTTCTGACACTTGTAGTAGTGCCAGTCGTGTATGAATTCCTGATGAAATTCCGCAGCAAAAAGGTAATTGATTAGAACTATGATGTGAACAAGTAAATAGGCTCAAACGAGAGGCTGTCTCCAAAGTAGTGAATTCTACTTATGAGGCAGCTTCTTTTTTTAGTAAAAGGCTGCACAGCGGATTCTTGCTTTAGCCAATAGACTGTGTGCTGTGCCAATGTTCAACGCCATTAGGTTGCTGAGTGGAGAACGGTGGATGATGTGCGTTTGTGCGTGGTGGAGGCTAATGTACCGTGAACGTTTGCGATGTGCGGTATACAGCGGGTGATCTGCGTGGGTCGTTTGGACGGCGTACATTTGTGTTTACTGCGTTCTGTGTTTGGGCGATGTGCGGAGTGGATCTTAAACTAATTAGGGAAAAACTCCCTGAAAAAAGCCAATATTCGCTCTAAATGAACGAAATTAGGGATTTCCTCCCTGATAATAAGGGGGATTTCTTTAATTACCACCGAAACAGCTATATTTTAGGGAGGTTTTCCCTCATTTTTAGTCTGATGACGAGAAACTCTAATATTCCAGGGATAAATTCCTCAATTAGTCTATCGGTGCTTCAGTTGGGCAACAAGACTGCGCTTCGATTGGTACTTCAATTAATGCTTCAGTTGGTGCTTCATTTAATCATCATTTAGTGCTTCACACAACGCTTCTTTTCTACTTGACCAGCACGCAAAAGCCCGACCTATCAATTAGGCCGGGCTTTCTAATATTAAATGCTTGTAGCTGCACTGCTCTCCAATGAAGCTCTCCAGGAACGAAGCATTTGCAGATCAAGTGGCAGAAATTCCTCAAGCATATGTGAGAGGCCTAGATATAGCGGACTATCCGTTGCTGCATTCAGTTTCTGACAGAACTGCGGTGTCCATTGCAGTAGATGCTTTTCCAAAAAGGACTCCTGAATATCAAGCAGCTCCATAGCACTTCTTATTGAAAAGCTATTGTAAAGCATACGCTCATGCATGACTGCCATAAATTCGAGCTCAATAGCAATATGATCATCGGCTTCACCATTACACTTATTGAATACAATTCCAGCGGAGGTGTACACATCCGCAAGCACGTTACAGAAATCCTCCGAGCGTCCTAAAATCGCTGCTTCGCGCAATTTAAAAGAACTAACGGACTGTTCTTGCATAAGCCGTTTATATTCTTTGCTCTCTTTCTCGCATATCATTGGCAGCTTGTTCGGTTCCTGACTCAAATAGCGCTTCAGCTCCCGACCGCCTTCCGTCATCTCAGCCGCTACACTCATCTGGCGATTGCGGCTCCATTGAGCCACTAGAGAGAGTGATGGTTTTCTACCCAAAAAATCCACTAAAAGCTGATATATTAATCCCCGACTTTCCAACCAACGGCTAAAAGCCTCCGGAACGGTGAGCGATGGAACAGTATGTGTACTCATTTTGCAAATCCTCCTCAATGGTTTCCCGGTCACTCTCCGTCACATTACCGACGTGCGGTTTCCGGTATCCTATCTGTTTTCGCAAAAGTGAACGTTAAAACTAATCCGCACCTAGATTATATCGGATATTAAAAGCGCTTTCCGTGAGCATTCTATGTCTAAAAACTTTATTTGTCGTACTTTTGTCACACTTTCCGTTGTTCAATATGCGTTATCTTCTTATCTAGTTTGTCCAGTTTTATGTAATGAAACCCTGTCGTCCAGAACTTTGCTCATTGACGTGAATCCAAGCGATCTTTAAAATTCTAAACAAGTATAAACAACTTTGCGTTCTGTCCTATTAGGGACGTTATGCGTGTATACGAGAAAGTATAAGAGCAATTTATCAGCCAGATTTAAAGGAAGGGAGCAACGCCATGGAGCCGCTGACGGACCCTTTTGGACGTTTACACGATTACATCCGCATTTCGGTTACCGACCGCTGCAACCTGCGTTGCATCTATTGTATGCCAGCGGAAGGGATGCAATTCCAACCGCAGGACGAGATTCTGAGTTACGAGGAAATTACCGCAGTCGTTAAGTCGCTAGCCCCTCTTGGATTACGTAAAGTACGACTAACTGGTGGAGAACCTCTTGTCCGCAAAGATCTGGAAAAGCTTGTTGCTATGATATCTGCGATCCCAGGTATAGAAGATATTTCGCTGACTACAAATGGTTTAATGCTTCCAGCCAAAGCAGCACAGCTAAAAGAAGCCGGTCTGTCACGGGTAAACATCAGCCTAGACTCCTTACGGCAGGATCGATTTTCTATGATTACTCGTGGCGGCGAAGTCGCCAAGGTATTAAAGGGGATCGAGGCCGCACAAGCCGCCGGACTTCAACCGATAAAGCTTAACGTTGTATTGATGAAAGGAATTAATGACGACGAAATCAAAGACTTCATCTCCCTTACGCTGGAGAGTCCTCTAAATGTACGCTTTATAGAATACATGCCGATTGGCAGTGCTACTGATGCTTGGCGCCAGACTTATCTGCCTCTGGAAAGGGTTGTAGAAGCTTGTACTGAGGCTGGTTGGGAAACGGAAGCGGCAGAAATGCCCTCCGGGAATGGCCCTTCCCAGAATCGGCGGGTTGTCGGAGCCCCTGGTACATTCGGCCTGATTCATCCGGTGAGCGATCACTTCTGCGATAATTGCAACCGCCTGAGACTTACCGCAGATGGGCACATCAAAGCTTGCCTGTATTGGGCAGATGAATACAATGTCCGTCCTTTAATAAGCGATCCTGCTGCTGTGCAGGCCTTATTCCGGAAAGCGCTGGGCAACAAACCCCATAACCATGAAATGGCCTTAGCTCTGGAGAAAAAAGCACAGAGCCACACGCCGACAGCTCGGCGCATGTCTCAAATTGGTGGATAAACGTCCATCCCGGTATTATAGTTCCTCTTTTGATTGCATAAATACAAAAACGCCGCTTTCCCACTGAACAATCTGGGAAAGCGGCGTTGTGCTTAAAGCTTAGCGATGAGCTATTCAATCACTATTAGAGAGATAGAGCTTCGAGCAGCTTAGAAATAGTCGCCGCCGCCTCGGCTCTTGTAGCCTTTTTCTCAGGACGGAAGGTATTGTCTTCGAATCCACCCAGAATACCGGCTTCAGCTGTTTTTCACATACAGCAAGTTTATTTCATTCGTACTGGCAAGCTCACCTTGAACGCTGTCCCATCCCCCGGGCGACTATTTGCAGTTACCTTACCTTCATGCAGCTCAACGATTTTTTTAACCAATGACAGACCTAGTCCACTACCGCCACCACTTGCGGTTCTAGCTTTATCTGCCTTATAGAAACGCTCGAAGATCCGAGGCAGATCTTCCTCCGAGATGCCAATCCCACTATCTTGAATCTCCACCTCTACCTGCTCATCCACCATGCGAAGGCTAATATGGATGCAACCGTTCTGCGGAGTAAACTTGATACTGTTATGCAGCAGATTAGTCCAAACCTGACTCATTAAATCTTTTACAGCAGATACATTCACTTCTTCCAGTTCAGCCTCTACCTCTATTTTTTTCTCCAACCACTGTGGTTCAGAAGCCAGAATCGTATCTCTAAGCTGCTTATCCAGGCGGTAAATCTGATTTTCAAACGGAAAATTGCCCGATTCAAGCGCGGACAGCTTCAATAAATTATCACTGAGCCCAGATACGCGGGTACTCTCAGCCACTATAATATTAAGGTAGTGCCTCCTGCTCTTCACACTCAGAGTTTCATCCTGCAGCGCAAGAGCAAACCCCCGAATAGAGGTTAGCGGAGATTGAATTTCATGCGATACATTAGAGATAAAATCCTGACGCATGGTCTCCATCTGGCTCAGTTCGCTGGCCATTACGTTGATACTCTCTACAATCTCACCGAAATCACCGTAGTCCTTTGTATTATCAAGTACCACATTGAAATCACCCTTAGCAATCCGCCCTAAACCTTCGATAATTGATTTATAAAAAACACGTTCCCAGCCCCGGAATAACTTGGAGGTTACCAATGCCATCAAAAACAAAATCACAATTCCGACCATCACGCCGATTAACTGGGTCAAATACTCCGAAGAGGGGCGTCCAACCCTGCCATATATCCAGTTCATCAAGAAATAAGCTGCACTCCAGCTAATCCCAACACCACCGAAGTAAATAAAAGTCATCCCAATCCGCTTAAGAAGCTCCTTAAACCGGTTCATGCCTCTGCCTCCAGCCGATAGCCTAATCCGCGGATGGTACGAATAACAAACCCGTATTTATCAGGAGCGAACCGTTCGCGTAAACGGTTGATATGCACATCGAGCGTCCGCTCATTCCCTTCAAAATCATAACCCCATATCTCTTCGATTAGCCTGTCTCTAGTCAATGTCTGCCCCGGATAGCTGCCCAGCTTAAATAATAGCTCAAATTCCTTAAGCGGCAAGGTGACTTCTCCATACGCTGAGGATACCTCGTAGGTTTTACGATTCATTCGCAGCCGGCCAATCCCCACACTTTGTGCAGCAGAGATTTGGTAACGTTTGAGCAGCGCCTTTACTCGCGCAATAAGCACCACTGGCTCAAAGGGTTTGACGAGATAGTCATCACTTCCCAGCTCAAAGCCCTTCACAATTTGTGAGGTCTCTCCCTTAGCCGTCAGCATCAATATCGGAAAATCATAGGTTTGGCGCATCTTCCGGCACAGCTCCCAGCCATCCAAATTGGGCATCATCACATCAATAATGGCTAAGTCTATGTTATGGCTCTCCAGAATCTGAAGAGCCTCCAGTCCATCAGAAGCTCCATAGATGTCATCCATCCCCTCAGCTCTCAGAAATACTTCTACCAATTCGCGGATGTGCGGATCGTCGTCCGCTACTAGTATTTTTGTCATGTATCACTGGAGCCTCCTCTTTATTGTCTTGAATCTCAAGGTTATTCATCTGCAGCTGCTGGGTGGCAAATTCACGATATAGCTCATGGTTTTCCAGCAGTTCTTCATGTCTTCCCATCCCGGTAATCTGGCCCTTTTCCATAAAAATAATCTGCTCAGCATTTACAACAGTAGCCAAACGGTGCGCAATTACAATCGTAGTCCGGCCCTTCATCAAATTGGACAGTGCCTTCTGCACTACGGCCTCTGATTGGCTATCCAGACTGGAGGTCGCCTCATCAAGCATAAGAATCTTTGGATTCCGCAGCAGCGCTCTAGCAATAGCAATCCGTTGCCGCTGTCCACCCGAGAGCTTCACACCTCTCTCACCGACATCCGTATTATATCCTTCAGGAAGCTCATCGATAAAGCCATCTGCATAAGCCATTGCTGCTGCTGCACGCATCTCCTCCATGCTAACGTCGCGATCCAATCCATAGGTTAAATTCTCAGCAATCGTACCTGCCAACAATGGGCTTTCCTGTGAGACGTACCCGATCAGTTTCCGCCATGAGCGTAATGAGAAGGTTGACACTGGTTTATCGCCTAGCTTAACCATACCTTTCTGAGGCTCATAGAATCGTTCGAGCATTGAAAATAATGTAGTCTTGCCGCCCCCGCTCGGTCCAACAATAGCCGTCACCTGACCCGGAAGCATCCGGAAGCTTACATCGGTTAGCACATTCTCACCATTTTTATATCCAAAGCTTAGATCTTCTACCGAGATAGGACCCTCTGCACCATTCGCCTCTTCCTGGCCCTCATATACCTCCTCTTCTGCTGCCAGGGTTTCAATAATGCGCTCTGATGCCCCTTTAGCTTTCTGAATCTGTGTAAAGAACGTGGTCAATTGAGTAAGCGGCATAATAATCTGAATAAGATACAGGATAAAGGCTACCAGCTCTCCAGCTGTCAAAGCCCCGGAAGATACCTGCATTCCGCCATAACCGATAATGACCACAAGTAACATCATAAAGACAAAAGAGACAAGTGGACTGATCATAGCGCTGATTTTGCCTTCACGAATGCCAAAGGAGAGCAGGTTCATAATTCCGGTTTTGCCTGCTTCGTACTCTTTTTTCTCTGCACCCGAGGATTTCACCAGACGGATCTCTGACAATACACCACTAAGTGTGGCGGTAAAAGAAGCTGTTTCGTCCTGCATGCCTTTGGAGATTTTGTACATCTGCCGTCCAAGCGGCACCAAAATCAACGCAGATAGTGGAAGAACGGTGAACAGAACAAGCGTCATCTTCCAGTTCAAAAATAAAAGCACAGCAATGGAGCCCACAATGGAAATCACTCCGGTAAATAAGCTGGCCAGATGTTCAGAGATCAGCGTTTTGATGATCCCTGTATCATTCGTCATCCGGCTGACGCTTTCTCCTGTCCGATTATCATTGTAATAAGCTACTGGCAACACTAAAAATTTACGCCATAACCGGTCACGAAGACCTGCAACCATCTTCTGGCCTACATAATTCAGCAGATAGATAGAGATTCCCCCGGCGATCGTCTGCGCGATAAAAGCACCCGCTATGCCCACAATTTGCAGCTTGCTGACAGAAGCCAAAGAAAAGCCATCCACCAGATTTTTGGTGAACATTGGGATCACCAGACTAACCAATGTCGAGATCATGCTTAGTGCAATGGCTATTGCCAATAAGCCGTATGAAGGCTTGGTTTCTTTTAATAATGTGAGAAATGGCTTCAGCGCCGTTTTCCCCTTAGCTTCGGATTTTTTCATGCAAAAACTCCCCTTTTCTTGGTGAATCTGCGAGAAGAATGTATCATCTCTGTTTCGCTTAACCCTATCCTAGCCCTGAATTGTAAACTGAAGTTAAACCCATTGATTCTCTTTTATACAAACGTAGATAGGGTAATCCTCAGGTATATTCCTAGTAAGGAAGAGCAAACGCCTAACATTTCTGCCACCTGCAAACTTGTTATATGCGTTTTTTGTGACTTAGCGGATCAAATTTAAATAAACGTTAAAAAAATGTAAAAAAGTAAAAAAGGAAGTTTGTATCCCTTTTCAACACGTGTTACAGTGATAGAAGGGCCTAATATTGGTCAGTATATCCATGCAAGACATCTAGTGGGAAAGGAGTGACGCATTTGCGGAAAGGCGTTAACTATCCATCTTCTTTCACGTCTTTAAAATGGTTCAATTTTTTTGTATACGGAACCATGGTCCTCTTCTCCAGCTTCTTTCAACTATACCTGCTGGATGTAGGGATGAACAAATTAGAGATCGGTGCCGTATTTTCTATGGGTGCGCTAGTATCCATCTTTGCAAATCCATTCTGGGCAATCTGGACTGACCGATACCAGAATATCCGGAGAATCGTTTTGCTTATGTTAATCGGAACGTTAGTATTATCCCAGCTTATGTTTCGGGCAAATACATATGAGATGATCTACATCTCCATTCTTTTGTTCTATTTCTTCCAAGGACCGTTATTTGCTCAGAGCAATACGATGATTCTCAGCTATATTGACGGAACTAACTATCGCTTCCGTTCTTTTCGGCTTTGGGGTTCATTGGGGTGGGCACTAATTGCAATTGCCGCCGGATTGGTCCTTGATTGGGCTGGTGTATCTATCTTGTCCTATCTGTTTGCAGGCTTACTATGTGCATCAATGTTATCCATTCTTGCATTACCGAAACTTAACCATACCATTGGCATGGCTCCTATGCCGTATAGAGGCTTCAGCAAACTAATTTATAATCCCTTTTTCTTGTGTTTCATATTGTTTGGTATCCTAGTTTCCATACCGAACACCATGAACACTACATTCATGTCTTTGTATATTACGGACCTAGGCGGCTCCAAGGGAATGATTGGTCTCGCAGTATTCCTCTCCTCTATTTTGGAAGTGGGTGTATTTGTTCTCTGCGACCGATTCCTTAAACGTAAAATATCTGTTCTGCTCGGCTGGCTTGCGCTGGTTAGCGCTTTATTCGTACTACGATGGTGGTTCATGGCGGACGCGACTACAGCCCTCCAAGTAGTGCTCATTCAAATTTTACACTGCATAACATTTGGTGGTTTCTTCTATGTAGGCACTCAACTGACCATGCTTCTTATTCCAAGACCTTACCGTGCTTCAGGACAAGCGCTCTACACACTGACTTGGAGCGGTATAGCCGGTATTGTTGGAGGAGTTCTCGGAGGTTGGATGTATCAAAATCTAGGGGCACAGAGCATGTATCAAGCGGGTGTCTTCTTGACACTGTTTGGAACGCTAGGCTTTACTTTCATGTGGCTCTTTGTAAACCGTGGAGGCTACCGGCCCCCTACAGAGGATGAGGAAGAACTCTCTCACATCGAAATATTATAAGCGAAAATATAAAAAACAGGCGCAAACGTACCTAAACGGGACGTTTGCGCCTGTTTTATTATAAAGAACCTGAACGAATCAAGTGTTAGCCTTGTTTTGGAGGCTGAAATGAACTCTTCAGTGAAACGATAAGATTGAATACGAGATGCCCAGGCGCCGAATATTTGCTATCTACATTAAAATAGCCATGACGGAAGAACTGGAATTTATCCTGAGCCACACTTTCCTTAAGCGCGGGTTCCACAAAACCTTGTAAGATTTCAATGGATTTAGGATTAAGCTGATCCAAGAAGCTAGGCTCCGCTTTCTCTACCGTGGAATCCAGACCTTCAACTTCTGCAGCCTCATCTACTTCTTCAGCAGAAATCAGTGGCTCGTATAAACGGAATTCTGCAGGCACAGCTTGACTAGCTTCTACCCAGTGCAGAGTACCTTTTACCTTACGGCCTGTAAATCCACTGCCACTCTTTGTTTCCGGATCATACGTACAATGCAGTTCAACAACCTCGCCATTCTCATCTTTAATGACTTCATTACATTTGATGAAATAAGCATGCTTCAGACGTACTTCATTGCCGGGGAACAAGCGGAAATATTTATTGGGCGGATTCTCCATAAAGTCGTCGCGCTCAACATAAATCTCACGAGAGAACGGAATTTGGCGTACACCCATTTCTTCATTCTCTGTATTATTCTCCGCTTCAAGCCATTCTGTTTGGCCTTCCGGATAATTGGTGATAACAACCTTAAGCGGACGAAGTATAGCCATGGTGCGAGGCACAGTTAACTTAAGGTCTTCCCGGATAAAGTGCTCCAGCATTTGCAGGTCCACTAGACCCTGACTCTTGGAGATCCCTGCTTCGTACACGAATTTACGAATCGCTTCCGGCGTATATCCTCTGCGGCGCAGGCCGGAGATCGTTGGCATCCGCGGATCGTCCCAGCCATCCACATGTTTTTCGTCTACCAGCAGCTTCAGCTTACGTTTACTAGTCATGGTTTGAGCGAGATTCAGACGGCCGAATTCATATTGATGCGGAACAGAAGGCATCTCACATTCCGCTACGACCCAATCATAAAATGGGCGTTGATCTTCAAACTCAAGCGAACAAAGGGAGTGAGTTACTCCTTCAATGGCGTCCTCAAGTGGATGAGCGAACGTGTACATCGGGTAGATGCACCATTTATCCCCTGTATTATGGTGATGCGCATGAGTAATCCGATAGATGACAGGATCACGCAGATTAATATTTGGTGATGCCATATCGATCTTGGCACGAAGAACCTTCTCACCATCTTTGAATTCCCCTGCCCGCATACGGCGGAACAGATCCAAATTCTCTTCGATACTGCGCTCACGATGTGGACTGTTCTGTCCTGGCTCTGTCAGCGTTCCCCGCAATTGGCGAATTTCATCCGCGCTGAGGTCATCTACATAAGCTTTGCCTTTAGTAATTAATAATTCGGCACGTTTGTACATTTCTTCAAAATAATCCGATGCAAAACGCAGCTCTTCCCATTCATAGCCCAGCCACTTTACATCTTCCTGAATGGAGTTCACATATTCCGTATCTTCTTTGGCAGGATTCGTGTCGTCAAATCTTAGGTTAGTCTTGCCACCGAACTCGTCCGCCAGTGTAAAGTTAATCCAAATCGCCTTGGCATGTCCGATATGTAAGTAACCGTTCGGCTCCGGCGGAAAGCGTGTGACAACTTCTTTTACTTTACCCGTACGGAGGTCTTCGGTAATAACATTTTTAATAAAATTGGAGGGGGTAGTACGGTTCTCCACAGCTATCAACCTTTCGTTCTGTAGTGTTACACTACTTCTTGTATAAACATGTTTCCTACTAATATACCCGTTAACTGTAGATTGTTCAATAAAAGGGGGCACATGGCCTGGATCAATTTTTAGCATCTTTAGACCTTTTGACTTCTCTGCGGGCGATAGAGTAGCATGATAATCATAAGAAAAAATCCATAATCATACATAAGGCCTTGTGCCGAAAAGGAGGCAACTGCTTGTTTAATTATGTCATCGACGAAGAGCTTATCTTAAAGCCACTCATGCCTGAGCATGCTAGGCACATATTCGCGTTAGTGGAGCGCTCGCGGGAACGACTTAGGCAATGGCTTCCTTGGGTTGATGCCGTTACGGAACAGGATCACACCCTTAATTTCATTAAAAATGCTATAAAACAAGGCACCGACAATGGCGCCTTCACTGCTGGACTTTGGGTCCGCGGCGAGCTCGCTGGCGTCATTGGGTATCACCAGATTGACTGGCATAACCGTTCCGTAGGGATTGGTTATTGGCTTGGTGATGGATATGAAGGCAAAGGTTATATGACCAGTGCCTGCCGAGTTCTAGTAGACTACGCCCTGCTGGAAATGGAGCTGCAGCGGGTAGAAATTCGCTGCGCAACCGCCAACGTAACTAGCCGGGCAATTCCTGAACGGCTTGGTTTTGTGCTTGAAGGTGTGATCAGACAGGCAGAAAAGCTGCCCGATGGCTACGTGAATCACGCCGTATATGGTTTATTACGTAGTGAGTGGCAGCTGCTCGGCTAAGTTACTTAAGCAAAGCAAAGTTAAACAAACACGCAAGCAGAAATAAACCTGGCTGGCATACGCCCCCAGGTTTATTTTATTGAGCAGACCAAGATTAGATCTCTGGCATACCCAGCTGTTTTCGAAACTTGTTCCGTACTACGGCTGAGAGGGCTTCCAGCTCCACAAGCTCTGCCAGAGCAGCCTCCTCTTGCAGCCCAACCTGCATTAAATGCAGTACATGCGCCACGGAAGCATTGCTGTCTCCGTTTTCTTTTTTGACAATTGCATCGCCGGTTGAAATCATTCCTTCACGAAGTACACGCAAGTAAAATCCGCTATACCTTGTATCCAGAACTTGAGCCGGAAGATCTGCGGGTCCATGCTTTTGTGAGATTTTGAAGCAAGGATATCTTGGCTGGCTAACCTGAAGCAGAGTGGTGCCTATTTCATATACGTCGCCAATACACACCTCTATCTCCAGCAGACCCGTTGTGGTGATATTTTCTCCGAAAGCCGAGTACTCCAGTTTCTTTCCCAGCTGCTGTTCCCAATAAGGATAGTGCTCAATGGGATAGGCGCACACCGCCTTGTCAGGACCTCCATGATATTTAAGATCTGCCTGACCATCTCCAACAAATCCATTGGTATGAAGCTGAACCGATCCTTCTACAGGCGTTTTATAAATTCCGGTCTCCAAAGGTTTTCCCCGATAATCCACCGTCACCGGCCGACCGACATTAAGCGAGACGATCTCCATATCCATTTCCTCCTGTCAGCATGCAGCTCATAAATATCTCATCCACATAACGGCCGCCAAGATAAAACTCCTCCCGCAGACGTCCCTCTTCCACAAAACCGCATTTCCGATAAAAAGAAATCGCTGATTCATTACAGGATAATACACGCAGGCGAAGCTTACGAATAGCATGCGCCGCAGCATGTTCCTTAATGGCTTCCATGAGCTGCCGGCCGATGCCTAAACGTTGATAGTTCGGATGAACAGCAATATTAACCTCGCACACATGCCGGTTGCTCTCCATTCTACTAGGGCAGCCAAACCCGACATATCCACATAGCTTGTCATCTTGCAGCGCTACGAGCTGAGAGCCCGGGGGAGCATTCAGCAAGAAATCCTCTTGTGAGCGCCACAACATAGGTCCCGGGCTAGTGTCCTCTGTCCAAATCAGATGGTCCAGATCAATGAGTTCTCGCACGTCTTTAATCTCTGAGGGTCTAATAGTTAACCTTGCCTTGTTGATTTGTTTCATAAGATGTACACCCCTTGCCTTGCACCTCTATAGAATTCACAGCAGATGTTGGAATCCACTGTGTATAGTTATCTTACGGACCGCTCTAACGAATGGCCTTTACGATTGACTAAAGAATGGATGACGAAAAATCCTACAGACAGCAGCGCCATCGCACAGGCCAGCCAGGCTGTCGGTGCCAAACCACCGCTATCATACAGTCTGCCCATGAAGTAAGGGCCAATGACTCTCCCGACTGCACCTATCCCTCCGCTTAGTCCCAAATAAAATGGTGCGCTGCGCCCCGCATGATCCGAGATAAAGGATGGCATCGCTGGAGAAATCAGCATTTCTCCCAGTGTAGCAAGCACCATTCCGAGCACTAAGCCAGGATAATTAGGCATCCACAAAAGAAACGCATAGCCACCCAAATAAAACAGGGCACTTGCAGTCATTTGCGCCGTTGAGGTAGACGCGAACCAGCGCTTAATCATTGTTACCAATGGCTGAGCTGCAAAAATCAAAATACCGTTCAGTGTCCAGAGAAAACCATAAGTTTTCTTAGGCCAGCCCTCTGAAATAATGAACGGAGATACCCCTGTATTCCAGATAGAGTTACCGAGAAGCAGGAACAAAGAACCGATCCCCATATAAAGATAAATACGAGTATGCCCCATTAGCTTCCACGTGGATTGTTTCTCTGGTTCATTCTTCTGATGCCCCATTACCTCATGCGCAGGTTCTCCACCGATTTTCTTCAGATATATAAAAAAGAAACCCGCAAATACCGCCGAAGTTACACCATTCATTACAAAGCTTAGCATATAGGAAATATCGGCCAAAAACCCGCTTAATGCCGTCCCCAGTGCTACACCAATATTATTGGCGACATAAATAACATTAAACAGCTCACCACGCTGCTTCGTGAAACGAAAGCCGATAAATGCCTGAATGGCAGGTAATGATAAGGAATTAAATAATCCTACCAGTCCCATTGCTACCATAAATAACGTCCAGTTGTTACTAGCTGCCGGCAAGGTGAACAGTGCCAAAGCATTCATGGCGAGCGCTCCGACAATCAGCCGGTTAACGCCTACCTTATGATAGAGTGAGCCCCCGAGTAGTTGACCCACGATCCCACCAACCGATTGAATAAGAATCACCAGTCCAGCATCTGACATGCTGCGTCCAAGCTCATCAAATACATACATCGTAACGAGCGGCCACATCAGCGCACTACCTGTTGCGTTAATTAGGCTGGCAATTAGAAATATTTTCACTTCTTTTGGATATGCCTGTAAAAACTTCATAAGTAGTGTACATCCCCTGTTATATATGTGTCATTAATTCATCCAGTATCATCCCAAAACAGGGCTATGAGCAAGCATACACATTGACGTTTTATCGTGATAAAGTACGCATGAAATCTAGAGGATAAGACGCATATATCGCATGAAATATCCCGTCTCCCTTGGGGTTCACGTCCGCAGTCCTCCCTAGTTCTAATATCTATTCTTATTTTAAAGCCGTGGCTGTCGTCCGTAAAGCAAACTAAACAAGAAGAAACTGATTCGCTTTTAGAAAGACGGGGTAATAGAGCCTAGAAACACTCCCCCTTCAAAATTCGCCGTGATCCGATTTCGTTCCCCCGAGCGCGGATAAATCACGGCGGATTTTTTTGTGTCTACATAACAAAAAGCACCCCTAAAACATTAACGCCACCAATAAGGCAGACCTTGAATGTTCTATGGAGTGCTCTATAAGACGAGCTTAAGCGTGTTTTTTGACACTGCTGCCGGACATGCTATCTACGGATTGAATAGCCGTAGGTGCTTTACGCAAGTATGCCATCCAATAGGCAGCTGCGACAAATATTGCCCCACCCGTTAGATTGCCGAGCCAGACGGGAACAAAGTTAGTGAAGTATTGCCCCCATGAATAATAACCTTCAAAAATAGCTGCTGGAATTAGGAACATGTTAGCTACAACGTGCTGGAATCCGATCGCAACAAAGGCCATCGTTGGAAACCAAATACCAAGGATTTTGCCGCTGAAGTTATCTGCTCCATAGGAGAGCCATACGGCCAGCGCAACGAGCCAGTTACAGCCGATACCCGAAACAAATGCCGGAAAGAATTCTGCATCGATTTTATGACCAGCCATATCCACCAATTTTTCTAAATACACACCCTCTGAAGTTAAACCCACCACATGACCGAAGAAATAAGCTACAAATAATGCCCCTGCCAGATTACTAATCGTAATGAGCAAAAGATTCTTCACAACTTCCCAGAAAGAAATCTTCTTAGCCATAAAAGCGAGCGGCACGGCCATCATATTCCCTGTCAGCAGTTCTCCACCTGCAAGGAGTACCATGATCAGCCCAACGGGGAAGACTGCGGCTCCGATAAAGTTAGCAATGGAACCCCATTCCTGTGGTGCGCCAGCAATGACGCGAATATCTAATAAAAACCCGAGCGCAATAAACGCTCCTCCCAAAAAGCCCAGAATAAGTACGGTACTTAGCGGATTATGAGCTTTTTTTATGCCGTTCTCTACAGTTACTTCGGCAATTTGCTGCGGTTTGCTATAAGCCATGGTTCCTATCCCCTTCATCTATTTACTTCAAATTTGTTCCTTTATGACCATTGTAGCGTGTCGTAAAATACATTAACGTGATAATTATCACTTTGAGAAAACTAAGTGAAAGTTTTCACTGACATGTCAAATTTACTGCGACCTGAGCACAAATAGAAGTTTGTGTATGACCGGCTAAGCCAGCATATCTTGTTTCGTTGGATTACATTTGAGCGTACGCAGCAGCTATCGGACACAGTTGTCCTTATATGCAGCTAGATCTCACAGTAGCTATACCTCACTGTAGTCATACCTCACTATAGTCATACTTCACTATCGGCATTCTATCGGACTCGGATGACTCTAATCGTAGCTTTTGAGCATATTTGGCCCACACCCGGACATCGGACTCAGATAACCTTATTCGTAACTTTCGAGCACATTTGACTCGCTATCGGACTCCATAGTCGCTATTAGCACCAAAAACACACTAGTTGTACCTCGTTCTATGTAATAGCTGCACTGGAGTCCGAAAGCACACTCAAAAGGCGATTATTTGCTAAATAGCGGCTTCTGAGTCCGAAAGCTTCTGCAGGGGGCGATGACTCGGCACGATCGGACTCAGTTGACCTTATATGTAGCTTTTGAGCACATTTGGCTCGCTATCGGACCCCATAGTCGCTATTGGCACGAAAAACACACTAGTTGTACCTCATTCTATGTAATAGCTGCATTGGAGTCCGAAAGCACACTCAAACGGCGATTTATTGCTAATTAGCGGCTTCTGAGTCCGAAAGCTTCTGCGGAGGGCGATGATTCAGCACGATCGGACTCAGATGACCCTAATCTTAGCTTTCGAGCACATTTGACTCACTATCGGACCCCATAGTCGCTATTAGCACGAAAAACACACTAGTTGTACCTCATTCTATGTAATAGCTGCATTGGAGTCCGAAATCACACTCAAACGGCGATTATTTGCTATATAGCGGCTTCTGAGTCCGAAAGCATCTGCGGAGGGCGGTGACTCAGCACGATCGGACTCAGATGACCTTATACGTAGCTCTTGAGCACATTTGGCTCGCTATCGGACCCCATAGTCGCTATTGGCACCAAAAACACACTAGTTGTACCTCATTCTATGTAATAGCTGCACTGGAGTCCGAAATCACACTCAAAAGGCGATTATTTGCTAAATAGCGGCTTCTGAGTCCGAAAAATTCTGCGGAGGGCGATGACTCAGCACGATCGGACTCAGTTGACCTTATACAGAGCTCCTGAGTCCGAAAGCTTCTGCAGAAGGTGATGACTCAGCACGATCGGACTCAGATGACCTTATACGTAGCTTTTGAGCACATTTGGCTTGCTACCATCACCGAAGCCATTGGATTGCATCTACCCAAGCAGCTAATCATTCTGCACCTAACAAAAAAAGCAGCAATCCTCCCGTTACAGGAGAATCGCTGCTTTTCTAGCTTTATAAGGTTGTCTTTTCCGTCGATAAATCACTCAGAAACAATCGTTTCTTTTTAAACCGTTACAGCCTCTTTGCTTGGTACTGTTGTCGGCAGCGCTTGAAGACCTACTGTATTCAGGAAGTTCCAAGGTTTGTTGTAATGCGGTTGGAAGAAGAAATCGATAAAGGCTAGTTGGTCGATTGTCATATGATTTTGAATACATACAGACACTGTGTTGATCGATTGCGTCAGATCCATCTTGGACATAATTTGAGCCCCGAGAATACGGCGTGTGGCGCGATCAAACACTACTTTTAACTGTACCTGCTCAAAGGTGGGCATAAATTCCGGACGGTAGTTATCAATAATCATGGCGGTTTCTACGTCCATTCCTTCAGCCTTAGCTCCTTCTTCAGTAAGCCCTGTTGCAGCGATATTGTCTTCATAAATCTTAATGCCCGAAGTCCCTTGTGTACCCATATAAGGAATGGTCTCTGTTACCAAGTTGCGTGCAACTAAGGTTCCCATCCGCACGGCATTGGTTGCCAGTGGGATATAGGCGTGTTTGCCTGTAGGGTTGTAATGAATGGCACAGCTGTCGCCAGCGGCATATACATCCGGGCAGCTAGTCTGCATATAGTTATTGACTACAATGGCACCATTAGGCAGCATATCGACTTGACCTTTTAAGAGTTCAGTATTAGGACGGAAACCAATGCAGAGAATGACCAGATCTGTCTCATGCTCACCTTTGCTTGTAATAACCTTTGTTACCTTACCGTCTTTGCCTGCAAAAGAGCTGACCTTCTCATTCAGTGCCAATTTAATCCCATGATCCTGAAAAGATTGTTCGATCGGTGCAGTAAATTCCTGGTCCAGATATTTACTCAGAATGCGATCTTCACCATCAATTAGTGTAACTTGCTTGCCATTCATTTGAAAAGCTTCCACCAGTTCAACGCCGATATATCCAGCGCCGACGACGGTGATTTTATTCGCTTGTTTAGCTTTTTCTATAATAGTGTTGGAATGATCATAGTTCTTGGAAAGTAAAATCCCCTCGAGTTCAAATCCTTCAAGCTTCGGCACAATCGGCCATGAACCTGTAGTCATAATCAGCTTATCGTAGGTGTCAGCGAACTCGTGGCCTGTCTCCAGATTGCGTACACGCAATGTTTTGGACTTCGTATCCACTGCAGTTACTTCATGACGCATATTGGTCTTTACGCCAAGCTCTGCAAGCTTTTCTGGTGAAGAATAGAATAGCCCCTCTGGGTCTTTAACCACTCCACCTACATACAAGGCAATCCCACAGGATAAGAAGGAAATATTATCATTACGCTCATATACAGTAATCTCGGCATCCGGGTAGAGCTGGGCAGTATTTACAATTGCGGCGGTTCCGGCATGGGTACATCCAATGACAGCTACTTTCATTATTTCTTCCTCCTTCAAATGGACAATCGGGTTATATATTTGACTTGCATGACCGATCAATGATGGAATCTGATCAACAATGGGCTAGTTGTGATTTATTTCACTTTATAAACTGATTATATTGTGATATTTATCACATTACAAGTCTTTTTTACCTATATCCTCATATTGTTCACAATTTTAAGTTTTTTTCCGCCACTGCTGCCGAATGCGACTCCGTTAGCTTTGCCACGTGGGAGGTACATTATGATCCGCATTTGCAGGAATCCAAAGGAAGCATAAAAAAAGGCCTCCCCTCTAATACCAACAAGGAGAAGCCTTTTATTAAAACACTTTTACACCAAACCGTGAATCTCTCCGTCCTCATCCATCCATAGTCCCTCAGCGGCTGGCTTAGCTGGCAGACCTGGCATCGTAACGATATTGCCTGTAATAACTACCGCAAAACCTGCACCAAGCGAAAGGGTAATATCTCGGACACCAATCGTAAAGCCTTCCGGTGCTCCGAGGAGTCTAGGCTGGTCGGAGAAGGAATAAGGCGTTTTCGCCAAACATACTTGAAGATCATTTAGCCCAAGCCGCTCGATAACCGCCAGACTCCGCTTAGCCGCCGGGGAAAAATTCACTTCTGCCCCGCGGTAGATCTCATGGACAATTTTGTTGATTTTGGATGAAATGTCGAGATCCTTCTCATACAGAGGAGCAAACTGGCTCGGACCACTATTGTCCAAGAGCTTGTTCAGTTCAGAAGCCAGCTCCTGTCCACCTGCACTACCTTCCGCCCATACTTTTGAGATCGCAGCTGGCACGTTTAAATTGCGGCAGGCCTCCAATACATCATTAATCTCGCCCTCACTGTCCCCTTCAAAATGATTTATGGCAACTAAAACAGGGACTCCAAATTTACCGAGATTCTCTACATGACGTTCTAAGTTCACCAATCCCGCGCGCAGCGCCGTCCGATTCTCGGTTAGAAGCTCGCCTTTAGGCACACCACCGTTATATTTTAAGGACTTAACAGTTACGACAAGAACAGCAGCAGAAGGGGTTAACCCGGCCTGTTGGCATTTGATATCCATGAATTTCTCTGCACCAAGATCCGCTCCGAAGCCTGCTTCGGTGACCACAACATCTCCCAGCTTAAGGGCATAACGAGTGCCAATAACACTGCTGCAGCCATGAGCGATATTCGCAAACGGCCCCCCGTGCACAATAACAGGCGTACCTTCCAGAGTCTGTACCAAGTTTGGCTTAACTGCTTCCTTAAGCAGCGCTGTCATCGCTTCAACGGCCCCGATTTGCTCGGCTGTTACCGGTTGTCCCTCTTGGTCATATCCAATCAGAATACGGTTTAAACGCTTCTTGAGATCAATAAGGTTATCGCATAAGCATAACACAGCCATAATCTCAGAAGCCGTTGTAATCTGAAAGCCACTTTCCCGTACCGCTCCATTTCCGTCCCCGAGCCCAGTCACAATACTGCGCAGGCTGCGGTCGTTCATATCCATGACACGTTTCCAAACGATACGCTGCGGATCCAGTCCCAGCTCATTGCCTTGGAAGATATGATTGTCAATCATTGCGGACAATAAATTATGCGCAGAAGTTACCGCATGAATGTCACCGGTAAAGTGCAAATTAATCTCATCAGCCGGAACAATCTGCGACTTCCCGCCGCCTGTTGCGCCGCCCTTCATCCCTAAGCAAGGCCCAAGCGAGGGCTCACGTAAAGCAGCCACGGTCTTCACTCCTGCTGCATTCATTGCCTGCGCCAACCCGATGGTTGTTAAGGTCTTACCCTCGCCAGCAGGGGTCGGATTCACCGCAGTGACCAGAACCAGCTTGCCATCTGGCTTGTTTTTCATATCCTCCCATAAGGAAGGTGAGAGTTTGCTTTTATATTTGCCGTATAGTTCCAGATGCTGCTCGTCGATTCCTGCTTGTGCTGCTACCTCTGTAATTAACTTCATGCTTGTATAAAACCCTCCTGCCGTTATTATCCTGCTGTACTCCGCTTTTTTATGCATGTTCGCTCAGTTGCTATATTCTCTTCAAAGGATACATCGTCTTTTTAAAGCGTCAAGTATAATTTATCACAATAAAAATTCAAGGCAATCTCCATTAATCCTTTAAAAAAAGAAAATCCCCGCGAGCATCGGTCGAAACCGAGTCGAAGGGATACTTGGAAGATCACTCTGCAACTGACCCCATAATGGATCTACAGTAGTGACTCAATATGTTGTTTCATCGTTTCCGGCGATTCTTTGGGCTCCACACGAGCCACTACATTGCCGCTGCGATCAATAAGAAATTTGGTGAAATTCCAGCTAATGTCGCTGCTGTCTCCAGCACCAGGCTGCTGCTCCTTCAAATAATTGAAAAGCGGGCTGGCATCCGGTCCATTAACATCAACTTTGGCGAATACCGGAAAGGTAACTCCATAATTAATCTGACAGAATTCCTCAGCCTCTTCACTCGTACCTGGCTCTTGGCCCGCAAACTGGTTGCAGGGGAATCCTAATACTACAAGTCCTTGATCGCTATACTGTTCGTATAGTTTCTGAAGATCTCCATACTGTGGCGTAAGTCCGCACTTACTAGCCGTATTAGCAATCAGCAGCACCTTACCTTCATACTCCGCAAACGGCACTTCTTTACCCGAAGGTGTAACGCCGGCAAAATTGTAGATCGACATCTTTATTCCCCTTCTTTCCTTTTACTTAGACTACACTACGTATCTTACCCGAACTGTAAGGGAATGCAACTTCTGAACTCTTTTTATAGCCATAGAAAAAGCAGCCCTACAAATTTCATAGGACTGCTCTCTGCGTCTGTGTTATTTCGATACCGGAATTGCGTCATAATATTCTTCCAACGTAATATCCTTCTCATTGATATAGGCAGCAATGTCCTTACCTACATAACGGATATGCCAAGGCTCGTACTTATATCCGGTAATGTCTTGCTTACCTTCAGGATATCTGATGATAAAACCATATTCCCCTACATGCTTGGCCAACCACTCAGCTTCCTTCGTCCCACCAAAACAGCTCTCAGCGGCACACTTGCCATCACTTCCCGAGACATCAATAGCCAGCCCGGTCTGATGCTCGCTATAGCCAGGGACTGCACTGTAAGTACGGGCTTTTTCTTCCCCGTCTCTCTCCACATAACGGTTATACAAAGTCGTCTGGGTTGCCTGTGAGCGGTAGGCAGAAACGCCTGCTAAATAAATTCCGTCTTCCTCTGCACCTGCGAACATCTTCTCCAAGGCTTTAGCGGCTTCGCTGCGCATCATACGCTTTTCGATTTTCTCTTTGAAGGTAAACCGGACATCAGGATAGACAAGATCCGTTGGTTTATAATTATCAGGCAAACCATACTGCTTATTTACCATCACTGTAATACTATCAGGCTCTGCAGATATAGGATCTGGAACACTACCTGCATTATCACCGCCTGATTCAGGCGGACTAGAGGGTTCTGATGGATCTGGTGTATCCGATGGATCAGCTACTGCCGGGTCTGTAATCCCCCCTCCATCACTTTCCCCCGTCTCCCCAGGCTCACCTTGAAGATTATCCCCCACATTTATATTTGAACCGTTACTCTCCGAAGCAGAAGGAGACGTGTACTTTCCTATTCCCCAACCGACAGCAATAACGACAATTAACAAGATTATAATTTTAAATTTTTTTGACATCTGTAAGTTCTTCCTCCTCGAAGCCGAACATTCTATTTATCTATTAGACAGGCTTTCCTTCATAAATGTTTCACTAAGAACCTATTTTTAATATAAAAATCAATATGTTCCACGCTATAAAATAAAGGTTACCATAGGTCATTAGCTTCAGCGCTAACTACCCTATGGTAACAAGTTTCATCTATAAAACTCTACTAACTTTATCTGGAAGTGCCGCGACCGCCGCTTTTAAAGCCACCGGATCCATTGCTACGGCCACCGCGTGAAGATCCGCCGCCGCTGTTGCGGCCGCCTTTGCCAGCAGCGCCACCCTTGGCACCGGCGTATCCGCCTTTGCTGCCTTTACCACCTTTGCCGCCTCTAGACGGGCCTGCACCGTAGCCGCTGCCTAAGCCGCCACGTGGAGTGCCTCCAGTGTAGGCACCGCCGTCCGCACCTCTAGCTACGTTCTCACTGTAGCCAGTGCTTGGTCCGCCCTTCCGGTTCGCACCGCGCGAACCAGCGCTAGGCGTTGCCGCGTTACCGCTGGCAGACGCTTCGCCTCGGGAGGCGAAGGCGCCATAGCCGCCGCCTACTCGCACTACGCCGGCAGCCTTGCCGCCGCCCTTAGGAGCAGCAGTGTCATAGCCGCTGCCGCCACGCTTGCCCGCCGCCGCATCGGAACGACCGCGGCGACCTTCTGCAGGCGCGCCCCAGCCGCCTGCTTCTTTACCGCGGCCACGGCCACCTTGCCGCGCTCCGCCTTCGCCGCGCGGAGCTCCGCCGCGGCCAGAGCCGCCGGTCTTCGGCCCGCGGCCCGTGCGCGCTGCCTCAGCGCCGCCGCTTTGGCGACCGCCGTGGCGTCCGCCGCCTTGCACAGGGATGAATTCGCCAACGCCGAATTCATCCTTCTCGTAACGGCGGCGATCCAGCCGCTGCGAGATGCCATGCTCGATCAAATCCAGACCCTCTTGATCACGTGGAGATACGAAAGTTATTGCAAGCCCTTTGCCTCCAGCACGGCCAGTCCGGCCGATCCGGTGAATATAGCTATCCACATCAAGCGGCATATCATAATTAAAGATGTGAGTAATACCTTCAACATCCAGACCCCGAGCTGCTACGTCTGTCGCTACAAGCAGCTGCAGCTTCGCATCACGGAATCTTTTCATCACGCCTTCACGTTTACCTTGGGACAAATCACCGTGCAGCTCGTCACATTCATAACCGGCTGCTTGCAGCGCTTCGTTCAAATTGGATACCCGTCGTTTCGTCCGGCAGAAAATAATAGCCAAGTAAGGACGATCCCGTTCAATGAGGGATTTGAGCGCTTCTTCTTTATTACGGTCCGAGCATTCCACTACTTGCTGTTTGATATTATCCAGCGGAATCGGCGAACCACTCTTAATGATGATATCCAGTGGCTCTTTCATGTAATTAGCAGCGAGACGTTTAATCGGATCAGGCATTGTCGCGGAGAACAACATAGTCTGACGGCGATAAGGCACAGCCGTAATGATAGTCTCAACATCCTCCAAAAAGCCCATGTGCAGCATTTGATCTGCTTCGTCCAGAACGAGCATTTTTACACCGCTAAGATCCAGCGTTTCCCGGCGCATATGATCCAAAAGTCTGCCCGGTGTACCGATGATAAGATGTCTGCCGCCTTCCAGCTTGCGCAGTTGCTTCTCTACATCTTGACCACCGTAAACCGCCAATATTTTGATATCCGTATGACGCGCCAGCTTGCGTGCCTCTTCTGTAATTTGCAAAGCCAGCTCACGTGTTGGAGCCATAATCAGCGCCTGAGGGTAAGCCCGCTCCGTATGGATCTTGTCCATAATTGGCAGCAAAAAGGCCAAGGTCTTCCCTGTACCTGTCTTCGCTCTAGCTATTACGTCCAAGCCCTGCACCAATGGCGGAATGGCTTCCTGTTGCACTGGCGTAGGCTTAACAATGCCTTGACTTTGAAGCAATGTACACAGTAATTCTGAAACTCCTAAATCTTTAAATCCCGGCAAATTCTCCACCTCACTATTTTCTCGGTTTAATTTGATTACATCTCTTTCTTAACTTCCGTCTTCAAAAGCCCTGTATGAGGCAGCCTGCATAGGCTGTCCTGTTCTGGGGCATATGCTTCAGATTCAGCTATATTCAAACAAAAGCGGAAGAACACCGTCACCGGCATCCTTCCGTCCCATGTATCCCTTGACCCGTTAAAAGAGTGCGGTCAAAGTTCGGTTTCTGGGCAGCAGCGATCCACCGGACGTTAAGACGGCACTCCATTTGCGTTCCATTCCACTTTATACAATAGAAGTAAAGTTAAGCTTAGAAAGTTATCTTTTATATTGTACTTGATAGAAAGGCATTTGTGTGAAACTGCTGAAGAATAATTATTCAAATCCCTTAAGCTAGAACCTTCCCGATTTAAAAATCGCATAGATCAGCCACAAGAACATCAGAAGTGCCACTACGCTGCCAACCTCCACTGTAGGGAAATTCCATAACACTGAAGGCTGTCCACGCATTGCAGTACCAATAATGAGTCCTGTCATGATGATGCTAAACGCGAGCATCACAATACTGAATGCTAAACGGTTACCTACCCGGTCCAGCTTACGCTCCAGATTCTGCATCTCAGGTGCCACAATCTCCACCTTTATCTTTCCCTTACTGATCAGCGCGGATAACTGCTTAGCCTGCCCAGGAAGCTCCAGCAGACTCTCTGTTAAGTCGGCTACGCCTCCCAGGAACTTACGCTGCAATCGACTGCCGCTAAAGCGCTGCTTCACAAGTTCCCGCCCAAAGGGTTCCGCCATCTCCAAAATACTGATGGTTGGATCTAAGTTGCTGATGACTCCCTCCAGCGTGAGCATTGTCTTCCCTAACATCGTCAAATCCGGCGGCAGCACTAGACGGTGTTTTCGCGCTATGCCGAACAGATCATTTAGGGCTTTGCCTATACTCATTTTGCTAAATGGAACATCATAATATTCATCCCGCAGCCGATCCATATCATCATGCAGCGCACTTCGATCAGCATCCTCAGGAATGACTCCAAGACGCAAAATTGCCCGGACCATCGCATCCGTATTTTTGCGCATCAGAGCGATAATAAGTGCAGACAGCTGCTCCTTCATCTCCTCATTCAGCCGACCCATCATGCCAAAATCAATCAAAGCCAGCTTTCCATCACCCATCCGTATAACATTGCCCGGATGAGGATCAGCATGGAAAAAACCATGAATGAAGATTTGTCTAAGCATCATTTCCACAAGTTGCTGAGCAATGGCTTTAAGCTTAACGCCTTTACTCAGCAACTCATCGCGACGACTCAGCGTTGTCCCTACCACATATTCCATCGTCAGCACTCGTGTTGACGTATAGTCCCAATAGATATCCGGGATGTACACTCCCTCATAATCCATCTGCTGATCGATTTTCTCTGCATTACGCCCCTCTTGGCTGTAATCCAGCTCGCCAAGCAGCGATTTCGAGAACTCCTCTACCATACGGCACAGCTGATATTGCCTCGCCCAAGCGAGCCGCTTTTCAGCAAGCGTGCTTAAATCTTTGAGGATTTCCAAATCCCTGCTCATCGTTCGCAGAATACCCGGACGTTGAACTTTAACAGCTACGACTTGTCCACTGTGAAGCACAGCCCTATGCACCTGACCGATGGATGCCGCAGCAAGTGGCGTATCCTCAAAAGAATTAAAGATTTCATCCATATGCTGATCCAGTTCCTGCTCAATGATCGCGCGCACGCGGTCGACAGGAAAAGGAGGCACATTATCCTGTAGTTTTACCAATTCCTGAATAATAGAATCAGGCAGCAGATCTGAACGGGTACTGGCGAGTTGTCCCAGCTTAATAAAGGTTGGACCCAAATCCTCCAGCACCAGCCGAATCCGCTCCCCAAGCGTAAGGCTTGTGTGTGCTTCCTGCGTTACAAGACGACGTGGAAGGGATAGTAAGTGATAGAGCCCCAGCTCTTCCACCATATAGCCAAAACCATGGCGCATAAGCGCCATGGCGATTGCCCGGTAACGTCCGGCATGTCTAATGCGTACTGCCATTTAGTCCGAACGCGTTTCCGCCGATGTTCCCTCTAGATGGGAAATCCCCTCTAGCTCGGCCAACCGGCGCTCCAATACTGCAATTCGCCCTTCCAGCTCGGCAATATCGTTTTGTACAGGCACATTCATTTCCTTCAGCACGCGTTGTACTTGCTCTTGTACAGCAGATTTGAACATGCCTCGTTCTTCCTCACCACGTTCAATTAGCCGATCGACGAGAGCCCTAGATTCCGAAGGAGCAAGCTCCCCGCGTTTCACTAGTTCTTCAACAACCTTCTCTACTTTTTCCTTACTGACAATGGTGAGGCCCACTCCTAAAGAGATCGCTTTTTTAAACAAATCACTCATGGCACTTTCCTCCCAAAGATTCCGTTTCATTACATAACGGAGTTTATGATTAAAGTATACCCCACTGTGTACGTATTTCAAAAAAAACACAACATTGCTTAGTTAGTGACCGGAATACGGGCAGCCCAAGTAGCCGCCTGTAGAATTAGTTTACGTAGTGCCGGATGACGGAAGGAAGGTTCATGATGACCAGGCATAAGGAATACTACTCGTCCTAAACCATAGCTATGGCACCATGCAGCTGGAATCCATTGCCCCTCAGATTCATATTGAAGTAGAATAGTCCGTTCTGTGAACGGGTCAAATTCAAAATGATAGGGCTCCTCATCCAATTGGAAATCTTCCACACCTTCGGTAATGTCATGCTCTAGCACTTTGAAGTTCAGGGGTTCGTAAGCTGTGTGTCCGTTAAATCGACCCCCGATTAGCTGTGCAAGCTCGTTACGTTTCGTCAGCGAAGCTCCCGTATGAAGAACAATGAGTCCGCCTCCTCCACTTACATAGCTGAGCAAACCAGCCGTTTGTTGAGGGGAGACTGTTTCGTTCCACAATTCATTGTAAGCAATACATAGGTCATAACTTGCTAAATGCTCAATGCGCATTAATTTTTTATTTTCTGAACATTGCACGGTTAATAAATCATTTAAGATCTCACTAATTTGTTGGTCCACTCCTTGAAGTGGATGAAACCGGGGATGGGTGTAATCACCAAGTAATAGACATTTTCTCTTGTCCATGGGATCCTCCTCCTTATTCGTTGTTATTATTCGTCACATGTTGCCTATATTCTAAGGAAAACTGCCGCGAATGTCCATGCAGATGGCAGGTATATTGCTCTTTGGGCTTATTTTTCCGGGTAAAAAAGCATCCCCGGCCATGATAACAGGCGGGAATGCTTCTGTGCGATAACGTCATTCGTGTAAAGCTGACGCAACTTGTGACTTAGCGATTCGCCGCCACATATTTGCCTAGCTCTACAATCATGCTTCCCATCCGTTCATGCTCAGGCATAATGATACGCTGTACGCCCTCTTCTTTAAGCGCCTCAGAGGTAATCCGTCCTACAGAAACAGCAAGCACTTTATCCTCGAAAGACTTCAGCATTTCTTCCAGCTTTCCCTGTTCCCGGGCAAATTGACAGAGGAAACGAAACTGTGGTGCACTCGTAAAAGCCACGGCATCAATTTTGCCTGATATGATTTCTAGAAGCAATCTTTCCAGTTCGCCCGGCTCAGGTGGGGTATGGCGATACGGCAGCACTTGGCGGGTAGTAGCCCCAGCCTCCTGCAGCCATGCAAGCATATGAGGAGCTGGATCGCCGTGCAGCTGAAGAACGACTTCTTTCCCTTGCAAATTCAGGGATTGAAGCCCACGAATCAATCCGATTGTACTTCCGTCGTCGTCACGAACCTCCGGCGTAAGTCCTCTTTTTTTCAAAGCATTCACTGTCTTATAACCCCGTGCGGCAATAATAGAACCAGAAAGTACTTCTAAGAAACGTTCTTCGATCCCCATTCGCTCAGCCATATCGAAGAGAGCATCAAGTCCCATCCCTGTAGTCAGGATCGCCAAGTAGGGAGGCTGATTGATCCATGCATTCAAACCTTTCTGCAAGGCCTCGTCATCAAGAAATACAGTCCCTTGAGCAGGCCGGCCTACTGCCGTCCCCCCCATATTCTGAACCAGCTTGGCCATTTCTTCCGATTTGCGCGGACCCGCCAAGGCGACAGTGATCCCTTTTAATTGCTCTGCCATTTCCTATTATCTCTCCTCTCTCCATTGCCTAACCCAACATTATTGTTTATCAGTATACTTGCAAAGGAGTTCAAAAGGGAAGATAAAAAGCACGGTTCTCCTATCAGAAATCATTCTTATTACCAGAAGCGTTTATCTTAAAGCGGCTCGCCAGCTTCTGCAGTTCTTCTGCAAGACGGCTAAGGTCGGTAGACGAGGATGCCATCTCCTCTACAGAAGCAAGCTGCTCTTGTGCGGCAGTTGCGATAGTTTCTGTATTCACAGCCGCCTCTTCCGATATGCCGCGAATTTCCCCAATAGCCTTCTCCATATCATTAGATTCCACCAATAAAGTCTGCACAACCCCACCCATGGCTTCAATCTTCTCCGCGGCACTCTTTACTGCTCTTCGGATACGGGAGAAAGAACGTCCGGAAGTATCCACAGCCTCAATGCCTTCGGATACGCGCTGTCTGGTGTCTTCCATCGTATGAGTTACCAGCAGCATTTCACTATTAATAGCGGTAATCTGTTCGGCAATCAAATGTGCGGATCTCTCTGATTCCTCTGCCAGCTTACGCACCTCGGCAGCAACCACCGCAAATCCACGCCCTTGTTCCCCGGCTCTGGCTGCCTCAATGGAAGCATTGAGAGCCAGCAGGTTGGTCTGGCGGGCAATCCCGGTGATGACACCAACAATGCCCTCAATTTGACTGGTTCTTTCATTCAGCTTGTCAATTACACTGCCCAGCTCTCCGACCGTTTCATGGATACCATTGATTTTGTCCACCACGCTGATAACCGAATCATTACCTTCCGATGCTGAGAGTGAAGTCTTGTCCATCATTGTGGATACTTGCTCCATATATGTGGAAATCTGCTCGACCTCACTAGCTGTAGCGGCAGTGCTCTCCATTCCTTTTCGTACACTAACCACCTGTCGCTCCGTCCCTGCCGCTACGTCCTGAATCGCTATGGTCACCTGCTCAATCGTTTGGGCAGTCTGATCCGCACTAGCCGTCAGTTCTTCCGCTGAGGAGGAGACATTGCTTGTCATCTCCTGCACGCCAATGATCATCTCGCGCAAGCTGATCACCATTAATTGAAAATTCTCTGCCAGCAGCCCTATTTCATCTTTACGGAAAACACCCATGTCTTCCGACAGATCACCTTTGGCTATCACCGCAGTTGCTTTCCGCAGCCGGAAAAGCGGTCTCAAAATCGATTGAATATTAAAATAGATCACAACCAGCGCAAGCAGAACGGAAACTACAATAACAAGCAGAGCTGTATCGCGGATTCCACTAGTTGCTGAGTTAACCTCATCAATGCTGATCGTACCTCCGATTCTCCAACCCGTCAGTTCATTGACCATAAAGGTCATCTTTTTGGACGTATCCTTGAAGACATAATCGAAGACCCCTTGTTCTTTCTCGAACATTTTCTTAACAAAATCATCAGACGATTCCTGCCCGATAGCTTCTGTAGGATGAACTAGAAACTTCTTGCTGTTATCAACGATGAGGATATAACCTTCCTTGCCTACCTTAATTGAGGTCAGCTCCCCTAAAGTAGACAGGTTAAGATTCATTGTGATCACCCCATCACCGCCCTTAAGAACCGTTGATATCGCAATCGCGGTTTCCTTATTTACGGTTTGAAAAGCCGGAGAAATCACTGCCCCTTTTCCTTGCTTCAGAGAATTAATATAGGCGCTTTCCTGCCTTGGATCATAACCCTCTGGCAGCTTAGCATCTAAAGCATGAATAGCCTTGCCATTGCTTGTACCCACATAAATGTCCAGTACATCCGGATGCAGCGCCACATATTCCTTCAGTCTGGCTTTTACAGCAGAGGAAGTCCCCCCAGATCCCTCACTGTTGATCCCCTCAGATGAAAACTCCGCGGCAAAATAGGAAATCGCATCTATTTTGGATTGAATATTAGAGTTAATGATTTCATTTACGGCCAACACACTTTCGGTAGCATTGTTCACCAGTTGATCTTCCACTTCCTGGCTGGCAGCTTGATAGGTTCGCCAGCCTATTATAATACTGGGCAGCAGCAGTATTATTAGGTATGTAAGAATTAACTTGGTACGGATAGTCATACCCGCATTTTTTTTCATAGACGTCATCATCTCTCTCTCATCTGAGTCTTAGGCAAGGATACATTTACCAGACTTAATATATAATTTAAAATCTGTTTTAGGAACCGATTTTCCTCCTATCTTTCTTTGTTTTTCTCATTTTTTTTGAGAATTGTCATATAAATGCAACAAAAAAGGCCGCCTCAATGAAAGCGGTCTCTCCGGATATACATATTATTACCGCAGCACAGGCTCCGGCACCTCTATCCTAATTATTCTTTTTGTTCTTACAGTTTGGGCAGACGCCCCCGAATACTACATGAGCATGACCAATGGTATAACCGGTATCCTTGGCCACTGTATTCATCCATTCACGCGGAACTTGATTCATAACCTCATCCACTGCTCCACAAACTTCACAAATGATATGCTGGTGATCATCCATACGTGCGTCATATCTGCTGGCAGCTTCACCAAGCTTAAGCTCACGAATCATTTGTTTATCTGAAAGATAACGCAGAGAGTTATATACCGTACCGTATGCTAAGCTATGTCCCTGCTCTACTAGCCGATTCATTACTTCCGCAGCAGTAGGATGGTCATGTGAATTAAGGACGATATCGTAAACGGCTTGACGTTGGGAGGTCAAATTTAGACTTTTCATTCCTATCATCCTCTAACTTATTTTTAGATCAAGTATAAATCTTGTGAATAGGAACGTCAATCCCATTTTTATCCACATGTTACTTTACAAGCTACCTAATCATTCCTGAATATTTAATGTTTACATCAGCCTTCACTTGGAAATCAAGTTTAGAATAGAGCTCCTTCCACACTTTCATTTCCGTATCGTTATTAAAATGCCTTGCTCCATAATGCAGCCCCCAACCCAAGGGATCTAGGCCACTGGCTTGTATTTTGGTCAGCAATGCTAAGATATCCGCTTCCAATTCCTTTTCCCCGGCTTCCTGGATCTTCTTCAACATGTGATGTGTCACCAGATCTGGGCTACTACTCTCTTCGAGAATACCTTTTATCTTAATATGATAACGAATAGTAGCTTTCCCTTGCTCTGGTGTTACGATTTTATAGTGCGAGGATGACCTCTCTGTGTAATATTGAAACATAATTCCCTCGGAATGGGCGGGTAAGTTAGTCCGCAGATTCGGGCGTGACAGCAGATTATATAGCCGGGTCTCATTTGGCGTAAGAACCATTTTGATTTTCTCATTATTCAGCAGAGCAATTTTATCAATTAAAAACTCCTTATCCCCTTTGGCCTCAATAATCGGCAGGATTGGATCAATCCCCTCCTCAAAGATATTTCTCATCAGCTGAAAGGAATACACACTAGAAATAAATGGAGACTCTGTGCCTTGTCCACTCATAGCCAGAATAAGAGAATTCGATGGGATCCGCTCCGATTCGGGTCTTACCTTCAGCACTTGAAGTGCTTCCGGACGCCCTATTGCAAAATTGACAATAAGCTGGATATCTCTACGTCGCACAGCCCAATCCATAACATGGAGAATATCTTCACGGGCAACCCCTTCCCCCAAAACAATTGATTTACAATGGGAGTAATCAAGCTCCTTTTCCACTCTGGATTTCATTCTACGAAGGGCTTCCGAAATGCTTGGAGACTCCTCAGTCAAGATTTGCATCTTCTCATCAATCTTAGTAACATCCCCCTGAGGGATGGCAAGCTTCAAGCTAATCTTAAAATTCCCTGCTTCTGTACCTTGGTCAACGCCGATCGCTAACACGAAAATCCGCAAATCAATCTCCTTGAAGTCACAACCGGGAAGAAGAAGGAGCAAGGTAATTCCAATTCCAGCAAGTACTCTTCTCATAGCTTCCCCCTCCTAGCTTTGCGATAACAATAAAACAACAGAGCGATGATGAACATCTCACCAAACCAGCGAATTTGCAGAAACCAAGCACCAAACATATTAAGTTGATACTGATCCTGCCCCATTAAGGAAAGAACCATCGCGCTAAACAAGCCTAGGATCCCCCACTCTTTCCAGCGCTCTGCTTTTGGGGACTGTTTTTTTGCAGATGAAAGAGCACCTTTAAAAAGCTCTAAACCTCCATGCCAATGAACGATTACACTCACCAGAGATAAACTTAAATAGGCAAAATAAAAAATAAACAGCATCCGTTCAATAATAAAGGATTCCATCCGAATACTGTCGGCCGTCGAGAACCATGTATACACATGTCTATCAATAGCAACGGTTCCGAAATAGCCGATGGGAACTAAAAAAGTCAAGAGTAATACGAAAAGACCCTCCACCCCTAAAATCCAGACATGCTTCAGCTTCAGCCCATGAAATACCCGATTAAATATGGCCAGGTTTAAGTAACCGCTAAACGAAAAGGTAGCCGCCGCAAGGCTCATTAGGTCCGGCTTATGCCAGAAGTATGTAGTGACCTGCAGAACAGAATCCCAATTAAAGTCCGGATTGGTCAATGCTTTTACGAGGCCATAAATAATTAAAGGTAAGGATACGCTGAGAATGATTTCAAGCCCATACAAGAGTGATAGAGAATCGAAGCGACAGCAGATGCAGACCAAGACTAAAAAACTGATCACAACCGTATAAGGACTCGAATCCGGACTGATAAACCGCAGCGTAATATCTACAAAAGAAAGCAATGTAACTCCCCCGGCCACACACCATAAGCCAGCAAAAAGGACCAGTAAGATTCTGGATAAATTCTTAGGAAGCAAAGAGTCAAATATTTCCGGAAACCCCTTGCCGGGGAATTTAGCAATCAGTACAGTAAATATATAGACAAACAAAGTGCCCAAAATCGTTCCGATTAGTATAGACATCAAAGCGCCACCAAAACGTCTGTCTATTAGTTCCCTTGGAACAAAATTAATGATGTTGATCAGGCTGTTCATCAGAAAAAGACAGTAGAAATAACGGCTTTTGGCCATCAATGCTCTCCACCCTTCTTCTTGCCGAGATTATCGAGAAAAAACAATCTGAAATAAGGTTGTCCGAAGGTACGCTGTTTGCATAAATACATTGCGAATCCCACGACACAGACTACTACCCCAACCAATCCTAAAAAAGCTGCGGCAATTAGAAAAATATACTTCAGCACTCGTATGGACAAGCTCATCATATTCAGCGGAATTAGAAAATTAGATATCGCAACAGCAGAAACCAATATGATCATGATATTTCCTACAAGTCCTGCTGCCGTCGCTGCCTGCCCCAAGATAAGCCCCCCTACCGTCGTGGCCGTTGGACCAATTGCCTTGGGGAGCCGTAAGCTCGCCTCAGTCAGAAACTCCATCATCATGAGCATTAAAAGCACTTCCACAAAAGATGGATAAGGCACAGTCGCACGACTGCCCGCAATAAGCAAGGCAATCTGCACACGAATAATCTCTGGGTTATACGAGGTGAGTGTTACATAGAGCGCAGGCAGCCACAACGTCATGCACACACCGATAATCCGAAGCAGCTTTAGGAATCGCCCCACGATAGGAAATTGTATTTTATCATCCATGGATGTAAAGAAATCATTAAAAATAGAAGGCAGCACTATCGCATAACCGGTTGTATCCAGCACTATCGCTACTTTTCCTTCAGACAAATTAAACACCACTCTATCCGGTCTTTCGGTGATGATGGACTTAGGGAGTATTCTTAATTTGTCACTGCTTATAAACTTCTCAAGCTCTCCTGTAGCCTGCAAAATATCAACCTTTAGCGTTCCCATCTTCTCCCTTAATTCTTTTAAAACGTTATGGTCAACACGACTGTCATCGTATAAAATAGCTATCTTTGTTTTAGAGACATCGCCGATGACCATGGTCTCCATTTTGAGATTAGTCGATTGATAACGCCGCCGAATCATGTTCAAATTAATCGCTATATCCTCTGTCAGTGCATCTGACGGCCCCTGTGAAATACTTTCGGCAGACGTTTCACTAACACCGCTGCTCTCCGTACTCATAGCATCGAAGAAATATATCACATCTTTTATACCCAGAAGCACATAACCACTGAGCAAAAGGTCGATCGCCTTCTCTCTCGTAGTCGCCTCTTCAGTGCCCGGATAAGTCATAATGTAATCCTGATAAGCGCTAATACTCTCCATTTCATAAAACGGCGCAATCACGTGGCGGCTGAGTGTCTGCGCATCTGTAACACTTTTGATATAGAGCAGGTTGATTTGCCCAAAAGGGGCAACGCTTGTTTTATCGATTAAATCCGCGAACCCGTTCAGCTGATCTTTGATCCATTCCAGAGAAATATTGTCCTTATCCTGTTGAACTGACATGGAACATCATCCCTCCTATTTATCCTTTACGTCCCAGTTTCCACCTTATTTTGGCACTGTTTCTCTGAATTCATGCACAGCACGATGGAATGGGAAGTTTCTTTTCACAGGACTGTGGTAATAAATGAGATGAAGATTGTAAAGATGGAGGGATAATAGATGGACCCAAACCGTAAAATAACGCAAAGTCTTCCACAATTTCCGGAATCATTATGGAGAGATACCACGGATTTACCGACTTTTCCAAAGCTGGCTGAAGATATTTCTACAGATGTGGCAGTGGTAGGCGGTGGAATTACAGGCATTACAACAGCCTATCTCCTCAGCAACGCAGGCTACAAAGTCACACTCTTAGAAGCTGGAGAAATTCTGAGTGGCACTACGGGTTTTACCAGTGCAAAAATCTCAGCACAGCACGGGTTAATCTATCATCATTTGATAAAGCATTTTGGGCAGGAGCAAGCCCGGCTCTATTATCGCTCGAACAGCGAGGCTATGAATTGGATCCAGAATACGGCTGAGGAACTTGAAGTATCCTGCGGCATGAAACATGAGGCGGCTTTTCTGTACGCGGATGCTGAAGATCATAAAACGCTTAAACAACTGGAGGAAGAGTATAAAGCCTATGAACAATTGGGTCTGCCCGGAGAATGGCTAGATAACGTCTCTATCCCTCTGATGGCCAGTGGTGCCATTAAATTACCAGGACAAGCCCGCTTTCACCCGCTGCAATATCTGAAGGGGCTACTGAAGGTCATTCAGGATAAAGGTGGCGTAATCTATGAGCATACGATGATGGCGGATAAGGTGGAGAAGAACGATAAGCTTACGCTTTTTACTGAAAAGGACGAGCATCGGATCACCTGCCGCTACGCCGTTTCAGCTTCTCATTTCCCATTCTACGATGGAGGAGCACTATATTTCTCGCGGCTGCATGCTGAACGTTCCTACTGTCTGGCGATCCAGCCTGAAACGGATTTTGAGGGTGGAATGTATCTAAGTGCAAGCGAACCCACCCGTTCTCTTCGTGCAGTAGAGTGGGAAGGCAGGAATCTGGTCATTGTCGGGGGAGACAACCATAAGACAGGCCAGGGCATCTGTACGATAGGACATTATGAGAATTTGGAGCTATTCGCAGGAAATCTGCTCGGCATCAAAACAATCCCTTACCGCTGGGCAGCACAGGATTTAATCACCCTAGACAGAGTGCCCTACATCGGCAAGATTTCGGACAACGAAGAGATTTATATCGCCACAGGTTATGGAAAATGGGGCATGACAAGCGGTACGCTGGCCGCACAGATTATCTCGGATCAGATTCAGCGCAAAAATAATCCGTATACCGAATTGTACGATCCGTCCCGCTTCAAAGCTGGCACCAGCCTAAAAAACTTCATCGTGCAAAATGCCAACGTAGCAAAAGAGCTCGTGGCGGGCAAAGTGGAAATCGTCCATAAAAAGACAACTGATTTGGAAGCTGACGAAGGAGCCGTTGTGTTCCATGATGGCAAACGTGTGGGAGCTTATAAGGATCCAGAAGGTAAACTTCATCTGGTGGATAGAACCTGCACCCATATGGGCTGTGAATGCGAATGGAACAACGGGGATCGCTCTTGGGATTGCCCTTGCCATGGTTCCCGCTTCTCCTACGATGGCGAAGTTTTAGAGGGCCCTGCTTCGGTACCGCTGACGAAACTCCATGAATAATACTTTTCATGAAAAGGCAGTTCGGCTTCATGAAAATTTGCAGTCCCTTTTCTAAGGGGCGATTGTAATTGCCCTATAGCATTCAGGTATAATAAGACTTGAATGAAGCAGCTGCTTCAAAAAAGTTTGAAGGAGAGTGACGATAGAGATGGATTTGAGAGGAAAGAGTGTTGTAATTACTGGTGCAGGCAAAGGGATCGGAAAAGCCTTGGCAATGGCACTGGCTAAGGAAGGTGCTAATTTAGGCCTGATCTCCAGAACTTCAGGTGATCTCGAAGCGTTAAAATCAGCCTTAACGGAAGTATATGACGTTAAAGTCAGCATTGCCGTGGCCGATATCGCCGTACGCGAAGAAGCTGAACGTGCTGTTGCTTCCCTGCAAAATGAGCTTGGAGCATTTGATGCATTAATCAACAATGCCGGGATCGCAAAATTCGGCACTTTAGTAGAAATGGATCCTGCAGACTGGGAGCGCCACATCCAAGTTAATCTTTACGGTACTTATTACGTAACTCGTGCTGCACTGCCTGCGATGATTGAGAAAAATGGCGGAAATATCATCAATATTTCATCCACAGCCGGAGAACGCGGCTTCGCGACAGGCTCTGCTTATTGCGCGTCCAAGTTCGCTCTCATGGGCATGACCGAAGCCCTCGCACAAGAAGTGCGCAAACACAATATTCGCGTCGTAGCCTTGACTCCAAGCACCGTCAACACTGGCCTAGCTTCCAATGCTGGACTTAAAATCGGTGACGAAGACCGCATGATGCAACCTGAAGATGTTGCTGAATTGGCACTGACAGCTTTGAAGCTGCCGGATCGCGTCTTCCTAAAAACAGCAGGACTATGGACCACCAATCCGCAATAAAATCGCGCTGGACGCGGGGGGAGCCGGGTGATCTGGGGGATTGCACTTTGTGCAATAGAATCGCTCTAGACGAGGGTGAGGCCTTGGGTGATTGCACGTGGTGCGGGATAACGCTTCAGGATTGCTCTACTGCGTTTTCTAATTGCACTTTGTGCAATTGAATCCCTCTAGTTAAGGGCGAAACCTTGGGTGATTGCACGTTGTGCAATCAGTTTAGTGGCTCCCCTCCTTTTTAGGCGATTTGGGCTTGATTCTATTGTACAGAATGCAACAGACTGCCTTATTCAGATAACATTCAGGCTATTCTGTTGCACATTCTGCAATGTAACTTCATTTGGGGGCTTTATTAGGGAACTGGGACTGGAATTAGGTGCTAGCTGTAATGGTGGTTTTGAGTAAAAACTTTGGAGTTGGGTTGGCACTTTGGCTTAGAGTAACATTACGGTTGAGGTGGCACTTTAATTGCAGTAGTTACTTTAACGTGCAGCAGTTACTTCAACTTGCAATAGCCACTTTACTTGCAGTAGACACTTTGATTTTCCGCAGGTACCTGAGTTTGCACAATACTTAACGTTTAAATAGATAATAGTTGCACTTTGTACATCTATTCAGCGCAATTAGAGGAGAAATCATACTTTAATTGCACTCTATACAGTTAAAAGAAGGCTAATCTCGGCGATTCACCAGATTCGCATAAATTAGTTGCAGAGAATACACTTATTCGATCGTTTCTGGTGTGATGGATAATTTAAGTGTACAAAGTGCAATTAAACGCCCGCACTCTTGTGTCTTGTGGGATGGTCTTTTATTTTGTTAGTTGAAAATCACGATGTTACCTTGAGATATTGGCTAATTTTCGAGGTTCCCATGTTATATTATTTCGATTCACAATGTCCTGAAAAATATACTAACTTTCTGATCGGAGGTTTATCTATCATGCTGGTAGTAACTAATACTATTAAAGTAAAAGAAGGCCATGGCGAAGCTATTGCTCAACGTTTCGGAGGAAATAATGGTGTGCAGGATATGCCAGGGTTTGTACGTATGGAGGTTTGGCGTGGAAATGCCAAAGAAGGTGTCGAGGAATTAAAAATCTGCACCGTATGGGAGAATGAGGATGCATTCAAAGGCTGGACCTCCAGCGAGTCCTTCCGTCAGTCGCACCGTGGTGCTGGTGGTAATGACGCAATCCTGGGTGCTTCCATCGATAAATATGAACTAATGATCAGCCGCACGCCCAGTAACTAAGGATTTGGACCACCCAAACAGAGCAGTAGCTAGATTGAACCAGCAGTGTGTACGGAATGGTAGCCCGATAAGTACAGTTAACTAATTGATTATTACTGCTAGGTAACCGGTGCTACGAGCTAATTGACTATTATTGATGCAGCCACCTAATTGTCTTTTACCACTGGGCTAGCCAATGCAGCACGCTAATTGTCTTCTACCACTGGGCTAAGACAATCAGCCGCTAATTAACACAGTTATCGCTTCTAAATGCTAATTAGCACAGTGAATACTTAGAATAACTATCGTCAAGCAGACTGATTGATTAGCCTAATAGATACAATTAAGTTAGTTGGTACAAGCAGCGCTATTATCCAGCGATGTCCTGTGCCCAAGCCTAAAACAAACAGGGATGTCCGGAGCCAATATGGCTCTGAGACATCCCTGTTTGTTTATAAACTCATTATTTACTTACATCTGGCTGAGGGGTCTCCACCTCTTGATGTTTACCCGGCCAGAACGACCAACGGCCAAAGAGCGTTGTAATAGCTGGTACAAGGAACGGCCGAACCACGAAGGTATCCAGCAGAACACCAAGAGCGGTGATAATACCGAACTGCACAAGCACCTGAATCGGCAAGCTTGCCAATACAGCAAATGTACCTGCCAGAATGAGGCCGGCAGAGGTAATTACCGAGCTGGTCTCATTCACACCTTCCGCGATAGCCTGCTTAAGCGGCATGGTTTTACGCTTTTTCCAGATATTCGAGATCATGAAGATGTTGTAGTCTTCTCCAAGTGCCACCAAGAAAACAAAGGAATACAGTGGGATCGCTCCCTGAATGGCATCTGCTCCCATCACATAGTGAATGATAATCCAACCTAAGCCAAGCGCTGAGAAAAAGGAGAGAATAACGGTGCCGACCAGATAGATGGTGGCCACTATTGAACGCAGATATATCAACAACAGTACGGTGATCATTCCGATCACCACGGGGATAATCAGATCGGTGTCCCGATCTCCAATCTCTTTAGTGTCATGCTGTGTCGCCGTCTGCCCGCTTACCCACACGTGATCCGCAGGGTTCGCAACGTCTACATCGATTAATGCCTGCTCTGCGGTAGCAAGAAGGGTAGGAATATGACCCATCGCTTCTAGTGAATATGGATTGCTTTTAAATTCAATATCAAAACCAACAATATCTTTGTTTACTGCCCCCTGCTGCGGATCGGAAACCGTGTCCACATAGGTGAGTCCGCCAAGAATGACCTTTAAATCCTCTCCGCTCGCTTTTCCTTGGGTATCAATAATCAGCTTCGCTGGAGCTAATTCTCCGGGAGAGAACTGTTTGCCAATAAGGTCGAAACCTTCGCGGGACTCCATATTTTTAGGAAAAGAGGATAGGATATCATACGTAAATTTGATGCCACTGGAGAATGAAGCCAAAATCCCCAGTCCGATAACGGTCACACCTACGATAGCCCAAGGCCGGGTTACTACCAAACCACCAATTCCTTTTTTACGGGAAACTTTGGGTTCCGGAATAGGTTTGCCTTTAGCCTTAGCCCGTTCTACCTCCATTTGCGGTGTGCGCGGAATGAATGGGAAGAACGAGGTCCGTCCGAAGATTGCCAGCAGTGCTGGTACGAGGGTTAGACTGGCAATTCCCATGATGAAGATAGATACGCTAAATGGAATGGCAAAACGATGATAAGCTCCATACTTAGCCAGCAATAACGCAAACAGCGCGAGCACGACGGTGAAGCCACTCATAGCAATGGCGCCTGAAGATTCGGTAATGGAGCGAAGAAGCGCACGACTCTTACTCTCTTCTACCTTCAACAACTGCCGGAACCGTGAGATCAGGAACAGGCAATAGTCCGTACCAGCTCCGAATAGCAAAACAGTCATAATCGAGACAGCCTGTGAATCCACTGTGATCCAGCCTTCTTGCGCCATTTTTCCAAGAATCGGACTAGTTACACCATAAGCGAATCCAACCGCAATAAGTGGAATAAAAGCCAAGATCGGTGAACGATAAATCACCAATAAGAACACCAGCACAAGCATAACCGTAGCAATTAACAAGGAAACGTCTGCGTTCTGAAACAGGCCTGAAGCATCTATGGAGATGCCCACTGGACCCGTAACACGTAAACTCAGGTCTTTTCCATCCACCTTAGCCGCGGAGGGGTCTCCACCCGTCTCTGTGTTTATGATCTTCTTCATTTCTGTCACAGCTTCGCCAAGCTGATCACTATCTGCTGTTTTATCAAAAAGCACCGGGGTTACCAGCGTACTAAGATCCTCAGATAACGAGGCTTGTAATGCCTGTGGCGGCAGTTGTCCTAATGGGGGAACAAAATTCTGATGGGGCAATGGTTGCTGCTCCAACTTCTTGTACACAGCAGTGATATGTACTAAATCATCTTGTGAAAGCCCACCTTCTCTATGCCATACGAGCAGCGCAGGCACTCCACTTCCACTAGGGAATTCTTGCTCTGCAATAGCTGCTGCCTGTACCGATTGTGAATCATCTGGGAGGTTAGGCGCATTATTAGCAACCTGAGAATTCACTGCAGGCCATAACAGGGTAAGTGCACCTACAAGCACTATCCATACGAGAAGAGTAATCCACTTCGTCTTTTTTCCTGCCACCCATTTTCCGTAGCCTGACATTCCCTTCATCCTCTCCTTTACCTTGCAGCCTTAAAAATGAGCCGCGGGTCATTTTTTATTCTATCATATATATGCTTTAATTTTTAATCAAACTTTTTTTATTTTTCAGAAAAATTAAAACACATCATCACATATAAAATACCCCTCTCTTCACATAAAAAATCAGCAACATGTGAAAAGAGGGGTTTATGGGTTATCTATACTTTTTTCTTCACTTCAATTTAGCCTACGTCCAAATCTCCTTCAGAGAACTGACTGTTATAGAGATCCGCATAGAATCCGCCTTGGGCCAGCAGTTCTTCGTGGTTGCCTTTCTCGATTACACTACCTTGATTCATGACAAGGATGAGATCCGCATCACGAATCGTCGAGAGACGATGGGCAATAACAAAGCTGGTTCTGTTTTGCATCAGCGCATTCATCGCTTTTTGAATCAGCAATTCAGTCCGTGTATCGACACTGCTCGTTGCTTCATCAAGAATAAGGATCGATGGATCGGCCAGAATAGCGCGAGCAATAGTAATCAACTGCTTCTGTCCTTGTGAAATATTAGAAGCTTCTTCATTTAACACCGTATTGTAGCCAAGCGGAAGTGTGCGGATAAAGTGATCGGCATGCGCAGCTTTGGCAGCCCGCACCACATCAGCTTCAGATGCACCTTCACGACCGTAAGCAATGTTGTCACGAATCGTACCGTTGAAGAGCCAGGTATCCTGAAGCACCATACCAAATTTACTGCGTAGGTCACTCCGTTTCATATCGGTAATGTTGACGCCATCAATGATAATTTCCCCATCGTTAAGCTCGTAGAAGCGCATCAACAGGTTAATCAAAGTGGTTTTACCAGCACCAGTAGGACCGACAATCGCTATAGTCTGACCTGGACTAACCTCAATATTCATGTCCTCAATCAGAATAGCATCCTCTTTATAGCCGAATTTCACATGACGGAACTCAACGGAACCTTCCGGAGCACCTTCATCAAGCTTCACAAGTGTAGTATTAACTTCCTTAACTTCCTCTTCTTCATCCAGAAGTTCAAATACACGTTCTGCGGAAGCAATGGTGGATTGAATAATGTTAGCAATATTAGCCGTTTGTGCAATCGGCTGGGTGAACTGACGTGAATATTGAATGAAGGCTTGGATATCCCCGACATCAATCATTTTTTTAGTAACAAAAATACCACCCACAACACAGATAAGCACATAACCCAAGTTACCGATAAACATCATAAGCGGCATAATCATACCTGACATAAATTGAGACCGCCAGCCAGAATCATAAAGCTTATCATTTATTTCATCAAAATCTTTAAGCGACTGCGGTTCGCGGCCGAAAGCTTTAATAATCCGGTGCCCCGTATACATTTCCTCTACATGACCATTCAACTGGCCAAGCGATTTCTGCTGTCTCACAAAATAAGTCTGCGAACGTTTGGAGATCGCCATAATCACAATAAAGCTGAGTGGCAACGTAGTAATCGTGATTAAAGTCAGCCATGGGCTGATGGTAAGCATCATCACAATAACACCAATAATAGTGACGATTGAAGTAATTAGCTGCGTTAAACTTTGCTGCAACGTGGTACTGATGTTATCCACGTCATTCGTAGCACGGCTAAGAATTTCTCCGTGTGTACGGGAGTCAAAATATTTTAAAGGTAAACGCTCCAGCTTGCTGTTGATCTGCTCACGCATGTCATAAACTACCTTCTGCGCTACACCCGCCATTACATACTGCTGAATGTAACTAAACAGAGCACTAAGCAGATACAATCCCGCGAGCAGGATCAGAATATCATTAATATATCCAAAATCAATGGAGGCACCCTCTACACCCATCAGTTTGCCGTAAGCACCTTCGAACAGTTTGGTTGTAGCTTTACCCATAACTTTTGGACTGAAGATACTGAACACCGTACTGGCAATCGCCATAATTAGTACAATAATCAATTGAACCATACGCGGGCGCAAGTATTTGATCAGGCGACGAAGTGTACCTTTAAAATCTTTAGCTTTTTCTGCCGGCATCCTCATTCCAGGACCACCCGGTCCACCCGGTCCTTTATGGCCGCGGGGAGCTGCAGGTTTATGTTCTCTGTTTTGTTCGCTCATGCTATTTCCTCCTCTGACAGCTGCGAGGATACGATCTCGCGGTACACATCACTGCTCTCGAGCAGTTCACGGTGAGTGCCCATTCCAGCAATTTCACCCTCATCAATTACAATAATCCGGTCCGCATCCATAACGGTGCTAACCCGTTGAGCTACGATCAATACGGTGGATTCCGTAGTTTCAGATTTGAGAGCCGCGCGAAGTTTGGCATCTGTCTTGAAATCAAGAGCTGAGAAGCTATCGTCAAACAGATAAACCTCAGGTTTTCTCACAAGCGCCCGAGCAATGGACAACCGCTGTTTCTGACCACCTGATACGTTATTCCCGCCCTGAGCAATTTCCGAGTCAAACCCATCCTTCATCGCGGATACGAAATCGTAGGCTTGAGCCACCTTAGATGCATGAATGATTTCTTCATCCGTAGCATCCTCTTTACCGTAGCGGATGTTCTCATTAATCGTACCCGAGAACAATACTGCTTTTTGTGGGATGTAACCGATTTTGCTCCGCAGCTCTTCCTGTGTCATCTCACGTACATCCACTCCGTCTACGCGTACAGCACCTTCATTAACATCATAGAATCTTGGAATCAGGCTAAGCAGTGTAGATTTACCCGATCCGGTACCCCCGATAATTGCGGTAACTTCACCCGGTCGAGCACTAAAGCTAATTTTCGAAAGTGCAGGCTGTTCTGCCCCTGGATAGGAAAAAGATACATTCTCAAACTCAACAAAACCACGCAAAGAATCGCGTCCGTCTTTTTTAGTAGCTTGAGCTGTTGTATGCAGTTCACTCTCAGTAGGATCTGTAAATTCAGGCTGCATATCCAGTACCTCATTGATACGCACGGCTGAAGCTGAAGCACGCGGAATTAACACGAACATCATCGATACCATAATCAGAGAGAACATAATTTGCATTGCATATTGGATAAATGCCATCAGGGACCCAACTTGCAAGTCGCCATCACCAATTCGGATTCCACCAAAATAAAGAATAGCAATCATAGAAAAGTTCATTACAATCATCATCAGCGGCATCAGGCCGGCCATGATTTTGTTGACCTTGATAGCTGTATCCGTAAGATCACGGTTAGCTTCGGTGAAACGTCTATTCTCATGATCAATCCGGTTAAAAGAACGAATAACACGAATACCTGTCAGATGCTCACGCAGCACCAGGTTTAATTTATCAAGCTTAATCTGAATGGCTTTAAACAGTGGCAGACCCTTCATCCCAATAAAGAAGATCGCCCCTACAAGTACAGGAATAACGACTACAAAAATCAATGATAATTTAGCATCTTCAGATACTGCCATGATGATACCACCAATCATCATCATCGGTGCTCCGATCATCATGCGCAACATCATAGTAAGTACCGTTTGAACTTGTGTAATATCATTTGTTGTACGTGTAATCAAGGAAGCTGTACCCAGCTTATCGAATTCATGCAGCGTAAAATTTTCTACATGGTTAAATACTCGTGCACGGGTAAGTTTACCAAACCCGGCTGCTACTTTTGCCGATAAGTAACTGGCAATTACCGAACATAAAGCACCGCCACCTGCAACCAGGAGCATGAAACTACCTATTTTCCAAATATAAGCGCGATCTCCTTGAACAATCCCTTTGTCGACGATGTCGGACATCAGTGTAGGAAGGTATAAATCGCCCATGGACTGCAAAAATACAAGGATTAATACAGCACCAATAGCTACCCTAAAAGGCTTCAGTTGTTTAAATAATTTAATCAAGCTTCTCATCTCCGTTCATTTGTAGCCTATCCCAATCAGGTGGTGGATTATCCTCAACGTATTCATGTACCTTAAGCAATAGCTCTGTGAGCTGTTTAGTGTCTTTTTCGCCTAAGTGTTGCACAAGCTTATCAAGCATCACATCACGATAATGTTCCGCTTTTCGTGTGAGTTCTTTTCCACTTTCCGTCAATTTCACGCGTACAACTCTTCGGTCCGAAGGATCCGCGCGTCTTTCCACCATCTGTTTCGCTTCAAGACTGTTAATCAGCTGCGTGATGGTAGGAGGAGTGAATCCAAGTAGTCGGCTGATTTCAGACACCTTGAGACCCTCTTCATCAGAATGATTCCATTTTTCAATGCATATCATTAAAGTCATCTCACTTGGCTTGTGGCCCTCAACGCCCTTTTGCCATTGAGCTTTGTGCAGGCGTTTCATCGCCGCAAAAAGCCCGTGTGCGACTGAATTTTCAGTATTTTCTGTATTTCCTCCGTTTATCCCAATTTCCTTCACCTCTGTTTTAGTTAGGTCAACTAATTATTAAACACTATATTATTTAGGCTACCTAATTATATTTTCGCCAGATTACTTTGTCAAATTATGAATACGCTATCAATTATTACGAAAAAGAAAACTCCCCAGCACGAGTGCAAGGGAGTAGTTATGCGTATATGTATCTGTATATAAAATATTGCCAAGGATAACCTTTAGAATCCTGCTCCGTGCTCATAAGTTGTGATTGGTCCATTACTTCCGGAACCAACTGGGCCGATAATGATGAAGCTAAACAATGCTAAAATGCCTGCCATCATCAATAGAGATTTTTTCATCTTTTCTCACCTCCCTTATCAGCTTTCTGTATTTCTCCTGTTGATTCAGAGTTGCATAGTCCCTATTGGTCTCAAACAAGGTCACGCACTTAATGAAGTCTATTCCATTATTAGTCTTAATAGATAACTCTAAAGACTGTATGATATAGTCCACACCCGTAATATATTGTCCATTGTTTATTAGATACATGGCTATTTGATAGTACAACCGATATAATCGGTCAATATTAATGGGATCTTCAAACTGTTCAAATCGTAACATTTCCCGTGCAAAACGTTTAAGCACATCGTCTACAGAAAATCTGTAATGATTAGCCGATTCCATAATAATAATGAGTCCTGGCAATATTTCTCCGGGGTGCTCAGCCAAAAAAGCTACATAGTCTGGTACAACTTTTACGTTCCCCTCCAACATTTCCAGTGTGAAACTGTTCCCAACTGCAAATAATCGGAATTGTTCTACAGCTTGCTGGCCTACTTCATCCAACATCTCAAACCAGCCTAAGTCTGCATAACCAGCGGTATATTTCTTCGCCGCTTCATATTGACCTTGCTTCGTCAACGAAATTGCTTTAAGCAAATATCCGTGTCCATAATAAACAACGAGCGGACGTTCCGTACAGAGTTCTTCTCTTCGTTTGTCTCCGCTCCTCCGCAGTTCTTGGCGGTAAACTGCATTGGCTAAAGCTCTCAACTCATCAGCATAGATCTCCATTTCTTCCCATCTGCGAAGGGCGAAACATAGCTGTGTCAGCATCAATAAACCATCTAATTGCAAATTTTCCGGAAGGCGCCCCCTAAAAGGACTAAAGCTAATGACTGCGCGTAGCTTCTCCTCCATATCAAGTGTTTGCAAAAATTTAAAATTACGATAATGACTAATCGCGAGACGTTCACTATAACTATCCGACTCGTTCTCTACTACAATCTTGTAAAAAAACATAGATTCCTTAACTTTGCCTTTATTGAATAATTTATCAGCAACAGAATAAATGATATCCAGCGGCTTGGTAGACTCTAATAATCTGCTTATAGTTTCATCAATGCAATTCTGTTTGCCCAATTCAGCACAACGAATCAAAAAAGGCTCCACTCTACGGCGTGAGACCTTCTCATCATTGAAGCATTCATCAACATATAGAGGATATAACCAACCTTCTGGAAAACCAAAGGCTTTTATAATTGCATCTACTTGTCCCAAGGACATAGGCTTCGGCGGATTTCCATGCAGAATTGCACTGAGGCTGCCTCGATTCAGGCCACAAATTTTTGAAAATGAGGCGAGATTATGGCCGGAGCGGGACAAATTTTTCTCAATTTCTGAGCGTATAGTTGTTAACTTTCCCTCCACTCGGCACCCCCAAAGTTTGACTTGAAAAGATTCTATTAATTGACATTATAGGTGAAAGTTATGGATTGTACAACAAATAGATTGTACGACAAATAGAGGAGCCTAATACGCTCCTCTAGATCAGTAACATCTTCATAGTATTATAATTCTATGTTGTTGGTAGTTTAGCTAACAGTGATGGCGGTTTTGGAACTTCTACTATAGGATGTAATGCCGGCTTTCCGGTTGCGCAAATTTTCCATCATCTTATTTTGTGCCAGCAAAATATAGCTGTCTAATCGCTCACTGAGCTCTAGAACAGCACGGTCACTAAGACTGCGTTGCTCTGCAACCTCCAGCAATTCACATCTAAGACTCTCTATAGTTACAAGTAGCTCATCTTCTTTATAATCTTTTCTATGATTATTCTTGGAGGAATTTGGATTTTGTGTCACATCTCTCTCCTTCTCTCTATCAACATCTTCTCCTATCATAAGTCATGATACCAAAAAACATATTTTCAAAAAAAAGAAAAATTGTAGAGCTTCTAACAAAAACGGAATTACTACTTATTCAGAGTCCTCCGCAAGTTCGTCAGGGAGCTCATTTGGATACTGTTCTCGCAAAAGTCCCTTTGCAAAAGCAATCCATTCGCGTGCCGCAAAAGATAAATAACGGTCTCTACGCCACGCCATAGCAAGCTGCCACGGAATTACCGGATCCGTCAAAGGCACAACGACCAATCGTGAACGATCCATATCCCGGCAAATGGTTTCTGGCAGCAATGCGATTCCCATTCCGGCAGCCACCATACGGCTAATTAAGTCCCATTGGGAGCTCTCATAGATAACCTTAGGCTGAAATCCCGCCTTCACACATTCCGTAATAATCCGATCATGCAGCGTAAAATCCTCCCGGAACAGCACAAACTCCTCTTCGGCTAGTTCACTTAACGGAACAAGGTCTGCCTCGGCCAATCTATGTCCAACAGGTAAAATAAGATTCAGCTTCTCTTCAACAAAGGTGAAGCAATGAAGTTTGGCTGTATTTACAGGCAGCACAACCATTCCGATATCCAACAAGCCCGTTTCTACATCTTCCTCCACTTTTTTCGCGCCATCCTCATGCAGACGAATAGTAACCTGCGGATAACGTTTATGAAATTGACCAATCACCGAAGGAAAAAAGCTCGCTCCTACCATTGGAGGCAGACCGATGCGGATGTGGCCCTGCTCCAAATTTCGTAAGCTATCCAGCTCAGAAGACAAGCTGGCGAACGACTCCACGATATTTTGCGCTTTGGTGAACAGAATTTCCCCCGCATCTGTAAGCCGGACACTTTTCCCTTCACGGTAAAACAAATCAGCCTCCAGCTCGATCTCCATATTCCGGATCATTTTACTGATCGTAGGTTGTGAAATATATAAGGATTCGGCAGCCCGAGTAAAGCTTTTCATTCGTGCTGCTTGGACGAAATATTCTAATTGTCGGATATCCATTTTCCAACCTCCGATCCATAGACAAAAGGAATGTCATTTATTCAATCTATTCATTTTACCTATGAAAACAATTGATGTAAACTTTCATTATCATGAAAGGAGCGAAGCCTTATGAAAAAGATTGTTATAGGCTTGCTGCAGGTAGCGGGACTCACCCTATTCTCATTACTAATCAATGCTGTAACCCCATTTTTGCATATCCCTATTCCCGGAAGCATACTCGGAATGATTATATTGTTTCTTCTGCTTGAGTTTGGTGTCATTCATCTGAATTGGGTTGAAGTTGGTGCTTCTTGGCTACTGGCTGAGCTCTTGCTGTTCTTTATTCCATCTGCTATCGGCGTAATGAAATACGCCAATATTCTGGAAACTGATGGTTTACGAATCCTCGCGGTGGTCATTTTGGGTACGATTGTTGTAATGGCCAGTTCCGGATTACTTACCAGTAGAATTTACAAAGCAAAGGAGCGGAAAGGATCATGTTAAACGCTCTATTATTCTTCGGTCTTACGGTTGCTGTATATCTACTGGCGAAACGCATTTATGCTTCTAGTGGCAAAGTGTACACCTCTCCATTGATCATTACACCCGTGCTTATGATTATCTTCTTACTCATCACAGGCATTACTTATGATTCTTACAATGCGGGAGGCAAATGGCTGACGGATTTGCTGCAACCGGCAACTATGGCCTTTGCAATCCCTCTGCATAAAAACTTCAAGGTGCTCAAAAAGCACGCCGCCGAAATTGCGGCAGGCGTGCTGTCAGGGACGATAACAGCGGTGATCTCTTCCATTCTGCTCGCCAAATGGCTGCATGTCAGCGGCGATCTGGCAGCCAGTCTGGTTCCACGTTCGGTGACTACACCGATCGCTATGAGCATCTCGCAAAGTATCGGCGGTGTACCGAGTATTACTGCAGTCTTCGTCATCATTACCGGGATACTCGGTACAATGATGGGCCCTACAGTACTCCGCATCTTCCGCATTGACAATGAAATCGCGCGTGGTGTATCGCTGGGAACCGCTGCGCATGGTACAGGAACATCCAAGGCCTTCGAGCTTAGTTCACTGACCGGAACCATCTCCAGTATTGCGATGATTCTGTCCGCGCTGTTATCCATAGGTGTGGCGCCAGCTTTACTCGCAATATTCCTCCACTAGGCTAACCCAGCTTGAGCCAAGGACATGTCTCTTTAGCACATCTAAGGCGGCATGTCCTTTTTTTAAGAATCCGAACTTAGAATTTAACCGGAAGTCCACTTTGTGCGGACTCGTAAGCCGCACAAGTTACTTTAAGCGTCTTGAATCCATCCTCATAGTCACTGAGAATACGCGAACGATCTCCTGTCCGTACAGCATACAGAAAAGCTTCACTTTCCACTAAATATGGATTTCCTGTGTTTTCAAATTCGGTGCTATTGCCACTTCGCACTTCCAAGAGACGATCCGGGTTCCAGTCCAGCAATCCCCGATCATTATAGAAACTAAGACCTACACTTCCTACCGGATCAGGCAGCACACATGTATTTGAAATATTAGCTATGATTCCATTCTCAAGCTTCAGAGATACGGTACCTACATCGGCTACACTCACACCTTCATGCTGCTCATGCATAATTCGATTTCCGAACATGCCGTATACTTCTTTTACCTCTCCTGCCAGATAACGCACCAAATCGACGATATGAGTGGTCTGCTCGGTGAACTGTCCTCCGGATTGCTCCTGATCACGCCACCAAGCTACGCCCGGCATGCCGCCCATCCACTGGCCCATGACCATACCGATCTTGTCACCACGTAGTGTTTCCTTGAGCCTATTAACATTCTCTTGATAGCGGAAATGGTAGCCTACCGAGGTCAATAAATTATGTTCTTTAATATCTTGCAGCAAGCTGGCAGGAATTTCAGTAGTCATACTAAGCGGCTTCTCTATAAAAAAAGGAATATCCCTCTTGATTAATGAACGTTCAATCGCACCATGAGATTGTGGAGGCACACAGATATAAACAGCATCAAGCTTCTCCGCATCCAACATCTCTGTAATATCACCATATCCAGCAGCTCCATATGGACGTGCCATATCTTCGCCTTTGGCTTTACTGCTTCCACAGACTGCCTGCAACTGGACATCAGCCATCCCCGCCAGCAAATCAGCATGTACCTTAGAGAACCAACCTGTACCCACAATACCCACTTTTATTGTCATATTATTTCCTCCTGCCGATTGATTATGAATACCCTTTCGTAGATTATAACCTCTTATGAGCGTATAAGATAATCTCTCCATTCTTCGGGAAGCAAATGCATATATGGACTCTGCAAAAAACGGTCATCCGCCAACACGATAATGCCCGTATCCGTCTCGCTGCGAATCAACCTGCCTCCGGCTTGGAGTACCTTACACATTCCCGGATAGACATAGGCATAATCAAAGCCATTTTTTCCTCTGGCATTAAAATATTGACGCAGCAGATTGCGTTCAAGACCAAGCTGTGGCAGGCCAACGCCAACAACCATAACCCCATTGAGGCGATCCCCTGGCAGATCCACACCTTCTGAAAAAATCCCTCCTAGTACAGCAAATCCCAATAACGTCTCGTCATTATCTGGACTAAATGCGGCTAAAAAACTTTCTCTAGCTTGCTCGCTCATGCCAGTATCCTGCATCAATGTCCGGATTTCAGGGTAATACTCCGTAAAGGCCTGATATACGTTTTGCAAATAGAGGTACGAAGGAAAAAACACCAGATAGTTGCCCTTTTTAGAGACCATTTGGCTCAGTGCTTTAGTCAACGGAACTAGGGAGGCTTCCCGGTCATGATAACGTGTGGAGACAGGTAAGACGGTAACTTCCCACTGCTCTTTCTGAAAAGGGGAAGACACGGTTAAACTGTAATCTTCCTCCGCTGCACCAATCATATCCCGGTAGTAAGATAATGGAGAAAGTGTAGCTGAGAACAGGATCTGGCTGCGAAAGCTCTTGGACATCTGCCGTAGCAGATGCGAGGGATCCAAATTGAATAGCTTGAGATAGACATCCCCTCTACGAACCTCCGCATAGGTAATGTAGCGTTCATCATAGGTCTTAAAGGTGCGGAGCATGCCCTGAACTGCAAAATAGGTATCCAAGAGGACATTTTCCCCTTCTCCTTCCCCATTCAGTGAGACAATACTGGAGCTCGGGTGAATAAGCTCCTGTTCCGCCTCCAAAGAAAATATCTCAAGCAAAGCCGGCAGCTCCTCCGGGAACGAGTCCCACTGCCCTTGCCCCTCTTCATTGCAAATTTTGCGAAGGGAGATGAAAAAAGCATTCACCGATTTAGCGGCTGTACTCAAATTCCGGTTCATTTCTTTATATTGGCGCTGGATTTCCAGGAAAGGGGCTTTCAGCAAAGAGGCGGAGAACATCTCTCGTCCCCGGTCTACCAGATTATGTGCTTCATCTACTAGAAGTACCGTTTCTCTCTTTCTTTCCTCTGTTAGCCGTTTCAGACTGATGCGAGGATCATATATATAATTGTAATCGCAGATCACAGCATCACAGGCATAGGCTGCATCCAACGAGAACTCAAATGGGCACACTTTGTGTTTGTGAGCATACAGTGCAAGGGTGTCTCTGCTCATCAGCGTCTCATGCTCTAACAGATCCATTAATGCCTCGTTGATCCGGTCATAATAACCATCCGTATAAGGACAGGAATCCTTACCACATATCCCCTCTTCGCGAAAACAGGCCTTCTCTTTAGCGGTAAGTGTGATGACATGCAGCTGAAGACCCTGCGTTAGCAACAGCGAGATGGCTTCCTGCGCGGCAAAACGGGTAACCGTCTTTGCCGTTAAATAGAACAATCCTTTAGCTTGTCCTTCGCCCATCGCTTTAAGGACAGGGAACAACGTCGACATTGTTTTCCCGATACCTGTGGGGGCTTGAGCGAACAGACTGACCTTTTCCACGACGGACTTGTATACAGCTCCTGCAAAATGACGTTGTCCCTTTCGATAAGAGGAGAACGGAAAGCTCAACTCCCGAAGACTCTGCTCCTTCTTAGCATCATGACGAACCATCATCTCAGCGTATGGAGCATATCTAGCCACTGTGTCATTCACAAATGAAATCAGTTCTTCAAAAGACAACGTTCGGTACAAGCTTTTTTGCTCATCAGTGGCCCGGTGGACATAGGTAAGCTTAACCTGAATAGAAGAAAGCTCTTGCTCCAGAGCCACCATATATGCGTACATCAGCGCCTGTGCCCAATGAACCTCATGTCCTTCATCCAGTAAATCCAGCAGTCCGGAGGTTGATTTGATTTCTTCGACCGTAAAGCTCCCATCCTCCGAGACAAGCAATCCATCACAACGCCCATCTACAACATAAAGCAGGTTTCCATAAGGAATCTCCGTTTTCAAATAAACCTCCTTGCGGTCACCTTCCTTATATTGCTTTTGGATCTTCTGATGAATTCTTGTGCCTTCGACCATAGCGCCCGTTCCATGAAAGCCAGGTTCAATGCTTCCGCTGCGAAAAACATATTCAACGAGAGTTCTAACTGATAAAGCTACTGTAGAGCTCATCCAGCATCACCTCCTTTTATTATCCATATATCCTTTTGTTCCCAATTGCCATTTTAGTCCTGAATTCGTTGTATAACCCTGCATGAGAGCAGGAGCGTCAGCTTCAACCCTTTGTGTTCAACTTTACGCGCTCCACTAAGCTTATACTTAGGTTCTCGATTTTTGACATTCTATAGCTAGCCCTGCATAATAAATTTTATTACTATGGAATTATTTTGTCTGGGCGCTGTTTCTTCCTAGCCGGGAAATGGCGTTTTATCATGTAGAAAGAAGGCGAAGCTGTGTCATCCTTTAACTTTAAACAGTGGATCGTTAAACCTTTTGTGTTTTTCACAATAATTTTTATTCTAAAAGCTTTCTTGGCATGGAGCGTAATCTTTGACGATATATTGCCCTGGAAATCATTATTAACTGAAATCCCCTTTGCTTGGGCGCTCTTCTGTATCATTGAACGTTTTGGTTCCAAGCGCAAGCTCGGATATTACATGACCGTAAATTTATTAGTGACAGCCATTTTCTTCGCAGCCATTATGTATTTTAAATATTACGGTGTTATTGTGACTTACCATGCAGCGGAGCAGGTGAATCAAGTCACCGCCGTCAGCAACAGCGTATTCTCACTAATGGATCCATACTACCTGCTGATTTTTACAGACATCATTATTCTTGGCGTCTATTTCTTCTTTAATAAAAAAGGCCGGGTCTATAAGAAAGAGAATATCAACCACCGCCGTGGCGGAAAACTTAAGTATAGTGTTCTGTTTGCAGTCTCACTTGCTTTATGTTTGTTCAACATCTTGCCTAATAAGGCCAGTATGAACGAAATTAAGAAAGCTCAAGAAATGGGAATTCTTAATTATGAAGCTTATACGATCTTCGCTAAAGAAGAGCCTGAGCTAGTCGATTCAAGTGACATTACACAGGATGCCATCAACAAATTGAAGGGGATTAATACTGCGGCTAGTTCTCCACTTCAAGGCATCGCTAAAGGCAAGAACCTTATTATTCTTCAAATGGAATCTTTCCAGAATTTCTTGCTGGGACTTAAATTAGACGGTCAAGAAATTACACCGAACCTGAACAAGGTAATGAAGGACAGTCTTTACTTCCCTAATTTCTATCAAATGGTTGGCCAAGGGAATACGTCGGATGCAGAGTTCGTAGTTAACACTTCCTTCTACATCCCTCCACGTGGAGCGGCAACGATGTCTTATGTGGATAAGGTACTTCCAAGTCTGCCACGCGTGCTTAAAGAAAATGGATATCAGACTGCAACCTTCCACACCAATGTCGTAGAATTCTGGAACCGCGGCGAGCTGTATGACTCCCTCGGCTTCGATCATTATTATGACCGCAAATTTTTTGGTGAAGATGATGTCTTCTTCTTTGGAGCTTCTGATGATACGCTCTACAGTAAGACAGCCGATAAACTAAAAGAAATGGACCAACAGGAGCAGCCTTTTTACGCTCAAGTCATTTCAATGTCAGCGCATCACCCTTTTACTATTCCGGAAGAAAAATACCGCATGAAGCTGCCGGAGCGTTATGAAGGTACTTTTGTTGGTGACTATATCCGTTCCCAGAACTATGCGGATGATGCTTTTGGACATTTTGTAGAAGAGCTAAAAGCAAATGGTGTCTGGGACAATAGTGTAATCATGATTTATGGAGATCATATGGGATTGCCGATTTATTCCCTCGATCATGATGATAAAGAATTGATGACTGAAATCTATGGTCATGAATACAGTTATGCGGATATGATGAACATCCCTCTGCTTATTCATGCAGGTGCTGGCGTAGCATCGCAGACCATTGACGAAGTAGGCGGGGAAGTAGATATCATGCCAACCGCAGCCAGTCTGCTTGGGATTTCATTAGAGAATAACGTATATTTTGGTCAAGATCTACTCAGTCAGACTTATAATTTGCTGCCAGAACGATATTATTTACCTTCTGGTTCATTCATTGCCAGCTCAGGATTGCTTATTCCTGGTAACAGCTTTGAAGACAACACTCAGTACTCTATTTATAACAATGGAACAACGCCGAGTGCCACTGAAGACGAATATAACCGTGCCTTGAGGCTTTTACAGCTTTCCCACAGCTATATCACTCAGTTGCCTGACAAACAACCTAAACAATAAATTACAGGGCGTAGGCAGCCAACGAACAAAAACAGCAGAGCAGCGATTCTCCAATAAGGAGAACCGCTGCTCTGCTGTTTTTATAAAGATATCCATTCCGAAGCTTAGCTGACTAACGCTTCTGGTCCTCGATCATACGGTAATACTCTGCAAAGTTGCGTAGTTCTTCGGGCTTCAGTATGGATAAATGCTCCGCCAGCAGTTCTTTCGACCGGAAATGTCCTTCTTCGAGCACCTGCTGACCTTTTTCGGTGATCGTCACTACAACCGCTCTCCGATCCTTCCCATCCGGCTCACGTTTGATATAACCCAGCACCTCCAAACGGTCCAGCATCACCGTCACCGCACTGGATTTGACCTCCATACATTCTGCCAGCTGTACCACCCGCGACTTCTTTTCTTTCGCTATCATATTTAACAGACCCATCTGTGGCACCGTAAGTCCGAGTTCTTTGTGCAAAGACATTTGAGACATAATCTTACGCTGTACTCTCCACATGGATAGTCCTAGACGATCTATTAACGGATCTATTTGATGTGGCATATTTGTTCAACCCCAATCCGTTTTTAATAACTCAAGCGTACCATTAGAACTGGTTATGATTCAATGGTTTTGTCTACTAAACCATTGAAAGCATGATGGAAAGCGCAAACTTCCACGATTCCCCAATTTCCGACACAGAAATACTATATTCCATGTAAGGTTATAAGCATATCAATACGATATAATCGTAGAGGTGAGAGCTATTATCACTGAGAACATAATTTGTCAAGGTTGGTGCGAAGAATGAAATTAGCAACTAAATTAACTTGGATGATGTTCGTCGTCTTACTTCTTGTAGGATCATCCATCGGGTTTTTCGGATACCGTACAGCTTATAAGCAAGTAGACGAAGCCGCAGGTATCGAATTGGTAGGATGCGCTAATATTACAACCGGCCTGATTGACCCCGCAGACATTTCCGCATTGTTGGCAGGCGATCAAAGTAAACTGGAGGCTGTAGAGGATCGAATCGGTTGGATTGTAGCACATAAAGCTATTTTTAAAGAGGCATTCATCTTATCCTTAGACGGAAAAGTACTTGCCGCAGATTCAAGCTTCCAAGCTAGAGGTTATAAAGCAGGCGATACTTTTTATTTTTCAGATGAAGATAAGCAAATGATTACTGAGCATAAGCATTCCTCCTACTCCAAGGTTTATACATACGAAGGTACCTCACTTAAGACAGGGTACGGCCCCATCTATCAGGATCATGATCCGTCTAAACCTATAGTTGCGCTGATGGCTATTAATTTCGATGGCTCCATAATTCAAGAACGAACTCAAGATATCATTGTTCAGCCTTTTATTATCGGTGCTTCCATTCTGGTTATAGCTATTGTGGCAGCTTATCTGTTAATCCGCCGAATGATTAGTCCGTTAACGAAGCTGTCCAAAGGGGTCAATCTTGTTGCACAGGGCGACCTTACTCATAATCCTATTTTATTCAACAGCAAGGATGAGATTGGTACATTAGCCCGTGATTTCAATGACATGACCCAAAGCCTGCGCTTACTTATTACCGAGGTCAATGAGACCTCCATGCAGGTAGCCTCCTCTTCCGAAGAGCTCTCCGCCAGTGCGCAGGAAACCAACCGGGCCGGTGAGTATAGCGTCAATGTTACGATTGAGCTTGCCGATAGCGCGAATTCGCAGCTGCAGAATATGGAGGGTGAATATAAGTCTGTACAAGACCTATCTCATTTCATCACAGAGATTGCAGGCAATGCAGATAACGCAATGAATAATGCGGTCAGCAACGCTAATAAAGCGCGTACAGGCCGTGAGGCAATGGATTCCACCACACAGCAGATGAGAGTCGTAAGTGACAGTATTACCGACCTAGCACTCATTATTGAAACCTTGGGTGGTTATTCCAAAGAAATTGAAAATATCGTGGGTACTATTGCCAGCATCGCAGAAGAAACCAATCTCCTGTCCCTGAATGCAGCGATTGAAGCCGCAAGAGCTGGAGAAGAGGGAAGAGGGTTTGCGGTCGTTGCCCATTCCGTACGTAAGCTTGCTGAGCGCTCAGCCCATTCCGCTGCGCAAATTGGCCAACTGGTCAACATCATCGTAAACCAAATGGATCAGGCAGGAGAAACTATGAAACGCTCTACAGAAGAGATGGAGCACGGCAGAGAAATGATTGCCACGGCAGGCCAGTCCTTCTCGGAGATTGAAATGTCTGTCTCGGGAATGGCCTCACAAAGCCAGCAGATCTCAGGAACGGTTCGCCAGCTTTCGCTGATCTCCGACCGTCTCGTTACAACCCTTCAGAATATCGTAAATGTTGCTAATCAGACAGCCAGCAGTGCAGAGACATTATCCGCTTCCTCAGAAGAACAGCTTGCCGCAATGGAGGAAGTTGAGTCTGCAGCAGCTTTCCTGTCCTCCCTAGCTGAGAAGCTGCAAATTCTGATTGAACGCTTTAAGGTTTCTTAATAGCAAAGGGGCTAGCATCCAAGCAGAGATATTCTGCTTAGACGCTAGCCCCTTATTCTATGTATTGAGATCATCTGCTACGATACTGCTGTATTCGCTATAAACCACTGGCCCAGCTCATGCACCGGCATTGGCCGCCCATAATAATAACCCTGCATCACTCTGCAGCCTAAGGATTGCAGCAGCTCAATCTGCTCTGGTGTCTCCACACCTTCCGCCACGACCTCCATATTAAGATTGGTGGCAATCGCAATGATATTACTGATAATGGCTTTCTTGGAATGCATCTTGCTCTTACGAATAAACACTTGATCAATCTTGAGTGTGTTCACTGGAATCTCATCTAAATTACCAAGGGATGAAAAGCCTGTCCCAAAGTCATCCAGTGATACCCTTACCCCAAGTGCCCGAAGTCTGGAGAGCTGCGCAACCGTCTCTTCCATGTTATTCATCGCAATGGACTCTGTAATCTCCAGTTCAAGGAAATGCGGCTCTAGACCTGAACGTGTGAGTGCTTCTTCTACAACATCGTATAAGCCCCCGCCCTCAAACATCCGTGCTGACATATTAATAGAGACTGCGACATTTGCTATCTCTTCCTTATGCCAAAGCATGTTCTGGCTGCATACATCATGCAGCATCCAATAGGTAATCGGGACAATCAGTCCCGTTTCCTCTGCAATGGGAATGAATTCAGCCGGGGAGATTATCCCATGTTCAGGGTGCCGCCAACGCAGCAGTGCTTCAAGACCCACGGTAACGTTCATATACGAATCCCATTTCGGCTGGTACACAACCATAAACTCGGAGCGTGCCAGCGCTTTACGAAGATCCTTCTCCAGCGACATCCGTCGCAGCTGATGGCGGTTCATCTCCTGATCGAACACACTGAATTTATTCTTACCCGAATCCTTAGAGGTATAAAGAGCTGTATCGGCTGCCTTCATTAACGCTGAGCGGTCAGTTCCATGCATAGGGGTCATACTGATCCCCACGCTTGCAGTAACATATAGCTCATTACCTTGAATACTGTAATATTTCTTAAGCTCATATAAAATGTGCTCTGCTTCCTCTTGCGCATCCTCCACAGTACAATCTGGAAGAGCGATCAGGAATTCATCTCCGCCCAAACGAAAGACCTTGCCTTTACTTCCTACAGAGCGTCTTAATCTTATAGCGACCTCTCGCAGTAACAAGTCCCCTATATCATGTCCAAGCGTATCATTAATCGACTTAAACCGATCCAGATCCACAAAAAATACGGCGCCAGATCTACTCCCGAAAAATTCATCTTTAAAATAACGTACCAGGCCATGCCTGTTCGGAAGATCAGTTAGCGGATCATAATAAGCCATCCGTTCCAGCACATGCCGGTCCAGAAATACAGCACCACCAGAAATCGCAAGCATAAATAGCGTTACCAAGGACACTCCCATTAAAAGAATAACATCAGTCTCCATAAAAAAAGTTGTATTGCCTAGCAGACCGTTATATTCAAAATGAGTCGCCCTTACACTCGTATAATGCAATCCAGTCACCGAAAATCCGATAAAGAGAGCAGAGTATAACTTCCAGCGGTTAAAACCCACATAGTCTTTAAACTTGTGAAATAGAAATAATCCGATAAAAGACGAGAGCATAACGAGGATTACAGCACATGTCTGAGTCCATATCTCATAATGAATCTCCGCTGCGATCTTCATGGAGGACATTCCGATATAATGCATAGCCGAAATTCCGCTGCCTAGAAGAACACCACTAACTATTAAACAACTTTTTCTTAAACGTGGCACAAACGTAATCCGGAATGCCGAATAGCAGCACAACACACCAACCAATAACGATAATACAGCCCTGCCTGGATAATAATTCACGCTAAAAGGAAAACGGCTCGCCATAATCCCTACATAATGTATCGACCATATGCCACTGCCGAGTACACATGCCCCCGATATTAACCACAAGCGACGAACTTTCCCAAACGAACGAGGGACTTGCGAGATCAGATTCAGCGCGGAATAAGCTGCAGTCGCCGCTAGCGCAAATGATAGTAAAACAATCCAAACGTTATAGTGGATTCCCATTTTATCCATTAGTTAACCTCTTCACCGGTTTTGAATACCGTAATCGCTGCAGCGTATTTCTCAAGTAAAAAATCAGTACACGAATATCAGATAAATGGAAGAGTGCGTAAAGATTATAGGTTATCCCTGAAAAGCAACTTTAGATGTATTCTACCTTGTATTCAGCCGATTGTCTAAGAAAATACTGGAATTTATACCCTTTTTTTATGTCGGCAAAAAATGTCCATATTTGACGCATTCACTCACCCCGGAAAGTTGGATATGTGACCTGTGGTTGATGGGGTTTTGGGGAAGGTCTTTCGCCATAACCATTGATTCAAAACTACCAGAACTAACAGATAGATGTAAATTCCTCCGGTAAATAAAGTGAAGACATAATGAATACCCGCCATCCCCATCAGCAAAAACATAAGCATGAAGGCGACTCCAGTATAATCCTTTTGTTTGGCTGCCTCATAACGCTCTGAAAAAGGTAAGCTCCGGGGGTAAACACGAAAGCAGATGACTGAGAAAATCAGCATGGCGAATAATACCACTACTAAATCAGGTACAATGTGCACACCGAACAACAGAATGAACAATACCGCATCTACAGCAAATAAAGGCAAGACTAGCCGTAGCAATGCCGCCTTAAGCATCCCACGGTAAATAGGCGTGCTATCGGGTAAAGGAATCAGCCTATAAATCCAAGCTCCTTTATAACTTGTAGAGTAGCGTAGCATCTGTATTACAGTCTGCATTAACATCGTGCAGAAATAGATTAACAAGTACACTTTTGAACCTTTAAGGGAACCATCATAACTATTCTGCAATATACCAAATATAAAAATAAACGGGAATGCGATAGAAAAGCCAAGTGCAGGATAGACCTTCAGCTTAAAATCGCGCTCATTCTTCATCATGGACCAAGTAAACCGAAAGAAAATCCCCTCTGCCGGTTCCTTACATACTCTGCGGGAGAGCCACTCTGCGATCTGGCCCTTGTCTTTTCCACCGGAGCCTTGCTCCGCCAGCTTTTGCAAATTCCGCTCAAACTGTGGCATCAGCTTAATATAGGCTGCGATCAGTACAAGTGGGGTTATCAAAGCCAGCATTGAAAGAATGAAGTAATAGGGTTCTCTCGCTCCACCAAGCAACAGTTCAAACGGAGCCGCGAACCAAACCGGAAAAATACAGTACTGCCACCAAGCAGGATGATAAGCAGCGCCAAGCTCAGTGAGGTTGAACAACCGGGAGATGAATTGATAGCCCACCATTATTCCGATCGTCAAAAGGATTTGCGTATAATTTATAATATCCTTGAGCTTCTCCCCATCAAAAAAACGCATGATCATCAGGTAGAGCAGTGCAGTTATTACGAGGATAAAACAGTCTAACAAGACAATTGTCACCGCATACATCAGAAAAAAAGCGATCCCCTGCTTAAATAGGCTAAATACCAAAGATGGACCAGTGATCGACAATGTAACTGTCCCTAAGTAGAGGAGAACGTGGATGGTTTTGGCCATATTTAAGGTGGTACGGTTGACGGGTTTGGAAAAAAGAATATTTTTATCACGTAAATCAAGCATTACTGAAGAAAAGTCAGAGATCAGGGTTGTGGAGACAAAAAACATAATGATCCCAAAGGTTAAGCTCATTTGCAGCATATAGTGATCGTTGGATAGCGTTAGCGGAATTAATATTAAACCAAACAGTAAATAAATCCACTGTAATCGCAAGGGTGAACCTTCTTTAGCGCTCTCCTTTTTCTGCATACCTGCAAGCGCTGTAGGCGTTCTTCTTCCGTCCATGGTCAGTTTGATCTGTAAAATACTCCGCATGGTGTCGTAATCGACTCCAAATCTTATAAAGGCACCCCGCAGCTTATCCAACAGCCTCAGCACGAAGAAATCAGTCATAAGAGGATACCTCTTGCTCTTGCATGACCGCAACAAATTCACCAGCGATATCACGGTATTTATCAAATCCGGTTAATTGATTGAAAATATCTTCAAGCGTCCCTTCACGGCCTTTCTCCTTCAGCTCTGCAAAACTTCCGTCCGCCACAATATCCCCGCCATCAATCAAAATGATCCGGCTGCTGATTTTCTCAACCACATCCATGATATGTGAGGAGTAAAAAATGGTCTTCCCCCTTGCTGCCAGCGATGCAAAAATCTCCTTCACTATCATCACGCTATTAGCATCCAAACCACTCAGCGGTTCATCCAGGAATAAAATATCAGGGTCATGCAGCATGCTGGAGATAAGCAGCACCTTTTGCTTCATCCCTTTTGAGAACGAAGAAATCCGCATATCGTAAGACTTCTCCAAACCTAACAGTGTAGTTAATTTTTTGGCCTTGTAGTCCGCCTCCGCACGACCTAACCCATACAGCTCGCCAACAAAGGTTAGATACTCTCTTGCAGTGAGGCTATCATATAATTCGGCTACCTCCGGCACATAACCTATACGTTTCTTGTAAGAAACATCTCCATCGGCAATATCCTTACCGAAAATCTCCACTTTACCGTTATATCCTTCTACCAGACCGAGCATAATCTTCACCGTTGTACTCTTGCCTGCCCCGTTAGGGCCGATATAACCAATAATTTGTCCTCTATATACCTTAAGATCAATTCCCTTTAGCACCATTCGGTCTGTATAGTTCATCCATAAACCTGAAATCGCTATGACCGGATCGTCAGCTAAACCCATATCTCAGTCCCCTTTCTAGTAACTAATCAATAATGTGAAATATTACTACTTTATGTAATTACAATAATTGTATCATTTAGTAGAATCCTCTTCCATGATTTAGTCTGCTAATCTTATGTCTAGTTAAAAAAGAGTGGCCATTAGGCCACCCACTAGAGATTTATAGCGAAAGGCCGCACCACCGATGCCACGAAATGGCTGTTGGCACCCCCTCTATTTGAGCAAACCAGACTAAGATCAGCGTACGTTTGGTCGGGTAGCATTTATAAGTAAGAGAGCGAACACGCTATCGGACACAGCTGACCTTATACGCGGCTTTTTACCACATTTGGAGTGCTAAAGGACCCCATAGTCGCTATCAGCATGAAAAACACCCTAAACGCACCTTTTTATACGCGATAGCGTCGCTGGAGTCCGAAACTATGCCCCAAAGGCTGGAAAGTGGAAAATAACGTCATCTGGGTCCGAAAGCCGCGCCGATAATGAATGAACTGCTGAATCAAGCGGGCATGAGGGCAAGCGGACAGGGCAAGGGCAACCAGCCAGCCTGCTAACAAACAAAAAAGCAGAGCAGCGATACTCCAATAAAAGAGGAATCGCTGCTCTGCTGTCTTAGCCAAGCCGAGTCGCCGCATTCATAGTTGAACGCTACTTACGTGACGTCCGCTATGTCTTAGTGGCTGATTATTTGGATAGCAAATTGTAAATAACCTGTGCTGCTTCTGCTCTTGTAGTGACTTCTTTTGGATTGAGTTTACCGTTCGCTCCGGTCACTACGCCTCTCTCTACCAGCGCTTGAAGGGCTTCTTGTGCATAACCAGCGATCTGTCCAGCATCACTAAAGCCGGCAAGCGTGGCCGCTGTCTTCTCAGATGGCAGTTCACCTAGCGCTACAAGCGAGCGGTACAAGAGTGTAAATAGCTCCTGCCTAGTGATCTGAATATCTGGCTGGAATTGATTATCTCCCGAACCCGTTGCTACCCCAAGACGTTTAGCTGTAGCAAGATAATTCGTATAATACGTATTGCCTGCATCTGCAAAATTATCAGCAGCAATGGCATCCGGTGTGATGTCATAAGCCTTGAGCAACAAGACGATGAACTGCCCTCTAGTGATTGCAGCATTCGGACTGTAATGTTCAGCATCCGTACCAGATGTGATACTGCGTGCTGCTAAGAAACCTACTGCATGGCTATACCACGATGCATCTGGAACATCTGCAAAGCTCACCTGATTATATCCAATAATATATTGGGAGAAATGTGTGGTTACGAAATCTACAGTTCCCTTAGCGGCATTGTAATTTCCACGTACATTGTCCAAGCTTCCAGTGCTGTTAATGTGATACACAATAACTGCATCTGACCGTTCTCCCGCTTGCAGCACGTACGGTACGCTGACACGAACACTGCCCCCACCGAAGGTGGAAATCGTGCTTTCACCCGCTATAACCGACAAGTCATAAACCGGTCTGTCTCCGAGAACAGCCTTGCCTTCTGCCGTTAATGACACCTTCGCGATTCTAATAATGATGTCTCCGGCATCTGAAGCTGCACTAATGCTCGCCAATGATTTGGCATCAAACGTAATCGTACCCACATTCTCATAATCAATGGTAATCTCCGCCTTCGTTCCGGCGGCTAACTCATTAATTATGCTTCTTGGAAGTATAAGATCAGCTGTTTGAGTATCCGAAGTAGCTGCAACTTTAATTTCAAGAACAGCTTTCTTCCCATCAGCTTCTGCCTTCTTAGCGAGACTCACAAATTCAGCAGCCGTTTCTTTTGTGATCGTAGCAGTAGTAACTCCTGTGGTTTTATCCGTTTTAGTTGCCGCTGTTGCTGACAGGTTCACGGTATTCCCTGCTGTTGCCGTAGCAACCAGTTGCGGGCTTGCTGATGGTGTTGGTGTAGTCGTGCTCGGTGTAGAATCGCCACCCGATCCACCTGTTCCACCTGTTCCAGGATCTGAAATAGGCACATAGGCCGGAACCACAATGTCAGTCGCTGGACTTGCCTTATAACCTTCTTTGGCTGCGTATCTCACTTGATACGTGCCCGGTATTAATCCTGTGATTTCTTTATCTGGTGCATACACATAATTAGTTACACTCGACAGCTTATATTCTAAGGCTGTCGTGGTTCCCGTAATTCTTCCATCGTTGTTCGCTGCTGAGGTAGGAGCAACTCCCTGTAACCCAGTTGGGGCTGCTTGTTCCGCAGTGAATGCTGGAACGATTACATCTGCTGCTCTACCCGCGTTAAATCCCTCTTTAGCTGCGTATCTTACCTGATAGATACCCGGCACAAGTCCAACGATCTCTACATCTGATGCGTAGACATAATCGGTAACGGTAGACAGCTTATATTCCAGTGCTTTCGTAGTTCCTATAATTTTACCGTCGTCATTAGCTGCACTGGTTGGTGCTACACCTACTAATCCTGTAGGTGCCGCTTGCTCACCATATGCCGGGACTTCAACTGTAGCGTCTTTACCAACGCTGTATCCCTCTTTTGCCGCATATCGCACATTATAGAAGCCCGGAGTAAGACCAGTGATAGCCGCACCTGTTACAAGCTTATAATCAGCTTCTCCAACGCCTTTATACTCCTGTCCTTCCGCTGAACCCGTAATTTGCCCATCATCATTAGCTTCAGAAGTAGGTGCTACGCCTACCAGTCCTATCGGAGCTGCTTGTTGATGGGTGTAAGCAGGAACTTCCACACTTACGTCTTCGCCAGCATCATAAGGAATGATTGTGGGTCCAGCTGCGGAGGTTGGCCCTTGATAGCCCGATGTTGCGGCATATCTTACCTTGTAAACACCAGGTGCAAGCCCTGTGATGGCTGATCCCGAAACTGGGGTGTAAGCCTCGTCTACAGCAAGCTTAAATTCCAATGCTGAACTGGTGCCTACAATTTGCCCATCCTTATTGTCGGCTGCAGTTGGTGCTACACCCGTAAGTCCTGCCGGCACAGCTTCGAGTCTGGAGAATATTTTATCCAGCGCTGTTGTAGTGTTATTGTATCTGGCTCCGATTGGGTAATTAGCCTGCACGTAATCCGGTTGGATATTCGTCCAGCTGTACATAAGTTCAACATGCCCTAGAATCGGTGTGTTTTTGCCTCCTGCATCCTTATTGTCCTTGTTATAAGTGAACAGATATGGAACCTGAAGTCTGTCTCCGCTCACGGTGTTTCCAAGTCCATCTACATAACTAATTACAGTTGGCTTAGCAGCTGTATTGTTTTCGGTCTTGATATTAGTCAGATAAGTACGAACCAGATCAACATAAAGCTGCGCATACGGATGATTGGTGGTTCTAATCTGAAGCTCATTATTATTATGCGGATTCGCACTGCCCTTAGTGCCGCTGTTGTTATTAGGCTCAGCAACGGTCACACCAGCATCCAGCTTAGTGTCGAAGAAGTAGATCTTATGGATATTATGTTTTTTGGCATATTCGTTGATATATTTAATCACCGCTTGCGTGTTAGGGCACCACGAGCCGCCTAACAAAATCGCATAGTTTCCCTCACTCGCTAAAATTTGCTTCAGCTGATGATAGGTCACATGTTCATAAACAAGCGTGCCATCCGCTTCGTTGAAGATCGTAGGTTTGCCCTCATTTTCCCCTTCATAGTTCTTATTAAATGCAGCCTTGATATAAGCCGACTCGTCGATAGTGTCATATCGGGAAGCGGCACCCAGCACCTCACTTACTGATGTTTTATACGCATTAACCTTCGCCGCATCAAGTGTTCCGTTCGTCAGGAACTCATTCCACGAATAGCTCTTATCCAGATAGGATACGACAGGAGCACTATTTCCCTGTGCATCCTTGTGATCCTTGTTGTATACCAATAAGAATGGAGACTCGAGCTTGTTAGCAGTCACAACTTCCCCGTTTTTATTGGTATAGCTGACATTGCGTTCTGGATCATCTTTGGAAGACAGATTTAAATTCTTCAAATACTTGTTGACCAGATCAACATATTTATAGGCAAATTTATTATTGCTGTCTGCAATCTGAAGGGTGTCCCCGTCCAGCTTAGTATCAAAGTTATAAATCGTTGAGATGCCATATTCCTTGGCTGCCTCGTTGATAAAGCCGATATCGGCCTGTGTATTCTCACTCCAAGCGCCGCCAACCAGAACAGCGTATGTGCCTTCACTCTCAAAAAGATGAACGATATCTTCATACGTCGCTGTTTTAAATACATGGTTAGCATCATTTAGACGGTCATAGACATGACTGAAATAGTCAAACTGGTTAACGCCGCCTTGGGAAGAGGTTATCGCTTCTGCGGTATCCGAATTAGCATAAGCTCTCCCTGCCTGAGTAGGCAGGATTAGCAGGGAGGCTGCCAGCAACAGCGTTACAATTTTTTTGAAGGTTAATGGTCGTATCATTATGTGCACCTCGCCTTAAATAGGTTTATGGGATGAATGGGCTGAAAGGAATCCTGAATGAGCCTGCTGCTCATCAAGGACAAACCTCTTCCTCAGCGGCTGGTGCCGGTGCGGGTGCCTGAACCGTTTCCACTGGAGCAGCTGCTGGCGCGCTGACTGTAGATGCAGGTGCAGAAAACGATGTTTTCGGTTGAGAAGACTCAACTACCGGAGCCGGGGTCGCCTTAACTACCTCTGTGGTAGAGAAGGTTATAGCCTTTTTGGAAGGTGTCTCCGTTGCTTTTGCTACGGGAGCTGCGGTTTCCTTAGGCTGTTCAGATACAACAGGAGCGGCAGTCGGCTGAACGGCTTTAGCGGTTACGTTTGCTTTTGGAGCAGTCGTAGGCGCAGCAGTTGGCGCAGGCGTTGCTGCGCTGGTTTGCGGTTTAACAGATGCAGATACCGTTGTTGCAGCTGTTGCCGTCTTATCGGTGTCCGCAGCCGGGGAGGCAGCTGCTTTAGGCTGAGCTGCAACCGCTTCTGGAGCTGCTGAAGCCACAACCTTCGCCGCAGAATCAACAGCTGCGGCTGGGGCCGTAGTCGCTTCTGCCGTGACTGTCTCAGCTGCTGGAGCCGAAGCTTCCGGCTGGACAGCTTCTGTTACAGCAGCTGCAGTAGCTTCTGCCTGAACAACAACTGCTGCCGCAGAAGTAGCTGCTGGTAAAGCTGCTGCGGTTACTGCTGTATTACTACTCTCTTGAATGGGTGCTGCCTCTGCTGTTTTTTTGTTAGCGGATACCGCGGCATACGTCAATGCGGAGAAGACAATAGCGGCGGCAACCAAAGAGATCGAAAGCTTTTTCATATGTGTACCATCCTTTTCAAATAAAATAAGAAACCCCTTCACTACATTCTTGTACCTTAAATCCGTAACTCTCCCTTCTCTAAAGTAAAAAAAAAAGAGACTCAACGGGACGCAATTTACGCGTCTTTCGTTGAATCTCCGGCTGTCCAGTCGATTCCAATTGGCTTGTGATTAAGTTCCATATTATTCATGCCATAGTGCCTTGTCAATCAATTTTTATTTTTCACATGGTTTTTATCGGAATTAATTATTTTTAACATATAATTACATTGACTTTACTATAAATTCTATATAGATTGATCTCAATAGGATTAATCACATTAAAAAACTAGGTTTAAGGGGGTATTGGTAGTGAACATAGATAACAACTTATTATCCGCCATCGAAACGAACTGGTATGGATTTGTCGCCTCCATATTTGTGTTTGCAATTTTGTTTCTACTGGCACGTAAACGAATTGGATTTGGTACCCGGGTACTCATCGGACTTGGCATCGGACTTATTGCCGGTATATTCTTTCAGTACTTCGATTTAGAGACCAAAGCTATTAGCACATTCGGCAGCATTTATGTCAGCTTGATCCGCATGCTCGTCATTCCTTTAGTATTCGTACTCGTATTAAACAGCATTTCTTCCTTAACCAATCTGGAGTATCTACGCAAAATCGGGATCAAAACCTTCGCCTGGTTCCTCGGAACAACGGGCATCGCTTCTATTATCGGCCTATCCGTTGCGCTGCTGTTCAATCCCGGCCAAGGTATACAACAAGATGTACCCGCAGATTTTGCAGCCCGTGAAATCCCGACCTTCTCCCAGGTTATTCTGGATCTTGTTCCCTCTAACCCTGTTAATGAAGCAGCTACGGGTAAGGTTGTGCCTCTACTCATTTTCGCGATCTTCCTAGCAGTGGCTATAATCAAGATTGGCTCCAAGAAACCGGAAGCCGTCAAGCCTGTACGTGATCTTATTGAATCCCTGACACTGATACTGCATCAGGTTGTGAAATTCATTATTCGCCTGACGCCTTATGGCGTATTCGCACTGATTGCCGGAATCACCGCACGTTATGGCTGGGAAACGTTGCAGGAGCTAGGCAGTGTAATTATAACCTCGTACGTAGCAATGATTATACATTTTGTACTTATCTTTGGCGGATTGGTTCTATTAGTAGCGAAGGTGAATCCAATTCGTTTCTTCCGCAAAGTGTATCCAACCATTACCGTTGCCTTCACAACCAGAAGCAGCTACGCAACCCTACCGGTCAATCTAGAAGTGATTACGAAGCGGCTTCATGTCTCCCCGCGGATCGCGAGCTTTATCGCACCGTTAGGGGCATCTGTGAACTTTAATGCGTGCGGTGGGATTTGGCCAGCTATTGTGGCTGTATTTACCGCCCAAGTATTCGGTATTGATCTGAACTGGACCGACTATATTACACTGGTATTAGTAAGTATTATTTCTTCCATTGGTGTAGCTGGCGTACCTGGACCAGCCGTAATCTCCACCACAGTAGTCTTAACTGCTCTCGGCCTGCCGCTTGAAGGAATCGCTATCGTTGCAGGTGTTGAAGCGCTCATCGATATGGGCCGTACCGCTGTAAACGCAACTGGAACAGCTGTAACAGCTCTGTTAGTAGCTAATTCCGAAGGTGAATTTGACCGCGAAGCGTTTAATAGCAATGATGACGATGATATTCTCTTGAGCACCGTTTAAAAGCTGAAACTGTAAAAACCTCCGGAATCTGCGTAAAGCAGAGCGCCCGGAGGTTTTTTTTGCATAGATTCCTATTGGATTCATCTTCTTATAGCATACTAATTCTTTCCCGCTTTTTAGCAGAAGCTAGACAAGTCTCGATCAATTGCATGCCCAGCACTGCATCCTCAGGTGCAAATAATTTTTTTCCTGTAAATACTGCGGCGGCAAAATCATCGACCTCCCGTGTATAGGGATTCGCCCCGGTGGCATCAACCCGTCTTACCCCTTCTCCCGTATGCACAAAAAATTCAGCATCCTCATCTCTAGCATTAAAAGGCATAGGCACTTCAATCATTCCATCGGTCCCCAGAATCTCTAACAGCTGGCGGTTATATGCCCACATCCCGCAATCAAAAATCAGGCTTAGCCCCTTCGGAAACTCTACCAGCCCTGAAGCCATCATATCTACATTGTCATGCTCCGGAGAGAACATAGCATGAACTGTTACGGCTTCTGGCTCAGCTCCGAACAGCAGTCGTGCTGCACTTAGCGGATAACAGCCGATATCATAAAGCGAGCCGCCGCCCCAAGCGGATTTAAAGCGAATATTAGAGGTATCTGTAGCGTCATTATAAGTAAAAGTGCCTCGAATGGAGCGTAATTCGCCAATTTCACCGCTAGCGATAATCTCTTGCAATTCCGCAATCCGAGGATGATGCCGATACATATAAGCTTCTGCCAAATGGACTCCAGCATCATTACAAGCTTTTACCATCTCAGCCGCTTCTTCACTGTTCAGCGCGATCGGTTTCTCACATAAGATATGTTTGCCAGCTTCCGCCGCACGGATTACCCATTCCCGATGGAGGTGATTTGGCAGTGGAATATACACCGCATCAATATCCTTATCCGCCAGTAATTCCTCATAGCTGCCGTAAGCTTTATCTATTCCGAACTCTGCGGCTACAGCGCTGCTTTTTTCTAAACCGCGACTGGCTACCGCTGTAATCATTCCCGTCTCCGAATCCATTATAGCCGGCATCACTGAACCTGTCGCAATCTGCGCACAGCCCATGATTCCCCAGCGAAGTTTTTGCACCATCGTTGCTAACCTTCTTCCTTATAGATTACTTACTATACTTAAAGCCACCTTATCATAGAATGAAACGTTTCTCTAACAGAAAGAAGCCTGCAAATTGCAAAAAAACAGTGCCAAAAGGAGCTCCAACCCCGATAGACACTGCTTTTTTATAAAATATGAATGTTTATATTAGTGCATTCAACAGCACAGCCGCACCCAGCACAACTATACGCGCAAGGTTCATCAATACGAAGTTTTTGACGGCAAGAATAAAGGTACTCGCCTTCTCCTGTTTCTCTGTGAACGAGGCAATATTTCGGCGAAGCGGGATCAGCGTAAGTAGGATCAACAGAACCAGAATAGGGTTAATCCCTAAGATCAGCAGCACTACAAGATCCAGATAAGAGACATAGTAGAGATATTTAAAAAGCACAAGCGCATTGCGGCGGCCAATGTACACCGGAAGCGTGTACCTGCGATTCTCCACATCCTCATCAATATCACAAATATTATTAGCGAGCATAATCCCTGCGATCCCCAGAATAGCGGGTACGGAAAACCAGAAAAGGTACAGCACTTCCACGATGTTGATATTCAAGCTGACCCAGCCGTTCTGAAGCAGCAGTGAAACCACATGCTCATCCGTATGGATATAGGCAGAGATAAAAATAATAACAAAGCCCATAAACAAACCCGAGAACAGCTCACCTAACGGCATCCGCGAGATGGGAATCGGCCCGAACGAATAAAGTATACCGATCAAGAACGACAGTCCACCCAGCAAAAAGACCAGCAAACCCGTCTGAGTGACAAGCGCAATCCCGCCCCCTGCTGCCAGCGCCAGCAAAATAACAATCGTCGCCACGACGGTGCGCTCTTTTAGCTTAAAATGAACAATCGCATTATGCGTTTCGTAGCCGTAGCCGTGGGTTTTGGAGGCTTTTTTGAAATCGTAATAGTTGTTAATCGCCGTCGTCGCCATATCGAAGCTAAGCAAAGACACGAACATCAATCCAAAACGCAGTACGTAAAAATCCTCAAACCGGTACAGGGCATACAACGTTCCCATTAGAAACGGAATAATACTGGCTACCTTCGTCGGCAGCTCCACAAATCTTAGAAAGCTTTTAATATTCACACCATACACCCTTATCTGTCAAATGAGCCTGCAAGGCATTACTGTTCAGTTGTTGTAACCGTCACTGGGGACCATTCTGCAATAACTGTTTGTCCATGTACAGACACACTGCCTTCAGGACTCAGATCCTTCTCTGTCATAATTCCGAGCGCTACAGTGAAGTTATTGAATTTAAGCGGTATATTTTTCTCGCGGCGTACTTCCTTGCCGTTCAAATAGAATACAGCCTCATCATTGCCGCGGTGATAGGTAATACGGTACGTATTGAATTCCCGTGGTTTGAAATCCGTATCTTCTTTAAAGATACAGAAATATTTCGTTCCAGTGCTTTCTGGCACTTGTACACCCGGGAATGGCAATATACCATATACACTAGCGTATTTGTCATTTCCCGCGAAGAAATCAAGCGCAGCGCCTGTCGTGAAATCCAGCAGGTTCAGCGATACATATCCATCATACAGATCTCCAGGTGCAGTTCCTTGTGTACGGCAACGAATTTGCAGCTCAATGCTAATCTCTCCAGCTTCCGGAATCTCCACTGGCTTGGCTGAATAATACATGTGCTTGGCATTGTCCAGAATTTGCACTTGATGGTTCTCACGAGATAACTTCGCACGTACATACAAGGTATCATTACGAACGATAACTACAGCCTCCGGCTCACGGTAAGCCCAAAATGATCCGTCAGGCAGTGTAAATCCACCCGTCTTCCAGACCTTTCCTTCTTCTAAAATGGAGTGGAAATCCCCAAGAACCATGCGATTGCCTTTAACTTGTTGTTCTTCTGACGTCAATTCCTTGTCCTTCTTTTCCATGAAAGCTCACTCCTTCTGTAGTCCATCTATTAGTATCAGATCAAGCCTTGAATTAATAAAGTTATTGCCATTACTACTCCGCAGCGTACGGAGGCTTTTTGTGAAGCACCCATCAGCGGGATATAAGCCGGCGAAGCATTATGTTGCTTCAGACTACTGTAAATGCGCAGCGGCCAGAAAGCTGTAACCAGCGCCAACAGTGCGTAAACAGGAAGTACACCCAACAGCACACAGACTATCACCGAAGCGTAGCCAGTAAAAAGAAGTACACGTGAGAATACAAGCGCCTTTTGTTCTCCCCATACTACAACAAGCGTAAGCTTACCCGCCTGCTCATCCGCTTTCCAATGTAGGAAATGGTGATTAAACAACAATAATGTAGTTAAAAATCCGACAGGCAGCGAGAGAATTACAGGCTTCATGCTAAACTGACCGGTTTGTACGAAATAGGAGCCTAATACAGGCATAATCCCAAAAGCAATAAAAATGGCCATCTCACTATAGCCTTTGCCGCGATAGCCATAACGCAGTGGCGGAGCCACATAGAAATAAGCGATTAAAGCACCAACAAGTACAAACCAAAGGATATTCCAACCGCTATATATACTAAGAATCCCACCACAGATAAGGGCAATCGCCAGCATACTCCAGGTCATCCTTGCATAAAAAGACTCCGAGAGGATCCCACCTGTCAGTAGCCCGGAGTTTGTGCTGATTTCACCAGCGGAATTCTTTGCTTCTGTATCGGTTCCGTTGCGGAAGTCCCACAGATCATTCACCATATTGGAGAACAAATGCGCCGAAATCGCCCCTATTAAGGTAAGAATAAATAAAACCGGATGGAATGTCCCTTCCCATACATATGCCCCAACGGTCCCCAAAACAATCGGGATGAGCATAACAGAAAAACTCCAAAACCGGGTCGCCTTGGTAAATAATGTCCATTTGTTCACTTCAAGCTTACCGCCTTTTTCATATGATTTGATAATAATTATCACTGACTATTATACATCAATTTTCAATAGATTGTGAAGATTATCACTGCATATAATGTCTATTCTTGACATAATACTTCCGTTTGTTTGGTTAAGTAGCTTGATAATGGAAGATAAAAATGTAAACAATTCCTTATTTCACGCAGGACCCCTATTTTACGACAAAAAATGAGTGTTGTTTTATAGGCAAGCACATACCGATATGATATGATAGGCAAGCCTATGAACAGCACCCCTTACGGGCTGTTTTTAAGAGCGTAAAACTATATATAATAATGGAGGCTTTTACTGTCATGTCAGCGCAATCCCCTAACACCCAATCTGTCAAAATCGTCACTGCCGACCCTAGCGCCATCGGGCTATTCGGACTGGCTATTGTCACATTGGTCGCTTCTTCACAGAAGCTTGAATTTACAACAGGACTTAGCTACGTTATTCCTTGGGCTATCTTCCTGGGAGCATTCGCGCAGCTATTCGCCGCCATTCAGGATGCTAAGCACAACAATACCTTTGGTATGACCGCCTTTGGCGCCTACGCTTTCTTTTGGTTCGGCATGGCTAGCAGCTGGCTAATCAAGCTTGGCGTATTTGGTCCAACGCTTGCGGAGGCTGTAGATCCTAAGCAGCTCGGATTTGTATTTCTGGGTTACTTGATCTTCACACTCTTTATGACGATTGGTGCCGTTGAGGCAAATAGAGTTCTGCTTATCATTTTTGTATTGATAGATTTTCTCTTTATCGGACTAACCTTTGATTCCTTTGGGATCGCTCCAGAATTCTTCCATAAGCTAGCTGCTTGTGCTGAGCTTGGTATTGGTATCGTGTCCCTTTACGGATGTGGAGCATCCGTGCTAAACGCTCATTTCGGCCGCAGCTTCTTACCGATTGGAGCTCCGCTGGGCATCTTCAAAAAATAGAAATTGTTCTGATCTGAAACTAATACTTTTGCAAGCCGAAAGGATGCTGAGACTATGCATGTCCTGTCCTCTTCTGAATTAGCGGTAACTGCTATTTTCGCCCTTATTCTCGCAGTTATTGCCTACCTGATCATTCGGAATATCCCGAAGATGGTTGGTGATATTGCGGCTTTTCGCAAAAGAACACTGGTTTGGACCCAAGTTTCACTAGTACTAACGGTGCTTCAGTTGAATTTCAAAGCAGGCGATTGGCGCTTTTCTATCGTCCTTGGACTCATTGTGTTATTTACCGGAGCTATTTGGCTGTCCGCCCGTTATTACGACATCAGTCGCAATGCAGGTCCAGAATCTAAAGATCCTGAAGCTCATTAGTAAATCTCAAGCTCCCGAAAGGGGGCTTTTTTTTATAATTTCAGAAAGCTTCTTCGCATAGTTCTCCCCATCACAACCATACTAATGACATTCTAATAAAAGTAACGGGAGGATTATCAGGGTGAGCAAAAAAATCAATCTGCTAATGTTCAGTGGGGAATACGACAAAGCGATGGCTGGACTGATCCTAGCGAATGCCGCAAGAGATATCGATGTCGAGGTTACTATGTTTTTTTCATTCTGGGGTCTATTTTTGGTGCGTGATCCGGAGAAGATGACTCTTGAGGACAAGAGTATCTACGAGAAGCTGATGGATGTTATTACACCGAAGGGCCCTGGGCAGCTGCCGCTCTCTCATCTGAACTTTAGCGGGCTGGGACGAATGATGCTCGAGGAAATGATGGAGGAACAAGGCGCACCGAAGCTGATTCATTTTCTAAAAGGGGCTCGTAAAAAAAACATCAAATTCTATGCCTGCAAGCTCTCTGTGGAGATCATGGGCTTTAAGCCCGAGGAACTGCTGCCAGAGGTCGAAATCATCGATGCTGCGGCATATTTAAAAGATGCTTTAGAAAGTGATGTACAGTTATTTATTTAAAGTCTGACTAGGCTTTAACCCAATCCCCCATGCAGGCATATACTGTTGCCATAGAAACTACTGGCACGCCGAAAATACACCCCATTAACTTAGCACTGACGGCGTACGGGCTGGAGGGAATATCCGTGCTAAACATCATCCACGCCTCTTCTGCAGAGACGCCCGCTTCATTACAAGACCATTTTGATACTTTTCGTGGTCACACCATCGGCATTCGGCATCAAATCAACACCCCTTATGGCAGACAGCCGCTTCTGTATGCCGATTGGACCGCAAGCGGGCGCTTATATGAACCGATCGAACGCAAGTTGCAGGAAGCCTTCGGTCCCTACGTCAGCAATCCACATACAGATTCCAACACCACCGGACTAATCATGACGCAGGCTTATAATGAAGCTCGCCAAATCATTAAGAACCATGTTAATGCTGGCCCTCAGGATGTACTGCTCTTCTGCGGCAATGGAACAACAGGAGCCGTGAACAAGCTGCAGCGTATCATGGGATTAAGGCTCCCGGAATGGCTACAGGAACATAATAACCGTGCACTGGAAGACCGCCCCGTTATCTTCACCAGCCATATGGAGCATCATTCCAATATTCTTCCTTGGCAGGAGGGACTTGGTGACGTCGTTACCATTCCCGCCGGAAAGGACGGAAATATTGACCCTCAACAGCTTGAAGACCAGCTGCGACTGTACCCCAATCGCCGTTTCAAGATTGGTTCATTTACAGCTTGTTCTAATGTGACTGGAATTCAGACGCCTTACGCAAAGCTAGCGGCTACTATGCATCGTCATGGGGGCGTATGCTTTGTGGATTTTGCCGCCAGTGCTCCCTACGAGCCTATCAATATGCACCCACCTTCCCCACTGGAGAAGCTTGATGCGATCTTTTTTTCTCCGCATAAATTTCTGGGTGGGCCGGGCACAAATGGCGTTCTAATCTTTGATGAAGCACTGAGCAATGGACGTATTCCTGACGAACCGGGTGGAGGTACAGTAGCCTGGGTCAACCCTTGGGGAGGACGCCGCTACACTAATGCGATTGAGATGCGGGAAGACGGGGGAACACCGGGGTTTTTACAGGCTTTTCGCACGGCACTTTGCGTGAAGCTGAAGGAGCAGATGAATGGAAACGGTCAATATATGGTGATTAGAGAACACGAGCTGTGTCAGGAATTAATGGCAGGACTCCGCAGCATCCCGGAGTGCGCGCTGCTGGCCGGAGATCATACAGAACGTCATGGAATCGTCTCTTTTACACTTCGTGATATCCATTACAACCTCGCTGTTCAGCTGTTGAATGACCGTTTCGGCATACAAGCTCGAGGCGGCTGCTCTTGTGCAGGTCCATACGGACATTACCTTCTTGGATTAGGGTGGACGCAATCCGCTCAGATTGCCGGAGCGATCATGAGCGGCGACCAATCCTTCAGACCAGGGTGGATTCGCATCTCCCTACATCCCATTATGACTAATCAGGAAGTAGAGAGAATTGTATCCGCTGTAAGGAGTATTGCGACCCATGTCCAGCAATGGAAGCAGGACTACCTTTACGATACTTCCACGAACAGCTGGAATCATATCTACGCGCAGCATTCACCCGAGATGAAGCTCCAAGAACTCTTCACCATGTAACAATCTAACTTATCACACGTTGCCCTTCACCATGTCCAAATCGGCAGCACTGGCATTGGAGATGACCTGTTCTACATTTTTGCAGCCCGGAATTACACTGGTTACTGCGGAATGCTGGAGACACCAAGCCAAAGCCCACTGCGCCATATCCAGACCTGACGGCACTTCAGTAGCAGCAATTTCTGCTACTGCGCGCAGCTGCTTTTGTCTTACATCCTCTTTATGGTTAGCTCGCACATCACCCTGAGCAAAAACCGCATCTGGCTTATACTTGCCGCTCAAATAACCACTGGCTAACGGAACGCGAGCTAACACACCTAATTGATGCTCGATGCACAGCGGAAGAATCTCTTCTTCAGGTTGACGATCCAGCCGATTATATACTACTTGTATGGCCTCTGCTTGCACATCCGCTGCCGCAGAGGTCTGGTGCACCCCCGAGCCCGATGCACTGATCGACACGCCCAAATGACGGATTTTGCCGGCTTGCTTCTGTCTGTCGAGCATACTCCACAGCTTATCATTATCGAATTGCTCATCCGTTCCGGAATGGAATTGATAGAGGTCAATATACTCTGTTTGGAGTGCGCGGAGGGAGTCGTCTAGCTGCTTAAGCACATCCTCAGCACGCCATAGCTGTTCCCGCTGCAAATGCCCCTGAAAATGATGGCCAAATTTCGTAGCTACAACCCAGTCCTCGCGTTTGCGGCGCGCCAGATAGTCCCCGATGAACTTCTCCGACAAGTGATCTCCGTAACATTCTGCCGTATCAATCAGATTAATACCCAGCTCTCCAGCCTTATCCAGCATGGCATCGACTTCAACCTGAGTGAAATCCTTGCCCCACTCTCCGCCAAACTGCCAAGTCCCTAGGCCAATCACCGAGACATTCATTCCTGTACTGCCAAGCTTACGATATTTCATCATCATTTCCTCCTTTATTCTATTTAAATTTAGGGATTCAAGTTAATTCTGACTCTATGCTAAGCTATCTTGTTCCCATCCTGTGCTGTTCTAGCAAAACGTGCTTCGATGGCTTTGACTCCCCATAACGACAGCCCGATAAACAACAGAACATAGATAATCTCCCACGGCTGGCGAATGAAACGTTCCAGATCGTTGCCAATGTATGAAACTGCGAATACCATAATCGCTTTGCCTACCGTGAGCGCAAGAAGATACGAACGGAACCTCATCCCGGCAAGCCCCGCTGCCATATTAATCACAACAAAAGGTCCTACCGGAAATATACTAAGCAGAAAAACATAGCTAAATCCGCTTTGCCGCACCCACGTCATGCTTTTGGCTACTTTGGGCCGCGCTGCCCATTTTCGTAAATAACGATGGGAGGCTACTTTGCGGATAATCCAAAAGGTAGTCACACAGCCTGCAACCAGACCGATCCAAGAATACAAAAAACCTAACCATAAACCATATACGGCCCCATTTAACCCTACGATCGCAATAGTTGGCAGTGGTGGTATAAATGATTTCATAAACGTTAACGCAATGCCCGGAAAGGGCCCAAACGAACGATATTGTTCAAGCAGATGCCGCAGATTATCCTCTGTCAGCCAAGACATAATATCAAGAAAATACATAACCAGCTGATCTCCTCATCCGATTGGAATTCTTAACACTTGGTCTCAATTATACACGAAGTTACGTTCATTCCTACAGTGCCGCCAATATAGAGTGAGCAACCGGGACTAATTAAATGACAGGGAGAAAATTCTTCGTTACTATAGACAAAAATACATATTAGACGGGGGCATAAGGTTATGATCATTCATTCAGAAACGTTGGATCTGCAAACTACCACTGAGCAGGATTTAGCGTTCGTTCTAGCCATTGAACAAAGTGAGCTTAATCGTGCCTATATCGGACAGTGGAGTAAAGAGGAGCACATTACGGCTATCCATGATCCAGATATCCTGCATCTTACAATTTGGGAGAGGTCCGGGAAAAGAGTCGGCTATATCATCGTAACAGGACTTCAAGATATTCATCTTACTGTTTGTATTAAACGAATCGTCATCCATTCCAAGGGCTTTGGGTATGGCAAACTGTCGCTTCGTCTCGTGAGCGACTGGATCTTCCAGCACACCGAGACGCATCGGCTATGGTTGGATGTTAGAGATCACAACCACAGGGCTCGCCATGTCTATGAAAGCTGTGGCTTTACACTGGAAGGGACTCTACGTGATTGTATGAAGGTTGAGGGACATTTTGAATCTCTGCATATCATGTCCATATTACGGTATGAGTATATAGAGCGTGAGCAGCAGCGACAGAAATAGATTAGGGAAATCCTCCCTGATCTTTGGTCTTTCAGGTGCCTATAACTGCAAATCAGGGAAAACTTCCCTAATATTCAGCGAATTTGAGCAAAATCGGCGTATTTCAGTAATTTTTAGGGAGGTTTTCCCCAAAAGTGTATGCCGCGATGATAATCGGCTATTTTCAGAGAATTTATTTCCTCGCCCCCTTTCAGGAGCACAATAAAAAGCCGAGCAGTAGGCCCCCCTATCCTGCGCAGGCTCACTACTCAGCTTTCAATTCCATTTCCCTCAAACCTCTCCACTGTAACAACCCGCCTGCTCACCTTCCGCCCTCAGCCCCGTAACCACAAGGGTTGTCACGTACTTACGGGCATCCGCTGTCAGCAGTAACAGCTCTACCGAGCTTTTAGCCGGCTCCCCTCTGACAAACTTTATTCGGGCACCGTCCAAATCCTCTTGGATGCTGGCAATCGTATATCCTTTAAAAAGCAGCCCATCAATCTCCTGCTGTTCTTTGGCATATTCCGCAAAAGCAGACACTAGACAACACCTCCGCTGATTTCTGCCTTAGAAGGAAGAGGAGCCTCCGCTGCAAAACGTTTGCGTTTCAAATATTTTCCCGAACCTGCTTTGCCGACAAATTGTTTGTCACGAATAACAAATTCGCCTCGACTGAGAACAGAAACAGGCTCTCCCTTCACTTCAAAGCCCTCAAACGCATTATAATCTACGTTCATATGGTGCGTGTCCGCAGAAAGGGTTCTTTCTACAGAAGGATCAAAAATGACCAGGTCAGCGTCACTACCTACTGCGACCGTGCCTTTTTGCGGATATAAGCCAAACAGCTTGGCGCTAGAGGTAGCAATAATGTCTACGAATTTGTTCAATGAGATCCGGCCTTTCTGCACACCTTCCGAATATAGAATCGTAAACCGGTCCTCAATGGTCGGCCCACCGTTCGGGATTTTGGAGAAATCGCCCAGCCCCAGATCCTTTTGTCCTTTGAAATCAAACGAGCACTGGTCAGAGCCAATCGTCTGCAAGCTGCCGTTCCATAACGCATCCCACAAAACATCCTGATTCCACTGCTCACGCAGGGGCGGAGACCACACGTATTTAGCACCTTCGAAATTAGGCTTTTCCAGTGCCGTCTGATCCAGCACTAAATACTGTGGACAAGTCTCGCCGTAGACGCGCAGTCCCTTTTTACGCGCTTCAGCAATCTTCCAAGCAGCTTCCGCACAGGTCACGTGTACAACATACAGCTGAGAATCTGTCAGTTCGGTTAGATAAGCTGCGCGTCCCGTAGCTTCACCCTCCAGCTCCGGCGGGCGGGTCAGCGCATGAAAGATCGGATCAGTGTTGCCTGCGGCCAAGGCCTGCTCAACAAGATATTCAATGACATCTCCATTCTCCGCATGCACCATAACGAGTGCACCTTCTTTTTTCGCAGCTTGAAGGGTCTTAAAAAGTGTGCCATCATCCGCCTGAAAAGTATTCTTATAAGCCATAAATACTTTGAGCGAGGTAATGCCTTCATTCTCAATTATCTCCGGAAGCTCACCCAGTACTTTATCGTTTAATTCTGAGACCATAAGGTGGAAGCTGTAATCAATCACCGCTTTATCCTGCGACTTATGATGCCAAGTATCTACGGCTTGCTGTAGCGGTTGTCCTTTGGTGGTTAAGCAAAAATCAATGACTGTGGTCGTTCCGCCATATGCAGCCGCAATAGTTCCCGTCTCAAAATCATCAGCTGTAACCGTGCCGCCAAAAGGCATATCCAGATGGGTATGAGGATCAATACCTCCAGGAAAAACATAACACCCCGAGGCATCTATAATTTCCGCACCAGGGACATCCAAATGAAGGCCAATCTCCGTAATAACCCCGTTTTCAATCGCCACATCGCCTGTATAAGTATCTGCTGCGGTAACGATGATGCCATTTTTAATAATCTTTTTCATCCTTAAACCACCTCCACTTCCGAATAGGTGCCATTCAAACTGCCGATCACTTTCTGCCGCTGATTCCAGGTCAGTGGAGCTGCCCCGGTATCCACTGGAACCATATCGATCGCGCCGTCTGCTGGACAGACAATAGAACAAAGATTACAACCTACACAATCTTCCTCGCGGACCTGTAGAATAGCTTTCCCATCTGCATTAGTTAACATATCAATACACTGATGTGAAGCATCTTCGCAGGCAATATGGCATTTATTACAGTTGATGCAGTTGTTCTCATTAATACGGGCAACAACCTTATAGTTGAGATCCAGATCACCCCAGTTGGAGTAACGGGATACCGATTTACCGATTAACTCTGTTACGGAAGCCAAACCTTTGTCATCCAAATAGTTGTTCAGTCCATCGATCATTTCCTCCACAATCCGGAAGCCATGATGCATGACCGCTGTACATACTTGAATGCCCGTAGCACCCATCAGCATGAATTCAACAACATCCTGCCAGGTGGAAATCCCTCCAATACCGGAGATAGGAATGCCTACTCCCCGGTCACGGGCACACTCGGCCACCATACTAAGCGCAATTGGTTTCACAGCCGGCCCGCAGTAACCGCCATGTGCACCCTGACCCCCAACATTCGGAATTGTGTTCCAGCTATGAATATCTACACCAGCAAGACTGTTGATCGTGTTGATCATACTAATCGCGTCTGCTCCACCCTTAACCGCATGGCGGGCAACGACGGTGATATCCGTAATATTAGGCGTCAGCTTCACAATCACCGGGGTCGTTGCAACTTCTTTTACCCAGGTGGTCTGTGCCTGCACCAGATCAGGCTGCTGCCCCGAAGCAGCGCCCATTCCACGCTCAGCCATCCCGTGCGGACAACCAAAATTAAGTTCCAGGCCGTCTACACCCACATCCTCTACCCGCTTAACAATCTCATGCCATTTATGCTGCGTTGGTTCTACCATCAGGGAGGCTATAATCGCATGATTAGGGAATCTTTTTTTCGTTTCATAGATTTCCTTCAGATTAACTTCAAGCGGACGGTCGGTGATCAGTTCAATATTGTTAAAGCCCGCAACCCGTTGCCCATTGAAATTTACTGCCGCAAAACGCGATGAGGTATTAATGATCGGATCGCCGAGCGTCTTCCACACCGCACCGCCCCAACCTGCTTCAAAGGACCGCTGCACTTGATAACCTGTATTCGTAGGTGGCGCGGAGGCCAGCCAGAACGGATTCGGTGATTTGATTCCTGCGAGATTAATACTTAAATCTGCCATGATGTCCCCTCCCTGTCATGTAAAATCCAATTTGATTTCTACGCTCAGCCCGCTGATCTAACAACGACCTCCTGCTGGCCTGAGAATTGTTTAACAATCGCATGGGCTGCATCTTTTCCCTGCTGTGCCGCTGACACAACCATGGCCTCACCCTTACCTGAACCAAAAATAATGTCCCCAGCGGCATAAATCTGCGGATCGGAGGTTTGGCAGGTGACCTCATCCACCTTAACAACCCCACGGTCATGCATAAGACCTAAGGAATCTATTAGATCCAGACGACGCTTTTGACCAATAGCTATTACAACCGCATTTACAGGAATCAAGAACTCAGAACCCTCGATCGGCATAGGTATTGGACGCCCATCTTTGCCCAGCTCCTCCGTCAGCTTCATCTGCACACATTCCAGTGCGGTTACATTCCCAAGCTCATCACCCACGATACGTTTCGGTAAGGTAAGCCAGCTGAACTCCACACCTTCCTGCTTCGCGAATTCATATTCAAAGTCATATGCCGTCATCTCTTCGCGGGTCCGGCGGTAGACCATTTTCACATTGGTGGCTCCCAGCCGCACTGAGCAAGTCGCTGCATCAATAGCCGTATTCCCTGCCCCAATGACAGCGACCCGCTGATCCATCAGCTCTAGCAGAGGAATGCCCGTCTTAGTAGATTCTACAAGCGCAATAGCGTCATAAACTCCAGCCATTTTTTCACCTTCAATCCCTATTGGAGGCACATATCCCATACCCGCTGCCAAAACGATAGCATCATAATTCGACTTCAGCTCATCTACAGAAACATCCACTCCGACTTTTACACCTGTACGTATTTCCACACCCAGCTTCTCTACCTGCTCTACTTCCCAAAGAGATACAGACTGCGGGAGCCGAAACGATACAATCCCATGTGTATCCAGCCCACCCGCTAACGCCTTTGCTTCGTAGATCACAACAGCAAAACCTTCACGGGCGAGCTCCCTAGCCGCAGACAATCCCGCAGGACCACCACCAATTACGGCTACCTTTTTCCCATTAGGGGTGCCAGCCTTAAATAATTGAACTCCGCTGTTCATCGCCCAATCTGTCGCATAACGCTGCAGCAGTCCGATTTGGATCGGCGCCGAGGCATCATTTAACACACAGGCTCCTTCACACAGCTCATCTGTAGGACAAACACGAGCACAGCTGGCACCCACAGGATTGGAATCCATAATCGTCTGTGCCGAGCCTTTCAAATTGTCAGTAGCGATCCGTTTGATAAAGGAGGGAATATTAATGCTGGTCGGACATGCTTTTATACATGGGGCATCGTAGCAATATAGACAGCGATTAGACTCATCCAGGGCACCTTTATGGGTCAGAGGCGGCTCAGCCTCGGCGAAATTGCGCATGAACATATCAGGTGTAAATGCTGTTAACGGAGATGAATGCTCCATCACTAGTCCCTCCTTATGGGTAATTTTTCATATTTGTGTTATATAATATAACATTATTTCAAGTTTTGTCTGAATATTTTGCTTACATCTTTAATTTATTGTAGTAATATAAGCATTAATAGAAATTATCTCTCAACGTTCTTCCTGATTAGGTTATATATACTAACATCCGTTAATCAAACTATAGTCATTTCGAATTTTCGTTGCATTAGACACTTTGTCTAATTTCAAAACTGTATTTTTTACGTGTGAGAATAGGCTGAGAATAACAGGGCGTTAGCCGAAGGCCAGAGCGCAGAAGATCGAGGGGGAGTAACTATGGACTGGGAGCTTGTATTAACCATTCGTGACGCTTTAAAAAGACCACTATTCGCAGAAGCCGAGGTGATCGGCGGGAAAAGCGGCCTAAGCCGTGCCATTCGCTGGGTGCATGTGCTGGAAAGTGCCAACTTCGAGACTCTGATTCATGGCGAAGAAATGATTTTGACTACGGGGATTGGTGCAAGTGTCGATCTCCCTTCCTCCTTGGAGTTTATGCAGAACCTGATCGACAAAAATGCAGCTTGCCTATGTATTGAGTTAGGTACGTATTTCAGCACCATCCCGCAAGAGATGATCGACTTAGCCGACAGGCATGACTTTCCGCTAATCATCTTCACCCGCACGGTTCGTTTCGTAGATATCACGTTGGATCTTCACTCGATTATCATTAACCGGCATCACCGGATGCTCCAAGAACTTGAAAAAATCTCACGTGAATTCCACCGCCTGACCTTAACTTCACAAGGAACGCTGAAAGTGCTGCAATTATTGTGCAAAAGTACCCGCACACAAATTGTCTATATGCAGCTGCAAGGCAAACCCTTATTTTTTCCGGCACTTCCGCCGGAAGAGCAGGCTCCATTGCTGAATTTTTTCACCGCCTTCGGCGACGAGCTGGAAGGAATTCAACCTGACGTTGCCCCCTATATCCGGGAATATGGACAGAAGACCATCGCGCTCAAGCCTGTAGGTGCGCTGGATCAGACCTGGGCTTACATTCTGATGGTATGCAATCACAAACCACAGGAGTTCGACTGTCTGCTGCTGGATTCCGCCTCTTTGTCCATTGCACAAGAGCTGCTGCGGACGCGGTATATGGAGGAGCGTAAGCTTTTTTCAGAAAATCTATGGGTCGACGAGCTGATCAATGGCCGCATCGAAGATGATAACCGCTTAAAGGGCCTGATCGGCTCCAATTTCAACGTGGTCAACGAGCTCCCTTACCGTGTATGCCTTATAGAGATCAAGAACCCCAGAGATGTAAAATGGAACAGCTCGGAGAACGAATGGGAGTCCATTACCTTCCACCTTTCGCTCATCCTGCGTTCCATCTTTGAGAAATATTCTTTACGTCCGCTGATCACCCTTAAGAACAATCGCCTCACCGTCATCGCCCTCGATATCCAATCGAAAATGCCTGGAAAAATGCGACTTCAACAAGCACTTGAAGCCCTGCAGAACATCCGCTCCGATGAGAAGCTCAAGGATTTGCAGCTCGTCATTGGAGTCAGCAAATCGCATAAGCGCCTAAAACGAGCCTATTCCGGTTATCAGGAAGCCCTACAGGCATTGTCGTTATACTCCTGTTACCAGAAGTCACTACTCTTCTATGAAGAGCTGGGTGTATTCCAGCTGCTGTTGAGCTTAAATGACGGAAAAACGTTGCAGAACTTCATTCGCAGTTATCTCGGCCCGCTAATCGACCACGACCAAACCAAAGGCAGCGAGCTGCTGCTTACCCTTCGTGTTTATCTGGATCATGATGGTTCCAAACAAATTGCCGCTCGAAACCTATTCATTGTCAGACAGTCCCTTTATTATCGCCTGGACAAAATAACAGAGCTACTGGGTGAAGACTTCATGCAGCCAGAGAATCGGATCTCCATTCAAGTCGCCCTGCGCGCTTACCAATTTCTATATCCAGACAAAATCACTTTACCTAGCCCCCGTTCAGCACAGATTTAAAGGTATCGATAATAAATTCTATATCTTCATCCGTGGAGGATAACGGCGGGGCGAAGGTAAGCACGTTGTTGAACCCAGCTACGGTATCGCCATTTTTACCGATGATAAGCCCCTTGGACTTACATTCGGCAATAATCCCCTTCACAATATTCAGATCAACAGGTTTCTTACTGACCTTGTCTTCAACCAGCTCAATCCCTGTCACCAAACCAAAGCTGCGGACATCACCTACAAGCTTGTGATCAAGCAGCTCAGTAAATTCTGTATTTATTCTTTTACCTAAAAGATCCGCACGTTCCACCAGCTTCTCCTGCTCGATAATCTCCAGATTACGCAGCGCCAGCGCACAGGAAGCAGGGTTACCACCAAAAGTATTCACATGGCGAAAATGCCCATAGTCATCGCTATTGTCCTTAAATACCTCATAGATATCCTTACGAACAGCAGTGGCAGATAGAGGAAGATAAGCGCTAGTCAGTCCCTTAGCCATCGTTACGATGTCAGGCTTCACATTAAAGTTGTGATGACCAAACTTACGTCCAGAACGTCCGAATCCACAAATCACCTCATCCATAATGAGCAACACACCGTGCTTACGGCAGATTTCCTGCACCCGATCCAAATAAACCTGATGCGGTACAATGACGCCACCACCCGTAATTACAGGCTCCATAATCACCGCAGCTACCGTCTCCACGCCTTCCCAGATGATCATATCCTCTATGGACTGTGCACACTGGAGATTGAATTCTTCCACAGTCATCCCAGCCGGGCGGCGATAGCTGTCCGGGGGAGCTACATGCAGAAAACCACCCGCCAACGGTTCATATTTATATTTGCGCTGGGCCTGGCCCGTTGCAGATAATGCCCCAAGTGAACTGCCATGGTACCCACGATAACGGGCAATGAATTTATGGCGATAATGCTGGCCGATTTGCTGCTGGTACTGGCGGGCCATTTTGAAAGCAGCCTCATTGGCTTCCGATCCACTATTGGAAAAAAAGATCACATAATCGTCTCCGAGCCACTCATTCAGCTTCTCCGCCAGCGCAATCGCCGGGAGATGACTTTGTGTCAGAGGAAAATATGGCAGGGTCAGCAATTGATTGTAAGCAGCTTCCGCCAGCTCCTTGCGCCCGTATCCCACATTTACACACCACAGGCCAGACATCCCGTCCAAAAATCGATTGCCCTGTATATCTGTAATCCACGACCCACTTGCCGAGGCGGCAATCATAGGCGGGTTCTTTTCACTATAAGGTGTAATGTTGTGCCATAAATATTCCTGATCCTTCTTCACCGCAAGCTCACTATCGTTCCCCAGAATCTGCATAACATTTTCTCCTCTCAGCAGTTCATTTTCTCTAATAACGGGCAGTGATCATCTTTTTACGCGTATAGAACTCCACCCCATCACGGCCATTGGCATGCAGGTCTCCATAGAACGATTTCTTATAACCCGAGAAGGGGAAAAATGCCATGGGGGCAGGCACACCCAGATTCACACCCAACATCCCTGCATCAATTTCTTCCCGAAATTCACGGATCGCCTTTGCGCTATCTGTATAAATGCACGCCCCATTCGCGAATGGGGACTGATTCGTTACCGCAATCGCTTCACTCAGACTTTTCACACGAATCACAGACAATACCGGCGCAAAAATTTCATCCTTCCAGAGGGTCATTCCCGGCTGTACATGATCAAATATCGTCGGCCCGATAAAATAACCCGCACCCCCCGTAGCCGCATCCTTCCGCCCATCTCTCACAAGCTTGGCTGCCTCAGCTTCACCAGTCTCAATGTAATAAAGCGTCCGCTCCTTATTCGACTGACGAATTACCGGACCCAAAAACACCCCATCATCCGCGCCATTACCAATTTTAAGCTCATCCGCAGCCGCAGCCAGACGGTTCACTAGCTCGTCAGCGATATCCTCATGAACCACTACGACCGAGCAAGCCATACACCGCTCACCTGCCGAGCCAAAGGAAGCCGCAATGATATTTTTGACCGCATTGTCCAGCTCCGCATCAGGCAGCACAATCGAGTGATTCTTGGCTCCAGCTAGCGCCTGCACCCGTTTTCCCTGCGCTGTCCCTGTCTTATATACATATTCCGCAACCGGCTGCGAACCGACGAACGAAATCGCCTTCACTTCATCATGCTCCAGCATCCCATTCACAACCTCGTGCGCCCCATGTATCACATTCAGTACACCTGGAGGAAAGCCCGCTTCGGCAAATAACTCTGCCAATCGATTAACCAGCAGCGGCGTCCGTTCAGAAGGCTTCAGCACAAAGGTATTTCCACAAGCGATGGCAAGCGGAAACATCCAACAAGGAACCATCATCGGAAAATTAAACGGGGCAATCCCCCCGATCACCCCCAATGGATAACGGTACATCCCGGATTCAATTCCGGTAGCAATGTCTGGAAGCTGGCTGCCCATCATCAACGTGGGGATGCCTGCGGCAAATTCCACACACTCAATTCCACGCTGCACCTCACCTTGCGCCTCTTCCAGACTTTTGCCATTCTCCAGCGTAATCAGCTCGGCCAGCTCATGCCAATGCTTTACCAGCAGCTGTTGATATTGAAAAAAATAGCGGGCACGACGCGGCACAGCGACCCTTTTCCACGCTTGAAATGCCGCCGCAGCCGCTTCTACCGCCGCACCCAGCTCTTCCTTACTGGAAATGGGCACATAAGCAATCACTTCACCCGTCGCCGGATTATAAACCTCTTCATCTCGCCCGGACGACGATTCTACCCAAGCTCCATTCACATAATTCTTAACTCTTTCAGCCTGCGTTACTAGGAGAGACATAGCTCGCACCCCTTTCTCTGTTTCAGATGCACTGATGGACTGCTGATTATAATAGATGACCGCCAGATCAGGCGGCCATCCACTATAACATTAAGCTCAGTTAGTTATTTTGCCGCCATTTCTACGATTTCGTTCGTATAAGCCTCATCTACCTTAACCGGTTCTTTAATGACACCAAATTTAAGCGAAATATCAGCGGTTTGCTGGAACGCCGCCGCATCGGTATATCCCATCTTGGCACTGTCAAAGCCTTCAGGCAGAATCAGCTTGGCAACCTCAGTCATCATTGTCAGCTGATGTTCCTTCGTCGTACTGCCGTCTTCCGCTTGCTTCATCACACTGTCCACGGCAGCTGCAGGATCAGCAATTGCATCTTTCCAGCCCTTCAGGGAGGCACGTACAAACTTTGCTGCAGTCTCTTTATTCTCCGCAAGCCATTCCTTATTCGCGAACAAGTTATCCTCAAGCATCGCAACGCCTTCTGTATTCATGTCGATGACGTTCAGATCCTCAGCCTTAATACCTGACTCCAACACCACTTGGTACTCGTTATAAGTCATCGCTGAGGCCGCATCGATCTGATCGCCCAAGAACTGATCCATCGTGAACCCTTGCTTCGTAAAGCTTAGGTCCTTATTCGGATCGAACTTATATTTATCGAATAACGCTAATAGTTCAAATTCGTTGCCACCCATCCAGTTGCCGACTTTTTTACCCTTAAGATCAGCGGCTGAGTTAATGCCAGCAGTTTTTTTGGAGACCAGGACCAATCCGCTCTTTTGATAGATTTGCGCGATCTGCACCAGCGGCATTCCCTCTTCAAGACTCGGCAGCAAGCTGGCTACCCAACCCACACCGATATCTGCGGAGCCACCTGCCACTTGCTGTTCCGGAACGATATCAGGCCCACCCGGCAGAATTTCTACATCCAAGCCTTCTTCCTTGTAATATCCTTTATCCTGCGCCACAAAATACCCAGCGAATTGCGCCTGCGGCACCCATTTCAGCTGTAGCTTCACTGTAACTGGATCAGCAGCCGGTTCAGTAGCAGCACTTGCTTCAGGAGCTGCTGAAGCTTCAGGGGCAGTCGTAGCTTCAGCTGCCGAGTTATTATTGTTGCCACCGCAACCCGCCATTAAAGAAACACTCAACATCATCACGATTGCCAACAAACCACCACGAAATTTGCGTTTTTTCCCGTTCATCAATCGAACTCCCCCTATCGTAATTTAAGTTTGTAACAAGCACAGTATGGACAATCATCGTGGTGCGTTTATGCATACAGCCGTGGGCGGTTTCTCTTTTCCATTCCCACTATGGCCGGATGTAATGAGGGTAAGATTAAGTACGCTGCGAAGGATGCCACTTAATGAATACTTTCTCCAGCCGCTCAACCACTAAATAGAAGAGCACGCCTGCAATCGCAGCCAACACAATACAGGACCAACCCAGTGGCATTTTGGCAACTTTAATGGAATTGGAGAGCAGATATCCAAGCCCTTTTGAGGAGAAAAAGAATTCCCCAACAATGGCACCAATCATACTGGCAGTAGCATTAATCTTGAGTGCTGTAAATACATAGGGCAGACTGCTCTGAATCCGCAGATAACGGAATACCGCCGGTTTACCCGCCGCATAAGAATGCATCAGATCCAGCGCCAATGGATCAATCGCCGCCATACCTTTATAGGCGTTGATCGCCATCGCTGCCATTGTAGTTGCGGTTACTATGGCAATTCGTGAGCCTATCCCATCTCCAAACCACAGATTCATGATGGGCGCGAGGGCGACGATAGGCACAGCATTTAGGGCGGCAACCAGCGTCAAGCTTCCACTCCCCCAGCGCGGCCAAGCTGTCGCGACTAAAGCGATCAGGAAGCCGATAGCAGAACCAGCCAACATTCCCAGCACAGCTTCAGCAAGAGTGTATCCGGTATAGGACAGCAACAAGCTGAAATTATCTCGCATGGTTTCGGCGATGGCTGTAGGCAGCGGGAGTTGATATTTTTTCAGATCAAAGATCTTATGAAAAAATTGAAATTCCCATAGTGCAAGAAATAACAGACCTGCCAGTACAGGCAGCAGCACCCCTGCGCTAAATATCCTCTTCAGCATTCGTGAGCCGCCGCGACTCGCCGTAGCTTCCGCAGGTTTCGGAACGGCTACAGCATTCTTTGGTGTAGCCGTTAGCGCCGGCTGAGCCATTTCTTTACCAGTAGAGCCTATAAACGTGGTCTCCCGAACGGAGTTAGTTTCCATTAGCGGCTGCCTCCTTTCGGACGAAATTCAGGCTGCCAAGGCGTTACCAGGCGTTCTATCAGACTGATTAACCAGTAGCTTACGATTCCCAGCAAGGCACCCACAATCACCGTAGACCAGAACATATAGGTGTGAGAGCTTCCATAATAGAGATTGCGCAGCATAATTACACCAATGCCATGCTGGGCACCCATAAGCTCCACCAGAATAGCTCCAGTCACAGCAAGTGGGGCAGCTATCTTAAGCCCACCGAACAAACCCGGCAAAGCCGCCGGAAATCTGAGTTTCCAATAGACCGCCCAAGGTTTCGCCGCGTAAGAATGCATCAATTCGAGCGCTGATGGATCTACACTCCGCAAGCCGCGCAGCATGTTCAGAGCCACCGGGAAAAAGGTGATATATCCCGAAATAATAATCCGTGAGGTCTGTTCATCGCGCACAATCCCGTAGATGATGGGTGCCAACCCCAGAATCGGAATCATCTGCGAGGCAATAGCATAAGGAAAAGTTAATTGCTCTATTGTCTTCGACAAGCTCATCAGCACCGCCAATGAGGCACCAGCTACCGCTCCAATCAGGAAGCCAACACCAGCATTACCGAAGGTCGCAGCCCCCTCCTTCAAGAGCGTGCCTCCATACTGCCATAAGGTAGCTAACACCTCATGAACATATGGCAGCTTGGACTGTGCTAACGGCGTCTCCACCACATGGAGCAGCATCCAGGAAGTCCCTTCCCAGACTAGCAGCAGGCCAAAAATCCAGACGAACAACGGCAGCAGACGACCTCGCACAAAGATACTGCCCCCTTTCATCACTACACCCCTTCGAAGCTGTCGCGAATACGTGCGATCAGTTCGAAAAACTCTGGGCTATTTCTCATTTCCGCCGTTCGCGGACGTGGCAGAGGAATTTCGACCACAGCGGACAAGCGACCTGGATGCGGGGAAAGAACAAACACCCGGTCAGAGAGGAATATAGATTCAGGAATACTATGAGTTACAAAAACAATTGTGTTCTGCACTTTACTCCAGACAGACAATAACTCTTCATTCAATCGCTCACGCGTAAATTCATCCAGTGCAGAGAACGGCTCATCCATGAGCAGAATTTCCGGCTCCATCGATAGTGCTCTAGCAATCGCTACACGCTGCTGCATCCCGCCGCTGAGCTGCCACGGATATTTATCCGCAAAGCTCTGCAGCCCCACCAGATCAAGAAGCTCCATCGCCTTTTCCTCACGGATTGACTTCTTTACCCCCATCAGCTCCAGTGGCAATGTGATGTTATGCTTCACTTTCCGCCAGTCGTATAACACTGGACTTTGAAAAACAATGCCATATTTTTGCGCCAGCCTGGCTTCTCTGGCACTTTTCCCAGCTACCACAATGTTCCCGCCTGTTGGTGCTATGAGATCGGCCATCAGTCTAAGCAGCGTCGTTTTGCCACATCCGGAAGGTCCGAGCAGGGAGACGAACTCCCCTTTTGCAATATCAAGACTCACCTGATGCAGGGCAAGCACTTCCGCAGCTTCTGTCCGATAACGCATTTCAACATTTTCCAGCTGAATCTCAGGAATATTTGTCGCTAGTGATGACATCCTCAGCCCCCCCTTTTCAAAATAAGCCATGTTTATAATGTTATATAAACTGACGCTATTTAGATAAAATAAAGAAAACTTCTATTGCATGTAGTATTAACTAACATGTTACACGCTGCTCACTGGACTCTCACTAGACAATTAGTAAAATAGCTCCTGTTAAATTGCGTCATTTTGTCTAGGAGACATTTTTTTGACCACAAACCCGAAGTATTTTTTTTATATCCGCAGATATGTGGTAATATTTATCCATATCTTTCCTCGGTAGGTGACAATAGACCCATGGGATCTATAATCTCGAATTATATTGTAATTGTTGCTATATCAGGTGTGCTGAGTGTCTTACTAGCCCTTTTCGCCTATTATAAAAAAACTGATTTCTTAGGAATCAGGGCTTTTGTTATAAGCTCCTTTACCTCTGCTATTTACACCTTCGGTTTCGCATTAGAATTATCGGGGAAAACTCTGGAGGAAATCAGCTTCTGGATTAAGTTAGAATATCTGGGGATGCCCTTTATTGCGCCGGCTAGTCTAATCATGGTGATCCATTTCGTTGGGCTGGAGACGCTGTTTAAAAAAGGCATACGGGCGGCGTTATTTATCATTCCATTCATTACAACGCTACTGGTCTGGACCAATGATTACCATCATCTCTTCTATAAATCCATTTATTTACGGGAAAATACGCCCACCCCACTCGTTGATGTTGTGATGGGACCTTGGTATATCGTTCACGGCAGCTTTACTTTCGGCTGTCTGCTGGCAGCCATTTGCCTCATGATATGGCAGTGGAACCGGATGAAAAGGGTATACCGCAGGCAGATCATCACAATAATAATCGGGTTAAGCCTTCCAACCCTCGGCGCTTTTTTGTATCTGATAGGCTTGACTCCTTACGGAATGGATCCCGTCCCGATCATTATGAGCCTAACCTCCTCCCTATATATTTGGGCTATTTTATCCCGGGGCATGTTAACGGCTGCACCTATTGCTCGTGAGAATCTGTTCGAGAGCATGCGGGAGGGAGTGCTTGTCACCGACCGCTCGGACATGCTCGTCGATTACAATCGTGCAGCCGCGGATATGATAGAGGGGCTCAACTCCTCATCGATTGGCAAACCGCTAGCACAATTGTTTCTTAACGCAGGCAAAGATGCCTTGTCCTATGTGATGGATGCCGAGCCACTGTTGCGCGAAGAACGGGAAGTGGCTTGGAACAAAGCAGAGGAGATCTGCTATTATCAAATCCGCTCCTCTCCGGTACAGAAACAAGAAGGGCACATAGCAGGACAGATGATCATGCTGATTGACGTGACTGAACGAATACTGCTTCAGGAGAAGCTGCGTCAATTGGCTACGATGGACAGCCTAACGGGTATCTATAACCGCTCCTATTTTTTGGAGCTGAGTCAAGCATTGCTTGCCCGGGCTGCCAGCCTGCGAAGCTCATTATCTATGATTTTGCTGGATGTGGACTTCTTCAAGAGCATTAATGACCGCTATGGGCATCAATATGGAGATCAAGCTCTACAGCATATTGTCCAGGTGTGCAGCAGACATCTGCGGGAGGGAGATCTCTTTGGCCGTTATGGTGGTGAGGAATTTGTGATCTGTCTGCCAGAGACGTCACTGAAGCAAGCAGCATTGCTCTGCGAAACTATCCGCGCGGATATTGAACAAAGCACCTTATATACCGTCATCGGGCCCATTAATGTGACCGCAAGCTTTGGAGTTGTGGAGGCCCTAAATCCAGAGGCCACTCTAGAAGAACTGCTATCTGAAGCCGACCATGCTCTGTATAGCTCCAAACGGAATGGACGCAACGCTGTGCATCTCTCCCAAAGGTCAGAAATCATTCTTTTCAAGCCTGTTTAATGACAATCATGTCCCTTCCTGCGCATTCAACAACTGGCCTTATTTTTCATAGTCTGTTTTTAAGTTTAATAAGAGTTATCTGAAAAACTAATCAGAGTGTTGAGAGTAAAATTTGCTTGATGGGATATGGAGGCGTAAGAAATAATGAGGAACCATACAATGATGCAGTTTTTTGAATGGCATGTTGCTGCGGACGGGAAACACTGGGATCGCTTAAAAGAAACTGCACCCGCGCTAAAAGCCGTAGGCATTGATTCTGTTTGGGTACCTCCTGTGACAAAGGCCGTCTCCGCTGACGATACAGGCTATGGCGTGTATGATCTATACGATCTGGGCGAATATGACCAAAAAGGTACGGTACGCACCAAATATGGCACCAAACAAGCACTGATCAACGCAATTTCGGAATGTCAAAAGAATGGCATCGCCGTTTACGTTGATTTGGTGATGAATCATAAGGCTGGCGCGGATGAAAAGGAAGTATTCCAAGTCATCGAGGTCGACCCCAATGATCGGATGAAAGAAATTTCGAAACCTTTCGAGATTGAGGGCTGGACAAAATTCACCTTCCCTGGCCGCGGGAATGAACACTCTGCCTTTAAGTGGAATCACAATCATTTTAACGGCACTGACTTTGACGCCAAAGAAGAGCGAACCGGCGTATTCCGTATAGTAGGCGAGAATAAAGCGTGGAATCAGAATGTTGACGACGAGTTCGGAAACTATGATTATCTAATGTTCGCTAATATTGATTACAGCCATCCGGAAGTCAAAAAAGAAATGATCCAATGGGGAAAATGGCTGGTGGATACCCTCCACTGCAGCGGCTTCCGCTTGGACGCCATCAAACATATCAACCATGAGTTTGTTAAAGAATTCGCGGTAGAGATGTTTAATAAATGCGAGAAGGATTTCTATATCGTCGGTGAATTCTGGAATTCCGACTTAGAGTCCTGTCGACAATTTCTGAATACCGTCGATTATAAAATTGACCTCTTCGATGTATCCCTTCACTACAAGCTGCATTCAGCTTCTTTGGAGGGCAGAAACTATGATCTGACCAAAATTCTTGATGACACACTGGTGCAGACCCATCCCACCAATGCTGTAACCTTCGTTGACAATCATGATTCTCAGCCTCACGAAGCCCTGGAATCCTGGGTAGATGATTGGTTCAAGCAAAGTGCTTACGCGCTTATCCTGCTGCGACGGGATGGATATCCTGTGGTCTTTTACGGGGATTATTATGGGATCGAAGGACCAACACCTGTAGCAGGTAAAAAAGATGCGATTGACCCTCTGCTGTATACCCGCTATCACAAAGCTTATGGTGAACAGAAGGATTATTTCGATCATCCTAACACGATTGGCTGGACACGGCTCGGCGTGGAGGATATTGAACACTCCGGTTGTGCGGTTGTGATCAGTAATGGTGAGAATGGCCAGAAGAGAATGTTCGTAGGAGAACATCGCGCCGGTGAAGCATGGGTGGATTTCACCCATAACCATAAAGCCACCATAACCATTGAAAAAGATGGTTGGGCGACCTTCCCGGTCAATGGCGGCAGCGTCTCCGTCTGGGCTTTGCCAGATGCAGAAGCTGACAAGAAGTAAACCTGATTAAAAAGGTGCCCAACGCCGTTTGGCGTTGGGCACCTTTTTTTAGTTATTCGTTTTATGCTCCGGATGGCGGGATACAAGCCTCACCAGATCCAGCGTTAAGACGGGTAATGTTAGGGACGCTGGATAAGCTAAGTAACGCGGCTCCCACTCTGGATTGAACTTTTCCTTGTAACGACGCAATCTGGCAAAACCGTAACCATGCCCATGCCCATGCCCACCTCTATTAAACACTTGATGAGCCAGCTTCTCCTCCTTCAGAGCTCCGGGGTCCTGACCCCCACTGGATGATAGAGGAGTGTTGCCTAGATTAAATCGCCGATACCCCTTGGACTTCGCCCATTCCAGCATACAAACCAATAAATAATCTACCGTCCCGTTTGGCACATTCTTCCGCTGGCGCAACAAATCTACGGACAGGGTCAATCCTTGATCATACCCTGGGGCAATAGAAGCAAATGCCAGTATTGTACCTTTGGTGTTTCGCAGCACCACAATGGGAGCCCGTTGCAGATACTCGACCTTAAACCACCCTAACGAATAACCCTTTTCCGCTCGGCCATTCAACCACTCGTCCGAAATCGTTCGCAGTTCTCTCAGCAAACTATCAGCATGCGGCGCTTCTGTAATTTCAACAATCATGCCTTCCCGTTCAAAACGATCGCTTACCCTTTGCAGATCACCATTCTTCAGATCACTGAGTGCAAAGTTATCAAGGCTTATCACTGCCTCTTCACCCAGCTTAAAAAAGCGATAGCCCTGCTCCTGATAGACCGATAAAAAAGCAGGTGAAGCTTGATAGAAAACTACAACCAGACCATACTGATCTGCAGCTTGTCTAAATTCACTGATGGCTTCACTTATTAAGCTGCTCTCTCCCAGCGGATCACCCAGCACAACGAGTTTATCCCTAACTCTGGCGAAAGCGAGCAGCACTTTATCGTTCTGAGCCCAGAAGAAGCCCTTATCACCCAAAAACAACGTATGAGTTAAGGTATTGCCTCGAACTCCATCTAGAAAATGTTTCAGCTTAGCTACATCCAAGGTCCCGAACAGCTCGTTCTCCTTATGATGGGGCCTGAGGTTTACCCACATTATGAGCAGTACCCAAGACAAGACCAATCCTCCCCCTGCCGTAAATGCAACATGACTATATCGCTGCAACCATTCAGGCTGTACTCCCGGAGGCAGATGCTTCAGAAATCCACGATGTACATAACAGCCCATCAGATAGTAGCTTAGTGCAATTACTGAAGTGAGGGCAAACCACCGGATCGCGCTCTGTCTGCTGATTGGCGCACTAATCCGATAAAACCGCGATCTGGATATCCAAAGAATAAGCGCTACTATAAGTAGCAAAAGCGCCTCTTCATAATCAAAACCCTTAGTGACTGCAAACAATGATCCAATAAACAGAAGTATGCTAGTCCATACATATGCACTATGGACCCGCAATGTAATGCCCCGCGACAATAAAATCAGCATAAAACCAATAAGTACAGACAGATGATGAGAAAGCTGCATTACCGGAAACGGCAATATTTCCTCCGTAATCTTCAACCTATACAGCAATCCGGGTACTGCTGCAGATAGTAAGAGAATAAGCCCGCTAGCTAGTACCAGCTTACCAAGAGCCCACATCCCAAGATCGCTCAGAAAGGTATACTGACCCGGCCAGCCCCAGATCTTCTGCCATTTGTTAAGAGAGGGTTCGAACCCTGGAACTGAACGATCTTGATCCTTTTTTCCTTGCAGACCAATTTCCAGTGCAGCCAGCACCAATCCAATCAACCAAGGAATGACATAATAAAACAATCGAAAGATGACAAGCACCGCCATCGCCTTATCGGTCTGGTAGCCAAGCTGTGTCAGCCCGAGCAAGGCGATAAGGTCAAATGCACCGATACCGCCGGGTGCCATACTCAAGATTCCGGCAATAGCAGCAATCGTAAATATACCAAAGATAGCTATAAAATGGACCTCATCCAAGAGATGGCTGCTGATGGTCCAAAACGTCACGCCAGCAAAGCTCCATTCCAGAAAGGAAGCACCGACGGAGTTAACGACTGTAAGCCATGATGTTCTGCCTTTTCCCCGGTTAATCCATTTCGCATAAAGCGATGAGCGCTGCACAAACACAAAAACCGGCAAATAAAGCGCCATACCCCATACTGCAAATACCAGCCAGCGATGTTCTTCCAGCAAAGCCGTTGCCGGGAGTAAACCAAAGATATTCGCCCATGAAAGTAGTGATAACCCGGTAATCATAAGCGGCGAAAGAAATACAATGGCGGGCGTTAGCACGGAGGTCGGCACTCCGCTTTTTTTATACAGCAGCGTCCTTAAACCAACTCCAGCCAGACCTGCAAACCCAATCAAGTTATTAAATGTATTAGCAATCCATGCATACCGAAAGGTACTCCACAGCCCTACTTTTAAACGAAAATGGGCCCGAATCAAATAATCATAAGCACTCATCACAGCTACGGAAAGAAGTGCAAAACCAATCATTTGCAAAATAGCAGACGTAGGTACTCGCCTTAGTTCACGCATTATAAGTCCTAAATGAACCTGCTTCAGCTCATGTTGTCCCTCCCAGTATACGAACGCTATGATAGCCACTGGAAAAAGAGCTCTGACCGCCCGGATCCGATAGATAGATAAGATCAGTCTTACAATTTTGAATCTTTCTAATGTCTGTTGCTTTGAATGCATGAGCCCACCTGCCTTTACCGCTGACACACGTTGTGCTAGACAATTTTTACAACTAGTCCATTATAGCAATTCTTGGAATAGAAGACCCGTGATAATCAACACCTACTCTATTAGACTGCCAGCAAATCCCTAACCCCTGCAACAGTTAAAGATTTTTTGGGAAATGAGGATAAGCATAGTTAATATATTACGAAGCCGGACAGATCAATATGACGGAACTTTATTTTAGGGGTATCTTTCTAGTATTGGCCAACAATGTGATAAAAGAACATTAAAATTGTAGTCTAAACTTAAAAATACATAACAAAAAGGACATCCCTCACGGCAAAGGATGCCCTTTTTGTTATGTAACACGACTTAGTATGGTTTATACACGAATATCAAATCTGCCTTGGCTATTCGTTGTTGCGGTAGCGATTTCTTGCGGGCTTGCCGCAGCAAGCGCGTTGTTTGCAGGTTTGGCAGGTGCTTCTGCACTACTGCTTGCAGCGGAAGCACTGCTCTGCGACTTCTGGGAAATTTGTGCCTCGATTTGCTTGATCTGCTGCTCAATTTGTTTCGTTTTCGTTTCTTTGGTCTTCGCGTCATCCGAGCTGGCATCAATCTTGTCCAATTCGGCTTCCAGCTTCGCTTTTTGTTTCTCGAGCGCGCTGGTATCTGTAGTACTAGACGTCGAGGTAGTATACGATGTAGAACCTGAGACTGCGGATATACTCATAATCATCCCTCCCTTCCTTACCTCCAATATAATCCTTTTGCAGATAAGGAACGTTAAAACCCGCTGAAAGTTTGCTGAAAGTATTGCTCTCTTTCAAGGTTATAAGGATAAGCTGTCAACAATTGGAATTCCCCCGTTTGACCAATAGAAGATAAGACAGAATAGAGAGAACACCCGTACAGGCAATCACAATCGCCATTGGAAGGGCTGAATCTACGCCTCCAAGACCCACAAGCGGTGCTACACAGCTACCAAGCAGCAACGGGATCAGCCCTATCAAAGCCGAAGCGCTGCCTGCGGCTTCTCCTTGGTCCTGCATTGCAAGTGAGAAGCTGGTTGCGCCGACAATCCCCACACTGGAGACAACAGCGAACAGACAGATTAGAATAGGGATCAGCCCTCCCCCTATCAGGATCGTAAGCAGCAGCAAGACGCCCCCCATTGTACAGAGCAGCAACCCGCTAAGCAGTAGCTTCGTCTCACTCACCTTACCAGCAAGTCTGCCGGCAATTTGACCTGTAATAATAATCCCAATCCCGTTCACAGCAAAGATCAAGCTATATACCTGCGGAGTAACCGCAAAAATATTTTGCAAAACAAAAGATGACCCAGAGATATAAGCGAACATAGACGCTGTAACAAAACCTTGGGACAAGGCATAACCCATAAACTTGCGGTTGCCAAGTAACACCTTAAAGGTAAGCAAAGTACCCTTCAACCCACTCTTGGAGCGCCGCTCCTTCGGCAATGTCTCAGGCAAGCGCAGGAGAATCGTTAAGCAAAAAATAATTCCGGCAGCAAATAATACGAGGAATATCCCCTGCCATGTAGTCACTCTTAAGAGCTGGCCTCCAATGACTGGAGCCAAAATCGGACCCAGACCATTAACAATCATCAATAAAGAGAAAAATTTCGTTAGTTCAGAGCCACTGTACAGATCACGCACAGCCGCCCTAGAGACAACTACACCCACTGAACCAGCAAGACCTTGAATAAACCGCAAAACAATTAAAAGTCCAATCGAAGGACTAAAAGCACATAGCACTGAGGAAACGGCATAGATGAACATCCCTATAAGCAGTGGACGGCGACGTCCATATACATCACTCAGTGGTCCAGCTACTAACTGACCCGAGGCCAGTCCCAATAAAAAGAAGGTGAGACTTAGCTGCACCAAAGCAGCTGTCGTACCGAAATCGTCAACAAGTGTAGGCAGTGCTGGCAAATACATGTCAATCGACAACGGCCCAATGGTTGTAATGGAGCCCAGAATAACAGCAAGTTGCAATCTCTGCTTCCTTGAGGGTCCATCTACAGCAAGTTTATTAGCATTTTGCATTCCAATCATGATCCTTACGTCAACCTTTCTAAAGCAACCCGGGGGCCTTTTTTGTATTCTTCATACTAACGTAAAGGAACTCAAATGATCAATCCTTTTATAAGGCCTCATTCGGGGCTATTAACTTAAAAATAACCGCCAAAAGGCGGTTATCCTAATTGTTTTATGCATTTTGAGATGTGCTAAACCCCTGTAGCCAATCTTTGGCGGCTTCGGCTTCCGCCATACTCAAGCGGTGACCTTGATTGCCCCAATGGGTTGTAACCTCAGCGCCTGCTTTCTGCAGAATCCCCTCTAGCTCCTGAGTTTCCGTAGATGTTATTAGCGGATCATTCGTACCTGCCCCAATAAAGATAAACACCCCTTCTAGAGAAGGAAGCTCCACATTGCGTAATGGCACCATCGGATGCAACAGCACTGCCGCGCGGAAAATGTCCTTATAATGAAACAGAAGGCTACCAGCAATGTTTGCACCGTTAGAGTAACCAACCGCTACCAGATTGTTGGCATCAAACCCGTATTTCTCTGCCGCCTCATCCAGAAACTGCTTAATCTCATGGGTACGGAAAACTAAGTCCGCTTCATCGAACACTCCTTCTGCCAGCCGACGGAAGAATCGTGGCATGCCATTCTCCAGCACATTGCCCCGTATACCTAGCACCGATGAATCTGGGGATAACATCTCAGCCAGCGGCAGCAAATCCTGCTCATTACCACCTGTACCATGAAACAACACTAACGTAGGTTTAGTTATATCTTTACCTTTACGGAATACATGAATCATCCCTGCTTCACCTCAATTTCTCTTACTTGAATAGGCGTTAAGTTTTCTTCGATGGCCGCGCGATGCGGCTCAAACCAGGACGGCAGCATCAACTTTTCACCCAACGCATCTGGGGCTTCATCACGGGCAAAACCTGGAGGATCTGTAGCGATTTCGAACAGGATTCCTCCTCTTTCACGGAAATAGATCGCATTAAAATACTGACGGTCTTGAACGGGTGTAGGTCTATGCCCATGACTCTGTACATGGCGCGACCATTCCAGTTGCTCTGCATTATCCTTTGCCCGCCACGCGATGTGATGAACTGTCCCTGCACCTCCCGCTCCGAGCGGAACGGGTGATGTCTTCAAATCAATAATATTACCTAGCTCCCCATTGGTTCTATAGCGAGTATATCCATCTCCGTCAGCAATATGTTCCATACCCAGCGTATGAACGAGTGTCTCGGCTGTTTGCAACGGATTGCTGCTATATAGCACAGCCCCGCCAAAACCTTTGATCGCGTATTTAGTAGGAATCCCACCAAAGGACCACTTACTGAGCGGGCCTTCCTCACGTTCCACCAGTTCAATCCGCAGACCGTCGTAATCAGCAAAAGATAAATAGGGTTCAGAGATCCGACTTCCTTTTGTAACCGAAATTCCGTATTCAGCAAGGCGTTGTTCCCAGAATTGCAGAGCACCGACCGGCACTGCGTAGATCGTTACGCCAACTTGACCACTGCCGATTCTGCCTCTACGCCCTACAGGTGAAGGAAAAAATGTAATAATCGTTCCCGGAGCACCCTGCTCATTCCCAAAGTATAAATGATAGACCTCTGGAGCATCAAAATTAATCGTTTTTTTCACGAGCCGTAGGCCCAGAATCCCGGCGTAGAAATCAACATTGCGCTGAGCGTCTCCGACAAAAGCTGTAATATGATGTATTCCTGCAGTTTGAAGTGTCATTATTATAAACTCCCTTCTTAGTTAAAAAACAATGCATCTAGAGAAATCGAACCTGGTCCCGTAAGCGCCACACCTACCGCAAATACCAAAACCGTAAGCGGAAACTCAATCCCGTTCGAAGTGGACCAGAAACCATTTGGAGCATGAACCTTAACGATTGCCCCCAGCATCGTGGCAGCGATTAACACCGCTGCAACAGGCGTTAACAGTCCGGCAGCGAACATAAATCCGCCCACCAGCTCCATAATCCCTGCTAAAATCGCCATAGTCACACCCGGTTTGATTCCGATGGACTCCATCCAGCCTCCCGTACCCTTCGGACCGTAACCTCCGAACCATCCAAATAGCTTTTGTGCGCCATGTCCTATAAAAGCAAGCCCTATCACCAATCTCATTAATAACAGTCCTACACTTATCATTTTTACCTTCCCCTATTCCTTTGATTTAATTATCTTAATGTTAAGATATTTGGTAAAAAAGAGCGCCCGGCGAACCGGAATAACCTATGGGCTGCTCTCCTCTTCCCTCTTCTATCTACAACTCGGAGGCGTTAAACGTATCGCCGCCCTTAATCGTACCCGAGTTAAAACCTTTGTAGAACCAGCGCTTTCTCTGCTCTGAGGTACCGTGAGTGAAACTATCCGGCACTGCATAGCCCTGAGCCTGCTTCTGAATCGTATCATCGCCGACGGCGCTTGCAGCTGCCAGAGCTTCCTCTAAGTCGCCTTCCTCCAGCAGATTCATACCCTGAGCATGATTGGCCCAGACACCGGCCAAATAATCAGCCTGCAGCTCAAAACGAACCTGATATTTGTTGTACTCCTTCTCACTCAACGTCTGGCGAAGGGAATCGAGTTGTTTCGAGGTGCCTAGTAATGTCTGTACATGATGTCCAACCTCATGGGCAATGACATAAGCCATGGCGAAGTCGCCCGGCGCGTGGAAGCGTTGCTGCAACTCATCATAAAAGCTCAGATCAATATATAGTTTGGCGTCGCCCGGACAGTAGAAGGGACCAACTGCCGAGGTGGCTGTTCCGCAAGCAGAGTCTACACTCCCACTGTATAGCACTAAGGTGGGGTCCGTATAGGTCATTCCCTGCTGCTGAAAAATCTCACCCCAAACCTCCTCTGTGTCGGCAAGAACTACCGATACAAACTCCGCAAGCTCTTGCTCCTCTGCGGTCTGTTCATAAGGGGCCGTTGAACTGGAGCCTGTGGAAGTCAAACTTCCCAGGATATCCCCGGCATTGCCTCCACTGAGTAATGTGATGACCAGGACAAGGATAATTCCTCCGATCCCGCCACCAATCATCTTGCCGCCGCCGCTCATGCCTCTGCGGTCCTCCACGTTCGAACTCCCTCTTCTTCCCTGCCATTTCATGGCCAAGCCCCCAGTCGAAATATCAGGTAATCTTAAGTAAATGGCTACCTGGCTTCGTTAAGTTAAATATCTTATTAGTGATATACCCAAAAAAGCAGGGTTTCACTTATACTTACTGGAGTTGGGAGAATGAGGATGGAGCCGAACTACTTCCAAACTTATAGAAGCGCCTAGTTATTCGTCATGTTCGCAGCACCTATACACCTTTGCCAAGCTTTTTCATTAATTCGATAGCCTGGACTTTCTCTTCCTTATCTAATCCACCCATCAAATCATGAATTGAGGCTACATGACGAGGGAAAATCTCATCAAACAGTTCACGACCTGCATCCGTAATCTCCGCATAAGTAACGCGGCGATCCTCGCTACAGGGTACACGTTTCAGCAGTCCCTTTTTCTCCAACTTGTCGATATTATAGGTAATGCTTCCGCTCGTAACGAGAATTTTCTCCCCGATCTGTTGCAGCGGAATCCGCGTTCTATGGTAAAGTACTTCAAGCACCATGAATTCAGCCGAAGCCAAGCCATAACTCTTCATATCCTTCACCGCATGATCCATTAGGCTCTTATAAGCCTTAGATAAGACTACAAACAATTTCAGTGAGGCGGCTTGTTCTTCGTCAGGTGCACTCTCTGTATTACGCAGATTTACTTGTTTATCACTCATCAATTCCACCTCCACTTCAATCAAACTTGTATTCAATCCATTTATTTGTCTTTACATTAAATATCTTTAAGTTAAGATAACTATACGACTTCCCATCCTCCTTGTCAACCTCATCGCTAAAAAAGTTACTTCCGTCTAGAGACCGGTAAGTTTTCCTATGACACTTTACAGGGAGTGATAAAAATCACCCCAAGTTTGACCTGACCTATAAAAGGGCGTATTCTTGTCTTTACGAATGACTCTTTAGTAAGCGATTTCAATACCCTAAAGGAGGCGACCTGATGAGTTCGTTCAATCCAACCCCTACCGAAGAAGCTATGGAGGGGCAGGCTGGAGCACGACGCGTGCTGATCGTGACAGCCGTAGACGCGGAGCGTGACGCGGTCCTGCGCGGCCTGCAAGGCAGCGACAGGTTCCATGTTATCGCTGCCGGCGCTGGGCCGGCAGCGGCGGCGGCGGGAACCGCCGCGGCACTCGCAGCCGGTACTTACGGCTGCGTATTGAGCGTCGGGATCGGCGGCGGATTCCCGGTGCTGGCGCCTTTAGGCTCGCTGGTTGTAGCCAGCGAGATGATTGCCGCCGACCTCGGGGCCGAGACGCCGGAGGGCTTCCGCAGCGCTGCCGAGCTCGACTTCGGTAGCGTGTCCGTGCCGGCTGACCGCGGCACGGTGCAAGCGGTTTCGGCCGCGCTGGCTGCGGCCGGGTTACCCGTAAGCACGGGCATCGTGCTTACGGTCTCGACGGCGACCGGCACCGCGGAGACGGCCGCCGCCCATCTCGCGCGGCATCCCCATGCCGTCGCGGAAGCGATGGAAGGCCACGGAGTCGCCGTGGCCGCCCAGGCGCTGGGGCTCCCGGTACTGGAGCTCCGCGCCATCTCGAACCCGGTCGGTCCCCGCGACCGGGCCGCTTGGAAGATCGGTGATGCAATGGAAGCATTAACGGCGGCAGCCGCTATATTACTGGAGGTGCTGTAATGACAACTGAGCTTAATATCGCTTTTTCCCCTTGCCCTAACGATACCTTTGTATTTCATGCCTGGGCGCACGGGCTTGTCCCGAATGCACCTAAGCTGAATGTAACCTATGCCGACATTGATATTACCAATACGCTGGCTGCTGACGGAGAAGGACCAGAAGTCCTCAAAATCTCCTACGCTGCTCTGCCTTGGGTTCTGGAGCGGTACAAACTGCTGCCATGCGGCGGTGCTTTAGGACGCGGCTGCGGCCCGCTGCTGCTTACAGCAAGTGGACCCCATGCGGTCAAACGCCCAGAAAAGCTAGCCGGACGCCGGATTGCTGTACCTAGCGAACGCTCTACGGCTTATTTGCTTTTCCGATTATGGGCAGCACAAAATGTAACTGGAGGCATCGGCGAAATAGTCGTAATGCCTTTCGATGAGATTATGCCTGCCGTACGGGATGGCCATATCGATGCAGGGCTGGTAATTCACGAAGCCCGCTTCACTTACGCCTCTTATGGTCTTAATATGCTGACTGATCTAGGCAGCTGGTGGGAAAGCGATACCGGACTGCCCATTCCTCTCGGCGCTATCATTGCCCGCCGTGATTTAGATGCCGATGCTATCACCAGCTGGATTCGCAGCTCTCTTCAGTATGCGTGGGATCATCCAACGGATTCCAGAGACTATGTGCTTAGCCATGCTCAAGAGTTGGCTCCTGAAGTGGCTAAATCCCACATCGATCTCTACGTGAATGACTTCTCGATGAATCTGGGTGATGACGGCTATGCCGCAATCTCTGCCCTGCTTAATCGTGCTGCGGCAGAAGGACTTGTGCCTGCAATCGATCCAGCACTGCTTCTTTAGCATTTACCAGATAGTTTAACAATCCCCGGCCACACCTATAAGGTGTTCTCCGGGGATTTTATTTATTCTGCGTAGCCTTCCAGCCAGACATTATTTGGCTTATCGAACCAGTGATTATACAATAGACCTATAAACATGATCTATGAGGGAGGATCACATGATACCTGAAAAAAACAGCAAACAAAACATCGACCGCTTTTTGGGCTTTCAAAATGAATATGACCGCTACCGTCCCGAAGCCCCTGAGATGATTATCAAATTGCTAACAGATTACCTAGGTACCACCCCTTCACTCGTCGCAGATATAGGCTGCGGTACGGGTTTGTCTACTTTTCTCTGGAACGATGTCGCAGAACGCGTAATCGGTATCGAACCCAATCCAGATATGTTGGGAAAAGCAATCGATAAACTTAGCAGATTAGAAGAACCCCAATCAATTACTTTTGTGCAAGGCTACTCTAACCAGCTTCCGCTTGCATCAGATAGTGTAGACATAGTTACCTGCTCGCAATCATTCCACTGGATGGATCCTGAAAGTACACTGCAAGAAATCTCCCGGGTCTTAAAAAAAGGCGGAGTCTTTGCCGCCTACGATTGCGATTGGCCTTTATCTCTTCAGCAAAATGTAGAAGAACGATACAACCAGCTGATCTCCAAAACAGAAGAATTGCTGGCTTCGCTTTTACCTAATGAGGAGAGAGCACATAAATGGGACAAAGAAGGTCATTTGTCACGGATCAAAGCTAGTGGGGCCTTCTCTTTTGCCAGAGAAATCGTATTCCACAACCTAGAGTCCTGCGATGCCCAGCGATATATTGGTTTAACCCTAAGTCAAGGGGGAGTGCAAACCGTAATGAAACTAGACGCTACCTTGCTTGAGCAAGACATCGCCGATTACACCGCCGCAGTTGAACAGCATTTTAAAGGCAGAACATTAGAGGTTCTAATCAGCTACCGAATGAGAATCGGCATCAAATAATCTTCGATCGCAACCAAAAACGCCCCGCCCCCTCATATGAGGAGTTCGGAGCGTTTTCTTCTTTTTTATTTAACTTCTTCCATGAACCCTGAGGTTCTCCACGATCACTATTGCTCCTAATACTTTCAGCAACAGGTTACGCACTTTATGTTTTATGAAGAATGCGGGTGCATTCAAGCCCTCGCAAGGCACCGCCTGGAAGCTAATTACTCTGTCGGCGCTATAATTGGGAGGGTGACAACGATGGTCGTTCCTTGGCCGGGTTCGCTTTCCACGCGGATATCCCCTTTATGAAGCGTTACGATCTGTTTAACAATGGCAAGTCCCATCCCGCTGCCACCATATTTACGGCTGTGGGATCGATCAGCCTTAAAGAACCGTTCAAATATACGTTGCTGATCCTCAAGTGAAATCCCGATGCCAGTGTCTGTTACCCGAACGGTCACGTTGTTGATATCTTGTTTGAGGCTGACGTTAATTACACTGTTATCCTTAGAAAACTTGATGCTGTTGCCAAGGAGATTGGTCCATACCTGACTTAACAGGTCATAATCAGCCAGTAGGATAATAGGCTTCAGATCAAGGTCGAAGCTGATGTTACGAGCTGACCATTGCGGCTGAATCGCTACGATTACTCTTCTTATCTGTTCGTCCAGATTGAATGTAGTTAGCCGTAGCTGCTGGGACTGCGATTCTAATAAACTCAGCTTCAGCAGGCTGTCACTCATTTTAGACATCCGTTCTGCTTCAGCGATAATAATATCCAGATAACGATTTCGCTCTTGTTCTGCAAGATCTACTCGCTTGAGCGCAATCGCATACCCAGATATTGAGGTGAGCGGAGACTGGACCTCATGCGACACATTGGATACAAACTCCTTACGCATCTGCTCAAGCTGCTGCAGATCGTGCATCATTTCTTCAAAGCTGCGAGCCAAGGTACCTAGCTCACCGGTTTGCTTAATATTCAGCTCGACGTTAAAATCACCAGCTGCTATTCTTCTGGTCGCTTTGGTTAGCTTCTTGATCGGTCTGACTAAGAACATTGCAGCTACCAGAATCAAGAGGCTTCCAGCTATCAATGAATAGAGCAAGAAATTTAATATCAAATTCCTTCTGGCAGTGACGGAAGGGGGATTAAGCGTCTCCACAAACATCGCTTTGGTGCCGTCTTCCGTTCTCAACTGCAAGCCTAGGAGAAGCGCAGAAGTATTCCTGTTATGAGGTTGATAAACTTCTCCTGCGAGAACTTTTTTTATTTCTTCCATAGTTACAGGGACCGGCTTGTGCCCATTAAGTCCGTAAGATTGGAATTTACCCGCTTCATCGAATATTCGGATATAGTAGGAATCAAGCTGCTTCATTCCACTTACGAAAGAGTTGGCTTCACGTAATGGAAAGGTTTCGTAAATTTTGACTATATCCTGTCCAAAATGCAATAAGGGAATTCGCATGTTCTCTTTCAGTTTGTCTTCAAATACCCAAGTTGCCACAAACAAAGCAATGATTGTGCCCCCGATTACGGAGGCTAGGAAGGTCAGAACAACGCGTGTATATATAGATCTGATCATTCATGCACCTCAAGCCTGTAGCCAAGTCCACGCACCGTCTCAATACGAAAATCAGGAGTAGTCGCAAACCGTTCACGCAGGCGTTTGATATGCACGTCAATCGTCCGATCATCTCCAGCATAATCAATTCCCCAAATTTGATCGATCAACTGCTCGCGCGTATATACTTGTCCAGGGGTTCCAGCAAGCTTGTACAGCAACTCGAACTCCTTAAGGGGTAAGGGAAATGACTCCGTACCTTTCATCACCTTATAGGTCTGCCGATCAAGGATGACATTGCCAATTTGGATCATCTGCGTGGAGCCAATCCGATATCGTTTCAGCAATGACCTAACACGAACCGTCAGCTCTAACGGATCGAACGGTTTAGTTAAATAATCGTCCGTGCCTAATTCGAAGCCCTTCACTTTCTCCCAGGTTTCGCCTCTGGCAGTCAATATAAGTAATGGAAGATCAGGATTAGCTCTGCGGAGCTCCTTACAAAGCATCCAACCATCCATATTTGGCATCATAATATCCAGCACGACAAGATCGACATGTGTTCCAGCATATACGGCGAGCGCTTCCTTGCCATCCACAGCTTCAACTGTTTCGAATCCGTCGTTGCGGAGAAATAAACAGACAAGTTCGCGAATGTTCGCATCGTCGTCAGCAACCAGTATAGTAGGCATTCGTTTCCTCTTTTCCTGTTGTCCATTCTTACTATTATACTATATTATACTTTCGGCTAAACTGTCTGTTGTCTTGAGACTACACGATGATCAAACCGAAAAAGAGCGTCTAACACGGTTACCCGTATGTAGACGCTCTTAATGTCGTTTCGCTTTAGCTTTAGCTTTAGCTTTAGTCAGCTTACTTCTTATTCATCTTAAACATTAGGAACAGCTCATTATAATGAGCAAGCATCCGTTTGCCAAGGTTATCGTATACTTCAAGCCGGTCCGTAATTTCGGCTGGTGGATAGAAACGGGTATCCTCAGAAGTTTCCTCAGGAAGCAGCTCCAGCGCAGGAATGTTAGGCGTGGAATAACCTACATATTCTGCATTCTTAGCAGCAACGTCTGGGCGGAGCATGAAGTTGATGAACTGATGCGCTCCATCCACATTTTTCGCTGTCCGAGGAATAACCATGTTATCAAACCATTTGTTCGAGCCTTCTTCCGGCACTACATAATCCAGCTTATCATTCTCGTCCATGATCTCGGAAGCATCGCCGGACCAGACAATCCCAACCGCAGCTTCTTCATTTGCCAGCAGCATCTTGATCTCATCACCGACAATCGCCTTCACGTTAGGAGACAACTTGTTGAGCTTAGTCAGTGCTTCCTGCAGATGTGCCTCATCCTTGTCATTAACGGAATAATGCAGGCTGTTCAAAGCCATGCCCATCACTTCACGGGCTCCGTCTACCAGGAAGATGTTATTATGCAGTCTGCTGTCCCAGAGAGAATCCCAGCTGGTGAAGTCCATGCCCTTGGTCATTTCCGGATTGAAAATAATCCCGACGGTCCCCCAGAAATAAGGTACAGAATATTTGTTACCCGGATCAAACGAGAGGTCCATAAAGCGTGAATCAATATTCTTTAGATTCGAAATCTTACTATGATCCAGCGGGATGAGCAGATCTTCTTCTTTCATCTTAGCAATGGCATAATCCGAAGGGATTACAACATCAAAGGTAGTTCCGCCCTGCTCAACCTTGGTCAACATAGCTTCATTGGAATCGAAGGTTTGATAAATGACTGTTAAGCCGGTCTCTTTTTCAAATTCCTTCAATAGATCCGGATCGACATAGTCGCCCCAGTTATAGATAGTCAGTGTGTTTCCACCCGAATATCCCTCTCTCGAATTCATCCAAGATCCCAAGTACATGAGCGCAAATGCCGTGATAAGGATCGCCAGAAAAGCATTTATCAGCTGTTTCATCTAGGCACCCCCGCTTCTGCAACAGGCTCCGCCACAGCTTCTGCTGTGTTATGACGATTTTTCTTAAGGGTCAGGAAGTAATAACCAACCACAAGCAGAATGGTGAACAGGAAGATCATTGTCGACAGCGCATTAATCGATAGCGACACCCCTTGCCGGGCTCTAGAGTATATCTCAACCGATAACGTCGAATAACCGTTGCCTGTTACGAAGAACGTAACCGCAAAGTCATCCAGTGAATACGTAAGCGCCATAAAAAATCCGCTGAATATCCCTGGTTTAATAATCGGCAAAATTACTTTAGTCAGCACATCCTTACGGCTTGCCCCAAGATCACGGGCTGCATCCGTTAATGTAGGGCTCATTTCCTGTAGATGCGGCAAAATCATCAATACGGCAATCGGTACGCTGAATGCAACGTGTGAGAGCAGAACAGACGCGAAACCCAGCTTGATGCCAGCAATGGTGAACAGGATAAGGAACGAAGCACCAATAATGACATCTGGACTGACGATCAGCACGTTATTCAGAGACAGCAAGGTGTTCTTGGCGCGGCGATTCTGCACACTTTTAATGGCCAGCGCACCAATAATAGCGATAAGGGTCGCAATAGCCGAGGATAGCAGCGCGATCACAAGCGTATTGATTACGATGATGATCAGGCGCTTATCTTGGACCACCTCACGGTAGTAATCCAGCGTGAAGCCCTCGAACTTATGCATCGTCCCCCCACTGTTGAACGAATAGTACATTAAATAGAAGATAGGTGCATACAGAACAATGAACACCAGAACTAGGTAGAGGTTAGAGAATCCATTTTTATTTCTCATTCCGCGCCCCTTTCCGCGATCCGCCTGTGATAATCATAAACAGCGCCATAATGGCAATCAGAAACACTGCAACTGTAGAACCCATGCCCCAGTCCTGAGTGACCAGGAAATGCTGCTCGATTGCGGTGCCCAGCGTAATGACCCTGTTGCCTGCAATCAGACGGGTGATCATAAACAGGGACAGCGCAGGTATGAATACTGCCATACAGCCTGAGCGTACTCCCGAAATGGTCAGCGGAAAAATAACACGTCTAAACGTGGTCCAGCCCGAAGCCCCTAAATCACGTGCCGCATCCAGCAAGGATAAATTCAAATCCTCCAAAGCGCTGTATATCGGCAGGATCATAAACGGAATAAAAATATAGACAGATACAAATACAAAACTGAAGCCCGTAAACAGAATTTGCTGTTCTCCGATTCCAAGCAGATCAAAGAAATTATTGATCGGACCAAATGTACCGAATATCCCTATAAAAGCGTAGGTTTTTAGCAGCAAATTAATCCATGTCGGCAAAATAATCAGCAATAACCACAGCTGCTTATGTTTGGTTCTCGTCAGCAGATAAGCCGCCGGATAGGCAACTAGCAAAGAGAATGCTGTAATCAGAAACGCGTACCAGAACGAGGTCAGCGTCATTTTTAAATATACAGGGGTGAAGAAACTGACGTAATTATCCAGAGTAATATGGCCATCCAAATCAAATAACGAATAATAGATGACAAGCACTACCGGGGCAATTACAAACAATGCGATCCAGAGGTAATAAGGGATGAGATAGTACGATTTGCCCTTATTCTTCATGACTCTCCACCTCGCCATAAGCTTCCAGACGTCTGTCGAATTCTTCCTCCGTTTCACCGAAACGCATAACATGAATCGCTTCCGGATCAAAATAAAGGCCAATTTCACTGCCTACAGTCGCCTTACGTGTAGAATGCACAAGCCATTCATGCCCGGATTCATCATAACAGCTGATTTCATAATGCACGCCCCGGAACAGCTGGGAATCAACCCGCACACGTAGTTTACCCTGTTCCAGCGTAGAAATTTCCAAATCCTCAGGACGAATAACAATCTCTACGGATTCATTCGGTTTCAGCCCGGCATCGAAACATTCGAAGCGGCGGCCGTTAAACTCCACCAGATAATCCTCGATCATAACTCCCGGCACAATGTTCGATTCGCCAATAAAATCCGCCACAAAACGGTTAATCGGCTCATCATAAATATCGTTAGGGGTGCCGCTTTGCTCGATTTTTCCTTTATTCATGACAAAAATCCAGTCGGACATCGCGAGTGCCTCTTCCTGGTCATGAGTTACAAAAATGAAGGTAATGCCTAACCGCTGCTGCATTTCCCGCAGTATGTACTGCATCTCCGTGCGCAGCTTGAGATCTAGCGCCGATAGAGGCTCGTCCAGCAATAGAACCTGTGGCTCATTCACAATCGCCCGGGCAATAGCAACCCGCTGGCGCTGACCGCCGGACATTTCGTTAATCGCACGCTGCTCATAACCCACAAGGTTAACGAAGCTTAGCGCTTCCTGTACCTTCTTTGTGATAACGTCCTTCTTAAGCTTCTTAATACGCAGTCCGAAAGCCACATTCTCGAATACGTTCAGGTGTGGAAACAATGCGTAATCCTGAAATACCGTATTGACCTGCCGCTCATTGGCGGGAATGTGGTTAATTACTTTTCCATTTAAATAGATAGAACCGCTCGTTGGCTCAGCGAACCCGGCGATCAATCGAAGAATAGTCGTTTTACCACAGCCAGATGGACCAAGTAGTGTATAGAATTTGCCGCGCTCTATCTCAAAGCTGACTCCTTTTAACACCGGATCTTCGTCGTCATATTGCTTAGTAACTTCTTCAAATGAAATGATGGTACCTTCCTGAATAGCTATAGCTAACAACCTCCCTTACCTTAGTAATACAATACTATTTTACCCGCATCTTGCGGAGAACAATCGAAATGAGTATGCTCAGCGCTAATAAGCGACAATTTTCCCTCTTCTTCGACGCCCCAATAGATATAGCATATTAGATTGTACCATTATATGCGATAGCTTACATTGTTAAATGCTAAGCATAAACTTAACAAGTTTGTAAAAAGTCCAGTCTTCCCTGCCCTTTTTGAGGTGCTATAATGAAAACGAACTGAAAAGCCAGTGTGGTTTTCTTATTTTTGCGAAAGAAGATGAATGATAATGAACGAGGGGTTACTAGACCGCCTTGAAAAATATGGATTCTCGCTTTACATGATACGAATTACGCTTGCCGCATCACTATCCTGGGTAGCCGTACACAGTTTATATGGTGACCAATATTTATACTTTGCACCGCTTGCAGCCATTCTAATTACTCAAGCCAGTGTGAAGGCTTCACTTGAAAAAGGAATCTACCGCCTGATCGGCATTATTATCGGCGGAATTGTCAGCCTGATTGTAGGCCAATTCTTCGATGTAGGTGCATTTTCCATTCTGCTAATTCTGCTCATCGGGATTGGAATTGCCACAGCCTGTCGGATGAATATCCAAGCGGTTTCGCAGGTGGGGGTAACCTCGGTTCTGGCCCTTACCTTTTATCACAATGATTACGTGCTGTGGAGAGTCGCCGAAACCTTTATTGGTGTGCTCATTGCCTTGATCATCAATATGATTATCGTTCCACCGAACAGGTTCGTCAAGGTAAAAGCATTGGCACTCGATGGAAGCCTTCTACTTTCGGATGCTTTAAAAGGTCTCGTAGGCATAAGAAGAGATTCATCAAAGGATAATAATATGCTGGAGCAAGCAGGTAAACTGCTGTCTGCCAGCAATCAACAACAGAAGGAAATGTTCTATACCATTGCTCACTATCAGTGTCGTGGTGATCTAAAGGGACTTATACAAGCCACAGCACATCTAAAGACCATTCATTCCTATGTTAAAGAAATTGCCGACGATATTTGCTTGCTGCCAGCACATCATGCCAATTCTGACTGGATGCTGGAAGTGCTGGAGGCAACAGCCGATTGTATAGCTGTTTATGGTACCAAGACCTTATCCAAGGCTGAATGCCAACGTTCACTTACAGATTGTCTGCATCGTGCCCGCGACTTGCAGGCGGCCAGCTTCTCTGAACTGCAAGGACGGTGCTCACTGTCATCTGTTCGTGATCTAGGAGCGCTCTTCAGTCACTTAAACCGGGTACTCGAAGAAGTGGAACGTGCTAGTTCTGCTACTTACGTAGTTGCAGCTCGGCCTTCAACAGCTGAAATCACACGCGCTATACGCTTAATTAAAAAAGGACTCTCCCAGAAGCTCTAAGCTTGGGAGTGTCCTTTTTTTATGTTCAATCCCTATTAGACATAATGCCCTTTAGCACGATTGGTTACTACAACCATCCAACAAATTTAACTGACTGATTGTTTGGCAGCACGCCCTATCTTCACATTTACCAGTACAATACTGCTGACAATCAGCAATAATCCGATCACAAGGTTTATGGTAATCTGCTCTTTCAAAAAAACTACGCTGGTTGCTATCGAGATCAGGGGAATCAAGAAGGTGAATGAACCTACTTTTCCTGCTTCTCCTTCGTTAATCAGCTTGAAATAAATTAGCCAGCCCAGAGCAATAACAAAGATTGCGATAAACAAGGTATCCACAATAAAGGTTCCACTCCAGGTGATATCCGACCATCTCTCCGTAGCTGATCCCGAAAGTAGCAGAATGATGCCACCGATCGTGATTTGCATAGCCGTCATCCACAGCATATCCACACGTACAGCATTCCGTTTCATATATATTGTCCCTAATGCCCAGCTTAGGGCACTGGCTAGAGCCAACACAATTCCCCATATGGAGATACTCCCATTAATTCCGCCGATACTAAGAGAGGCTACCCCGAGAAAACCAAGCAGCAAACCAGCCATTTTAAGCCCGTACATGCTCTCACCTAACCACAGCCAAGAAAAAACACCTAGCAATACAGGCTGCAAAAATACAATCGATGAGAACAATCCCGCCGGAACATACTGCAAGCCAATTGTCTGAAATCCATAATAGAACACAATACTAAGTACCGCCGAGATCAGATAGATCGGCCAGAGCTGCTTGAAGCGAAGCTCCTTCACCTTGGGCAGTGCAATTAGAATCAGAATAATACCGCCTACGACGGTTCGAATACCTGCAAATAATAGAGGTGGAGCATAGTCTAAGGCGATTTTGGATATAGGCCAATTAATGCCCCATACAATCACCAAAAAAATAAGAAGGATCATACTTTTCTTCTGCTGATTCATTTGTTCACTTCCTTGGTGTAGATTCATCACAAATGATACAATAAACAAGAGCATAAATGAAATGAATAATAATCATAAGGGGCATATCATATTTGTTATGAACAATACTCAAATTCGTTTATTCGTCAAAATCGCCGAAAGCGGCAGCTTTACTAAAGCTGGTGTAGAACTGAATATGACACAGCCTGCGGTCAGCCGGGCGATCTCGTCCCTCGAAGCCGAATTAGACGTGAAGCTCTTGCTTCGAGACCGGCGTAATGGCCTGATGCTTACGGATATCGGCAAACGTATTCTTGTTATTTTCCGTGAAATTCTAATGGGCTTTGATAAGGTCAATCAGGAGATTTACGCGGAGAGAGGTCTTGAAAAAGGAAGTATCCGCATTGGAGCTTTCCCTGTGGCAGCGGCTCATTTTCTACCGAAGATTATTAGCTCTATCACTAAAAGATATCCAAATATTACAATTAGCTTACAGGAGGGTTCTATCGCTGAAGTCAGAGAATGGCTGGATTCAAAAGAAATTGATGTTGGCTTATTGCTCGCTCCCAGTGCAGATTTCGAAACCATTCCATTATATAGAGAGAAATTGTTTGCCGTTTTTAGAGATGACCATCCCCTGCAAAAGCGATCCATTGTATGTGTGCAGGAATTAGCGAACGAGCCCATGTTGATTTGCAAAGCAGGATATGAACCGCCTGTTGTAGAGCTATTCCGCAGAAGTAATAGCCATCTGAATGTAAAATATGTGGTTAATAACTTTGCAACAGCTCTTAATATGGTTCATGAGGGACTGGCGATCGGCGTGATGTCTGAACTGTCCTTGTTATCTCTGCCTCCAAATGTGGTTACCCGTGAGCTGCAGCCGGATGCTTATAGAGATATCCAAATTGCGGTCAGCTCGCTTGCCGACACTTCAATTGCTGTAAAGCTCTTCATTGAGACAGCGCTGGATCTTTTCACTCAAAAATAAAATGGATTAATTAATAGATGATAAGGAGTGCTGAGGATGAACTTTAAAAGACTAGGAAATAGCGGATTACAGGTATCCGCATTAGGACTGGGAACGAACGCTTTCGGCAAACGTGCGGATCAAGAGACCTCCATTCAGATTGTACATGCTGCGCTTGATCAGGGAATTAATTTCATAGACACTGCTAATATTTACGCTGGCTCAGAATCCGAGCGAATCATCGGTCTGGCCTTGGAAGGTAGGAGACATGAGGCTGTTCTCGCAACTAAAGCAGGTTTAGTCAAAAATGAGGGTCCTAACGGCAGCGGCTCCTCCCGTCGCCATTTGCTGCAGGAGCTTGAAGATAGCCTTCGCCGTCTTAAGACGGACTATATCGATCTATACCAGATTCATACCTTTGATCCCTATACGCCGCTTGAAGAAACCTTACGAACCTTGGACGATATGGTATCCTCGGGGAAAGTCCGCTATATCGGGGCCTCCAACTATACAGCATGGCAATTAATGAAGGCGATTGGGATTAGTGAAACACGCTACTTCACCAAGTACATTTCAATTCAGTGCAGCTACTCCTTAGCAGACCGGACACCGGAGAATGAGCTTCTTTCGCTCTGCCTGGATCAAGGTGTAGGGATCATTCCATACTTTCCACTAGCTGGCGGGATTCTCACAGGCAAATATAATACAAGCGACTCAGCGCCATCGGGGTCCAGAGCAGATACCGATCCTAATTTCAAAAGATTCCTTGATGCTGACCGGATCAAGCTCGGAAGCCAAGTGAGCCAAATTGCTGAGGAAATGGAAACCTCATCTACTGCGCTCTCCTTAGCTTGGCTTATGAATCGGCCTGCCGTCTCGACGGTTATTGTCGGGGCTACACGTGTGGAACAGCTGGAACAAAATTTGCTTAGTACCTCGCTTGTACTTAATGAAGAAACTTCGGCCAAGCTGGATGAAGCCAGTGATTCCTTCCGTTATGGCGAACCGTTCGCTTTTTACCGGCTCCCATAGAGTAGTATGCTTTAACTTCTTACAAGGATGGAGGAAAGATTAATGACAACCTATACAGCTGACAGCATTCAAGGAATGCTTGAAGAGCATAAGGATTTTTTTAATAGCGGCGTAACTAAAGAGGTTTCTTTTCGTCTCCAGCAGCTGCGAAAACTTAAAAATATTATTAAACAATACGAAGGACGTATCATCACAGCACTACAACAGGATTTAGGAAAAGGTGAGTTCGAAGCCTATGCCACAGAAATCGGCTTTACGCTGGACAGTATCGGCTACATGATGAAACATCTTAAGCGTTGGGCGAAGCCTAAAAAGGTTCGATCCCCGCTGCACTTATTTCCTGCAAAAAGTTATATTTTAAGTGAGCCTTACGGCACAACGCTCATTATTGGTCCGTTTAATTATCCATTTCAGTTGCTAATTGAGCCCCTGATCGGCGCCATTGCCGCTGGTAACTGCGCTGTCCTCAAGCCATCTGAGAGCACACCTGCCATCTCGTCCGTGGTTGAACAGCTTATTCAGGAGACCTTCGAGCCGCAGTATATCCGCGTAATTCAAGGGGAAAAAGAGACCACTAATTTACTGATCCACGCCAAGTTTGATTATATATTTTTTACAGGCAGTGTGCCTGTCGGCAAAATCGTTATGGAAGCAGCAGCCAAAAATTTAGTGCCTGTAACCTTGGAGCTTGGCGGGAAAAGCCCGGTTATTGTTGATAAGACCGCTAATCTTGATGTTGCAGCGAAACGGATTGTCTGGGGCAAGCTGCTGAACGCGGGCCAAACCTGTATCGCACCGGATTATCTGTTAGTCCACAAGGATATTGCCAAAGAATTGATTACCAAACTCAAACATCACGTCACTGAGTTCTACGGTCAGGATGCACAGCCTAATACAGATTACGGCCGGATCGTGAATGATCGCCAGCTGCAAAGACTTGCTGACCTCATTGCGCGAGATCAGAGCAAGGTGATTATGGGCGGCACCATCGTGCCAGAAGAACGTTATATTGAGCCTACTTTAATCTATCCTGCCACTTGGACGGATGCCGCTATGGAAGATGAGATCTTCGGTCCGATCCTCCCAATATTGGAATATCATCAATTGGATGAGGCCATTCAGAGCATTAATGAACATCCAAAGCCACTGGCACTATACCTATTTACGGAGGATAAGAGTGTAGAACAAGAGGTGCTGTCCCGGGTCTCATTCGGGGGAGGGTGTATCAATGATACGATCTCACATGTGGCGAGCACTTATCTTCCGTTTGGTGGAGTAGGAAACTCTGGAATCGGGGGTTATCACGGGAAGTATAGCTTTGAGGTCTTCTCCCATCGTAAAAGCATCGTCAAGCGAGGCACACGGATCGACCTCGGAATCGTGTATCCTCCTTATGGCAATAAAGTGAAGCTGGTTCGAAAAGTAATGAAATAAACAAAGCAGCAAACCTCCCATGATCGGGAGGTTTGCTGCTTATCAGGGTAACTACGCAAACAGCTCTAACAATTTCTCAACACTTATCTCTGCGGTGGAAGCCAGACATAGATCCGCGGTCCCGGTTACGAGCGCCACTCCAGCTCCCACTGACCTCATACCAGCAGCATTAATTGCGGCTATTCCTTCCTCGGTATCCTCAATCGCCACACAGCAGTCTGGGGATATGCCCAGCATCTCCGCAACCTGCAAGTGAATCTCTGGATCTGGCTTGCTTCTACGCAAGTTGCCAGGGTCAGCCACCGCCTGAAACCAATGCCCGATCTGCAAGCGTTCGAGAATCAGCAGCGCATTCTCATTCACTGAAGCCAGTCCGATAGCAATCCCTCTTTGCTGCAAATCGGACAACACGCTGTGGATACCCGGATACAGCTCAGCAGGCGTCATTTGCTGAACCAGCTGTCTATACTTCTCGTTCTTTTTGTTGCAGAGCATTCCCTTTACCGGTTGCGGCAAATTCAGTCCACTACTCTCCAGAATGACTTCTAAAGATTCCATTCGACTTAGGCCCTTAAGACTCTTATGCTTCTCTCGATCAAAAGAAAGCGCAAGTTCATCCGCCAGATCCTTCCAAGCCTCATAATGATACTCTCCAGTGTCAGTAATTATCCCGTCCAGCTCGAAAATAACAGCTTCAAGCTGCTTCACATTCGAAAGCCTCAGCGGCTTCTGTGCAGACAACTGTATAAGGTTTCCCTTATGCATAATCTCAAGCTCTTCGCCCTCCAGCAGCGTATAGATCACTTCTGTATCACTCACAAAAATATCCAATAGCTGTCCAGCGCATGTTATTTTAAACCGATAGCTCTCCCACTGCGCTGGCACACTAGGATTAAATGATAACATCCCGCCGCATAAGCGCATGCCACCAAAACCATTCACAATCGACAGCCAGGAGCCTGCCATAGCAGCAGTGTGCAGTCCATCCTTTACGTTGCGGTTGATATCATCCAAGTCCATCCGTACCGTGCGGTCAAAATAGGAATAGGCTCCCGTCAAATCACCAATCTCAGCAGAGATTATACTGTGGATGCACGGTGACAATGAAGAATCATGCGTCGTCAGCGGCTCATAATAATTATAATTCCGGATCTTATCCGCCAAGCTGAATTGGTCACCCAGCAGAAACATCGCCATTACCAAGTCCGCCTGTTTCAACACCTGATGCCGGTAAATTACCAGCGGATGGTAGTTAAGCAGCAGCGGATATTTGTCAGCTGGTGTATGCTCGAAATCCCATTTTTTCTTGGAGAGAAACGTGTCGTCTTGAGCATAAATGCCAAGTCCCTCATCAAAGGGGATAAACATTTTATCCGCCGCTTCCAGCCACACTAATGTCTCATGCTCAGTCAGACCGATTTTTTGTTTCAGGCGTTCAAAATGCTCAGGATACTGCTTAGACAATATCCCTGCCATCTCGTGTGCATAATAAAGCTGATCCTGTACCATAAAGTTGGTGTATGCATTATTGTTGACGATAGCTGTATATTCATCAGGACCGGTTACTGCATCAATACAAAAGGCACCGCCTCTAGCCGGATTAAAGTACCCCAAGTCCAACCAAAAGCGGGAAGTTTCGAATAAAATTTCTGCTCCCTTCGTAACCAAAAAATCATAATCTCCGGTAGCCAGTACATACTGCTTGATGGCATACGCAATATCCGCATTAATATGCATTTGCGCCGTGCCTGCCGGGAAATACGCAGAGTTCTCTGCCCCGTCTATAGTCCGCCAAGGGAACAAGGCTCCCTTCTGCGACATTACCGCTGCACGCTCCCGTGCTTTGTCTAACGTGGCATAACGAAATTCGAGCAGCTTTCGGCTAATCTCCGGCTGTGTGAACGTAAAGAAGGGCAGCATATACATCTCGGTATCCCAGAAATAGTGCCCTTCGTATCCTTCACCCGTTAATCCCTTGGCTCCAATATTCGTAACCCCATCACGGCCTACGGATTGAAGCAGTTGAAAAGCATTAAAGCGAATGCCCTGCTGAAGCGCAAGATCACCATGAATCTCCACATCCGTATGTGCCCAGTATCGATCCAGATAAGCCTGCTGTTCCTGGGCAAGCGCTTCAAACCCGCTATGGTCTGCTAAGTGTAATATTTCAGTACTTCTACTAAGTAGTTCGTCTTCTGGATAATCTTTAGAGGTATGGTAAGAGATATATTTGGTTAGTGAGACGCTTTCCCCACGCTCCACCGGGACGACAAACTGCATGGATAATTTCTGCCCCTCATGCTGCACGGTCCTTTTATCCTCAGATCTTGAATCGAGCTTATGACTTACCCCTGTTAATAAGGCAAACTGGGTATGCCGCGTCCTCTGCTTCATCCATAAGAAGGACTGTCCCGGTTCATGACCGGTATCCTCCAGGAGCAGACTGGGCTCCTTGCCTCCCGAGCCCAATCTGGGATCATCCGTTACCTTAGGTTTTTGGATCTTGCCGTCGATGGATGAAGTGAAGGTAAGCACTCCGCTGAAATTCAGCGCTTTAACCTCATAATCTATCGCCGCCAGATGTTTGTGCTGCAAAGTCACCATCCGCCGGATATGAAGCTGTACCCGGTGACCAGCTGGAGATTCCCAATCTACCTGTCGATGCAGAACCCCGCTTCGCATATCCAGCTTTCGTTCATAATGGTGCACTTGCCCACTGTTTAACTGAAAGGTCTGCCCTTCAATACTCAGTTCAATAATCTTGGCATCTGTTACGTTCAGCATCGCTTGATTGCGGGATGGATATCCGTACGCTCCTTCTGGATATACAATGGGCTCCGAATCAAAAAAACCATTCAAATAATTGCCTGTTACAGACGAGCCTGAGCTGCCGTGGTAACCTTCTTCGAAATTACCGCGCATACCAATATATCCATTGCCAAGCGCAAAAATACTCTCGCTTCTTTGATTGTTCTCTTCACTATAAGCTTCCTCATCAAGACTCCACTCCCGGTAAGGATATACCGCCGCCGGATGTACGTATGGTTTCATCTTCATCTCTCTGAGCTCCCCCTGATCACAGTTTCATTCGGGTTCTAAATCATTAACCTTTCACCGACCCACCCATAAGCCCTCTGACGAAATACTTTTGCAGCAGGAAAAAAATAGCGAGCGGCATCAGCATAGAGATAAATGCAGCCGAAGTAAGTAAATGCCAATCGTTGCCTCGTGAGCCTACTAAATCGGCAATTTTCATCGACATGACTTGCACAGACGGTTGATTGCCGATAAAAATCAATGAGACTAAATAGTCATTCCACACCCATAGGAATTGGAAGATCCCGATAGAAGCCAGTGCTGGCACTGATAGAGGCAGAATTAGCCTACTGAATATAGTGAAATGACTTGCCCCATCCATGAAAGCCGATTCGAACAAATCCTTCGGCAATTGACTGATAAAGTTGTACATAAAGTACGTAACCAGCGGTAATCCAAAAGCCGTATGCGCCAGCCAAATTCCCAGATAACTTCCGCTTAGCCCAAGTGCGGTATAATCCTTAAGCACTGGAATAAGCGCAACCTGTATCGGAATGACGAGCATTGCAATAATGATTACAAAAAGGATTCTGCGCCCAGGAAACCGCAGCCAGGCAAAAGCATATGCAGCAAAAGAAGCGATCAGCACCGGAATAACTGTTGCTGGAACAGCAATCGTTAGCGTATTCCAGAAGGCCTGTGACAATCCGGAGCCTTTTTGCACCGTTTCACTACCATCAGCCTGTTTCAGCTTGTATTCCTTACCGGAAAGCACATTATTATAGTTATCCAGCGTGAGATCCGGTGTCATCTTCCAACCTTGTATCTGTTCATTTACGGTACGTGCTCTACGATTCTCCCACATAAGCCGGCTGCCATCAGCCTTCACGCCAGCCTTCAGCTCATCATCTGTATAAGTTTTACCGTTCACCTCAATTGGCTCCCGAAGATCCACATCCTTGGATAGCTGAATCGTCTCTCCAGCCTTCCACTCCTGATGAGGAAAAGCTTTCCACCATCCAGTCTGCAGAATGTCAGCAGCCGGACGGAAGGAGGAAATAAATAGCCCAAGAGTCGGAAGCAGCCAAATAAAACAGATCACACCCAACACGATATTTACAACCGTTTTGCTGCCTTTTCTCTTCTTTTTGCCAGCCATTAGAATCCCCCCTGCTTACGGAACTGACGTAGATTGATTATGATTACAGGCAGCACCGCGATCAGTAGAACAATAGCCAGCGTGGAGCCGTAGCCGAAATTACGGTACATAAAGAATTGCCGGTAGAACTGTGTAGCAACAACCTCTGTATCGTATTGACCTCCTGTCATCACCATGACGACGTCAAATATTTTCAACGTAAAGACGATAATGGTCGTTGTCACTGTCAGAATGGTTGATGAAATATATGGAATCATGATTCCAAAGAAAATCTTCACCTCATTTGCTCCATCCACTCGTGCAGCTTCCAAAATGTCGTCAGGAACCCCTTTGATTGCTGCCGAGAAAATCACCATTGCAAATCCCGTCTGCATCCAGATCAAAATGATAATGAGGAAAAAGTTATTCCATGGCTGAAGCATACTCGTCCAGGCTTGGGGTTCTCCCCCAAAATAAGTAACGATTGCGTTCAACAGCCCGATTTGTTCGTCACCCGGTTGATAGTAATAAACGAATTTCCAAATGACTCCTGCCGCTACAAAGGAAATAGCCATCGGCATAAAGATGATCGATTTGGCGATTTTCTCATAGCTGCTGCGATCGGCAAGAATAGCAATTAAGAGCCCGAATGCTACACAAGCAAGCGTGCCAACGAATACCCAAAGTAAATTGTTACGCAATGCCGTTGCCATCAGATGATCGCTAAAGATCGCTGCATAATTGCTCAGACCCACAAATTTTTCTGAAGAAGCATTAAAAAAGCTCAAATATAATGTTCGCAGTGCAGGCAGGACCAGTAACCAGCCCAGAATAATCACTGCCGGACCAATAAAGATATAAGGCAGCACCTTTCGCCGGATATGATCAGGGTACTGCTCAACCGCCCACGTCAGCGTATAGTAAATCAGATAAACACCTAGAACTCCCCAGAGGACAGCCAGAACCGCTGTTAGCAGCGGATTTAATGTGGAATCCCGGAAGAATAAAAAGATTGCGCCGTTAACAACAATATTCGCTAATAACACAACTAGGGACAGCATTACCGCCTTCAGGCTGACGGTTGGCCTAGCTTGTGGTTGTGTTGGCATTTGTGGCTGTGGCTGTGATTGTGCACCCATATTAGCTCCAGCTCCTCCTATAAGTTTTGCGGAGCAAAACTCTTATCATAAGCATCGAACTCACTAGTTAGAAAACAAAAAGAGGGGCAGACAATCCTCTTTTCTCACTGCCCCTCTTTTTACTGTGCGCTTTAAATATTAGGTTAGTTGTTCCAGCCGGACTGGATTTGTTCCAAGGCTTGATCCAGTGTCGCTGTACCGCTCACATAGTCGGTCATCCCTTTCCAGAAGGTGCCTGCACCCACTTTACCTGGCATCAAATCAGAACCATCAAAACGCAGTGTGGAAGCATCTTGAACCAACTTCGCCATCCGGCGATCGGATTCAGAGGTATACCAATCAAGGGAAGCATCATTCATAGGAGCAATTACGCCGCCAGATTGTACCCAGCTCTTAATCGACTCTCCAGTGGTGAAGAATTCCATGACTGCACGAACCTCTGGACGATCGTTGAACATAGCGTAAATATCACCTGCAACCAGCACTGGTTTACCATATTGTGCATCAATTGGCGGCAAGTAGAACCAATCATAATCCTGATCAACCTTTGCCGTTTCAGGGAAGAAGCTTGTAATAAAGTTACCGAGCATATTAAACCAGGCTTTAGGCGGATCAGTGAACATTGGCGCTGGGGCATCCCCGAAGGATGTTGTCACGATAGACTTAGCACCACCGTAAACATAATCCTTGTTAAGCCAAATTTTAGACATGATTTCAACAGCATTTTTTACTTCTGGTGAAGTAAATGGCAGTTCACCTTTTACCCACTTATCGTAGTTCTCAGGCGTAGTCGTACGAAGCATTATATTTTCGACCCAGTCTGTTGCTGGCCAACCCGTTGCAGCACCGCTCTCAATGCCAATAGCCCAGGCAGGATCGCCATCCTTGGCAATTTGTTCAGTGAGTGCCATCAGCTCATCCCAAGTTTCAGGAACCTTGTAACCTGCATCATCAAATTGTTTCTTTGGATACCATACCAAGCTCTTTACATTACTGCGGTTCCAAATCCCCGCCATGATCTTCCCGTCTTTTCCGTCCATCGTAGACATATCGAGCCAGCTCTTGTTGTAATTAGCCGTCAATTTGTCTTGATCCAGCACACTGGTCAAATCGATAACCTTGCCCGTCTTAGCAATCGATGCCAGCAATCCCGGCTGCGGGAAGTCAGCGATATCAGGAGCATTTCCGCCGTCCACCCGAATATTTATTGTTGCTTCGAACTCCTTGGAGCCCTCGTATTGAATATCGATCCCTGTCTTCTCTTCAAATTCTTTAATGCTGCTCTCAAATTTCACTTGGTCAGCATCTACGAAGGGTCCAAACATGGTTACTTTAGTCCCTTTATATTCACCTTTCATCGCTAAATCTAACGGGGAACCCGAAGGTTCAGCACTAGGTGCATTTGTCGCTTTCTCGGTGTTATCTGCTGTTGGGCTGACTGTTGCCGCCGGTGGATCTGTAGGCGCCGCATTATTGTTGCCTCCGCCGCATGCGCTCAGCGTCATTGTGAAGGATAAACACAGTACTAAAGCCAACGACTTTTTACGTCCTGAGATCTTCTTCATCTTTTGTACATCCCCTTTAATGGTTATAGAGATAACATCTTATTCAATCATCCGGGCACCCTGGCATGTATTAGCAGCTTGTAGCAGATCACCTCCTTGCAAAGCTTTTCAGAAGACAGGTAAATATCCTAAAATCAAACTCCATCACAAATGTAATTTAATAATAGCGCTTACATTTTTTATATTATCATAATTAGTAACCGTTTCCAATCGGAAAATGAGATGTTTTTCATAAGAATTCATACTATTTTCTATCCTAACATTTAAATTTTAATTAAGACCGATACATGGCTCTGAAAAGCTTTTCAGAAGAAGGTCACAAAAATAAAGAGCCTTTATTTTTCCCGCGTGGATTCCCGCACAATCAGCTTATGCTCCATCTTTTCATTCAATACCTGGACACCACCTGTTGTGAGCAATTCATGCAGCATCTCCGCCGCACGATACCCTAACTCATAAATCGGCTGTGCAATCGTGGTCAGCTTTGGAATGAACATACTCGACATCCGCAAATTATCAAATCCAATCACAGATACCTGCCCCGGAACTAGAATATTACGATCCTTCAGATAAGAAATCGTCCCCATTGCAAATTCGTCAGCAACACAGAAAACGGCGGTCAGCTCGGGATAATCAGTAAACAACTCATGCGCAGCTTGATAAGCGTGTTCGAACCTGTGATTGGCATATTTGCTCTTCACAATATTCTGCTGTAGTCCAAACTCTGTTAATGCTCTTACAAAACCCTCATAACGAGGCGGGCCAGATACGGAGTTATCATGGTTAAAACCAATCATGCCAATGTCCTTATGCCCTAAATCAATCAGAAACTTTACCGCATCGTAAGCCGCCTGTTCATCATCCACCTCCACAGATGGAATGTCGTACTCATCAGAATGCGAGGATACCAACACAAAAGGAATTCTACAACCGACTAATTTGTCATGTGTCTCAGGATAAAGGACATCACTTGCGAACACGATTCCATCCACCTGCTTCTCATGAAAGTTATCGATGTAAGACAACATCCGTTCTTTGTCGCGGTCCGTATTGCAGATCATTAAACTGTATCCGAGCTTGATGCATGCATCCTGCATTCCCCGAATAACCCCTGCGAAATACAGGTTCTCAATATCCGGAATCAGCAGGCCCAGTGTAAAAGACTTCTTGTAGATCAGGCCGCGTGCAAACGCATTTGGTTGATATTGCAAACGTTCTACAGCCTCCATCACTCGATTCCGTTTGCTCTCTACGACCGTATTCGGCGCATTCATAACACGCGATACGGTGCTGATCGACACCTCCGCCATTCTGGCAACATCTCTTATGGTTGGCTTCATAACGATAACTTCCTTTTTTTCAGGTAACTTTTCGATGTGATTATAGCAAGCCCGTTAAGAAATAACAACAGATTTTTTAAAGCGCTTACATTTTATTTTAAAGACATACTTATTCCTTATCTAATCATTACAAAGTGCGTATAACTTACTTAAAGTGTGTATATAGTTTTATTACATGGTATACTAGGCGAGTAGCATTATTCGCAGCTACAAATACTGCTCTAGACTATCTGAGCGTTTATTATAGGAGGGATTACATTGAAGCAACAGCGCGATATTCGATTCTCCGTACTGGACTTAGCCTCTATTGTGGAGGGTGGCACAGCGGCAGACTCTTTTCATAACTCTTTAGCTTTAGCTCAACATGCTGAGGCATGGGGCTATCACCGGTATTGGTTTGCTGAGCATCACAACATGATTGGTGTTGCCAGTTCTGCTACCTCACTCTTAATTGGCCACATTGCTGGCGGCACAAAAAGCATACGCGTAGGCTCTGGAGGCATCATGTTGTCCAACCACGCACCACTTGTCATTGCGGAACAATTCGGGACCCTCGAATCCCTATATCCAGGACGGATTGATTTAGGGCTGGGCAGAGCCCCAGGATCCGATCAACCTGCTTCCCGTGCGCTACGCCGTGGTCTCGGAAGCGACGGCAGTGACTTCCCCGAGCAGTTAAGTGAGCTCAGAGCCTACTTCGATCCTGCAGGTGCAGGATCACGACCGGCTGGGGTTCGTGCTGTTCCTGGTGAAGGCTTGAATATCCCCATCTGGCTGCTGGGCTCCAGCGGTTTTAGTGCTCAGCTGGCAGGGAAGCTAGGTTTACCTTTTGCTTTCGCCAGCCATTTCGCACCAGAATATTTACTACAAGCTTTACACATCTATCATAGTAATTTCCGTCCTTCAGCAGCACTCGACAAACCTTATGTGATGGTCGGAGTTGGTATTACAGCAGCCGATACCGTGAATGAGGCAAGACGACTGGCTACCTCGCAGCAGCAGCAATTCCTTAATATCATCCGCGGACGTACGGGGAAGTTACAACCACCGGTTGATAGTATGGAGGGGCTATGGACGATGCAAGAAAAAGCAGCCATGCTTGAGAAACAGCGTTACTCTTTCGCTGGTGATAAAGCAGCAATTAAAGAACGGCTTCAAGAAATCCTGCAAGAGACACAGGCCGATGAATTGATTGTTTCTGGTGGAATTTATGATCCTAACGCTCGTCTACGCTCTTATGAGATTGTAGCCGACGCTATGAAGGAAATCTAATTTATCATCATAATTAAGGCAAGACGATAGGTCTGGTATCGGGGTTTGAGCCCTATTCCAGATGTATGTCTTGCCTTTTTATTTTGCATTCATAATCGTTCTCAATAAAACACAATAAAAACAATGAATTACATAAAAATAAAGAGTTAAATAGAGAGAACTGGTGTAAAACCATTAATATAATTGATATTTGATCAAATATGATGGATTTCCTTCTAATATCCCATTTTTGTTTAGATATTATTTTGATTATACTTTAGTTATTCGCTATAACGAACGAATTGGCGGTATATCTCTACCCTCTCCTTCCACTTTCACGGAGATTCCTATATACGCACAAGAAAGTGGTTCTGTGAGATACTACTTATTTCGACAATGTTTGATGGAAAATCCGATTAGAAGAGAAGAATTTGCCGGAAGCCCGCAAATGATGTCTACAAAATTTAATATGGGGTTCAGGAGAAAGGAGCGAGTAAAGTGAAGAAGAAATATCGCTCGGCTTTCATAGCTGCTTATATCCTGACTATTCTAGCAGGAGTCATCTGGCATGCTGGCGGAGTTAGTGCGCAAGATACCATTAAGCTTACGGTGAATTCGCATACGACAAGCACAGCCACCATGAACAATATGCAGCCTGGTGATGAAACGAACTCAGAATACACAATTATTAACGCAGGTAGTGAGGGCTTTAATTACTATGTGGACTTCAAATTCATCTCTGGAGACGCAGAATTATACGATATTCTCCAAATGACACTCGAAAAAGAGGGAGTAATCATCTATTCAGGGGTGATGAGTGAGGCTGCCGGAAGAGTTGCCATCGGTTCACTTGCCGGGGGAGAACAAAGTGTAATCCAAATGGATGTAATTTTCCCGTGGGAAGCAGGGAACGAATATCAAGGGAAAACCACCACTGTAGCCTTTGAGTTCTCCGCTTCTGGAGGACCGGAGCCTTCCGCTGAACCTAGTCCTTCACCGACAGCGACGGCCACAGCTCAGCCTACACCTGAGCCATCACCTACTGTAGTGCCAACTACGACACCTACTGCCACGGCTACAGCTACACCTGAAGCTTCGCCGACCGCAACAGCTTCACCAACCACGACACCTACAGATCCGCCGACGACTACCGCTTCACCAACTGCGGCACCTACGAATACACCGACGGCTACTTCGCCAACGGCAACAGCAGCTGCCACACCAGGGCAATCAACGACGCCAACACCATCGCCAATACCTACAGCTTCACCAGTAGTAGATGAAATTAGTGTCACTGAAGCGCCGATCCCACTGGGTGGAGGCGATAATGAGCCGACAGTATCACCAAGTGCTGGCAGCCAAACTACCAGTGCAACACCGCAGCCAAGCAATGAGATCTCCCTGCCTGATGATGAGCTTCCACTGGGAGCACCAGAGGTTGGCAACAAGCTTCCAAATACCGCTGAGCCTTGGTATAACTTGATTCTTGCCAGCTTAGCCATTGCGGTACTCAGCGTGATTATCATGCGCAGATTGAAATCGAAGAAATAACCACATTTTGCAGCATAAGTCTGGAGGTGAGAGAGTATGAAGAAGCGTAATGGTGTCTTGCTAGCCGTGAAGCTAATCTTCATACTCTCTTTAGTTGTGTTGATTTACTCGGTTGTACAAGTGGTCAAAGCACCGCTCGAAGCTAAACAGGCTTTAAATGATTGGGCAAAAAAGAGGGAGGAAGCTGTCGCCCGCCCCCTTTCTGCCGAAGAAATCCCTCTTCCCATGGGAATGATCAGTTCAGCCAAGGAACAGCCGCACCCCGCTCATTCCTATTCAGAAGGTGAAATCATAGGAGAGATTCGTTTCCCCAAATTAAACAAAAAGATCGCAGTGCTAGAAGGCACGGAAAGCCCAGAGCTAAAAAAGGGAGCCGGACATTATAAAGGCAGCGCAGCTATCGGTGCCACCGGCAACAGTGTGCTCGCAGGCCACCGCGATACAGTGTTCCGTAATCTGGGAGAACTCGTCGCTGGAGATCTTATCGAGCTGGAAAGTACCGATGGGACTTTTACCTATGAAGTAACAGGCAGCACAATTGTTGACGGGGACGAACGTGGTGCTATAAAGCCAAGTGATAAGGCCATCCTCACATTGATTACCTGCTATCCCTTTTCATATGTGGGATCTGCACCGGACCGTTATTTACTTTCAGCGAAGTTAGTGAAACAAGATATATTGCCGCATTAAACTTAAATATTACCTCAATCTTCTTCCTCAGGGATGAGACCTTATATGGAAAGTGATACTATATATATACAATAGTAAAGAGGAGATGACCCAAGGTGAAGAAAGAGGTTGTAGAACGGTTTATTTCGTATGCACAAATGGATACCCAATCGAATGAAGATAATGAGACTTGCCCATCCACTCCGGGACAGATGGTTCTGGCCCACAAGCTGGTTGAAGAGCTTAAGGAAATCGGCATGGAGGAAGTCCAGGTGGACGAGCATGGCTATGTTATGGCGACACTCCCTGCGAATACGGACAAGGATGTTCCGACCATTGGTTTTTTAGCCCATTTGGATACAGCGACTGATTTTACCGGAACGAATGTGAAGCCACAGATTATCGAGAACTATGATGGTCAAGATATTCTTTTGAATAAAGAGCTGAATGTTGTATTATCCACAGCGAGCTTTCCGGAGCTGGCGGAATACAAAGGCCACACCTTAATTACAACCGACGGCACGACCCTGCTTGGCGCAGATAATAAAGCCGGTATTGCTGAGATTATGACCGCCATGCATTACCTCATTCAACATCCAGAAATCAAACACGGCAAGATTAGAGTTGCCTTCACACCAGACGAAGAAATCGGCCGCGGGCCTCATAAATTTGACGTAGCCGCTTTTAATGCTTCCTATGCTTACACTGTAGACGGAGGTCCACTCGGAGAATTAGAGTATGAAAGCTTTAATGCTGCGTCTGCCAAAATCTCAGTCTACGGCGTTAATGTTCACCCTGGGACTGCAAAAGGAAAGATGATTCATTCCGCCAAAATCGCCATGGCACTTCATCTCAGACTCCCTGCTGAGGAAGCGCCCGAATATACAGACGGTTATGAAGGCTTTTATCACCTAAGCTCTATAGAAGGCACACCTGAATTCAGCAAGCTGCAATATATCATCCGCGACTTCGACCGTGAGAAATTCGAGGCACGTAAAGCATATCTCTCAGCTGTCGTAGAAGAATTCAAAAGCATCCATGGTGAAGAGAACATCGTGCTTGAAATGAAGGACCAATATTACAATATGCGTGAAAAAATCGAGCCAGTGCGTCATATCGTCGATATTGCCCATGAGGCGATGGAGAACCTTAACATCACACCGATCATCCGCCCGATTCGCGGAGGTACAGATGGCTCGCAGCTTTCCTACATGGGCTTGCCGACACCTAATATTTTCACCGGAGGCGAGAATTTCCATGGCAAATTCGAATATGCGTCTGCGGACAATATGGTAAAAGCGGTAAATGTTATCGTGGAGATTGCTAAGCTATTCGAACAGAAAGCCTAAAGTATTATCCGCATCACTCCTTTAAAACACCAAAAAATCCCTGTAGAGGCCGATCCAGACCTCTCAGGGATTATTAATGTTCATAGGCTATTCGATTAGCATCTTTCTTCCGGCGGCGTGTCCTTCCAGATCACGTTTTCTCCGTAATTTTTACCCCAATCATACATCAATCGAAGGACGGGAAGCAGACTTTGGCCATATGATGTCAGGGAATACTCTACTTTTGGCGGAACCTCAGCGTACACTTTTCTTAGAACCAGCTGGTCCTCTTCGAGCTCGCGAAGCTGATTGGTCAACATTTTTTGCGTGATATGAGGAATTAGCTTCTTCAGCTCGCTGAATCGCTTTGTCCCTTCAAGCCCTAGATGCCAGAGGATAATCAGCTTCCATTTCCCTCCGATCACCGCAAGCGTCAATTCCTTCTCACAGTTAATTTCCTTCAAGTTTATGCGATCTTTAATCTCGGTTGCCATACCTAAAGCGCCTCCTCTCTCCTGTTATCATACTAACACAAAAACGAATAACCTCCTTATAGGAAGGCATTCGTTTCTGTACGTTCACTCTAAATTAGCATGCTTGCCGAACATTTGCTGATTCGTCTGCCCCGTCTTCTCCATCATTCGCAGAATAATAGCATCATAAAAGACCAACATCGTCTGTTCGAATAAAGAAGCCATCGGCTGGATCGTGCTGTAGCTTCCACTGGCCGGATCTTTTGGAGATCCCGGCAGCTTCACTGTATAGCCCGCTAAACGTCCAACCGTCGAATCCGGCGCAATGGTAACGGCAACAACTTCTGCACCCACCCCTTTGGCTTTCTCAGCCATAGAGATCAACCCTTTCGTCTCACCAGAACCGGAACCGAGGACTAACACATCCCCCTGTTCAATCCCCGGAGTCACCGTTTCGCCTACAACATAAGCCTCTTTACCAACATGCATTAACCGCATAGCAAAGGCCCGTCCCATCAATCCAGATCTGCCCGCTCCAGCCACGAAGATCTTATTGGACTGAAGCAGCAGCTCAGCCAGTCGCTCAGCCTCTTCTTCATCAAGCTGAGATATGGAGCGCTGAAGCTCCTCTATAATTTGCTGCGCATATTTCATTGTATCCATTGTAATCTTAAGCCTGACTAACTAGACGTTTCATTTCTGCTGCGGCAGCCTTTTGATCCGCTTCACCTGTGATGCCTCCGCCAACGATGACAAGATCAGGGTTCGCAGCGATCACTTCTGGAAGTGTGCTTAGCTTGATCCCTCCAGCGATAGCTGTTTTGGCCTGCTTAACCACACTCTTAATCGCATTTAAATCTGCAAAAGAATTTTTACCTTCCGCTTGATGGTCATATCCAGAGTGTACACAGATATAGTCTACGCCAAGTGCGTCTACTTCAGCCGCTCTTGTTTGGATATCCTTCACATTAATCAGATCAACTAGAATCTCTTTATTGGTTTTCTTCGCTTCCTCCACTGCACCTCTAATGGTAGAATCATCAGAAACACCAAGTACAGTAACGATATCCGCGCCCGCTTCCACAGCCTTCATCACTTCATATCCACCTGCGTCCATGATTTTCAAATCCGCCAACACAGTCAAAGCTGGAAAAGCCTCTTTGATTGCCTTCACTGCATGTAACCCTTCATTTATAACGATAGGTGTTCCAATTTCAACGATATCTATAAATTCGGCAACTTTTGAGACAACCTCTTTCGCTCCCGCAATGTCCACTAAATCCAACGCTAATTGTAATTTCATATTTATTTGCACTCCTTATTAATATATTTTAGTAAGTCATGTACAAATTGTAGTTCCTTACATCCCTTTAGGGAAGTAGGCACTTTATTGTGATGTAGTTACCTGGAGGATACTAATGTGCGGTTAAAGGGCTCTTTTCGACTTAAATTAAAAACGTTTTGTCATTTTTCTGTAAAAATACTGCATTTCCATGAAAGCTGTGCTAATATTACAGTTTGTTTATGAAATTTTAGGAAGTACATCATAATATAAGAAGGTGCACAATGAAGCAAAATAATCACCAGGAATTCAACCTGGTCAAACTTACCTGGCCGATTTTCCTCGAGCTATTCCTCTTTATGCTCATGGGCAGTGTGGATACTTTTATGATCAGTTCAGTGTCGGACGATGCCGTGTCTGGTGTCGGCGCAGCGAATCAGATCATTGCGATAGCAATTTTAGTCCTCAGTGTAATTGGTAACGGCGCAGCTATTGTGGTCTCCCAATATCTCGGTTCCAAAAAACCTCTGGAAGCCGCTCAAGTGACCGGCAATGCCATTACCCTAAACCTGTTAGTCGGCATTCTCCTAAGTACGTTTTTGCTGATATTCGGAGGGTCGCTACTGACTGCGCTGAATGTAAAAGGGGATATCCTCATTTACGCCAAAGCCTATATGAATATTGTTGGGGGCGGTATTTTTCTGCAAGCATTAATTAATGCTCTGGCGACTACTATCCGTACTCACGGTTTCACCAAACAGACGATGGTCGTATCCTTGCTGATGAATATCATTCACGTGGTGGGCAACTACCTGCTCATTTATGGTCATTTCGGACTTCCGGCGTTAGGTGTGGAGGGTGCGGCTATCTCAACAGTGATGAGTCGCTTTATCTGCCTGATCCTATTCTTCCTGCTGCTCTACAGAGTGATGGAGGTACGGGTGAAAGTAACCTATTACATTCATCTTTCTAAAAAATACGTGCTGCAAATTCTCAAAATCGGCATCCCGTCCGCTTTTGAATCCATCACTTATCAGTCGTGCCAGCTTGTATTCACACTGTATATTACTTATTTAGGCGCTGAAGCTATGGCTACCCGCCAGTACGCGCTTAATATTTCCAATTATATTTATTTATTCAGTGTAGCTGTCTCTATGGGAACTTCCATCGTTGTAGGACATCTCGTGGGAGCTAGACGACCTGATGAAGCCTATAAGCGTGTATTCACCAGTGTAAAGTGGGCGTTGCTGGTTACCGTAATAATAGATGCTGTGGTGATTTTCTTCCGGGTACCGCTATTCGGGCTTTTCACAGACAATGAGAACATCATTAGGATGGGGGCGCAGGTCATATTGCTTAGCTTCTTCCTGGAAACCGGGCGCACAACCAATCTGGTTATCATTAACTCTTTACGCGCCTCGGGCGATGCCAAATTCCCTGTATATATGGGACTGATCTCCATGGTCTGCATGAGCTTACCTCTTGGTTATTTCCTGGTGTTCCAACTTGATCTCGGGTTAGCCGGCGTGTGGATTGCTACTGCGGTCGATGAGTGGGTAAGAGCCGTCATTATGTATTTCCGCTGGAAGAGCCGAGCTTGGGAGAAACATGGACTTATCGAACACGAAGCTCCAGAACACTGTACACCTTCCGCTACTCCTGCAGCTGTAAATTAATATGTATATACAGAGGGTTCTTTAAGGTCATATCAGATCTTAAGGAACCTTCTATTTATTTACGCCAACATTACATAAAATTTGAGAATGAAGGAACCATTCTACGTTACAATAGATAGAACATAATTCACAAAGCTAAAGGAGAGAACTTCATGCCGGAGGAAACCGGAATCCATGAGTTACTGACGCTCAAAACGATTGCGGAGACTTTAAACAGTTCCAATGAGCTCAGACCCATGCTCGACACAGTCATGGGCAAGCTGCTTGAGTTAACCGGAAACACTGCAGGCTGGATCTTCCTGAGCGAAGAATACATGGAATATGAGTGTGCCGCTGATCGAGGCCTGCCACCTGCACTACAGCGCGACAATAAACAACCAATGCAGTGCGGAAGCTGCTGGTGCCTAAGCCGCCTATGGGACGGTCGGCTCGAGCATGCCGTTAACATTCTAAGCTGCAAGCGGCTGAGTAACGCCAGGCAGTATAACTGGGGCGACACGCTGGGCATCACCCACCACGCCACCGTCCCGCTGCATTCAGGTGAGCGTTACTTGGGACTTATGAATGTGGCCGCACCAGGCAAAGCACATTACGCCGACAGCGAGCTGGCTTTGCTGCAATCCGTGGCTTTGCAAATTGGCAGTGCTATAGAACGGATGCAGTTATATAGCACCGAGCAGCGCCGCGCGAATCTGTACGCCAAATTAGGCGAATTCAGCGCAGCTTTAAATCTAACCGCCAACCAATGTATCTCGCCCAGTATTCTGATCGAGAAAAGCGCCGCCCTGATTGGCGACTATTTCGATTGGCCCTTTGCAGCGATTATCGGGCAATATGAAGGGCAATTCGAAGTCCATGCTGCCTATGCGGCTAATATAACGCCTGAAATAGCTCCCTTCGAGCTCTCGGATTCTTTTAAAGTACGTCTAGGAGATATCACAAAAGGACAACGCTTTGCGACATTAACCCCTGATGAAGAGCAGGAAATTACGAAGTCCTGCTGTTCTGAACAACCTGTCGCGGAGCGTGTCGTGATGCTCGCTGTGCCCTTTCGGCAGATTGCCGCACAAGGTGCAGGAATTCTACTGATCACCTCACCCAAAGCACTAGCTTCCGCAACTGCGGATGGAGAGGTGCTTGAGGCTGTCGCTGAGCATATTTCCGCTACATTGGAAAGTGCTCAGCTTGGAGAGAAACGCCGCGAAATTGCGCGTCTTGATGAGCGGAATCGTCTGGCCCGTGACCTGCACGACTCCGTGAACCAGATCCTCTTCTCCCTCTCAATGACCGCCAAAGGCGTGGAAAGTATGCTGAAGCAGGAGCATATCTCCCATCCTGCTACTGAGGCTGCCCGCGATATTCAAGCTTTATCCCAGTCTGCACTCAAAGAAATGCGTGCATTAATTATGCAGCTTCGGCCTGCCGGACTGGAAGCCGGTTTATTGACTGCGCTGCAGGCTCATGGCCAGCAGCTAGGGCTGCTGATACAGACGCAACGGAGTGGTGTTCACGAACTTCCCCGTAACGTGGAGGAAGGGCTGTGGCGCATTGGCCAAGAAGCGCTCAATAATGTACGAAAGCATTCCGGAACCTCTAAAGCGGAGGTATCTCTGCATCTGAATGCAGCCGAGGTGGTACTGAGCGTTGCCGACCAAGGTAAAGGCGGGGCCAAACGGCGTTCTAACACAGACACTAATGAATCTCTTGGTCTGCATATTATGAAGGAAAGAGCAGAAGCTCTCTCCGGTCGTATTCATATCCACAGTGTGGAAAATCAGGGCACAACGGTTGAGGCAACCATACCTCTGCCCATCCAATCTACATGAAGTCGGGTGATCATAAATGACGATAAACTTATTATTAGTAGACGACCATGCAATGGTACGCCGTGGGCTGCAAGTATTTCTCTCCACACAACCCGATATCAAGGTTATCGGGGAGGCCTCCAACGGCCGCGAGGCACTGGAAAGAACAGCCGAATTGAACCCGGATGTCATATTAATGGATTTGCATATGCCCATTATGGACGGCATTGAGACCGCTCAAGCGCTGAGGATCTCCCACCCGCAGGTCAAGGTCATTGTATTGACCTCCTTTTCGGATCAGGATCATGTACTCCCGGCTATCCGCGTAGGAATCAAAGGCTATTTGCTTAAAGATATAGAACCAGAAGCGCTGGTAGTTGCGATCCGCAAGGTACATAACGGTCAAGTGGAGCTACATTCCGAGGCTGCCAGCCAACTGATGAATCTAATGGCGACTTCTACACTAGAGCAATTGGAACTTAATACTTCCGATCCGAACGGCCCAAACACAACACCTGCTGCGATCACCGGATTAGAGCTTCTTACCCCACGCGAGCAAGAAGTATTAGACCTGATTGCGCTCGGTATGAGCAACAAAGAGATTGCCAGCAAGCTGGTCATCACCGAAAAAACCGTTAAGACCCATGTCAGCCACGTTCTCGGAAAGCTAAACTTAGCGGATCGGACTCAGGCTGCCATTTTCGCATTGAAAGGCGGCTATAACGCCTAGAATCAAAACTCCTCTACAACTTTAGTCTTAGACGCTCAGCACAATGGCTGAGCGTTTTTATTATGTATGTTCATTCCATGTGCTGATGTTAACAGAGGCTGATTCAACTATCATTGGTTTATAGCAACTGACCTCACATAGGAGTGGATACAGATGAAAGTGATGATCCTGACAGGCAGTAATCGAAAAGAAGCAACCAGCACGAAGCTGGCAGAACATGCCGCCCATTTCATTAGTCAGCAAGGAGAAAAGGTTACCGTGTTTGATCTCTACAAACGCCCACTTCCCTTTTATTCACCAGACGAGGTTTACACAGAGCATGAACATTTAAACGAGCTTAAACAAGAGATGTTAGCAGCGGATGCAGTAATCTTGGTTACTCCGGAATATCACGGCTCGGTAAGTGGCGTATTAAAAAATGCGATTGATCATCTAGGCCAGGCGCATTTCAACGGTATAGTTGTGTTATCCGCCAGTTCAGCCGGGGGAGCGGTAGGTATAAGCTCATTACTTCAATTGCAAGCCATCGTACGCAACCTGCACGGCATCAATACACCAGACTGGATCTCCATCGGTGGACTGCAACGCAAGCGGTTCGAGGTCGGGTACGACGGATATGAGGGTGGGCAAGAAATCGAAGATCGCATCCACCTAGTATTAGAAGCATTCCTGAACTTAGCCCGCAAAATCGGCAGACCGGCAGGTGCTATCCAATGATCAAAGGACTATATGAAGCACATTTACCAGTAAGCAATCTTGAAGTATCCATCGAATTTTATGAGAAATTAGGTCTGAAAATGGCTTGGCGGGATGAAGAAACTGTATTCTTCTGGATCGAGGAAGGTCGGAGCTGGATTGGTCTTTGGGAAGGCCAGGAGGTTCAAACCCCATACCATCCGTCCTTGCGGCATATTGCCTTCCGTATCACTTACGAGGACTTGAAGCAATCACTGCAATGGCTGGAATCGATTGGGGTAGAGGCTGTTCCGTTCCGCAACCGGACTTCTGTCGAGCCTTTTATCCGGGCTTATCAAGGAAATGCTTCTGTCTACTTCAACGACCCTGACGGCAACAGCTTGGAATTTATGTGCCACGTAGAGGTTCCTGAACATCTGAAGCATATTCCAGAGAACATAACCTTAACGGAATGGGAGAAATTACTGCACAGTAAATAAAATACTCAAACAAAAAAACAGCTGCTCCCGTCCAAGGGTCCAGCTGTTTGAGTATATTAGCTTCTTCGATTACTTAATCGAAATGCCCTTCTTCATGGCCTTCATGTCTGCATTCGTATTCACAAGCGTTGGCAGTATCTTCATACTTCTAGTCATGGGAGAGTTGCATTGCCAGCAGGTAGGTACATATTGAAAGGCGAAATTATCGCGCATCCAACCTGTGCAACCTTCCTTGGTACAGGACCAAATAGCTGTGTCTTCTTGCGGAAGTTCCTCCAGTGCTTTTTTACGAAAATACATAAGTACCCCTCCTTGGATCGAATCGAGACGATATCGCTACCCTATTAGGGGCAGATTCATACTATGAAAATAAAAAAAGCTGCCCTCAACTTGTGTTAAGGGCAGCCTGATTTTTAAACTACAGTTTTACAACGTTTTCGGCTTGTGGTCCACGAGCGCCTTGAGTTACGTTGAACTCAACGCGTTGGCCTTCGTCCAAAGATTTAAATCCGTCGCCTGTGATTGCGGAGAAGTGTACGAATACGTCGCTTCCACCTTCAACCTCGATAAAACCGAATCCTTTGTCTGCGTTAAACCATTTCACTGTACCTGTTTGCATGATATTACCTCCAATATTTTATTTAACACATGTCCTTTTATTCCTACGTAGTGTACGAACAAATAAAAATTCACACATTGGAAAAGGACTCATACGCACAAATGATAACCTTTTACAATATGTGAATTAAGGGTTAAATTTATGATTGATTTCATTGTACCACACTAAATCACTAAAAGCAATGCGTATGCCTATTTAATTTTCACTCCGGCTCTTATTGCCTATAAACAGCAGCAGCCGAGCCGGACGAACACCCATGTTAGTCGATATAACCTGCCAATCCTTTATCCATCAAGTAATCCATTTCTGCATCAAGAATGGTCTCTACTGTGATTTCATCCAGCTTCACATCACGTTGGGCAGTGACATAGTCGACCAGATCATCGCTGTCGATGTCTACCTCACCCTTGGCGTTCGCCTTGGCCTTATTGATAAAGGTCTGTTCATGCTTCAATACTAAGCGGATGATTTGCGGATCCACTTTGGTTTTGGCAGATAATACATTTACTAGCTCCTGCTCATTTACTTTGTCACTCATTTTTTAAATTTCATCTCCTTACAATTATTACACAATCATTGTAGCATATTTCGCGCTTTAACGCGTCATTACGCGAAGTATACCGCGGTTTATTCACACTTTTCTTATCATCCCAGCGTCTATAACGTTCCACTTGAAGTAAGTTATTTAATAAAAACAGTTGTGAGGAACATTGACTTGTGCCAAAATATAAAAAAAGTGTTGGACCAAATGAATACTAGAAAAGGCGGTTGAATTCATGAGCTCTGTATCTACCCAGCAATTAGACACAAACAGCAACAAGGCACATCGTTATATCGAAGACGTATACGCACAGGTTGTTGCGCGTAATCCTTTTGAGCCCGAATTTCATCAGGCCGTAAAGGAAATCCTTGAATCTTTGCTTCCAATCCTCGCTGCTGAACCTAAGTATCAGGAAAATGCCATTCTGGAAAGATTGGTTGAGCCAGAACGTTTGATTATGTTCCGTGTTCCTTGGACAGACGATCAAGGTAAGGTCAGAGTTAACCGTGGATATCGTGTACAGTTCAGCAGTGCAATTGGACCTTACAAAGGTGGACTTCGTTTTCACCCATCCGTTAATGCTAGTATTATCAAATTCCTTGGTTTCGAGCAGATCTTCAAAAATGCTCTTACCGGCCAACACATCGGCGGAGGTAAAGGCGGCTCCGACTTTGATCCTAAAGGTAAATCCGAAGGCGAAATCATGCGTTTTGCACAAAGCTTCATGACTGAATTGCAAAATTACATCGGTCCTGACCAAGACGTTCCTGCAGGAGATATCGGTGTAGGGGGTCGTGAGATCGGCTACATGTACGGACAATACAAGCGGATCCGCGGAGGATATCCGGCTGGCGTATTGACTGGTAAAGGTATTGGTTACGGCGGAAGTCAGGCTCGGACAGAGGCTACTGGTTACGGTACAGTTTATTTCGTAAACGAGATGCTGAAAGCAAAAGGCCTTTCCTTTGAAGGAAGCCGCGTTGTTGTTTCCGGTTCTGGTAACGTAGCGATCTATGCGATCGAAAAAGCTGTACAGCTAGGCGCTAAAGTCGTAGCTTGTAGTGATTCCGCCGGATATATCTATGACGAAAATGGGATTAACCTCGAAACTGTCCGCCGCCTGAAAGAAGTCGAAAGAAAACGGATTAGTGAGTATGTGAATGAACATCCTAACGCTGTGTATACTGAAGATTCCACGCAAATTTGGACCATTCCTTGTGATATCGCCCTTCCGAGTGCTACTCAGAATGAGATTGATGAAGCCATGGCATTGAAACTGATTGAGAATGGTGTAAAAGCAGTAGGCGAAGGTGCCAATATGCCGTCCACCCTTGAAGCTATTCATCAGTTCCAACAAGCTGGCGTACTATTCGCACCTGCTAAAGCTGCTAATGCTGGCGGCGTAGCTGTCTCTGCGCTTGAAATGGCACAAAACAGCATGCGGTTGTCCTGGAGCTTTGAAGAAGTAGATACGAAGCTGCATGAAATCATGGTTTCCATCTACGAACAATCTGTAAATGCATCCGAGCAATATGGACAGTCCGGCAACCTTGTTGCAGGAGCGAACATCGCTGGATTCAAAAAAGTGGCCGACGCTATGCTGGCTGAAGGTGTAATCTAAATAAATTACCGGCGCTCTAGTCACGAACGCCCGACATACAAAAGTCCCCGTAACCGGTCAGCAAGAATCCGGTTACGGGGACTTTTTGTGTGTCTAAGCGTTCCATCCGGGGATCTTCCGCAAATCCCCGTCCCAAATCGATTGAGTACTCTCCACAGTCGTATCGTGGGGTGAAGAAGCCGTACGAATGTAACAGGAATCTATTCCTATCGTTAGCGCCCCTGCAATATCGGTACGGGGATCATTCCCGATCATGATGGCCGAACGCAAATCCGCTCCATAATTTTCAACTAAATAACGATAAAATAGCGGATCCGGCTTACTCACTCCTGCTTCGGAGGAGATGGCAATGCCATCGAATAAAGGAAGAATACCCAGCATCATTAATTCTGCTTCTATAAAGGTTTTCTGGCCATTGGAGAGCAAAAACACCTTTTTGCCACGTTCTCTTAATGTTTGCAGAATTTCAACCACACCCTCATAAAGTGAGATATGGATCATCGATAATGTCCGCAGCCATCTAACCGTTTCATGTAACCACGCTTGATCCGGTTCCCCACCCAATTGACGGGCCACAGAACGAAACACATCCTCCATTACGAAATCTGGATACTGACAATTCCGTGCGGCTTCGGCGAGCTGTAAATCCCTCTCCCGCAGAAATTGTGCCTGTAGCTCACTTCCTGTTATGGACATCCCCTGATATCCGAAATGGAGCGATAATCGATCCCATACCTCCTGCTTCTCCTCATCTGTCTGAATATCGATTAATGTGCCATACAGGTCGAAAATATAAGTCTCGTACATCCACCGTCTTCCTTCCTATTATTCTCTCTGTGTTTTATCCCTTAGTACCATTGCCATTGTCGGTGGTTGTCTGGCCCTCCTCCATCCGGTTTGACACCTTTTGATAGAGATAGGAGATACCGAGCAAGCAGATACCAAAGCTGGCATAGGCTATGATTTTGCTGCCAGTATTCAGCAGACCCAAATCATAGAGCAGCAGCTTGCCCGTGGCCAGCAGCGTTAATCCAAGGCCGAAGCGCCGGATGTACACATACCTTTTGCGGAAGCCATACATGATAAATAGAACGGCTAACAGTAGATAAATGAGACTAAAAATTAACCCTGCATCACTCAATTGCAATTGCACTCCTAGGAAAGCGGTGATAATGCCAAGTAAATAAATCGCCATGAAAACAGGATAGATCTCCATACTCTTAAACTGGCGATTCAGCGCTGCAATCAGCAGATCACGTCCGCTAAACCAAACAAAGATATTAAAGATAATCAGTACGGACAGTGCGATATAATCAGCTGCTGTATTTTGCGCGAAATTATTTTGCAGACTTGGCAGACCTACTGTAATCACTATACAAATGACGTAGCCAATCCCAAACAGAAGTCTTACAAAATATTTAACAATCGTGTCATACAGCACCTTCACCTTTGGCAGCACGTAAGCCAGAACCAAGGTCCATACAGCGGACAGCAGCAAATTATAGAAGGTTCTATGCGCAAAATCCTCCGGTACAACCAGATGATACAATCTTCCCGATGCATACAAGCCGTAAATCCAGAAATTTAATAACGCCGCATATTTGAACCACAACGCTAAGGTGATTTCATAAGGTTCGCTGCGCTGAAGAGCATCCTTACGGTTATGCTGAACAGCATACAACACCGCGACAATCAGCATGCCTGCTGTGATAAAGACATATTTTAGCGGGAAGTAGACATCTCTAAAATTCGTCCATTGATAGTCTGCAACCCACTGCGTCGGTACATTTAGACAGAAGAATACTACAAGGCAGAGCATCATAATGCCCCAGCCCGCCCTTTCCATCCCCTTAAAGCGGTTCAGATTGCCATACAGCGTAAGAACGACGCCCTCAATCAGCCAACCGATGGACCACCAAGCCGCTCCAAATTGAAATGGAATCATCAATATGCCGAAGGTCAGTGAAGTGGCATAGAACAGCAGCATGCTTTCTTTTTCCTGTGGCATCAGCTTCTCAAGCCCTCGACCCAGACCGAGATACAGCAGGCAGAAAAGCAACGCCAGTGCACCATTGTAATCCTTCAGTCCTGCATCCATAAATAAAATATACAAGGTGAGACAGCTAATAAACGTATTACATCCTAAGAGAGAGAAATCCCACCAGGACAGCTTGGAACGATATTTGAACGGGTACCACAGGGTAATTCCCAGATACATCGCAAAAGTCAAAACAGCATAACACATATTAATTCCGTTGCTATCCGACAAAGCTATTAATATGAGCATGGAGGGTGTATTAAATAAGTAGCTGATATAATTGACAACGTTCCAGCGTTTGCGGAAAGAAATCAATAAGATGAATAAATTCAATAGAAACAAGTAACCCATAGCCACATAAACCGCGTTGCCCGAAAGGCCAAACGCCCCCAGATAAGAGTATAAGGGCAGATATCCTCCGATTAAGCCCAGCGCACAAATACTCCGTGATTCATACCTTAAAGACAGGAGTACCGCAGTTAAAGTAACGAGTACAGACAAGGATAACCCTACATATATACTAATAATATCAAGCAGAAAATAGCTATAAAAAATAGAGCCATACAGCACCGAAATCCCGCCGCCAAGCAGCCCTAAAGCGAAGGTGCCTTTTCCTTTGCGGTATAACCACTCCCCGCCTCCCAGCATCAATAATCCCAGTAGAAAAAAAGCGCTTCCCTTCATATAACCTGTGAACCAGTTGGAATAGGTATACCGGAAGCCTGCCCCCACCGCCAAAATCAACAGTAGAATACCCAGCTTGTTAATCCAGCTTAGTCCAATCTTCATTTCGATCTGATTTTGTTTTCTTCGGCGCTTAAGCACCTCTTCACTGATCTCTTCCGAAGCAAAATCATGTAATCCATTATCCATGCCCGAGTTGAGGCGAAGCTCCGCTTCCCTCAGTCTCTGCCGCTGTGCCAGCACACGCTCATTTAATTCTGCCGCCAACGCCCCGAGTCGACTGGATATCTCTGCTTGTTCCTCACCCAGCTGCCTGGAGGCTGTGTGGTACAGCTGCTGAATATGGCGTTTCGTCTCCACTTCAAAAGCCGTCAGCCGATCCGTATGAGCGTGGCTTCTAGAGGCAAAATAAGTCTGCAGCTTCTGCCTCGACACTTTAAGAATGCCCAGCTTTTCATCTAAAATTTGTTCCGTTAGCGCAACTCTTAGCTCAGTATTCTCTTCTTGAAGCTTACCTACCTGAGTCTTTAGCTCGACCAAAGCGAGCTTATGCTTCTCATATTGCTTCTTCAAGTATTCATTCTCGTTGACCAGATCGTGACTTTCATATTCCGCGATCAGAGCCTCATATTCCTTAATCAGCCCGTCCTGCTGTACCTTCATGAATCTCAGTCGATCTTTGAATGACTCCATAGCGCCTCCTTATGTGAGCGATTGTTAATACTTACATATTACTACATATAGCTGGGGGGTCTTATGCTTTTTTTATATTTGCAGTGAACGAAGATTACAATCGGGATGCAAAAAAAATGCAACATTTTGGAGGGGTGTCCCGTCAGAATAATAACAACACTAACAAAAGATTTTAAAAGGAGCTCACAACCATGAACAACATTTTAAAAACAAGTACAGTTCTTTTAACTTTGTCCCTAGCACTTTCTACAGGAGCAGCTTATGCTGCACCCACCACAACTTCTGCTAAAAATGAGGCTACACAAACCTCCGCTAGCGTTAATCAAAAGACGTTTGCGATTGAAATCAACGGATCGACTATTAAAGAAACAGGCTTCCAAAGCACAAGCGGTAAAGAGCCGATGGTACCACTACGTTCAATTACTGAAGCCCTTGGATTTGAATTAACCTGGAATGCACAGAATAAATCCGTTGAACTTATCAATGGCGCTGTATTCACTACAGTGAAAGCTGGAGAAGATCGTTATAGTATCAACAAAATGAATACAACACTTGGAACTGCACCACAATTGGTTGACTCCACTTTGTATGTCCCAGCTTCCTTTTTAAGCGAAGTAATTCATCAAAACATGACTGTGAAGGGAGATTCCATTGTGATCAACACAAATGCCGCCGAGCAGCACATGACTAAGACTGGTGTGATTACAGCAGTCTATGATGGTGGTAAATACCAATCCGTTCAAATCCAAGGTGTAGGTACGGATGGAATCGTATTAAATGTAGGGGAAGATACGGCTATTGAGATGGCTGACGGCACTAAAATTGCACTCAAAGATCTCCATATCGGGATGACAGTAAAAGCAGAACACTCCATGGTCATGACTATGAGTCTTCCGCCACAAACACCAACTTACAAAATCACCGTTCTGGATAAGCAAAAACAAGATGATCTTCTAGGTACTGCTGGTACTATTGAAGAAGTTCAAAAAGACGATAAGGGAAATATCAGTATCACTGTTAAAGGTAGTGGCCTGAGCGAATTGTCACAAAAAGAAGTAGTACTGCGCATTAGCGAAGACACAGTGCTCATTAACAAAGACGGCGAAGCTGTTAAAAGCAGCGAGCTTGTTAAAGGCACAAAAGTTATCGGATTCTACAGCCCAGTGCTGACCAGAAGCCTGCCACCAATCGGCACAGCTGTCAAAGTTGTAGTAGATTCTGCACAACAATAAGAGAGAGACTGGAATCTTATTAAAAAGATTCCAAAGAGACATTAAAACAGCGATCCTTCCGTTATGGGAGGATCGCTGTTTTGCGTTATAGACTATAGGTTGGCTGACTCGCTTCAGCCGATTTGTGAGGTAAACGAAAGCCGGCTGAACGCTTGGTCACACTTTTACTTGCCTTGCTGCAGAGTTTTAGATGATCATAATCGCGAGCCTTACGGACCCAGCTGACGTTATTTGCGAATTTTCTGCCTTCAGAGCAGCGTTTCGGACTCCAGCGCCACTATTCATTAAAAAGAGGGGCATATTCGATGTTTTTTATGCCAATAGCGTCAGTGGGGTCCGTTAGAATTACAAATGTGGTAAAATGCTGCGTTAACGGTCAGCTGTGTCCGATAGCAGAGCAGATTATAGTTACTTCGTTCGCGCAACTTCACTCGAGTTGTCCGAAGTTGGAGGTCTAGCTCAGGAATCGCTAGCCAGTATCAATTGCATCAACGCTAATAAACGCTCCAAGTTAACAGGCTTACTGAGATAATCTGTTGCCCCAGCCTGTAGGATTTTAGCCTTATCTTCCTTCATCGCTTTTGCAGTCAGTGCAATGATGGGAATATCCTTCTTTGCGGGCATTTGTCTGATCCGATTGATTGCCTCATACCCGTTCATCACTGGCATCATAATATCCATAAGAACGATATCTATAGAAGCCGCTTGCTCCAGTTCATACAGGCCGCTCTCTCCGTTAGTAGCTGTAGTTACATGCAGCCCGCGCTTTCTTAGGGTATTTGATAAAGCGAACAAATTCCGTTCATCATCATCCACGATAAGTACATGCTTTTGATTCAGAGAAGTGAAGTCAGTACGTGTATCCTCAGCCGTTGTAGCGGCAAGTACCACTCCACTCCCGATCTCTTGAATAACAGTCGCTTGATCAGCCACTTCCTCAAGGCTTGGAGCCTCAAGCTGCAAAGGCAAATACACTGTAAAGACACTACCCACACCCTCTTGGCTCTCCAGCGTAATTCTACCACCAAGTAATGTTGCCAGCTCTCTGGATATGGATAAACCAAGCCCAGTTCCCCCATATTGACGTTCTGTATTTCCATTCGCCTGTTGAAATGCTTCGAAGATAATTGACTGTTTGTCTTCTGAAATCCCAATTCCAGTATCTTTGATGGCGAAGGCAATAAATTCCCCTGTATACGAACCTGCCAAATCCAGCAACTCGTCCTTAGTTGCTAAACGGATTTCCAGAGTGACTGCGCCTTCCGCTGTAAACTTAAACGCATTGGACAGCAAATTTATAATAATTTGCCGTACTCTTTGAGCATCCGAATAAAACAGCGGGGGTAAGTCCTCTCCGAGCTGTATTTGCAAAGGAATCTCTTTTTTGCGGGAAAGCTGACTGAAGTTCTGGATCATTGCCTCCGGAATCTCCGATATATTTATCGCTTCAATTTCAATATTCAGCTTTCCTGCCTCAACCTTGGACAAATCCAGAATGTCGTTAATCAGCGCCAGCAGATCTTGTCCCGAAGAATGAATGGCTTTTGAGAATTCAATATCCTCTTCGCTTAGAGCTCCCGACTGGTTCTCCATAAGAAATTCGGAGAGCAGCAGAATGCCGTTCAGCGGAGTTCGCAGTTCATGAGACATATTAGCCAGAAACTCAGATTTATATTGTGAGCTTTGCTGCAATAACTCTGTGTATTCACTAAGCTCCATTTGAGCTCTTTCCGCCTCCAATGACTTTTGTTCCGCCAGCAGATTCTTATCCTCCAGCTTTCTATTTGTTGCATGCAGTGACTCCGTTTGGATCTGCAGCTCCTCAGACTGAGTCTGTAGTTCCTCGGTATATACCTGTAGTTCTTCGTTTAGACGCTGAGATTGTGCCAGAAGTTGGTCAATCTTCATACTGTTAATCGTGCTGTTAATTGCAGAGCCAAAGGCATTCGAAATAGACCCTAGGAACTTAACCTGCAATTCCGTAAGTGGAGCAAAGGCGGCGATTTCCACCACAGCAACTACCTCACCCGAAAAAGAAATCGGCATTAACAGAAGCGCCTTCGGCGCAGAAACACCCAGCCCAGACTGTATGCTAATATAATCCTCCGGCAGATCCTGTATTTGCATCAAACGCGCCTCTTTAGCACATTGTCCAACTAGACCTTCTCCGGTCTGGAATGCCCGCTGATCTGGAATGTTACTGCTTCCGCCAAAAATAGAGACTCTCTTAAAGAAATCCCGATCATGATCCTGTGTTCGAACATATAAGGATCCATATGGATAATTGATCACTTCTGCGGTTTTGCCAAGAAAAATATCGCCCAGTTGCGAGATATGTGTGATGCCCTGATACCTCGCCAACAGTTCGTTTGCGTTAGCCTGAATCCATATCCGTTCTTGTTGCGTGTCTATCAGATGATTCGTAGCTACGCTCAGATCCCTGATCTCATCATTCGTGGTGATCTCTATCCTTGTCTTCATATCTTCGTCAGATTTCAATTCTGCAATCGTATGGGTAACTTTACGAACCGTACTAACGATGGAGCGTGAATTGATCCACGAAGCGACCATCGCGGTAACCGCTATAATTGCCCAAGCAATATAAAGAAGCTCTAGCAATAATTTATTCTTGTCTGCTTGTCTAGCTATCAGACTGTTGGTGTTCTCTTTCATCGTCTCGCGGTAAGTGCTGATCTGATTACGAATCCGATCCATTTGATCTTTGCCATCGTCGGAATTAAAGTATCTTAGGAGCTCAACGTCCTGTCCCTCTTTTTTCAACTGGATCACATAATTTCCGGACTGTTCGATCCATTGCTTAATTTTACTTTCAATACCCAACAGACGCTGTAGCTGTAAAGAATCATTAGCAGTCAGCACGTAGAGCTTATCATAATTAGCCTCCCATTCAGCCTTACCCAAATTGTAGGGCTCCAGATACTTGTTATCGCCGGTGATGACATATCCGCGTTGTCCGGTTTCCATATCCAAAATATTCTTCTCAATTAGATTAGCTAAATTAGTAATCTCTCGATCCTGATGAGAGATGAAGCTGGTTTCCCGCTGTAGAGCATTGATTCTTCCATGCATGACAAAAACGAATCCTAATAGACAGATCACGATTAAAACTGTAATTGACAGTATTTTATACTGCAAAGTGAATCGGCGTTTGTTCACAACTAGCCTCCGTCCTGTCTTCTAACTATAAACCCCTTTCTATTCTACATCATTGTAAAAGATTACTTGAATAAGGCTTCATTAATTCTTCTATGTAAATTTTGACTGCTGCTAATTTAAACAATTTCCGCAGGGTTGAAACACTTGTTTTTCCCGGAATAAAAAAAACCCCACAAGTGCCTTTCACCTTGAAGGGTTACCTAAATATCTAACTTAGCAAATACAAGTTTTCTTCTTCACACCAAGCTTCCCAGCTTGTTCAACCTTAGCAATATAATCAACAGCCATAGGAACTTTACAAGCGGTTTGTCCCATGTTCACCTGGACCTTACCTATACCTGCTGCGATCTTTGCTGCCTCCTCATGCAGTTCTGTGATACTGCTGCCCACCATAATTAAGAAAGTATTCATCGTATAACGGACACGATTCCGCTCCCGATGAATAGTAGCGCCTACTTGTTGTAACAACTCCCTAATTTCAGCGATGTCCAGCTTATCATCCGGTGTAATTGAAATGTAATTGGCATAAGTGCTCCAGCCGCAAATGGCTATTAGTTCATCCGAGGAACGAATCCACTCTCTCGCAAGTTCCAATCCATATGGACTCTCTGCGGCGAGAGGGGATACTATATATTCCACTACCGCATGCCAACTGGCCGCCGAAGCCCAGCTTTGAAGCTCTTCCTTCGTCATACTCTTAGGATTGACCGTTAGTCCAGCCAAATACATTGCATCGTAATTGCCTGTCTGATACAAAGCCCTTGCCAGACTCTGATCTTTTTTCACATCCTTAACCAGCTTCTTCATATCCCCTACCTTTACTCCAAATAAAGGTTCCACTGCGCCATGTCGTAAGAAAGTACGTTTCGTCTGCTCTGTACCCATCTCCTCAAGCTTGCTCATCACTTCATCAACAGTCAGATTCATTAGGCCACTCCCTTATCTTCGATGTTCTTATCCCTTTACCGCTTCTCTTATGATCGGTTCACGACCTAACGTAACTCTGTTCTTCCCTGTATTCTTAGAGTGATATAACGCTTCATCCGCTTCCCGATATAAATCTTCGAAAGTCACCTCTCTACGCTCCGTAAAAGAGATTCCGATACTTGCGGTAAGATGAATGCTATCCTGTTCATTCAAGATTATCGTGTAATCACTCATCATTGTACGAAAATCCTCTGCTTCTTTTAAGGCTGCACGTTTATCTTCAGCGAAAAAGCATACAGCAAATTCCTCGCCACCTACTCTTCCAGCAATACCTTTATTCTGGTATACCTGAAGTATTTTATTCGAGAAATCAACTAACGCCTGATCGCCCGCTAAATGACCATAAGTATCATTAATTAATTTAAAATCATCGATGTCAAATAACAGCAGAGCCAACCCTAATCCATCCGGGATCGTTTGATTCTGAACCCTTTGCATGAAATGCCTGCGATTATAAAGCCCTGTCAGATCGTCAACCGTTGCCTGATAGACCAGTTCACGCTCATATCGCTTTTTCTCACTATGATCACTAAACACAATAAGCATACCCTTATTCTCTGTTGTCGCATGCTCCGTAGCAATTAAAGAAACCCCATAACAGAGCTCCCCTGCGCCAGAACAAACTACCTCAAACTGTCCTTCCGTCCTCTGATTGTAATGAGCTGCAATGTCTTTGTGAGACTTCGTAAAAAGATCAATGTTTTTTCCCATCCAATTATCGTTCGCTATTCCGGTAATGTCGTATAAAATAGCAGTCGCCGCATCGTTTATGCCAATGATATTATCATAACGGTCAGTCAGAACTACGCCGTCTTTCATGTGCTCTAGAATTTTGTTTTTGGTTAGAGGGAAGATGGTTAATTTGGAGCTAACAAAAAGTGCAAAATAAGCCGCTATAATCGCAGGCAAATAAGTAAACGCCGTAAAACCTGTAATGGTAATCTTCAAGAGGGGGAGTAAAAAGACGGAAATAACCGGAACCAGCAAACCCGCCAACAGCAGGACATTAGTCCGCAAATAAACTCTCGGGGTATTCAGTAGGGAAACTGCAAGCAAGCAGACTGCATATAGCCCAAAAAGCTGATCATACGCAATAAAAGCCATACTAAGGAGCGTAGGCTTTACAGCAATTCCACTAACACCCGCAACCGTCAGGACGGACACTTCACTGCGCATCAGATGATGATAGCTATCCGTAAAAATAAGAAGTACATCCATAACAATAGGGATAGAGAAGATGGCAAGCTTCACGGGCAGGCGCCCTGTGGAAGGAGATACGTATTCTTTTACCACAGCATAAGTAAAGAGAGCACTAAAAAAAAGCGGAGCCTGCTGTACATTCTTCCACCACAGCTTAGACTGAAAAGAGGGTGACATAATCTCTCCCGCCGTTGCAACAAATATAAGGCTGACTAACAGCATTAAGATCCACAAATAGCGTCTCCCTGCTAACTTACGGTGCCGATAGGAGCTGACGCCCATGTACAGACTTAGAACACTGCCCATTAATAAGTAATACGGATATCCCTGAATCCATGGCATGCCATATTTCTCCTATTTTTCAAGTCGCTCCTATCATTATAGCCTAATCCTTGGTACAAATGAATCAACAATAACAGCACATCTTATGCTTTAAATTTCACCCGATTGGAGAACATATATTTTCTGGCTAAATCCTTAAATGTTATTTTATCTTGTGCCGATTCAAAGAAACGTTTAGGGATAATCAGCGCTCTCTGTGTGGACACAAAAAACACAAACAAGTTCGTAGTTTCACCTATCTTATGTATCTCTTCCCACTTCACTTGCCCAGTGCCCGCTTCGGAAAGATAAGATATGCCTTCATCTGAAATCGTATAATTTTGCGGTTGCTGAATTAGGTTATCTGTTTTGAACGCCTTTTTCGATTTTTTGATCAAGCTTGCCTTGGTCATATACCATAAGACAGCGGCAAGAATTATAGCAGTCACAGCCAGGATTGAGATGCTTTGAGTACTGTAATCCTTAGTAATTAATAACAAAATCATAAAGTAAGCGACTACGCTAAAAGAGTTGAGTATAATCCGGCTATTCAAGCTGAACCATAAGTTAAACTCCTGAACGTCTTCACTCTTTAGGACTGTATCTACTTTTATTACATTTTCCATCACTGATCGCTCCCTCGACGCCATGTATATTTTTAAATTCATCTCATTTTAACATGCCTGAACACAAAAAAGGGACATCCCCGAAGCGATTGCTTCTACATGGGTTGTCCCTCTTCAATCCGTAAGGATTCTTATTTCTTTTGTGCAAGACGTTGTTTGAACTTATCAACACGGCCGCCTTGTTCTGTATCTCTTTGTTTACCAGTGTAAAATGGGTGGGATGCGGAACTTGCGTCCACACGGAGCACTGGGTAAGTGTTGCCGTCTTCCCATTCCATAGTTTCATTGGATGATTTAGTAGATGCACTCAAGAATTTGAAGCCTACGCTTGCATCCAAGAAAATCACTTGGTTGTACTTAGGATGTATGCCTTCTCTCATTCTGATCGTCCTCCTTCTGAATAAATTCGTGGAGCCTTTATGGTAAATTATCCAAATGATCTGTAGGTTTATATATAGTATAACCTAATAAACGTAGGAAAATTCGTAAATCTTACGATTTAGACCACCGCTCCATCATACGCTTATTTAGAGCACAAAGCAACTAATATTCAAATTACTAATTTTTCCATAACCTTTCAAAGCCTACCCATAACGCCGGAGGTTAGAGCGACTTCACCATTCCTCCATCGACTAAAAGAGATTGTCCCGTTACATAAGTATTCGCAAAAGAGCCTAGAAAAACAGCAGCCTTGCCGAATTCTTCGGGCGTGCCCAATCTTCCTAACGGGATTTGCAGCAGCGCTTCCTCTTGAATCTGCTCCATAGGGATCCCCTCTGCTTGTGCACGTTTGCCGTCTAGTTGAAGAATCCGGTCGGTTGCAATACGCCCTGGTGCGATCGTATTAATTAAAATGCGATCCGCAGCCAGCTCAGTAGCCAAGCTCTTGGTCAAGGCATACACGCCAGCGCGAAAAACATTGGAAAGAATTAACCCCTCAATAGGCTGCTTGATAGAAATCGAGCTTATATTAACGATTCGCCCTGCCCCAGAAGAGCGCAGATGCGGCAGTGATTCACGGATCAAACGAATGGTACTCATCAGTGTGAGCTCAAACCCCTGGTTCCAATCCGCGTCTTCCATATCAGCGAAACCTCCGCCATGAGGACCCCCCGCATTGGTCACTACAATATCAAGCCCACCGTTTAGGGCTACAGCCGTTTGAATAGCATGTACGATATCCTCTGGGACAGTCACATCCATCTGAACCATGTTCACCTGCTGTCCTGTGGCTGCCTGAATCTCTTTCTGTGCGTCTACAAGCTGCTCCATACTCCTGCTGGCGATCATTACCTTCGCTCCCTCACGGGCGTACTCCAGCGCAGTTGCGAGTCCTAATCCTTTACTTGCTGCGGCTACAAAAACTGATTTCCCACGAAGTCCCAAGTCCATCATTAATGCCTCCTTCTTAATTAAACTCCCAACAGCTAAGACTTAAATTGCCATACTGATAACTTCGGTGCAGCAGCTTCGCTTCCTTCCCTTTATCGCCAGCTCCCATAGCTATTATCAAGGGGATAAAGTGCTCACTAGTCGGCACTGCATCAACGCCATAAGGAGCAAGCTCCTGATAGTTAAATAGCGACTCTGTATCCCAAGCTTCCACCCTGTGCTGCAGCCAGTCATCGAATGTCTCCGCCCATTTCTCGACGTTCTCCATTCCCCACTTCACGCTACGCAAATTATGGACGGTTCCACCGCTGCCAATAATCATAATATCCTGCTCACGCAGCTCAGATAAAGCCTTACCCATTAAATATTGCTGTTCATTGGACAGCTCTCGATTAACTGACAAAGATACGACAGGAATATCTGCATTCGGATAGATTAATTTAAGAATAGCCCAAGCTCCGTGATCTAGTCCACGCTCTGTATTTAATTTGCTGGCAATCCCATTCTTGTGGAACAGAGACATAATTTGCTGTGCAACCTCATTGTCCCCTTTGGCAGGATAAGTCATTCGATACATCTCATCTGGGAAGCCATAGAAATCATAGATGGTGTCGAAAGTCTCCATAACTCCAACCGATTGTGTGTGTTCTTCGAAATGTGCAGAAAATACAACAATCGCTTTCGGTTTGACATTCCTCTCAGCGAGCTCCCCAAGAAATTTCGTATATGCATTGTTATCAAGTACCAGAGAAGGAGCACCATGGGCAATAAAGTAAGAAGGTATCATAGTTTATCACTCCCTAAGTTCTGCCGTAACCAAGCGATCAAGTCCTGCTGATTCTGCGGTAATACACCATGATCCGAAGGATAAGTTTTAAAGGTTAATAATGGGGTTAGACCTTCGAAATAAGCGGCTGTTTCTGTCCCCACTGAAATTGGAAATACAGAATCATATTCACCATGCGAGATGAAGACCGATACCTCCTGCACACTCCTCAGCTCATAATCCGTCTTCACAAACCCCGGAACATAACCGTTCAGCGCCACAATTCCCCGAAGCGAATTCCCCATTGTAAGCGCGAGTGTCATGGACAAAATGGCTCCTTGACTGAAGCCAAGCAGATAACGGTGTTTAGCATCTATAGGATATTTGTCGGTAGCGTATTCGATAAACTGCTGCAATTGCAATACAGCCTGATCAAACTGCTCACGGATGGGATGACCTAGACTTTTGAGATCATAATATTGAAATCCTGCCCCTAAAATCATATTTCCCCGAATCCCGATAATAATAAACTCTTCAGACAAGGACTCCACAAGCCCGAACATATTCTTCTCATTGGAACCTTTGCCATGCAAGGTGAAGATAACCGGATAAACCCGATTCTCATCGTAACCGGAAGGTAGACTGACATCATATATATAAGGTGCCTTCATAACTAAACACTCCTTCAAAATATTTGTAATACAAAAATAATATTTGTAAGGATAATATTATAAACCTCTGGCTAGTATGTCAATTAATAATTTGTTAATATAAAAATATATTTGCTATTACTAATATCAAAAGGGGCTTTACTAATGAATATAGGTTCAAACATTCGTACAATCCGTAAAAGAAAACATATAACGATTGCCCAAATCTGTGAAACTACTGGCCTGTCACAGGGTTTTATGAGCCAGGTTGAGACTAATAAGACCTCTCCCTCGATCGCAACCCTTAGCCTGATTGCGGATGCGCTGAACGTTCCGTTGGCTTATTTGCTGTTAAAAAAGGAAGAGCGGATGCAGGTGGTACGATCCGAGGAGCGGCAAATCACCAGTAGCGGAAGTGATCGACTGCAAGTTGAGCATTTAAGCTCGGCAGGTGGTGTACGAATGGTGCTTGTCCATTTCCCTCCGGGTACTTCTACGGGTGAAACTCCGCAGGCGCACGAAGGCAAAGAGGTCCATTTAGTGATAAAAGGTGAGGTTTATGCGGAGCAAGGTGAAGATTTCGGGTTGTTCCAAGCGGGGGATTCCTTTAGCTGGAATGCCTGTGTGCCACATCTGGTCATAAATAAAGGCGATGAGCCGGCAAGCGTGCTCATCGCCATCCATACAGAGGCTGATAGTGAAACTGTTGATTTTTAAGCTGGTCTACACGTCGTACTCCAGCTGTTTTTTGGCCTGAACAATGAAATCCAGCGGATTCTCAATCGTGCCGGCTTGGTATTCGACCGCCCCAATCTTAAGACCCAGGCTGACCTTATATTTTCTGGAGAAATTATTGTCATTCAACTCCTGAAGCTTGAGCTTAATCCGCTCGATCACAATCTTCGCTCCATCGCTGTCCGTGAACAGCAGCAGGCCCCATGTTGCTTCATCCTTATCTAGCAGATAGAGTGCATCATTGGTACGAATACTCGCCTGACTAAGCTGAGACACGTCATAGATAGCTTCTGCCAGCTGATCTTCAGGAATGATCCGTCTGATCTCTTTCCAATACTTCACCTTCACCACTAGCAGGGTGAGCGGAATCTGATAGCGGGTCGAAATGCTTGTAAATAATGTAGCATCCGTCTGAAAAGAAATACTGTTCCGCAAATTTGTGTTTTCATCGACGATAGCCATATTGGCAGTCTTTTTGCGTAGCTGCTCATTCTCCACCTGCAAATCACGGCTGCTTAAAGTGAATACCCATAGAACGACCGTTAATAGCGGAGTCATAATTAACCAGAAATAAGTATTCAGGCTAATCGTTTCCCCTAGCGTTATCGTCTGGTACATCGTGTAGAATCCGTAAGCAAAGATAAACACCAGATTCAAGACCAGACCCGCAGTGACCGTTGTAAAATACGTAACAATGGCCAGAATAAAAGCCACCGTTAAAATGATAATATTCTGGAGGTAATCATCCGGTGCCCCGGCAATGAAGACGATACAGAGGAACGATAACACCAGGAATGATAAGAGAGCGATGTCCGACACTAAGCTGCGATTACGTCTCACGCTTATCACCACGTTTCTTCATGTGTTTGCGAAGCAGTAGGATCAGCGATAGAACTACCAGCGTCAGTACCAGTAAAATCACGATGATAAAACTGAGTACATCCGACCGTTCCATTATTTTCTGGGCCACAGAGTCCTCGGCTGCTCCAGTGATTGTTTTGAAGCGGTGTGCGCTGACATTACCGTCTTTATCAACGATTGCGCCATCGCCAAACACCTTCCACTTGTCCCGCTCTGTAGCGAGCAGCTTCGATCCTAAGTAATACTCTTCCGAGCTGACCCCCGTAACCGCGAGCAATGCACGTCCCGCCTCAAATGGCGAATCAATCAGCTGCAGTGTTCCGATTCGTGCACCGTATTGCTCTTCAATACTCATTTTCTCATTAGAGCGAATTGTGGTTCCATCTCCGTTATATTGAAAATAAAGCTTAGCATTCTGATCACGGATCACCTTATTATTCTTATAAGCACCAATAGCGATGATATTATTATTTTTCAAATGATCGGCGCTGACAGTATCGGTATAGAACTGGATATTCCCTATATTTCCGCTGGCATATTTACCAAGCAGATTAAAGATATTCGATACACTTAAATAGGCGTAATCATCCATTTGTTCGGGCAGTACAACCGCCACATGATTATAGATCCCATCGCGGATGAACGGATATGGATAGTTATTAAATAAGAGATCCGTACGATCCTTCGTATTCAGCCGCATTACAGAATCTTTACTGATGTAAGCCCACGGCATTTGGTCCCGATCGATAATACATCTGGCTCCTTCGATCTCCAGATCAAAAGCCACTGTCACCGAGAAATTTCCGGAGATATTCAAGTTTTGAGGCACCGAGAGATTAAGAATATCGCCATTCGCCAGTTCCTTAGTCAGCTTCTTACTGCCAATCGGAGTATTGTTGATGCTCACGGTAACCAATGAACGAGTAAAATCCAAATTCTGTGCATAACGGAAATCCAGACTGATTTTACCGGAATCGGCAATCGAGCGGTTCGCTGGCAATGAAATAAAATACGTCTGCTCCTGATGATGTGCCCCGGTCAGTTTATCACCTGTCTCAGTGAACGTGATGTTAGAGCTAATCGAAAGCGCAGGTGCTGACACTTCTGTAGCATCCGTTACTGTTTTCAGATCACTAGTGATCTGCCCGATCAGCTCTGGATTAGCAATCAAACGACCCGCTTTAATCAGCAAGTTCTCATCCTTCGAGGTTACAACCAAGGTGGGCTGGGTATCCTTATTCACTAGCTGGAGCAGCGCGTGCGTACCCAAATCCTCAGTGGAGCTTAGCTGAGCTTTCAGCCCGCTTGGTACTCTGTCATACATAGCTACCAGTACAACTGCGGCCTTATTCTGCACAGTGTCTGCCCGGTAGGGAAGTAGGGGAATAGTCTTATCATTTAACGTAATCCCCTTAACAAACCCGGAGAGAGCATAAGTGGCTGCTTCCATCTCTGCCGCTGTGCTTTTGTCCGGTACAGTCAGAATACTCTGATTCTTCGTTAAGGTATCTATCCCGGCGAATCGCTCGCTGAAGTCACTGATCCCTCCACTCAAGGGCTTTGCGGTATAAATCACGTTAACACTGGACGTATTGAACAGATGGAGCCAATTATCCGACGTTTCATCGACCGAACAAAAGAGGTCATCTTGACGATCTGTCTTCAAATAGCCCTGAATGCCCAGCGTATTCGTCCCTTTTTTCAGAAACCCCTTGGGCGCCGCAAGGGTCAACAGCTGTTCGCCGTTGTCTTGTAGTGACGGACGAAACGTATAGAACGGGCTGCCGTTTAGCGTTAAGGTAACACTAGAAATCTGCTCTTCGGTAATTTGTGAAATTTGAAAATGCAGTTTGATCTTTACTTGATCCACATTCCAATAATCCAGAACCTCAAAATATTGCTGCTGGGCACTCGAACCTGTTAAGGACGAGTCCGTTCCCGTAAATGAGGTTGTGTAAGTGGACTTATGTTCCTGCGGCAACGTCTCTGCGGCAGCAGGATGGATTGGAATTAACAAAAGGGAGAGGCAGGTTAACAGTATAACCAGCTGTTTTTTTATCTTCATGTTCTGTTTCTCCTGTGATTACATTTTTCTCATATGACTTTTTGGTGCCTCGTTAGTAGCGCTCCGTCTTATACCATTTGGCTTCTCTTTTGAAGATGAGGTCTTTCAGATATAGATATAATCCGTTAGCCGCGACAACCATCCACAGCTGGCAATAAGACACATACATCAACATTACAATCCCTAGATTGGACAAGCTCATCTCGCCCTTTTCTGTCGTTAGCGTGATGAAGGTCCCCACAACGAAAAGAATAATAGCGAGCAGCCATAAGAAATTACTAAGACCTGCAATAGTAGTATGCACATAACCCAAAGCATGCAGGATCAGCAGCACATCCGAGGTGATTAACGACAGCAGCAGCAAGAAGTAAATGGATAGAAAATAAAGAATATCGAACCGGACCTTTGCGGCCGATTTATTGAACAGCAGCGGAATATTTTTGACAATGACATAAATATTGCCCTTCGCCCAGCGGGTTCGCTGCTTGAACCAGACCTTCAGGGTCTGTGGTTCCTGCTCCCACGTGACGGATTTCGGCTGGAACTTGATTTGGTAACCCATCATATAAATCCGGAAGCTGATTTCTGTATCCTCGGCTATCGCTTTGACATCCCAACCACCGATGCTTTCCACAATTGACCTGCGCATAATGAAATTGGTTCCCGGAATAGTGCAAAGCTTGAACAGCTTCCAGCGCCCCGCTTGAGCCATCCATTGAAAGGATAAGGTCTCAATATTAATGAACCGGGTCAGTAAACTTGCATCACGATTACGGGTCCGGAACTTCCCAATCACCGCACCGAGGCTGGAATCATGCATGATCTCAGCAACCAGATAACGCAAAGCTGTTTTCTCAGGAGTATTGTCGGCATCATAAATAGCGATTAGCTCCCCTTTACAGCTGGTAAAGCCTATATTCAAGGCATTGGATTTACCTTTGCCTCCTGTAACTGCATCCGTATTAATGACTACCAGCTGACGCCCCGGATTTCGGGATTGTATGCCCGCAAGCAGCTCAGCACTGTTATCAGAGGAGTTATCATTAATCACAATAATCTCATACCGATCTTGCGGATAATCCAGCGCCAGCAGAGATTCAACCGTCTTACAAATCACTACCCCCTCATTGTGAGCGGGAACCATAATTGAAACAAAAGGATATTCGCCCTCTATCTCTGGTATGTCCTCATTTTCGGATTTAATGTAATATAGATAGCCCGCGATAATGAGGGTCACATTCACCAGCAGCAGAGACCAAATACAGATCACCGCAATCACCATCAGCACGTCTGAAATCGTCATAGGGTCCTCCAAATCACGATTAGTTGTCTCATTTCAAAAACTTTCTGCGATATAACCGGTATCCGATCATCAACAATCCGCCAAACAGCAGCAGAGAAATCATGATCACAACAATAAAAAATTGATTCTGAATATTAAAAAGTCGGGTGAAGCTCTTTTGCTGCTCCTCTGTGTAGCGATAATCGCTATCCACTGTTTCCGGTGTATAGTCCAGGCTTAGAGGTTGTCCATTAATAGAAATCATTCCATCTAATGAGGAGATTGTGTTCTGATCAGTAACGACCTGATGCTCTTCTTGCTTATAATCGGCAAAAGAAACCCAATTCCGTTCCAGACTTTGCAGCATTTCTTCAAGCTGACGCTCATCCTCGGGCATGTCGACGGTGATTACAGTATCCATCGGCAATTGCGGTATCACTTTATTGGATGTAGGCAAAGCCTGAAGAAATTCCAGCGGAACGCTATATAAAGAGGATGGAAAGGATTTAGAGGTGTCGCTCTGCTCCATATAATCAATCTGTTCATCTGGATATAACACCACGGAATCAAAAAAGCTCATCCCCGCTTCTGAATACTCTTTGTCATACGACCAATGCATTTCCGCTCCGACTCCAAGCGGTCCAAGCCCGTTTTCGGCCAACAGATTGATGAAATCATTCATCTTTCCTTTAAGCGTATGGTCACTGGAGCTTATCGTTGGCATCACCACTGGGGCATTGACCAGAATGCTTCCATTGCTGGATTGTACACTTTTCATGGCCACTAAATAACGCTGCATGGCCGGATAATCGGTATTGCTGAACACAGGCCGCACACTTGCAAGAAACGGAATCCCCAGTTGATACAGCCGCTCACCCGTCTCTGCCAGCAGTCGCAGATCGGAGAAAGGATAGATTTCTTTGATCGCAAGGTACATTTTAGGAGCAGCAGTGATATGGAGCCAATCCTTCAGAACATAGGCCATCCCCAGCGTACTGACATTCCCTTGTTCAAAATATGGGGCATATGTATCATTCCCCTTACTCACAGCGTACGGTGCTTGCAGACCCTCCTCCGCAAAAGAGAGTTTCCCAAAGGATTTGACCGCCTGACTCGCTACAATATAAGGCATATCCTGCACCTTAGCTTGAATTCCGGAGAACTGTCCAATTTCGAGCTCAGCACTCCCGTCATAAATCACATCAGTGGTTAGCTGTAACGCCTTCGTTAGACTAGCGGGTGGGTTGTACCCGATATGCAAATACTGCCCCTGATAATGCTCCCAATCCTCTATATAGGATTTATTCGTGATCGAAATATCCGCTTCGTTACGGACCATGATCACTCTGGAGTAATTTTTCAGCATCCCCTGCTCGTATTGATCTAGGCTTCGAAGTGTAACCCTTGTCGAGTAAGCCGCCAGCAGACGTTGAAGTTCAGTCACATTTCCATCCTTAGCGGTCCCCTTGGCAAGACTGTCATAGAGCAGTAAGACTTGTTGTGGTGATGCAGCAGATTGAACAGGAGTGGCGGGAAGCAATAGGATGGTTAAGCTCAGGGTCAGCAGCAATATACAGTATAAGATCCCTCTGCGCTTCAAACACTCACATCCTTTTGAGGCTTTGTATATGGACTAGAAGTGGTGGGACTTTCGTTAACCGGCTTTTTGCGATTTTTCGAGAATCTGCGTCCGATCACACTAGATACTGTCAGAAAGGTCACCAAATCAAAAGATAAAGTGAACAAGAATTCATGCTTGGAAATGTCGGCATCACCCGCACCAATAATCGATACAAAAATGCCTGAAAGACCAATGCCTATCGTAGCGACAATCAATACCATCCGCTGCAATCCTCTAAAATTGCGTGCCTTGATGGCTGTTACGAGGGAAGGCATATACAGACCAATGACAAGCACTGTCCAAAGGAAGATAAAACCTATCGTTCGTGGTGCCAAAGCCTTTTTCAGCTGACTATATCCAGTAAAAAAGTGACTTTGTGCTCGAAATTCCTTCCCAACGGATTGCTCATAATTGCCCATCGCCGCTGGTTTAATCGAGAATGCACTTTGAGCAGCAACATTAAGAATCGAGTTAAGCTGATCCGGATTCGATATATAGTATTTAAGGATCGAAACAAATCCGTAACGACTGTAAAAGTTCTCTTGGAGGATTGGTGAATTCACATCAATAGTTCCGTACTTCTCGTAATAAATGCTATTCTTCAAGATGGCATATTGTTCATCAATATCGAATGACTTCAGTGCCTTCTCCGGATCGGTGGAATCCTTCAGCACCCCTCGGGTCATGGCATGGAACTGGTTAATATTCACGAACTCATCCGAGATATTCAAATAAGTGAACACACCTGCGAACAGGATCAAGGCAAGGGAAACCAGGGTCAGAATACGAAAGATCTTATCCCTGCGAATCCAAAGGATTGAACACCCCAGAACCGCAATGATTATACCCACTGGCGCATTTTGCTGTTTGGAAGTAGTCAGGATGATCGTACTGATCAAGAACAGGGCCAGCAGCACATAGTCATTGTATCTTTTTTGATATAACAACAACCAAGCTGCGAACATAGTAATCATCGTGATCATCACGACGCTCTCGCCGTAAAAGGAGTTGAAATAAGCGGTATACCCGGTATCTCCAAATATAAAAATAGCAATACCTGCAGTGAGCCATCCCTGCTTGCGGGTCATCCCCCATGTAATAGCCTCTATTAATAAGTAGATCGCCGCAGCATATAAAATCGTGTAAATGACTGCTTGAAACCGGATATCGAAAACCTCGCTGCTAAAAAACAGCTTATTAAGTCCAATGGACAGCTGGATAAATAGGGACTGTGAAGAAAATAATGTCGCGCCATTCTCATTAAAATACTGAAAGATTCCATATTGCTTTACAAAATAACCAAAGTATTGCTCGTCATAATCCGGCAGATTGAAATAAATTCCGTTACTATAGATGCTGCGAAAAAAATCACCATTATCCGCCATTCCGACATACGGGGCGGTAAATAAGGCGATGATGGTTATAAGCAACACTCCAAAAGCAGTGATAAAAGCCGGGGACAATGGCAACGGTAGGTTAGCGAGTGTCATCCCCTGCCTCAGAGGTGATTTCACCATGTTGTTTATCATGCAGATTCACCTTCGTTACTATAGGTTTAAATTAATAGACATAGGCCAATGATGCCATCAGATTGTCAAAGGAATAGGCTTGGCCACTAGCTACATCGCCGAAGCCTCCATACAGTGAGCTGCCGGCATCGGTTATTCTGAACTCGTTCATTCTTTCAATGCTTTTGCGATAGAGTGCATCGTCTCCGATCTCGGCACCAATCATAGCCGTAATGGCGTAAATGGCTGTTGAGCGAATATCGTTAAGCGGCTTTCCCTCACGCGAATATTGTCCATATAATGTGCCAGCCTCGACCTGCTGCTTGATAAAATTAATGCTGGAGGATTTCTGCTGGTCTACCTCTGCCAAAGCCAGAATAGACAGTAGCGATTCTACTGTATTGATATTCTCCGAACTATAGGTTCCACTCTCATAATTAAACCTTGTTTCATAGAAGGGAAACTCATCTGATAAATATCCATCTTTCAGAATAACGCTCATATTATTCAACAAAAAGTCACGAGATTCTCCAGAAACCGACAATTTTCGCATTGTACCTAAATCAATATAACATAAAGTAACGAATGTGTTGGTTTTTTTGTAATTTTCATCATAGAAGTCATACATATATCCATTTTTTACATTATAGTTATAAAACCTCTCACCATACTTAGCCGCTTCTTCTGTATATTGTTTATCTCTAAACGTATCCCCCGCTTCATAAAGCGCACGAATGATACGTAAGTCATCAACTGCAGCATTCACAGGATATAATTTCTGCTGTTTAGGGCTATACCGGTAGCTAAAACCACCCTTCATATCAAAGGTTTGCTTAGCCAGCGCCCATTCTTCTGCAAATCGCTCTTTCTCACCACTCCGTACGGCTGCCAGCATCCTCAGAGAGGCAGACTCACTTAGAATCTCATGGCCGCTTGCTGCTTCCCCGGATTGCTCTGTTTCAATTAAATTCGTATAAACACCGGACGAGCCGGTAAGCTTCGTAACAATAAATTGCTCTAAAGCATCCAATTCCTGTGAAGGGTCCCCCATATCATTATTAGCCGAACCCGTAGGATTCGGTGGCTCTGTTGTATGAACATTCGCGGAGGGCGAGGGTGTTGATGCCGGCATTGCTGTTTGCTCGCATGCTGTTAATGCTGTAAAACCTGTAAGTACCACTATAGCAACAGCTATCTCTTTCCTCAAAAAATCACCTCTCTAAGCATCTGCTTATATTGCCTAGTATTATCTATAACGGTAATATACATCACATCCTTAATCCAAATGTTAAATTTATGAAACCATTAGATGAAAAAAAAGAGGCATCCACACGCCTTCTGACGAGCAGATCCTCCTTTTTCTGTAATTTACTTACTTTATTCCATACGTTCCCAAAAACGATGGGCAGTAATGGCCGCAACGAAGCTAGCCGCAAAAACTTCCCCACCATCGCCTATTATGACTCCCGGACTGCTTCTATGTTCATCTGTTGCAAGCAGCTCAGCAAGTATTGTCGTCATCGCGATAGGTTTAAAATGTGCATAGGCTTGGTTGAGGAATAACGCTGCATCTTTATGGAATTTCTTGCGTTCCGCATTTCCACCCGCCGCATAAATCGCATCGAAGAGCACCGAATCTGTAGTGGACAAGGTATGGATGACTTCAAGCTCTGTGCCGCTTGAGCCTTTAATAAATCCAAGCTTATCACTGATTAGCTCCGGTTGTATCCCAGCTCCCATAAGCGTTTCCAACACAGGCATTACCGCAGCTTCATCAAAACCATCTCCGATAATCACGCCTACTTTCCGCGTGTTGGGATGTTTTTTCGTATTAGCCTGACTTAAGGCAGGGGAAGCTTGAGTAACCTCGGAACCGCCAACTTCTGGAGCCGCTACTCCAATGGCTTCTGCCACAGGTACAGCAAGCTCGGAGGTAATGTTAGCAAGCATATTTACGACCTGCTGTCGGACCGACTTACTCTTAACCTTTCCAAGCTCAAAAGAATAAGCTTCGATAATATGCAATTGTTCCGGAGGGCTCATACTATTCCAGAATAACTTGGCTTGTGAAAAATGATCCTCAAAGCTTTTACTCCGGCTCCGTACCTTACGGCCCTCAACCTTTTCTTGATAATGCACATAACCGCCTTCTGCCTCTGGGACAGGTCTCGGCGTATTTTGGGCCAGAGAATTATTATGATAACTCACAGTGCCCTGATTAATCGTCTGCCGCCCATATCCGTCACGCTGGTTGTTGTGGAAAGGACACACCGGTCTATTAATCGGCAGTTCATGAAAGTTAGGACCCCCAAGCCGAATCAGCTGGGTATCCGTATAAGAGAACAATCTGCCCTGAAGTAGCGGGTCATTGGTGAAATCAATCCCTGGCACTACATGTCCAGGGTGGAAAGCCACCTGCTCCGTTTCGGCAAAAACATTATCCACGTTGCGGTTCAAGGTCATTTTCCCAACGATCTGCACGGGCACGTCTTCCTCTGGCCATAGCTTTGTAGGGTCCAGCACATCGAAATCAAACTTGAATTCGTCTTCTTCACTAAGAAGCTGAATGCCCAGCTCGTATTCCGGAAAGTTGCCGGCTTCAATCGATTCCCATAGATCACGGCGGTGAAAGTCAGGGTCCGCTCCAGATATTTTCTGTGCTTCGTCCCACACCAAAGAATGTACACCAAGTACTGGTTTCCAATGGAATTTAACAAAATGCGCTTTCCCCTGTTCATTGATCAGACGGAAGGTGTGAACTCCAAACCCTTCCATCATCCGGAAGCTTCGCGGAATGGCGCGGTCAGACATCAGCCACATCGCCATATGGGCCGATTCCTGATTATTGGCGATGAAATCCCAGAAGGTATCATGGGCTGATGCTGCCTGAGGCATTTCATTATGCGGCTCCGGCTTAAGCGCATGCACTAAATCAGGGAACTTAATCGCATCCTGTATAAAAAAGACCGGCATATTATTGCCTACCAAATCATAATTGCCTTCTTCGGTATAAAATTTGGTCGAGAAGCCCCGGGCATCCCGCACAGTTTCGGCCGAACCCCGTGATCCTGCTACCGTTGAGAACCTGACAAACACCGGGGTCTTCACGGACGGATCTTGAAGGAATTTCGCCTTCGTATATTCTTTCAACGATTTATATACTTCAAACTCCCCGTGGGCGGCAAATCCGCGTGCATGCACGATCCGCTCAGGAATCCGCTCGTGATCGAAATGGGTCATTTTTTCCCGAAAATGAAAATCCTCCAGCAAGGTTGGCCCCCGGTCACCGGCTTTTAGGGAGAACTCATCCTCGGACACTTTCAATCCCTGATTGGTTGTTAAAGCGTGACCTTCGTCCTTACTGCGAAACTGTTCCAGTTGCTCATTTTTGCTATTTCCGTTCACTTTTTGCTGTTCACTCATTAACAATGGCTCCTTCCGAAAGGTAGAGTAACGATAATATTCATCTCTTACCCTTAAGGAAGGAACGGCAAACAAAAAGAAGCGGAATTCCGAGAAGCCATTCTCCCGAAAATCCGCTTTACTCGCTTATCACTGACCTAACCTTTAATTCTCCGATACGTCTCTTCATCCGAAACAATATATAATCTAGCCTCTTTAGGAATAGGCTGGTCCAGCTTGCGATTGATGCTAAGGTCACTACGATCCGAGAGTAAAGTTGCACCTTGAAGGAGCAATTCCTGAAACGCCTGCCCATAGGTCTTCCATGCACTATTCACTGGAATCTCATAAATATCATCCCCATACTGGCGGCTCAGCAGCTGCGTAATCACCTCTGAATTCCCCTCTTGCAGAGCGGATCGGACTGCCAATCTAGAAATGGCATCATGCGACAGAACGAATTCATTGACCTGAACATGCCTGAAATTCTGTATATTCTTCTCCTGCATAATTTCTACGGTAGTATGTACTTGTGGCGCTATGCGCTCAATGCTGGAGGCGATAAGCAGAGATTTCCCGTCAATTAGCGATGCTTCATCAATCCGTGTGTCTCCGAACACAATAGCTGCCCTAGCTTCGTGTATGTTAGCTTTAAGGAGAATCTCATCGCTGGAAGCATCACCGCTTACAAAGTGGACCTGTTCCATATGCTCCAGCGGATGCCGTCCTATCTCATCAATGATGACGATATGACATTTAGGTGAATAACATAACACCTCATCTACCGCAGCTTGCGCTTTCTTACTCCAATTGATTAATATCACATGATCCTTTCCCCGGAAGCTCAATGTTCCTGCTCCTCTCCTTCTCTGCACCTCTGCAATAGAGTCAATAACCTTGCCAATAACCAAGCTGAGAAGACCAATCCCAAAAATATATAGAAACATGGTGAATAGCTTACCAACTACCGTCTCGGCAAAATAATCCCCATACCCAACGGTGGCCATCGTTGTCATGACCCAATAGAAGGCATTAAACCAGTTGTGGAATGTACTCGGTTCAAGCAGGTAAGCTATCGATGCGCTAAGAATTATAAAGATCAAAATAATCAGACCGATCGACCGTTTGCGTAAACGCATCATCCTGGTGGATATTCTCAGAAAAAAATGCATCTGCCATCCCTTCCTCACATTAATAAAGCTGCCTCTCGAGGTTATTACTGAGGGCAGCCTTATCCATGTCCATCTGCGATTTTTGAACTAAACAATCAAACTGCTGACTGCAAATGCTGTGCCGATAAACACCAAGCAGAGCATAGTGCCTACTGCCACATTGCCTTTTTCCAGATGTTCTGAAATTTTAAAGCTTGGGGTCGCCAATTCAAAAATCCAGTAAGCAGCGATGAGGCATACATAACCGACAGCAAACCAAATGATCATATGCAGAATAGAGGTATTCGTATACGCCGCTACTCCAATGATAATTGCTGTAGCGAGAAATTTGCCGCCAAGCGCTAGAGCTACAGCCACATTTCCTTTTTTCAGCTCTTCCATATCCTTGAACGGGGTCATCAAGCCAAAGATAACCATACCCAACAATTGCAGAAGAATAATCACAAATATACTGACTATTAAATTAACAACAATCGTCACTTTGCCCACCCCCGAAATTTCGCATATGCCGAGTCATAATCGGCGAAATCATGTACTTCCTCAAGGACTACGGAAGCGGTCTTTTCTTTCTCTAATGCTGCATAACGCTCATCGTCTATCGGCTGCTTGATCCGGTTGCCGGAAGGCAGCTCAAGGACGGCAAAGTTTCTTGTCTTCTCATTATATTTTGTCTTGTATACTCCTACAAGATCAACATCTGTAGTTACCGATACCTTAAGGTTGGTAAGATCCTCGACTGCTGTTTTTTCATCGGGATACGATTTAATGGTCGTCCAGGAAGAGAGGCGGACTTCATTGCGTTGGTCGGCATCTGTGATCAGCTCAGCGTCCATGAACTGCAGTGTCCATATTTTATCGCCAGTAGCATAATTCTCATCATTCGGCAGCAGCTCATTATCCGGCAACACCGTCATATCGCTACCAATTAGATCACCTACAGTACTCTCCACAACCCGGTAATCCCAAGGTACCCGTGCAACACTGTCAGAAGTTTCGGCAGTGCCTGAATCAAACACACTCCCCTGATTACTGGAACATGCACTAAGCAGCAATACCGTTAGAAGCATCATACATAAAGCCCCGATCCGGGCCTTTACTAATCTAGTAGACGACTTGTTTATAGCCTTACTTTTATCCAACTATCTCACTCCCAACGCGATAAAATGACTGGCATTGCCCGTAATCAGTCCGCCAGCCCGGCCGAGCAGCCCACACGGCTTCCCATTAATGACGAACATGCCTGTCAGTAGGTGGAATTCACCTTCGGCGGTGTGTATTCGGGCTAGTTCAGCTCTTTTTTGATATACAGAGGGAAAAAGCTGACTGCTATCATAACCCTCTTCGTCCTCAATTTCTAGAGTTCCACTATCGTCAAAGAGACGTACAGAACCGCCTTCGCGGCCAAATACAGATTTGGACACAAAGCTGCCAGAGAACACAGGCTTATTATAAGTAGGCAAAATATAACGTGAGATCGCCTCACGCTCTTCATTGTCAAATAATAAGCCAAGCTCATACATTCCCCACACAGCTGCAATCAATCCCTTAGACTGCAACAGGATACTGTGTGGTCCATTAAAAAGCTGAAGATTTCCCTGTTCAACAGCATAGGCAAGTGCATCTCCACCCTCATCGACGGCCATCCACTCTTTAGGATATAGGGCGAACATCCGCTTTATCACCCGGTCCTCCCCGTCCTTCAGAATGCCCTCATCGACCCACAGATCGAGACAGTCCACACACTGAATAGTAAGCCCGCTATGTCTGGCCAAGGCTTCAATCGTACCCGAATCTTCAAGATGAGAGCCATAAGCAACACAAGCTGCGGTATCTGGTCGTTCTATCTGCCAGGCTGCGGCAAGTTGTTCCTTCATCGCATGATTTGGACTAGTCACACCCGCCTGTTCACAGATCCAAGGTGTTGCTATGGAAGCCTCCACATAACCTGTAGGTGTATCGGCATTCAGTTCCAGAAGCTTGATGGTTCCATCATTAGCTATCGCAAAATCGAACCTTGCATACCGACTGATTAGACCTTCTTCTGGAATAGGAAACCCGTCAAGCATCTCCCAAAGAACAGGAGGAATGCCCAGCAGCTCATACAAATCGCGTTTTAGATGTATATACCGAACCGCTTTATCGAGGATAGCCCACAGCTTTGCGGAGGCTTCCTCAAGCTCTTTATAAATGTCGCTGCGCATCACAGCTATTGCATCCATCCAGTACTCTTCTTCCTCTAGATCTGCCCAAGTGAACCCAAGCTCATGCAGCGCTTGTACCCGTGGGCCCCGCTCCAGATCAGACAAATCTAGAATCTCAAACACGCTCTGCTGATCACTCATCCGCCGAAACCACTCTTACTGGAACCAGATCTCGATGAAGATTTCGAGCCTGAGCTTGATTTAGAGTTCTTCGAAGAGTTTAAGCCACTGGAAGTGCCACCGATTCCGTTCTTTGAAGAGGAACCTCTTCTCGTGATGGAACCCGTGGATGAGGTTGAGGTTTTAGGTTTCACTACAGAACCGGGCACCTTTTTATTCTGGAACTTTTCGCTGCTATAAGTAGGTGGTTTATAAGTGGTTCTCGTGCCTCCATAATAGGTAGGACGGTCCTTAGCCCATCCTCTGGAGGAGTAATTGGCACCGCTGTTAAACAACATGTGATACAGAAGCAAATCCGTCCAGCCAAAACCTGAATGATAACCGCCATAGTTATTCACTACCGTTGTTCCGTTTGAAGTTACTACGCCTTGGCCTTGCTCCTCTACCTCTTTCGTACCTTCTTCGGGGTAGGGAATATTCCAATCCACATTTTTATCAAAATAAGCTTTAACCTCTTCATTAGACCAAGAGACTAGCTGTGGTTCGCCCGCAGAAGTATTCGCGCTAGCTCCCGCTCCGCCAGGAATAAACATAGCATTCGCTAATAAGGCTATGCCTAGCGATGTTGATAATACACGGATGGGTTTGCCATCTGCGGTAAATAATTTTGATGCAGGCAATTCCTTATCCCTTTCTTCTTTAGCCATCGTAAGGTTCTCCTTCCCTGATGATCTTCTATCCCTCAGTGTGCATCGGAACAAGCAAAAGCTCCAGCTTGCCTTCATCCACATTCAGTCGTCCTTCAACCGCCTCATATTCCTTACTGCCCACCACTATATAATTGACATGTTCAAGTGCAGTTATCATATTCATGCTCCACGTACGCTCTTCAATCACTCGTAGATCACCTTCTGGCATTTTTTCGATTAAAACTACACTCATCCCGTTATCCATTATTACCATTCCTTCCTTATATCTGCTATAGCATCTGATACGTTTTTATCACCTTTTCGTTTCAGTTCTAAGCTTGTATAGATTGCCCAGTATTACTTTTGGAATAAGAACGTCTATATAAAAGGAGAACTCCTAACGAACACAAGCTGACAAGAAGCAACAGTCCGTATACATGCTCATAGGCTTTTGCCGGCGCAAGATCACGCTGAGCATGCAGCAACAGCCCACAGACCGCAACAGATACAGAACCTCCAAAGAACTGAATCAGTTGTAAAAGCCCCATACCTGAACCAATCCAAGTTCGCGGAAGAACCCGAGAAGCTTCATTATTTAAGGATGCCATTGTCGCCGAGAAGGCCGGAGAGAAGCAAAGATAACCAAGCAGAAGAACTACAGGAGATACAGAAAGGTTCAGCGCAAATGCAGCCATAACAGCGGCAAGAATACAATGCCCTATGATTAAGAAGCGCAAGTTGCCATACCGGTCAATAAAACGTCCAACAAAACGGGTAAGAAATGCGGATAATAACGCACCTGGTGCGATAAACAAACCAATCATCAACGCGGATTTACCAAACAGATTAGCGAGCACAAGCGGCATCAGGAACAAATTCCCCAAGTTCAGCACCAGAATACAAAAGCCTATGGTAACTAGCTTCAAGTATCCCGGCATTTTTAGCAGCTGCGGGTTAATAAAGGATTCCTTCGCCTTCTTCAAATACCAAGCGTGCACGATAATAGACACTACGCCCACTGCCAACCATACCAGAGATTGGGTGGTTACGGCTACCAGCAGACTTGCTGCATTTACAACGGTCAGCGCCGCCCCAATAACGTCAAAGCTTGCAGGCTGCGGCTGTTCCTTAGGTAATAACCGCAGTAGTACTGGCAATACAACAAGCACAAGGCAAGTAATTCCGAATAACCCGTTCCAGCCAAAATACTGACTGATGACACCACCAAAAATCGGGCCCAAACCAAAGGCCATTGCACTCCCTGCGGAGATCATGGCGATAGCCGCACCACGTCTTTCAATAGGCACATAACGGCTAGCCAGTACGAGACCCAATCCAGCCATCGCACCCGCGCCAGCAGATTGTACTATTCTCGTTATCAATAATGTATTAAAGTCATGCGCAAATAATCCAAACACTGAGGCCAACCCAAGAGTAATTAAGCCAACGGTCAAAAGTCTCCGAATCGGCACCACGTCTGATAAGCGGCTATAAATAACCGTCGATAAAGCATATCCAATCGAATAGCTCGAAATTACCCATGAACCTAGATCAGCAGAAATTTGGAGATCCTGAATAATGGTTGGAAGTGATACATTAAACATCGTTGTGTTCATCACTACGATAAAAAGGCACACGGTCCATAATGGCATGACTACTTTATCATTCATTACTACTTTCTCATTCATTCCTATCCATCCCTGTCCTAATTTATCTATACAAGCTTATCTAAGTTTATGCCTATAAAATCAGGATGGCAATTGGAATAGGGGGATTTAGACTATTTACGCCACATCAATCCGCACAACAATTCAAACAACTCCATGTAGTTGCGTGGATTTTTGCCCGTCAATGTATGAATGCGATTAAGCCGGTAGTTCAGTGTATTTCGGTGAATATTCAGCTTCTGTACAGTACGATTATGGTCCCCATTCTCAGCAATAAATACTTGCAGCGTTTCAATCAGGCCTGTCTTATCGCCCGACTGATCCAGCAGAGCATAAATCGTTCCAGGCCGTTCCGCCCCGTCATAGGAGAGATGAATTAAGAATTTTAGTTCCTCATAAGTGTACAGTTTCTTGAGCGGGTCGACTCTACTACCAACACTAATCGCCGCCTGGGCCTGTTCAAGTGAATAAGCAGCTAACTCCTCTGCTTCGCCAGAACCTATTCGCCCCACATTCGCACATGAATTTAGTTTTCCTATAAGCTCTTTATAAAGAAAAATATCCGTTATGAAAAAAACCGCCTTATCATTCTCCAAATTCCAGTAATGTGGATAAGACCTAAATACATTTTTGAATTCTTTTCCGTTCACATCGCCTTCCACAAGGATCGCCCAGCATTTTTTCTTAAGATCAAGCCCATAGCTGCCCGCCCGTTCCAGAAACTCAAGATCATATGCTTCTTTACGATAAGACAATTCATGATAAAATTTCACACGTTTTACTCGCTCATCCTGTTCCAGCTTGTTCCTTGCTTCCTGCTCAATAAGTAATATAGTAGTGACTCTGACCAGCTTACTAAACGGCCTAACCTCATCTGGATGTCCCGTAATACCTACCACACCCAAAACTTTATGATCTATAATAATGGGTTCATTCACCCCCGGCTTCATGCCGCTGCCATCCTCGTACACTTCAAAGACATGCCCACTTTGAATGGCTATTCTCGCTCCCTCATGTAAGGTTCCGACCCGTTTGAGATCTCCGCTTCCTACAATAAAGCCGCTCTCATCCATAACATTAATGTTATAAGGAACTACGCTCATCATTTCTTGTGCTATTTGTCCTGCAAGTGATTTCGATATCTTCATGTCTGTACCTCCTGTCCCTTTATATTCTACTCAGAAAGCTTCTACCTTAAAAAAGAAAAAGGGGCTGACTCCGTTCAGTCAGCCCCTCTATCACTTTGTATAATTCAATCAGCTTCCTTGGTTCAGCATGACTAACCTAGCCACATTCTCAGCCGTTCTTTCCAGATTCTCTTGGCCTTTATTCAAGGCATCCTCCAATGAAGCTGCACCTGGCATGATGCCAAAAATAGCATCGATCCCTTTATCATACAACACTTCCGTCTGATCGCCGATCCGTCCCGCAAAAGCCAGCACAGGTTTATTATATTTCTTAGCTACCTCAGCAACGCCAAGCGGAGTCTTGCCATATTGGGTCTGGAAATCGATGCTTCCTTCCCCGGTCCACACCATGTCCGCCTGCTGCACTTTTTCTTCAAGTCCAGTATAGTCGATCACAAGCTCAATGCCTTTTTTTAATATTCCGTTTAAGAACACCACCAGTCCTGCCCCAAGGCCACCCGCTGCACCAGCACCAGGCATATCTATAATATCGAAACCCAATTGCTCTTTGATGACACTCGCATAATGATGCAGATTGCTGTCCAGCTGTTTGATCATATCCGAAGTAGCCCCTTTTTGCGGACCAAATACATTGGAAGCCCCAGTCGGACCACATAATGGATTCGTAACGTCGCAGGCCACTTCAACCTGTACATCCTTAAGGCGAGGGTCAAATCCACTCAGATCAATACGGGCTAATCTGCCGAGCTCACCACCACCAAACAACAGCTCATTGCCTTCGGCATCCAGCAGCCTGCCGCCTAATGCCTGCACCATCCCGGCGCCTCCGTCATTGGTGGCACTGCCACCGATACCGATCAGCAGCTTGCTGACCCCACGATCAAGACATGCTTTGATTAATTGTCCTGTCCCGTAGGTGGTTGTAATCAACGGGTTACGTGTCTCAGGGGATACCAGCTGAATGCCACTCGCACTAGCCATTTCCAGCACCCCTGTCAGCCCGTCTCCTGTGATTCCGTAGGATGCGCTAACCTCATTGCCCAGTGGCCCTTTAACTTTTGTTATATATACTGTACCTTCCGTTGCATCGACCAAGGACTGCATCGTTCCTTCGCCGCCATCTGCCATGGGTACATGAATACAAGTAATATTAGAATTTACTTTGTGAATGCCTTTTTCCATGGCTTCACAAGCTTCTTTGGCTGTCATGCTTTCCTTGAAAGAATCCGGTGCCAATACGATGACAAAGTCTTTATTCATAGAATATCCGTCCCTTCTAGTTGCAAATATAAATTATAGGATGAAGCCGTATAATATAGTGGCGACGATAGCCATCGTCAGACCCACGAGACTTTCATAAGGAATCAGTGACATCCGGTCCTTAATGTTCATCTTAACGGAATCAGCGGTCACGTGGAAGAAGTTACCGTGTGGCAGATGGTCAATAACTGTAGCCCCGGTGTGCACCATAATTGCTGCATTTAGCGGCGCTGTGCCCATCGAAAGAATAGCGGGACCAAATGATCCGGCAGCCACGATAGAAGCCGTAGAGGTTGATGCTGTAGCAGCCGCCATCAGGATCCCTGCAATTGGCGCAAGGAACGTTCCGGAAATCCCCATAGCCGTTATTGCATCTACAACAGTAGCACTCAAATCCGATCTCGAGATAATACCAGCGATAGCACCAGCACCAATCAGGATAATGGCTGTACCTGTCATTTTATTTAACCCTGAGGTTGTAAAAGAAATGATGTTCTTCGTTTGTTTCATAGCAATCAATCCAATAATTCCGGCAAGAGGCAAGATGATCATAGAATCGACTTTAAATGATTTCAGCAATTCAATATTTAGAATATTTCCGATTGGGTTAATGGCTAGAAGTAAAATAGCGACAACTGGAGCGACGATGGCACGGCCAAAGCTAGGTTTAACCTTAGTACTGTCTTCCTCTTTAGTTACAACGTCGCCCTCTGCAATTTTCACACCTTTGTTGACCAGCAGATTAGCAATAATAACAGTGACAATCAGACCCGCAACGGCTGGGATGAATCCATGAATCATGACCTGAGCCAAATCTACATCAAAGCCTTTCGCTACGGCAATGGTGTTCGGGTTCGGTGAAATAATGTTACCGGCTTTACCGCCACCGACCAGTGCGAGCAGCAAAGCGGTTTTGGAAATGCCGATCTTCTTACCTACGGACAAAGCGATTGGAGCGACAATAATGATAGCGACTGTGATGAATACGCCTACCGCTGTAATAATCATAGTTGCCAGCGCTATAGATAATAACGCTTTCTTTTCGCCAAGCTTATCTACTATGGTCTCGGCCATTCGTTCGGCTGCCCCTGATTCAATCAATACCCCGGCCAGCACACCAGCTGCGAGAACACGTACAACTGCACCCATAACACTATTCGTTCCGTCGATGACATATTGTACTGTCTCTGCAATGGATGCCCCGCCTAATATTCCTCCGGCAATCGCGCCTAAAAAAAGTGCGTAGACCGGGTTAACCTTTTTGAAAATCAATACGACGGCCAGAATCAATCCCGCAATCGCGCCCATCCAGTTAATTACTGTGCCTTCCATCTCTAGTTGCCCCCTAGTATAAGAATTTGACACTATACAGTGTGTAATTTGATAACGCTTTCTAAACTGAGTATACTGCGCTTACAAACCCAATAATATTGACGGGACAACCTATTTTTTTGTGCATATGCACAAGCTCTGAGCATGAGAAAAAGACCAAGCTTAGGTTTCAGCACACCAGAGCTTGGTCTTTTAACATGAATTAGACGTATTAAGAAACTTGAGTTTCTTTCGTTAGAACAGGGGCAGCAGGATCTTCTGCCAGAACATTATCCTTTGTCTTGGAGAGGAAGATATTCAGCACAATCGCTGTAAGGGAACCGGATACGATACCGTTTTGCAGCAGCATCCGAGCGAATTCAGGCAATTGATCGAACATTGCAGGTACTGTTGCCGAACCCAATCCAACAGCGATACTACAAGCGGCAATCAGCAGATTACCATCCTTGCGCAGATCTACCTCTGACAGAATCGACATCCCGGAAACAGCAACCGATCCGAACATCACGATCATCGCTCCGCCCAGTACGGCATTGGGAATAACTGTTGTCAGAGCCGCCAATTTAGGCAGTAGTCCAAGCACAACCATAATCCCGCCGGCTGCAAAAATAACATTCCGAGTTTTGACCCGAGTCAGCGAGACCAGACCTACATTTTGCGAAAATGCTGTGTACGGAAATGCATTAAAGATCCCGCCCAGCATAATCGCCAAACCTTCCGAACGCAGCCCGTTTACGATCTGCTTTTGTTCCACTTTCTGATCCGTCACTTTACCAATCGCAAAGTAAACACCTGTGGACTCCACCATACTAACAATATTAACAATGATCATAGTGAAAATAGCCGTAAGATTGAACTGAGGCCATCCGAAGTAGAAAGGCTGTGCAACACTTACCCAAGAGGCTTCACCTACTGTAGAGAAACTAACAATGCCCATTCCATAAGCAATAATTGTACCCACTAAAAGACCTATCAAGACAGAGACCGAGCGAAGAAATCCTGTAGTAAAACGGTTAACCGCTAAAATGACCAGCAGCGTGATCAGTGCAAGCAACAAATTGCGGGGATTCCCAAAATCAGCGCTGCCTTCTCCGCCAGCTACGCTATTCATAGCTACAGGAATAAGAGATAACCCAATAATGGTCACGACTGAGCCCGTTACTATCGTTGGGAAAAACCTCAGTAGCTTCCCATAAAGGGGGGCCGCCAGTACCACGAATAAACCAGATAAAATAATTGCTCCGTACACCGTCGCCAAATTGTTGGCACTGCCGATAGCGATAATCGGCCCTACTGCCGTAAAGGTACATCCAAGAATAACCGGCAGCCTGCTGCCAAAATACTTAGTGCCCATAATCTGCAGCAAAGTAGCTAACCCGCAAGTAAACAAATCAGCTGCGATAAGATAGGCCATTTGGGTGGCATTCAGGTTCAGCGCGTTCCCTACGATCAGCGGAACAACAACTGCTCCGGCATACATCGCCAGTACATGCTGAAATCCTAACGCAAATACTTTTTTCTTGCTTAACATCTCGCACTCTCCTTGATTGGCTCTTTTGAACTTTCATTATCAATGAAGTGAATTTCACCTGGTGACATAGATGTAATCCGGGCTAAAGCATGGACTTCTATCCCTCTATCCTCGAGTAGACTCCGGCCTTCTTGGAAGCATTTTTCAATCACACAACCAACGCCAAGGAGTTCAGCGCCAGCCTCTTGCACGATATCAACCAGTCCAACAAGAGCAGCACCAGTAGCCAAAAAGTCATCTACAATAAGCACCTTATCGCTTGGTCCGATATATTTTTGCGAGACACTAACCATATAATCCTCTTTGCGTGTAAAAGAATGTACCGGCGCGGAATAGACCGCTTCAGATAAGGTCACTGCTTTCTTTTTCTTCGCATATACAAACGGTACGCCTAAGGCGATGGCCGTAGCCATGGCGAATTGAATGCCACTCGCTTCAATAGTGATGATCTTAGTGATAGGCAAATGTCCAAACAACCGCTTGAACTCCTGTCCAATTTGTAAGGCAAGCTCCGTATCCACCTGATGATTCAGAAATGAATCTACCTTTAGTACCGTTTCTGATAAAATAAGACCCTCTTGTCTGATGCGCTCTTGAAGTACCTTCATAGTAAACTTGATCTCTCCTTCTGAATTAAAAACAAAAAAAGGACAAATCCCTTGAGTCGTTTCTCTCAAGTGAATTTGTCCTTCTGGGTTTTTGTCCCTTAGTGGTGTAACACTGCATAGTGTCCGCATCGCTCGGTCCAGTCCTTCCATAGTCAGGAAGCGGAACCCTAGATGCGCTATTTCACTCATAGTCGGATAATTACATTGGTTATCCGGTAGAAACTTATGGGCCATATTCCCAAGATTATATGAGTTAACAAGCAAATATAAGGATAATGTATAATGTGAAACTTATATTTTTATAAATGTTCGATATGAATACCTTGTATATCTTACACGCTCTGTCTGGTGCTTACAAGCAAAATTTTAAGCAATTTGCATGCCATTTTCAGGTTATTTTCACGAAATTCAATTGTTTACATTTAGTAGTTGCTACTCCAATATCTTCTGCGCTGTTTCTTGGGTCGTTACAATTACATTCATATAGCCCCCATTTAGTGCCCCAAGGATCCCCGTTACCTTCTCAAGTGACTCCGCTACACCAATCGAATACCGTGCTTGCTTGATCTGCTCCAGCTCAATAGTCAGCGTTCGATCCGATATTCCGGTATGCACGGGAATCCCGTTGCCATCATAGAATCGTGAACAGATATCACCAGCGACCTTTCCATTCTCCAGCTCAGCAATCACTGCATCACCATAAAAACCGCGCCACGCCTCTTCCCCTTTCATTTCCGGCGATCCGATGCCGAACATAGCGATATCCAGATGGTCCCACGCCTTGGCAATGGTCTGATAATACTGCGAATTCATCAGTTGATCTCTAGTTTCCTTTTGCTCCGTGATCGCTGGAACATCAATCATTAACGAGCGCGCACCCCATTTTAGAGCAGCTTGATAACAGATGTTATTTACATGGTACCCGCTCTCCATCTTTCCTGATGGGCCGCCGACCGTAGGTACACAGGTTACAAATGGTCTCTGGGCTTGTGTTAGGCTTTCTACAACGCTAGCTAAGCTGCTTCCCCAAGAAAACCCAATCGTATCTTTCGGGAGAAGCACTTGCTCGAGCCATCTCGCACAGGCTTGTCCTATAGCTTTGCGTTTAATCGTGCTGGACTGTGCAGGATCTACCTCCACAACAATGGCTTCCCGTAGCCCGAACCGCTCCTTCAACTCCTGCTCCAATGTAAAATGATCGCCAGTATCGTAATTAATAGTTATTGTAACGATCCCTTCTTCACGTACCCTCTTTAGCATCCTGCTGATAGTGGTACGATATATACCAAGTTGGCTGGAGATTTCACTCTGCGTTAAATTCTGTTCATAATACATTTGTGCTATTTTAATAAGCAGCTTCTTATCTTCTTTTCGATCCATGTTACAACGCCCCCGCGTATTCAACAGTTTGACGGATTTAGACCCCCCCGCTATACTGTAGACGATTGTTTTGCACATTTATTATTATATTGCACAAATGTGCTTAATATCAAAACTTTTATGAAGATGAATGGTTCAGATGGAATCAAGGTATCTCTAAATAAAAACAAAAAATCAAACAAGTGAGGTGCTGGAAATGAACCCTTTAAAGTGGGCAATTGTCGGTCCAGGAAGTATAGCTGCCGAATTTGCGGCTGCGCTGAATGAAACGGGAGGAACGTTGTATGCGGTTGGGTCGCGAAGCTTGGAGAAAGCACAACAATTCGCTAATCAATATGGAGCCACGAAAGCTTATGGCAATTACAGTGAAATGCTGCAAGATCCTGCAATTGATGTAGTGTACATCTCTACGCCACATAGCAATCATTATGAATACATCATTGAAAGCTTACAGAATAACAAACATGTTCTCTGCGAAAAAGCAATCACGGTGAACAGCAAACAACTTCAAGAAGTCACCCGACTTGCCGCTGAAAAGGATCTGGTTGTGGCCGAAGCTATGACCATCTACCATATGCCACTGTATAAGAAACTGCGGCAGCTCATTGATGACGGCATCATCGGGCGCCTCAAAATGGTGCAGGTCTCCTTTGGCAGCCATAAAGAATATGATGTGAACAACCGTTTCTTCAGCAAAGATCTGGCGGGCGGAGCACTGCTGGATATTGGGACATATGCGCTGTCCTTCACAAGATTCTTCCTGTCCAAACAGCCCCATGAGATTCTTACTACGGTAAAACAATTCGAGACAGGAGTGGACGAGCAATCCGGTATTATTCTTAACAATGCGGCAGATGAAATGGCGGTAATCTCCCTTACAATGCGCTCCAAAATGCCTAAACGGGGGGTGGTTGCAGGAGAGCTCGGATTTATTACCGTAGACAATTTCCCGCGGGCCAGCAAAGCCACCATTCAATATTTGGATGGCACAGTAGAGACGATTGAAGCTGGAGATACAGCCAAAGCTTTGCAATACGAGATTGAAGATATGCAGCGGTATATTGCAGATAAAAGCCATAAAGAGACCCTCAACCTCTCCTTGGATGTCATGGACATTATGAGCAATGTCCGGGAGCAATGGGGGATCAAATATAGCTTTGAATAAATAAACCGTTTAGTAGGCAGCTAACTTAGGCAAATGATTGTTTTTCGAGGTAGATCGCCCGTATTCATCACTTATTCCCCCCATCTGCATTAATGTTAATGAAGTCAAAGTATGGGAGAGTGAATATGGGTGGCCTATAAAAGAGACCGGATCGTTGTCATTATTCAAAAAGGAAAACGGCGCATAATTACAAGGACCCCACTCCACGGAGTGGACAGATTAGTCTTTGTCATCAATAATCAATATACGAACGCCCCCAACACTACACAAATTGCAAGCGGTGCAGGGCGCAGCAGCGCAAGCGGCAATAATGCCGCCATTGCTTCTCCCTATACACGCCAACAACAAAGTGTCGGCGCAGGCGGTGATGCGACTAACCTAGGCAGCGGGGGCTACAAACGCGGCAAAGCTAAGCCCCTCTTATTATATCCGTATCGCAAAGAAGTTGTGGTCGTTATCAATACCCAGACGGTTAAACTGCCTAAACGGAGCCAGAATGCCTCCGCAACTCAGGTAGCAAGCGGAGGCGGAACGTTCAGCACCGGTGGAACAAACTCCGCTATTGAAAGCCCAGGAACAAGACAGCAGCAGGCGGTTGGTGGAGGATCGGGTGGGCACGCCACTAACAAAGGCACAACTAAACGGCGCCACCTCAAACAACGGTCTCGTTAACCCTATTGGGACTATATAACAAGCATAGCAAAAAGCATGGGCAAACCTGACGAGATCAGGGTGCCCATGCTTTTTGCGGTTTGGCGAGTTGCGCTATAGGTACTTTTTAGTACCTATAGCACTTTAAAGTACGTACTATACTTAATGGACAGATCTCTTCATAATAGCACTTACCGGCCGGTGATTAACACAGCGTAGGAGTGAAAGAAATGTCCTTAGATAAAAAAAGAAGCACCTTGGCGCTCTTAGCTCTAGCCATTAGTGCCTTTGCGATTGGTACCACTGAGTTTATCAGTGTGGGGCTGCTGCCTCTAATCGCCACGGATCTGCATATACCGGTAACCACAGCCGGGTTGACCGTTACTTTATACGCTTTAGGAGTAACTTTTGGCGCACCCATCTTAACGTCGCTAACCACGTCGATATCGCGCAAAACCTTACTGCTAAGCATTATGATCGTCTTTATTATCGGCAATAGTCTTGCGGCGGCTGCGGACGGAATTACATTGCTGTTAATCGCGAGAGTAATTTCCGCTCTGGCCCATGGCTTGTTCATGTCGATTGCTTCGACTATTGCCGCCGATCTCGTGCCTGAGGATCGTAAGGCCAGTGCCATTGCCATCATGTTCACTGGACTTACAGTAGCTACTGTTACGGGCGTTCCACTAGGTACGTTCCTTGGCCAACAACTCGGCTGGCGTGCTGCATTTGTTGCTATTATTGCTATCGGGCTTATAGCACTCATCGGCAATCTGATCCTTGTTCCTTCATCCGGGCTGCGCAAAGGCACCCATACACCCCTTCGTGAGCAAGTTAAGCTGGTCACCAATGGGCGTTTACTGCTTGCCTTCGCAATTACGGCTTTGGGCTATGGGGGCACATTTGTAGTCTTTACTTATTTATCACCCCTTCTGCATGAGATCAGCGGCTTCAAAGAGAATACAGTCGCCGTAATCTTGCTTGTATACGGCATTGCGATTGCCATCGGGAACGTGATTGGAGGTAAAGCCGCCAACCGCAAACCGATGAATGCTCTATTCTATATGTTTGCAGTCCAAGCTGTCGTCTTATTTGTCTTAGCTTTTACCGCACCTTACAAGGTTGCCGCACTGATTACGATCTTCTTTATGGGACTGTTAGCTTTCATGAACGTGCCCGGCTTGCAAGTACATGTCGTTACGCTTGCAGATCGATATGCGCCAAGTGCACGAGATGTAGCTTCTGCATTAAATATTGCTGCTTTTAACGCTGGTATTGCCATTGGTGCGTACCTTGGCGGCATCGTCACAGATCATATGGGACTGATTCATACCACTTGGGTAGGTGCCATCATGGTTCTGTCCGCTGTATTACTAACGGCATGGAGCCGTGCTCTGGAGAAGAAAGATGAGGCTCCTCTCCAGACTAAAGCTGCTTAAAGAGCAGTCCATTAACAACCCAAACAAACTTTTAAATATCTTAGGAGGTTACTTTATTATGGCTCAACATCTACAGGATACAACTACATTACACAACGGTGTAAATATGCCTTGGCTAGGGCTTGGCGTATTTAAAGTGGAAGAAGGCGCAGAACTGATACAAGCGATCAAATCCGCTATTAGACACGGTTACCGCAGCATTGACACTGCCGCAATTTATGAGAATGAAACAGGCGTGGGACAAGCCATCCAAGAGGCTCTGCAAGAGAACAGCTTGTCCAGAGAAGAGCTTTTCGTAACCTCAAAGGTCTGGACCGCAGATATGGGCTACGAAGAAACCATTGCCGCCTACGAGACTAGCTTAGCTAAACTCGGACTTGAATACCTGGATCTGTACCTTATTCACTGGCCTGTAAAAGGAAAATATAAAGAGTCTTGGAGAGCGCTTGAAACGTTGTATAAAGAGGGCCGGGTAAAAGCCATTGGGGTCAGCAACTTCCAGATTCACCATCTTGAAGATGTACTGAAGGATGCTGAGATTAAGCCGATGGTCAATCAAGTTGAATTACATCCTTATTTGAATCAGCAAGAGCTGCTCGACTTCTGCAAAGAGCAAGGAATCCAATTAGAAGCTTGGTCTCCGTTAATGCAAGGTCAATTGTTCGATCAGCCTGTACTGAAACAAATTGCCGTCAAACATGACAAATCCGTCGCTCAGGTTATTGTCCGTTGGGACCTGCAACGGGGGATTATCACCATTCCTAAGTCTACTAAAGAACACCGGATCATCGAAAATGTAGACGTGTTTGATTTCAAATTATCTGACGAGGATATGACTCTAATTAACTCTCTCAACCAAGATCAGCGGGTAGGTCCAGACCCAGATCATTTTGATTTCTAAGGGATTACGCACCTTGCACTAACACTATAAGCACCGGCAACACGAGAAACGAAGCAAGCGTCGTCCACAAAATACATTTGGATACCAGCTCCGGTGAGGCATTAAAACGCTCGGCTAGCACGACGGCGTTGACGGCAACTGGCATAGAAGCCAAAATCAGCAGCACAGAGAACAAGGTTCCGGTAATTTGCAGGATCGATAATCCGAGGTAAGCCACTAGCGGCGCTAAGATTAATCGAATCGACAGCCCAGTCCAAAAAGTAGACTGACCCTTGCGTGCGGATGGCATGTTTCTCACTTTAACCATCTGTGCGCCAAGGATCGCCAGTACCACCGGTGAATATCCTCCAGCTACCAAGGCAACCCCTGTAGCCACCTCTGCAGGCAAATGCAGGCCAAAGATACGGAGAAGAAGGGCCAACAGAGCTGCGTAAATGGCAGGAAGTGAAAAGACCGATTTTACTGCATTTTTTACCGAGAACTGAGATCTTGCTGCAAAATAAACGCCTATCGTATTCACGATAATCATTTGTCCGATCACATATACAGAGGCCTTATCGAGACCAAGCTGTCCGAAAGCTAGCAACACCAGCGGAAGTCCATAATTCACGCTATTCGTAAACGTTGAAATCAAAGTCAGACCGGATACTTCGGATGGATCTAGCTTCAATAATTTGCCGACTATATTCGCAATCGCCCATAAGAAGATTAGATTTAGAAGCGAAAAGGCGAGCGTCTTATAAATATCATCCATGGATATCTCTGCAGTAGCCAATGTATTTAAAATAATTGCCGGCGTTAAAAAGTATAGATAAAGCGTCAATAACGGCTTCGTATCCAGATTCTTAAACCGCCCAAGTAGGGCACCCACGATCACAGGAATGGACAAAGGCACGATGACTTGGTATAACGTCGATAACACACTTTGGATCATGAATAGAACTCCTCTGCTGTAGGTTACTTCAAACTATAAGCGTAACAGCGCAGAACGTCTAAGATATGAAATCAATATATCTCATAGCCAAAACCTATCATACCAGCAAAAAAGCTCCCAACCCTTACAAAGGGTTGGGAGCTTTTCGGTATATTGTTACATCATTTTGATCTCAAGCAACTCATATTTAATGATGCCCATCGGTGCATTTACACTAACAATATCTCCGACCTTTTTACCCAGCAATTCCTTGCCTAGCGGGCTTTCATAGGAAATCTTGTTATTAAGAACATCTGCCTCAGCAGCTCCAACAATTCTATATTCGATCTTCTCCGAATATTCGATGTCATTCAGAATAACAATACAACCCATACTAACCTTTGACAGATCCATTTGGCTCTCATCCACGATCTTGGCTTTGGTCAACATTTTCTCCAGAATCATAATACGAGTCTCCATGAACGATTGATCGTCCTTGGCCGAATGGTACTCACTATTTTCCTTCAAGTCTCCATAGCTGATCGCCAATTTAAGCCGTGCGGCCAATTCCTTACGCCCTGCGCCTTTCAATTCCTTCAGCTCTTCCTCTAATTGAGCCAACCCTTCTTTGGTCAAGAACACTTCTTCATTAGACATGTATACAACTCCTATTTTGGATGCTTTATAATATTTTAACCGATATATCCCAAACTTGCGAAAGATCTTACAAGAAGAAACAACATTGTCGTCCTTAAAGGACGACAACCATTTCTCGTAGAAATATAAAGATACTTTAAAGTACAAAACATATAAATGCTTATATTTTAAAAAAATCCCTGCCACAATTGAACATTGGGCAAGGAGGTCAATGCTGCTTAATTATTCTGGCAAATGCTCTTTACAAAAAAGGAGTAACGCTTCTTCCTCGTCCTCTTCCATATCGAAATCGAGCAGTTGACCTGAAGTTGTCTCCTGTAGATCATAACTTACGATGCTGACTTGATCTTCATCCACCTTAATAATCGCTCTAGCGGATACTCCGTTCTCTACATACAGCTCATCATCCTCTGGAACGTCCAGTTGAACGACAAATTCATACCGTTTACCGGTTAGTATACCGAAAGGATCTTTTACATTCTCCACATTATAGCCCGTAAATGTCAACATAACTCAATCAACCTCTTTTCCTAATACCTGCCACGTCATTGTATCACAAAAAGTAACATATTGTTGTCGAGGTAGTCCGTCAAGCCATGGCTTTGGATTTCTTGATTTGTTTGCTTCGCAGCTGTCCGCAGGCAGCATCAATATCCACACCATGCTCCAGACGAGTGCTTACGCTGACACCCTGCTTCTTCAAGGTATCAAAAAAGGCCCGCACCGTCTCCCGCTCGCTTCTTTGATATTGGCTGTGTTCATCCACCGGGTTATAAGGAATCAAATTCACATTGACGAGCGGGCGTCGATCGCCAATCAGCTCGGCCAGTTCAAGCGCATGCTCTCTGCCGTCGTTTACATCCTTCATCAGAATGTATTCCAGCGTAATTCTCCGCTTGGTTTTCTCCAAATAATAATCTATAGACTCCATTAGCTTCTCTATTGGAATGGCCTTGTTAATCTTCATGATCTGCGTCCGCAGTTCATTATTAGGGGCATGCAAAGAAACCGCCAGGTTCACCTGCGTATTCGCATCCGCAAATTCAACGATTTTGTTAGCCAATCCGCTCGTTGATACGGTAATCCCTCTACCCGCAATTGCTAGTCCCTTGTGATCTTTGACAATCGCCAGGAAATCGAGCAGGTTCTTGAAGTTATCGAATGGCTCGCCAATGCCCATCACTACGACGTGACTGACCTTTTGATCCAGGTTCGCCGTATCCAGATGCTGCTGGACCTTCATAATCTGCTCCACAATCTCTCCGCTGGAGAGATCCCGGCTCTTCGCCAATAGCCCACTTGCACAGAAGCTGCAGCCGATATTGCAGCCCACTTGCGTGGTTACACATACAGACAAGCCGTATTTCTGTCTCATAAGCACGGTCTCGATCAGGTTGCCATCCTTTAGACGGAACAGGAACTTAATCGTTCCATCCGCAGATTCCTGCTTCACATGTTCTTCCAAGGTATGAATGACAAAATTCTGCTCTAATAATTCTACACAATCTTTATTTACATCGAGCATTTCCGAAAAGTCTGTAATCCGCTTCCGATAAAGCCAATCCCAGACCTGCGTAGCCCGAAACTTTTTATGTCCACGTTCTAACAGCCATGCCGCCAGTTGATCAAAAGTTAATCCATAAATGGATTCTATATTCATTCGTTATCCTCTTTTCAAAACGTTAAAGTTCAGAACATCACTACTCATTGTCTCAAATTTTTTTTATTAAAACAAGGGGAGTTATTGGGTTGTGTCGAAGTTTACACCATTAAAGTCTGTTCTATGAACATGTATCTAAGGAGCGATGGAATCATATGGGTTCAACAAGAATAAAAGCAATCAGCCTCACCCTTCTAGCTGCCGTTCTAATCCTTGGCGGTTTTTTAGTGTATATTACTCTCACTGACTATAAACCACAGGAGATTACTACACTTACTGTAAACAATAATCCGCAGCAAGTAATGAAGCAGGGAGAGTCCTTTTCTGTAACTACCTTTAATATTGGCTACGCCGGGTTGGATAAAGGCCAAGATTTCTTTATGGATGGCGGAACAAAGTCACGCTCAAGCAGTAGGGAACAAACGAAGATAAACCTTGAGGCCGTAGCGTCCCTTATGACAGTTACAGACTCGGACCTGTTCATGCTGCAGGAGGTCGACATCGATTCTTCCCGTAGCAACGGTATAGATGAAGTCTCTTACTTGTCGAATAAGTTCGCTGATTACAGCAATGTTTTCGCGACCAACTACAAGGTACCTTGGGTACCGCTTCCTGTTCTTGATCCGATGGGCTCGGTGAACAGCGGTTTATTAACTTTATCCCGTTTTAACAGCACAAGTAATATTAGATATGATCTCCCGGGCAAAGAAACCTGGCCTCGCCAACAGTTTGATCTCGACCGTGCTTTTGTGGAGAGCAGATTCCCCGTTGATAATGGAAAAGAACTGATTCTAGTCAATCTTCATTTATCAGCCTTTGACCAAGGCGGAACGATTCGCAAACAGCAATTGGAGTATTTATCGGCTTATATCAAGAAGGAGAATGACAAAGGGAACTACCTCATCTTAGGGGGAGATTGGAACCATTCCCTTCCGGGTACAGCTCCTGATGCTTTCGAGACAACGCAGGATTGGCCGCAATGGCTGCAAGAATTCCCTGAACATTTTCAACAGGGCTTTCAGTGGGCTGTAGATGCCAAGGTACCCTCCGTCCGGACGCTCGATGTTGCCTATACAGAAGGTGTGAATTTCCGCGCAGTGATTGATGGCTTTCTAGTCTCACCAAACGTCAGCATAAGCGGCGTACAGGGTCATGAGTTATCCTTCGAACACAGTGATCACAACCCTGTAACAGCCACTTTTATTCTGCAATAACATGGATTCTCTGATTCTATTTAAAAACAACAAATTTCAGGTTTTTCTCTTGGAAATACTTAATGATAGCGGGCAAAGCTTCTACAGTAATCTTCTTTTCGTGAAATAGATAGACTCCGCCGGACGGATCGGCATGATGAACATATTGAAGAATATCCTCTGGGTTCTTGACGTTCCAATCCTCGGGATCACGATTCCACAATAATACCTTCATCTGCTGTTCCGTCACCTTGGCGGTTAACTTGTCATCAATCGCCCCATATGGCGGCCGAAAAATAGTAATCGGTGATTGTGTAATTTGCTCCAGCGCCTGATTAGTCTTCGCCAAGTTAATCCGGTTCTCCTCAACGCCATTAGCAGTCATTTTGCTATGATCCCACGAATGACTCCCAACCGACATCTTATGCTCATTAGCATACCTAACGGCTTCCGCATTATGAGCTACCTTATTCCCAATGAATAAAAAGGTGGCAGCCACCTTATGTTCTACTAGAATATCTACGATCTCTTTCGTATACTTTGACGGCCCATCATCAAATGACAAGGCAACATAACCCTTCGGCAAACTATACAAAAATTCATTCTCGGGTAATTCATACTTTTCGTACGGTAATGTCTGTTCTTGAGGAGGGACTGAAGGTTCTGGTGTAGGCTCGGCTTGCTGGTTATGAACCGATATCGTCTGCGCTAAGGTAACGAACGGTACCGAAAGTAATGGCTCAGAGTCGGCCCCTAATACGGGTTCCTCCAGCGCTTCAGCACTATCTACGAGTTGTCCATCCATTCGCAGAGGTAACACAAATATCAAACAAGCGAACATGAGACACAGCAGTGCAACCAGTCCAATTCGTTTGGTCTTCTTTCTGCTTATCCTATGCCCTGGTTCTGTAGAGGGAAGCATGGTCTGAACTACCCTCTCCTCTTCTGCTTGAGGATAGTCCTGCTGCTTTAATTGAAGAAGTTGGGTTACATAATTTTCAGAACAGGCAAAATACAATGTTTCGCTGTAAGCTCTGTTCATTATAATCAGCGTGCTGTAGTAACTATTCCGAAACGGATCCCACTTCGGATACAGCGACAATCTCATTCTCCCTCCAGAAAAGGGACCTAGCGCCTTCAATTGTTCGTATGTAAATTCATCTATGGTGAGCTTGCTTCTTGCGTACCCAACATTACGGGTTAGACCTACCTCAATCTGATAACCGGCCTGTTCATGCTCAAGCGACAGTAACTCAATCATTAGAATGGTGTCCGGTTCCTTAGATGCCATGAATCCTATGTATCTCCGTTTCCATCGTTTCGATCCGTCAGACTACTGCCACTCCCAAAAGGAACCGTCATCCGATTGGTGAAATCGCTGATCATACCCGAGAGATACGCCTTTTCTTGGCGAATCGTATCGTACTTTTGTTTTAGATGTGCATTCTCAATCTCAACCCGTCCGATTTTCTCTTCCAGATCATTCATCTTTTTGAGTTTCTCTGCATGGGCTTCGTTATGTTTTTGAATCAAATTTACATATTTTTGCTGCTCCAGCTCAATGGTACTCTTCAATTCCTCAATCTCAGCTGTGAGCGTAGTTTGAAGCTCCCGGTAATCCTCCAGCACTTGATCGACCTTCAAATTTCTCTCAATCAACTTATGCTCAAGCTCGCGGACATTCTTTTCTCTTTCCTCAATAACCTTATTGAGGTTCTTCATATCCCGGTTTAAGCGCTCCACATGACTGCTGGAATGGGTTAACCGATCCTGAAGTTCATTAATATTGGTCTCCGCATGTTGTCTGGCCTGAATAATCTGCTCCACGGAGAAGATCAAATCGAGTGATTTTTTATCAAGCTGAGCTTTGCCTGTAGTAACCAATCCAGCTAAAGTCTCGTCTGAGGTCTTTTCTTCTATTTCTTCGACCTGTTCATCTAATAATTGTACCTTTTGAACCATATCCGACTTGGATTGCTTATCCACTGAATCTTTCTTTTTAAAAAAGGGGGAAATCATCGATTTTATCACCTCAATTATAAAAAAATGTCAAAAAATGTCGAGTGCCCACGAGTCTATTATAGTTTACTTATCTTGTATGTAAGTGAGCCTTTATATCTAACTTTCTGAAATGCACCTAAAGACCTATTCTCTTCTGCAAAATAAAAAAAGCACCCCTTCGGGTGCTTTGATTTCAATTGAATTTATCGGGAAATTGTTTGATCAATCCCTCGGTTAAGATATCTGCGAACATGATCATATGTTCCAGCCCTTTATCAAATGCGGCAATTTCGGCATCCCAATCCTTTTTAACTCTAGCTGTCACGTCATCAGTAATCAATTCCAGATGTTCATGAAGCATTTCCTTTAATTGTTCATAAGAATATTTGGGGTTCTGGCTACTAAGAAACTTGGCAATGTCATCAGCGTTGGCATACCACTCTTTATTGTATTTTTCCACATCGGCCTGATTTCCAGCCTTTACAGCACCTAGAACTTTTCCGGCAATAAGAATATGCTCCCGCAATAATTGAGCCAGCTTATCTCCAACTGCCTCACCGTAATACGGTTTAAAGACATCCCCTATGTCCTGTTGATTCTGTAACAGCCTTGCCAGTACCTTATCCTTGTCCTCAGAATCTGCAAAGGCGCTAACAATGTAGTTCTTTGTCCATACCACATGATCGATCCATAACTTCCTAAGATTATCCTTAAGCTCAATTACGGAGGGGGTTAAGCATTGCTTGTGGGAGCTCTTTTTCTCTTTAGCTGCTGCAGCATCGGCAATTGTAGGTGTAACACTTACAACCAGAAACATACACAATAAGGTTAGCTTCAACATCAAATACTTATTTTTCAATATGACCTATCTCCTTGTGAACAGTGATGGATTTGAATATCTTGTATATTGTGCACCTTTACTTCTATTTCATTCGCAACTATTCTCAGAACACAAAAAAGCACCATCACGTGGACGGTGCCTGGGTCTTACTTTTATCTAAACATCACTTTATCTACGTTGTATTTAGATTTCAGTTCATTAATGATATAGGTTTCGTAGATCTCTCTATGAACTGGACTTTCGATCAAACACACATCAATTCTGGTGACCTCGTCCCGATGTTGCTTGATGTCAGATACGGTGTCTTCAAAATGTTTTTTAATTCTTGGTCTTAGCTTTCTCGCTTTACCTACAAACAACAACTCATCCTGATCATTGTAGAACATAAAGATACCGCCGTAATCTCTCGGAATCAGGTGAAAGTCCGTAAATCCGTAAATATTGCTTAACTGCGGGTTAATTTGTTTAGTAATACTAACATCCGCTTTTGGAATCGTTATGTTGATCATTAGCTCACGTCCTCTTTCTATATAGGAGTAAATAGTATCATAAATCGCTAAGTAAGACCATTCAATCTGGCGCAGTCAAATAAATACAATAAAAGCAAGTTCAATTGATCTAATGGAAATATCACTAAAAATTATGGCATTATTCAAAACCTTCCTGCCCAAGGGTTGCGGTCTTAGACAGTAGAGGATTATAAATAAAATAGAGGCGTTTGCATCATGATATATAGATATTTGTCATCTAGGAGGATTTGATTCATGGCAGTAACAGACCGGCAAAAAATAGTAGATAGCGTCCCGCAAAAGGGTTTCTTCGGACATCCTAAGGGACTTTTCACCCTTTTCTTCACAGAATTTTGGGAGCGTTTCTCTTATTATGGCATGCGAGCTATCCTTGTCTACTACATGTATTATGAAGTGAGCCAAGGCGGTCTCGGATTACCTGAAGATATGGCACTTTCTATTATGTCTATCTATGGATCGCTTGTATATATGTCAGGGATCATTGGAGGCTGGCTTGCGGATCGGCTCCTCGGGACTTCGAGGGCTGTTTTCTACGGCGGTGTTTTAATCATGTTCGGGCATATACTACTGGCTATTCCAGGCAATACCACATTGTTTTTTGCTTCGATGGTTTTAATCGTACTAGGAACGGGTCTACTGAAACCCAATGTTTCAAGTATTGTCGGCGAAATTTATAGCGAGCAGGATAACCGCCGTGACGCTGCCTTCAGCATTTTTTATATGGGCATTAACCTGGGAGGATTTCTCTCCCCACTAATTGTTGGCGCAGTAGGCATGAATAATTTCCATCTAGGTTTCTCGATTGCCGCAGTCGGAATGTTTATTGGACTAGTCGTTTATATTATGACTCGCACAAAAAATCTGGGTTTGGCCGGTACGATTGTACACAACCCTATTCCTGCAGATCAGAAGAAAAAAATCTTTACTTGGATTGGTGTAGGATTAGTTGTACTTGCGATTTTGATTACGATCGGCATTCTTACCGGAGTGCTTACCTTTGAAACATTAATAAAAATAGTAGGGGTGTTAGGCTTACTTATTCCAACGATGTACTTCATTATGATGTACCGCAGTCCCAAAACAACAGCCGTTGAACGGTCAAGAATTCTCGCATACATTCCTTTATTTATCGCATCGATTATGTTCTGGGCGATTCAAGAGCAGACTTCCACAGTTCTAGCTAGTTTTGCTGATAAACGGACCCAATTGGATTTTGCAGGTTTACACATTTCTCCTGCTTGGTTCCAATCGCTTAACCCGCTGTTTATTATCACTCTTGCACCTATATTTGCCTGGTTGTGGTTAAAGCTCGGTAACCGTCAACCCTCGATTCCGCAAAAGTTCTCGCTTGGTTTATTGTTTGCCGGTTTATCCTTCCTGGTGATTCTAGTACCTGCTTATTTCGGTGGAGCTAATTCACTTGTGAATCCATTATGGCTGGTACTCAGCTATTTTATCATTGTAATCGGGGAGTTATGCTTGTCCCCTGTGGGCTTATCAGCAACGACCAAACTGGCACCGGCGGCTTTTACCGCTCAAATGATGAGTATGTGGTTCTTATCGAATGCCGCTGCCCAAGCAATTAATGCTCAGATTGTGAAGTTCTATACCCCGGATACCGAAATGATGTACTTTGGAGTAATTGGTGGAGTGGCCCTTATCCTTGCGCTTATCCTCTTCCTATTCTCTTCCAAAATTCAGAATTTCATGAAAGGGATACATTAAAGACATCCAAAGGCTGCCCGAGATCTTCTCGGCAGCCTTTTTTGGTTTCCTATAGTTATCCAACCTCTACACCAGAAACATGGCGACAATCGTCGTGACTACCAGCCCAATCAATACATGCTTAACATTCCGTCTTGCCAGCTCAAAGGGGCTTACTCCGCAAATAGCAGCCGCCGGAATCAATGCCCACGGAATCAGCGTGCCTCCACCCACCCAAATGGCAGCTACCTGACCCAGCGCAGTTAAAGTCGCCGCATCGGAATGTGTGGCCACCGCAAACAATTTCCCAATAGACCCGGCAAGTGAAATGCCCGAGAACCCTGAACCATCTAGGCCTGTAATGGCTCCGGTTATAGTTGCGGTCACAGCACCCACTGCACCGTTCAGAGGAACGTTATGAGCTAGAGCGACCCCTAGATCATTTACAATCCCCTGAGATGCGGCGGGCAGCACTTTGCCGAATAATTCAGCAAACGCCGAATCCCCCAGATAGAAAAAAGCGGCAATCGGTATCACAGGACCAAATACTTTGAAGCCAAACGTAAGTCCATCAATCAGATAAGTAGTTACTTGCTCCAATCCTTTATTACGATGTGCCAACAAGGTTACTACAACCAGAATGAACACCGCAGTACCACCAACTAAGGCAGTTGCGTCTCCACCCTGCAAATCGAGCAGGAACATGCCTGCTACATCGGCTAAAAACAGGATGGGAATGGCGATGGCCAGCCATTGTTTCAATGCTGGATGAATCACCGCTGGATCTTCTGCCGTATCATTCTCTGCAGATAACGCACTCACGGCACTTTTCCCGGCAATAAGCCCGTCTCGCCAAGTTCCCTTCTTCTGATCTCTGCGCATCATCCAATACGCCGTTATCGTAGTCACCACGCCCATAACAATTACAAGCGGAACACTCGCCTCCATGACACTGGTCACCGGAAGTCCGGCCGCATCTGCTGTTAGTTTAGGTGCACCTTGAATAATGTAATCACCTGAGAGCGCAATCCCGTGGCCAAATAAATTCATTGCCATCGCCGCTCCAAGAGCCGGCAGTCCCACTCGAATGGCAACCGGCAGCAGCACAACCCCGATCAAGGCCACTGCGGGTGAAGGCCAGAAGAACCATGAGGTGACCATCATAATCAGACCGATCCCCCAAAAGGCTATGAACGGTGTGCGCAAAAAGCGGGTAAGTGGAGCAACCATGATTTCGTTAATCCCCGTGCGTGTTAATACCCGGCTCATGGCTACTATGATCGAAATAATCATGATCGTACCCATTAGCTCCTTGGTTGCATATACAAAAGAGTTGAATACACCTGTGACCGAACCACTGACAGTTTCTGTGGCTAACCACCCAAGTACAAAGATGCCCGCAATACAGATCATCGTTGTGTCCCGTCTCTTGATCAGAAGTGCCATTATAAATACGATAAATGCCAGATATACATAATGGAGCGCTGTTAACTGGATGCCCATCTCTGCACCACACCCTTCTCCTACTATCCGAGTGCTATATGGTATGCAGGGGTGTAGGCTAATGTTCAGTAGAAATGGGCCTAAAACAGCAAAAGAAGCCGTCCCGCGCGTAGAGAAAATCTACGTATGGGACGGCTTCTTAATGTTTCTTAATTAGAGATTATTATTTAGCTACAACTCCGCCATCAACCGGCAGCTCAACACCTGTAATGTAAGAAGCTTCATCAGAAGCCAAGAACAATACAGCTTCAGCTACTTCAGAAGCACGTCCAACACGTGGCAGCGCAGTCTGAGACATAAAGAAGCTATGCATTTTTTCGTTATTTACAAATTCAGCACTCATTGGGGTTTCGATAAATCCTGGGTGAACAGAGTTCACACGAATGTTATCTTTACCAAAGTCTACAGCTGCTGCTTTACTAAGCATACGAACTGCACCTTTTGAAGCTGTATAAGCACCAGCACCGCTGCTGCCAGTCAAACCTGCGATGGATGAAATATTAACGATGGAACCACCTTTATTGTTCTTCATTTGAGGAACAACATGCTTCATGCCAAGGAATACGCTGCTCACGTTGATGTTCATTACTTTGTTCCATTGATCAACAGTGGATTCGAGCAATTGAACTGGGAATGAGATCCCTGCATTGTTTACCAAAATGTCGATTTTCCCGAACTTGCTAATCACATCTTCTACAACCTTGATCCAGTCTTCTTCGGAAGCCACATTATGTGCATAAGCTGCTGCTTGACCACCATTTGCTTCAATTTCCTTCACAACTGCTTGTACGGCAGCCTCGTTAATATCAGTGGCTACAACTGTAGCACCTTCTTTGGACAATAAAAGGGCTTCTTCACGGCCCATGCCGCTGCCTGCACCTGTAATAATTGCTACTTTATTAGTTAGACGATTCATAATTAGGTCTCCTCTATAATCGTATTGTGATATAATATTTGAGTGATGATAGTCACACTATCACTGTGATATACATCATATCATTTTTACAAAAGAACTACAACCACTCCTTGCTTAATCCAATAAACGGTGGATATAATACTAATAATTGAAAATCCCAATCAAAAAATGGAAGGGTCTAGCCCTCATGAATCCTAAAACACGATACGAAAAAGAAAGATCCGATGGTAAGCAGCAACGATTAATTACGATCCTCGAATCCGCAGAACGAGTATTATCACAAAAAGGAATCGAAAAGTCGACGATGCAAGATGTCGCAAGCGAAGCCAATATCGGGATTGCGACGTTATTTCGCTATTTTCCCAGAAAAGAAAAACTCGTAGTGGCTGTAGCCACCCGAATGCTGGAGCCTATGCTCGATCATTTTAAATACGTAGCGGACTTGCCCCTTACTTGTCTTGAACAAATCGAGAAATTATTTGATTTCTTTATTCAGGATCAAAATCATCTAAGTATTATTTTTATGGTCAATTTCGAAAGCTACGCCTCACACTCAAGTGAACCTATTGAGGATGTTCTGAGCTTCAATGCACTCAACCGCAAAATTTGGCATGAATACTCCAGGATCATTCAAAATGGGGTAGAAGACGGCTCTATTCGTGCGGGTCTCCCCGTAAAAGAAACCTTAATTACGCTCATGAATAGCTTTGCCCTCTTTTCCAGAAAACTAACGATGAAAAAAAACATTCTCCTGCTGGAATCGGATCTAGACTCCGACGATCAGCTTGAGCTGCTTAAACAAATTTTTCTGGATCATTTAAAAGCCTAAAAAGCGCCAGTTTCCTTAGAAGGGGAACTTGGCGCTTTTTCTATAGTCAAACAAAAAGAGACATTTCCGAGGAAAATGCCTCTATCCAGATTCAAGTTGCGACCTATATACTGCCTTCGTTAGCTAGTGAAACGGGCAGGTTGCGACGGGTGATTGTTGATAAAGAAAACGAGGGCTGAAATCATATTCTTTTAACGTACGATCATGCCAAATCGGTGTAGACGAAGGTGACATAGGCGGAATCAGCCAGGACCAGCGCCCTGAGACTTGGCGCCCCTGCTCGTTCTCCTGTTGCTGGAATCGAACAAATTGATCTGCTGCTGTATGGTGATCCACGATGCTGACACCTGCTTGCTTGAAGGAATGCAGCACTGCGCGATTCAGCTCAAGAAGCGCCCGATCCTTCCAAAGCGTTGTGTTGCTGGAGCGATCCAGTCCCATCACATCAGCTATAGCCGGCAAAGTGTTGTATCGTCCAGTATCCCCCAAGTTACGCGAGCCGATTTCAGTCTCCATGTACCAACCGTTAAAAGGAGCAGCCGTGTACAGAATACCGCCAATTTCCAACTGCATGTCCGTGATAATGGGTACAGAATACCAACGGAGCTGAAGCTCAGCAAAACGTTCAATTTCAGGATGTGTTAACGGTACCTCCTGAATGAGGTGATCAGGAATAGGGAAAACGTAAGGATGCCCGTTGCCAATACTGATCACTAACGGCAACACATCATAATCGCCACCTGTTCCTTGCCAACCTAGTTGCTGGCACATTTTTGTGAATTCATCCGATGCCGGATCGCCAGCGCGTCCGTGTTCTTCATCGCCAGGATACCCGGCATAACGAATCAATTGGTGGTTCCAGATCCGAATCCGCTGATTCGGATCTTCTCCGCTGCGGAAGACCGTGATGAGTGAACGAATACGTCCTCCGTTGTTCGCCTTTTCCAGATGTCGCAGCAACGCTTCAGCAACTTGTTCCTCAGTCTCTACTTGGCGTTCATCGATTAGCTCAATGGATTGCCAAAAAAGACGCCCAATGCAGCGGCTATTATGGCGCCAGGCCATTCTTGCACCATGCGCTAATTCTTCCGTTGTATGTGTGTAACTGCCTGATTGGTTAATTTCCTCATGTACGGCTAGAATGCGATGATCCGTCTCGGCTTCAGACTTATCTAGTTCAGCGTAACATTGTCGAATGAAAGCTTCCGCCTGCCGGGTTAATTCTTCGATGTGCTTGCCATTCATATCCCTTATCCCCCATCTAAACCCTTGCTTAAACTCTCAATCCAGTATAACATCCCTCTTCCTATGCCACATCTTTCAGGGAAAAGCGCATAAGAACAACCCGTGAAGCTTGGAGCTTCACAGGTTGCGGCAGGAACATTTAGCGCACTGAACGTTTCCCTTGCTTATTCAATGAGGCAAGTCTGCTCTTATCCTCGGTCAACAGTTCTTCAGCCAACTCCACACCTTGAGGACCTAGCCAGTCCTGAGCTTGCTGAATCGCCTGCTCAGTATGTGCCAGGCGGTTCTCAGCCTGTGCCAAAGTCTGTTCTGTTGGATGACTAAGTGCCTGAGAGACAGAGAAATGAAGCTTGCCCAAAGAATTTTTGGCTTGAGTTACATTGTCATTCGCTTGCAGACTGGAATCGGGTTGTTTCATAAATGAAATACGCTCCCTTCTGAAATGCGCCTGTTCTCTTCTAGCATGGTTTGGGTGAAGTCATCTTATGCATTCACTATCTACTGGATAATGGATTGCATAAAGGACGTCATTTCATTACTCGCTTTATTCAGGCGCTCAATGACTCCGCTGAATTCAGTGACCAATTCTGCTTGTGAGTGTGAAGAAGCAGAGATCGCTTCAATTTCTTGCTCCATTTGCTTAATGGACTTTTGAACATCACTCAGTGATTTTTCAATATTATGGGTTGCTTCTTTAGTGTTAACGGACAGTTTGCGTACTTCCGTAGCAACCACCCCAAAACCAGCCCCTTGCTCTCCTACACGAGCAGCTTCAATTGCCGCATTCAGCCCAAGCAGGTTCGTCTGCTCAGAAATCTCACGAATGAAGCCGGCAACCTTATTCACTTCTTGTGATTCCGTTACGGCTCTACGCGTATTATCTAATATTTGCTGCGAAGTAGCTGATAACTCCTGAGATTGGGCAGCTACGCTCTGCACCATCTCCATTAGATGACTGCTTATCTCATTAATCTCATCTGTGAATCCTTCAAGCTTATTCTCGTTCTCTAGTGTATAGGCAATGGCAAAAACCCCGATTACATCATCATCCGTTCCGTAGATAGGTACACATGTTGAGATTACAGGAGCTCCATAAATTTCTGCTGGGATTCGGTTAGAGCTTGCTATACCTTTCAGTCCATTTGAAAGCGACAGATCTTCAGGAGGGATAGGGTTACCCTTAACCAATCCGAGATCAATAACTTTACTTGGTGCGTAATAATGGAAGATCTCCCTGTCCGTGATTCCAATCATAATATCCTGCGAGTGAATCTTTTTGAAATAAGGTGCTGCGAGGACTAAGGCATCGATAATACTCATCTCTTCATCTCCCATATTAAAAAAATGTATATGTAGTTTTATCGTCACAATGGGTTATTAAATGAATATTGTCATAGTAGAGTAACAATCCCCGCGTATGATTTGTTTATGAATACTATTAGCAGACGACAATTTCTACAGAAAAGCGCTCAAGTAACTCTAGGCCTTCTTGGAACAGCTGGTGCATCCGGCATCTATTCACATTGGATCGAACCCTACTGGCTGGAAATCAAACATGTAGATATTACACTCCCTAGACTTTCTCCAGCCTTCGATAGATTTCGTATCGTTCATTTTAGTGATTTACATCAGGGGGTATATTCCAAGCCGCAAGCTTTAACGGAGTTAGCGCAGCAAATTCAACATGTAAAGCCAGATCTGATCTGCTTCACCGGCGATTTATTAGATCATTCAGCCGATTATATTTCAGAAGCCGTAGCCTTGTGCTCTCAGTTGCGGGCTCCTTTTGGACAATTTGCAGTATTAGGCAATCATGATGCTTTTGGGACCAGAAAGGTTGTAACGAAAGGGCTAACACAATCGGGCTTCCACGTGCTCCATAATGAACATATCGTCCTAACCCAAGGTACGGACAAGCTCTATATTGCCGGAATAGATGATCCTTGGGTCGGAAAAGCAGACATCGCCCAAGCGCTGCTTCATATCCCGGAAGAGGCTTGCACAATTCTCCTGGCCCATGAACCTGATTTCGCCGATGACTTTTGTAAGCTGCCTATAGATCTGCAATTGTCTGGCCATAGCCACGGAGGCCAAGTGCGGTTTCCATTTGTCGGAGCTTTATATACCCCGCCTCACGGAAGTAAATATTCAAGTGGGTTATATCAACTGCCCAACAGCCAACTTCAGGTCTATACCACTCGCGGGATAGGAGTAACTCGTATGCCTGTTCGTTTTAATTGTCGTCCCGAGCTCACCGTAATTACTTTACATTCTTAATGCTAGTGTCTTAATCGTACAAAATGGTTAAAAAGTATATACCTTTTGCATATCTATGCAACAACACTGTAACCGTCTTTGTAATCAAATCTATTTGGGACCTAGGTATAATTGTAGGAGTGATAGAGGAAAAAATATCATATTGCAACTACATAAGCCCATCCTTGGGAAGGAGAGATTAAGTTATGAATAAAAGTATGAAATGGACCTCAGCCATCTTGGCTGCTGGAGTATTGCTTGGAGGGTCGGGACTAGTAGGAGGAACTTCAGTTCAAGCCGCAACTACCGGAGGAAATACGGTAAAACAAGCCGCACAGCAACCCTCTGTAGTGCTTAAATATAAAGGCCAGACCTTATCGCAGCAAGCGAAAATAGTAAACGGCAACACCATGATCCCTTTAACTGTACTACGGGATGCTTTTGGCCTCTCCATTAACTATAATGCAAGCACCAAAACTTATAGTGTAGGCAGCGATTCCATGAAGCTGGACATGGAGGTCTCAGATTACGGTGTTAGTACAACCCTGAATGGCTATTACATTTATAGCATGACCGGCAGTCATGATGTGAAGGTCATCAACGACCGGATTTATGTTCCGTTCAAACTCTTGTCTGACTATTTAGGAGTGCAAGGCGTTTATAATCCTTCATTGAAATCACTTGATCTAATTAAAAAAGTAATGAATGACATCAAAATTACCTCTGAAACCTTAGATAAGAGCAATAAAAATGCTAGTATCAAAGTACAGTATCCAAAAATCAGTGGCTTAACGGATGAAGTGCAGACTAAGATTAATGCGATCTTCAAAAAGCAAGCTGAACAATTCGTCGCAGAGAGTGAAGAACAGGCTAGCCGTAGAGATGGTACTATAGAGAATAAATATGACTTCTCTCAAACTTTTGTTGTCTCCTTTAACCGTGAAGGGGTTCTGAGCATCGTGACTGATCAATATGGCTATACTGGTGGAGCACATGGTGGAGCCCTTCGTGAAGGATTTACCTTCTCGCTGAAAGACGGCAAACCAATTGAACTTAAGGACCTGCTGAAGGCAGAGCCAAACTACAAACAAAAATTAGATAAAATGTTGAAGGAAAGCACCAAGGAGCTAGCTTTTCCAGATACACCTGGCGGACTAACAGAAAAACCAAACTTCTACGTTTCCGAGAGTGGCCTTGCAATCTTCTACCAACAGTACGAAATTGCCCCTTATGCGGCTGGAATTCCTACGTACACCTTTAATTTCAGTTCAATATTACCAAAGGGAACTAACCCATTCGCTGCCTTCAAATAAACTTCTATTGTAAAAAAGAGCGTCACAGTCATTAGGACTGGGACGCTCTTTTGGTTTTACAGCTTAGGCTTCCAAACTTCCAGCCGGGCCGAAGAATTCATAATGAATTCTGTCTTCAGCCACCTTCCATTCCTTAAGAGCCTTATATATCGCCTTCATAAAAGGAGTCGGTCCGCAGAAATAGAATTCAGAGTTTACGTCTGTTACTTCTTGCAGCCAAGCTAGATCAATATAACCTGTTTTATGGAACGTATCTCCTTCACTTGGAGTTTCATAACATACATAGGATCGTAGGGTAGGATGGGACTGCTCCAAATCCGCCACCATTTCTTTCATAGCATGCAAGCTTCCATTGATGGCTGCATGAATGTACGTTACCTCTCGTTCTGGCTGCATAGCAATTAATGTCTCCAGCATACTTACCATAGGGGTTAGTCCAACCCCACCACTGATAAGAACCACTGGACGATCACTATCTTTATTTAGTACGAAATCACCTGCTGGCGAGCTTACTTCCAATATAGCTCCCACTTGTACGACATCATGAAGGAAAGTAGATACGACTCCAGCCGGTTTATCCGGCCCTTCACCTTCCCGTTTAACTGTGATGCGGTAATACGACTGTCCCGGCGCACTGGACAAACTATAGTGGCGAACATGGGTGTATTCCTCTCCCTCAGGCTGAACACGAACCGTGATGTATTGACCCGGCAAGTAAGAAGCTATAGCCCCTCCATCCTCAGGAGAAAGGTAGAAGGAAGTAATAAGTTCACTTTCTTTAACCTTCTTAGTAACCACAAAGTTTCTAAATCCACTCCAACCCCCGGGAATTTCGGCAGCTTCACGATACTTCTCTGCTTCGACACCAATAAAGGCATCTGCGATCACGCCATACGCCTTTGCCCAAGCATCAATAATTTCCGGCGTCGCCGCATCGCCAAGTACTTGCCCAATAGCAGCTAACAAAGTCTCACCTACGATGGGATAATGTTCAGGTAATACTCCCAATGCCCGATGTTTCTCCGCAATCTGTTTTACCACAGGCAAAATATTTCCCAGCTGATCAATATTCATTGCCGCCGCGAGTACGGCGTTAGCAAGTGCAGTCTGCTGTTTACCTTCCCGTTGGTTGGCATGATTAAATATATTTAGTAACTCCGGATGATTTTCAAATAACATGCCATAGAAAGTAGTTGTGATGGTCTTCCCATGAACCTGCAATACGGGCACCGTTGATTTTATGATTTCAATGGTTTGTTGATCTAACATCTAAATACCCTCTTTCCTGCAATAAATTAATTCCTCTATAAAAAGCATATAGAAGCTGCACATCCCATAGTGTGCGTTCAATCACACGGGAAATTGAAAAAATGTGAACGATCCAATAATTGCAATGATATCCATCACAATAACGTGCCCAAAATCAAAAAAACTATCCAAGCAGCCATTATAGCTTCCGGGATAGCTTTTTATCTTATTATTTTGACAGCTCCACAAAACCTTCTCCGAATACATCTCGTACATCGTGGATGGTAATAAACGCCTCTTTATCAATGGATTTGACGATTTTCTTAAGCATAGTCACTTCCTGCTTGCTAATCACAATATACAGCAGCTCTTTAGGTGTCTTGGTATAGTACCCACGGCCATATATTACTGTGACGCCTCTATCCATAATTCCATTAACCTGTTCAGCAATTTTGTCCTGCTCTTGGGATACAATCGTAACAGCCTTCTTAGGGTTCACTCCCTCAATAATAAAGTCCATTATCTTAGTGGCTACATAGAGCATCACGATCGTAAACATCAGACTTTGTACTCCAATGATGAAATACGAAGCGAACACCACAATTAAATCGACGAGCAGTAGCGCGTAACTAACATTCCAGTCCAAATATTTATGTAGGATTCTGGCGATGATGGTTGACCCTGCAGTCGTTCCACCCACTCGTATAATTAGCCCGATACCCACACCTGAGAAGATACCCCCGAATATTGCATTAATTATCAACTCATCGCTGCCAATATTCCAATTTTTCGTAAGAATCAGGAATAACGAATTGAAAAACACCGCAATAATCGTGTATACCGTCGTAGTTTTGTCTAGAAATTTGTACCCCACAATTAATAATAAAGCGTTAAGAATCAAACTAACAATACCGGGTGACCACTGATACAAATAGTAAGTAATCATAGTCAGTCCCGTGACCCCGCCTTCACCGAACTCGTTCGGAATCACAAACAAATTAACGGCCAAGGAGAATAACAAAGCTCCTACAATGATGGAAACAATATCCGAAATACGCTTTTTCATACCATGCCCCTTCTACCCTAGATCTATATCCACAAATACTAACACCGCTTTGATATAGATGCAATCCATCCGAAAGAAGTCAACAGTCTATAGATACAGTAACCAGCCACCCCGCCGCCAGTGTTCAAAATAAGATCATCCACATCAAAGGTGCCGATATACAATACTAATTGTGTGAATTCAAAACAGAAGCTCAGCGCCAGCGAGAGGAAGAAAACTCTTCGAAACAGCCTTACTTTTTGCGATAACAGCATGGGCACCAAGATCCCAAACGGAATAAAGGCCAACAAATTCCCTACTAAATTAATCGATGAAAAAGGATCTGAAAGCGACAGATCGTCCATCCCCCGGGAGATCTCCTTAAAAGGAATATAGTTGCCTCGCCGATTAAAAATCCGGTCTGGATGTTCAAACATACGTCCCGCTTGCTCCCAAAGCGATAATAAGTTCACCGGTGCACCTTTAAATAAAATAATTCGGATTAAAAAATACATATAGACGATAAATATCGCTGCCAGCAAAAGGTTTATAGCAGACTTTTTTTTCGGCTCTTTAGTCATTAATATGTAGTAACAATTATGCCATCCATGTTATCGCCTGACGTCATATATTGCCCTTCCTGTGGAATTTTGATCGTAGTGTATTTGGATACCGGAAAATAACTTACTGTATAAGCCTTGCCGTCTACTGTTGTTGAAATCTCTTTGTTCTCTTTCAAGAAATCCAAATATTGTTCTAGCACAAGCCCTTTCTCATGAATAATGGCGCTGTGCGGCAACCCTACATAACGGAAATGCCAGGGTTCATATTTTATCCCCGTAATCTCGGTTTTGTCTTTCGGATAGCGGAGAATAAAGCCGTATTTCCAGGCATTTTTTTGCAGCCATTTTCCTTCAGGCGCTTTACTCATTTCTGATTGGGACGACCCGATATCTAGAGATAATCCTAAATTATGTTCACTATATTGCGCCGGTAAAGCATAGTCGGAACCTTTTTCCTGATATAATTTCTCTTGCTCTTCAAAGTCCCTGTACCCGCTGCTAATTAAAAAGTGATTCACACCCTCTTTTTCGGCAGCTTTGACCATCTTATTGAATTTATGCGCTACACTTTCAGACAAACGAATCGAGGTATCCAGCAGCCCATAACCCTGCACCAGATCCGCCTGCTCATATAAGGTCACGATATCAGACTTCACACTATCCTCATGTACCGGGTATTGTTTGTTCACCAGCAACAAATCCCCTTGATACACTTGATCTTGTGTTACTACCTCTAAACTATTGTTATTTCTAATAGATTCTTTGCGAATCTTATCATCGTATCCTAAATTACCCGTATTTGGTAAATAACGAGCCGCTGCATACCCAAGCAACAACACAACCAATGCCAAAAAGCCCCACTTCTTCATCAGCAATGTCCTCCCATTTCCTTGATAGGAATAGAATAACGAAGACACTTTAAAGAAAAGGCGGGACAAATATAAAGTTTTTCTTAAAATAAATAAATTTCACGGGCTTTACCCATTAAAAGTATATCCAACGCCCCAGATCGTCTTAATGAATTTATTCTTATTGATGTCTTCACCGAGCTTTTTGCGCAAGGTACGGATATGCACCATGACCGTGTTCCCACTCTCATAATAAGCATCGCCCCACACCTGTTGAAAAATGTTCTCCGCACTAAACACCTGCTTAGGATGGCTGACCAATAAGTGCAAAATATCAAACTCTTTTGGAGTTAGCTCAATAACCTCACCATAAAGAGTAACCGTATGCTCATCCGGTGAAATCATCAATCCCCGAACCTCTAGCACCGATTTAGGTATGGCTGCGGGCTGACTGAATTGTATGGAGCGCCGCAACTGGGAATTGACCCGGGCGACCAGCTCCATTGGGTTAAACGGTTTGGTCATATAATCATCTGCACCCATAACCAGTCCGGTGATTTTATCAAGATCGGAAGTTTTAGCACTCAGAAAAATAATCGGCAGATGATGATGCTCCCGAATATGGCGGGTGACCTCGTAACCATCCAGCCCCGGCATCATTATATCCAGAATCGCCAAATCTATCGTTTGCGACTCAATGGCTTGTACCGCTGCCCTTCCATCGGACACTTTGAGGATATGATACCCCTCTTTTTGCAAATGCAAGGCCACCAAGTCGGCAATTTCCGCCTCATCATCCGCAATTAAAATGGTGATGCGCTTCATCTATTTTTCACTCCTATAGGTTGTGCTGTACACTCTTCATCCATTATACCCTAAACTCAAAAACCACTCCTAGAAAGAAGTGGTTTCCGATTAAATCTATGATTTATATAGTTTATTTCCTTTTATTATAGCTGTCTAACAATAGCTCTAATGAAATCCCATTTACTGTGACGCCTGAAAGATTGCAGTCTCTTATATCCACATTCGAAAGATCACAATCTACAAAGGATGTCCCGTTCAGCTGGCATCGCTCAAACTTATTGCCTTTACCGTACAAATGAATATCGTGGAAATAAGCCTCCCCTAGTTCACTATTACTAACCTCTATTTCCCACAGCCCCACTTCATTAAACTTAACAGAATGCATATTGATGTCATTAAAGGTAGTACTGCTCATATTAATATTATCGAATCCGGTGCCCTCCATATTTACATTGGAGAAGTTTGTTTTATGCATATCAATATCATCAAATTCACTCTGGCCCATAGCCACACGACGAAAATTCGTTTCAGTCATTCTTTCATCCTGAAAGACTCTCTTCTTAAATTCGTCCTGTAATTTGTTTTCACTAAGATTATTATTCACTGTACTCAACATCTCCCTTTTTAAGATCGCTCTTGATCTGCGGAGTCTACTCTCAACAGCTTCGCTGGATAAATCAAGGAAATCGGCGATTTCCCTAACCTTGTAATTGTCGATATAGTAGAGAATTGTGACTATACGGTTAGCTTCTGATAGGGTGTTTAAGGCTTTCCACACATCTTGCTGGAGTTCTTTTCTGAGCAGCTGATCTTCGGTAGATTCTGGCTGCGGAACCTCCATTTTTTGCATGAATTCGTAAGCAGTTTTCTTTTTATTTGACCTAAACCAATCCATGCATTCCCGTGCAGTAACCGCATATAACCAACTGGCGAGTTTCTCAGGCTCCTTTAAGTTAGGTAATTTGCGATAGGTTTTAACAAAAACCTCTTGGGCAATGTCTTGTGCGGTATGAAAATCACCCAATTTACCATAAGCAACCCCGTATACTGCATTGGAATATTTGCCGATAAGTACACTGAATGCATCCATGTCACCTTTACACACCTTATCTACCAGTTCTGCGTCCGTACAAGTCACTATTTTCCTCCTTAACATCAAGCTCATAACATAGACGGAAAAGAGACTCAAAAACCGTCTTTATGCCTGCAAATAAATTTTAATGGAGAGGGGATTTCAACTTTTCTACACCGTGATAATTATAGCCTAATTATTACCTAGCTAAAACAATCTGCGAGCCGTGACCAAACGTTTCTTCCACTTGTCACTTAAGGCTTCATAATGAACGCCAAGCTCCTTGGAGTACGTATGTAGGATCTGATTATTTCCCGCGTAAATCGCCACATGCCCAATATCAAGTCCACGTGCACTGAAGAATAACAGATCCCCTTTGCGCAGCTCGTTAATTCCAACCTCTTTGCCCTCTTTGGCCTGATTGTAAGAGACACGTGGCAGGTCAATTGCCAACACATCCTTAAATACATGTCCTACAAAGGAAGAACAGTCAAAGGTAGCCGTCTGGTCAGTAGCAGCACCAAATTCATAAGGTGTTCCCAGATATTTTTCTCCGTAAGCAAGCAGCTCGCTTCCCTGCCGCTCTACAAGAGCCGTACTAGTATAATTGCTATATTTGGGTTTAGCAGATATATAGCCACTCTTGTTATCTTGTGTTCGCACTTCTAACCATAAAGCATCTACTTCTCTAACCACATGTACCTTATCTCCTGCTGACAACATTTGCTGCACCGTTGATTGGGCTGACGAGTCTGGCAAAGTTCGCAGGTTAACCCCATACAGAATTGTCGTATCGTAATCCAGTGCCGAGTAGATACGAACGGCACGAGTAGTGGTATCCCACTTCACAGTGCTGCCCAAAGCTTCGCTGACAAAACGCAGTGGCATCATCGTATAACCGCCGGCAATCTGGCCGGGAACCGTTACACTTAAGGACTGGCCATTTTTATTCACTGCCTGATCACCAATATGATAGGTCAGCACCAGGTCGCCCTTGGTTGCCTTAACGGTCTTGGTATCATTATTCCAAGTAATCTTTGCCCCCTGAGCTTCAAATAACTTACGCATAGGAACTAGTACTGTATCGTTTACTAACAAGGGCTGAGCCCCCAATTGTAGCTGTTGATCATCCAGATAAACGGCTGTAACCGGAGTCTGAGGCGTTGTCGCCGCATAGGCCGGAGCAGTATATAGCATAGATGTAAGTAGTAAAAGTAACATAGCTTTCTTTTGAAATTTCATGATGTCATCACCTCGTTGATTGATATGTACACCTATTGTTACTAAAAAAAGGGTGATTAGTTTTGTTACAAATTTTGGGGTAATCCTCTACCTACGGCATAAGCACCTAAAAAAAGAGGACTACGATCACCTTTCGGTATCATAGTCCTCTTTTTAAATATGCCTCATGGAGCCGGCTAGACAGGTTCCTCAACTTCAAAAATGGAATCAATAATGATCGGAAGATTATCCCTTACAGAAACAGCACCCAATACAGAACGAGCATGAACACCCTTGTCTCCGAACACCTCAAGCATTAAATCTGAACAACCGTTAAGCACTTTATGATGTTCTTCAAAAAGGGGATCTGCATTAACGAAGCCTTGAATTTTGACTACTCTTTTCACTTTGTCCAAAGAACCTAAAGCTGTCTTCAGGACGGCAAGGATCTCTATACCCGTTAAACGTGCAAAATGGTAGCCTTCTTCGGTAGTGTAGTCTTGTCCCAGCTTTCCTTTGGGATGGCCCGCTGGTCCTTTTCCCGACACAAAACATAAACCATTAACAATTACGTAGTTAGCGTATTTTGCCGCCGGTTCACTAGCCTCAGGCAGGACAACTCCTAATGCTTCGAGTCTGCTCGCTATAGTGTGCTCTGTCATATCCATCTCCCCCTCCATTATCAACAGCTTCAATAATTAAGTAAGATCATAGTTACTACTTAGCTTCAACCTCTGCTTCCCATCTCGATATCTCAGCGCGAACAATGGGTGCTACTTGGGTACCCAATAGCTCAATGGCTCTCATTACATCCTTATGAGGCATTGTGCCAAGCGGCACATGCAGCATAAATCGTGTGATGCCTACTTGCTTGCGCAGGTGAATGATTTTCTCAGCAACGGTCTCTGGGTCACCTACATACAAGGCACCTTCAAATCTACGCGCCGCATCATAGCTTGCACGGGTGTATTGACCCCATCCGCGTTCCCGGCCAATAACATTCATACTAGCTTGTGTAGAAGGGAAGAACATATCGGCAGCCTGCTGATTGTCCTCTGCAATGAAGCCGTGTGAGTGCGAAGCAACGGGCAGCTTCGATACATCATGTCCCGCTTGCGCTGCAGCCTTCTTATAGAGCTTCACGAGCGGAGCAAACTGTAGCGGACTGCCGCCAATGATAGCCAGCACAAGCGGTAACCCTAGTAGACCTGCACGAATTACGGATTCTGTATTTCCTCCGCTGCCAATCCATACTGGCAATGGATTCTGCACGGGACGCGGATAAATCCCCAGATTATTAATGGCAGGACGGTGCACGCCGCTCCAGGTTATTTTTTCGGATTCCCGTATTTTGAGCAGCAAGTCCAGCTTCTCATCGAACAGCTCATCATAATGATTCAAATCATACCCAAACAGCGGGAACGATTCAATAAAAGAACCCCGGCCTGCCATGATCTCTGCGCGTCCATTCGAGATTCCATCCAGGGTAGCGAAATCCTGAAACACACGTACGGGGTCATCAGAGGAAAGTACTGTAACCGCACTGGTTAGCCGAATCCGTGTCGTCTGTGAGGCCGCCGCAGCCAGTAAAACTGCTGGAGAAGACGCCGCATAATCTTTGCGATGATGTTCGCCCACGCCAAATATATCTAAACCCACCTGATCTGCAAGCACAATCTCCTCTACAACCTCGCGCAATCGCTGCGCATGACTTATCACTTCACCCGTCTGAACATCCGGTGTTGTTTCTACGAACGTGCTTATTCCTATTTCCACTTACAAATCCCCCTTAACTATAATTTCCTCTTTAAATTGTTTGTTTGATTATAACACAAGTTAAGGTTAAAAAAGCTAGTCATTCTGTCCAACCCTAGTTTCCCGGGAAACTCATCCTTAAAATTTGCAAAACCACGCTTACAAATAGAGGATTTTGAAGGAATATGTTGAAAGACTCTTAAACAAATAGCGGTTGTCGTAGAACAAATAATCATATGGCAACGAATAAAATTCAAGGTAACATGAAAGAACTGTTAACCGGGTGGGAGAAGGTGTCACTGAAATGAATATCATGACATGGATTGATTTGTTATTATTTTTTGTTTTGTTCGCTTTGTTCATCTACATATTTGCGTCTGTAACTATCACTAACCTACATAAAGCATACTTAGTTTTTCATTTTACTATGATGTTATGGCCCTTCTGCCAATTCGCTATCAAAACAACCGATGATCCCAAGTTTCAATTGTTTTATGTGAAGCTCGCATTTATCGACTCGGTTCTGTTAACCATTGGCTGGCTTCTGTTCACGGTACTACTCACCGGAAAATCACATCTCCTTCGAAAAAAGAACACATTGATCCTATACATTCTCGCAGCTTTGATCTTAGTAGGGGTGGTCGCCAATCCAAACGGAAGTTTTGTTCTCCCTATGAACGGCGGATATATCGAAAGATATTATGGTCCGATTTTTTGGCTGCTTATTATCTTCTTAACTACCAGCGTAATGATTTCTCTGTATATTATCTATTCAGCGCTAGTCTCAAACACTACACAGCGGATCAAAAAACAGGTTGCTCATGTGCTCAAAGGGGTGCTGGTGCTAACGGTATTTATTTTATTGGATGTTTTTCTTAATGTGGTATTGCTTAAATCTGATCCAGTTATTCCAGGGCTGACCTCTCTGGGGATCTTAATCTCGGCAATCTTTTTCGTAATTGCTATCCATCGGGATAAAATATTTGATCTCGTAACCATCGCCCATCAGGATATCATTGACACCATTACAGAAGGAATTCTTGTACTGGATGATAGTGAGACTGTAGTAGAAATCAATCGCTCGCTTTTTCCAAAAATCCATCTGCAAATCGGTGCTCACTTTGACGTGTCGACCATCGCACCCATAGAGCAAACTTCCGGAGCTTTCGATTTATTCCTTCATACATACTTGAACCAGCCCATGGAGAGGACTGAGGTTGAACTATTCTACACCTCACTCGATGCATACATTAACATTACTGCGGCGCCGATTGTGGTAGGTGGAATCAGGGTTGGACGCATTCTCACTTTTCAGGACAGAAGCGAGCTGCATCGCCTCATAGCCGAGACCAATCACCAGAACGAGACCCTGCAAGAGCGTAATGCTGCATTAACTGAAATCCAGGATGAATTATCGCAGACTAACCAAAAACTTAAGCAGATGGCCATAACGGACAGCCTAACCGGTTGTTATAATCGTCATTACTTAACGTTGCACTTAGAGCATGAGATCATAGAAAATATGAAACTCAAGCAGCCTTTTGCTATCATCCTTCTGGATATCGACTTTTTCAAAACAGTGAATGATAATTACGGCCATTTAATCGGTGATGTCGTCATTTGCAGCACGGTAGAGGTAATTAAGAAAACGTTGAGGGAGACGGATGTTCTGGCGCGTTATGGCGGAGAAGAATTTATCATTTACTTACCAAATACAGATCAAACACAAGCAAACCACTTAGCAAAGCATATCAAATCTATAATAGAAGCTAATAAAGTACATGTAGAGGATGTTGCTCATTCCCTCTCGATTACTGTTAGTATGGGACTGCTGTCCATTAGTAATTTTGCAGCACAATATACAGAAAGCCTGACCAATCAACTAAATGATTTATTCGAATCAGTGGACAAAGCCTTATATCAAGCAAAAAATGCCGGACGAAATCAGATTGTTGAGATTAATAGATAACGTTTAAAATAAAGAATCAGCCTACTTCTGTTGAAGTTAAGCTGATTCTTATTTTTTAGATCTTTTTAACAAACTCGGACTTTAATTTCATAGCTCCAAAACCATCGATTTTGCAATCAATATCATGATCTCCGTCCACTAAACGGATGTTTTTCACCTTTGTTCCTATCTTCAGAACGGATGAGCTTCCTTTTACTTTAAGGTCTTTAATAATAGTTATAGCATCTCCATCATTTAAAATATTTCCGTTGGCATCTCTGACAACCTTGTTCTCTTCACTGCTTTCAGCCTCTGTGTCGAGGCTCCACTCATGCGCACATTCCGGGCAGACGAGCAAACTACCATCTTCATAAGTGTATTCTGAATTACATTTCGGGCAATTTGGCAAAGTAGACATCAAAGTGTCCTCCATTCGTTAATGTAAATCTAGTTGGTTCCAGTGCATAGCCTCAAAAGTATATTTCATATTTGGTAAGGTTTCCACTAGATATCAGCAGTAAGTTTGTCTAGATTTCGACAGCGGACAGTAATTCTCAAATATTGTCTTGTATATTTTTCCCTAATTCAATAAGATGGAAATGTCGAATTTTTATGTAAATACATAGGAGAGTGAGTAATGATAAGTCGCAGAAGTGTTGCATTCGCCATTATTTTGTCATTAATTACATGTGGGCTCTATACAATATATTGGTTTATTGTTCTAACCAATGAGGTAGGCGAACTGAGTGGAGACTATACATTTACAGGAGGAAAACATTTCCTTCTAACGTTGGTTACGTGCGGGATCTGGAGCTTCATTTGGGCCTATCAGGTAGGTAAACATATTGCTGAAGCTCAAAGACAGCGCGGCCAATACCCGTCAGATAATTCAGTGCTTTATGTGATCCTGACACTCTTTGGTCTGGGTATTGTCACGTATGCCTTGGTACAATCCGATGTTAATAAACTGGTATAAGTTTACGATTTATAAAAGGACACATCCTAAACTATTTTGGGGTGTGTCCTTAAGTCTCGTCGGCGTAGTTTATCTCAAAGCATGGATACCCTTAACCAATATTAGTATCCCTTGTCCATTTCATGAATGGACTGGATTGTATTGCCCCGGATGTGGAGTCACAAGAGTTATTCTTTCCTTGCTGAAGTTCGACCTTATTCAAGCGTTTAGATTTAACCCGTTGCTGTTTATTTTAGCACCTCTGTATATGTTGTATTGGATTAATAATAAGAAGCAAATCCGGCCTCTTAGCCAGGCAATTATGGCTATAATGTTGATTCTGACCGTTACATTTGGAATACTGAGGAATCTCCCGCTGTTTGAATATTTGGCCCCGACAGTAATTCGTTAACAGCAACAACTATTACAAAATAGCTTGCAGTCGCACAATCGCTTGGGCCCGATCAACCACTTCTAATTTGCTGTAAAGATTGCTAATATAATTACGCGCCGTACCTTCGGCAATATGTAATGTATCGGCGATTTCACGGTTATTCAGTCCCCGGATAATGAGCTGTGCCAGCTCCTCTTCCCGTTCTGTCAGACTGATACGATCCAGACCCGATCTTTGCCAGTGTTCATAGTCCTCTGTTAACCTGTTCATCCTCGATGCCAGTTTGGCTGCTACCAGAGCTGGCAGAATAAATTGCCCGGATAACGTATCATGAATCGAAGCGATCATTTTATCTGCGTCCATGTCCTTCAGCATATAACCGCTTGCTCCGTAGGCCATCCCCTCTACAATATAATCAGTCTCTATAAAAGTAGTCAGAATCAGAATGAAGATGTTCGGGCGAATCTGCTTTATTCGTTTCAAGGCGCTAAGGCCATCCATAACTGGCATTTGAATATCAAGCAGCACCAGATCAGGCTGGAGTGCCTCAACCATCTCGCAAGCTTCTTCTCCATTCTTGGCAGCACCAACCACTTCCATATCATCTTCCAGATCCAAAATGGTGCGAAGTCCTTCCCGCGTCAACAATTGATCATCGGCAATTACAATTTTTATTTTACTCATGTTCTATCCACAACCCTTCGCATGGGCAGATCAATTTCCAGTAAACAGCCTTCATCCATTTCTGAATCGATGGATAAGCTGCCTCCCAGCTGCTCAACCCGTTCCTTCATCGTCCTAAGTCCAAATCCCATCACGATTGGACCCATCCCTAGCCCACAATCCTTGAGTCTAAACTGCAAGTTTGCTCCAACAGACTCCAGACTAAAATGGAACTCCACACTCTTCCCATGTCTGATCCCATTAGTTAAGCCCTCCTGCAAAGCATGATAGATTGCCTTTTTATAGGCTGTTGACATGGCTTCCGGCAGATCGTAAATAACTGCATGAACAACAACGCCTGCATTGCGTTCTGTATCTCGAATCAACTGCTTCAGCATCACGGTTAGATCAGAATACCTGTCCTCTTTCAGCATATGGACAGAGCCGCGGATTTCATTCAAGCTATGCCGCACAAGATCCTGGGCCTCAGCCAGACGCTGAAAGCCGCTGTCTATCTCCTTCTTCTGAAGCAGCCGCTTGCCAGCTTCAATCTGCAGAATCGTCGATGTAAGGGTATGCCCGACAATATCATGAATCTCTTGGGCAATACGATTGCGTTCCTCAAAAACAGTAGCTTCGGCCAACGCCGCAGATGTTTCACGCATCGAACGCTCCAGGCTACGAGTTCTTTCTACCACCTGATCCTCCAGATTTTTTTTGAGATATTGGATTCCCGAATACAGCTTGGCATTAGCGATTGAGATTGCGCATTGTGAACCAAGCAGCTTGAGCACATCGAGTCTGCTTGGAGTAAATACACCCGGCGATAGATTATTCTCTAAATAGAGCAGGCAAACCAATTTATTCTGATTCATGATGGGGAGACATAGAACCGATTTCAGTCTATTATTCCTAACGTAAGTATTACGTGTAAATATTCCTTCACTGAGTGCATCATGTAATACAACCTGTTCTTGTGTTCTTGCCGCGTAAGCTATAATCGCTGCCGGGACCAACCCCGATTCTTCCCCAAGTGGAACAGATTCGATATGCTGGGCTTCTGAGGTCCCATAAGCTTCCACCATCCATTTGCCGTCATGATCAAAAATAACAGCCCCATATTCTGCCCCAGCATTGTGGAGCATGATTCGCATCAGCGTGGCCAATAATCGGCTCATCTCCATCTCGCCGGATAATGCTTGGGCAGACATTACCACAGAAAGGGAATCCACACGATCGAGCCCGGGCTCTCGTTTAATATGCAGCAAATGGCGGTGCTGCTGCTCCAGGTCAGCCGCTTTAGCCTTTGCGCCCCATTGCAGATAAGCCTCATAGGCCTCAGTCATATAGATTCTTGCCAGATGCATTTTGCCATGACGAAGCCCGTATTTGCCATAACATTCCGCTGCCATCGCTAAATCGTGAATATGACCGTGGATCCGAGCGTTCTCAATGGATTGCTCATACAATGCTTCAGCTTGGCGGAGATCTCGCGATAGACGAGTTAACTCAGCCTTCATTAACAGATATTTATGCTGATAATTCCCCGGACAACGCCTGGCAAGCTTTTTCATTTTCTTCAAGCATTTACGCATTTTTGCCCGATATGTACGTTGCTCTTCAGCGTTATATTCCTCATACAACTGAGCCCAGACTAAACATTCATACATGATCTGCATGGGACTGTCTAGGCCATCTTCGCGTGATTTTATAATGGCGGCTGATTTGGCTAATGCCTCACTGGCTTCTCGGTATTCCCCAAATACATAGCCCGTCAAATATTGATAGATCCAGACCATTTCTTGTATAAAATCAAAGGTGTCCCCATGAACCGACTGTGCAAAAGCAGGCTCGCTAATCTCCGCAATGGGAAAGGGATCATCTATAGAGCGATAACCTGTCAAGCGAACAAGAATGGCCGCTGCTACAATAGCCTGCTTACAATGAAGACTGTTGTTATGGCGCAGCAAATCACCGGAATGAGTAATTAATCGCTCATAGATATCGCCTAGAGGATGGCCAAATTGCAAAAGGGAAGCACAGTTGATCAGCACATTCTGGTTGCCCTTCCATAAGTCACCTGACTCCAGTCCTACTTTACCAGCTTTCTCGGTAAACGTATGGAGCATAGCAGGATCATAATGCCGCCAGCTATCGTAGCACATGGCGAACGCGGCTAAGGTTGTCATGTGCTGTTTCGGATAGGGTTCGGATAAGCTGAACGCCAGCATGGCCCATTTGAATGTCTCTTCATCATTACGGAAGTAATAATATTGAAACATTGCATAACCTATGAATCCAATGGAAGCCTCCGGAGTCATCCCATAATCAAGCGTTAATTCAATCATGGTGAAGGAAGAAGCAAGCCACCCTTCTCGATTGACGTAAAAGCAAGCATTGCTTGAATGATCTAAAGTAGACATTGCGATTCTACGTGCTTCATCAGTCATTGGAGGTAAAAGAGTAAGCGATTCGAGTGAGACCTTCTTGAGTCTATGCCGCAATCGTAACCATTGAAGCGTCAATTGAGCATAACTAGGATCAAATTGATGCTTCACTTTCAGTAACGATAAGGTATGCTGGCCTAAGGAGATCACCTCTTCATGGTTATCATTACTTGCTTCCAACTGCACCTTCATTACGTAGACGTAAGCCTTATCCATATTTGTCGTAGCTTTATCAATTAACAGATGGAATAATTCATTAGCCGTATCAAAATGGGAACATAAATATTCGAGCTCCGCCCTCTCACGAAATACCCGGAAGGTCAGCCCATAATGCGCCTCCCAGCTCTGCTCCTCTAATAATGACGTTGCCTGAAGCATATATTGCAAGGCTGTCTCATGTGCGGTTGTTTGCTTCGCTTTTATCCCTGCCTGTAAGTTCAGCTCTACTAGTTGAAGCCTCTCTTCAGGGCGGTCTAACCATGTAAGTGCCTGATTCAAATGATGGACAGCTTCGAATAGAGTCGTTCCTTCACTAAGCGGGCCTCGGCCTAGCAATAACAGACCAATCCTCCAATGCAGCTCGGAACGCTCCTCTTCGGAAATAAAAGTATATGCTGCCTGATGAATGCGGTTGTGCTGGAACTTATAATGCGGATATTCCTCCCCGTTAACGGGCTGCAACAAGCGCCCATGTACAGCAACCGCCAACGCATCGTTCAATGTCTCTATCGGTGTCTCCGTAATATCAGCAAGTGTACGTAAATCAAATAGGCTGCCTATAAATGCGGCTCTGCTAAGTGCATATACCGTCTGTTCAGGAAATTGCTGCAATTTACTTGAAAGGTATGAAGCTACGTTATCGGGTACATTCAATTCAGTAATACGCTGGAGATCCCATTTCCAGCTTCGAATATTCTCATCAAATTCCACTCGCTGATCATCTATCAAATCTTGAAGGAATTGCTTAATAAATAACGGGTTTCCATCTGTCTTATGAAGCAGCACGCGCGCCAGCTCGTCCAAGTCAGCTGCCTCGTAACGCATAACATCAAGTAGCAGTTGTTTTAAATCGGTGAGTTCAAGTGCTTGTAAAGAAATTCTGCTCATCGCTACGTTGCGGTCAATCAGATGTTTTTCCAGCCTACTGAGCGGGTGCAGCCTTGTAATCTCCCGATTGCGATAGGAAAGCACGATTAGCAGATGAGTCGTTGCTGTATCCTCTATAAGCGAAGTGAGATATTGCAGCGACGTATCATCAGCCCATTGCAAATTATCCAATACCAAGATCAAAGGATGATCCTCATGAGGAAAGAGTTGAATAAATCGGCTCATGATTAATTGAAAGCGATGCTGAGCTTCCAGCGGTGGCAGTGGAGGCACGGAGGGTTGAGGGCCAATCAAGAGTTCAAGCTTAGGAACAAAATCGATCAGCAACTGACCGTAATTGTCCACTGCTTGTAGAATACGCAGCCTCCAAACCTCCACCTGCAACTTTGTTTCCATCAGCAGCTGACTAACCAACTCTTCTATGACTTGATGCCAGATGCCATAAGGGAGTGAGGTATGTCGGGATTCGAATTTGCCTCTGGCGAAGAAACCATCCAAAGAGACTGTATTTGTAAGGGTCTCCTTCAGAAAGGTTGTTTTGCCGATACCACTCTCCCCGCTAATCCAAACCGTCTCTACGGCACCTTGTGATGCTCGTTGCAGTGCTTCTCTTAAGCTTTGTTGCTCAAGATGTCTTCCATAGAAGCGTCCTGATACCATCCAGCGCTCTGGGATATCCCAGCTTCCTAGTGGAAAAGGCTCAATATGTCCGGATTCTTCTAGACGGGATAGACATTCCTCAAGATCCGATTTAATGCCAAACGCGCTGGCATACCTCGCTTCAGGCATTTTCTCCATGCATTTACCAACAATATCAGAGACCGATAGAGGGATAGTGGGGAACCTGCGGTGCAGAGGCTCAGGTGTATCTGCAAGATGACGATATACAATATCAACAACATCATGCAGCTCAAAGGGACGGCTGCCCGAGAGGCATTCATATAAGATGATCCCCAGCGAATAAAAGTCAGAACGGTAATCCGGTTTGACTCCGGTTCGTCCCGTTTGTTCTGGAGCTATATAAGGAAGCAGAACATCGGGCCGACCGCTTAACGGCGACAAAGGACTCGTGGTGTTTTCGGTAGAACACATTCTTATATCAATAAATTTCACTTCAAAAGTAATGGGATTTACGATTAGATGAGCGGGGGTTAGTTCATTTAGTGTTATTTTTTCACGATGAATTTGCATAAGACAATCAGCAATAGCTGTAGCGATTCGAAGCAGCGCTGGAAGACCCAGTGAATTAACAGGCATACGCAGGATCTGCCCAAGGGTACTCCCCTCTATATCTTTTAAGAGTAGGACTGGTCGGTCCGCCATAATTTCCAAACTGTACGGCTCTATTGCACCACGACCGCAAAGTCGCTTAAGCATGTCATACTCATGACGAAAAGCATCGACCATGGCAGCTCCCGGGTATTCTCCTATTGTTGTCTTAGCGATAACCCTCAGGCCGTCCTCTTGACGTAGGAGTCTGTATAACCTGATATCTGCGGTATTATCTATCAGATCTAAGGTTTGGTATCCTGGCAATTCAAACATCAACAGCACTCCCTAATTACAATTAGACAGAATACTCAATCTCGCAAAGTAGTTAAAGCCATTATAACATCTGATCTTGCCGTTCTACTCATAAGACATTTCATATTTCGTTAATCCTATCGCGTTTGCGCACAATGCCGCCTGTGTCCGGTCAGTAACCTGCAGCTTCGCTAAAATCTGACTGACATGCTTCTTCACCGTAAATTCACTGATAAAAAGACGTGTGGCAATCACTCTATTGCAAGCACCTTGTCCAAGCTGAATCAGGACTTCCTTCTCTTTTGGTGTCAATTCATCTGTTGGACTGCTGGCGCTCATTCGCATCTTTTCTTCCATTAGACCAGGATCATAGTATTTTCTCCCTTTGTACACCAACTGGATAGCAAACAGTAATTCCTCCGGCAGTGCCTCTTTCAGAACATATCCGTCTACCAATACTTCTTCAGCCCTCAAAAAATCCTCTCTGCTCGCAGAGGAAGTCAACAGTATGAATTTACTAACAATGCCGCGGGTACGTGCTATCTTAATGACATCCAGTCCTGATTCATCAGCAAGTTTAAGATCAATGAGGACAATGTCTGGCTTTGTCTCTTCAATCACATCAAGTGCTTCCGGACCATTCGTAGCTTCACCGGCAAATTGCATATCCGATTGCATTGCAATGACAGATGCCAGCCCTCTTCTAACTAAAGGATGATCATCTACAATGATGATTTTCACAGAAACACCTCCCTCTAAACCGCATACATTATTTACTTCTTTGTATAAAAAGCTTCAATTGGAGTATTCATTTAAATTTGGCGCATTTCTGATTAAGTATAGTTAAAAGACTACACCGCTTATAGTGAGCGTTGTCATTTCTTTTGTCATATGACAAAATGGATATTTTTACATAAAAACCCCCTCATTTAAAAACTGGCGAACCATGGTTATAGAGACCACAATCCGCCTGCTTTCTTGGGAATTTAATTATTATCAATAAAAGAAATGATTTGCACGAGATTACCTGCGACTTGGTAAGTTAACCCCAGCATGTAAGTTCCTTTCTCCTCGTTTGATAGGTCAATAGTGAACACATCCGGATTAGCAGCCCATTCCTTCATATCAAACGCAATTTCATTAGATGTTCTAGTGTTTCTTACCCCAGCCGAATTAGGGATCACTTTGCTGCCATCGAGCCCTTTCACCAGATTGGCCACTTCAACTACAGGTCCCTTAAATTCTCCTACCTCTACCATTTGTGGGTCGGCCAATAAGCTCGTTAGTTTAGTTAATCCTTGTAATGGGGAGAAATCTGTAATTTCATTTCCAGTAATATCAAGTGTCTCTAGGTTCTTCGCGTACTGCAAACCTTCCAAGGATCTGGCTCTTCTGGTTTCGCTAGTTAACGTTGTAAGGTTATATATATCACCTAATGTTAATTCTCCAGTTACGCCCAATGTAGTCTTGATCGAAGCACTTAAATACGGGTCCGCCACAGTAATCAGTTGCGTAAGATCTATTTGGACCAAACCTTCGGTTGCTTGTTGCAACGCTGCTACAGCTTCGTCTACTTCACTTTGCGTAACAGAAGAGTTAGCCAACACTGTCTCTGCTATCGAGAGGCTGGACGTAAATGCCGCGATGCTCTCAGGTGTGAAGCCTTCTAGAGAAATTGCTTTAGCCGCTGCAATCGCCTGTTCGAGATCTCTAGTGAATAAGTGATCTCCATTCGCGAAATGTAGTTTGGCTCCACCCCATGTAGCATGGTCAGATCCGTTGCCATTTCCCCCGTCTGTGACGACTAATTTCAGTTCTTTTGCTTCATTAATATCCAATTCGATGAATTTCTGCGGATCTCTCGAACCCATGACCCCACTATCGAATTTCTTCTCTCCATCGACAAACACCTCAAAGCTCACCGAACCAACAGAACCGTACATTTGTCTATCTACACCTACATAGGAAGTGAAATAGTCCGCGTTTTTGTCGCTTAGATTGTATACAATCGTCGAGTTAGAGTGCGCTCCAATTCCTCTTTCATAGGACACTACCTGATTGTTCTCATCTGTTAATCTCAGCGTATTTGCACTAATAGATTTATCCTTCAAAGGTGCAGTATAGCTGTTCTGAGTAGAATTCCAGTCGTAATCCGTCAGATACGTAAAGTCCGTCATGTCTACTACGGCTATAGTTCTAATCTTCGTGGTCGTATTTCCATCACTATCTGTTACTGTGTAAGTGATTGGATACTTTCCAGCCCGGTTGAATTTAACTTGCGCTTGGCCTGTGACCTTCACTTGAGCCGTCAAGTCACCGTCTTCCGAATCCATTGCCGAATAGCTTTCACTGATATCAATCGCTTGGCCCACTTTGGTTGAGACAGATTTAGGTATGGTAAGCTCTGGTATATTGTTCAAGATCATAAACTTCGCATCAGCAAAATCACCGTGATCTGAAGCATTTCCGTTACCTGCATTATCTAACACCAGCTTCAATTCACTTACATCCTTAACAGGTAACCGCGCAAGCTTGGCCTCTGTACCAAATTTCATCAGTCCGCTGTTATAAACCTCTGCCCCATCGGCAAAGATTTTGAAAATTACACTGGAGTTGCTTTGCTCAGGGATATTTCTATCAACCCCTACATACGTTTCAAAATATTCATAGTTTGCACCCGCCAGATTATACACGATTTCAGAGCTGGCATGGGTTCCTAAGCCCTTAGCGAACTCTTTGACCTCGCCATTTACCAGCAGCTTAATCGGATTGTTAGAGCTAGCCTTATCTTTTCGAACCACATTATAATCCGTTTTTGCCGATTGCCAATCTATATCACTCAGGTATTTACTAGCGCTGTATACAACAATCTTTCTGGCCTGCACAGCGGAGTTCCCATCTGAGTCTGTAACTGAAAACTCGACGTTGTAAGTCCCTGTTTTGCTTGATGTGAATCCATTTGAATGCACTTCAACGGCTCCAATTAAGTTACCATCTTCCGTATCAAAAGCTGTTACATCGCTCAACACATCAAATTCGCTGTTCAGCTTAACGAAGGTTGTCTCTTCCGGTACTGTAATGGTAGGTTTGCTTGAATTATTTGAGAACTTCGCATCCGCCCATACCGTATGGTCTGAAGCATTGCCATCCTTAGCATCTGTTGTAACCAGCTTCACCTCTCTTGCACCAGTCACAGGGATTTTCACAAATTGATGTTCTGTTCCTGCCCGGAAAACATCACTCTCAAATTTCTGTTCTCCATCCACATACACTGCAAAAGTAGCCGAGGAAGGTTTCCCTTTCATGGCTTGATCGATCCCAATGTAGCTTTCAAAGAAGTCGTAACCCTTACCTTCAATATCGTAAACTACCTCAGAGTTGGCATGAACACCAATCCCTTTCGCGTACGTCGCAGCCAATCCTTGGCGAACAAGGATTATGATTCCCCCGGAAACGGCTTTATCTTTCTTTAATTCACCCCAGCCTACAACGACTGACTTGGCATTGAGATCGGAAATATAGGCGTAGTCGCTCGTTACCGTAACCTGTGTGGTTTTCGTTTCCGTAACCCCTTCGCTTTTCACTTCATATACAATTTCGTAGTTGCCTTTTTGCGTTACATCAACGTTATTGGCTTTCAGAGAGACATCTGCAGTAATATCGTTTCCTAGATAGTTAGCCGCTTTTACATAGCTCATCGGATCAAAGGTTTGATTAAGCTTTAAAGTGAGCTGATCTTCAACAGACAAGGCTGGCTTAAAGGCTTTAACCTGTACGGGCTTCAGTGGGTTCAGCTTTTTATCATAACCGACGATCTTGTACGTATAGTTGATACTCGCATCTACATTCTGATCCACAAATTGCTCAGTTCCTGTAAAACCAACTAACACATCATTTCTATACACTTCATATCCTAAAAAGTCTTGCTTAAGCTCTTTATCTATACTGAAACTTAACGTGTTCGTTCTAGCCGTGGTGTTAGGTGTGATATTAACCTTAATCGCAACATTCTTATCCGCTATTCCTATTCCCTCATAATGAACCACTGAGTTATTTAAATACCACAGCTTTTTCGGTGCTGGGTATTTAGCTAGCTTCTCTTTTGTCTCTGGATTCACAGTGAAGCCATGTCTGGCAAAATAGCTGCTTAAGTCTAAACTCAGCACTTCGGAAGAGAACTCCACCAAATACTGCTGCTTGGAATTGTCACCGTTGGTAAGGGTGACCTTCCGCTCCCGATATAGCTTGGTCAGCTCTGTCCAGTATCCCGGATGTGCCAGCTCCAGCTGCCAATAGGCTCCGAGTTGTGCAAATAAGCCCTGCTGATTCATAACCACTTTGTTTTCTTCGAGGACATATTTATAGATATCTGATTCATACGGTATACGATTATCTATCGAATTCGCCGCGACAGACATAAACATAGACACCATATTATTAGTTACTTCGCCATATTCCCGTTCACCCATAGCCAAGCGATGCCCGATTTCGTGATTCAGTCCCCAGCCCGGATAAGCTTTGTTAAAATCACCTAACATGGTTCCTACTGTTCCAAGTTGGATCCCTGTATGATCTCCCGCTGCATACATCGCACCATAAGGCTGCATCAAGCGAATATTCTCACGAATTAGCTTGGCATCATGAATCTCGCTACTGCCATCCAGGCCATAGAAGGCAAAAATACTCTTCATCCAGGTGTCATACCCAGTTACGGTGTCCAGCGGGTTATTTCCTTGCGTAATATATTTGTTGTACGCCTCCGTCGCCGTTCCTGTGAAAATAACATGATCGCTGGCCAGTTCTACCACATCTATGAGTTTACGATCTTGAACATTTGGATGAGCCGCTTTATCTTCGTCTAGTCTTTGTTTGTATGTGATTAAGAAGGTTTTGAATTGTTCTGGATCCGTGGTCTTGGTCATAAAAGGAATCTTTTCTAAACCTTCGAAGCGGATCAATGGCGCTTTCCCTTGTTCCTCTGCTGTATAGGGATTTACGATATAAACGGTGCCGCCCTTAGTCACTTCATGTGCATAATAACTATTCATAGCAAATTCAGGAACGGTTATAATGTTCTTACCTGGACGCAATTGCACACCTCTAGCCCAAACATTCCAAGCGGCCTCTTGTTGAGAAAAGACTAAAGAAGGTAGCTTATCGTTAGAAGCTGCATCCACATAAACGTTGATCGTATCTCCAGGCATTGCAACGAGACCTGTAGGCTGGTTGTTCGTACCAAAACCAATTCTCAGGTTTTCCTGCGCATGCTTTTTCATATCTCCACGTTGTTCCGCCTCAATGATGGTGCCTTCGGTTTGAACTTCACCATTCACTAGCTTCTTAGCTAAATCCAAAGAATCTTTCAGGATTGGATAGAGCGGATGTACTTTTGCCGCTTCCTCTAGTGCATTGATTTTTGCAACGTTATTATAAGCAGGCACAACCGCACTCATCGTTCCATCTGTGAAAATACCATTTACAGCTTCGCTTACTTTATCTTCTGTATAAAATCTAAATTCAGCCGCAAAAGGTCTGTTGATATTAGCTTTTGTGAACTTAAATTTTAATCTTTTAAACTTCGTCGGTTCGAATTTAAATTCCAGAAAGTCATTGGTACTAATCGCGGTTCCGCTAGATACAAGTTGGAAGGTCTCTCCTTTACTCGTCTCTGATGCATAGATTTCAAAAGCCTCTGGGAATCCTTTGCGGTTATCTCTAGCCAAAAAAGCCACTCTGTCCAGCACTTCCGCTTGCGCTAGTTCAAACACGACTTCATTCGTGAAGCTTGCATCATTGTTTTTGTTCGTTTCCCAATGCGTAGTGGGCTGGTCATCCAGCATATATTCAGGCTTCGTACCTGGGTAGCTTCCACCGTTCACCGTTACTTTTGATACGTTTGCATTCGGCATTCTATAAGCTTGGCTATAGGCATTTTCATAGGCTGTTCCATACCCTTTTAGCTTCGAAACCTTGGCTGCCGTTGCCTCTACCTGATGGTTCTCCAAAAGGATCTTTGCATTCTCTATCTCTTCTTTAAACTGCGCATACAGTGGATGTGCCTGCACTTCATTCTCTAAAGCTGTTAATTTCTCTGTCGTATTAAAGGCAGCACTAACTTGGCTCAAGGTATCATCTGTAAATAAATTTTTCATTTTAGCAGAGACACTATCCTCTTTATAAAAAGAAAACTCAGCCGCACTCGCCCAATCTTGATTCGCTTTTTTGAAGACAAATTTAAGTCTCTTAAAAGCCGTAGGTGCAAACTGAATCTCCACTACATCACCGGTTGAGCCTGTATATTCTCCAGAAGACACGAGCGTAAAATCACCCCCATCGGTAGTGGAACCATAGATCTCAAATTCTTGAGCAAAACCTTTACCTTTAGCACCGGATTGCCTAGCCGCGTATACCATTCTATTTAATTCAGTGGACTCATTGAAAACAAACACAACCTCATTCGTAAACGTTGAACTATTCGGTTTGCCAGTCTCCCAATGCGTGCTCATATCCCCATCCATAGCCTTAGCTATAGGCGAGCCTGAGTAGTTGCCACCGTTATTTGTGATGGATTTAATATTTGCTGGATTCATTCTAAAAACCTCATTATAGGCATTTAGAGCATCCTTGCCGTACAGCTCAAACGGAATAACCGAGGCGTTGCTTAATAAGTTAACCTTACTTTGCGCCACTGTTTTTGTTACATTTACCTTGCTTGCCTCACTTGCTAAAGCATAACCTGCCTCACTCGAAAAACTGGCCAACATGGCCGCCGATGTAGCGATCGCAATCATTTTCTTCATCTCTTCTTACCCCCAGATGTCATATGAATCTCTCCAGTGCCCAAAAATGGGCACAAAAAAAACTACCCCAAAAGAGTAGCTTGATTGCGTATAAAGTCGCCTAAAAATTAAGACTTAATTTTTATTAAACCTTAACAAGCATAAACGCCTTCGGCGTCCTTATAAGGACGGTAAGCGTTTAAGCGAGAAATATAAGATATTAAGTATAGTTTTATAACTTATACTTTCTTATATTTTAACAAAAAGCGTTACGCACTCTTTGGCAGCTGGCTGACAATAGTTATGATAACCTTAGTCCCTTTAGCTTTGCGTCCCTACATTTCCATAGGTTTGCCTATGAAGTTTCGAATACATTCAAAGAGTAACATAAGCCTAGATCGGATCGCATGATTAATTGGTATGAAATGAATATAGGTAATTGCAATTAGTTTTTCTTATGTGATAGATATTATTTATCGACCATCCCGGAAGAGAAGGGCATCCTTTAGGACTGTAGGTCTACTTAACTCCCCGATCCAAACAAACGCCGGAACCAATTCCACACATCGCCCGTGACGGGAATTAATCCGAAACCATGTTCGCCAACTGCGATTACACCATATGCCCATTGTCCGATAGCTATGGCACCCCCAGCGATCCTGCCTATCGCTATCGCACCAAACGCCGTATCCCCTATGGCGATGGCCCCCAACGCTTTTTCCGCGATTGCGATCGCTCCTACAGCCACGCCTGCAATCGCAATCGCTCCCACTGCGAAGCCAAGCCAGCTAAGTGCTATTGCTCCGATCGCTAACCACATTCCCAGTGATATTGCTCCTAAGGATAATACGCCCACGCTTATCGCACCTATGGAAATCAAGCCAACAGCTACATCTCCAATAGCGATTAATCCAACGGCTGTCTTCACACGGGGTTTACCTCCACGGCCATACGCTTGACCTGAGTATCGCCCTAGATTACTGCGAATACTGATGACCGGAAATGAGGGAGAAGGCCATTGATAATCAATCTCTCGTCCATCAAAGCCCCTAGAATCCGCCCAGCGCGTTACAAATTGATGCCATTTCATATCCATCCCGTCCCCCTTTTCAAATTACCTAAATTATACAACCCCGGGGGTTGGCTGTACTCAGACTCTGACCTGAAATTCATCTCATCCTCTGGACGGATATATACTCATTAGGATTACTGTTTGGGAATAGGATCAGGCTTTCCAAATAAATAGCCCTGAAACAACTGATAACCACTCTGCTTAAGCCATTCAAAGTCCTCTCTAAACTCCACACCTTCTGCTAAAGGAACGGATTGGATTTCTAAAGCTTTTTCTAAAAATTGCTTTGCTATTTTCTGTTTGTTCAGATCGCTGGACACACCCTGAACATATTTCATATCCAGCTTCATGTAATGGGGTTTAAGCTCCAATAACATCTCGATCGTGCTGAAGCCCTCACCAACATCATCTAAAGCGTATTCAAATCCCCGATCCTTGTAATATGTCAAAATAGCTTTCAAATGAGCGAGATCATCCACTTTCTCCGTCTCAACAACTTCAAAGACAAAAAGAGAAGGATCGACGCCTAATTGATTGGCCAGTTCAACGGTTGATCTTAAGCAGAACTCTGGAGCGTAGATCGACGTTGGGATAAAATTAATAAACGTTTTTTTATTTAAGGGTGCAGCATATTTTACAGCCGTCATTCTACATAACCGGTCTAAAGCATATAAACGCCCACGATTCCGTGCCGCCGCAAAAATCTCATTAGGATAGATAAGAGATCCGTCTTCTTTTTTAAATCTGGATAGGAGCTCGTATGCAAAAATCTCTTCCCTTACGTTCACAATCGGTTGGAAGTAGCAAGTAACAAGACCCTTAGTGATAACCTCATCAATCCACTCCATATCAAGTACAGTGGGTAATTCGGATAGAGGTCTCCATGTTTGGTCATCTATACGGAATTCAACCTGCTCCGACTCCATATGGTCATTACAGAAATCCAGAAAATCCCGCACCCCAGCCTCCTTAATTGTAATCACATTTTCTTCCACCTTATGTATCGTATTACTTCTACTCAAGTGATGAATAACCTCAGGTAAAACCCTAAGATTAAGCTCACCATGAGCCTTGATTTCAAAATTTAGCTCTCTTACTACACAATGATTACAAGCCACATTCATAACCCCTTTAATAATCGATTCTCTGAAAAAGATCCCGGAACGGCTCTTCTCAATCGAAATCCGTATACTCCAGTAAATACGTCGGGTCTAACACGGTGATCTGCTGATGTTGAATCTCAATAATCTTTTGCTCTTGCAGATCTTTAAGCACAAGGGTAGCCGTCTCCCTTAACGTTCCGATCATATCACGCGCTCTCGCATCATGAAATTTCATTTCATATAATAACCAATTCGATAAAAATAAACGGTCCATTTGCAGCAGCATCAATTGCTTCTTAATCAACGGGTAATCGGCAAACATCTGCTTAAAAGGCTCATGTTTAATCTCAAATAATACAGTATCATTCATAGCCACCGCAGACAGCACTCTTATATTGGAGGGATGGATCACTTCCAGATCGCCATAATCCCCGAATAGATAATGTAGGCATGATCCACATTCCATAGTTTTGTATGCCAACATACTGATAATAAATCATCATCCTGTTATATTCTATCGTAACGTTGTCACATAGGCTTGATGCCAATACGATTTACAAAGGAGATCCATTCATGAAATTCCGAATTCCCTTTTACAGCTTGAAGGGAACAGACATTTTAGAGCAATTATAGCAAAGAGGATGTATCGTTTATAAATAACAAAAAAAGCCTCCAATTAAAGAAGCTTTTCACTCAAATCCATAATATGCGTAACGCGATTTCTCCCCTGTTCTTTAGAAACGTAAAGCGCTTGATCAGCTTTTTCCAGAAGAGTGATGTCTGTATCGGTTGCTTCAAAGGTAGCTATGCCAATGCTTACCGTAATGCTGCCAATCTCCCAAGTGGAGCTGGCTATGAATTGCCGCAAATTGTCCGCTATTGCCGTGGCATCCGATGAATCTGTATTAGGCAGCAGAAGGATAAACTCCTCACCACCATACCTAGCTACGATATCTTCTTTACGAGATTGGGACTTCAGGACACTCGCCAATTTCTCCAGGACATAATCACCCATCTGATGACCGTAGCTATCATTCACATTTTTAAAGTGATCAATATCTAGAATACATAATGAAAAAGGCGCCTGATCACGTTGATACGCTGCAATCTGTTCTTCCAGCTTTTCTTGCAGGAACCTTCTATTCTTTAATCCAGTAAGCTTGTCTGTAGTAGATAGCTCTACTAAAACGGCATTCATCTCCAGTAATTCAGCTTGCTTTTGCTCGATTTCCAGGTGGATTTGTTTGAGCTTTGCCAGCGCCTGATCTTTTTCCCAATACGCCTCTTCTATTTGCTTCTTCGCAGATCGTAACTCTAGCTCATAATCAATACGTTTGCCCATCTGTACGAGAATACAATCAATGACCTCTACACCTTCACACTCAAGGCGTCTGCCATTTAACAAGTAAGGCACGGCTTGCCCCTTGCTGTCCTTCAAATTGATAAATAGCTCTTCTACATGTCCATTCAGATTGATAAAAGGATAGAAGTATGAATGAAAAATAAGCTTGTTGGCCGTAGACATGATAGATTCAAAATGTTTATTCACCAAATCAACCTGTTGATATCCCATCCCCTCCAAAAAGGTTTGATTCACATCGAGGATCATTCCTTCATGGGTAATGGAAACATATCCGCATGGCGCATATTTTAACCGGTCATCCATTGTCTAAATATCCTTTCAACACCATAATCTTCTCCATCTCACCCAAGATACTCATTAATCAAAGTAATGGTCTCCTGCGGATGGCTAATATGTGGATAATGGCCCTTGGCCTCCATTAACCGGAACGTACTATTATTCATGTGTCTATGTAAATATTCTCCTACTTCTATAGGAACGATACTATCATCCGAGCATTGCAATATGAGGGTAGGCACTGTCGCTTTAGGCAGATCTTCTCGATGATCCGAAAAAAATGTAACTTCCGCAAATTCTCTAGCGATAATAGGGTCGGCCGAAATAAAGCTTCGTTCCAGCTGTTTAGTCAACATTGGGTCAGGATTATTCATCGCAAGTGGAGCCATAAAGCTAGCCCAGCCCGCGAAATTCATCTCCATCATATCCAGAAGCTCAGTAATATCACTTTTTTCGAAGCCCCCGAAATAAGCATCTCCCTCATTTAAATAACGTGGGGAAGGTCCGATCATAATCATTTTATTAAAATAATCCGGCCGCTCGATTGAAGCAAGCAAACCGATCATAGAGCTAATAGAATGGCCTATAAAAATAAGATCCTTGAGTTCAAATGTTTCGATAACATCTAGTACATCCTGTACATAACCATGGAGAGTATGATATTTATCCGATGTATATGCGCTTAAATCTGAATGGCCTGAGCCTACATAATCAAATAGAACGATTCGATACTTTTTCTCAAATGATGGCGTGATAAACTGCCACATGCTTTGATCACACCCAAATCCATGCGCAAAAAGGATAGTTTTTTCTCCTGCTCCAATGACTTTTACATGATTCCGCACCATAACATCGTTCATTTCATATAACTCCTCTATAGTTAGCATTCTCTCTATTTTGCAGGGTTCCCCTGGAAATATCAAGCGTAGAAAAAACTCCGCTAGATTAATCTCTAGCGGAGTTTTATGTAGCCTCCCGTTTGGGTCATCATTTGGCAAAATGGTAGCGTGCTGGGGTACCTCTGCGTTTAATCCGATCACATTTTGTCCGAAAAAATTGGTTAGCGGACCGAGCAGACCTTAAATGCGCCATTATTCCACATTTGAATTGCTATCGGACTCCACTGCAGCTATTGGCGCGAAAACACAAAATATGGGCCGATTTATATGAAATAGCGTCTCTGGAGTCCGAATTCCTTCTCAAAAGGTTGAAAATTTGCGAATAACATCATCTGGGTCCGTAAGACTCCGTGGATAAACTGTTGAGGCAGAGGTAGACAACCAACATTTAGAATGCAGAAGTCCAACCCGCATCAGCAGCGATGATAGCTCCGTTTACAAAACTGGAATCATCCGAAGCCAGGAATAACGCAACTTGTGCGATTTCTTCAGGTGTACCTACACGAGGGATCACAGCCTGTGTTAATTGCGTACGGCTCACGCCGAATTCATTTATATTTTTCATTGAAGCACTGATGTTTGTGGCAGTAGCTCCTGGTGCGATAGCATTACAACGAATCCCTTTGTTGGCATACATAAAAGCTGTGTTTTTCGTCAAGCCTACTACAGCATGTTTAGAGGCAGTATAAGTTGCTCCCGCATGGGCACCACTTACGCCACCTGTAGAAGCGGTATTAACGATAACCCCTTTTCCTTTTTCCAGAAAAATAGGCAGTGCTTTACGAGTGGACCGCATTACACTTTTGGTATTGATATCAAAGATAAGATCCCATCGTTCATCTGTAATATCACCAACTGGCTCAAAGCCATCCATAATCCCTGCGTTATTCACTAAAATATCTAGCGTGCCATATTCTTTTACAGCGGTATCAATCATGCTATCAATATCTCCAACCAGGGCAACATTTACTTTCAGTGCCTTAGCTACTCCACCGTTACTATTGATCCCTGCGGCTACTTGTTCAGCACCTTCTAGGTTCAGATCGGCTACAATCACTTTTGCCCCTTCTTTAGCGTACAACTCTGCGATAGATTTCCCCATACCCGATGCCGCCCCAGTAACCACTGCAACTCTGTCTTGAAGTTTCATGTTGGAAGTCTCCTTTACGTTTATCTATAATGTAAATATCAATATATAAAATCTCTTTAACGCTTAAAATTTATACTACTCAAGTTTAATCCTCTAAAATTTAACTATCAATATACAAATGAGACACCAAATGTTCATAAATATATATAACGTGGGATTCTGTTCAAATAGGATTAGAAAATAGACAGTTAGGTGGTCTTCTGTTGCTTAAAAATAATCGGAGAACTAGCAAATCGCGTAAAGAGCTTAAAAACGCATTGATATTACTCATGGAAAAAAAGAATTTCCGCACCATTACGATAACCGATATCGTTACCCTTGCCGATTTAAACCGCGGAACCTTCTATAAACATTACCAAACCAAAGAAGAACTTCTAAATGAGCTAATTGATGATGTGTTGGAGGATTTAATTAAGGCTTATAAAGAACCCTATCTTCATACCGATAAATTTATAGTTAGTGAGCTGACCACCTCGAGCATCAAGATTTTTGAACATGTGGTCTCTTACTCTAATTTTTATACCATCATTATAAATTCCAATGTTCTGCCAGGGTTCCAAAATAGAATTTGCGACCTCTTAAAGGAGCTCACCAAGCGGGACTTAGTCGCAGTTAATAACACTAATACCAATGTAAATATCGAATTGTTTTCCAGTTACACCGCCTATGCTCTATTTGGATTAATCATAGAGTGGGTAAAAGGCGGATTTAAATATACAGCTAACCATATGGCAGAGCAGCTGATTGAAATTCTGTCTTTTAATTCACATAATGTGATCATCAACACTTCAAATCAACCGATTAAACAGAATTCCATCCCTGTTAACGGCGACTAATTTATCTCAAACTAAAAAAAGCCACTCCAAAATGCTGGAGTGGCTTTTGAATGCAATTTATAACCTAAGGTCTTCTGTTTCCACCACCACCGCCACCTGGACCTTGATTAGTGTTTGCGGTTGTTACTCCGGATTCATTTAGCCAAGTTACGCTGCTTGTAATTTCGAACGCTACTACTTTTGTTCCTCCTGTGTATTCACCATCCGTATACAGTCCGTTCGCTTCACTACCGGTCGAGGTACCTCCCGAGTAGAGGGTGTAAGAACCGCCGTCCTTCAGATCCGGTGAACTAATCACCACCGTTTGATAGCTCTTCGAAGGAGCAAAGGTCAGGATCGAGTTGCCTTCGCTGTCCTCTAGATGAACCAATGTTCCAGCCTCCTGGGTCTGAGGGAAGGTCATGCTGACTGCATGTTGGCTAGAGGTGTCAGACGGTGCTTGTGCCATGCCCGAACTTCCCGCAGCCACCAAAGTTCCTCCACTCTGTTCAAAGCTACCGTCGAAATCAAGTGCACCGTTACCGCTATTGGTAGGTCCATTGACAATAACCGTGCCACCCGACATTGTGATGGAGCCGTTCGAATCCAGCCCGTCACCTGAAGCATCGACCGTTAGTGTTCCTCCACTAATCGTTAGCATATTGCTAGCAGAATCGCTGAATTGATCCTGCTCCTGAGGACCGCCGCCTACAGTCGCCTCATCGTTACCTCCTGCTACATTCACTCCATCATCAGAAGCAACCACATGAGCTTCGCCACCGGAAATCTCGATGTTTGCTCCTTCAATCCCTTCGTAGCTCTTCGTAATATCAATTTTACCACCAGATATCGCCACCAAAGCATCCGCATGGATTCCATCGTCGCCAGTTTTGATGTTGAATTCTCCATCAGCTATAGCAATGTTACTGTTGCTGTGCACTGCATCATCAGCAGAATCGATGGTAAAGGTTCCGTTATTTAAGCTAATATCTCCTCCAGCCTTCAAGCCTTTAGTACTTGGTGTTTCAGATTCTGTAGTTGTTGCCGTTGTTGCCGTTGTTGATGCTTCCGTTGTTGGTATCTCCGGTTTTGTTTCTGGCATCGTCTCTGGTTTGGTTTCAGATGTTGAGGTTCCTGTTGTTCCTGTGGCTCCTGGTGCTTGATCCCCTGTTCCCTGACCTCGGCCACCTCTCATGCCCATACCTTGCCCTTGATCACCTGTTTTCACTTCACCCTTCTCGTTGCCCCCACCCGTAACTAAGGTGTATGTTCCGCCATCTATTACAAGTGAAGTCTCAGCTTGAATTCCATCATTACCAGCCGTAATATCAAATGTTCCTGCTGCTATTGCTATGAAGCCTTTGTCCGTCTCAGTATCGTTGGTTGATTTCATTCCATCGCCTTCTGCCGTTATGCTGATATTTCCGTCTTGTACAGCGACAAGATCTTTACCTACAATCCCGTCATCGGCAGCCTTAATTTCAATAGTGCCACCCATAATTTTCAGATCGTCCTTGCTCGTAATTCCGTCATTATAGTTAGCGGAAACAGACAGCTTCCCGGTCCCATTAATCGTTAAATCCGCTTTACTGAAGATAGCCGCACTCGGTTCATCTGTAGTTTCATCGGCATACACGTAAGTTGCTCCATCAGATACGGAGTTCTCCGTCCCGTCTTCCAAGGTAATGATCACTTTCCCCGCTTCTTTAATATCAATTGCTGCACTATCGCTGTTCGTGATGTTCACACCGTTCAGTACCAAGTGCACAGTACCTTCATCCTGATTATTAACTACAATCTGTCCATCACTCAACTTACCAGACAGCACATAAGTTCCTGCTGCAGTAATTGTCACTGAGCCATCCTTGGACTCAGCCCCGGTGCCGTCAACAAGCGCACTTGTTCCAGCCGAAGCAATTTCCGTCGATTGGTCAGCCGTCCAAGTTGTATTAGAATCCTCTTCATCGAACGTCACCAGATCGGATAGTTTGGCGCTTGCCAGTTGCACTCCCGTGACAGCCCCGTTCTGAGTTATCGTTGTTGCCGAGGCTGCTGCTGTACCCGCCGCTTCAGACTGTGTTGTTGTGGCATTGGTGCTGCAAGCCGACATAAGTAATGCACACAATAGCAAGATTCCTACTTTACTTCCGGTTATATATTTATCCATTTTTCATCCATCCTTTCGTCTTAATAGTCATTAGCAGTTGGAGTCATGGTCAGAGACAGGTCTAAATTACCGTTCCGGGTACGAATCGCATCCAAAAATTCCTTCTGGTTCACAGCCTCACCCAGCGTTACAGCGTAGACCAGTTCATATAAACTGCCAAGCTCAGTCGTTCTAATCTTTTTAAGCTCATACCCAACGTTATATTTATTGAACACTTCAGCGAAGGCTTCCTCATATCCCAGACTCTCCGGGATGGTTACCTTTAATGTTTTTTGCGACGTTGTTCTTACGCCAAAGTTAGTCCGGTTAAGGATAAACATAAGGGCGCATAGGATAAGGGTGAACAAGACTGCATATCCAAAGGAACCCACTCCACAGGCAAGTCCAGAAGCCATGGTGAACAGAACAAATGTGATATCCTTCGGATCGCCCGGCGCACTTCTAAACCGAATGATGGAGAACGCCCCGGCAAGACTGAAAGCTCTGGCAACATTACTTCCGATAAGCAAAATGATGATGGCCACAATTACGGGCAACAGTACCATTGTTAGTGTGAAGCTTTGCGAATAGCCGCTTGCATTGGTCTTCATATAGGTGTAGCTAATGATCCCGCCAAGAGCAATAGCTATAAAAATAGTTAGCAGTGCGTTGGTAAACGTTAACTCTGTACTAGTTGCTACGGTAAATAATGAATCAAGCATAGAGGGCACTCTCCCGTTCTGTTTTACTGTTCTTCAGCATTTTTTTATATTCGTTGCCGTACTTGGAGAAGCTTGTACGGTACATTTGATGCTCTGAGAGCATTTTGGCCAGCCAGACCGGAATCGTGTTCTCAGCTTTTACTTCCATTAGCCACTGCCCCGGCTCCAGCAAGGGTTCGCCATGAACACCGTGCTCCATCTTCAGATCGTACCGGCGGCTGCGAATATTTGTATCGAATGTAATTCTTAGATCGCGATTGTTTTTACAGAACAACGCTTTTCGGTCATAAGACAGATACACCTTGGGCTGCAAATCATAGCGTGTCAGAAAATATTTGATCTCTTCAATCACCTGTTTATTCATGTAATCCTTGAATTCCGGTTCCATGCCGGTGGCGACAAAATCATAAGCCTCGTTTAATTTGAGCGACGTTCTTCTTTTATTAACAAGACCAAATACCTTCTTCTTGATTTCCAGATACACCTTCGTATCTTGATTTGGAACACCGTAAGCTCTTAAACGAAGCTTCTCTTTGTACTTGGGCTTCGCAAGACTGTTACGAATCAGGGTGTTGTGCTCCGTGTCATAATATAAGTTGGTTATGGAGTAAAACTCATGTTGCTTGTTGAAATCGTCTAGTTCCATGTATTCAAGCAATTGGTTATAAAATTTATAGTAGGCTTCGTTGTCCAACAAATATTTGTTCTCATAACGGTTGAATACCTCAATCGCCATATGTGATCAATCCTTTCTGTTTATCGTTGTCTCGTGTGCTTATGAATGTATCTTAGATCCCAAACCTTTAATGAATCTTAAATGGTTTTACAAATTATTGATTATCTTTTACATTCCCTTAACACAGGTGTAAGTCGTAACTGCGGTGAATGTTGTTCTTCCGGCCGCTGTTGTCTGCAGATTTCTTGATTTCAAACTGCTGTTCGCAGTCACTTCTATCTCAACCTTCATTAAGGTTCAATAAAGGTAATCCTGATATAATGACCTCAATAACAAATACTGGTTCTATGTAGGGGATGGCAAAACCATGAGAATATTAATAGTAGAAGACGAGCTTCATCTCGCTGAAGCCTTAACTCAAATATTAAAAAAACATAATTATTCGGTGGATGCAGTCCATGACGGCAGGTCGGGTCTGGATTACGCACTGAGTGGAATCTATGATTTGCTGCTGCTCGACATCATGCTGCCTGAGATGGATGGGGTCAGCGTCCTCAAGACGCTGCGGAAAAAGGGGATACCCACTCCCGTTATCCTGCTTACCGCAAAGGGTGAAATTACAGATATGGTCACTGGGCTGGACTATGGAGCTGACGATTATATCGCCAAACCTTTTTCCTCGGAGATCTTATTGGCAAGAATAAGGGCTGTACTAAGACGTAAAGGCGAGGTGATACCGGATGATGCTTTAAAGTTCGGGGATATTGAACTGAATACATCCAATCTGAAGCTTACCGTGGGTGGCAAAGAGATCAAGCTCAATCTAAAGGAATGTGAGCTATTGGAGCTTCTGATCTTGAGGAAACAAGCTGTAACCTCCAAAGAACAAATTATTGAGAAGCTGTGGGGATTTGATTCAGATGCTGAGCACAATAATGTAGAGGTGTATATTTCTTTTTTGAGAAAAAAACTGACCTTCTTAAATTCGACCGTACGCATTAGTACGATCAGAAACGTAGGGTATGTATTAGAGGTGACCACCTGATGTTCACGAAGCTCAGAAATCGGTTTCTTATTGTTAACTTAGTCACCATCTCGGTGATCATGCTTGTGGCCTTCATCTCCATATATGTAATTACGTACCGGGATGTCCAAAACGATATTCAGATGGATCTTCACAGAATCATGGAAAACTACAAGTCTCCCGGTGGTGACACAGGACGATTAGGCAATACCAAAGGGGGAGCCACGTTACCACGTGTGGATAATAAACGTACGGATAACGGAACACCTCCTCCAGAACGCTCAATCTCATTTATGCTGAAAATAGATACAGCGTCCAACATTACGGGGAAAGATTCCAAATTTACTATGGACGATGAATTTTATAATACGGCTCTGCAAGAAGCACTAAGCGCCGGTAAAGATACCGGAAGGTTCACCTTGGATAGCAGCAAATGGATCTTCAACATCCAGCATACGAATGATGGGGCGATGCTTGTATTTCTGGACATCACTGCAGAGCAAAAAATCCTCACCAATCTAATCTATACCTTCTCTGTAGTTGGCTCAGTGATGCTGATTATCTTGTACTTCGCTAGCCGCTTTTTTGCTAATCGTTCAATTGCGCCGGTAAAAGAGGCTTTTGAGAAACAGAAACAATTTATTGCGGATGCTTCCCATGAGTTAAAGACGCCGTTGACTATTATTAACACCAATGCGGATGTTCTCCTGTCCAACAGTGATGACACCATTCACAATCAGTCCAAGTGGCTGCACTATATCAAGTCGGAAACAGAAAGAATGACCAGCCTGACCAATGATCTGCTGTACCTGACCGAGATGGACGATTCCAGATCGAGAATGATTTATTCGAAATTCAATCTGAGCGACGTGGTTGAAAATATCATTTTAACGATGGAAGCTGTAATCTTTGAGAAGCATATCTTCCTTGAATATGACATCGAGCCTGATCTGACAGTGCTAGGCAATAGTGAACAGATCAAACAAGTGATTATGATCCTCTTGGACAATGCTGTAAAATATTCGAACCCTAAAGGTTCAGTCACCTTATCCCTTAAAAAACAACATAATGACATGGTGTTAGCGGTCACCAATACGGGGGAGGGCATTGCGCCGGAGCACTTAGCGAGCATCTTTGACCGGTTCTACCGTACAAATGCTTCCCGGGCGCGTAAACAAGGGGGATATGGCCTAGGGCTGGCGATTGCCAAATCGATTATTGAACAGCATAAGGGAAAAATTTATGCCAAAAGTTTTGTCGGCGAGTCCACCACGTTTTACGTACATCTTTCATAACTACAAGTAAAAAAGACTCAAACCCTGTTATCTCTAAGGTTTGAGTCTTTTTATTTACTTTACACTTCGCCCCAATAAATTTCGGTCTTATAATCAAAAAATACTTGCCCACCCTGGTTATTTCGTTCGAAAATATTCCGCAGCTCAGCCATCATATTCTCATAGCTTAGATCTCCGGGGACCGGAGTGTAGGAAGACGATCGAAGACGACCGCTTAAGCCCTCCAAATCAAATACCTGCTGATTGCTAAAATGCGCTACTTGCATCTGTCCTTTCTTGAAAAAGGAACTAAGAATCTCAGGGGTAATGTTCTTATGATTAACTTGAGTGTAGTTCGTCCCGAAGGTCTGCAGCAGCTGCTCATATTCCTCCAGAAATGGGGTACCGTAAGTAAGCCGGGAATTCCATATCAGAATAACTTTTCCACCCGGTTTTAGAATCCGCTTGAATTCCAATTGCGTTGCGTCCCTATCAAACCAGTGAAACGCTTGGGCGCATACGATAAAGTTCATGGACTGGTCGGATAATTCTGTATGTTCAGCAGACCCCGGCGATACAGAGAAATGGTTATCCTTTGCGAACTTCTCTTCCGCAGCTCTACGCATTTCCGGATTGGGTTCAACGGCAGTCACACGACTCCCGCGCTCCAGAAGTAATGCTGAGAATATTCCAGTTCCTGCACCAATATCAGCAATATCACAATTGGGTTGGAGCCCAATAGTATTGTACAAATAATCAATGGCTTCTCCAGGATAGCTCGGCCGATATTTTACATACGAATCCACCCGATTAGAAAATATTTCTTTGCTATTCATCCTTCGTCTCCTCCTAGGCGCTCAGGTTCATAATCACTTAATTTACCTTGGTAAACCAAACGCAGCCGATCACTTTGGCGAAAATCATCCGGAGTAACGAGTGCGGGCAGCTTATCCCATAACTTAATGCCCGACCGCTCTAGAATTTCCGCTACAAATTGCGAACAAAAATAAGAGTTGCTGAATTCGACAGGCTCCTTCAGGGCAATGCCAATTACGCCGAGAATATTATAGAGATACTTTTGACGGCTTCGGATAAAGACTTGCAAGACCCGCTCCATTTTCTCCACTTCGCGGGCTGTAACTTGAAGTTCATATAGGACACATGTTGTATTAGGGTATTTGCTGAACGTACCTGTCTTAATATCCTCCTTCACAAACCCTCCATTCAGGGGGTTGCTCGGATGCTTTCTGCCAAAGCTATACAGCTCGGAAAGCTCCCGATTAAAGGAGATCGAGGCATGATTATAGGGTGCTTTTGTATAGCCTTGAATGAGCTTCGTAAAAAGCGTCCCGGTATTCGTCAGTAATATAAAGACCGATGGATCTGCTGCCATTTACAATTTTCCCCTTATCAAGTTTGAGCGTTTCCTTCATAATAACATATGAACCCATTAATGGAATCTACTCTAGGACAAGTTGGTGATCAGTTATCGACCGCTCTTTATTAACTATAATTCTTATCTTTGCGGCCTTATCGGCTATTCACTTGATGTATGTAGTTATAGGGAAGCTACAGCCAAATAAGGATTATACGGGCATTGGCTTTCGTATCAAGACGTGGTGGGGAATGCTTTTTATCTTTTGCCTAGCTACCCTATTTAATCCCGTCGTCTCTCTGCTGTCTCTCATGGTGCTCTGCTTCTTTGCACTGAAAGAGTATTTCTCTATGATGAAATCACGAAAATCGGACCGCAGGCTATTTCTGTGGGCTTACTTATCCATCCCGTTGCAGTTCTACTGGATTTATATCGAGTGGTACGGAATGTTTATTGTCTTCATCCCGGTTTATGTATTCTTGCTCCTACCGCTGCCCAGAATGATTAATAAAGGCACGGTTGGTTTTATGCGTAGTGTCAGCTCCACCCAATGGGGGCTTATGCTGATGGTATTCGGACTTAGCCACTTGGCCTACTTTCAATTTGCTACACCGGAGTATGGAGCGGGGCTTGTACTTTTTCTAGTAGTGCTAACGCAGCTCAATGATGTGGTCCACTATCTGGCGTCACTTTATGTAGGAAAGCGGAAAATAGTTCCCACCGCCAATCCGTATTTAACTTGGGAGGGTTTCGCTTTCGCATTTGTCATCACGACAGGAGTTTCCTATCTAATCTATCCCTACCTGACGCCGCTCAACCCAATCTTCGGGTTACTGTCAGGCATGTTGATCAGCTTGAGCGGCTTCTTTGGCAGTTTAACGGTTTCCGTGTTAAAGCGGGATCTGCTAATCGGCGATGGCGATAAATTCGTGGCATTGAAGCAAAGCCATTTAAGCCGGATCGATAGCTTGACCTACACTTCACCGGTCTTTTTTCATGTCATTCGTTATTTTTTCGACTTCATGTAGATCATCTGATGGGAAGCTTGAATCAGCCCCTCCATGAATGATTATGCAGTATCTTCACCATTTGTTCTTGCTGGCTGGCGAACTGCTTATATCGATGTCCGTTGGCGCCCGAGGGGTGGGGAAATCCCCATAAGCAGCGTTGTTTATCAAGCTCACCTGCGGACACAAGGAGTTGAAGTATACTTTCCACTGTTTTTCCTAAGGGAATAATTAAGGCCCGGCTCAGTATGTTCAGCTCCTCACGCAAGGAAGATAATGCCTGCGCCCTGAGGAATGAATTTGAAAGTAGCTTGGGCTGGGCCCCACTATAATTTTTCTTATCCACGAACACGGGAAAATGTAATAAAGAGCTGGTGTGCAGGATCGTCTGCTGCTGCTGAAATAGTTCTTCACAAGAGGTTAGGTTCAAGTGTTGATGCAGTTTAAGTGTATCTAACATATGAATTAACGTGTTCCGCATGGAGCCTGCGAATCTCGCCGCTTCCTTCGCTGTCCTACATACCTCTTCATCTGACAAACCAGCCTCCAGACCTATGATCGCTTCTTGTATCGCTATGCCCATTTGTGTGAACCCGGGCGTTAACCCTATAATGATCACCTTAGCAGAAGGATTAATGTACTCATTATGGGGGGCATAATACATTTCCACCTTGCCATTACGCTCCATTAGAAGCTTATCCACCTGCAGATCCTGTTTAGTTAGCACTGTACCCTTCGGGAGTGAGAGGATCGCCGATTTATACTGTTGCAGATAGGTAGAGAGGAGCATATCATCTGCCTCACAGGTCTCTATTTGTTATCGAACCACTCACCAGTCGGCCTTCGTACCAGACGGCTTGGCGCTGCGCTCTTCGGGCTACTGCTTCAGCCGAACAGCTGGCATGCAGCAGCACAAAGCTAGCAGTGTCGCCAACCTTTGGCCATACCTGCTCGCCTTTTGGATCAAGGGGTGTTAATCCTCCTGTTATAAATCTGAGAGATTGAGATAATGCCAATTCATCATTGCAGCCGTACAACTCCGCGTAACGCCCTGCCTTCTCCAGTTGATCTCCATTTCCAAAAGGGGACCAGTGATCGGTAAGGCTATCTGTTGCCAGCTTCACTTTTACCCCTTGGCTGTGCAGCATCGGAAGTGGCATCATCATTCTTCCAATAGGCACTGTGGATGCAATAGTCATACCCAGTGATGCCATCCGTTTAGCTACCTCTTCTGCCTCTTGCTGCTGAGCTCCTGCGAACCAGAACGCATGACTGACCGTGACCTTTCCTTGCAAGCCAGCTTCTTCCGTCAGATCAGCTAACCGCGTCAGTGTTTTCTTTCCCGCTTCTTTTCCATCATGTAAATGAATATCAATGCCGGCATTACTCATCACTGCTAATTCCACCATCGTCTGAAGTGACTTCTCGATATCTCCATCCACCGTATAAGGATCTACTCCGCCTACAAAGGTTGCTCCCTCTGCGAGAGACTGTTTTACCAGCTGTACAGAATCCGAGCGCAGCAGGCCATGTTGCGGAAACGCCACAATTTCAGATGAAATTTTACCCGCGAATGCATTTAATGCTTGTACAGTCGCTTCTAATCGTTGCAAGCCGCTGACAGGCTCAATATTGCAATGGCTGCGCACATGTGTGGCACCAAACCCCTGAATAAGCGTCAGGATGCTCTCTGCTTGTTGTCTCGCCATGGGCAGCAGCTTAGGCAATAATACCTTCTCTTCCTCAATCCGTTCGAAAACACTGGACGCAGGCTTTACCGCTCTCCAAGGTCCATCGAAATATGTTTTATCTAAATGGATATGTGCTTCTTCGAAAGAAGGCAGCATCAACAACTCTTTACAGTCGTATTTCGGGAGCTGGCTCTGAAGCTCGATGTCTGCTCCAACAACTTCTGAAATCTTATCCCCGTCAATGCGGAGATGACAAACCTTCGTATTCGTACCCGCTACTTGCCCATCCTCAATAACATAACCTTGTTCTAATCTTATATTGGTTAACCAATAAGAAGCATTCAACATGCTACCCCATCCTTTTCTCAACAATTTATATAGGTACGGACCGCTTTACTCTAAATGTTACCATAGCCCTTGCCATATAAAAAATAATTGAGAAATTTCAATAGCTACAGATCAATCTGACCCCTATGTTTGACTCTGGATCTAGCTTCTCTACTATAACTAACTTCCTTGTTCAGCAGTTCATCCATCCGCAGACACTTCAGACCCTTTTTATCCATTTCTTTTAAGACTTCTTCTAATCCAGTGATCATATTCAAGGGCGCTTCTTCATCTGCCCACGGTGTATCTCCGCTGTCGTGTAGAACAATGATTGAGCCTGGTTTTATTTTTTTTATTAAGGCATCCTTTAATTGCTCTGCACTCAGTGACGCTTTCCAATCTCCGACCATAACAGACCACAATACGATTCGATAAGATTCTCTTAGCAAAAAGAAATCCCCTAGATTGAGAAGCCCCCAAGGTGGGCGGTAAAAGATAGGCCGCTCTCCTGTAATTCGCTCAACAATGTCTGCTGTGCGATCTACTTGCTTCCGTCTATTGGTCCAGGGGAACTGGATCCAGTTGGGTGTATGAGTATAATTATGAATGCCGATTTGGTGCCCTTCTCTGTGCATACGCTCGATCAGTTCTGGATATCGCTGCGCCTTTTTGCCCAATACGAAGAAGGTCGCTTTTATGCCATGCTCTTTTAATAGATCTAGAAGTTCAGGTGTATAACAAGGATCCGGACCGTCATCGAACGTAAACGCAATTTCTTTCTCTGCACCTACCTCCGAGTGAACCCCCCATCCCAATATTCGGGTAAGCGCAAAAGGAACGATCATATAAAGAACAATCACATCCACTGCTAAAATTATGAAGGCCCACATTAGGAAGCCGCCTCTGTCTTACGCGGGGCAAACCGCGCTTTCAAGGACTGCTTGCTAAGCACAAGCATCATGGGAGATAACTTCTCTGTGCTGTCCTCTACACGATGTTTCCCTTCCGGATGCAGCATGCGAAGTAAAAAACGAAGGTATATCCCGAACCAGTGCCGCTGCCATTTGGACTTGATAGGACGCTGCTCAAACCCTATTCCATGAATAATCCCCCGGTGAAGCAGTGTAATCCCGGTTAGCGCGTTTACTTTGCTTAGTTCCGGATTGCTGTCTAGATCACGACTGATCTCCTTCATAGCCTCGCGAAGCATGCGTGCCGTACGAATTCCGGCCCGATCTGCGCCAAGCGTACGTGTCAGCTGCACAATCTGGCGATTGTCCAAATGAAGCTCACCCACCCAATCTCCCGGAAGTATCCGTTGCCCATCTTGGCAGACCAAACTTTCTCCGTGATATTTCAACACTACCAACTTACATATCCCATATCTACGCACGGACTGACTACGAAATTTGGTGATGACAGCAAATATGTTCTCCCACATCATCCAAAGGGATTGTGAGAATAATTTTATAAATGGAACTGAGGTTACCATCATTTTTCCTTCTTCCTGTTTAAGTTTATCTTCTAGCAAAATCCTTCACTAAACGCCGCGTATACCTGCCGATCATCTTTACCAGACTGTTTCCGAGATAAGCACCTATCCATAGAGACACTGAACCTAACAACATGAAGAAAAGTGAGATGTTGAATGTTTTATTTTCAATCCCAAATAGCGATATAGAGGACACATCTAATAAATACAGGACAGGTGACAACAAGAGAATAATAGGAGTCAAGTAAAAAAGAGTGGCACAAATGAGACTGACCATGCCGATTCCAAACTGCAACATCAACCCTAAAATCGCTCTCCAGTTATGTTCATCCAGAAACTCTGCCTTAACCCTTTCCCACAAGCTGCCTTCTTCTTGAGATCGGGTTGGGAGCGTGCGAACCGAGATATCCGTATAGACTTTAGTTCGAATTCGCTCATGCTGTAAAAAAGTCTCGGTAGAACGCAAAACATAATAAAGGATCGGGATCCCCACTAAGGTGAAGGACATCGAAACTCCAAAGGTAATGCCCACCAGATAAAAACAAAAGTAAAATAGCCCTGTGGCAAAAGTAATTAATAAGAAACAAAAATTTCTCACATGTTTCCGGATTATTTGATTCATGTTTTTCTCTCCCTCTCTGCAATAAAAAATTGTTCATAACTAAGTAACTCCTATGCTAGTGCTTTTGGTGTAAAATCGACCAGTGCCATAATGTCATATGACAAAAAAAACACCCTACTGCCTACTCCCACAAGGGAAAGCAAACAATAAGGTGCTTATCAATTTCAAATACTTCGGTCAGGATTAATCCGAAATGCTAAAAGCCTTCTCGACTGCCTCCTCACGGTTTCGTACCCCGAGCTTGGCATAGATGGTGGACGCGTAATTTCTCACCGTTCCATCGGACAGATATAGTTTAGCGGCAATAGTTTTATAACGCATTCCCTTCGAGAGGCATTCTAGAATCTCCAGCTCACGCGGAGTCAGTCCATATTCATTACTCTTCTCTGTCGGTGGCGCCTCTGAAGCTGGATGCATCTCATAGTGATCAATTAATACATTCGTAATATCGGGTGTAATCATCTTTACGCCCCGATGTACAAGACGTATTCCTTCGAACAGCTCCTGCGGCTCGGTAGACTTTAGCAAGTAGCCATCTGCCCCGTTTTGCAGTGCTTCGACTGCCATATCTGCTTCTTGAAAAGTAGTCAGGATCAACACTCGTACCCCTGGCCACTTTTGCTTGATAAGCTTGGTCGCTTCCGCACCGTCCATGCCCGGCATATTTAAGTCCATCAGCACCACGTGAGGTTGTTCCTGCTCGCAGAAGCTTATCGCTTGTTCACCATTCTCAGCTAACCCATTGATCACAAAATCCGGCTCCTGCTCTAGAATAATTCGCAAACTATCCCGGATATAGGGTTGATCATCTACCAGCAATAAACGAATCGTTTCCTCCTGTATCTCATCAAGCCTTGGTAAACTGCAGGTCACTAAGGTCCCTTCCCCTGGCTTAGAGTAGAAATACACTTGTCCTTGCAAGTTGGAGGCACGCTCCTTCATCGCATTCACACCAAATCCTGCTTTTAAATCTTCAGTGCCTAATCCATTATCCTGCACATCCAGCCGAATCAGCTTCTCTTCATAATGTAAGCTGATGACAATTTCACTGGCCTGACCATGACGTACAGCGTTGGTTATCGACTCCTGCAAACATCTGTATAATGTCATTTGGGCCTGCTTAGATACTGTATACGGCTCTCCGAATGTTCTTAAGCGAATCTTAACCTTGGAGAAGGTCTGGAAATCATCCACTAATTTCTGCAGGGACTGCATTAGCGTCAATGAATCCTCCGAAGCGCCCACATGGTGCAAATATCGCCGAACATCATCCAAGCCATTGCGGGTTAACTTTAACAAGGCATCTATTTTGTGCTCCCCTTCAGAAGTATTCACCTCCGAACGTAAAGTCTCTAGCCCCATAATAATTGAAGTATAAGAATGCCCCACCGTATCATGCAGATCTTTGGATAAACGATCTCGTTCTTCCAGAAGTGTCATACGTTCAACTTGCGAGATGTACTGCTCTAAAACAGCATTTTGCTCCTTAATAATTCTGCCCTGCTTGTGATTCACCACCAGTAAATGAAAAGCGAACCCAAGCGTATACACCAAACCCATGTTAACAATCATCGATACAGCATCCATTTGTTGTGACAATCTAGATAACATAATTGGAATCAAAATGACCGTGATCGGAGCTGTCCAACGATAGGACTTCTGTGCACTATTGCTGGCGATCATAAAAGCGATAGGCAGAAAAGTTACGTACGATTCAGGAAACAAAGCAGCCAAATATAAACAAAGCCCACCCGAAAAAAGGATCTCCGCTATCAGATAATACTTGTAATGCAGCTGCAAACAAAACCAAGGCACAGAAAAAGAGACCACGCCCCAAACAAACGCGATCCAGAAAGGAATCGTAAAATCCTCTGAAAGATAACACATGGTGACCAAAAAAGAAGTAGAAAAACAAATCCGAAACAGGAGGACGAGCCAATCGTACCAGAACCACTGTTTGACCAGATTAAACAAGGCATTTCCCCCTATATACTCTGCTGACTTAATCTTTATTATAGTGTAACCCCTTAAGGGCTCACTAGTTACAAAAAGTCATGAGTTGAGATGACATTTTTACTAATGGTGTAATTAGTGAATAGGTACCCTTGTATACTTAGCATTAACGTAAAAAAGATGCCAACCCATTTAGGGAGGCATCCTTGATCAATCATATTCTTTAATACCAAGACTTAAAACTTAATTCTTGAAAATCCTTTGTCTGTCTTTACATATCCCACGCTATTCCCCACATAATTGAAATTAAAATCATCCTTCAGCCTGAAAGTATAATCTACTGCGAGCGTTTTAGGATTTAAAATATATGTTGCAGAACCAGGAAAGCTAAGCTCAATATTACCATCCTGTAATTGATACAACGAAACAAAAAATTCCGTCTCATCTTGTAGGGCTACTGACTTAACCAATCCTTTTACATTATATAAGGACAGCTTCCCATTGGCATAAATCCCATATACCTCTCCCAGGGATGATATGACAGCATTACCTGCGACATCTCTACCCCACAGCAATTTACCTTTAGAGTCAAAACCAAATAGTCGGTTCCCTGTTTTGGGAAGATTAGCCCGAATTAGTACGGTTCCATCGGTGAGCACCTCGTTGTAATCGACTTCTGTATACGAATCCGCAGGCAACTGGTATGTAAATACTGAATTTAGCGAAGAATCAAGAGCCTGGATTCGCGAGCCTTTCCCACTTCCGTAATTTGTTTGAATGAGGATACGATTCCCTTTCCCTGCTACCGTCCCTTTGTAAGTTACGTTTTTTATTTTAGTTCCATTTTTATTAATTAAGGTTAGGGACCCAGAATAATTACCGGAACCATCAAACTGTCCTCGGGATGCAAAGACTAAATTGCCGTTATCAAGTCTATACAAGTATCCCTCTGCTTGAGATAAATTCACCTTCCATTTCCGTTTCCCGTCAGCTCCCACCGCGTAGATTTGAGTTGCGTCAGGAGAAAGATTATCTGTAAAAGTTATGTATACCGTTCCATCTGGTGACACTAAATATTCTTTGGATTCACGAAACATCGATGTACCAGGGTCTGCAAAATTAACCGACCACTTCAGCTTTCCAGTCTGTGTGTCATATGATTTCAGCGTATCCACTAACCATATCTTAGTTTGAGTAGCATGCTCTTCTTTGGTGTGTAGATACACTGTGTTTAATTTAGTAACCTCCATAGGATTGCCTTCCACACTCTCCAGCTCTCCCACAACATTCAGCTGACTCCATTGGGCATTCGGTAATTTGGTTACTGCTGCTGCAGCTTCTACAGTGCCAGAGGTCACCGTACTTGTAGTCATCAACAAGAGAGCAACCAACCCTGTAAATATTCCTTTTTTCAAAAATATCAACCTTTCTTTCCATATATAGTATGCATTCTGTTACTTTACTACCTTTTCTAAGGGACAACAAGATTATATTAAGCAGCTTTTTAAATCAAAACACAGACTGTATGATAGTACATATTATTTGTCCATAAAATTGTAGTAGACCAATTGAACCAATAGGACAGCAAATTCTATAAAGTATGAACACTATCGGAGGAATAATAAACTATGTTAGCCGCACTACTTCATGGCATTGCACTGGCCTTTGGATTAATTCTTCCACTTGGCGCACAAAATGTCTTTGTATTTAACCAAGGGGCCTCGCAGCCACATTTTAAAAAAGCCATTCCCGTTATTGTTACAGCCGCTTTATGCGATACCCTGCTTATTTTATTAGCCGTATTAGGTGTTTCAGTCCTTGTGTTTGCCATCCCCGTTCTGCAGACCGCTTTATTTGCTGTAGGACTTTTATTTCTTTTGTATATGGGATGGTCTATCTGGAAAAGTACACCTACATCGTCAGCGCAAGACGCAACCCCTCTATCCTCTAAAAAACAAATCCTGTTCGCGCTGTCCGTTTCTTTATTAAATCCTCATGCGATCTTGGATACTATCGGCGTTATTGGCACTAGCTCGCTTAGTTACACAGGCGTAGACAAAGTTGTATTTGCTGGCGCGACTATCCTAGTGTCATGGATTTGGTTCTTTGGGCTGGCTGTAGCCGGAAAAACCGTAGGACAAATCGACTCAAGTGGCAAAATCATGCGGATTATTAATAAGATCTCCGCGATCATTATTTGGATCGTTGCTGCTTATATTGCCTTCAAGCTTTTTTAAGTGGAGGAAAAAGAATGCTGTACACCAATTTGCCGTATAATTATGTCCAATTTACACCATAATGTACTAGAATTTTGACTTACGGCGCAGAATGAGGTACATTACAATTTGGACGAACAATTAACAAACCAAAATACTATAATGTTCGCATTTAGAGGTGTAAATTATGAAAGAAGTATTCGATTATGAAGATATTCAATTAATTCCTGCAAAATGTATCGTAAACAGCCGTTCGGAGTGTGATACATCAGTCACCCTCGGTGGGCATAAATTTAGATTGCCGGTGGTACCTGCCAACATGCAAACCATCATTGATGAGAAGATCGCTATCTCCTTGGCGCAAAATGGCTATTTCTACATTATGCATCGTTTTGAACCGGAGAAACGTACGTCTTTCATCAAAGACATGCACTCCCGTGAATTAATCGCATCCATCAGCGTCGGAGTTAAAGAAGAAGAGTATGATTTCGTCGAACAATTATCCAAAGAACAGCTGGTTCCGGAATTCATTACAATTGATATTGCACACGGCCATTCCGAAGCAGTTATTCGGATGATCAAACATATTAAACAATACCTGCCTGCTAGTTTTGTTATTGCAGGAAATGTAGGAACACCTGAAGGCGTTAGAGAATTAGAAAACGCTGGAGCTGATGCTACTAAAGTTGGGATTGGACCAGGGAAAGTATGTATCACTAAGATCAAAACTGGATTCGGTACAGGCGGCTGGCAGTTAGCTGCACTACGCTTATGTGCCAAGGCTGCAAGCAAGCCAATTATTGCCGATGGTGGCATTCGCACACACGGTGATATTGCTAAATCCGTACGATTTGGCGCTTCTATGGTCATGATTGGTTCACTATTTGCCGGTCATGAAGAATCTCCGGGTGAAACCATTGAAATCGCTGGGAAGCTCTATAAAGAATACTTTGGCTCCGCTTCAGAATACCAAAAAGGTGAAAAGAAGAACGTCGAAGGTAAAAAAATTGCGGTTGAGCATAAAGGGGCTTTAGCAGAAACCCTAAGAGAAATGGAGCAGGATCTTCAATCCTCCATCTCTTATGCAGGTGGCAATAAGTTAGAGGCTATCCGTAATGTGGATTACGTTATCGTTAAGAACTCCATTTTTAATGGAGATAAAGTCTATTAATTGAACAAACAGGTGAGCAGGATGACTTAGGTCAATCTTGCTCATCTTTTTTTATGAGAACGAGTTCTGCCGGTCTACTTTGGGGTAATGGTAAGAATAAACTCCTACTAGATCACAATAGAGAGGATTATCCTTATGCGGCAAGCTATGATTATTATTAACCCCTCCTCCGGCAAAGAAGAAGCCAGCCAATATGTCAGATATGCAACAAGAGTTCTAAGTGATAAAGACTACTCCGTTACGATCAAGGAGACAGCAAAAGAACTAGACGCCACTCGTTATTCCATCGCTGCTTGTGAGGAAGGTTATGATCTGGTGATCTCCATCGGCGGGGATGGCACACTTCACGAGACCATTAATGGTCTTATCGACCAGGAACACCACCCAAAGTTAGGTGTGGTTCCTTTAGGAACGGCTAATGATTTCGCCCGTGCATTACAAATTCCACTGAATCCCGAAATAGCCATTCAAACCCTTGCCTCCTCAAATTTAAAAACAGTAGATATCGGTCGCTTAAATGACCGCCTGTTCGGCAACGTTGTTGCTGTAGGTTTAATTGCCGGAGCATTATCCTCTGTATCCTCCGAAGATAAAACCAAACTAGGGTCATTGGCATACTTGAAAGAAGGTCTTATACAACTTACAAGCCCTACAGCCCACCCCCTTGTCATTGACCATGATGGACAAATGTGGCAAGGAGACTCCTTACTCTTTCTCGCCGTATTAACTAACTCAGTCGGCGGGTTCGAGAATCTAATACCGGATGCTGCGGTTGACGACGGTCTGCTTCATTGTTTTATTATTTTGGACCTCAGTATATTCAATACCATTACAGCCAGTATATCTTTACTGCTGGGTACCCTCAAGGATCATAAAGATGTTGTCTATTTCACAGCCCACAATGTAAGTGTAAGCTCTCCAGAAACCGTAAGAACCAATGTAGATGGCGAAGAAGGTCCAACTTTGCCTATTACGCTGAGTGTTCTCCCTCGTCATATCCAAGTCATTGTGCCAGAAGTGGACTAACAAACAAAAAGCAGTCCGGAACTCAAAAAGTTCCAGACTGCCCTTAATTTATGGATGCCCCGATCCATATCTTTCTACTAATCCAATGACTAAGAAGTTATTTCTATTCCACTACAATAAATTTTTTGCCTAATAACCACATTCCGCCGCTAATCCCTAAGAAATAAATAGGCATCGTCAGTAATGAACCATTATGAAGAGCGCTCATTCCCCACGTCGCCAAGCTAACAAGCAAATAATAGCCCAAGCTGAATATCGCACCTGCTGTTCCTACAACATCCTGAAATTGAACAAGAGCAAGACTTAGACAATTAGGTAAAGCAATCCCTGCACCCATTAATAGGACAAACAGCGTTATTAGAATACATACGATCACTATCATATCCGGCAGCGAGTCAAGACTGCTTGCGATTGTTAATAGCAAGGCTCCGCTCGCCATTACTAGACAGCCGATATGGATTATTTTTTCTGGGGCATAGAGGGTTAATAATCTTTTGGAGATCATTGCGCCTACAATCGACGCCAAAGCCACAATAATGCCGAGAAAACCATAGACTCCTGGCGAAATCTGAAAGTGTTCAATAAATATAAAAGGAGCTTCAGCATAATAGCTGAACAAGATTCCGTTAATGCCTCCAATTAGTAATCCAAACACCAATACACGTGGCAATGCGAGCATTTTTTTGACTATAGGCAGAATAGCCACCTTTTTTCTCATGGAAACATCAGTGGTTTCTGGCAGCTTCCAAAAAGCATACATAAATAACAACACACTCATCATTACTAATGTAAAGAAAACCGCTCGAAAACCAAAAGCTTGATCCACCCATCCGCCAATTAACGGACCTACTGCGGGAGTAAAAGCAATGACCGCCGAGATTTGGGCAAACATAACATGCCGTTTATTCCCGGAGACACTCTCACGAAGAATGGTTTGGGTAATAATCGAACCTGTTGCTGCTCCAAACGCTTGTATAAACCTGCTGACTAACAGCAAATGAATGGATTCTGAGTAAAAACACATCAAGCTTCCCATACCGTATACAAGAAGTCCAGCCAGCATGGAAGATCTCCGCCCGATGAAGTCAGACAACCAACCCCAGCTAAAAACTCCTAAAGCAAATCCAATAAAATATATACTTAACGTTAACTGTACAGAACTATTGGTGGCCCCAAGTGCTACTGCGATATCCGGTAACGATGGAGTGTAAATCGTCTCACTAATTTGCGGAAAAGCCACAAGAACAATCATTAAAAGTAACGATGGTGCTGCATATTTTTTCATCTTATTTTCGCCCTCCTACAAGCTTATATCCTCGAACAACTACAAGAATATGAGCCTAGCTAGGGAAATGGGGGCATCATTATAGCAAGACGACTATAGATCATCATGTTAGAAAATCACCTTTCATTGTTATGCTTTCATGGTTTTATAGGAGGGCTTACCCGAAAGATATCGGGCAAAGATTTGAGTTTCAATTATTCAACCAAAACATCATTATACACGGTAATAGAAAAGCTCTCAAACGAATCGCTTCGCCTGAGAGCTTATTTAGGTTAGGAATTTTGTTCTGATAATCCATGTATAGTTACGCCAACAGCGCTGGATTTCTTTTTGTCCTGAGAAGCATGTAGCTTTACCATCACAAATCTTGCAAACGGCTGTATCAATATACTTTCAGCGAACAGTGCAATCAGGAAATTTCTTGGCCAATTGGCTAAGAAGTGATTAAACGTTTGAGAACTCAACCCATTTCCGATAATGTCTCCAATAAACGTCATACAAAATGACATTCCTAGTACGGTGAACAAGATACGGAATAGGATTTTGGCGTTGAAGCTATCTGTTGGTTGTGTGAATGTAGCTGTCAGCTTTTCGGCAATACGGCCAATAACAACAGGCTCAATAATCATGACAATTACCCAAATGATCGGAAACACCTTAAGAATCGTTAAGGCAACCTCACCATTAAATTCTCCAACCCCTAAAATGATATTTATTGAGGACATAAACAGTACCGTCAGTGTACAAATGATTGCACCATATAATGCCCCCTCCTTGCCGTTTCTTGGTAATCTTGCTTCTTGATTCATGATGTACTTCCTTTCAAAATTGTCGGTAATAGTTTGGCGATAGTTTTTAAGGGAGTTGTGGATTTTTGCGTTAGGCACAACATCATCGCGCCTTCGATCGAAGCCGTCATCCACAATGCCATCTCGGAGGCTGATTCCTGCGAATAACCTTCAGTTACAAGCTTATCGCAGTAAATTCGTTCCATGTTCTCATAGAGCAAGCTACATGCCTGGCGAACAGGTTCACTCACCGTAGCCATTTCACTGACAATACTGCTAAAGGTATATCCGGTAATCGTGCCCTCGGTTTCTAAGTTGTGAATCAACTTGTCGATCATGGATTGTATAGCTTCTAACGTCGATGGATGCTTTTTAAAAATATCCTCAATATCTATCGTAATTGCTTCATTTAAGCCCTTTAAACAAGCAATTAATAGTTCTTCTTTTCCATTTGGAAAATGATGATAAAGCGCTCCTTTGGTCACATTACAGGCTTTTAAAATTTCATTCACGCCTACATTTTTATATCCTTTTTGCTGAAAAAGAAGTGTCGCCGTCTCAATCATTAGCGATTTTGTATCCACAATAACGTACTCCCCCTAACATACCAACCGGTCTGTTTGTTATTATAACAATATAAAAATCATTAATGTAAGTCTTTTTTGCTTTTTTTCAAAAAATATTTCATTATTTTCATTTATAACAGCAAAAAAAACTTAGAAAATTGTGTAGAAAGTGGAATTGTTGCAGTATCACTTGGATTAATGATATCATTCTGAGGAAACTTATCTTACTTTAAATATGAAGGAGGAATACCCGGTGAAAAAGAGATCGCTAAAATATTTATCTTTTGGTATTGGGTATTCTACTGCTGTTTTTTTCTAGAATTAATTATTGATAGGATAGGTCTGTCAAAAATTAAAAGAAACTAAAAAACAGCGGAGATATATAACTTAGATATCGTTATGTATCTTCTATTTAAAGGAGAATTCACAAAATGAACTTAAATAATAATGTTATTACAAGATATAATCCAGAAAATATTGCTAAACCGGTTGGTAACTATAGTCATGTAACAAAAATAAGTAGAAATGCTGAGATGTATGTATTTTCTGGCCAAATTGGAATCGATCAAAACAATCATATCCCTACAGATTTTAACCAACAGGTAACAAATACGATGAGTAATATTGTTGAAGTCCTGGCTTCTCAAAGGCTAACACCTGATAATGTAATCAAAATCAACATTTGGGCTACGGAAGAAATCGATTGGAACCATTTCTATGAAATTTGGAATAAAGTATTCGGTATGACACCTCCTTCAATGACAATTGCTTATATTAAAGGATTAGGGTTACCTGAATTAAAAATTGAGCTAGATGTATGGGCTGCTGGTTAAACCCTAAATCAAGAGGGACTAATTTAATATTCTGTACACCAAACGAGCCTAAGAAGAAATTCTAAAGGCTCGTTTTTCTAACCCCCCTCTATAACAGCAAAAAGGGCTCAGTTTCCTGAGCCCGCAAATACTTACCCTACTATGTTTTTATGTCTGAAGAATTGTCCCAACACTCCACGTTTTCCAGACCTTCTATGCTATCTTTATAAAAGACAGGGTCCTTCCCTGCGCGCTTCTGGCGCTTATAATCCTGCAGGGCGGCAAAGGCCACTTTAGATAACAAAAGGATAGCGATCAAATTCACGATGACCATGAAGCCCATAAATAAATCAGCCAAGTCCCATACCAATTGAACCTTAGCTACGGAGCCAAAAATAATCATCGCCAAGACGCTGTATCTATAGAATAGTAATACTTTTTTATTGGAGTTCAAAAATTCTATATTGGTCTCACCATAATAATAATTTCCGATTAACGTACTGAAAGCAAACAACAAAATCATGATCGCTAGGGATCCAGAAGCCCACGAACCAATATGTTCGCTTAATGCCGCTTGTGTCAGCTTAATTCCATCCAGCCCTGGCTGTTTATACGCATCGGATAACAAGATAATAAAAGCAGTACTCGAACAAATAAGTAACGTGTCTGTAAGTACACCCAGCGCTTGCATCAGCCCTTGTTTCACCGGATGACTAGTTGTTGCAGTTGCCGCAGCATTCGGAGCACTACCCATTCCCGCTTCATTGGAGAATAGTCCCCGTTTCACCCCTTGCAGAATGACTGCCCCAAAAGATCCCCCTGCGATTTGTTCAAATCCAAAAGCACTTTTCACAATAAGCGCCAGAATCGCCGGTATTTCCGTAATATTAATTAACATAATAATAACAGCAGCCCCAATATAGATCCCTGCCATTACCACTACAATATATTCGGACATTCTAGCAATACGTTTAACCCCACCAAAGATAACAGCCGCAAAAGCAGCAGCAACTACAAGCCCAAGAATCACCCGATTAGTGCCAAATGAATTCTCAAAGGCCACTGTAATCGTATTGGATTGAACTGCATTAAATACAAGACCAAAGGATAACGTGATCAAAACCGCAAATACCGCGCCCATCCAACGTTTTTTCAGGCCTTGCTCCATATAATAGGCGGGACCCCCACGAAATCCAGTCTTGTCCTTCACTTTATACACCTGTGCCAGAGTACTTTCAATAAATCCAGACGCTGATCCAATAATAGCTATGACCCACATCCAAAAAACAGCCCCTGGTCCACCTATTGCGATAGCAATTGCGATCCCTGTAATATTCCCTGTCCCAACCCTTGCTGCCATACTGATACAGAAAGCCTGAAACGACGAAATGGAATCTTTTGACCTTTCATTGGACTCTTTAAGAACCCTAAACATTTCTTTAAACATGCTAAACTGAACAAACTTCGATCGAATGGTGAAATAAATTCCACAAACAATAAGCAGAACCACCAAAATTTTTGACCAAAGAAAGTCATTTGTTGCGCTAATCATACTGTCTAACATTTGTTGCATGTAAATCCGCCTCTCCATTGTGTCGATACCCAGTTGCTGAACCTTAAGTTACATAGTATTTTCAAATATAACAGCCCTTATTTCAAAAGCCAACAAAAAAAATTAGCCAGCAACACCATACCTAACACCGGTGTGAGAGCTATTTCTCCATCTTCATCTGAGCTCACAAGATGCTTTAGAATAATCTAGGTATTATAAAAAAATGAAAAAGCATCCGGTGGAAGAAATGTATGACAACAATGTATGCGCGTATTTATATCGTGGAGAACATTTGGTTTGATTTGATTTCAGGACGAACGAGGAACGAAGCTATAACATCAGCAGCACAACTATTGCCCTTATTAGCCGCAAAAGATATTGAAGAAATGGCTGTCCTCTATCATGAGCTAGCCAGCAAAAATAAAATCGTTCTGGCTAGTCAAAAAGATAAGGATCCCACCGTTGTTTTGGACCATCCAACTATGGGATCGCTTGAGACATCCATTTCCGGGGTTATCTCGAATAATCATAGAGCAGATATTTTCGAGGTATTAATTAGCCACAGCTTTAAAATATTGGTACACCTGATTTAACTTCTTATCATGTTTCCCTTTTGGACTCTCCATATTCCCAAATTCGAAAAACTTCACTTTCTTGATGCCACAATATTGAAATAGTGCTTTTCTCATCAGCACTTTATGGGAATTATTCAGCCAATATAAAGGATAAAGGGTCGGCCCCTTCATGCTGGAAATGCAAACCACAGACTTTCCTTTCAGCAGCCCTTCGGGGATGAGGCCACCCTTTTCTCTGTAAGCGAAATTAGAAGCAAACATTTGGTCAATATAACCGAGCAACATCGCGGGAGGACGTCCCCACCAGATTGGATACACAAACACAATTTTATCGGCCTGACGAATCTGCTCCCGATACTTCTCGAGCTTGGGATCGATATGCATGTCTCTTCTACGTTTATTCTCATTAAAGACCAGCACAGGATCAAATTGCTCTTCGTAAAGATCAAGGACCTCTATCTTCGTGATCTTTTGATTCTCATTACTTCCCTGAATGACTTTATTGAAAAAAGCATAACTTAAACTTTTATGATTCGGATGTGTATAGATGACTAAAACGTTCATTGCTCCACCTCTTTAATTATCATTTGATAACAAAATGGTATCACAACCCTCATTTAGTTGTCAAATGATAATTGTATTATGATAATTATTTTGTTAAGGTTTACAATAAGAGGTGATCCTTATGGACAAACAAGCGTTTTTTCAGAAAATTGTTACCTTTACGACAGCAGTCCATGAAGTAACATTTGACTTTACCAAAGATGTTAGACCGGAAGGCATTACGCCCGTTCAATACAGTATTCTGGAATATATTGCGGTTAGCCAGCCTGTTACCCTCAGCCAAATCAGCGATTGTAAGAATATCTCTATGCCGAATACCAGCCGTGAGCTGAAGAAATTAACAGAAAAAAACCTGTGTGAGAAGCTTGATGTCGCCGAGGACCGGCGTAAGCAAATGATTCGGCTGTCTGATGCTGGACAAGCGATGATGAACGAAGCTTTTGAACGGATCGGTGAACGTTTTCTGAACCGGATTAAAGAGGTTCCCCCAGAGGAATTAGCCGAGATTAACCATGCCCTCGATATCCTGCAATCTAAGGTGTTTAACACCCAGCAATGATCCGAGAAAAAGACAGCAGAGCAGCGGTTCCCCATTAATGGGAGCACCGCTGCTCTGGTTTTGGGTCGATGATTAGCTGACTCAAGACGATTATTGGCTAGTTAAAGCCTAACGAAATCGAATCAGCCTCACCTTCAGCTAAATCGCCAAATCGCACTCGTCCACTGAGGCTTTCGGACCCAGATGACGTTATTGGCATGTTTTTAGCCTTTTGTGCGTAGTTTCGGACTCCAGCGACGCTATTCCTATGAATCGAGTTCATATTGGGTGTTTTTTATGCCAATAGCTGCTATGCGGTCCGTTGGCATTCCAAATATGCGAAAAAGCTACATTTAAGGTCAGCTGAGTCCGAAAGACGCTTCCCTAATAATCCCCTAATAGAAATAGGCACTCCTCTTAAGGAATGCCTTGATTTGGTTATAAGTATTCTTAGCCAGCGAAATAGACTATTTCACCAGTCCGCTGATAAAGGTCTCAAAATTGTCAGCCAAACGTGTGATTTTGTATTTGTTATCCCGATCTACATGAATAACCTCAGGTTCGCCATCATTCCCGAATTCACGGTAATCCAGCATCACCACTTCATTCTCAGAAGGACAATCACAAATCACCACGCCAACTTCAGGATAACGTCCATTTTCAATCACAGTCCGGCTGCCTGAAGCTCCACACAGCGACTTATTCTTATCTCGTCCAATTCCGAGGATACCAGAAATCGTAATAAATTCTCCTGTTCCCGGAATCGGATAACGATTGTTATGAGGAATTCCCCCATTATGTAACTTCATCATATCCACGTAGGAAGCAGGCAGCTTAAAGACCAGCTCTTCTTGTACTGAAGTAATCAATGCATCTGAAGGCGGATCAGAGATATATTCTGAGAACGCATACTCGCTGTCATCCCAGAAATTAGTGGTATCCAACGCTATTACAGGCTTCTTAGCAGGTTTGTTTACAGGCTTTTTCGCAGCTTTTTTAGCCAATTTACGTTTGATCCAGCCCAGAAACTCCAATGTGTCTTCATCATCAGGTTCCAGCTGATCGGCAATCGTAAACGCTTTTAAAGCTTCGTCATATCTTTTCAGATAATAATAAGAAACCCCGATACGGTAATGCCATAGCGGGTCACCTTCACCCTCATCTTCAATGCTCAAATACTGCTCTAAAGCCTCTTCATATTGCCCGAGATTATTAAGCGCCCTGCCCAAATGACTAGTTAGAACATAATCTCTTTCCTCTTCAGGAATTTCCGTGATTGCATCCACGATTTCTTGAAATTCATCTTCCTCATGCCATTCATCCAATTTTGCCAATAACTCATCACTCATCATTAATACCTCCTATTAACGATCACTCAAAATACCTATTAGAAATTATACCATTTCTAACCTATGCCCAGCCAATAACGCATGTCCTAGCCCTATCAATCAAAAAGCAACTTCCCTTTTTGCTGTGAAAAACAGACCGCAGCGTTTATCTGCGGTCTGTTTTTCGTATACAGAAAACCATTTTAATTATGGTAACTATAATTGCTGCTTTCTATCCTGCCTTTACGACTGCATCCCGTTTTCGATCCTCTGCAGGAACTCTTCAACGGCACTATAGCCAAGCTGTTTAAGGTACCAATTGTTCGCAGCCGCCTCGATCAGACCAGCCACGTCGCGGCCAGGCTGAAGCTGAATTTCAATATGCGGAATTTGCACGCCAAGATATTCTGTGAACTGGGGTTCGATTTCGAGCTCATTATTCAAGGAATTCTCCCGCCATGGTGACAACTCGATGTCGAGTACAATTCGTGTCTCTTCCTGAAAAGCTCTACGCCCGTACTGCCGTACAACATTGATCAGACCAATACTGCGCAGCGCTAGGAATTCACGGGTCGTTTCATTATGCGTGCCGAGAAGCGTCGCCGGTCCCAGCTTCTTAAGCACAACTACATCATCGGCCACAAACCGATGGCCTCTTCTAATGAGCGTGTGAGCGGTTTCGCTTTTTCCGATCCCGGACTTGCCTCTCAATAGGACACCTATGCCAGACACGTTCACACACACTCCATGAATTGAAAGTTCTGGCGCCAGCGCCTTCACCAGATAAGTATCAATCTTTGCGATGAACTCTGACGTCGTCTCTTCCGTCCGAAGTAGTGGTATACCTTCTTGGTCGCAGAATAAAGTCAAATAGGGAATCTCCTGCTGACCCGTCGTCACAATAAAGCATGGGGGATGATACTTAACGATATTGCCAATATGTAACTTGCGTTGCTCAACGCTTAGCTTTAGCAGATAATTGATTTCTTTACGACCCAACACTTGTACTCGCTTCATGGGGAAAAAGTCGAAGTAACCCACGAACTCCAGGCCAGGTCTATGTGTCTTAGAGCGAGTGATCTCGCGGTCCATGCAGCTAGCACCCGCAAGCACTTCCAGCTTAAACGTTTCCGTAAGGCTTTGAACGGTAATCGATTTCAATGTTGTTCTCCTCCTGTGGCTACGTATTTTGAATACGTAATACGGTTACCGGGATATATTCAACGACGAATAGAATGATTCCTGCAAAAGAAATAGACAGATCATGAGATATTAACAACTATGTTCCTTCAAGAAAATTAATGAGGTATATCTCCGGTTGCGTGAGAAAATCTGCAAAACTACATAAATCCGCGTACGTCTGATGTTCCACGTCGTAACAGCCTATCAGGCCTTTTTTCTTCGGATTCCACATAAGCAGCAGATCAGAGTAATTATCTATATCGGCTGACAGACGGAGCAGCTTTTGCCGGCCGATTTTTATTTCAATGGTATCAGTTAATGTGAAAAAGTCGATATATCTAATTTCATATTCATTTTGTGTTAGCTCAAGACGCAGATTTTTTCCAGTAAGAAAGCTAACCAATTCATCAGACAATTTATATTTTCTCAGCTCAAACTTCTTATTCTCGATATCATGAAATTCAGCCGGCTCTAACGATTTCAAAAAGTCAGCCAAAGCTGTATTCTTATTGCTCACAGCAATGGTGTAAGGGCGATCGCCATCTTTTTCCGCCAAGGTAACGTCTGCGCCACGTTCAATCAAATATTGTACCATCGCTTGATTACCCATTCTTGTGGCAACTGTTAACGGAGTGGCTTGATAAGGATAGACCATATCGGAATTGTTGTAATTAATGTCCACCCCATGATCCAGTAAATAAGCAACGGTCTTAAGGTCGTGATCTGACACCGCTTTGCGTAATACAGCCCCACCATGCTGCTTAATATCTAATCCTAGCTCATGTATGAGCGGGATATTGTTTTTGTTGCCATAGTAGGCCTGCGAATATGCACCTGACTTGACCTGATTAAGCTTGTCCAGTTTGGCCCCTTGTGCTGCAATATAGCGGACGATATCTTCTTTGCAATAGCGAACCGCGAGCAAAAAAGCCGGATTATTCTTCACATTCAGATTTACACCGTGCTGTACCAGCAGCTTTATGACATCCATTCTCTCTGATATAAGCGCCAAAGCTAACGGGGTTAACGTAGTATATTGGCTAAGGACGATTCCCTCTTCAATATCCCAGCCTGCTCTAATGGCAGCCTCTAATTCCGGAATATTTCCATTGTAAATATGCATGGCCATTTGCGGCAGTTCCTCGAACTTCCCTATATCCTTCAGACGGATCATCCATTATCCACTCCTACTTCAAGTATTATGAAGAGTATAGAGAACCGTATAGTAAAAAACAATCCAAACTAAGGATGTTGTTCTAACAAATAGTCCTCATAATGTTCAGATCCGCAAGATTATTGCTGCTATTTCAAAAAAATAAAAAGAAGCTCCGTAAATTCACGAAGCTCCTGTTTACAATTTATGATGGTAAGTAAAGTTGAAGCAGCCTGCTGTTCTCAGCGAGAACGCTGGCTATATTCCTCTTTACCCTTGGATGTCCCGTCTCGCCTCTTGCTCGGCAAGAATCTCGTTATCTTCCGCGTTATCCCGTGTCACTTTCTGAACGCCAATAGCGCTATAAGAAATCAAGAGAATAACAGCTATGTAATACCCCTTTACATTTAATTCAAATGGAGCATTGTAAAGGCCAATAAAAAACATCGCATACCCGATAATCAAACCCACAAAAGCCATAATTGTGAAGGCCCCTGTGTTTCTCATCCTGTGTTTAGGGTTATCCAAACGAAATTCTTTATCCTCTGTATTGTCCCTGACCACCTTTTGCACAACGATACAGGAAATCGTAATTAACACCATACAGAGCAAATAATACCCTTTTACGTTTAGCTCCCAAGTGTCGTTGTACACTCCCAAACAGAATAGAAAAAGTCCTGCCCCCAATGCAAAATACGATGCCCCCGTAAAAGCAGCCGTGTTGCGTTTGCGATATCTCTGATTCATCTGATAATTCCTCTCCCACTACAGACTTGAATGATGATATATCCTTCTCCACTATACCGTGGAACATCGGTAAAATTCTACCATGAATCAGGTTGTTTTAGGGAATTCCAGGAATTTTTTTACTATACAAATATAAAATAACGCAAACACCGAAAGGACGGTCTCAGTTCCATACAATATAGGACGAAAACCGCCTCCCGCGATCTCTGCAACATAAATTAGAAAAATGCTACTGCCTTTCCTGATCCACCAATTGCTGCTGTGCGAGACGAATCATTTCGCGGACCATCGATCCACCAATTTTACCGCCGATCTGGCCCACCGATTCTGTGCTCAAATGACCATTTTGACCGCGCTCCAAAGGGACACCCAGTTCTTTTGCAACTTCGTATTTCACATCATCAGGCCGCTCTGGATCTACATCATACCCCTCGCGCCGCATCACTTCCGCTTTAAAAATTTGCATTCCGCGGCTGGCTCCCGGCACTGCATATTTCCTGTTCCTTCTAGACATCCTTATCCCCTCCCAAACCTGTTTTAAATAACATGCCCGGAAAACGGAACCTCCACCCTTATGGACTTGCCCCGATTATTTCCAAGCAAGGCGCCGTTGCAACGCGGCATTCGTAGCACGCAAGGTTAAAGCCCAAAATAAAAAAGCCACAGCACTAACAGAAGCTCCAAGCCAACATACCCCGTTCCAGCCATAGTGAGAATAGATTTGAGTGGAAGCAATCGATCCGGTAGCACTTCCAATGGAGTAAAAAACCATATACCCTGCGGTGAGCCTACTACGTGCCTCCATGCGCAAGGTAAGTATTATACTTTGATTGGTGACATGCACCGCCTGCACTGCCAAATCAAGCAGAACAATACCAATGACCAATGCCAACAGCGACTGCTCCGTAAAACTGATAAACCACCATGAAATCAACAATAGAAGTAAAGCTATGCCTGTCGTTCTCTGTCCATGACCCTGATCCGCTAGCTTTCCCGCCCGTGCAGCAGCTAATGCTCCCACAATTCCCGCCAGACCAAATGCCCCAATTGCAGTATGTGAAAGTGATAACGGCGGAGCACTAAGAGGCAAGACCACAGAAGTCCACAGAATACTGAAAGCAGTAAAAATCAACAAAGCCAGAATAGCGCGGATACGCAATACTCTCTCTTGTACAAACAACATAAACACTGAGCTAAGCAGCTGAGCGTATGACAGTGTTTTTACCTCACGTTTCACATTTGGCAACACCCTAAATAATGTACACACCATACAAAGCATTAAAGCAGCAGAAAAAAGGTATACGGAACGCCAACCTGCAAGATCTGTAAGTATTCCTGAAATGGATCGCGCAAGAAGTATTCCAATCACAATTCCACTTGTGACCATGCCTACGACTCGCCCGCGTTCGGCAGGGGCAGCCATTGTCGCCGCGAACGCAACAAGCGTCTGCGTTACAACAGCGAGTAGTCCCACTGAGGCCATACCTACGAATAGTACCGTGCTGGAAGAGGCAGTACCCACGATAATCAAAGCCACCACAGATAATAACATCTGGCCGATAATCAGGCGGCGCTGATTCAGTAAATCTCCTAGTGGCACGAGCAGTAACAGCCCCACTGCATAAAAAATCTGCGTGATAGTAATAAGAATACCAATGGTTGAATAATCAATACCAAATTCTTTCGACAAATGATCAAGCAACGGTTGAGCAAAGTAGATGTTTGCAACCGACATCCCGCAGACAACGGCAAACAAAAGTGTCATATACCGAGGCATCGAGGAAGCATGAATAGAATCAGATGGCGTATGCGTCTCTTGTGACGAAAGCTTCTCTTTAGTCCCCTGCATTTTGGACACACCCTTTCTCTGTTAAATTTAAATCGCAAACATATTTCATACTGATCAGTATGTTATTATGCTCAGTAAATTTATCTTACAAAATGGTGTGTGTCAACATAAATATTTGATGCTACCGACTTTGATTTGACAATATAGACGACTAGTTCTAGTATTATAAAATACTGTTCGGTAATAAATTATTGAAATCAAATATAACGAGGGGTGTTAAAAATGGCTCGGACCCGCGAATTTGACGAGGAAAAAGCATTAGAATCAGCTATGGAGCTATTTTGGGAGAAGGGATATGAGGCTACTTCATTAAGCGATTTAACTTCCAGAATGGGCATTCAACGCCCCAGTATATACTCAGCTTTTGGAGACAAAAAAGAATTATTCGAAGCTGCGCTACGTAAATACACGATGTCCCATGCTTCCCGTGTCCGAGCCCAACTTCAAAGCAATCCATCCGCAAAAAAAGCCTTTCGTAGTTTTTTTGAAGATGTGGTGGCGGAGGAGTATGCAGGCAGTGTGAACCGAGGATGTTTTTGCATCAATACAATGGTCGAGCTGGCACCTCATGATGAGAAGTTCGAGATTCTTACAAGAGAACACCAAATGTATCTATCGGTTATATTTCAAGAAACTATTGAACGCGGTATACAATCAGGTGAGCTTAAGGGTGGTGTAAATGCGAAGGCCTTGGCACAAGCACTAATCGTATCGCTAATAGGGCTTACTGTACTCTTGAAATCCCGCCCGGAGCGATCCTTTGTTGATAACGCAATAACAGTGATACTTACTTCGCTTGATTAAATTCAGAGTCTTGATTTAAGTCAATGCCCGCCATAGTACTCCTAATTACAATGAAATAAAAGTCCTTTAGGAGGCTATCTTATGGCTATCTCAGAAAAAGACCTATCGAACCAGCGTAAGTCCGCTTTAACAGCTGGAATATCACTGATCATCATGACCCTCGCCTCATTTTTTTCATATGGCTTTGTCCATGGGACTCTTGTTGTGCAAGGCGATGCCAGTGCCACATTTATTAACATTGTATCTTCCAACAACCTTTTCAAAGGGGAAATCTTGGGCTGGATCATCATTATGATTACTGACATTCTGGTCGCCTGGGCGTTTTATGTGTTTCTAGAACCCGTCAACCAAAATCTTTCATTACTCGGCGCATGGCTCCGTCTAACCTATTCCGCTATATTGGCAATCTCTATATTAACCTTGATATTTGTGCTGCTGCTCACGGGAAACACAAATGGCTTTTCCTCATTAACAATCGAACAAACTCAAGCATTTATGATGTTATTTCTGGATGCATTTCAATTCATTTGGTCTATGGGGCTGGTCGTTTTTGGCGGGCATTTGTTAATAGTGGGCTATGTGGCTTTAAAATCCGATGTCATTCCTAAAGTAATCAGCATCTTGCTGCTGCTTGCTTCAATAGGCTATATTATCATTCATCTAAGCAAAATGTTTCTCCCACAATATGAGGCAGTCATTACAACACTTAATTTTATTTTTACTATTCCTATGATTGTAGGAGAACTAGGCTTTGGGATATGGCTACTGCTTAGAGGTGGGAAAATCCCCAAAAGTGTATAACGATTTTGTTATTCATCACCGGAATGAACCCGCTTCTTAATTCTACTTAATGACTCTGGCGTAATCCCCAAATAACTGGCTAATTGATGTTGGGGGACACGGGTAAGTAAATGAGGTCTTTTTTGTAACAAGGCTTTGTAACGTTCTTCAGGATTGGAAGCAATAAAGGAAGTCAACTCATCCTGAACCTCACCCAAGTTCTCCTCTACCATTTTGCGTATCATGGTTTCCAGCTGAGCGTGTTTATGGAGCATATCCTGTTCCGCATTAAGATCACCAACCACCAATATGCTGTCTTCTAGGCAGGTTAAGGTGTACGCTGAGGGTCTACTCTCTTGATGCCGATTAAAAATCGAAACCGCTTGCTCTTCCGTATAAAAATTAGATGTGACTTCTTTGCCCGATTCATCTACCGAGGACTGCCTCACACATCCCTTTAACACAAAAAAACATTTTGAGGGAACGTCTCCTTGTCTAAGGAGTACCGTTCCCTTCTTGTATTCCTCAATAGGAATACCTTCAACAATATCCTGCTGTTCCACTTCGTTAAGAGATGTAAATTTACTCATATACTTATACAATATGCTTTTCATTTATCTCTCCAATCTCATTGCACTACCTCATATAAAGATCCCTCTAACGGCTGAATAAAGTGTGACCAATCACCTGTTGTGTACAGCAGAAGCCGATGCATCGCACGCGTACAGGCTGTATAAAAAAGCTTGCGTTCGCTTTCCCGATCATACGTCTGTGTGGAAGCATCATAAATCAGTACGGCGTCGAATTCAACCCCTTTTGCGAGATAAGCGGGAATTACTAAAATGCCTTTCTCAAAAGTGAGCGTCTCCTTCGTAATGAGCCGCAGAGCTTCGCATCCTTGTGACTTTAATTCTTCATAGGCCGCACGGCTTTCAGCTGCAGTCTTGGTAATCACAGCAATAGAGTCGAGCCCTTCAGCCATCAACGCCGCGAGATCTTCTTTAATTCTTTTCGCCCGCTCTACATCGCTACTAGCGTTCACTAGGAACGGCTTCTTACCCTCTCTTTCAAAAGGTACGATCTCCTCATTAGGCAGCAACGCCTTCGTAAACTCCACAATCTGACGAGTTGAACGATAACTTCGAATTAGACGGATCAGGCTCGTTTCACCTTCACCATAAAGCCGGATCAAAGGTGAATCCATCTCGTGCAAATTCGTTGCTTGAGGGAAAATCGCTTGGCCGAAATCGCCGAGCACAGTCATGCGCGCGCGGGGAAACAGCTGTTTGAGAAACGCGTATTGAAACGGCGAATAATCCTGGCCTTCATCGATAAACAGATGCCGAACTTCTGTGTTCATACGAGTACCCTCGACAAGTTCTTTTAAATACAGGAATGGAGTGGCATCCTCGCAAAACAGTTCATCGCGGCTCAGCTTTTCCTTCGTTTGCTTACAGATTTCCTGCCACTGAGCAGGCACCTCAGTCTCGTTCGTCATTTGCCGATAACTGGCGTCGGCACTAAACAACTGATTGTATAACCCAATCGTATCTATGAACTTGAACCGTTTGACATCGCGTCTCAGCGGTTTAAAGTGCTCCTTCACAATCATGCGGCGCAGCAGTTCTTCTTCCTGCAGACCAAAGTCAAAAACATTCTCTTCCCCTTGATCCTGATTAGGAAAATCCCCATAGTTCTCAAGATACTGAGTCGTAAAATCAAAGACGGCTTCCTCCCGCCGATATTTCTTAAGTATCTCACTGTAGGCTTCGGCATACTGATCGGTATCGAGGTAATCGAGCTCATCTTGAACCCAGAATGCCTCCTGTTCCTGACGCTCCAGCGAAGCCAACTGACGCAGTAGCCATTCACGCAATAAAACGATGCGGTTAGCCAAACGGATGGAGCTATCATAGCTGTAAAATTGCGATTTCATCTGCTCCGCAGTAATCAACTCGCGGTCCCGAAAACGGATACTATGAAACAACATCCCTTCCTTCCCTAACCACAACGCATAGTTTTGCAAAGCATGCAGAAAAGCTTCTGAAGCTTTATACTGCATTCCAGTTAGCCGTGCTTCATACTCTGGAGAAGCTTTGGACGTCAGTACATATTCAATCTGCTCGAACGGGTCCTCTAGACGAAGCGTAGATCCAAGCCAATAATCAATATACTCCTGAAAGGTTGTTTGCTGCATATTCTCCTCGCCAAGCTCGGGAAGCACCGTAGATACATAACTGTTAAACATCGGATTAGGCGAAAAAAGAACAATCTGATCCGCTTTGAGCCTATCGCGGTGTTTATATAGCAAATAGGCTACCCGTTGCAGCGCTGCGGATGTTTTTCCGCTGCCCGCCGCCCCCTGCACAATGAGCATACGGCTACTATCGTTGCGGATAATAGCGTTCTGTTCCTTCTGAATAGTCGCCACGATGCTCTTCATTTGTGAATCCGCACCCTTACCAAGCACCTGCTGAAGTAATTCATCACCGATCGTTAAGCTCGTATCGAACACGTTCTGAAGCTGACCCTGACGGATCTGGTATTGCCGCTTCAGCATCATCGTTCCTGAGATTTGTCCTCCCGGTGTATCGTAAGTGGCGGGGCCTGGCGAATGGTCATAATACATACTTGCAATAGGTGTCCGCCAGTCATATACCAGAAAGTTTACACCTTCTGCATCGATGAAAGACGCCACCCCGATATAGATTTGCTCACTGGAGTTCAACCCATCTTCTTGAAAGTCCATTCGTCCAAAATAGGGTGACGGCAGCAGCCGTTTCATGTTTTTATAACGCAGCAGCCGTTGGCGGTGGCTACGTTCCCGTTCAGACAACAACGCTTCTTGCTGTTTTATACTGTAAAAGGTCTCCTCGAAATCCTCATGTGTGCTCGTATTGACCGTAACTTCCTCCCAAAACTGCTTGCGGATGTCCGTCACCTGTTCACGTAATCCTGTCACTTCCGGTTCCAGCTCGCCAATCTTTGATTGCAATTCTTCCGTGACCGAATCTAGCCGTTTCTGTTCTCCCTGCCAATCTTTTTCGTTTAACATTTTTACTAACACGCTCCTTTTCAAGGTTGTTATCAAGAAGCAAAAATACAAATTTGACAAACTGCCAATCCGCGTGGTATTATTAATGTATAAATAAGATGTAATAAATCTGTCTAAAATACGCAGATTAACAGTGGTCTTCTCATAATATCACGTTATTTCATTGCGCGCAAATTATATATTAAGAAGAATCGGCAGCTCATGCCGGTTCTTCTTTTTTATTCCTTTCTGCAAAGAGTAGCCGTTCTCCCTAAGTATCCATTTCCCTAGCAAAAGGGTTGCTGCCTTTTGTTTCTGGTCTGCCTAACGGACCGAGGTGACTTTATTTACTGATTTTCAGCCTTTAAAGCAGACTTTCGGACTCCAGTGCAACTATTCTTTATCTTGAGCTTCATTCTAGGCATGTTTTAGGCTAATAGCGACTGTGAGGTCCGTTAGTATTCCAAAAGTGCGATAATGCTGCTATTAGGGTCAACTGTGTCCGATAGCGGCTTCACCCGCGGATGAGCCCAATTAAACAGGGAGACCTAACAGCCATTTGATGACTGTTAGGTCTCCCTTATTCTGTAGCTTATTTGTTTGCCAAGAAAGCATCGATTTGAGTTTGTAGTTCGGTTTGGATTTTATCAATGCCCGCGGATTTCAGTTGCTTGTTCAGATCTTCAAGACCTTTGTCGATATCTTTGATTACGCCGTATTCGAGCGGAATCGCATAACGGAGCATTACGTTACCAACGTTGGCAATTTCCGTTTTCACTTTGCTGTTATCGAATACGAAGGTTTCAAGCGCGTAGTGATAGACATTTGCTTCCCAGCCTTTAGCCAGATCGTTTGCTTCTTGCGGGAATGCTTCATTGTCACGGTTAAGTGGCGAGTTGAAGTTCCAGTTAGAGAAGCCAGTATAGTTCGGATTCTTTTCAAGGGCTTTATATTTGTCATCGCCAACCGCTTCGTAATGTACACCGCTAAGGCCGTACATCATCAGGTCGTGCAGTTCTTTATCATTTTGCATCAGATCGAGGAACATCAAGGAACGTTCCACATTTCTGGAAGTAGCGTGGATCGAAGTACCGTTTTGGGTGGAAATCGCCACTGATTTCTTCTTGCCTTGGTTGATGTCAGCCAATGCTACTTCATAAGGGGAATTCTCTTGGCGCATCAAAGCCATAAGTGCTCCAAGTGTTCCGTTGTTGTGCGTAATCGATGCTGTTTTGCCTGCTTTAAAATCGGCCTGATGATCATTTTTACTGTTTAGAACGTTTTTCGACCATGCATTGTTATCAGCGAGATCTTTGTAATATACGAGTAGATCTTTAAACTCTTGCGTTTCATATACGTTAAATACTTGCCCTTTTTCATCCGTCAATTTGAAAGCAAACGGAAGGTCGAGATCAAACATATTCCATTCGTTTTGTTGCTTCAGCAATACACGGTCCAAATTATGATATTTCCAGTCTCCTGTTTCCGGGGTGAACGGTGTAATTCCTTTTTCGTTTTGTGCTATGGTTTTCAAGTAAGTGGCATACGCTTCTGGGCTGTTGATCTCCGGAAGATTGTATTTCTTACGCAAATCCTCGCGGTACAAAATCAGTTTTTCAACGGATTCCCCTCTGTTTTGCGGAACCATATACAGTTTGCCGTTTACCTTAGCTTGATCCCAGCTCACATCAGACATAGCTGCTAAAGTCTGCGGCATATATTTGGTAAGCAGCTCATCGGTCAATTCCAGGAATCCGCCTTTCAGCGCCTGGTCATTGTAACCAGCCCAGTTTGCCGAATAGATGAGGTCAAAATCCTCATTAGCTGCCAGCTTCAGCGGATATTTTTGTGCCCAGTCCGACCAATCCAGAAACTCGCCCTCTACAGTAGCATTAATTTTTTCTTTCAGCTTTTTATTAATCTCAGCAAAAACGCTATCATAGTCTATCGGTTTAGGGCCAACAAAAATCATTTTCAGCTTCACTTCTTTAGAGGTATCAAGGGTGTCTGAGGTAGTTGCAGGTTCTGAGTTGTTCGTAGTGTCGCTTCCTCCCTCTGACGCATTATTTGTAGCCTGTGCAGACGTATTAGCATTGTTATTGCCACCACCACATGCACTTAGAATCATTACGAAGGTTAAAACGAGCGCTAGCATCATCAATCTATTTCTCTTCAGCATCTCAAGCCTTCCCCCTTGTGTTTAATTATATTGATAAACCGAGTTTCCCCGGGTTCATCCTTTCACAGCACCAATCGTCAAACCTTGGACAAAATACCTCTGCACGAATGGATAAGCCAGCAAAATCGGGCCAGTGGCCACAACTGTCATCGCCATTTTCAAGCTCTCGGTTGGGATCGATGTCGTTACGACTGCCCCTGCACCCATCATCGCTTTGCGCATGCCATCCATATTGCCTAGCATTTTATACAAATAATATTGGAGCGGCATCAAGTTTTCATTCGATACAAACAGCAATGCATTGTACCAGTCATTCCAGTAGGCCAGCGCTAGAAACAATCCAATGGTAGCTAACGCCGGCTTGGACAGCGGCAGGATTAGACGAGCATAGATCTTAAAGTCGCCTGCGCCGTCAATTTTTGCTGATTCTACAATAGCTTCCGGAATGCTGCCCATAAAAGACTTCATAACAATGATATAAAAGACATTGAGCATCATCGGAACCACTAAGGCCATCAGCGTATCCTTCATATGAAGGTAGTTGACCATAAGCAGATACCACGGAACCAAACCGCCGCTGAACAAAGTCGTAAAGAAAAAGAAGAACGAAAATTTATTGCGCCACTTAAAATCTTTTCGGGATAGCGCATAAGCAGTCATCGAAGTCAGAAACAAGCCAAGCACCGTGCCGAGTATAGTAACTCCTATTGTCACTATATAGGCTTGAATCATCTGTTCGGGATACTTAAACAAAATGCTGTAGGCCTCAGTTGAGAAGGCAGTCGGTATAAATTGATAACCATCCGTTAGGATTTTGGATTCTTCCGTAAAGGATGAGGATACGACAAGTATAAAAGGAAAAATACATAAAACTGAGAGAAAAATCAGGGATACATAACCAATACCTGAAAATATTTTACGATCAAGCTGCTTCATATCGTTACCTCCATTATGAAAGACTTAACTCCTGATACGATTAGAACAGAGCGCGGTCTTTGTCGTATTTACGGACAGCATAGTTCACTGACATGATCGTCGCGAAGCCAAGAACGGACTGGAAAACACCAGCTGCAGCTGACATGCCGATATCATTCGAAGTAATCAGTGACCTAAATACGAAAGTGTCGATAACGTCTGTCGAGGAGAACAACAAGCCGTTGTTGCCGATCATGTTATAGAACATCCCGAAATCACCACGGAAAATGTTCCCGACTGCCAGCAGCACCAGAATAATAATCGTTGGATACAAATTCGGAATGGTTACTTTCATAATTCGCTGAAAAATATTAGCCCCATCGATTTCGGCTGCTTCATACATTTCTGTATCTATCCCCGTAATCGCGGCCAAGTACATCACCGTTCCGTATCCGAGACTTTTCCATGCAGAAACTATAACCAGAATATACGGCCAATAGGAAGGTGTATTATAAATATCGACAGGCTGGAGTCCGATACCTCTGAGCAAAGCATTCACGGTGCCAATATCATAATTGAGCAGGTTATAAGCAATCGCTCCGACAACGACCCATGAGATAAAGTAAGGCAGGAACAACGCCGATTGTGTGATTTTGCGGAACCATTTACCACCGACCTCAAACAACATAATCGCTGCAAAAATTTGCAAACTGTTATTGACGACGATAAACGCAATGTTATATAGTGCTGTATTTCGTGTTACCCGCCAAGCATCGCCTGATTCAAAGAAAAAGCGGAAGTTGTCGAGCCCGTTCCAGGCACTTCCAAAAATACCGCCCGCATAATCATAATGCTTGAAGGCAATAATAATGCCCGCCATCGGGACATAGGCAAACAGAAGGAAAAAAGCAACCGCCGGAGCCAGCATCAGCAAGAGAACCCTATAATTCTTTAAATCGCTCCAAAATGTATGCCCTTTCATCTTTGCACCCCTCTCTTCTCTATATCTCTTATTATAAAAGGGCGAAGGCGCCTAGATAATTCAGCGAAACAACTAAACATAATACTAATTCAACGATTCGACAAAAAAAGGTTAGCCGGCAGACCAAAAACACCCGGCAGCGATTCTCCAATAACCGAAAAATCATCGCCGGGTTTTCATTTTCACCGCTTTTTTGTTAGATTTTATTTTTCTTCCGGTACTCTCCGGGCGACATGCCCATGCATTGCTTGAACTGTCTGTTGAAATAAATAATATTTTTATATCCGGCTTGTTCCGCAATCTCATACACTTTCTTAGTCGGATCTTCGAGCAGCTCACATACCCGTTTCATCCGTAATTCACTTAAAAAATCGCTGAATAAACTGTTGGTTTCAACCTTGAATAAATGACCGAGATAGTTAGGCGTAAAATCGAAATGGGCGGCCACTTCGTTCAGCGTTATTTTTTGATCTAATCTTTCTTTCACATATTCCGTGATTTCATCAATTAACTTCCGCTTTTGTCTTTGCCGTTTCAAATAAAGCAGCTCCGACAACTCAAAAAATCTTCTTCTCAGCCAAGAGAGAATATCATGCACCGTTTCAAACTGAAACAGCACAAAGGGATGATGTGAATCCCAATTCAAAATCTCGTATAGATGCTCGTTCATTTGCTGCAGATCGGCATGAAGCTTGGAGGTAATTCGAATAATGATATCGTAGATGTCATTTTTCTGGGAGAGCGGACTGTCCCCGGCAAACAGCTGCAGCAAACAATCATCAATGGTGGTAAGGTCGTAATCAAGCATCGCTTTAAGCATCCGGTCCACAATAACCTCTAAATCTGAGGCGATTTTTTCCTTCGGGCTCCATTCCGAGGCATCTTGGATGATTCTATTTTTCCCAACAATCCATTTAATACTTAAAGCAGCCTGAGCCTGCCGATAGGAATCATGCAGCTTACCCAGTTCTGTTGTGTACATCCCTCTTCCAATCGTAATTGAACAGGAAAACTCCTGATAGAATGACCGAATGAGCTCTTCCATCAAAGCGGTAAAATATTGTTCCTGAACCGCAGCAAGGATCACAAAATGATAGTCATAGGTTGTGATGACCATGCCTAAATTTTGATCTTTCGCGAACTTCCGGATAAAATGATTGGCTGTGCTGCTCCATAAACTCCGCTCTTCTTCCGTCCAAGTTTGGATTTTCCGTGCCATATCGTCAATCTCGACGATGGCGACCGCCGACGCGCCTTGTAAGTAAGACGTAAGAACGTTGTGAATATGCGTCTCCACCTGCCCCGGGGCAGTCTCATTAAACCAGCGCAGCAGCAGCTCCTGATTCACAAGCGTCAGTGTTTCCGATAAGGAAATATGCTGCTTCCTCTCCTTCTCAATCTTGGCGCAGAGTTCAGTCAGTGTCTTATTTAACTCGTCATCATCAACGGGTTTAAGCAAATAACCGGAGGCATTTAATTGAATGGCCTCTTTGGCATAGTTGAAATCCTGATGTCCGCTAATAAAAAGCAGATGGACCTCAGGGTTAATCTCCTTCGCTTTCCGGGCAAATTCCACGCCCGACATAATCGGCATGCGGATATCGGAGAGAATGATATCAATGCGGTGCTGCTCCATCATTTTTAAAGCGGCGAAACCGCTCGTTGCCGTTCTCACGCTATGCAAAGGCAAATGATCACTGCCCGCCACCCGCCGTCTCAGCCATTCCAAATCGATCACTTCATCATCCACCAACAGAACGTTGATTTCCATCGCCATACTATTTACTCCCCCATAACTTCCCGGATTTCCGCATTATCCACCGGTAAGATAATTTGAACGGTCGTTCCTGCCCCAAAGTAACTGCCGATATGAATGCCGAAATCATGGCCGTATCTCAGCTTGATTCGTTCCTCCACGTTTCTCAGTCCATAGCTGCTCGAATGGAATGAGCTTGAACGCATATTTCGCAGTGTCTCCGCCCGCATACCAATTCCGTTATCGATGACCTTGAGCTCGATGCGTTCACCCAGCCGTTTTCCGGTAATCCGGATCGCAATCGTCTCCCCAAACCAAGCATGCTTGAATATATTTTCTACAAATGGCTGCAAAATCAGCTTAATGATGGGAACCTGTAAAATATCAGGATCAATATCATAATAAACCTCAAACGCATCGGCATACTTTACCCTCTGAATTTCAAGGTACATCCTTACCTGCTCCAGCTCTTTTTCAAGAGAGATATAGACATGTCCTTCATTCAAGGTGAGGCGATAGAATTTAGAAAGACCTTGTACCATCTGTGTAACCTTCTCAACTTCGCCCAAATTGGCTAAGCTGCCAATGGTCGACAATGTATTGTATAAAAAATGCGGACTGATCTGAGCTTGAAGCACATCCAGTTCTGCTTGCTTTTTCTGAATCCCTTGCTCATAGACGTTCTGGATCAGGTCCTGGATACTAGTCGCCATCTGATTAAAACTATTAGCAATGTAGACAAATTCATCATTCCCGGCAAACCCGATTCTTTTATAAAAATTCCCTTCCTGAAAGGACCGGACCAAATATACGATCCGTTTAATTTTTTTGCCTGATATGCGGGCAACGAGGAAGCCGATCACCGCCATGACTAAAAAGCTGATCAAACAAACCGTGGTGATCACCTTCTGCATTCGGCTAGCATCTTTATTCAAATAGGCATGCGGCACCCGTACCTCGATAGCATAGTCAGACAACGGAATATCTTCACTAATGATCAGATAAGCGTCTTGCTTCGCATGTTCATCGACAATACCTTGTTCATAAAGCGTTAATCCACTAACCCGATCCACTAGACGAAGGTCTATACCCTGTTCAATCGGAAAGGTATCGAAATTGCCAAAAAGCTCGTCAATTCTCGCCGTGACGCGAATATAACCAATAATCGATGGGCCTCCCTTAGAAGAAACCAGCTTGCGGAAATACGAAATATTGCTTAGTTCACTGTCGCTGTCCGCCTGAAGCCACAAGCTGTCTTTGTTATTAGCAACAATCGACTTGAACCATTCCTTATCTTCAATAACCTGATCAGAAAGAATATAATAATCGCTTCTACCGATAGGTACAGACATATCATCACCGGGGATTTCAAGCATCGTCTCATTTGCGGTATAGAGCACAAGTCTCAGATTGTTCCCATACAATTGCAGAGGGGCTTTCATATAAGGAACGATATCATCCCTCATTTTGAGCATGTTTTCCAATGCATCTCCCCTAAACTGCAGAGCATTCTGAAAATTCGTATTGAGAAACAGCGAGTTAGTCATTCGTTTGATTTCATCTGTCTGATATTCGATATTGTTCCTCGTCTGCTTCAAAGCTGTCCGGACATTCGTTTCCGCCATTTCCGTTCTGGACTCTACGAGCATCGTATAAGCTATATAACCCACCAATACATCTGTCAGCAATACTAGAATGAGGTACGGTATCATCATCTTATAGGTGAACGGAATATACTTTTTACTGAATAAAAACCTCTCCATACCCATGCTCCCTTGTATCCGAGTTAATGCTAACGTTGTTTTCATCCATTCTACAATGGAATGAAAGCGGTTACTAGATATTGTGTTTGGAAAATGGGCTTTAGAGCAACACCCTGTTTTCCAATATATTTTTCAGACTGATATGAGATTTTGAAGGTCCAAACTTTATAAGGTTGTCTTGGAATTCAGCTAACTCCTCAATCGACGCGGTTTGCACCTTTATGAGGTAATTATATTCTCCGCTAATCCGATATAAATCGGTAACTTCCATAGCATATTTGCAAAAATCCGTAATCTCTTGGCAATGTTCTGTTTTTAATAGAATAAACGTAGTTGTGCCCCGATCCAGATCTCGTAGATTAAAAGCTGTATGATACCCAGAAATGATATTCCTTTCCTCCAGCTTGATCATTCGTTCTTTAACAGAGGGTTGTGACATCGAAACCTCTTTACTGATTTGTGAAATGGACATTCGGGCATTGTACTGAAGTAATTGCATAATCTTTTTATCAATGTCATCCACAAGTTGTTCCATAGCAAGCGCCTCCTAAACCCATTTTATAAAATAAACTTATTCCACTAAAATACCTTAAATTTAATAACCATATTACTACAAAACACTTATCTTATATATATATCTCATATTTTAATACAACTATAATAAGTATATATTAAAGTTGGGAGCGATTATAAATGAGTGTAAAAGGCCTTGCACATGTAGCGATTCAAGCCAAAGACTATAAAGCAACTATTTCTTTCTATATTGACGTTTTAGGATTCAAGCTAGGTCATCATTGGAGTCTGCCATCCTTTCAGATCAAAGAAGCCTCCATGCTGATTTCACCTGACCGCAGAACCTGTATTGAGATTTTTGATAATGATGCAGTCATCGCCGCTCAAGGAAAAAAAGCCTTGTCTGATGAAGATATAGCACACGGAGCGTTATTACATCTTGCCTTCTATGTGGATAATGTAGAGGAGATATATCAAAAAGCCCTTGCACATGGGGCAAAGGCTTTTATAGCACCGGACTCTCTGTCTCTGGGCGAACCGCCTCTTCTAATAAAAAACGCGATCATTCATAGTCCCAATGGAGAAGTTATCGAATTTCTTGAAGAGGTTGATTTTGATATGTCCAGCAAAGTTCATGTAGAATAAACGCTAGGGAGGGTTATGAATTATAAAACATACCATTCTCAGTAAAAAGTCGCTTTTCCTCTTAATTTTTTTGATATTTCTTATAGGAACCTACTTTTTATTCTTTGGACTTCCGTGGAAGTCTCTGGCTTTAAAAAAGCAATTTGAAGTCTATTTAGAAGATAAATATCAAATCGATTTCCAGCTGGGTAAGATGGACTTTGATTTTATACATCGCACTTATCTTTCTTATGCCCATCCAGCAAATGATCCCACTCTGATTTTTTATGTAGGTCAAGATATTGAAAGCAAGGAAATTCAGGATCTTTATCAATATGAAGTTAATAAACGAAATGCTGGGAGAAAGTAAGAGAATTGAATCCTGCTTCTAGCAGATGAAGAAGGAATGATAGTATTGATCGTGATTCAAGTCATCGCTTGGCTCATCGCCTTCGCAGCCTTGTTATCCATGGTGTCGATTGTGCTGGTGAGCTGGAGGAACGGGATATCGCCGATGCCTACGTCAAAATCTGTACGCTCGGCTGTTGCCGTTGAGGTGAATCGGATTCCGGGATATAGCAGCATTGTGGAGGCGGGATCGGGTTGGGGAACACTTGGCATGGATGTTATTCGCCAATGTCCAGGCAAAAGGCTGACAGGCATTGAAAATTCCAGTATTCCCTTGTGGACATCCCAGCTGCTTGCTAGGTTCGGCACACGTATGCTGCGAGCAGACGAAGGCCAGAATCTGCTCCACGGAAGGCTTCGTTATGTACGTGGGGATATCTATAGCAGCTCTTACGAGCATGCGGATATTGTTCTTTGTTACTTATTTCCCGGAGCGATGAAACGGCTGGGGGACAAGTTCAAGCGTGAGCTACTGCCGGGCGCAGTGGTCATTAGCATTTGTTTTGCCCTTCCAGGCATGCAGCCTGTCCGTACCATAACATGCACGGACACACTGCGTACCAAGGTATATGTATACACTTTTTAATTCAGGATTACCCCACTACTTCTCTTCTGATAAGGTGGTAATTCCTGAATTTATTTCAGTTTATCCACTTGAAGTCCCCCCCTTTCTATTAACCTCTCCATCTTTGCCAAAAACAATGAATTGCATGGATTTTATACTACTACCGAGGTAAGTGATTTGTGTAGGAGAATGAATTTTATCCTAAATATAACTTTTTGGATGTCTTCTCCATCTAATTATACAGAGGGCCCTCAAGGAGGAAAAATCATTTGCTGGAAAACGAACTGGATATCAAAAAAGCGCAGAAAGGCGACCACGAGGCGTTTACCCGTCTTTTCAGGCAACTGGAATCCCAGTTGTACAGATTAGCCAAAACCATTCTGCTAAAAGATGAAGATTGCGCGGATGCTCTTCAGGAAACAACACTGAAGGTGTATAAAGGGTTGGCCAACCTTAAACAGCCTAAGTTTTTTAAAACCTGGGTTATACGCATCCTGATTAATGAATGCAATCAGTTACTTCGTATGCGAGAACGAACTATAGCTGTGGCGGAGATTCCCGAGGAACCGGTCGTTTCCTATGTGCATTTTGAAGATTCAGGCAACGTAGACCTGCAAAGCTTCATTAATCAGTTGGACGAATCCCTGCGGCTTGCTATCGTGCTTTTTTATTATGACGATTTATCCATTAAGCAGATTGCAGATGTGCTCGACATCTCCGAGGGAGCGGTCAGGGCACGACTTCATCGCGCACGGAGATTGTTGTCCAAACAGATACATCCTGTGCGGGAGGAGGGTCTTGCTAATGAATAATAACAATTTAGAAAAGCAGATCAGGGAGCTAGGGAAAGCTAATATACAGGAGCTTCCTCCTTTACTACGATCACGGCAGGATTCGCTTTATGCATCGCTGGCCACCATTGTCCAGGATCCTGTGGAAAAGGAAAAGAAAAAGCGGATATATCCAAAAATCACAGCTGCTGTGACTGCGGCGATATTGTTAAGTGTTATGCTAACGGCTATCTATCCGCCTACATTGGCCAATGCGCTCAAGCAGCTTCCCTTGATAGGCGGTATTTTTGAACGGGCAGATGATATAGGGTTACAAGCGGCCCAGCGTCTGGGACTGACTTCCCGTCTAAACAGCAGTGATACCCATGAAGGGATCACCTTGTCTGCCGAAGAGGCTGTATTTGATGGCAGCCGGTTGGCATTCTCGGTGAAGCGTGAGGGAGAAAAACTGGAAGGTAAGCTAGCCGGAGTAACGATTGGAGCGGATGGTAAGCCTTTTTTAGCGAAAGGTGCAATAACCTCTGCAGAAGTATTGATCGACGGCGCTTCCCTGGAGCAATTTTCAGATGGTCTCTGGAAAGCTATGCCGTTTCTAAGCTGGATAGAAGGTGCGGAAAGCAACACAGCTATTTTTAGACTAGTGGATTCCTCGAATTCCGGAATCTCCAACAAACCTTTTCCTGATCGATTTGTATTGACCGTAACTCTTGGCTTAAACGGTATGGATGAACCGTTTGTTCTCCAAATTCCTGCGCGGAAGGCTACGATTAATAAAATTTCCACACCTGATATACGCGCACAAGTTGGAGGATGGAGTTTGATCCTGAAAAAGCTGGAATATAGTCCATTAACGACACGCCTGTCGCTCATGCTGGAACAGGATACAGACGAAGACCATGCAGCATTGAGTTTAGTGGGCTTTGAAGTAAAGGATCAACAAGGACAGGTGCTGAAAGATATTTCACAGAAAGTCCTCTCGACTTCCAATAGGTCACTTAATGTCGATTTGCTTACTGAGCCATTTGAGAAACACCCTAATATGCTCACAATCCGTGGCTATCTTTATGAGTTTGAGAACCCACAAAGTAAGAATGGAGCATTTAAAACAGACAGTTCTGGAAACCCAGTGAAGCATTATATTGACGGTCTAGAGATAAACGTGCTAGTTAAATAAAAATTAAGGAGCTTGATAATATCATGAAAAAAATGACTAAGAAGATGTCTGTAATTTTAAGTGCTGCTGTATGCCTAGGAGCGTTGGGAATGCCAACTTTAACCCAAGCATCCAGTGCTCAACCCGCTGTTGAAGCTTCCCTGAATACAACAAAAGTGGCCGATTCACACGATCAGCTTACTTTAAAGGGCAATGCGCAGTTTGATGGTAACTATATTAAGATCGACCTGAGCCGTGAGGGATCGCTATTTTCAGGAATGCTCGCAGGAGTAACTTTAAATGATAAAGGTGAGCCCTATCTTGCAGAAGGTACTATTGTGGGAATAGACGCCAAGCTCACTCAACCAGGAGGCATTGATTTAAAAACACCACGCTGGATCAGTGACGGTGATGCCAACAAGGCGGTTGTTGTATTGCAGACCGAATGGCTAACTGAGCAACAAAAGGCAAACCTGGCTTCCTCTGAATTGAGTATCCATGTGAAGCTTAACGGAATCGAAGACCCGTATGTACTTAAATTTTCTCTCAAGCAAGCAGGATTAGTGCATAACATTCAGCTGCCTGCTATAAAGAAAGACAACCAATTTGAAATCAAAACCACCCGTGTTGCTGCGGGAGAGACTTCTGTGCGTATCGCTTTAGCGGTTAAAGGGGTTGCCACCCAAGCACAGGCTTTAGGATATGACATTTATGATAATCTGGGAAATGAATTAGAATTTATTGCAAGGGATTCTGTTGCAGCAACTCAAAATACGGTTTCTGAAGATTTATTGTTCGAAGCACCTAGCTCAGCGGCAGAATATCTGATTATCAGACCGTATCAAGCCGTATTTGAAAAAGGCAACACCGGGGCTTATAAAGTAGATGCCAAAGGCAATGTAGTTAAAAATTACAACAAGCAATTGGAGATCAAAATCCCTCTAAAATAATCGTTAGCGCAGCAAACATAAACATATTTATCTAGGAAAAGGGGATTACCTCTCCGGCCGAAGGCTTGAGGTAATCCCCTTCTTTCAACGGAAAGAATGTTCCGTTTTACTGGTCATTTATAGCTAAAAAGCGGATAGTAGCTGTTGTCCCCTTACCTACAGAACTACTATAATAAATTTCGCCGCCGTACTTTTCTACGATATTAAAGCAAATCATTAATCCTAGACCTGTTCCATTACTTTTTAATGAATAAAAAGGAGTCCCTAGCGACTTAACCTCAGCTTCCGACATCCCGCTTCCTTCATCAATGATTGTTATCTCAATAAAATTATTGTTCCTATTCGCCATAATAGAGACAGATTTACCAACATCCGAAGCCTCTAAAGCATTTTTTATTATATTAATAAGCAGCTGCTTAAATTCAATTTTATTAATAGAGATCATGCAGTCTTCTTCTACATAGGTAACAATTTGATTATCAGATAACATTGCGTAGGAATGGAGCAATCCTGTGACACTTTCAATAACATCCTTCACATCTACTTTTTCTAGTTTTTGTTCTCCATTTGGCTTTGAAAGGGTTAGAAATTGCGAGATAATCTGTTCTACTGTGTTCAATTCATCAATCATTAATTTAAATTTTCTTTTCATAGGATCATCAAATGAAGGATCCTCATCAAAAAACTGTAAAAAACCTCTAACCACTGTCACTGGATTTCTAATTTCATGCGCAACGGCAGCTGTTAATTGTCCAACCATCTTTAAACGCTCAGATTGCTGTAATTGTTCATAATAAAGCTGCTGTTTTTTCATCCGTTTAAATGATATTTGAAAAATGAAAAATAATAACACTTGAACCGCTATTATATTAATGAAATTCCCTAGAATATCATAATGTAAATATGTATATAGATCCCCTCTATCAATCAAGAGGATATAGCCAAATGTAATTACCATCAGTATTCCATTTATAATGAAGGAAAAATAGAACAATTTTAAATCAAAAAATAGAATAGAGAGTGCAGGAATAAGACAAATGAGGATATAGGTAGTCCAAGTTTGAGGATATAAAAAGAATAGCGTATAAAAATACGCAAATCCAAATAGAATGATAATCTTTCTAAAAGTATGTGTCTCATGCTTAGGGTAAATCCATAAACAAACCGTTAGAAACGCCACACATAAAAAATGAATGATATAACCAAAATCAATTCCATCTAACTCTAGAGTAGATAGTATTAATCCAGACATCATAAGAACGATGATCATTAACATTAATATGTAATAGGTTTTTCGATTCACCCGACTGTAGAACTCTCTCATGAATTCACCACTTTTAAATTGATTGTCGAAATAAGAATTATATCAGCTGAAATAGTAATAAACAATAACTGAAAAAACCAGTAAACTCAATACCCCATTTAATTTCTGAAACTAGTAATTATTGCTATAATCATTGTATTCACTTTAGTTCTGATATCTAAAGCATTAGGATGGTGTTCCCTATGGTATTTGCATTTTTATTTATATTCGCTATGTACGCGGCAACTAACTATTACATTGCGAGAAAGATTTTTAATTGGCTACAACATATATTTTCAAATATAAACGGGATCATATATGGACTCATCTACAGCTTATGTGCATTAACAATCATTATTAATTTACTATTGTCTTCTTCAGCTATGACGACCGATTCAAATATTGTTAATTTTATTGGTCAATTCGGGGACTATTGGATGGGTATCTACTTCTATTTGTTCTTGCTGTTGATCCTTTCAGATGTAATCTTACTAATTAGTAAGTGGATCAAGGTCCTCCCTTCTCCTACACCAGCACGTGTTATTTTTCATACAAGGTCCGTAGTATTAATTCTAGTCATAGGATTGGTGTCCTATGGGATTTATAATGCGAATCATTTAAAAGAAGTCACCTATCCGCTCCAAATACATAAAAACACTTCATTAGATCAGTTAAATATCGTCCTGATCAGCGACTTACATTTAGGCTACGTAAATGATGTAAAGTTTATTGAAGACGTTGTTGATCGTATTAATGGACTACAGCCGGATATGGTGTTGATGACAGGAGATATATTTAATGGTAACTACTATGCGCTCTCTAACCCTTCCAAAGGAGTAGAGTTATTAAGTACTATTCAGTCAACCTATGGAGTTTATGCTTGTTTAGGTAACCATGATGCAGGACGCTCATACGATGAGATCGTGAACTTTATAGATAAGAGTAATATCAAACTTCTAAATGATGAGCATGTCGTTATTGATAATCAATTCGTTGTTGTTGGCAGAAGGGATTCATCACCGATTGGTAATCAAGGGAACCCTCGAGCAATTACTTCAGAAGTGATGAGTGACATTGATACAAATATGCCCGTTATCGTAATGGATCATCAACCAACCAATAGGATTGAATACGCAGATGACGTTGATTTGATATTTAGCGGACATACGCATCAAGGACAAGTATTCCCTGCAAATCTGATCACCAATGCTATGTTTACAGTAGATTATGGCCACTATCAGAAGAATCCTAACAGCCCTCACGTCATCGTTACATCTGGTGCAGGGACTTGGGGACCGCCATTACGAATTGGCACGAATAGTGAGATAGCACAAATCAAAGTTGATTTTAAATAGACGATAATTTTAGACTGATTAAAAAACATGGAAGAATATCCCGATAGCATACATAAGTTCGAAAAAGAGCATCGACCACATTAATGAGAAAATCCACCACCGTATGCGGTGGTGGATTTCTATGTCTGCCTATCCAACTGTAATATCAGCAAGCACCCTCATCGACTAATCATGCCGGATCTCCGTGTTAGTCCGAATACCTTCGAGACGTGCTCTTGGATCAGGCGTTATTCTTTCCCTCTTTCTTCTATTTATCGAATACAAAACAAATAATAATATAAACCATAAAGGCGTCAACAATAAGGCCGGACGAGTTTCATCAGCAAATAGCATAATTATGAGTATGATTGCAAACAAAGCTAGAACAACATAATTCACAAAGGGTGTAAACGGTGCTTTGAATTTTGATTTGGCCTGCAATTCCGGCTTCGTCTTTTTATATCGCAAATGGCAAATTAGAACGACGCCCCAAACCCAGATGAAACAAATGGCACTAATTGTTGTCACGATGCCAAAAGCCGTCTCCGGAATCAGCTTACTCAACAAAGCGCCTACAGATAAGACAAGCGTGGATATGAATAAAGCATTACTTGGTACATGATTTTTATTAAGCTTTGCAAAGTTGGCTGGAGCCTGGTCATTTCTGCTTAGATTGTATAGAATCCGGCTTGTTGAGAACATCCCGCTATTACAAGCGGACGCAGCTGAAGTTAATACAACGAAGTTAATAACCCCCGCGGCAATCGGAATCCCCACTAAACTAAATGTTTTAACAAAAGGACTTTCTGCCGGGTTTAGTTCTGTCCAAGCATTGATGCATAATAAGGCAATAATAGCACCCACGTAGAAAAATAGAATTCGTAAAGGTATTTTATTAATCGCCGATGGGATAGTTTTTTCTGGATTGGAGGTCTCTGCTGCCGATACGCCCACCAATTCCACACCCACAAAAGCAAACACAACCATTTGAAATGAAAGTAGGAACCCTGAAATGCCGTTTGGAAATACTCCCCCATGTGCCCAAATATTACTGAGCGCAACGGTTCCGGTAGTTGTTTTGAATCCAATCACCAGTAAGACTACCCCGATAGCAATCAATGCGAGAATAGTGATTACCTTAATTAAAGCAAACCAAAATTCCAATTCGCCAAAGCTTTTTACCGTTAATAAATTGAGTCCTAATAAAATAATTAAACAAATGACTGCGGGTATCCATTGCGGGATATCAAACCAATATTGTACATAGACCCCAACAGCTATAATATCGGCCATAGCCGTCATGATCCAGCAAAACCAATAGGTCCATCCGGTTACAAACGCCGCCCTCGGTCCAAGATAGTCTTCGGCAATATCTGTAAAAGATTGATAACCTGCTTTAGACAACAGAAGTTCTCCCAATGCCCTCATCACAAAAAAAATAGCGATACCCACGATTAAATAAGCAAAAATGATCGATGGTCCTGCCAGTTGTATAGCTTTGCCTGATCCTAAAAATAATCCGGTACCGATGGTTCCACCAATCGCAATGAGCTGAACATGCCGATTCTCTAAATCTCTCTTTAATTCTTGTGCTGCCATTTCAAACTCCCCCTTATGTGAAAAAAATAACAAGTAAAAATGATAACAAAAAAGAGATTGGATACGCTCCAATCTCTTAGGTCTAAGAATAATAAATAAAATACATTCCTTTATTCTGACGATGATCAGAATAACAAATGAATTATCTAGTACTCTTCTGTCCTTTTGCCTGAGATTGTGAACCCTTCGGCGCCGGGGGAATCCCCCACGGTCTCTCCAGAAGCTGCTCCTGCTATAGTGTGATCCATAGCAATCATAGCTTGCGAATTATTTAATTGTTATGCCGCTAACTTCATTTTTAATATTTTTCAATACTAATCATTGTCAAATATTTTGTCAATAACATTAATTACCGCTTTATTTCAACTGCGAAATACGCGATATCACGCATTGCTTCGGAAACATCGCAACCAACAGACCAAGATTGGCTGATGGTTAATATGAAAAAAGGGCTATCTCATTGTAGAATTCTACTCCTGAGACAGCCCCTTTATGTTTTGAAACACACTCTATTAGTGGCTTGTCAGCCAAGCCGCCAACTCTTCTGTCTGACTCAGAATAGCTATCGGGTCCCAGTAGCCGGAGCGATCGCTTGTCCAAAGAAATACGTGATCATTTTTGACTGCTGGCAGTGCGCCCCAGATCGGGTCGGCTTTAAGTTCATCCAGCTTTTTCGAGTCGGAGGTAAGAATAATATAGTCACCGGCATACTTTGGTAAGACCTCAGCAGAGAATGAAGCCCAGCCCGGGTCGGCCATTTCGGCGGCGATATCCGCAGGAGGCTTAAATCCCAATCCATTATAGATTGGTTGTCCACCTTTGCCGAAGTCTGTTCCAACGGCCATCAAGCTGTTTTCAGACCATTCAATAATGGAAAATGTGCTATCTGCTGGCACAACCTTCAATACGCTCTCCTTGGCATTGGCCATACGGCTGTCATAGTCTGCAAGCCAGGTTTTGGCCTTATCTTCTTCACTAAGCAGCTCACCGAAATAAGCCACTTCCTCATGTACCGTTTTTAAGGAAGCGTATGGAATAACGACCGTAGGTGCGATTTTTGACATCTGCTCATTTAGCTCAGGATAGAAATCATCCATAATAATCAAATCGGGATTAAGCGACAGAATTTTCTCTACATTTCCATTCCCGTCCCCTATATTCTCAACGTCTTTCAAATACTCCTGAAAATATGGATTTTTAATATGATGTTCGGAGGTTCCGATGGGTGTAATGCCAAGCGCAATTAAGCTGCCGAGATATTCACCTGCAACAATTCTTTTGGGATGAAGGGGGATCTCCACCTCACCGTTAACCGTTTTAACGATTTTGGTCTTCGGCTGCTGTGAGGCAGCATTCTCCGTAGCACCGTTTGTACCACATGCGCTCAGTACCAAAATGAAACTTAACAGCAATACCGATGCCAGCGTAGGCCTTGAATGTTTAAACATGAATGAATCTCCCTCTTGATCAAAATGATACTGATAATCGTTATCAATATAATCAGTATAGTGAAATGATTCAAGGGCGACAATGGAGGATTCTATGCTTGTGGCAGGACTATCCTCTAGTTTGTTCTTTCTGGAATGCAATTCTCTATAGCTAATCGGGGAAACTCCCTTGTACTTTTTGAACAACCTGCCCAAATAACTAGGGTCTTGATAACCGACACCCACTGCAATTTCCTTCAGCGTAGCATCTGTTTCCAGCAGCAGTGCCACCGCTTTTTCGATGCGCACCTTAATTAAGTAATCAATCGGGCTAAGTCCAGTACGGATTTTGAAGTAGGAAGATAAATGGGGGACGCTATAGTTCAGGCTTTCCGATAATGATTCCAGCGTAATGTTATCCGTATAATGTTCATGGATAATGTCGGCGATCCGGGCGGCCAGATCACGCTTAGTCGTATTAACCCCTGGCACCGACATTTGATGAAATAGCTCATACACAAACTGATGGAGTAAAGTGCGAACATGCAACCGCGCAAGCGGCTGCGGCTTCTCCCACTCCTTAAACATCTCGCTCACTATGCGATACAGCGCTACCGAATTGTCAGGCGCAATGCTGTACGAATGATCAAAGGATTTAGCGCCCTCGTATAGCGTAGCAATCTCTAAGGGTAGTGAGGGATGCATACTCACTTTATAATAAATGCTATAGTAATCCAGCCCCTCGCTGCCTGCGTCAATGTTGAGCACAGTTCCTTTGCCTACATGAAGCACTGTAAAGCGCTGTAAACGGTGAACTTGGCTTCCCAGGTTAACTGTAGCATTACCGTGAATCGACATAAGAAACAGCCTTGAGGGGACGTAATAGGAAGGTATAGATTCGCCAGGTCTAAGGGTCATCCGACGAATATCAACTACTTTGCAATTCGCGTGATTCCATACAGCAATAAGGTCATTGATGTCCATGATTGACTAACACCTTACATGTTTTCGTTTGAAGCCGAGCTGCGATTTATCAACTGCCTTTTGAATATTAATTGAAGCATTCAAAATCTTGCTTTTTGCACTACCGGTATGGACTTTCACCGGGCCAACTTCCTTTGCAATCTCAACCGCTTTATCATGAAGCGGCAGATAGGATACGCCCACAGTGTAGATGAAATTGTTCATTGCATATTTCGTTCGCTCAGGAGCTTCATGAATCGTGTTTTTTGCAAGCTCCAACATAGCGGCCAATTTTTCTGCGGAAAATTCACTGTCCGGGCGATTTCCGAGCAGCCAGCAGTAACAGTTCCAGCCCGCCGACATTTTCAGCTCTATCTCACTTGCAATCCATTTATCAGAAACCTCTTGCGCAATATCCGTCTCCGCCAACGTTACTGCCACCACAAAGTCCGATAGCATATAGAAATAAGCGCCAGCAATCCACCGCTCAAAATCCGACTCTGACATTGCTTTAGGCTCCGCGATCACCCCGGCAAAATACATAGCGTCGTAATTTCCCGTAGCATAAAGCTGCTCGGCCAAGGGTTGATTATGTTTTATTTTTCTGAAGATAGGCTTCATCTGGCCTGTGGCCACACCAAAAAGCGGTTCGTGCGCGCCATTGGATAGATATATTTTCTTGGTGCGTTCCTTGCCGAGAGCTTGAAGCTCTTGCATGACCGTTTCTAAATCCATTGTTCGCACTTCCTTTTTAGATTATTGGCTAGGGACTCAAACTTTACTTGAATATATCATAAAAGCCCTTATAAATACCTTCTTTTATACATCAAGGTAATTTGCCCCGCTATGTATTCAGCGCTATATTGGTTGCCATCCTTAATCCACCACATAATAATCCCCAGTAGTGAGGCTGCAATAATATCAACGGAGACTACCTCCTTAGTAAGGTCAATGTTCCTCGCGTTTCTTCGTTTTTCGACAGTACTTTTTAACAGGTTGGTCAAGTTTTTTTTGAAGCCTTTATGCTCAATCAATACAGCAAAAACTTTCCGGTATTCAAAAAAATAATTTAAAAAGGTGACCAGCTGCTCCTGTTCGTTGTTGCTCTTCATTTGTAATAGCGGTTCAACCTTCATGGACAGGTCATCGAAGATTTCATGTACGATCTGGCGCAATAAATCGTTAATATCCTCATAATGCAAATAAAATGTTGCGCGATTTAGTTCCGCGCGGTTGGCGATTTTTTGGACGGTCAATTGCGAAATCTCCACATTGTCGGCCAATAATGAAAAAACGGCGTTCTTAAGCATCTTTTTTGAGCGAATAGCTCGTGGGTCAACTCTTTTATGTTCAGTCATTTCATCCCTCTATTATCGTTTAAATGGCCTTTCATCAACTAATTTGCCTATTCTGTCGATTAGTCGACATTTTCAATAAAATTGCAAATAGGAATACTATTTAAATCCTGATATGATTTATTTTATTGACACTATGTCGAAAAAGCAATGAAGAGAGGACTGCAACATGCAAGAAGACATTAAGAAAATAAATAAAGGGATCTTACTAACCATCTTAATCTTTGGTTGTTTCTTATCCACACTCAATCAGACGCTTTTAAATGTCGCCTTAAGTAGTCTGATGGATGTATTTGATGTCACGGCAACAACCGTACAATGGATTTCAACAGGATTTATGCTGATCAACGGGATTTTGATTCCGATTACGGCCTATTTAATGAAACGTTTTACAACACGGCAATTATTTATAAGTGCCATGTCATTTTTATTAATCGGTTCTATAATTTGTGCAGCAGCGCCGAGCTTTAGTCTACTCTTAATCGGACGAATGATCCAAGCTGCCGGTGCTGGCATTATAATGCCGCTCATGATGAGTGTTGTGCTGGCGATCTTCCCCGTTGAAAAACGTGGCAGCGCTATGGGACTGCTTGGACTGGCGATGATATTTGCTCCTGCTATTGGGCCAACGCTCGCGGGTTTTGTTGTCGAATACCACTCTTGGCGCTGGTTATTTATCGGGCTTATTCCACTTGTCCTCATTGTTATAGCGTTGGCACTCAAGTATTTAGTGAATGTATCTGAGACGTCTAAGTCGAAGCTTGATGTCATAAGTGTTCTTTTATCAACCGTCGGATTTGGCTTAATTTTATACGGCTTCAGTAGTGCAGGCAGTAAAGGCTGGGATGATGTAATCGTGATCCTGACCTTAGGGGTTGGGGTCGTGGTAACAGCCGTATTCTGTCTTCGACAAATCAAATCGGATGATCCGCTGCTAAACCTGTCGGTCTTCAAAAATAAAGTGTTTACGATGACGTCTCTTATTAACGTATTAATCACGATGATGATGTACGCAGATATGATTTTATTGCCTATTTATCTGCAGAATGGCCGCGGGTTTACAGCATTTGATGCAGGACTACTATTGTTGCCGGGCGCACTCGTAAATGCGTTCATGTCACCCGTCACCGGTAAACTATACGACCGTTTCGGTGCGAAGCCGCTGTTCATCATTGGTCTATTGTTTATTATTCCATCTATGTGGGCGGTAACAGATTTATCTGAATCAACTACGTATACGTATCTAATGATTCGTACCATTGGCCTGCGAATTGGATTAAGCTTCATTACTATGCCACTCAATACAGCCGGACTAAATGCGTTGCCCAAACAACTTGGCACTCATGGTACAGCTGTGAACAATACCGTTCGCCAAATTGCCGGGGCCATTGGTACTGCTGTCGTAATTACAATTTATACAGTGCAGGCAACAAGTCATGCAACTACAGTGATGCTGAACAATCCCTCCACTACTCCTGACATTCTTAAATCCCTTACATCAATTCTTGGGGCAAGTGACGCCTACTACTTCATGATGATTTTATCCATTGCCGCATTTGTTATAACCTTATTTATGCCCACGAAAAACAAGCTCATGATTGAAAAGAAAGCAAACCTAGTTAGCAAGGAAGAACCTCAGTTGTAACTAGTAATTGCAGAGTAAATGAAGAAAAGCCATTCCTTAGCGGAGTGGCTTTTGTTATGAATGGCTTGCTTTGGATCATTGGAGCACGTATTCCTACGAGCATCAATATTTTCTTATCCATATCAGTATCCCCCTCTCCATATCAAATGTGTAGACTCTATTATAAAAACGGAAAAATATGTAAACTTTACACATAAGTTAATATATGGTATTTTAATAGTGTTATTAAAAGGAATATTAATCCATAATAAGGAGCTGATTCCATTCATGAAATTATCTTTAAAAAAGAGATTGATGCTTGTTGGAACCTTTGTTTCAGTCTTTCTTTTTTCTTTTGTTTCCCAAGCATATGCGACTAATTTAATTGGCTACCCTACAGCTACACAAGCTAAGAATAATTGGTGCTGGGCTGCGACTAGCGTTACCATACTTCAATATTACGGAATCTCTGTAAGCCAATGTTCTTTTTATGATCATGTGAAGGGAACCTCCGGCTGTACAACAGACGAGAGTGAATCTTATGGAACTGTTCAAGAAGGCATTCATGATTATGGTGTCTCCAGTTGGAATCATACAGGAGCACTATCTTACAGCGATGTAAAAAACCAGATTGATAATGTTGGCAGTCCTATATATGTAAGCTGGAAATGGAATAGTGCTACCGGTGGCGGGCACGCAGTAGTTATCTATGGGTACGACACATATAGTGGAAATGATTGGATTCAACACATGAACCCGAGTGGGGGCACAAAAACCTCCATGTTATACACCAACGTTAAAGGTGGCTCCAGCTACGATAGAACCTGGAGATGGGGACTTCATGGCTTCAACAAATATATTTAAGGAGGCTTCCCATTAAGAAAACGCTGCTGTTAACTGTAACTTCATTCGTTTTATTTCTGACTTTTTTCTCACCTGTATGGGCTCAGACCGTAACTGAAGATGTTGTTTCTTTTGCAAATACAGAAGGATTAACATTGATTAAAGAAGGGCTATCTAAAGATCCTGAAGGGTATGGTTACAACAATGAAGCAGAGATTAGTGAAATTACCGTAGGTCAAGGAATGCAGATTCATTTTATTGATGGCGCTAAGCTTAGGGCGGCTTCCGATAGTCTGATTGAAACGGTCACACCCCAAGACAACTGGGAGTTTCTTATTTTATCGGGCGGAATACCCAAATCTAAAATGATCATTCAAAAGGATTCAAACGGGTCCTATCAAGTTACTGAGTTTGGAGGAAATCCTAATACTTTGGCCTATGCTATTCATTCACTAGAAGCTGAGGGTGAAGTGAGTGAGCCTACACTTATCCGTGAGCGGGACGAATATATAGCTGCCTTCAAGAAAGACAATCAGGAACTAATCATCGCCCCACAACAAGCCTCATCAGCAGAAACAAAAGGACTAAGCAATATTTCAGAGCCTCAAGCACCCGGGCATTTAATTGATGTGTTACAAACGATGCAGAACGATTCTTCCGATGACGAGCAGGATGGGTCGGGAACCATTGCTTCCGCATATTATGCGGACGATAATAATCATCTAACAAGGTCTATCACCATTAGCGCCATTATTGCTCTAGTAGCGGTATTTGTGTTCTGGGCCTATCTCAGAAGACGTAAACAACCTAAATAAATGTAAAAATAAGTAGGCCGCCCTCCTTCATTGGATTGCGGCCTACTTTGATAGATAGTACCTCTAAAAAGCCTCCCTCTCCCCATATGATTAGGACATAAAGGCTGCCAAAGACCTCGTTAGCATGACACCATTTGTAATGGTATCTTGCGGCTAAACATCTCGTCCAGTACCCATGCCCCTTTTATACATTTTTTCTGCTTCAATAGGACTTTCTTTTGCCGTGATATGATACGGAATTACCCGATAAACTTGAACCGGACCGCCAAATACAGCCGATCTATACTTTTCCACATGCTGCTTGGACAAGGGGCGATTATAATAACCCGGTACGTATTTATTGATCAATTCCTGAAGTACGTGTGTGGCTTCATCCAAATCTGAAATTGGTTCTGCTTGTCCAAAAATCATTACGCTCATATAAGCTGTATCCGTTTTGGCTGGTACCGGATCTGTAATAGTTCCGTATTCCTCACATACCGTAAAACATACCTCCGGATTATCACGCATGACCTGATTACGTCTTCCATCTCCAGCCCCATGAATATACAGTTTCCCTTCAGTCCATACATAATTAAGTGGCACAACATAAGGGAGGTTCCCATCAACCAACCCCAGATAACCTAATCTCGTTTGGTGAAGGAACCTTTCAATCTTCTCTTGATCTAGGCATTCCCTGGTCTTGTAACGAACCGAATTCATATCGAATCTCTCCTTTTATTTAAATTGCGGATACCTGCGTTGTTACGGTAGTATATCAATGAATGGATTGCATTAAAATATCCATAATTCGCTGTTTAGAGCAATCCATAATCAGCTTTTTATGATTGGAGTTTCTATTTGGAGGTATGTACGATGATGAAAGTAATTCGTAATGATAAGAGACCGATCTGGCAGCAATTGCTTGATCAAGCGATCCATAATATTACTAGCGGAGTCTGGGCACCAGGAGAACTACTGATTCCTACCCGCGAACTTGCGCACATCGTAGGTGTCTCCCGCTCAACTATACAGATCGTCTATGAGGAATTGTTAAGTCGGGGTTATACAGTTACCTCCCGCCGGGGAGGGACGCGAGTTAGTACATGGAAGCAAGTCGCTATATCAACGAAGGAAATAGAAACAGAGGGCCCCACACCTCCTTCACTCTCCTTGCTAGACTCAGCTGTTGATCAATTACATGACTGGTTCAGAGGTAAAGAACCGCTAGAAGTGGATATTGATTTCAGTCCCCATGAACCCTATTTGGATGAACAATTTCAAAAAAACTGGCGGCAATCGCTGCTCCAGGCATCCGCTGAAATGGATTTATCAAGCTGGGCTTACGGTAACTGCTACGGGTACACACCATTACGTGAGCAAATACAGCGTTATTTATCACTTGAACGGGGCATACATGTCCAAACCAATCAGATTCTGTTGACCTCAGGAGCTCAGCATAGTATTGACTTAATCGCACAGTCACTTTTAGCTGATGGGGACACTGTCTCAGTAGAAGATCCAGGTTTCCCAGCTGCTTGGATGGCAATGAAATACCGCCGTATGAATGTGGTACCCGTTCCTGTTGATGAGTATGGTCTAGTGGTTGAGCATATTCACCCGCAATCCAAACTGGTCTTTGCCACCCCTTCCCACCAGTGCGCAGTAGGGGTCGTTATGTCGGAGCCCCGCCGGCAACAATTGCTGCATAAGGCCGTTCAAGAACGATTTTGGATCATTGAAGACGATTATGATAGTGAATTTCGATATCGCGGGGAGCCGCTACCAACGCTGTTTAGTCAGGCATCTAATAATACTTTGTATCTCATGAGTTTCTCTAAAATGATTACACCAGGCATTCGTATTTCGGCTATTGTTGGATCAGTCGAGGCAATTGCTCAGCTAGCGAAGGTGCAGGAGCTGACTTACCGTCATCTTCCGATTATGGATCAGCTAACACTAACCCACTTCATTAAAAATGGTCATTTTATGCGCCATATGCGAAGAGTCAGAAATGTGTACCGGCGAAGACACGAGGTCATGGCAAAAGCTATTATGGCTAGCGGTTTAGGGGAGTGCTTCACGCTCAGTGGAGTAGAAACTGGATTACATATGTTATTAGAAGCTGAGGAAACATTCGACGAGGAAGCTGTGACAAAGTTAGCCCTACAACATGGAATACGTGTGTACCCTCTTGGGCCCTATTGTTTGGATAGCAAAAGAAAAGGATGGGTATTAGGGTTTGCAAAAGTAGATGAGGCAGCAATTGAGCAGGGCATTCATCGTCTTGCGGAGCTGATCCTATAAAATCATCTCCGCAGCACTCACAAAATTTGTTGAACAGTCCATAGACTATTTTAGATTTATGAAACCATTGCTTCCGCGTATTATCCGGACGATAATAATCACCTAACAAGGTCTATTACCATTAGCGCCATTATTGCTCTAGCAGCGGTATTTGTGATCTGGGCCTATCTCAGAAGACGTAAGCAACCTAAGTAAATGTAAAAAGAAATAGGCCGCTCTTTTCATGGAGTGCGGCCTATTTTTCTCTCATCTACGGCTCCCGAGAAATATTCAAACACTGCACTAATACTATTAAAAACTTACCAAGAAACTACTCAAAGGCATGTTGATTACTACTTCCGGAGACTATTTTTTATATGAAGGAATCAATCCTGGATTGGCTCAAACAGGCAATGTAGTATTTGAAATCCCAGAAGATATGACTGGCTTTCTTTTGAATGTCCAAACTGGGTTCTGGGGAACCGAACAAGGACAGATTGAATTGAAATAATACTATATGGATCATAAACCACCCAACTGAATATTTAAAAATCAATGCAAAAGGCACTACCTTGAGGCAGTACCTTTTGCATTGTTAAGTGAAGAGATATCCAATTTAGGGGAGGTTAATACTCCACATCGACCCAATCAGGTCGTACATTACATAGCTTTTTCAGCCAGATCACTAACTAAATTTCTCATCCACTTACGGGAGTAAATCCGGGCGTAGCCGAAGCCAAAGCGGACAACCTCCTCCAGCGAGATGACGAGATACACAAGGTAGACAGGTTGCTTCCAAATGTATGACAGCAACAGCCCGGATGGAACACCTATCAGCCACGTTGCGGTAGACTCCATGCCGAATACGAACTTGCTGTCTCCTCCGCTGTTTAGAATACCGCCGGCTATAATCATATTGGATACTTTGACCCAAAGAAATCCAGCAAACACGATAACGATATACATGCTCATTTGTTTAGCGTCCTCGGAGATATTGAACGCAGAGACATACAGCTTCGAGCCTGCCGCAATGATAACCCCGACGATCAGAGAGATAATGATGCCTAGACGAATGAACCTTTTCGCATGATCGAGTGCGATATCAGATTCATTCGCACCCAAACGGTTGCCAACCATTACCCCTGCTGCACTAGCCAGACCCGATAATAAACCGATGCAAAGACCCTGAAGTGGGAAGGTAATGGTCATTGCAGTCATTTCCATCGTCCCCATACGGCTATAAATGACCGCATATGCCGTTTCACCCAATACCCAAATCAATTCAGTCAGTAGCAGCGGATAGGTCGTTCCAAAAAACTTGCGAATGAGCGGTTTAGGAACGATGAATAAGTTCTTTAACCCGACAGCTCCCGGTAAACGATACCGGTACACGGCACCAATGATCAACAAGCATTCGAAGACCCTAGAGATAAGAGTAGCAATGGCAGCGCCCTTCAGACCAAGCGCAGGAGCACTGAAATGACCGTAAATAAGTACGTAATTCAGTATAATATTCAAGCCAACTGCAATTAGACTTACATACATCGGCCATTTGGCATGGCCAGTACTGCGTAAAATCGCGGAATACATCATCGTGAGCATGACAGGCACAAAACCGATCGACATTATCTGGAGAAAGATATAACCCTCATCTATTACATTCACGTCTGTAGTGAATAGGCTCAAAAAGAGCGGCGAATCGATAAAGACAGCCGCAGAGAACAGGAACGAGAACGCAAAGCCGGTGATCAGTCCGAGACCCAGTACTTGAGAGACGCTTTTGGAATCTTTATTTCCCCAAAACTGGGCTGCATATATGGATACACCCGTCGATAAACCGGCCAAGACAACCGCGATGATCCCGTATATTTTGGTCGACATCCCCACCGAGGCAATTGCCACATCTCCCAGCTGCCCAACCATCAATTGATCCGTCAAATTAAGCAATGCCATCAGCAAGCTTTGAAGCGTAACGGGCACAGCGATTTTATACACACTTTTGTAGAAATCTTCTTTCTCTGACATGTATCGTTCACAACCCCCATATTCTCGATTTTTCCAGAACTTATAGCCATTCGCAGTCTATGACTTAGTGTGAGGTTAGATCACCTTTTTGTAGCGCATGAGCGTGTAGTTATCTTTTGGTTGAATTTCTACAACCTTGAACTTTTTCGCAAAGTTCAATTGCTGATAACCGTCTCCATCCACTAAAGTAATGTTTGTGGAGCCGCCTATGATGATTGGAAGCTGCATTAGAATAATCTCATCGACGATATCCTGATTGAAAATATGCCAGTTTAAGAATCCGCCGCCTTCGACCATCAGACTGGTAATCCCATAGTTCTCCTCCAACTGACGTTCAAGCTCCACAAAATCGACTTTATCCTCGCCGCAGATAAGGCACTCCTTTCCTCTTTGCCGGATCTGTTTGATTTTTTCTTCATCCCGTCCTTTCTCGGTCGTGACAATAATCGTCTTCCCTTGGTCCGAGAGTACATTGCAATCTAGCGGAATATCCAAGGTAGTTGTCGGAATGATACGAATTGGATTTTTATTTTCCTCATACCGATTAGTAAGGAAGGGATTGTCCGTCAAAATTGTATTTTTGCCGACCATAATTCCCTGCACCTTCCCCCGGAATAGATGAATAAATTCCATATCCTCACTGGAAAACAAAGAAAAAAGCTCTTTACTCGAATTACCAGCGCCCATAGTGAGCTTTCCATCAATAGAAATTTGGCTGAATATCGTTGTTTTCATTTGGCTCTCCCCATCTCTAATTAGCTTTTAAATGTGCCCCAAGAGGCTTGAATAGTCTGTTCTATTTTGTTCAATGCTTGTTCAGGATTGCTCAAGGGCAGCTCAATAAGACCCGCATTTAACGCCTCCCATACATGGATCATGAAGGGATAAGTCGGCATCGGCCGTGAATGATCCAAAAGTGATAAAATCATCTTTTTGTTAGGCGCAGCAGAGGCCGCTAGACGGTTTAGCACCTCTTCCTGAGCCGGAATCCGCTGTACACCCAGCGTCCACATAGTTTGGCATTCGTCACTCAGCATAAAGCGCGTGAATGATAAAATATCTTCCCGCTCCTCGGACGTTAATGAATGATTAGGGTAGATCAGGCCGATAGAAGAAGACATGGATAACGATTGCCGTCCTTCGATGCTCGGAAGCTGGCAAACCGCAAGCCTATTGTTCATATGCTTATCTAGATGGTTATAAATCCACTCGCCACAAATAATGGCGCCGATCTTGCCGTCAATGAACTGCTCAAGCAGTCCTGTGGAGCCGTCGAGACTAACGAGCACGCCTTGATCCATCTTGTCGCTAATAAACTGAAGCGCCTGCTTCATTTCAGAGGTGACGATATTCGGCTTTCCATTCTGTACAGGCCAGCCGCCGAAAGCTGTAAGGAACGGAATAAACCAATAGCCTTGCTGTAAGTCTGCTCCAATCGGTACGATACCTTGGGCGGATAACCTTTCTGCTGCCTCTTCGAACACGTCCCATGTCGTCGGCGCACTAGGGTAAATCGACGGGTTGTAATACACAACCAGATGATTGCCCCGCAATACCGGGATACCATACTGAACACCATTCATTTGCATCGTTGAAAGGGCACCCTCAGTCAGCGTATCGCCAAATAGCCCGCCCGGCACTTCGGAGTAAAGACCGTTCTCAACATAGGAGGACATGTCGGCAGGAACCATCGCCAGATGCGGACCTTGCTGGGTATCCTTAATTTGGTTCAGGCGCGCAGTCAGCTCCGTAATATTCATGACTTGTGGCGTAATTTGTACCCCAAAGCGCTCTGTATACAGCTTACAAATTCCCTCCAGCACCTCAATCGAGGTATCTCCCGGACCATCAAACTCATGCCATACCACGACTTCCTTATTGTTCTTTTCCATTGCAGCCTCTCTCCCTTACCTATATTGTCTATGATTGTTTACGAGCACTAGAGCCTGATTAGGCGCAAGCAGCAAGCAGTCGAACGCCTGACCTACGCTGCTACCCGTTAAGGAACTATCCAGTGTTACCGTCATTGGGCATCGGCCAGGTACGGCTACCTTCAAATCAACTTGGCAGAAAGCATCAGCACTCAAGTTAAAGCAGCACAGCAGCGTTTCATCCCCTTGCATATACCCATACAGAACAATACCTTCCGGGGATTGAGCCACGAAAAAGTTTTCCGGCTTCACTAGGTGGCGCCAATCTCTCTTGAGTTCACTTAGCTCCGCCAACAGCGGCAGCATCGGTGTAGGATTGGTCCAATTAATTTGCATGACGTTAAAAAAAGCTCGGGAAATCTCCTCTCCGTTCGTGTTGTCTCCAAGACCACAGTTGAGCGGCTGCTCCTCATTCATTTCATAACCCGTTGTCACGTATGGAATTGCGTTCGGAAGAAATTGATTAAATACCGCAATCATCCGAGCAACCTCAACACCGCCACGGCTGGTGATCCGAGGAGTATCTGCTGTTTCTGCGCAGGCAAACACATGAATATTCAACTCAGGCAGCTCTTCTAAGAATGAAACGAGATTGTCTTTAGTAATTTGTGTCATGACGTTCCATCCACTGCCAAGCATAATGTTATAGCCGGTGTTTGCTGCCTTCTTGTGGTTGCGATTGAACAAATCTTCGCTGATTAAGATCGCATTTGGATTCATCTCTTTAATCGTCTCAAAAATACGAGTCAACAACGGAATAGGTAGCACGTGTCCGATGTCGATGCGGAAGCCGTCAATCCCATATTTTTCGAGATTAACCCGTACTGCCTCCTCCAGAACATCCCACAGCTCCAGATTCGGCTCCTCTCCCGGGTAGTCATTGCATTTAATCGTATCAAAAAGGACATATGGCGCCTGATCGGGACTTATAAGATGTCTCACTTGCGGAGAGAAATCCTGGTAGAGGCGTAAGAACGTAATGTCTGTCCAAATCGGCTGCACATCATTTATCCAATCCGAATGCGCTGGAGCAGTTGTTATCCCCATCTCTTGCTCCACCAAAGTTAATAGCTCCTCTCCTGTTTTAGCAGCTTTCTCTTTCAAGTGCTGCCAAAGGATTGGATGGAGTTCATTGGGCGGTGGCGTGAACTTCCGCAGAAATACTGCTGTCTCCTGGCTGCGGTAGACCGTCTCCAATTTGTCCGGCGTACACTCCTCAAAAAATCCAAGCTGGGGAATTGCGGGCGGCGCAAAGCCTTCTAATTCGTCCATTTTGATCCAATACACCCATTCAGGATGCTCGGTAATGAACACACTGTTTTTCGCCGTCACACGGGGAATGAAATCAACAACAGTCTTAATATCAAGTAAATGACAAGCCTCTACCAAAGCGCTGAGCTCATCGTGGATCGTAAACTCCTCCATATCATCCAATAGGCTATCGTGCAGGTTCTCGTCCAAATGGAATAACGATTGCACTGCGTAAGGGGACCCAATATCCCCCTTCAGATTCAACTTGCTGTACTGGTTAACTGGAAGCATGTACAGAATATTGATGCCCATTTTCTTTAGCAGAGGCAGAAGAATAAAGAATCTTAAAAAAGTACCCGATTCAATTTTTCCGTCATGGTTGTAATCCCAAGCCGTAGAATAGCGAATAAGCGAAGAATAGATCGCGCTATCGTCCAGATTTATGCGTTCCTTAAGCAGATATCTCCACGAAAGCCTGTCCACATAATTCAAATGATCAGTCAAAAAATCATACGGGTGTACACAAATTTCACCCTCTTTTTCTAAGAGAACACGTTCATATTGGCACTCATTCCACACTGCGGGTATCCAAATTGGCTCTACCTCTTTGGCCTTTTGTGTAGACAAGTAATCTTGAATTAATCTGAATTTGCTATCATTGCTCATCAACAGTGCCACCTCTCATTGATTGTAGTCTTACGTTTAGGGAACAAAAACCGTCTTTACGGTTTCACTCCCAACCACCTTCAAAGAGTTCAATTCATAGCCGATTAACTCATCTATCGCTGCTTCATGCTGACTGAGCTTAACTTTTCTAGTTACTAGTTTCTCCATTTCAGGAGTTTCAGCGGCAAACCGCAAAGCTTCCTCGAACATGTAGCGGTATTCACCTGCTGCTATAATTTTTATTGCATGCTGCACGAATTTGGTAGGGGAAAAGGTGTAGCGATACTTCGCATTAATACCAAAAGGAACGATGCGGCCTCCACGTTCAATCCACTTTTCCGCCATTTCGAGTTGAGTGCCCACCGTATCGATAATCACATCAAACTTATGTCCCGCACAGATTTTGTCTACGGTAGCTTGATTTAATTGGGCAGGGGTTAGAGCAAAATCTGAGATCTCTCTGGCAAAAGCTAGCCGATAGGGATTGACTTCAGTCGCTACCGTGAGCGCAGATTTCGACTTGCTCACAATTTGGCTTAACAGTCCCATTGGACCCGATCCAAGAATAAGTACCTTGTCGTCTGCTGTGACATTGGCTTCTTTGAAATTGTGCAGTACACAGGCAAGCGGCTCAATCAAAACCCCCGTCTCCCAGCTCATATGATCGGGAAGACGGTGTGCAAACGTTTGTGCAGTTGAGTAAAAAAAAGTGAATGTCCCATTTCGATTCAAACCCGCAATAGGCATCCCATTTCCATCGATGCCCGTACAGAGGTGCGGCTGTTTCTTCAGGCAAAAATAGCATTCATCACAGCTTTGATTCGGATCGATAACTACGCGGTCGCCTACCTTAACACGGTCAACGTTGCTGCCGATTTGGATTACAGTCCCTACTGCCTCATGACCACGAATGACCCCTGGAACCCCCTCCTCTTTCCCAGTTATGACTGCTAAATCTGTTCCACATACACCTGTCATCTCAATCCGGATCTTGACTTCATCCGGTGCTGCAATCTGCGGCTCTTCCCATTCGCAGAGCTCCAGCTTATGATTGGATGTCCACACCAACGCTTCCATACTCATTCCCCTTTCTCTTTTTTGTTATCCATATTCGCCCAGAATATATCATAACTACCATGTAAAAGTAAGGTGAATGTTGTCGAAAAATGTTAATAATTACATTTTTATATAAACGCTCACGAGTAAGCGCTTTAATTTTCTTTCGCTTATTATGCGGATTGCACTGTCTGAAACGGCAAGTTTAAGGGCCATCCCTTGTGGGATGACCCTTGAATACTATCGTGATCAATCGAGCACCGCACGGGAATAAATCCCGAATCAACGTCTCCTATTTTGCAGCTTCCGCTTCCAGCCGTGCAATGACCTCTGAGCCAGCTTGATCTGTGAAGCTAAGCACCCCGTTTTCCTGAACGATCAGTCCTTCCCGTATTCGGCCATCCAGCCAATCGCTGATCCAGCCGGGAGCATACCCGCCTTGGCCGAACTCGCCGCCAAAAGCAATCATTTCTTCATATACATCCAGATATTGTTGACGGCTCGTATTTGGATAAGAGCTTGTGTATAGCCAGAACTGCACATCATACATCAGAGTAGAAAGCTCATCCGCATGAAAGGAGAAGTGTCCCTTCTCTTCAACGATTCGGGTACATACTTTACGGATCTTATGCTCAAGCTGATCTACTTCAGACACATGGCTGCACAGCTTCGCAAGCAATGGTGAGAATTGGCCTACGGCTACTTTGCGCAAATCCTCCTCTTTATCTTCTTCAGAGGTGTCGTATTCTTCATCACTCACCAGGCCGCGTATAAACGTCTCGAAGTCTGGGGCCAGAAACGTAATCTCATAATTATCTTCCTGATCCACATGAATCACCTCGGGTTCACCGTCCTTCCCGCAATTCCGGTAATCCAGCATCACGACATCATGACCTGCCGAAGGGCAATCGCAAATTACCACGCCAATGTCAGGGTATCCCCACTCCTCAATCATAAACGGACTGCCGAGATCGCCGCAGAGTGAATAGCTTTTCTCACGTCCGATGCCCATAATGCCCGTAATCGCGATATGATCCTCAGCCCATGAGGTCGCATCCTCCGTAGGAAAACAGGTATTATAAGGCACTCCCCCATTGTGCTGCTTCATCAGACTGATATAAGAGGCAGGAAGCTTGTAACCTAGTTCTTCTTCTACAGAAGCAATCAGCTCATCCGTAGGCGGGGCCGAAACATATTCTTTTAGCGCATAATCGCTATCTTTCCAAAATTCGGAGAGGTCCATCCCTTCAAAAGGAGTTACAGTCGTCCCCGAATCATTATGTTGCTCTCTGATTGCCTGTCTGGCTGCGGCGTGTTGTTCTTTGCGTAGCTTGCGCTGGCTGAATTTCAGAAACATGGCCGTATTCTCATCATCCGGATCGAGGTCATGGGCAATACCCAGCACTCTCACCGCTTCCTCATATCGATTCAAATAATAGTAGGAATATCCCACACGAAAATGCCACAGATAATCATTCTGTCCTTGTTCCGCAATCTTCGCGAAGTGTTCAAGGGCTTCTTCATAACGTTCCAAATTGTTATACGCTCTTGCCAGACTGCTGACCATCTCGTAATCTCTGTCCGCTGGAGGAATCTCCATCAGAGTGTCTACAATCTTCTGGTGTTCATCATCTTCATGCCACTGTGTCAGCTGTGCGATTAGTTCTTTGTCCATGGTCTACCTCCCAAGCTTATAATCAAGTTACTAGAATATAGAGAAATATGGTTTTCCCTATTCTACCAGATGGGATGTAGGTATTGAAAATCGATAATAGAGCCTCACAAAGATTCTTAATTATGGGTACAGCCATATCTCTGAAACCGTCATCACCGCTGGCAGTGCAGCCTCGTCAACCGCTACATTGTCATACCAGCCGCCCACTGCAAGGTTCAGCACCAGATAAAATGACTCGTTAAAGGGCATAACTCCTGGCTCCAAGCAGCGCTCGGCAAAGCAATGTCCGTCTACCAGCCATCGAATCGAACTGGCGGTCCATTCCAGTGCATAATCATGGAATTCATTAATGGTTCCGCTTTCAAAATGGTGCGAGAACTCCTCGACGATTTGATGTTCCCAATCCTTTCCGTAGTGCAGTGTTCCGGATATTTGCTGAGGCAAGCGGCCTTTGGCTTCCATGATATCAATCTCGCCGGAAGCTGGCCAAGGTCCGGAAGCCTGTTCCTGCGGAAGCAACCAGATGGCAGGCCAAACCCCTTGCCCCACCGGCAGCTTTGCACGCACAACTAACTTCCCATAGCAAAAGGAAAAATGGTCCTTTGTATCCAAACGAGCCGAGGTATATGCAAAATTGCGCCCATCCTTTCCAATGGATTCACTGCGTGCGCACAGATTTAAGCCAAATTCATCGATATACAGATTGCTGGAATGATCCGTGTAATACTGCTGCTCTCCGTTGCCCCAACCTGGGTCTATGGGATTACCCTCATTATCTAACAAGTCGTTGCCAAGGCGGATATTCCATAGCTTTAAATCGGCATTTCTATCTAAGAAATTCTGTTCCCATATAGGTTTATTCATCCTTTGCACACTCCCTTCATTTAATCACAGCATACTTAATTTTTGCGGCTGGTCAAACAAATCTAAAAAAATGGGATAGGGTCGATAATCATGGGCTTTTTTTCCTATACGCTTTTTCATACGATGAAATAGAAAGGGGGCACGGAAAATGTTCCAATACAGAACGGAACAAATGAAAGCGCTTTTTAAGCAGTGGCAATTGCAAAGCATGGTTATCCCGGGAATCATCTGGATGTTTATCTTTTGTTATATCCCTATGTTTTGGCTCATTATTGCATTTATGGACTACAGCATCGCCAAACCCTTACTAGAATCACCGTTTGTCGGGCTGAAGCATTTTCAGGATTTTTTGACGGATGAGCGTTTTTGGCGTTCGATTCGCAATACGCTGGGGATGAGCAGCATCAAGCTGGTCTTGGGTTTTCCCATTCCTATCTTGTTTGCCTTGCTGCTGAATGAAATACGGAGTCTTCGTTTTAAGCGAACGGTACAAACCATTTCGTACCTGCCGCACTTTATTGCCTGGACGATTTTTGGCGGCATTGCGCTCAATTGGCTGGGCGAGGGCGGTGTGATCAATCAGTTGATGATGGCAATCGGGCTCCAGGAACGCGAAATCCTGTTTAACAGCGACCCTAAGTACTTTTGGTGGATCACCTTTTTCACCGATACGTTAAAAGAAACCGGCTGGAGCGCAATTATCTACATAGCGGCAATATCCGGCATTGATCCGGGGCTGTACGAAGCGGCTGAGCTGGATGGCGCAAACCGGCGGCAACGGATGTGGCATATCACCATTCAGAGCATACGCCCCACCATCGCTATTTTGTTCATCCTCGCTGTCAGCGGGATACTCGGCAGTAACTTTGAGCAGATCTTTATGTTGAAGAACAATATGAACATGAGGATGGCGGAAAGCCTAGACTTGTATATCTACAACATGGGGTTGGTCTCCGGGCGCCATTCCTTCTCAACAGCCGTCCTGTTCGCCCGCTCTATTGTGGCGCTAGGTTTGTTGTTTTTGGCCAATCACACATCCAAAAAACTAACCGGCGACAGCATTTTTTAGAAAGGAGAGGACAGAGGTATGGAAAGACGCAAAAGATTTCGGCAAATTGGAGTATTTGAGGTCTGCAACACCCTGCTGATGCTGGCGGTTTGCTTTTTAACACTGTACCCGATGTGGTTTGTATTCATTAACTCGCTTAACGCGCCGCAGCAGGCATCCCTGGGCACCGTCAACTGGTTTCCCAAAGAATTATCGCTGGCCAGCTATAGTGTTGTGTTCAATGATAAGACAATGATGAACGGTTTTTACATTACCACTCTGCGCACAGTGATCGGGACAGCAACGCATGTGTTGTTTACCGCCATTATTGCTTACGGAATGAGCAAGTCTAATCTGATCGGACGCAAGCTGTATCTTAAAATCGCATTGGTTACGATGCTGTTCTCAGGCGGGCTGATCCCTACATTTATTCTGATGACGAAGCTGGGCTTATATGATAATTTTTGGATATTCATCATTCCCTCTATGTACACTTTTTTTAATATGGTCATTTTCATGAGCTTCTTCCGCACCATACCTGACAGCCTGGAGGAATCTGCGAAGGTAGACGGTGCTTCAGACTATGGTGTCCTGTTCAGAATCGTATTGCCCAATAGCATGGCTGTCATTGCGACTATATCGCTTTTTTCAGCCGTTTATCATTGGAATGATTATTACCAGGGGGTCATCTACATCCGTTCGCAGGAATTACTGCCACTGCAGACCATGCTGTACAAAATCATTGCGGAGAACTCTATGTCCTTCATGCAGCAGCAAGCTATGGCGCAATTCGGCGCAAGACTTCCCGGCAACTCTATTAAATTTGCATCCATGATGGTGGCCACACTGCCTATTCTGATAGTCTATCCTTTCATTCAACGCTATCTGGTCAAAGGCGTGATGATTGGCGCCATTAAGGGATAAGAGTGTGAGTGTCTAGAAACTGGTATACAAAAATTCAGAAGCAGCAAAGAAAGGATGATAATGTCATGAAACGCAATCTGATTAAGCCGGGGTTGACCCTCGTTCTGGCCGCAAGCCTGATGCTAGGCATAGCCGCGTGTTCCAATTCAGCGAATAGTGAAAATAAGCCAACACCACAGCCTACAGATAGTACACAGCCGCCGCAGAGTGAAGCAAAGCTCAATCCCGATGATCCGGCATGGAAGCTGGATACCAGCCCTGTTGATTTGACCTGGTTCGTAGGTGCTAACTGGTATGCCCACACTTGGGGAGACAGCTTGACCTCCAAGTACGTAACGGAAAAAACAGGCGTAAACATCAAGCTTGAAGTACCTTCCGGTGAAGCGAATGAGCATATTACCCTAATGATGACCTCGGGCAAGCTGCCAGACTTGATATCAATGGGTTCGTGGGAAACCGCTGTCAAAAAGCTGTGGGAAGGCGATCATGTCTACGCCTTAAATGAATTAGCTGACAAGTATGACCCTTACTTCTTCAAGGTGGCCGGGGACGGTACACTGAAGTGGTATCGTCAAGAAAATGGCAATACCTATGGCGTTCCGAATGATTCATATAGCCCCAACCTGATGCATGAAACTGGCATGACGGCCGCCAACCAGACTTTCCTGGTGCGAAAAGATTTGTATGAGGAGATGGGCAGCCCGGACCTTAGCACTCCAGAGGGCTTTCTGAACGCACTGCAACTGGTAAAGGATAAGTACTCCCAATATAAAGGCCAGCCCATCAGTCCCTTTTTTGCACAAGGGAACGTCCCTTACGGGATGACCGAATATCTGCAGAACCTACTGGCCGTTCCGCATGAGAAAGACGGAAAAGTATACGACCGCATTACCGATCCCGATTATATTGCCTGGCTAAAAACCTTCCGTACGGCTTACGAGCGCGGGTTGATTAATGTGGATTTCCTGGTAGATTCCGATACTCAAGTAGAGGAAAAAACAAACAACGCCCGCTATTTCATGATGGTCCGCGAGTGGACCGGTATGTCGGCTGTCAATCCTATGCTGGCTGCTAGCGGCAACCCGGACTCTTACTACATCGCAGTCGATGGGCCAAAGAACAGCAAGGGCGATAACCCTAAGTTATTCCCTGGCAACATGGACGGCTGGATGGTGACGATGATTAGCAAATCAACCGAAAACCCTGAACGAGCCATCCGCTTTTTGACCTATCTGGCCAGCGAAGAAGGCCAGCGAGATTTGTTCCTTGGCAAGGAAGGCGAAACATGGGAGATGGTGGATGGCAAGCCGCAACTGAAGCCTGAAATGGTAAAATTACTCGACACTGATATTGAGAAGCTGGAGAAAGAATACGGCATCATGGATACCTATTGGATGATGCGAAACCCTGTAATCGTCAACCAGTGGAGACCGGAGAAATCTCCTGTCATTAAGCAAATGGAAGACTTCGCCAATAAGCAGGCCGATATTGATAGCGGTATCTATAAGGGCTTAGATCCACAGGGCGATTCTGATGTGTCGGTAGCCTGGTCCCGTATTTCGCAAAATTGGGAGGAAGTACTCCCTGAGCTAATTACGGCCAAGAATGAGGCTGAATTTGATAAAATCTTCGACAATTTCCTTGACCGCCGCGAGAATTACAACTTTGGCAAGGTGATGGAATACCGCCAGGCTGAACTGGATGTGCGAAAATCCAAAATGGCAGAGTAATAATGCCCGTATAAAGATTACTGCCGGCCACCGAAAGGTTGGCCGGTATTCCCTTTTTCGCTTCTTTTAACCATTTAACAAAACAGCCTAGTTACCTACCGGGCAGTTTGTAATATATGGTATATTACAAGGGTAGGAGGCTACTTAAATGAAGTATCTGCTGACTAAAATGAAGAAGCTGTACCGTAATTCCCGCATCTCCCAAAAATTGTTTTTGGCCTTTAGCATGATGATTGCCATCCCTGCGATTGTGGTATCCTTTTTATTTATCCGCACACAGGAAAGTCAGCTGTACAAGGACGCTATGGCTACCGGCAGCAGTCATGTCTCAAGAATTAACGAACAGCTGCGCAGCAAAATGGGTATTATTGAGAACGCTTCCTCTACTGCGCTGAATCAAAAGGCTTTTGTAGATTTTATTCACTCCAATATGCGCGGGGATGGCCTGCGTCTCGTAAAATTTAGACAAAATCAATTTGAGCAAATGCATAATATCATTCAAAGCTACGAGATGATCAGCGAGCTCAGTTTCTATGTCGATAATCCAAACCTATTTGAGATTTGGCCTGAAATCTACCATTATGACAAGTTCTGGCCGAAGGACTACTGGGTGACTCTTCGTGAGGAAGGTGGTGCGGCATACCGCTTATTTGCTTTTAAAGATGGAGAGCATACGCTATCCTATTACCGGTTGGTACGCCTTCAGGGGCAACAGCAGAAACTCCCTACCATTATGGAAATCCGCGCCCAGCATAGCGTCTTTTTCAGTGACCTGCTTGAGGATAGCGGGGGGGATTTCTTTTCTGTAGTGATGGATGGAGCCGACTCTTCCCGATCTGTATACAATCCTGAGCATACTTTTTCTCAAAATGCCGGTGAAGAATTGGATAAAATTCTAGGCAGCATTCACCAGCAGCTGGATGTGCTGCAGCAGAGTAGCCCCATTAAGGTAAAGGTAGGCGACCATACTTACTACGCGTTGTATCGCTACATCGCCCCACTGAACGCCTATGTAGTGGATATTGCCTCTCATCAAGCGTTGATGAAAGGCCCACGAAGTTGGTATTTGCTCGTAGTAGCGATCACATTGTGTGTATTGCTGCTGATGTTACTGCTCGTTTCACATACCACTCGGCGCATTTTCCGCCGGCTCGACAGGGTGCTGGCTTCTATGCGCAAGGTGCGGCAAGGCCAACTGGATGCGAAAATTGATACCGGCCTGGATAAAAACGAAACCGGTGACGAAATCGACGAGGTGGCCGTCAGCTACAATAATATGTTGGACGAAATCAAACATTTGATGACCCAAGTGGTAGATAAGCAGCTGATCGCCAAAAATGCACAGCTGCACTCGCTGCATTCGCAGATCAATTCACACTTTTTATATAACGCGCTGGAATCCATCCGTATGCTCGCGGAGGTTCAGCGACAGCCGGCTATCGCGGAAGCGTTGGTGTCTTTAGGCTCACAACTGCGATACAGCATGCAATGGCGCAGCGATACGGTTGCGCTTAGCGAAGAACTTGCCAACATACACAGCTATGTCCGATTCATAAACTTTATGGAGGATGGCAGCATTGAGTTGACGGCCGATCTCCCGCAGGAGGTACTGCGTTATACAATTCCTAAAATGTGCATGCAGCCCATCGTCGAAAATGCCGTTCATCATGCAGCGCCCTCGGGCGGCAGCGTACGTATCCAAATTACCGTATCGGTAGAAAATGACAGCCTTCTGTTAATTGAGATACGAGATAATGGCGCAGGTGTTGACCCGGAAATGCTGTCCAGTCTGCAGGCTGTGCTGCGGGGCGACTCAGATTCACCGATTGTTACCAGCAAAAACGGACTGGGCTTGGAGAACGTGCATAAGCGCATACAGCTTCATTATGGTAAGGACTGCGGTCTTTGGATTGACAGTGTGCAGGGCGCCTATACTTGTGTAACCATACGTTTACCTTGGGAAAATGTGAATCTGGGAGGATGGTAGGGCATGATCAATATTTTAATTGTGGACGATCAAAAGCACATTCGTGATGGACTACAGGCTATGCTGCGCCAATTTCCGCTGCAGCTGGACAATATTTACTGTGCCGTAAACGGAATTGAGGCCTTGGGTATATTGAGTCAGCACAATATCCAACTGGTGATTACTGATATCAGGATGCCTGATATGGATGGACTGACGCTGATGGCGCAGAGCAAACAGAAGCACATCGAGGTAGATTATCTGATTATTAGCGGCTATAGTGATTTTGCCTATGCTCAAAAGGCCATCGAACTTGGAGCAAAGGGCTACCTGCTCAAACCTGTGAAACGTGAAGATCTGCAAACCGCAGTAGAACATGTAGCAAATGAGATAAAAACACGGCAGACGCTCTCGCGTAATATGGAGCATATCTCCCGCCGCGCCCGGGAGACAGACCGCAAAGAACTGAGTATGTTTATGCAGGGTGCAATGATTGATGAGGCGTGGGTTCTCCAGACCCAGCAACAGAATCCAGAGTTATGGAGTAATTACCGCCTGTGTCTGCTGCGGGAGGAATTATGGATTAACCAACCGGGGGCTGACAGTAGCCACAGCATGGAATCCCTTGCCTACCGTGTGTATGGCAGACGAGGGTGTATATGCCTGCAACACCGCCCGTACCTGATTCTCGCGGTTGATGCGGCCGTAGAAACGGGAGCCTTCCCGGCCGCCCTCAAGGCAGAACAGATAGATGCCATTACTGCCATGACCAGCCCGCAGCAAGGATTGAAGGAGTTGCCCCGCAGCTATACACAAGCGTTGGAGCTCTATCGCCACAGTTACCTGTTTCCAGAGAAGAGCTGCATCTTGCCAACACATATTGAGCGACTGGAGCAGCAGTGGGAGCTTCCCTATGAGGAGTTATATGCCCTGTTCCAGTTAATCGGCACCAAAAACAGCGGTACAATCACCCAAGGCATTTCTATAATATTTCACAAAGATACATTGCAACGCTATCACATCCAATACACACAGCAGCTATGCCGTGCCATTGTACAGATGCTGGAGGAATCTGTGCGTGTGATCCGCCCGTACATGGGGGAAGAAGCGCTGGACATCGAATGTTTACGTAATCTATTCGATTATCCGGGTATTCGCGATTATATTCAGGCGCTGCAACAACAGCTGCTTCGGCTGAACCAATTTTATTATGAATATAAGTGCAGCTATCGCAACTCGCAAGATTTGAATGAAGCCATACGCTTTATACACGAAAGCTATCATAAGCCCCTGGATCTCGCGATGGTATCGAACCACGTGTCGCTTAATTATGCCTATTTTTCTAACCTGTTCAAAAAAAATATCGGCAAAGGCTTTGCAGAATACTTGCGCGATGTGCGCCTGGATAAAGCCCGGCGGCTGCTGGCCGAAACCGATCATAAAATTGTAGAGGTAGCCACCATGGTAGGGTATGAAAGCTACAAAAGTTTTACACGATCCTTTCGGGATGTCATGGATATGCAGCCCACAGAATATCGGCAAATGATGCGCCGGAAGCACGACAGCGGGGAAAAGTACCGTGACACAGCGCTATAAATAATCAAAAGCCAAAAAATTGGGTTAGAACAAAAATAATTGTACCTTTTAGCTGATTATTATATTCGATAGAATAGAGATGTCTCTAAATGTAAGCGGTTTCGTTTCTTCATTATTTTATTAAAGGAGGGCAAGTATGAAACGACTTTACAATACGGAGAGTGGTTTTAAGCAGAAGGTATTTAGTTTGTTCTTAGCAGTAGTACTGTTAGCTGGGGTTGGCCTATTGCCGACTTCAAAGGTGCAGGCAGCAGGAACCACAGTTACCTCTATGTCTTACTTTTCAGCAGCAGACGGTCCTGTCATCTCAAAATCAGGGGTTGGGCAAGCTAGCTATGGTTTCGTCATGCCTACATTTAATGGGGGCTCTGCCACCTGGAATGATGTTTCCGATGACGTCGGTGTAAAAGTAAAAGTTGCTGGAAACTGGGTGGATATTGACAATGCAGGCGGCTATACCTACAACCAAAACTGGGGACACTGGAGCGACGGTGGCTTGAATGGCTATTGGTTCACTCTCTCCGCAACAACGGAGATTCAGCTATTCTCCAAGGCTAATGGAGTTACACTTGATTACACCCTGGTATTTCAAAACATAAACAAAACGACCATTACTGCTATGGCCCCTACACAAGGGCCGCAGATTACAGCAGGATTTACAGGAAGTGCAGGCTTTACTTATCCTACCTTCAACAATGATCCGGCCGTTACCTATGAAGCCGTAGCTGAAGATCTGAAGGTATATGTAAAACCTGTAAGCAGCAATACATGGATTGATATTGACAATAATGCAGCCAGCGGCTGGATCTATGATAACAACTTCGGACAATTCACCGAAGGCGGCGGCGGCTACTGGTTCACCGTAACAGAGTCTATCAACGTCAAGTTAGAATCGAAAACCTCAACGGCTAACGTCGTTTATACCCTCACCTTTAATAAACCTGTAAGAAATTCATATGTCTTAACACCTTATGAGGGAACGACCTTTACCGCAGATGCAAAAGGTGTAATAGGTGTCCCGCTACCCAAAATTGATGGGGGCGCTCCAATAGGCACTGAGCTAGGAAATTACGTATACCAAATTAACATCAACGGACAATGGGTTGCTATGAGTGATTCCAGCCAAAGCGGATTTGTATACGCCGGCAATGGCTATAACAACATGTCCGATGCCAACCAGTGGGGCTATTGGGCTGACTATATCTATGGGCTTTGGTTCCAGCCCGTCCAAGAGGATGTGCAAATCCGTATTGGCTATCCATTAAATGGACAGGCGGGCGGAAGTGTCGGCAACAATTACGTCAACTATACCTTTATCGGTAATCCAGATGCCCCACGTCCGGATGTATCCGATCATGATGACATTGCCATCGGAACACCAAACGACCCGGCGATAGAGGACATGAATCTCATTTGGCAGGATGAATTTAACGGAACAGCGCTCGATACGAGCAAATGGAGCTACGAACAAGGTTATTATATTACTGACGATCCGAATAGCTGGGGCTGGGGCAACGCGGAACTGCAGCACTATACAGACAGTACACAAAATGTATTTGTACAGGACGGAAAGCTGAATATCAGAGCTTTGAACGATTCAAAATCCTTTCCACAGGACCCAAGCCGGTATGCCCAGTACTCATCCGGCAAGATTAACACCAAAGATCACTTGTCCTTCCAGTACGGCAGAGTAGATATTCGTGCTAAGCTGCCTACAGGTAACGGCGTTTGGCCAGCACTTTGGATGCTTCCGGAAGATGCCGCTTATGGAGCGTGGGCAGCATCCGGAGAAATTGATATTATGGAAGCCAAAGGACGCTTGCCCGGCACGACCAGCGGGGCCATACACTTTGGCGGACAATGGCCTGTAAACAGATATATTGCTGGTGAATATCACTTCCCTGAAGGCCAGACCTTCGCCAATGATTATCATGTGTACTCCATGATCTGGGAAGAAGATAATATGAAGTGGTATGTGGACGGCAAGTTCTTCTTTAAAGTCAGTAGAGATCAATGGTATTCCGTAGCTGCACCTAACAATCCGAACGCCCCATTCGATCAACCCTTCTACATCATTATGAATCTGGCGATCGGCGGGCACTTCGACAGCGGCCATACCCCAGATCCGTCGGATATTCCTGCAACAATGCAAGTGGATTATGTTCGTGTCTATAAAGAAGGCAACAGCGAGAATCCGGTAAACGTGCCGGTTACCGGTATTTCTCTGAATCAAACCACTGCGCAGGTGGAGGTCGGACAGACTGTGCAGTTGAACGCCAATATTGCCCCGTCTAATGCAACCAATAAGCAGGTCACTTGGACCGTATCAGGTACCAGCGTCGCTTCCGTGAATCCGAACGGTCTCGTGACGGGACTCACTCCAGGCACAACAACCGTAACGGCTACAACAGCCGACGGCAATAAAACAGCCCTCTCCACCATCACTGTTGTACCGGCATCATCATCCGATGTTATCATCGTCGGCGATGAGGTGCGGGGTCTGAAGAAAATAGGCGACGACCTGCTGTTCTATGTGAACGGCGCAACCTTTGCCGACTTACACTATAAGCTAAATAACGGTGGGCAGCTAAACGTAGCCATGACCCCGGCAGGGAACGGTAACTATACCTACCCTGTAAATCACCTGCAACACGGGGATACCATCGAGTACTCCTTCACCTATAATCCGGGACAAGGGGCTGTCGATTCCCCAACGCTCTCGTATATCCATGGGGTAACCCAAGGAACACCAGAATAAAGTAGTTGAACCCTAAGCAACTGCATGAACACGAATAGGCGAGGAGGAAGTGTTGAAGCTTCCCTCTCGCCTATTTTGTTGTTTCTACCGTGCTGCAGGTCTTCTCGGTGGAAGCTCGGCTAGCTAGCCTCATGATTATGGGCCGTCGGTTCATCACCTGACGCTTTCCGCACCTTCGCTCGCTTGCCTAAATTAACGCGTCGAAATGACCCTCCGCGTCCACCGTCGCCGTCCGGGGATCAGTTAGGCCGATGCCCTTGAGGCCTCCCTTTCCTTCATTTCCCCAAAGGGGGAGGTGATCCTGAAGCGGAGAAGCAGGCACAAAATTTACGGAGGTGCTGCTCCCGCTTTTCTGTACCAGTTGGGACTCCAGCAGCCGGATTTGCCGCTGCAGCTGCTCCCGGCGATAAGGCGTCTGCATCTCACTTCCTTGTGCCGCATTCACTTTATCCAGTTCCATCATCAGCCGGTTTCGCTGTTTCTCCAGAGAACTGACATCACTCTGTGTACCGCCGTAGGCCGCAATGGTCTGTACGGAGCTGATGCCTGATACTGTCTGTGCCGCCATGATCTTTCCCCCCGTTTCCTTGGCTCCCAATCCAAAATCAGCCAAATTTGAAAGTTCTAATCATCTTTATTACCCGGCAGGCCCCGTCATGACAACATCACAGCCTCAATTGGAAAATAATCGTCGTATAGTCTCAGTCGGGCGCTTGTTTCAACCCTACCAAAGACCCACCGAAGGCTGGCTAAAGTCCCTTCAGAGCTCCCTTACTCGTCCTTCAACCGCCGCTGATACAAAATGACAGACACTACTGTTAGCACAACCGTCCATACCAAATTAATGAGGAGTGGTTTCAATACATCGCCCGTCGTATAACCTGTATTGCTTAGACCCAGCAGATGCACAAGCTGACTGCTTGGCATGTAATCCAGCACTTTGAAGACCGGATAATCCTTCGCTAGTACTTCTCCCCACGGTGCCCCCATAAATATGAACGCCACAGGGAGTATAGATAATGAGGCTTCAAGCAACGTCTTGGAGAATAAGCCGCAGATCGTCCCGGCTGCAGTGTACAGAATAATCGAAAGAATGATTACTGCCACAAACGCCCATATATTAGCTGGCTCATAGCCAAATAATAATGTAGAAATAGCGAGAACAACAGTGGACATGACAAAGACCAAACTGCTTTTACCGATTAGTACATCCATGGTCGTAGCCGGTGTCATCATTAATGACCGTAAAGTGTTACGCTCCTTCTCTTCCGCAATCAAACAGGCTTGTGCGAAACATGTTAGCAATACAAACGAACTATTAAAAAGAAAACCGCTGGCTCCAGGTAAAGACGCACCTGCCCTCTTGAAAATCAGAGCGATAATAATAGGAAAAATCAGCATAATGGACAGCGCGTAGTTACGTGAAAACTCTTTGTAATCCTTCACAAATATCGCCCGGGCACGTTTGTATGAGATACTCATAGTAGCTCACTTCCTGTCATTTTAATAAAGATATCACCTAGACTTGGTTCTTTCGTCTCTAACCGGTCAATTAGCCCCCGCTTCATCCAATCCGCGATTTGATCAGCCGTCCCCTCATCGATCGGGAGCTCGTAGGTTTCCCCATTGATTAAGTCCACACAAATTACGTTCTCCCGGTGCTGCCGCTTAAGTTCCTTTGGTGAGCCTATGGTTTGGATTTGTCCCTGATACAGAATCGCTACACGGTTGCATATCAATTCTGCTTCAGACATATCATGCGTAGTCAGAAAAATCGTTGTTCCTTTCTCATTTAAGTAGCGTAAGCCTTTATAAATATGTGCTGTGTTTACCGGATCCAAAGCCGAAGTTGGTTCATCCAGAAATAATAATTCCGGCTCATGGATAATCGCGCATGCCAGCATGACACGCTGACGCATCCCTTTGGATAAGAGGTTGGCTTTCTTTTTGCGCTCTCCGCTTAAGTTTACAAACTGCAGCACCTTGTCGACCGCAGATTTGGGAAGATCATATAGCTTACGATACAGCTCCAGATTTTCCTCAATACTTAACCTCTCATATAGACCACTGTTATCCGTCAAAATGCCAAAACGCATCTTCTGAGCAGACTGCTGCATCATCTCCGCTGGCTGGTCAAATACACTTGCCTGTCCACTTGTCGGATTTAATTGTGCCGTTAGAATCTTGATTAATGTTGTTTTGCCTGAGCCACTCGGTCCAAGGAAACCAAAAATTTCACCCTTAGGAATTGAAAATGAAACATCTGCTAACGCATCTTTTTCTCCAAATCTCTTACGGATACGTTCTACCCGAATAACATTCATTAACTCCACATCCTTAGTGTTGATGGCTTAAACATATACAGATTACATGCTTCCTGCCATCAAAACGCGCCGAAATGTAGCTGTAAGCGCCTGAATGGTACCCTTTAAATGTTAAGAAGTGCTTTTAATTCAGACAATTTTGAACGGGATAACGGAACCACGGCATCTTGACCTGTATTTAATCGCAAGCTGTAGCTATTTTTCGTCCATGTAATAATCTCTCTTACTTTTTGCAGATTAACAATATAGGATCGGTGACACCTAAAAAAACCGAAATTTAATAATCTCTGCTCGAGCTCGGTCAGCGTCAGCGCACAGTCATAATTTTCACCGCCCACATGAACAAGGATTGACCCCTCTACACTTTCTATAAAATCAATTTCAGGCGGATTAAATAAAATCACTTTGTCATTTCTTTTGGTAGAGATCTTCTGCAAGGTTATATTGGCCTCGTCTTGTTTCTGTACTTCCTGCTTATCCTCGTCGAAGTCCCGAATATCCAATGGATGAAATCCCGATTCGTTCAACCGATAAATGGCATCACAGGAAATAAGGGCATCCTCTAAATTCGAAGTTAAAATTAAAATCTGCTTTTCTTGTGAAAGATCATCAAGAATCCGTTTGAGTTGACGACAATCTTGCTCTTCCAAGTAAAAATAGGGTTCCTCCAGTACAAGTGTAGGCTGATGCGCAAAAAATACACGCAGCAATGTCACATACATTCTTTTCGATGAGCTTAGATCCTTGATCTTTACCTTCCGTTCTTCCTTTAAAGCAAAATAATCTATCAACGAAGCGGCACGCTCATTCCTCTCCGTTATTCTGATTAGAAAAGTGATTAGTTCCTCCACCGATAAACGCATATACTCGTTTTGCCCAGCCCGAAATAAATAATATTGGGAATGATCACCTAATTGATTCATTAAAAGCTGCTTTCGCTTCAAGTCCGTTATGATGCCAACCGATTGGTTCGGTGTCATATTTAATTCGATCTTCGGTAGAAATAATTCCCCATTATAATAAATTGGTTGAAATTGCATGCCATCCTCCCGGTCATTTAATGCAAATATTAGTCAAGGCATCTTCTAGTCATTTCTGCACATAAAAAAAAGCCCAAGCAGCTTCTCCGCTCGGTGCAAGAGTACATTAATTAGTAATACGGTTCAGCGCAATTTCTGTAACAGCAAGTTTTGAATAAAGACCATCCCGATAAAAGGATAGTCTTTAGGGTCACTAATTTATTTTAATTGCCTCAATACAAAGCTCGATCCTCACTTCATTTCCGACTATAATTCCACCCGTTTCCAGAGGCGAGTTGAATTTCAATCCAAATTCATTACGATCAATACTGGCTGTTGAGTGAAATCCTACACGTTCCCGTCCGCGGGGGTCCTTGTTTAGTCCTTCAAAAACAGTATGAAAAGTAACAGATTGGGTTACTCCATGCAGAGTTAGATTGCCTGTAAGTTCATATTGCCGCTCACCAGCAAAGACACAGTTGGTGCTTTGAAATGCAATGGTTGGATACTTGGCAGCATGAAGGAAATCGTCGCCCCTCAAATGTTCATCTCGTTGCGCTTGGCGAGTTGTGATACTATTTGCGTCTACGGAAGCCTGAATACCCATGGTTGTTAACTCGTTGGGATCAAAACTTAAGATAGCCTGGAAACGCTCAAATACTCCTTTGATTTTATTAATCATTAAATGCGTCACCGAAAACTCGACAGAGCTGTGGTCCGGATCCACTTCCCATTTGATATTACTCATGAATAAATTCCACCTCTATAATAAGATTATGAGCAAGGTCACCTATCTCCAAAACAATGCGCTACTCGCTATACACCTAATATACAAAAACGCTACTGACAACGTTGTGTCAGTAGCGTTTTAGCATTTTTGTGGCTTCCTCGTAAATCCGATTTCAGAATGGTTCCCCATTGAATCCGTAATTCCTTTTACCCGAATATCCACCATCGCAATAAACATCGAACTGTGTGTGAACAGTCATAATCTGCAACTAGTCGAATCTTTGCAGCGATTCAAATAAACGCCTTAAGTTATTCAATAAGCTGTTTTTTTCCTCCAGAGTCCAGTCATCCAAAGCTTCATGCAAAATTCGTTCACGGGTGAGGCTAATCATTGTATTGATTTTCTCCCCGCTTTTCGTCAATTCAGACACACGAATGCGGGAATCTGCACTTGATGGATACGTATGAACCAACCCCGCGTTTTCTAACTTATCGATTTGCCGGCTAACACTCGAATAGTTTTTTCCCATCATGGCGGCCAAATCACCAACACTAGTCGGTTGGAGATGCACGATGCCCACAAAGACACGAAAGGTTGCTGCCTCCAAATTTACGCCAGCATTAGCAATCATCTTCTTATCGCGGTCTGGCCTATTGATAATGGAAACTAAATCGATCAGCGCTTTAAAAATATCGTTTTCCATTTTATTTCACCCTTACAACAGGACGAGGCATTAGCGGGGCATTCCAGGCCTCTTCAATATCTTCTAGAGCGAACTCTTTTGTGGTAATTTTTATCTTCCCCTCGGCGGCCATTTCAAAGACACCTCTAACAGCGGATAGCATATCAGCTTTGGAAACACTCTTATCTCCGCTACCTACGAGTTCGATTGTTGATGAGCGTAAAAGAGATGAAGGTAAATGAATGCTTTCTTGGCCAGATGAAGTTCCAATGCTTACAAAACGGGTTGAACGATCCGTTTTCGCCTTAGCAAGAGCTGACATGATGGCGAGTGCGCTGTCGCCCCAAAGATAATCCAATATAACATCAACACCTTCAGCAATAACTGGCATTAGGGCGTTTTCAAACATTTTTTGACCGTTGTCGGCTGTCATATCAAATGCAATGGCCTCATCAGCTTCAAGTGCTTGCAACTTTGATTCGTTGCGTCCTGTTACAATGACCTTCTTGGCCCCCAGACCCTTAGCAATCTGAACTGCTAAACTACCGGATGCACCAGTAGCGCCATTAATCAATACAGTTTGACCGGATTTAAAACCAGCTCGAAATACCAATGCAGCCCATGACGACATAGCAGGGTTGGCGATAGCGGCAGCAGTGAGATCATCAATACCATCTGGTAAACGGACAGTCAGCTTTTCGTTGACGATTGTTTGCTCAGCCAAACTACCATATGGTGCAGTAGGCAGCGCAAAGTAAACACGGGACCCATCTTTCAAAGTTCCTACACCGTCGATACCGGCTACAATTGGAAAGTTATCTTCAGAAGAATAGTGCATACCCATTGAACGGAACTTGCTAACTCGACTCAAGGCTGTGGCTGTAACGTTAATTATAACTAGCCCCTCTGTCCCAACGGGGGAATCAAAATGACCCATTACGGGAATCGTCCCCTTATCCTTTACGATTGCTGCCTTCATATTTACACCCTTCTTCCACCCCATATTATGTGCATATTGCACATAATAAAGTATAACACAAATTATGTGCAATATGCACACTTTATTCGGAATCCATATCCGAACGCAAGCCCATTAGCTTATTCCCAAAAGAAACGGCTGGTCAGGTTCCCCTGATCCAGCCGTTTTTTGATTACTTTAATATTACATTATCGATTAGTACCGCCGTATCGTAGATACTGTCTCCTTGATCCCAAACATGGAACCGAAGGACAATGGAGCCCTTGCCGGCAAATTGGCTTACATCAAATTGTACATGCTTCCAATTCGTCATGTATGTTGTATGATCCCCGCCGTAGAAATCAATCGCTACTTTGTTCTCTTCAATCCAATAGGCCGTGGATTCATTAATCGATTCAGCCCCGATAATAACAGAATCATTACCATAGACACTGGACGTCACTGTATTGCCGCCATTTATGTGAGAAGTAATGAGGGAAGCCGTATTAATGTATACACTGGAAGTTACCGTTGCTCTGAAGGTGTCATTGAATTTGCTTCCAACGAATTCCTTAGGCTCCTCAGAAATGAAATTGTAATCGAACGATAGGGTTGTTGCACCCGCCGGAACAATGAAACTTTGCTCGATATAACTGTCTGAATTGTAGTCATATCCTCCTTGATCATTGTTTTCATACCCAAGGCCAGTGCTGATAATAGCCATGTAGTTCCCCTCTGTCGGTTTAAGCGGTCCCAGCTTGGAGATCACCCGAACATCGCCGTTTCCATTCCAGCCGGTCCAAGTTCCGTTTTCAAAGGTTCCGTTGATGACCCCTTCGGTCTTAGTGCCAATGCTGCTTCCTTTCATGAAGAATGCTGCCAACCCATCGTTTGCTCCATGGGCAGCCACTGCTGCTTGAAAAGCTTTTTCGGTTGTCATGTTGTCATCGTTTAAAGCGGTAAATACGGATTTAGCAATAGCTTGATCATATGCAAGCTTTACATAATCGGTATATCCATAATAAGTGCCAGCACCATTGTTGATGAAGGCATCTGCCATGGAATCGTTGTACGCGCTGCGGCAGCTGCCATTATATACGATGGTATCAGGTAGCATATCGTTGTACCGTGTAATAAAAGACGGTGTAATAGCATAATAACCGGATATAATAGCCAGTCGTCCCTTTTTCAAGTCCAACTCATAGGTCTTTTTGCTCTCTGTCGTTGCCTTTTCTCCTGTCAGGAACATAACTTGCGGTCCAGCGTATTTGAAATCAATGCCGTATTTATTATGGAGCTTCTGTAGCACTATTTCATCATAATAAGTATCTCCGTGGGTATCCAAGACCACGACGCCATACTGATTCAGCCCTTTAAAGAAATTAACGCCCGCTGCGGTGTCCTTTACTCTTTCCACAAGGAAAGGGTAACTCGACTGGTCGAAGCTGTCATATACAGCGTCATATACAGTCGAAGATGGAAGTGTGCCGGAGAACGGAGAAATTACAGCAACCCGCTGGCTTCCTATGGTGGCTACGGTTTGTTCCACATTTTGCGTTAGCGCCTCAGCCGCCAATGCAGCACTGGACGCAGCCTCTTCTACGGTGCTGCTTAACCCTTTTGTATTCTCAGGAGCTGCGGAGATCCCCCCTAGAATCCCGTTGTCCAGCAAATACCAGATGCTTCCTCCTTCACCCGAAATCCCAGCATGCTCTACTTCTGCTTGGGTTTGGAGCCAAGCCACAGTTTCTTCCTTTGCTTTTTGCAAATTACCATATGAAGTAGCCAGTTGATCAAGCTTACTCTGTGTATTATTTTCAATGATTTCCGTTTGTGCAAGCTGTTCATCCGTAAGATGCTTCATTACAGATAATTTAAAAACTGTGCTGCTTGGCACATCTCCCACAAACGCCTGCAGATTTATGTAACCCTCCGTACTTTCAGTCAATACTGCTTTCCCACTGTACAGTCCGTCTGCCTCAAGACTGTCTCCATGGGCTTCCAAACCGTCATCGTACAACGAAATGATTTGCGAAATCACTTTGCCGCTGTCATCTACTTGATAGACACTAGCAATTACCGTTCCTGGCGCATTAATCGATGAGCGGAATATAACTTCTGTTGGCTCTTCCACATAAATGGCATCTGAACTCTCCCCCTTCACCACAACCTGGAGAGCATTTGCCGGTGCCGGGGTTGCCGGTGTCGGTGTCGGTGTCGGTGTTGGTGTCACTGGTGCTGGGGTTGCCGGTGCTGGGGTTGCCGATGCTGGCGTTCCCGGACCTGAAGCTCCCGGCGCCGGTGCTGTCACAGATGTCCCGCGGTCAGTTGTTGCCGGGGTGGCAGTCGGTGTTGCCTCAGGACTCTTGCCCTTATTAAGCTCTTCAGCCAGAAGCTGTTTGGATTTCTCGACATATACTGATTTATTGGTTTTGAACTCATAAGCCAGACGAGCCAGAGCCTGGCGCTCCGCATGCTCTTTCGGTTTGAATTTCAGGGTGCCGTCACTGCCTTGGACCCCGTTGATGAAACCATTTTTGAAGGCAAGGGATACTTGCGCTTTTGCCCATTCGGACACCTCTGAGATATCCGACAGCTTGCTATCAACCGGAAGCTTCTTCGCTGTTTCATCCAATTCGAAAGCTCGGATGAAAAACACGACCAGCTCCTCACGGGTGACATTTGCATTAGGACTGAAGGTGGTGGCCGATGTCCCCTCCGTAATGCCTGCCTTTACCAATGCACCTACATAACCGCGATACCAACTGTTCGCGGCAACGTCTTTAAACGGTGCGGCTTGATCAGCATTTGCTTCTAGACCCAACGACAGGACTATGATTTTCGCCAGTTCGGCACGTGACATAGCCTTTTTCGGTTTAAAAGAGTTATCTTCATAACCTGAGATTATTCCTGCTTCAGTTAATGATTGAATCTCCTTTTGCGCATAAGAGCCTGTGATGTCTTTGAACTGCGCGGCCTCACCAAACACCATATGTGGCGTAAGAGTGCTTAATAATAGGGCAAACACAATCATCAGACTGAGTTTACGGCGTGCTGCTTGGAATAACATTGTTTCTTCCCCCTTCTTACTCTAAAAATATCAATGAGTCTGTCGTCCTAGTGAGTTCCAAGGATGGCATTTTACACCATTATTCGACAACTTCTTGATTCTACAATAGGACCAGGGTAATTTACAATGTCTATTAGATAAAAAAAATAGATATATTTGTAGACTGGAGATTAAATGGCATAAAAAAAAGACCATCGAGTATAAGCTTGGATTGATAGCGATTTAATATTTTATCGTATTATTCTTCACATTCACTAAGATTTTACAATGATAAGCTTAATAATGTATGCCTTATGACACTTTAGGAGGTAATATAATGAGCAAGTACGACGAAGCCATGAAGCTGCTGGAAGAACAAGCGGGTAACAAGGACGGCCTGATCTCACTATCCACCATCGCACTGGAACCGGGGGCTAATGGCAAAAGCCGTCCCTCCGCCCGCATTGTAGACGCCTATTATGAGGACGGTGCGTTCTACACCGTTACTTACGCAACCTCAGGCAAGATGCAGCAGATCGCCCAAAACCCCGAAGTCGCTGTTTGTATCATCGTCGAAAACTTTACGGCCTATGGTATCGGTGAAAACCTGGGCTGGGTATGTGACGAGAAAAACGCGGAGATGATGACAAAGCTGCGCACAATATTCGCCGGGTGGTATAACGAAGCCAATAACGACGAAGATCCTAACACATGCCTGCTGCGCATTCGCCTGACAAAGGGCCTGTGGAATGACGCCCATAAAGGGATCAGAAATGAGATTGATTTTATCAATAAGACGGCAAATTAAGTGGTCTGTGTGATAGAACAGTCAGCAAAAAAGGTTCATCGCAGCAGTCAGCCACGATGAACCTTTTCATAAGAACCAACTAAATGATAACAGCTACATTAGAACTTTATAAAACCCGTAAGGCCTGGGAATTGACTTCCCGGAAATCCCGGAAAACCTGGAAATCCCGGATTTTCACCTTCTCCACCTTCTCCACCTTCTCCACCTTCTCCGCTTCCTTCGTCAGGCAAGATAAGCTCATAAGTCACATTTTGTGCCGGCACTAAGTTCATAGCATACTCATCAATTTCCGGTGCCCCGTCTAACGCCTTCCATCCAATTCCAGTCACTCCTAATCCCCAGACAGATTTACTTGGAATCATGAATTGTACGCCGAAACGATAGGTTTCCTCATTGATTAGCTTTTCTTCTTGTGTAAATGGATCAATGTAGATAAATTTCACTTTATACACATTTCTATCATAATATAGCTGGAGCGTCCTACTGCCATCTTCACCCCGGCTAATCTTCTCTTTCTCAAAATACTCGGTAAGCTGCGCGCTAATTCGCGAAGTGAATCTGAGTACGACCTGTATGTCCCGCTGCGAATAGCTTTGCTTAATAACCTCGGCGATTTGGTCTTCCGGCAGCTCTCTTTTTGCAAAAGGCGGCCCCTGTCTCAGTTGCCTAATCCGCACGAGCTTGAATCTGCGGTAGTCCTCTCTGACCCGGCAAAAGCCTATCACATACCAATGGCCGTGGCGAAAGTCAATCCAGCTTGGCTCTACCGTTCGCTCCAGCTTTTCCATATCCCTATTGATATAGTCGAACACCAGCAGCCTGTTATCCGTGATGGCCTTGCTTATGATCCCAATGTATTCTTTATTTTCCTGCTCCATGCTGAAATGGGACATATCCAGAGTCAGCTTGTGCTTATCGGACTCCCGCTTATAGGTATGCTCAACCTTTAACATGATGTCATTAAAAGCTTCGTTCCTGCCAAACAAGCCGTGTAAATTCTTCATTCGCAAGGATACCTCGAAATGCTCGGCAAGCTCCTTGCCCGTTACCGTACCTTTACCGGAGATGATCAGCAGCATGGAGAGCAATCGGTCGACTCGCATGATTGTGTGTGACGTCGGGTAACGTCTCCTCCTCTGGGTGAAGTAAGTGAATCATATATTCTCTTGCTTTAATGCATCAATAATATTCTCCTTTTTTACTTTAGCTCCGGAATAAACAACCGCAGAGCTGACAATGACAAATACACACACAATGACAGACAGAATGCTCATCCAGGGCAGGGTGAACCCATAGCTGAATTTGTTCGCAAATGCTTTATAGATCAGAAACATCACGGCGAAACTGACAGGAAGCCCATACAAGAGCGACTTGACCCCATAAAAAACACTCTCATAGTTCAGCATTTTTGCAAACCCCTTTGGTGTCGCGCCTACGGATTTCAGCATCGCGAATTCCCGTTTGCGAAGAGCCAGCCCTGTTGAGATCGTATTAAAGATGTTCGCAACAGAAATCGCAGAGATTAATACGATAAAACCGTAAGAAAAGACGTTCATCAGCAGAATCTGTTGTTCTTCTCTTATTCTGAATTGATATACATTGTAGACATTCAGATTGGTCTCATTCATCGCTTCAATTTCCTGCTGCGTTTTCACCGGTTCCGTGCTTTTCAAATGGAGGTACATCGAAGCGTTAGCCAGCTCCTCGCCGTCTGCCAGCCGATTCATGACGCGTTCCGACACGATCATATTTAACCCGCCTACGCCTACCGGGCTCATCCCCATCGGTGCCTTATCCGTCAATGCGGCAAATATCAATTTATTTGCCTTCGTTTCTTCCCCGCTCGCTTTAATAAAACTCGTTAGCTCGATATGTTGTCCGATATTCGCATATATGGACTTCGTCTGAATATATTTCCCCGTATCTATATCTTTGTAATGAATCGTATCCATCACGATTGCGGCGGGATGATCCAGATCCGTAAGCTGTTCGTAATCTGCGCCAACCGCTCTGGCATAGGCTTGCAGGCTCGAATCATTCATTGCATAGAGCTTAATTTCGTAAGGGTATTTCCCGTCTTGCAGCATACTCTTATCCTGCTTAACCTTCTCTTGCAACTCGTCGGCGATGCTTGCTGCATCGACCCAAGCGTTCCCGACTAACTCATGACTCACGTTGTATTCCGTGACGCCATCCAGAGATACAAGCGATTGCATCAACCGGTCATCTAGTCTTTCGCCATTACTGGACGACACTTCAATATCGTAATTGATGCCTTCCAGCGACAATGCCAGAGATTGTGTCAGGCCAGTCGTGAAAAACGATATCGTCAAAAACAAAACGATGCTGATGACAAGCGAAAAAAGAATAACATGATGTCTTCGTTTGTTCCTTTTTAAGTTTTTCAGCCCGATTTCTGCTTCGATTCCGAAGAGCTTACGAATGATCTTCGACGTCTTCACTGCTTTGGCCGTAAGCTTTACGTCAGTGATTTGGCGAATCGCGTCCACGGGAGATACCCTAGATGCTTTAACCGCCGGGAGATACGCCGAAACGAAAATCGTCAGCATCGAAACAAGACAAGTAATCAAGAGCAATAACGGCGTGACGATAAGCCTCAGCTTTTCACTAGTCCATAATGCCCCTTCAATCATTGTGTTCATGAACGAAAAGGCGATTCCGATTCCGGCAAGACCGCATAAGATGCCAATGGGAATGCTGATCAAACCAATGACGATACCTTCAAAAAATACGGAATTTCGCTTCTGCCTTTTCGTCGCCCCCACGCTCGCGAGCATCCCTAAATGGCGGGAACGTTCCGAGACGGATATCGCAAAAGCGTTATAGATGAGTCCAACCGAGCCAATTATAATAGTCCCTATAATGATTGCCGATAATGAGAACATCATGCTGGATGAGGCCCCGCTGCTGGACAAGCCATAATAACGAAGCAAATCGTTATTATATTGGACAGTGTCAATTTGGTTTTTCTCAGCCAGCTTCTCCGCATGTGCGAACAAGAACGGATTGACCCGCTGCAAGACCACCGACGCATCGACCCGATCGTCCCCCCCGATGATATGATCATCGACATAGCTAATGATCGTATAAGCCGGGGCCCAAGCCGTTTCCGACACCGGACGTTTAATGAAGCCTACCACCGTATAATCCCTAATTATGCTATGCTGTAATGTCTCGGTCAATGTGCCGTCTTTCCTGCGCAGCGGTTCCGTCTGATCCAGGGGATGATCGCCCCCTTGTTCGAATCGGTCGCCGACGCGAAGCGTTAGACGGTCGCCGATTTCGTACTTCACTTTGCCATTTGTTGCAACAGACTCGGAGATCACAACCTCCTTGTCCGTGTGCGGAAGACGTCCCTTGCTTATTTCAATCTGAAATTGTGTGAACCCTTGCACATCATATTCCTTAATGAACAAGTACGGCTTATTGGAATTTTGTCCCCCTTCTAATGGGGCATACCCAAGGTCTCTTGTGATTGCAACCGTTTTGGTTGCATCATCGCCCTGTATCGCCGCAAGCTGTTTCTTGGTTATATCTTGATACTGAATATGCCACTCCCCTGTATCTGTGATAGTTTGTCTGATCATTAAATCCGCAAAGGAAAAAACAAGCGTAATGACAGCGGTCATCATGGATACCGAAATAATTACGCCAAAAATAGTCACAAGTGTTCGTCTCTTGTTCTGCTTCAGATGCCGGATGGTTAATGTATTGACAATATTCATCACCTTATCACCTCGTTTTTGGCAATCCTCCCATCTTCAATCGAAATGATTCTGTCGGCTTGCAGGGCGATCCGTTCGTCATGCGTGATTACGATCAGTGTCTGATGATAGGTCTTATTCAGTATTTTCAATAAAACGACGATCTCGCTGCTATTCCTGCTGTCCAGATTCCCGGTGGGTTCGTCGGCCAGCATGATCGCAGGATTGCCGATGATCGCCCTGCCAATCGAGACACGCTGCTGCTGTCCACCGGATAGCTGATTCGGCAGATGGTTTAATCGATGCTGCAAATTCAACGTATTCACAAGATCAGCCCGATTTGCCTGCGTCTGAAGATGGCCAGCTGCGTTTCGTCCAAGGTATACATATCCGTATCCTGAACATACACTTTCCCGCCAGTCGGTCGATCCACACCGCCCAGCATATGAAGGAGTGTCGATTTCCCCGATCCGGAAGGTCCGATAATTGCGACGAATTCACCTTTTTGGACCGAAAAGGAAACATCATCAAGCGCCTTCACCGCCGATTCGCCTGTGCCGTATATTTCGGACAAATTTTCAATTGTTAAAATCTCCATTGCCATCCCTCCTTCCCTAGATGCTCAATTCCAGGTATATACCATCTCTCTATATCCAACATCCCAAAGGGTTTCATTCCCCTCAATGGTTATCTTAAGCTCATTAGCCCCGGTGAGATAAAGGATCCTCATATCCGGCTCATGGAGCTGATCTTCTGCAGATACAGACAGGAGCTCATGCCCGTCAACGGTAACCTTAATGCTGCCCTGAAAATCCTTATGATCAGGAATTCCATAATTCAAGCTAAGATACAGATCTCCCTTATTGCCTAGCGAATACGTATATGTTTCCTTCTTTTTACCTTCGATGCCATACACATTATATTGGGGTGTCACGTCTTGACCGCCAATCTTAAGACTGTCCTGTTTGGTTCCCGTTAATCGATTTCCGGTACTATCTTCCCATTCGTTAATCGCTACAAAAGGGGCCAACTCTTTGGTGAACACTTGATCAACTACTCCTAAGACCCCCCACACGCCGAGCATTAAGACAGCACTGGCAATTCCCGTAGCAGTGATATTTCTCCAGTAGTTTTTTGTACGGAAGCCAATCTTGTAGGCCCCGAATCCAATAGCAGCGCCCAATGAGTTCTTTATGACGTCGTTCGTGTCAAAGCTGCCGAGGAATGTTAGTGCCTGGATGGTCTCCACCACAAGAATGGACAGGATAAACCCTGTCATGAAGCGAACAAAGCTGGTGCGGTATAACAACGGAAACAGTATGCCAAAAGGTATGAAGGCTGCAATGTTTCCAATACCCACCAAGTCCATCAGTGTCGGATGTAGAAGATCGGAAAGACCCGGCACCCTAAAAAAATCGTCCGGCAAAAAAATAAAGGTGTACTGACTGGTTAGATCTACCTTATCCGCTCTGCCGAAAGCAAAAAACATAAAATAAAGAATAATCAGGGTGTAGCCTATCGTGATAAAAAAAGTAATCTTGCGATGCTGCTTCATTTGCATGGTTGTACCTCCATCGTTCATCTGATGAATATCATTTTATCTGTCCAAAATGACTTTACAGTGACATTGGAGGTGACAGTTTAGTCACTTATGGAGTGCTGTTAAATCACATGCTTATAAAATTTGATCCGAAACTCTGTACCAGTCCCGCTGTCGCTCGTTACATCAATCACGCCGTTCTGGCTTGCAATGATGCTGTGAGCCATCGCAAGCCCTATACCGATGGTTCCTTCATTAGCATTCTTTCCTTTATAAAAACGTTTGAATATATAAGGCAAATCCTCTTTCGGAATGCCCTCTCCGTTGTCAGCAATAACGATTTCCGTAAATAGCACGTTGTCGGAAAATGTGATGGTAATCGCACCGCCCTCAGGTGTATGCTCCACTCCATTCTTCAAAATATTGATAACCGCTTCAGCAGTCCAATGGAAATCGCCGTCAAAAGAGACGTTGTCATCCCCTGTGATGGAAACGGTCTGTCCCTTAATATCCATCGGAATCATAACCGGCTCCAGTGCATTTAGGATTAGGGTTTTCATGTGTATTCGATCTTTTTTGAACGGGATAGTCCCCCATCCATTTTCGCTAGCTTTAATAAAGATGAAACAAGCCAATCGATCCGTTCAAGTTGAATGCGAATATGATGGGTGAACTCCGTTCTTTTGAGTGGAGGCAGATCAGGGGCGCTTAACAGATCTGCCATGACTGTCATAGAGGTGATCGGTGTTTTGAGTTGATGTGAAATATCGGAGATGGCATCGGTCAGTTGAAGCTTATCCTGCTGCAATAGAGAACGATGCTCGGAGAGCATGCGTGCCACCTTGTAAATATCATTCTTTAAGATGCTAAGCTCACCTTCTTGATTATCGCGAGGGTCAAGGGAGGCCTGGCCGCTGCTAATCTCCCGTAAATAGATGGACAGCTTCTCTAGCTCGTAATAGTGAACTGATCGATGTCTTCGGCGAGCACCTTTCGGGCTGAAGCGGCATTATGGCAGAGAACAGTCCAATAACCCTCTTGCTGCAGCGAATATTCCAGTCCCGACGCGATCGTCTTATCATCTTCAACTAATAATATTTTCATCTGAAGTTCATCCTTATGATTGGATTGAATTGCACCTGTCTCGGATTTACTTATAGTATTCCCCAAGATTTTAGAACATTTAATGAATTCCACGACTACACAATCTCTTTATTAAAATGTCCTCTTGTGTCTGTTTCCTGATTAAAGACAGCATTATTCATAGAGCCATTTAATTTGCCTGACGCCATATTAATGACTTTCACAACCTGCTCTTTTGATTCAACTGTGAAGTTTAATCTGAGCGCCTCGATTCCTTTGATGTTTTGTAGCTCATCTAAAAGATTAAGCGTCTTCCCATTAAGGAGAGTCGTTGTACAATCATTATGGGAAATGATAGGGAACGTTCCGTGCTCATCTTTTAACTCATAGCTCTTCGTTTTGCAAATTCTGCATTGATTCATTTTTTTCATCGGGCAATATTTTGTAAACATCAAAGGAACCTTGCCATATACAATCATTTCCAGTGCAGGATAGCCGTCATTTTCTTCATAATAGGCATTACTTAAATCTTCAATTTGGCTCTTATTCAATTCATAAGATAAAGTGACTCGTTTTGCACCTAATTTATATAATTCATAGCAACTAGTAGCATTAACAACATTTAGAGAATAGTCCGTAACAAACGGATTCGTTTCTCTGTAGTGATAAATTCCGCCATATCCTCCGATTAGTAGCTGCCCTTCTTTTTCCTTATAACGATTCTGATTTCTTCTAACAACATTTTCATAATAGATTTCCTTAATTCCACAGCTCACGCAAGCATCATACTGCTCCTTAGTCGTTACAGAGGCCGTAAAGTATGGTTTTTCAGGGGCAAAGCTTATTTTTTCTTTTGCTTCCAAAGCCTTGGTTCTTTTCTGCTGGCTGTTAAGCTTTAAGTCATATAAGCCCAGTACAATATCTCTTCTTGCTGCATTTAACAGTTTAGCTGGAATAAAAGCATTGCATTCCTCAAAATCCACATGATTAAGTTCGAATATCGTATCATTTAATCTTGAAAATTGCTTGATTACCTGGTCTTTTGTTGTTGGATTATTAATGGCTTCGCCTAGTATTTCCTCGCTTTCATATGAATAATGACAGCCTAAGCCCTCCGCATCTATGACAAGCTTTGAATCTGGACGTGCATATACTCTAATATCGAGGTTAAACCGCTTAAATTCTTTTTCCAGTGATAATTCTAATTCTTTGTTATAGAAATAATCCTTCGTTTTATATACTAAATCTCCCGTAGACATCTTTTCTTTGATTTTGATATAGCAGACATCCTCTGCTTTGTTGATTAATTCGCCCTCTTTATCGTACAGTTTTGCAACCGTTAAATTAACATCTTCATTGTTGTGACTTATTCGAATGGTATCGTTCTGATTTAAAGGTCGTGTAAGTGTTATTTCATACCTATCTTTAACAATCTTGCTGATTGTTCCAATTTCATAACCAAAGTGATTAGGTCTTAAAATGTTTGTAATATTTCTCCTATCTTCGTGAAACAAATATCCTTTAGTAAATGTTCGATTGAATGTTTTTTTCAGATTTTCTTTGTCTTCTTCGGTTATTTTATGATCTAAGGCCTTGCGATATTTGGATACAACATTAGCAACATACGTAGGCACTTTCATTCGGCCTTCTATTTTTAAAGAATCGATTTCTTTTAAATCCTCGATATAGTCGATTGTGTTTAAGTCCTTGGTAGATAGAATATGGTTTTTCCCTAAAGATGTACCTGTTGTCTTATCCATGAGTTCATACTCCTTACGGCATGAACCCACACATCTTCCGCGATTTGCGCTTCGATTACCCATTAATCCTGACATTAGACAGTTTCCCGAGTAAGATACACATAAAGCACCGTGAACGAAAATTTCTAAAGGTATCTCAGCTTTTCTTTTGATCTCTTTTACTTTTTCAATCTCAACCTCACGGGACAGAACAACTCTTTTGGCACCAAGTTCTTTTAATAATAAAGTTCCGTCTAAATCGTCTATTCCCATTTGAGTTGAACAATGTGCTTCCATATCAAGAAAGTTTTTAACGATATAATCGAACGCAGTCAGATCCTGGACGATAATGCCATCCACACCGATTTTATTTAATTCGTGGATCTGCTCTTTCATCTCTTCAACTTCGTTTTCAAAAACGATGGTATTCATTGTAACATAGAGTTTAACGTCCCTCAGGTGCGCATACGTAACCGCCTCTTGTAACGATTCTAGATCAAAATTAGATGAGTATGCACGCGCACCAAATTTTTGCATTCCTAAGTATATGGCATCACAACCATTAGAAATTGCAGCTTTTAAAGCTTCCATATTTCCTGCTGGAGCTAGTAATTCAGTCATTTCTTCCTCCTTATGATCCATAAATAACGGCAATGCTAGTTTGTCCAAAGGTGTTCTTAAAAGTACATCGTCAGGACTGCATGGTATTGAAGAACGGTTAAAGGTCGTTTTCACGCTTTTGTTATTGCTTTTGTTATTGCTTTTCTTAACAGCAGGTTTCCGCTTGCCGTAATGCGTCATCTCTTCTTCTTAGTCCCCTGCTTCATCCCAGTTAAGATGGATAATACGATAATAACTACTATAAATCCGATAAATGACGACATGGCCGCTCCCGTTTAAATTAATAAGATTATTAGAAAATCAAATTTCAGACTATTACCATTAATCATAAAATAAGAACTATACTTAAGCTGCAGCAAAACGCACAAGCCAATGGCTTGTGCGCTTGTTTTAAATGACCTCATTTGCTCTGAGGGACGTATCTCATAATAATTCTTTAAGTACATTTTTCGCCACGCGTATCTTCTCATCATTAGCGTCACGAAGCATACCTACAATATCCTGAATATCGCTCTCAGCTGAGGTAACCATAAACTCTTCACTCCTCATGTATAGAGAATTATTTGGCTCCTGGAGCCAAAATTGAGCAGGAATTATGGGTGCCTATCATTGCCAAGTAGCAAACATTTAATTTTACATAAGTATGAGCGAGCATCTGGCGCATTGATTAGCAGCCTTAAAAGAGCCTCCACTAAAATCGAAGTGGAGGCTCTTTTTACATTTTTGTTATTTCAATTGTATTGGCTTTCAACCGTTATGCTGTGCAGTTCAAGTCATTTAAACTAATATTGAGTTCTGTTCTCCGCTTTACCACTATTTGTGATACGGTTCCCCCCGATTGATCTTCACCGCGCGATACACCTGCTCCACCAGCACCAGGCGCATGAGCTGATGTGGCAGCGTCATGCGCCCGAAGCTCATGCGCTGCTGCGCGCGGCGCATGACCTCGTCGGAGAGCCCGTGGCTCCCTCCGATGACGAACACGACATGGCTCGTCCCGTAGGTGCCGAGCCGGTCAATTTCTGCGGCAAGCTCTTCCGAGCTCCACAGCTTGCCGTCGATCGCGAGCGCAATGACATGCGCCTCGCTCTTAATCTGCGCGAGGATGCGTTCGCCCTCGCGTCCCTTCACCTGCACCACCTCTGCTTCGCTTAGAGAATCCGGTGCTTTTTCATCTGCCACCTCAATGACCTGAAACTTCAGGTATGGTGTCAGCCGTTTTGCATACTCCGCGATGCCATCGATCAAGTACTTTTCCTTCAATTTTCCTACGCCAATAATTTGAATAAGCATAAGTGCCTCCTGTCATAATCCTCTATAGAAATAGCAAAAGGACGCGCACTGGGCGTCCCTTGTAGTTTTAGTAAGTACCTTCTGTTCTATCACATATTCGGTGGAAAAGAAACGACAATTAAAACGGCCTACTCTTACGCATTCTCTAAATGTCCTATTTTTCATACAATCTCTGGATCTCCTGATCCCCAGTATTCCTAGATTGCCTGAATCTAGAATTTCATGTATTCCCCGTCCTCAGCAGGTTCAATCTACTTCTACTTACTCTCCCCCTGCTCCTCCATCACAAAATCCGGTTTCTCCCCAGCTTCATAAGCACTCAATATAGAGTCCAGCAAGCCTGGGAAACGTGCATTAAGATCCTCTGTCCGCAGGGACAACATACGCTGTGTTCCTTGAACTCGTGTAAAAACAACCCCTGACTCGCGCAGAGTACGGGCATGGTGAGACATAGTGGATTTTGCGATCGGGACGTTGAAGCAGTTGCAAGCCTGTTCTCCATTTAAGTGAATATCCGATACGATATGTAAGCGAATCGGATCGCTGAGTGCATACAATACGGAGGCAAGCTGAATGTCCTTGCGGTCCGGATGAAATAGTATTTTCACGGATGATTATCCCCTTTTGTCGTACGATGAATGCGAAAAAAATATTGGTGTTCCTAATTGCATTTTATATCAACGCATGCTATATTTCAATTGTTCGTAAGTAATCGAACTATTAAACAATAATAAAAGGAGTGCTTCGCACATGACTTCTGTAAATAACCTCTCCGCGAATGCGGATCATGAAGCCTCCGTTCCGGAAGCGCCTCTTCCACGAGAAGGCCTGCTGACCCTGCTGTTCAGTGTCGCTGTGGTTCTCGTCATCATGAATACGGCTATGTTCAATCTGGCGCTGCCTGATGTGACCGAAGCCTTTGGGATTACGGCTGCGTCCGCTTCTTGGATTGTCACCGGGTATTCCATTATGTTCTCGATTACCTCAATCACGTACAGCCGGCTTTCTGATTTTCTGCCGATTCGCCGTCTGTTGGTTATAGGCTTGTTGACGCTGGGCCTCGCGGCTGTTGCCGGCTTTTTCAGCACCAACTTTATCTTCCTGCTTATCGTTCGCATTCTCCAGGCCTCGGGCGCGGGCGCAGTAATGTCCTTATCTCTTGTCCTGTTTACCCGCTATATCCCGCAAGCCCGCCGCGGCAAAGCAATGGCGACAATTATGTCAGCCGTCTCGCTGGGTCTAGGGCTTGGGCCGGTCGCGGGCGGAGCCATCGTCGAATATCTCGGTTGGATTTGGTTATTCTCTGTAACGGCAGCTATTCTGCTTCTAGTGCCGCTGTTCCTTATTCTGCTGCCCAAAGAAGTACCCACCCGTGGCTCCTTTGATGTGCTTGGCGGGCTGTTCTTGGGCGTCGGCACGACCGGGCTGCTGCTGTTCCTGACCAGCGGGCTGTGGATTGCCTTGATCGCCGGAATTGTCGCCATTGCTTTATTTGTTGGCCGTATCCGCAGCACACCTGATCCATTCGTGATGCCTGAGCTTTTCCGTAACCGCTCATACCTCGTGTTGGCTCTGATCGGAGTTGCCTCCTACCTGTGCAGCTTTGCCACGTTATTCCTGCTGCCGCAGATTCTGACTCACCGTTTCGGCTTCAGCGCAAGCCATGCCGGGCTTGTGATCTTTCCGGGTTCGCTGCTCGCCATCTTTGTCTCCCGCTCCGTGGGGCGAATCATTGACCGTTATGGCAATGCGGGGATTTTACGTTTTGCACCATTGCTCGTATTGACCGCTACCATCCTATTCGCTTTCTTTGCTGGGCGGTCATGGATTGCCGTCATGTTCATCTATATGATTATGAGTCTGGCCTTCACGACACTGTCCAGTAGTGTATCCAATGAAATCTCTCGGATTCTGCCTTCCTCGCAAATCGGCTCTGGGATGGGGCTGTTCCAACTGTTGCAATTCTTCAGCGGCGCCTTCAGCGTAGCTATGGCCGCAAGCGCACTGGAATGGCAGCGCGGACTGCCGCTTTCTGCAGCCTACTCCAATATCTACTGGGGACTCTCTATTGCAGCATTGATCGCCATCATCTCAGCTATTCTCTACCGCCGAGGCAACCGAAGTAGCTCGCTGACCGACATAGTAGATGCAGCAGATGCATAAGACCTAATCGGCTAACACATATATTATTTCATGCAAAAAAACACCCTGCGGCCCATTTCCGGGACTGCAAGGTGTTTTTAATAAATTTTAACAGTCCTTTAGACCACTAAATATTCCGCATTCTTCTCACATTCCGCACATTTGGCCGGCGGGTCCCAGTCCGAGAACTCGGTCTCCTTCAAGTCCACAATATCAGGTGCATCCTCATACTCGTCCACAAATTTGTCGATGGCTAACTCTACATGTTCTTTACATACTACATACATTCAACCAAGCATCCCTTTCTGTGCCGCTGCGGCCTAATACTCCTTCTATTGTTCTACCATACTTCCCACGAAAATGGAACTCCTATCTATCCATTCCAGCAATCTGTTCATCCATTGTCTATATTCTTGCCCTACCGAAAAAAAAGATTCCTCCCACCCCAAACGGGCAAAAGGAATCTTTTCACTAATATCTCTCTAATTTCTATAAATGTTATCTGCAAACTCTCCATCCTACCCTAGAAACTCCACTGGACGATCCAGCTCATACAATCTGCGGTAACGTGGTTCTTTTTCCATCAGCTCTGCATGGGTTCCACGCATTTCTACCGAGCCATTTTCCATAAAAATCACTTCATCCATCTGCTCCGCACCAACCAAATGATGCGTTACCCAGATTAGAGATTTACCGTCCATAGCTTCAAACATCGTCTGCAAAAGATCACGCTCCGTGCTTGGGTCCAACCCTACGGTCGGTTCGTCAAGAATGACGACAGGTGTATTTTGCAGCAAAATACGAGCTAACGCTATCCGCTGACGCTCTCCACCGGAGAAACGTTGCCCCGCTTCACGGACAAAGGTACTGTATCCATCTGGTAACGAGGAGATCAGCGTATCCATTTTGGCTAATGCGCCAGCTTCTTTAATCGCTTGTTCGGAAGCCTTCGGATCACCCATACGAATATTGTTCGCTACCGTAGTATCAAATAAGTGTGGGCTTTGATTTAGCACCGCTATAATAGAAGGAATATTATCGCCATAGGCAGCAGCCGCGATTCCATTAATCATAGCCGAACCTGCAGAAGGTTGGATAACCCCTTGAATAGCCTTTAACAACGTCGATTTCCCTGCCCCGCTACGGCCAATGATGGCAATTTTTTTACCTTGTGGGATGTCGAGGCTGAGATCACGAACCGACCAATTATCCTCTGATCCATAGCGGTAACCCACATTTTCGAGCTTGATATGAGCACTTTTTATGGCCTGAGGTAGAACATCGACTACAGATGCCTGTTCGGAAACTATATTCTGCTCTTCTCCGACCACTCCAGACAACCGCTCCAGCGAGTTACGGTACTGCGGGATTTTCTCCACTGCTTCGGATACTGGCAAAAAAGCATCTGCTACAGGAAAAACAACCAAGACAAACGCCGCAATCAAAGTACCTGCAATAGCACCATCCGCATACTCTCCGGCGGCCCAATATAACATCGAAAGTACACCAACCCCAACGATTGCTTGCCCGATGAACGCACGTAGACGCGCCCAGCTGCGCAGCGCTGCATCAGTTTTGGCCACTTTTTTCTCATCTGCTTCGTAGGTCTCCACGAACTGGCTTTGCCGTCCACTAATGACCCAATCGCCCATACCAAGAACGGCGTCCGTCAGCTTTTGATAGAGGCGATTACGCTCTACCTTCACTTCACGTTGACGTTTCTGGGTGAACAACAAAGATATAAGCGGCAATACCACGACCAGCACCAAAATATACAAAGCCATTAATAACGCAAAACCGATATCAAAGGTGCCCAACGCAATCACTGCAACCCCGTAGATCAATAAAGCAATAACACTTGGAAATACGGTTCTCAGATATACATTTTGCAAATATTCGATGTCATCAGCTAACATCCCGAGAATATCCCCAGTACGGAAACGCGACGACAGGAACAAGGCCTGTGGCTCCAAAATATTGTACAGGCGCACACGCATTTTAGAAAGAATCCGTAAAATGGTGTCATGCCCAATCAGCCGTTCCACGTAGTGAATGACTGCCCGGCTTGTTCCGAACGTACGTACACCAACAATCGGCACGTAGATCATCAGGATATTTTCGACCGGTGTAGACGCTTTTGAGATCAGAAATCCTGAAGTATACATCAATGAAGAGGCAGTAAAAATCGTCAACGCCCCAAGCACAATAATTAGCACAAAACGCCAAAAATACGACGATACATAGGGAGCAAACCATCCTTCACGTTTCAATGGATTCCCTCCAATTGCGACCCAATCAACTCATAATACGCACCCTTGCGGGCAAGTAACTCCTGATGGGTACCGATTTCTGCCACTTGGCCTTGCTTCATTACTACAATAATGTCCATATCGAGCATCCAGTGCAGGCGATGGGTAGCCAGAAAGACCAGCTTTCCTTCAAAAAGGGGCACCATCGTCTCCTTCAGCTCATATTCCGTTTCAATATCCAGATGCGCCGTTGGCTCGTCTAGAAGCATAATCGGACGGCTGCTAAGCAGTGCCCGGGCTAATGCCACCCGTTGCTCCTGGCCACCGCTGAACGAACGGCCGCCGCCACCAATCATCTCATCTAAGCCATGCGGAAGAGTATCCACCAAACCCGATAAACCCGTAGCTTTCACTGCCGCGGCAACAGCCTCCATAGAAGCCTCAGGGTAATAAAAACGTATATTATCAGCTAACGTGCCGCTAAAAATATACGGACGCTGCGGGATATACGAGGTCTGTTTTCGCCAAGCCTCATCCGTTAATGCACTAACCGTAGTACCGTTAACCGTGATACTTCCTGAAGTAGGGTGTAAGAAGCCCCCTAATATATCCACTAAAGTAGATTTACCGGCCCCGCTCTCTCCGATAATCCCAATTTTGCTAGCTCCTTTAAATTGCAGGTTCAGCGCTTCCAGCGAAGAAAGCCCTGCTTCCTCATACTTCACGCTAACGTCATTTAATGTGAGCATGCTATTCTCATGCCAAGTGAATATTTGTTCCGATGTTTTTGCTGCAGAACCGACAGATAGATCACCGTTAGGGACGATTACTTCAGCCTTCACCTCATCTTGATCTATAATGCTCTTCATTGCTTCAGCGGCTTCTTTCCCATCCAAAGTAGCATGGAAATCTGAACCTACCAATCTGACAGGCAGGAAATATTCCGGAGCCAAGATTAGAATCGTTAAGCCCGTAACCAATGTCATTTGTTCATTTACAAGCCGCAAACCAAGACTTACTGCTACAGAAGCTACAGACAGCATAGTGAAGAAATCCAGAGCGAACGATGACAAAAAGGCCACTCGCAGCGTACGCATGGTCGCCGAGCGATAACGATCGCTGACAGTAGCAATGCTGTCGCTATGACTACGACTGCGTCCTAGAAATTTTAATGTTTCTAGCCCACGTAATGAGTCTACGAAATGATTAGATAATGTACGATACGATTTCAATTGCCGATCCATTTGCTTACGGGCCGTCATCCCAATCAAAATCATAAAAACAATAATAATCGGCATAGTTACCGTAAGAATAATCCCGCTCGTAGTGTCCATCGTAAAGACGTAAATAAGCACCAAGATCGGTGTAACAGACATCCCTACCATTCTAGGAATGATCGCTTCCAGATACGTGCGGAATTTAGTTACGCCTTCCAGCACCAGTGTAACAAGATCCCCGGTTCCACGCCCGCCCACCATTCTAGGGCCAAGCTGGAAGAGCTTGTCCATCATTTCCCTCCGCATAGTGCTGCCCGTTGCTTCCGCGAAGCGGTAAGAGACACGGCTCATCAGCATAGCACAAGCATGGCGCACAAGAAATGCAAGAAGGAACAATAGCGCAGTGCCCCATTGTTCCTTCAGAGGTTCTCCCGCAAATAGCGCAGAGATGACTTCTGCCAGCGATTTAGCCAGCAGAAGTATGGACAAGCTTTGCACCAGGGTAAGGAAGCCTACAATCAGAAAGACTGGCTTAACTCCTTTATACCCAAGCAAGTTTTTATCCATTAGTATTCAAGATGCTCCTTCTCGTGAACCCGTTTATGAAAGACAAAGTAACTCCAAATTTGATATCCCAATACGAACGGAAGGATAGTCAGTGCCACAATCGTCATTACCTTCAAAGAGTAATGGCCCGAAGCCGCATTAGTGATCGTCAAATTAAAAGCTTGATCAATTGAACTAATCATAACACGCGGGAACAATCCTACAAAGATAGAAGTTACCGAAAGCGCCATTACTGCTCCTGTCATTCCAAAAGCGTAGCCATCCTTCTTCTTCGTCATGAAGTAACCGGACAGTACAAAGGCGATAACTCCCAGGGCTACAATAATCATAAGAATCGTTCCACGTTGCTCGAAAATATCCGTCATATTATAAGTCATAATCACAAAAGCAGTAAATAAAGCTGCGAGTGGGATTAGCAATTTTTGAGCCAACTTGCGAGCGCGAGCCTGTAGATCACCCACTGTACGTAGCGTTGTGAACATAAGACCATGCACCAGGCACAGAAGGACAACAGTAAGCCCTGCTACTACAGTGTACACATTCACGATATCTGTGAACCCTGCATACATTTGCATCTCCCCATCAATAGGCAACCCTTTGATAAAGCTTGCAAACACTACAGCCAAGAGGAATGGTGGAAGGAAGCTGCCGATAAAAATACAGGCATCCCAAGTTCTTTTCCAAGCCAATGAATCACGTTTACCTCTGAATTCAAAAGCGACACCACGCGCTATCAGAGCTAATAAGGCAAATACAAAAGGAATATAGAATCCACTAAACAGCGTTGCATACCACTCGGGGAAAGCCGCAAACATTGCACCCGCAGCTGTGATAAGCCATACCTCATTCCCATCCCAGAAGGGTCCGATCGAGTTAATCAGAACACGGCGCTCTGTATCATTTTTAGCGAGAATTTGTGTTTCCATCCCTACGCCGAAATCGAAACCCTCCAGGAAGAAGAACCCTATAAACAGAACTGCAATCAGCACAAACCACAATTCATTAAGAGATATCATGGGAACCCTCCTCGTTATATGGATCATTCGAATCGCCGTGATCGTTATCCATTGCATAAGGACCTTTTTTAATCACTTTAATAAACAATCCGACCAACACTAATCCTAGAATTAAATAAATCGTTGTAAAAGAAATCACGGAGAACAGAACTTGACCACTTGTAATATTAGGCGACACACTGTCTTCCGTTGTCATCAGTCCGAATACCGTCCAGGGCTGACGCCCGAATTCGGTCATAACCCAACCGGCTGTATTCGCAATCGGAGGAAGCAACAAGCCCCATAACATAAACCGCATAAACCAAGTGTTCGGACGGTCCATTTTTTTGCGCCACATTAAGTACATAGCGTACATTCCCAATACAATCATTAACGTTCCTGCTAGAACCATGATCCGGAAACTCCAGAATGTCGTACGTACAGGTGGAATATAGTCACCGGGGCCATAGGTTTGCTCATACTCCGCTTGCAGCTCAAGCATACCTTTAACTTCACCGGAAAATTTACTATATGAAAGGAAACTCAGCATATAAGGAATTTGAAATTCTCCACTACTGATTTGATTCTTTGGATCAATGTTTGCCCATACGGTCCAAGGTGCCGGGTCACCACTCTTACCCCACAGTCCTTCGGAAGCTGCCATTTTCATTGGTTGAGTTTCAACCAAATATTGCGCTTGGGCGTGACCAGCAACAGCTACACCAATAGAAGAAATAATCCCTACGATGGCTGCAATCTGAAAAGACTTCTTAAAGAAAGAAACCTCTTGTTTCTTCAATATTTTATAAGCACTAATACCAGTTACAAGAAAAGCACCTGTTGCATAAGCAGCCAGTACGGTGTGTGGGAATTCAACCAGCAATTGTCCGTTCGTAATAAGCGCGAAGAAATCATTCATTTCTGCACGTCCATTATTTATCTCAAAACCCACAGGATGCTGCATAAAAGAGTTAGCCGCTAGAATCCAGAATGCAGATAACATCGTACCGAATGCTACCAGCCAGATGGACAGTAAATGTACTCGCTTGGACACCTTATCCCAGCCGAATATCCATATCCCAATAAAAGTAGACTCCAGGAAAAAGGCTGCCAATGCCTCAACTGCAAGTGGAGCCCCGAATACATCACCCACAAATCGTGAATAATCGGACCAGTTCATCCCGAACTGAAATTCCTGCAAGATTCCTGTAACTACCCCTACTGCAAAATTGATGAGGAAAAGCTTTCCCCAGAACTGCGCCATTTTTTTGTACTCTTCATTACCTTTTCTAACGTACATTGTCTCCATGATTGCAATCAAGAGCGCTAGTCCGATTGATACCGGTACAAAGAAATAGTGGAATATTGTCGTCGACGCAAATTGTATACGCGACAGCATTACTGTATCCATATTTGTCCCTTCCTTCTCCCCTTTTCGTTAATTATATTCTGTCAAAAATTTAAACTTCTTTTTGTGATAAATGTCACATAAAGATAGTCATTTAACGGTGAAATTCAAATGATTTGTGACAAAGATCACAATTTAGCATAAAGAAAGCAAAAAAAATAAGACGGTTTACCCGTCTTGAGTGGTTCGTCGTTCTATTAAATGCTTGACTCATTTAGGTATTGGTTAGATGGAAATACCCTTCTTCAGCGATTTGAGATCGCCATTCGAATTAAGCAATTGGGGTAGCATCTTCGTGCTGCGAACCATTGGAGAGTCACATAGACGGCAAGAAGGCGCATGTTCAAATGCGAAATTATCCCTCATCCATCCGTTGCATCCCTCATTGGTACATGCCCAAATTGCGGTATTTTCTTCCGGTATTTCTTCCAAAGGTTTCTTCCGGTAGTTCATTGCCGTTCCTCCCATCCTGTAAGTCAATAGTGAGTAACTAGATATAAAAAGACCGTCCCAACTTTCACAAGCTGGGACGGTTTCTTCTATTATTACAGTTTTACAACGTTTTCGGCTTGTGGTCCACGGTTGCCTTGAACAACGTTGAATTCAACGCGTTGGCCTTCGTCCAAAGTTTTGAAGCCGTCGCCAGTGATTGCGCTGAAGTGAACGAATACGTCGCTTCCGCCTTCAACTTCGATAAATCCGAATCCTTTTTCTGCGTTGAACCATTTAACTGTACCTGTTTGCATGTGTGTTACCTCCACAAATTTAAATTAATATGTTCTTTTTATCTTCAAACAAAGAAAAAATTCACACATTGAAAAAGGTTGTATTACCAAATATGACAGCCCTTTTCAATGCGAGAATTAGGGACTAAATGTATGATTGATATCATATTACCACACCTGATTAGCAAAGGCAAGCAAGCATCCGAATATATCCGGTTTTGCCCTAATAAGTATTACCTTCCAATGTAAGGGCTGCCACTTAGTGTTTATTCCCTAAATAGATCCTTTTTCTGGCATAATTATCATGGTTTTAGAAAAATAGCTTTTCCAAAAACGTTACTTTTATCCGCTTTTTCAAGAAGGTACCCCCTCGGAATCGAAGGGGTAGTCCGCTCTACTTGTCGTAACTGCTATATCATTATATACCGACTTCCAGCATATTATTCCTGTGGTTTTTCAAGAAGTTTAACTGTTGCCTGTTTGGCCTCGCCGTTTCGATAGTAAGTAATTTTCAGATCATCACCGATCTTCGTATGATTATATAAGTACTTGCGAAGAGAAAGGGTAGATATGATTGATTGATCATTAAATTTGGTAATGACATCATTGAATTGCAGTCCAGCTTCCTTCGCAGGGCCAACGGCTTCTAGAACAACTACTCCATCCTTAACACTGTTCGGCAGGTTCAATTCATTGCGTTGATCTTCTGCTAGTGGAACGTACGGATTGTTCAAATCAACTGAATATACACCCAAGTACGAACGGGCAATATGTCCTTTTTCAGCCAGCTCATTAGCGATATCTATCACATGATTCGCAGGAATTGCAAAACCCAGACCCTCTACACCCGTATCTGAAATCTTCATTGTGTTAATTCCAATGACCTTGCCATCCAGATCCACTAATGCGCCGCCACTGTTTCCTTCATTAATCGCCGCATCGGTCTGTATCACTTCTTGTTCCCAGTCATATACTCCATCCTGATTAAGGGATACGGGAACCATCCGTTCAGTATAGCTAACAATCCCCGAGGTCAATGTATCACCAAGTCCTAGCGGATTACCGATAGCAATGACCGTTTCACCTAGACGAAGCTTAGAGGAATCACCGAGCTGCGCGATGGTATCGATTCCTTTGGCATCAATAGAGAGTACCGCAATGTCGCTTACTTTATCCGTTCCAACGAGTGTTGCCTTACGAGTCTCTCCGTTCACTGTAACTACTTCGAGATTACCGGAGTCTTCAATGACATGATTATTGGTAATGATAAATGCTTTATTCCCTGTCTTTTTATAGATCACTCCTGAGCCTAGTGCAGACTCATCCAGAATGTTTAATTCTTCATTATCTTCTTTATGATTGATAATACTTACTACTGCAGGGCGAACCGTGGCAGCAGCTTGAATAATCCGGTCAAATGGATCACTACTGCTTGGGGCAACATTTCCAGTTGCTACAACCGGCTTCTGAGCAGTCTCATGACTCATCTGGCCTGTAAACATACTGAATAACAAAACTGCCACCACAGCGCTGACTAAGGAGCAAACGGCGGATATTTGCCAAGTAGATAAACCCTTACGCGATCTGCGTACAGAATGTCTACGATTAGCAAACGATCCCTTTGATGCTTCATCCCCTCTGGACCGCGAAACTTTAGTTGAATAGAAATCATCATCAAACAATCCCACCGAAAATCTCCCCCTTCTATTGCCAAGCGTTCACTGTTGGTAAGACCTGAACCTATAGCAACCACGTCCGAACCAAACCTCTGTAACCATTAGACTCCAAATATCACTAAAAAGTTTCACTTTATCCATTAACCCCACAAGAGTTTCGATCAATCGTTAGATTATGATAATCTTTTAATATATCTTCTCTATTAGGAATATTTTGCAACTTAAAAGACTACAATAAAATAGAAGTGTCCCTAAAATTTTAGCTTTGCTCATCACGCTTTTAATTGTATCACAGGCAACCTGCAATTCGGGATTTTCCTCAGCTAAAACACCTGCGAATTTTTTACAGTTTTCAGTTCTAATTACACTATATATTCACACTATTAAAGGAGGATTAATTATGAGTTCTTTTTCAACAAGTATGGATTTAGTCGAGTTTATCGGTAAGCTTGGTGACTTAAAGGATGAACACTACCACATGACCCTTGCCTTTAGCGCAATGATCGAATTGATGATTGAAAAAGGCCTAATCTCCCGTCAAGAATTAGATCGCAAGACCGCTGAACTTGATCAGCTTATGACTGGCTCAGCTTATCCCATGGCGTAGGTTGATCATAATACGTATCACACAGTCTGAACTCACTATCTTTGAAAAAACAGCCCCGATCCTCCATTGCGCCGCGTACTGACATTTTTGCCAAATCCATCATATTGTGATCCCGGCTTAAATGCGCCAAATAGGTCCGTTTAGTCCGCCCTGTAAGAATTTCGCTAAGCGCAGCTCCAGCTGCCTCATTGGAAAGGTGACCCATGTCGCCTAGGATGCGCCGTTTCGTATTCCACGGATAACGTCCCATTCTCAGCAATTCGATATCATGATTCGCCTCCAGCACCAATACATCTGCATCTGAAATTGCATCTCTTACCTTATCACTAACATAGCCCAGGTCTGTAGCTACACATAACTTCTCTTTTCCATCATAAAAATTGTAACCCACTGGCTCCGCTGCATCATGAGAAATCGCAAAGGATTCTACTCGCATACTGCCGAAATCCTTGTGCTGGCCAGACTCCATGATCATACGGTTATACTCCGGTATTTTACCAATTCCCTTCTCGATAGCTCCCCAGGTATTGGTGTTCGCATAAATCGGAAGATCGTATTTACGGGCCATGGCCCCGAGTCCCTTGATATGATCGGAATGTTCGTGTGTAACTAGAATCCCGTCTATATCATTACCCGTTAGTTCACGCATGGCCAACAGCTCATCGATCCGCTTGGCACTAAAACCTGCGTCAATCATAAGTGTTGTCTCCCCGTTTCGTACCACCGTTACATTGCCGGTAGAACCACTGGACAGTACTGTAAATGAAATCCCCATTTTCCTTACTCCTTCTACTCTGTTGTCTTAGGACTGATGATGTCCGCACTAATAGCATCCACATAATAGGCATTGCCGTTCTCCAGCATAAACCGCCACATCGGCGAAGCTACCTGACTTTCCGAGTTGAACAGCTCACCGTAATATCCCAGCTCAATCTCCTTCACTACGGAATCTGCCGGGAAATACTTCTCTATCAAACTACTAAGTGCTTGCGATGCTGGAAGCACCTTCTGTTCTTTATCGCTGCTGCTTGTCCCTATTTCAATCTTCGGCCAGCGGTAAGCTACGATTTTTTGATCACTGTTAATCAACTCTAGCCTAACACGGAACAACGACCACTGATTTTGAACCAGCGGATGAAGAACGAACTTCCCAACCTCACTTTCCTGTGAATCAAAGCGATAATTGGAAATGTCAGGAATCTTATCCTCAAGCGCCTTGCTAAGCTCTGAGAAGGAAGAATAGATCAGCTTGCTGTCTATAGGTACATCTAATTTAATTGGTGGTTCAGTCTGTTCTTCAGCAGAATAACGATAAGTAATGTTAGGAAGCTGCGGGGTAGAAGCCGGAATGGGACACAATACACGAATCCCTTTCTGCTCCATTACGGCTTGGGTCTCAGCAGACAGGGAAGTAAAATCAAGATTAGCACTAACCTGATCGCGTAAATCGACCCACAGCTGGTAACATAGCAGCAGATTCAGACCTAAAAAGGCGCAAATCAGTACATTTTTAGCTCTTCCCCAATCCATACCCGAACCTCCTAAATGTTATATGAACCACTTGCCCATTAATTCAAAGTAAGCACGCTGCCATCACTAAGTGTAACTTTCCAGACAGGTATCAGCTCCAGATGATCTTCCTTCACCTCAGGCACATAAGCAGGCGTTAAATCCTTCACTGCCGAAGTTTTACTGACCAGAGACAACCTATACTCCAGATCCGCACCTCCAGATAGCTCCACTACCTTTTTTACGGCCTTACTTTCATCTATATAGATTAGAGAACGTTCATAAGAGGATACTGTTCCCTGCTGCAGTTCCAGATTTATTACACCATACTGTAATGATGAATGGCTCATTATCGGATAGGAGCCGTACGGATAGGAGCCATAATATTGTTGAAAAGAGACCTTTCTCTCCTGTCTCCCTTCCTCTGTAGCCTCCAAACGGTAAGTCCCATTCCATCCGCCATGCTGGTTCACAAATTCTACAGCTTCCAAAGCATCCTTGGCAGGGGTACTTTCTCCAGCTGGAAGCGCCGCAGGGTCGCTATAGCTCATCCAGTTCTTACCCTGGTCCACCTGAAGGCTTCGTTTGCTGTCCGTATAAATCTCCGAGCCGTTTTTCTCCCGGATATATCTAGTACTTCCAACATCGAAGAAAAGATTACTCTGCATTTGCTCTATGGTGTACATCCCGGAAGGCATGTCTACCTGAACCAGAGAAATCTTACTGTCTGGCACATAATAATCCCCGCTTACGGTCTTGTAAGGCGTCCAATTCTTACCAAAATCGACATGCTGCTGCACATCCTGAACCGTTAAATCCGCTTTTGCCGCTTCGTATATGATGTCGCCTCTCGTACTGAAGAAAATAGCATGGGCCTTGGAATCGTTCTTAATGTTATAGATCCAAATGCGATCGATGCTTTCTCCTTCAAAAAGGGAATCTGGCGATAACTGCATCACCCGCTGCAATAACGTTACCGGAATGCCCGCTCCGAACGAAAGCTCAATCCCAGGATTCTCATTGCGAATCTTATCCCAATCATAATCCTGTACCGAGTGCCGTTGGAAGCTTTCGAAACCACGACCTTTTAAGCGATTCATGATCAAGCTATAGAACGTAGAGTCCGGATAAAAAAGCGTATGCTTGCCTTCCCCCATATGGATGATCATTTTGTCAGGGTATAACAGGTTCTCTACCTTCTCTTCCGGACCCATATTATCTGTCTTCACATACAGGTTCTCAGAAAGCACCGCAGAATCAGCACCAGGCAAGCGGTAGATCAAATAATAGCTTTCAACCAGGCTTCCGAGCACGAGCAAGGCTAGAATGCATGATTTGATTCGTTCCTTCACGCCTCACTCCCCCTTTGCTCGTTCAAAGGCAGGGTAAAGGTTACCTTTGAACCTTCATTTAGCTCGGATTGCAGGGAAATGGAGCCTCCATGTGCCTTCACAATTTCCCGGGCAATGGAAAGGCCAAGTCCAGTGCCTCCCATGTTCCGCGAACGTGCCTTATCCACGCGATAAAATCGTTCGAAGATCCGCTCGATATCTTTTTTGGGAATCCCTATCCCCGAATCACGTACAGAAATGGAGAGCATTCCATCCTCATTCTTCAACGCTTCCAATTCAATTGTACCGCCTTCTGGCGTATATTTTAGCGCATTGGAGACCAAATTCCCCAAGACCTGGTCGATTTGATCACGATCAAGCCACGCCGTAGTAACATCTTTGCGGACCCTTGTACTGATATCGATACGCTTTTGCCGAATTTGAAAAGAAAAACGATCCGCAACATCCTCCAGCATCTCGGTAATATCTGTCTGCTGAATTCGAAGAAGAGCTTCCTTGGAATCCAGACGGGAAAGATGCAGCAAATCCGTAACCAGACGAATCATCCGTTCCGTTTCGTTGCGAATCACCCCAACAAACCGAACCGCCAGCTGCGGATCTTCAAGTGCTCCATCATCCAGTGCTTCAACATAGCTTTTAATAGTGGTAAGTGGTGTTCTTAGCTCATGCGAAACGTTCGCCACGAACTCCCGGCGTGATTCCTCCAGATTCTCCTGTTCGGTGACATCCTGCAACACAGCAATTGTGCCGGCAATGCCACCCTCACGACGATGAATCGGAGTAAACGTCACTCTTACGATATTAGAATCTTCTCCACCCATATGGGTCAGATGAAGCATTGCAGATTGGGCATTGCCTTTAGCCAGAGATCCGCTTTGTTCGTAATCTAAGCCCAACAGTTTATCTAGAGGAGCGCCTTCCGGCAACGGACCTTCATTTCCGAGCATCAACGCTGCCCGCCGATTCATCAGAATCACTACTCCGTTCTCATCTGTAGCCACAACACCATCACTCATGTTCGTCAGAATAGAGGTAAGCTTCTCCTTCTCCTCTTCATTCTGCGAGAGTGCTTCCCGCAATCTACCGGTCATATAATTGAATGCCTGACTGAGTTGTCCAATTTCATCATTGCCCAATATGGGCATTTTACGATTGAATCGGCCTTCAGCGACCGCCGTAGCATGCCTCGTCATTTCCTTAATAGGCTGCGTGATAGTGTGCGCCAGAATGACGCATAAAACAACCGTTAACGCTAGAGCTAACAGCAAACCTGAGATAAATACACTATTGATCCGGCCCATCGTGGCGTATAGATCCTTCATGTCAGCAGCAATATAGATTGCGCCCACCACCTTGTCACCCGAGAGCACAGGCTTAGCCACAACCTTTTTCCGCACATTATCATCAGCAATAATATATTCCTCGTTATCACTGATGCCCTGCAAAGCCCGATTCACAACTGTCTGGGTGTTACGCTGCCCGACATAGTCATTCTGCGAAGGAACGGAAGTGGTGATGATTTTGCCGCTGGCATCCAGTACCTGAATCTCAGCCCCGTTAATGTACAGATTATTGACCATCCCGCGCAGACTTTCCACAGCGGTTTCCTCATCTGCCGTTCCAGCCTCACTACCAAATTTATCAGCAGTCAGGATAGACAACATCTCAGCACGTGCTTTAAGGTCCTTGGTGAAATTATCTGTTAACGAGTTCTTCATCGAGCTGACAAAATAAACCCCGATCAACTGCATAGCTATCAGAATCAGCAACACGTAAATAATAATAAGTTTTGCCTGAATTGTCCGGATAAAGGACCGCCACTTCATCACAGTCCTCCATTTTTAGGGCTATGCATCAAATAGCCAAGTCCACGCCGAGTATAAATATATTCGGGCTTGCTGGGGTTCTCCTCAATTTTCTCTCTTAGACGACGGATCGTCACGTCAACGGTCCGCACATCACCGAAATACTCAAATCCCCACACTGCCTGCAGCAAATGCTCCCGAGTCATCACCTTACCGGCATGTTTGATCATATAGTAGAGCAGCTCATATTCACGATGGGTCAAGTCAAGCGGCTCCCCGCCCTTATAGACCATATACATATCTGTATCTATAAACAGATCAAAATGATAAATGCCCTGCTTATTCTCTGCTGGTTCACTCGCCATCCCCTGTGGTGACGGTTTATGCTGTCTCCGCATCTGGGCTTTAACTCGGGCCAGCAATTCACGTGTACTAAAAGGTTTGGTCACATAGTCATCAGCACCAAGCTCCAGGCCAAGTACCTTATCAATCTCTCCGTCCTTGGCTGTAAGCATAATGATAGGAATGTCCAAGTGCGCAGAACGCACCTCGCGGCAGACGTCCATGCCATCTTTGCCGGGCAGCATAAGATCAAGCAGCATAAGATCGGGCCTTTTGGACAATGCCAGCTCCACTGCGCTGTTACCATCAAAAGCACAAATAACCTCGTAGCCTTCTTTTTCTAAATTAAATTTCAATATATCAGCAATAGGCTGTTCATCATCTACTACCAGAATCGTTCCCATCTGCATGTCCCAGCTTCACCTTCCTATCCTTACTTAATGATCATTCCTTTATTTTAACATACCTGTCTAACCGTCACATCCTACGAAATAAGCAATCCCCCTGCCCAGCAAAAAGAAACGGCTTTGCCGTCACTCGTAGATTAAAAAAAATAAAAACCGCCCGATTAAAATCGAGCAGTTAAAGGATAAAGTATGAATTATTGCAAGTACTTCATTGGATTTACAGCAGTGCCATTCTTCCGAATCTCAAAATGCAGATGTGTACCCGTCGAACGTCCGGTGCTGCCCATTACGCCAATCTTGCCACCCTGCTCCAAGCGTTGGCCTGTAGAAACCGAGATGCTTTTTAAATGACCATAATAGGTCTGGTATCCGTTGCGATGATCCACAATAACTACATTCCCGTATCCATTCTGCACCCCTGCAAAGATTACGGTCCCGGCATCAGAAGCTTTTATATTCCGATTGCTAGATACCATATCAATACCCTTATGGGCACGGCTCCAACGCTCACCGAAGCTACTTGTCAGGGTTGCCCCGCTCACCGGCCAACTGAACATGCCTGTTCCTTCACCAACAACCTTCGTTCCCCGATAAACAACTTCTGGCAGCGAGGCTTTTATAACGGTCTGGCCTAACCATTCTTCTTGGACAACCGTACCATTTTCCTTCGTTACCCGATACTCCATTTCCTTAAGTCCAGTTTGCCCTGGACGAACCACTTTACTTTTGCCTGCCGCTAGCTGATCGCTCGAACGCACAACCACTTCCGGCTCAGTCACTATCTGCTCAGTCACTTTTTCCACAGTTACTACTGTAACATCTGGTTGGGGTACCTTCAGCTTCAGTGTATCTCCAATCTTCAACGTCAGCTCTTTCACGTTAGGGTTGTTACTATAAATCTCTTTTTGGGTGATTTCAAACCGTTTGGCAATCCCCGAAATCGTATCACCCTCTTGAACGGTATAAAGAAGAGGCGCCTCTTTGCCTTCGGTAAGTGTCTGGACCGCCGCTTCCACATCCAACACTTTATTAGGATCTGCTTTGATAGGAACGATAGAAATATCCTCGCTAATCTCTACCGACTCTACTTGCTCTGGAGCCTTCGCTTTTGCAGCAGATGAGCTGGAAGCAGCCGTTCTTGTCAACTTACTAGCCGTCGTTGCTACTTCTGCTTGTGGGACATAATGATTTTTTACCCCTTCGAGCACAGCATTAGCAGTTTCCTGATCCTTAACTATGCCAACGGCCTTGCCATCTACCATCAATTGCACGCCTACCGCATAAGCTTTCAGCATTCCATCTAGTTTAGTAAGTGTCGCCTCACTATCAACTTCTGGCTTGTATGCCTTCTGCTCTTCTATTGTTATGCCCTCTGTTTGCAGCACCATGGTTGAATTCGGATATTTCTCCTGATATTCTCGTTGTTTCTTATCATATAGCTGGTTAAGCTGCGTCTGATCGGTAAGTCTTCCGACTTCTTCACCCTTCACCAACACTTGATAATAGGTAACCGTGTTAGCGGCTACATACTTTTTCTCTGCTCCAACCAACACCGTAGCTAGAAGCACAAGGCCGACAGATCCCAAAATCCAAGCACGCCGAAATCTGCGAGTACCTTTCTCTTGTTGAAAGTGTTTGGAGTCGTGATCGAAATTGTGGCTCTGTTGAACATTCGCCTCGGATTCTGCTGGATGTCCATCCTGCAGCTTGCTCATCCGACGCATGAACTTAAATCCCTTCATGAAACTCTCCCTTTCAGTCCGCTTTTACTTCCGACAAAAGCGGCCAAGCTAATTGTACGACCTCGATTATATAGATTACGTCCATGTAAATTTCTACGTATACTAGTGCTTAATTCCTGCTTCTAATGAACCTATAAAAAGGTTGTTAAGGAGGTTACAAAAAATTAACCTCTTGAGGTCCTTGTTTACTGTACCATAGCTTAGAGAAAAATTTCAACTTTAGACATGACAAAAAACCCGCCAAATACGCGGGTTTTTTGCGCAAATATGAAATTTTAACCTTTTTCATGTGTCTATAAAGTGACAATTACAAATGCTATTGCGTAGATTCTGTAGTTGGTGTAAGCATTTTCATTATGCTCTCATATTCGTCTGCATCAACATATTTTGCAATTACCTGTTGCAGCTCTTTAACCTCATCTTCTGTTAGTCCATCCTCCATCGCTGTTGAAATTTTTGCCATCTCATCCTGGGGTAGTTTGGACATCAAAATATTGAATATATTTACCTTCTCTTCCGATGGAAGATTATCTTTGAAGTCACTGAGTGCCTCAGGTGTCATTACTAATTGTTGGTCACCAACACTTCCACTTCCGTTATCAGCTGAACTTTCGGTTGTAACTTGCCCCATAACTGGTAAGGCATCAGTCGGAGTATTATCATCTACGGGCTCACCCTTGCCTTTAGCTGGCGAATCCGTGCTTTTGTCGGTCTCCTTGCTAACTGTACTCCCTGTGGTTACTTCTTTATTGGCTGTATCCGAGTCAGATTTGTTATCCATGCCAATGATGCTCCGAATCATTCCTCCAAATCCCGGACCGGGAGTATTCACTTTAATATCGAAGCTAGCCAGTACCGACTGAATATAAGCATTTACAACCACGCCCGTTGTTAGAATTGAAAGAGTGCTGGCAAGTACCACAATCAGACATACGCTAAGTGCACGCTTCACGATCTTCATCTTCATTTCTCCTCTCACCTATGTTCAAGTCTATCTGGTAGATCATGTACATGTTCTTCTATACATCCAGTATTGACTAGAACCTGCCTTGGGAAACGTCTAGGTATAAATCTAGGCCCCAAAAGAGAGAGATATAGTCCTCAGAACAAAAAAAAGAGCCTCTAACGGGGCTCCTTATTATAACTAGATTTTAGATATAAATTGGCAATACTTGATTCGTCTGCTCACGGTTACGACCCACTGAGAAGATAGCAATCGGAATACCTGTAAGCTCAGATACACGTTCAACATATCTACGTGTATTTGCTGGAAGATCATCCAATGTTTTTGCAGAAGTAATATCTTCGCTCCAGCCTGGAAGCTCCTCATATACCGCTTCACATTCTGCCAGCATTTTGAGGCTAGCAGGGTAATGAGTAATTACCTCACCACGGTATTTGTAGCCTGTGCAGATCTTCACAGTCTCAAGTCCGCTAAGTACATCCAGCGAGTTAAGAGATAGCCCTGTGATTCCACTTACACGACGAGCGTGACTCACAACTACACTGTCGAACCAGCCTACACGGCGTGCACGTCCGGTAACTGTGCCATATTCATGACCTGTTTCACGAATATAATCACCTGTTGCATCATTAAGTTCTGTAGGGAATGGGCCATCTCCAACACGAGTGGTATAGGCTTTTGCAACCCCAATAACCTGTTTTATTTTGGACGGTCCAACACCAGAACCTATGCACACCCCACCGGCAGATGGGTTGGATGAAGTAACAAACGGATACGTACCTTGATCGATATCAAGCATTACTCCTTGCGCACCTTCAAACAACACTTTGCGATCCGCATCAATAGCATCATTAAGAATAACAGAGGTGTCTGTTACATAATTACGCAGCACTTCTGCATATTCCAAGTATTGAGTGAGAATCTCTTCTACGTTAAGAGCTTCGGCACCATAGACCTGTGTAATCACTTGGTTCTTCTCTTGCATCAAGGGGCGGAGTCTCAGTTCGAATTCCTCAGCGTCCATCAAGTCAGCAATACGGATACCGTTGCGTGCTGCCTTATCCATATAACAAGGACCGATACCTTTACGTGTAGTACCAATCTTGTTCGGACCCTTACGGTCTTCTTCGAGAGCATCCAGCACCATATGGTATGGCATAATGACATGAGCACGATCACTGATCACTAAGTTCTTAGTATCAAAACCGTTCTCATGAATATAATTAATTTCTTGGATCAAGGCAGCCGGATTAATAACCATTCCGTTACCAATTACACAAGTTTTCTCTTTATAAAATACACCCGAAGGGATCAAGCTGAGCTTAAACTTCTCACCGTCAATCAGAATCGTGTGACCGGCATTATTGCCCCCTTGATAACGGGCGACCACATCTGCACTTTCCGCTAGAAAGTCAGTGATTTTCCCTTTACCTTCGTCTCCCCATTGTGTTCCCACGACGACTACCGTTGACATGTTCATTCCTCCGTAGGTGCTACTTAGCACCATTATTTTTCATAATATGGACCCTATACGTCATTCTTATGTACGTGGCCCTCCGGACGCCAAGCAGATTTAACCCGCTAAAGGACAATTCTCAGTGTAACAGCGGTTTTTTTCAAAGTCAAATAAAACGAACGATTACACAAAGAAATGTGCAATCGTTCGGGAATTATACATGTCAGGTTTAACCAGCAAATGGTTCCGCATGTGCTCGCTCGTAGTTAACGAACTTGTTGAAATTTTTAAGAAAGACCAGTTCTACCGTGCCTACGGGACCATTACGCTGTTTAGCTATAATGATCTCAATAATATTCTTCTTCTCCGTATCCGCATTGTAATAATCGTCACGATACAGAAACGCAACAATATCGGCATCCTGCTCGATAGAACCCGATTCACGCAAGTCACTCATCATTGGACGTTTATCCTGACGCTGCTCTACACCCCGGCTTAACTGTGACAGGGCAATAACCGGCACATCCAGCTCACGGGCAATCTGCTTCAGTGTACGAGATATATCCGATACTTCCTGCTGACGGTTCTCTCCGCCTTTACCGCGGCCCTGAATGAGCTGCAAGTAGTCGATGACGATCATGCCAAGTCCTTTTTCCTTCTTCAGTCTCCGGCACTTTGCACGAATATCGGTTACCGTGATACCTGGTGTATCGTCGATATAAATCTCCGCTTCAGATAGAGACTGAATACCCATCGTCAGCTTGGACCAATCATCATCACTCTTGAAGTCACCGGTACGCATAATATTGGCATCTAAGTTGGCTTCAGCACAAATCATCCGCTGTACCAGCTGTGGCGCTGACATTTCCAGACTGAATATCGCAACAGTTTCTTTAGCGCGTACTGCCACGTTCTGTGCAATATTCAGGGCGAATGCAGTCTTACCAACAGATGGACGAGCCGCAACAATGATCAGATCGTTACGTTGGAATCCGTTAGTCATATGATCTAAATCCACAAATCCGGTTGGGATACCTGAGGTACCCCCCTTATTTTGATGAAGCAACTCAACCTTGTCGAACACTTCCATCAAGACATCGCGGATCGCAATAAATCCACTGCCGCTCCGCCGGTTGGAGATTTCAAGAATGCGCCGCTCTGCATCACTCAGCATATCGGCTACATCTTCACCGCCAGTATAACCTTCGCTCACAATTTGCGTGGCTGTGCGAATCAAACGGCGCAGCATGGCTTTCTCTTCGATAATCTGGGCGTAGTATTCTACGTTAGCAGCAGTAGGCACGGCATGCGCCAGCTTAGCTAAGTAGCTAACCCCACCAATATCTTCAAGCTCTCCTTTGTCCTGCAGTCTGGACGTAAGTGTAACAAGATCAATCGGCTGGCTCTCTTCTCCGAGCTGCACCATCGCCTCAAAAATCATTTGATGCGCTTTATCGTAGAAGTCTTCGGTATTCACCCGTTCCATTGCAGTAATGAGCGCTTCATCCTGCAACAGAACCGCACCAATTACCGCCTGCTCGGCTTCAAGATTCTGCGGGGGAACCCGATCGAAAAAGAGATCTCCACCCATGTTACTCCTCCGTTACCTCAACCTTAAGTGTGGCCTTTACTTCAGTATGCAATTTTACGCTTACTTGAAATACTCCTATATGGCGAATTGGCTCACCTAATTCAATCTTGCGCTTATCAATAGTAATTCCTTTGGTGGAAGCCAGTGTCTCAGCAATCTGTTTGCTTGTAATAGCACCGAATAAACGTCCGCCTTCACCTGATTTTGCTTTCATTGTCAGTGTTAGCTCGTCAAGCTTCTTACCCAATTGCTGTGCTTCTTCTTTTTCGTTATCTTTACGGCGTTGTTCAGCAGCCGCTTGATTCTCCAGCGTCTTCACGTTACCTTCCGTTGCCGGACGAACCAATCCACGTGGCAATAAGAAGTTAGAAGCATAACCTTCGGATACCTCTTTAACCTGACCTTTTTTACCTTGACCCTTAACATCTTTTATGAATATGACCTTCATTCGAATAACCCCTCTTTCGATTCGATTTCAGCCAGCACCTGCAGTAATCTGGCTTCTGCTTCTTTACATGTTCCTTCAAGCTGTACCGCGGCATTGGACAGATGCCCTCCGCCGCCTAATTTCTCCATCACGACCTGTACATTCATACGTCCTAGTGATCGGGCACTAATGCCAATCAGGCCGTCAGGCCGCTCGCTGATGACGAATGAAGCGACTACGTTGGTCATCCCAAGCAGCGTGTCCGCAGTCTGAGCAATAAGAAGCTGCGGAATTTTCATGCCTGGTGCCGTAACTACAAGCGCGATTTGGTCATACACCATCCGCGCATGTTTGATAATTTCGGCTTTGGAAATATACTCCTGTAAATCCTCCTTGAGCATGCGCTGAATAAGTACGGTATCGGCACCATTCCGGCGCAGGAAGCCTGCGGCCTCAAAGGTACGCGACCCCGTATGAAGCGCAAAATGCTTCGTATCCACCGTGATCCCCGCTAACAACATTGTAGCATCCAGCGGACTGATCTTTACCTTCTCATGAATATACTGAAGCAGCTCTGTCACCAGCTCACAAGTCGATGAAGCGTATGGCTCCAAATACACCAATACAGCATCGTTAATGAACTCTTCACCTCTGCGGTGATGATCCACCACTACAATTCTGCTGGCATATTGCACTAGCCGCGGCTCCATCGTCATAGACGCCTTATGTGTATCCACAACAATAAGCAGGGTATGCTCTGTCATGATCTGTAGGGATTGCTCCGTTGTGATGAATGACTTATACAATTCATCGTCCTTACGAATCTGCTCCATCATGTTAGTTATCGATGGATTAGGAGTCTCCATCACAATGCTAGCCTCTACATTATACATCTGCGCAGCCCTTAACAGGCCGATTGCAGCACCCACAGCGTCGATATCCGGTGTCCGATGACCGAGGATCAGCACACGATCGCTCTCCTGCATCAGATCCCGCAAAGCATGCGCAATGACCCGCGCCCGCACTCGGGTACGCTTCTCAGCAGCATTACTCTTGCCACCGTAGAAGGATAACCGTTGGCCTGCTTTTACAGCCGCCTGATCACCACCTCGGCCAAGCGCCATATCTAGACTGGATTGGGCCAATGCCCCTAATTCACTTGCAGAGTCTGCACCAAAGGCCAGACCAATACTCAGTGTCATGGGTACCTTAAGATCAGCAGTCATTTCTCTGACTTCATCTAGAATCACGAAGCGGCTCTCTTCCAACGCTTGCAGGCTACGATGATTAAGCAGCATTAGATAACGTTCCGAGGACAACCGCCGCAGATAAACCTCAAACTGCTTACTCCATTCAGTGATTTCACTCGTCACCTTAGCAATCAGCGAGGTTCGCTGTTGATCATCCATCCCTTGAGCAGATTCATCCAGGTTATCCATCATCACTATGCCGATCGCCAGCTTCTCATCCTCATACCGCTCACGTAACACCACAAGCTCAGTGATATCATACAAGTAAAGAATACGCTCACTCGGAATAATGACAGCTTGATAAAATCGTTCATCCACGGTGATCTCAAGGCGGGTGTCATGGAGCACACCCTCTTTGGCGACCTCCCGTTTACCCGCTGCAGCACCTGTGAAAAAAGACTGCATATCAGGCAATAATTCTTGCAGTGATTCCCCAACTAAAGACTTGCGTGCGAAAATATCGCCGGCATAGCGGTTATTCCATTCCACCGTTCGATCCTCGCTAAACAGAATGATTCCAAGCGGCAGCATGCTGACTGCTTCGCCCTCTACCCGCTTAATGCGGAAAGATAGCCCATTAATATATTCCACCAGATTACGGCGGAACGAGATCTCCGCTTTCAACATATAGAAGCATAAAGTACCTGAGAGAAACAGGCCGGCGACCCCAAGCGCCCAGTTATAAACACTGACAATTATAATAAGGACCAACAGCAGCATGAACGCCCATACGGTATGATAGCCGTGCCAGCGTCTTTGCAGAAATTTAGGCATGAACTCTCACCCTATCGTTTCGATTTGGTCACATACTCCCGCAGTGGGAACGCAAGATCAATAATACCAATAATGCGCAGCGGCGGCAGTAAAATAACCGGTATCGCTAACAAAACGGCAGACATCTTGTTCCATTTGCGTTCATGCGCCAGGAAGAAGAAAAATCCGATGGCCTGAATCATAAAGCCAATTCGCAGCAGTGGCAGAAGATTGGCAGAAATCATGAGGATGAAATTGTTCTCCGACCCTGAGAAGAAGAGCTGTAGAACAACACCAATCAGATAGTACCAAATAAACGATCTCGAAAGTCTCCATTCACGTGCAGGCTTCATCTTAGGCACTGCATAATTCATACTGTTCAGAATCGGGCGGGCAATAGAATGCGTAATCACAGCAATCATGAAGGAGCTTACGATTAGAGTCATAGGGATCATTTGGACCGTCATATGACTTATCTTGTTTACATCCTCAGTTGAAAATCCAATATCAGTGAGCAGAGGATTAGTAGTTCCGAGCTCAGACAGAGGTGAATTAACCATTTGCAATACATCGTTCACATAGGTAGACAGGTCAAAATTAAATAATGCCGTACCCAGCAGCAAAAGCAGCAGGAACTGTGCAAGAATCGTAACCGTACCTGCGATCACAGTAGACATGGCCGGGGCATGTCTTTTATACCAACGCCCCATAACCAGAGCCGGTATTAAGAAATACGCAGCTATCAACAGATAAATTGGTGTAATCAAGCCTACAATCAGCAACACCGGCAATACATGCAGCACAAATTGTCTCGTGTTCAGTGTAGTAAACAACACTACTGCCGGAACAATCATAAAAAGGGTAGTGATGATGAGGAGTGGAGTCGTTAAACTAAGCAGCAAAAGTAAGTATGCTACGCTCCAAGCCACAGATGACCAGCGAAATTTCAACAGTATTCACCTCTTACGCATATGTTCTTCTAAAGCAGATATATCTTGGTACCAATCTTCCAGTTGATGCCCTTCCTGCTTGTGCTTTCTAAGCTTCTCCAGTAGCAAGTCATCTAAAGAACGATAAGGAATCCCTAGTCTGCGGCCCAAAATATAAGAGCTCATAATCAAGCTAGCCAGACTGTCACCGACACGGGTAGTACTGCCTTCCCATAACGCTTTAAATAACCTTGAAACTTGATCAATCACTTCGGTTTTCAGCCATTCAATTACCTTGGCGCGCTTGGCTACATCCAGATCCTTCGGCACATTGGACACGTCTCTCTACCTCCGGCAAAAAGCTTTATTCTCCATTATAGCATAAAAAATTCGGTGTCACACTGGACGCCCCGCGCCCCTTAAGTATGCTTCAATCCATGCTGACTATGCCTCTTTTTGGAGAGGAGCTTTCTTTAAAAAAGACCCGCATTCCGTTATCGCCGGAAATACAGGCCTTGTTCCGATAGCTTCTATAACCGCGAATACACTGGGACTATAATGATTCCTGTGATTGTCTTGTTACAAATTTCTCGCAATATTCTATGACTTGACTCCGGCGAACAATTCCAATAAACCGGTTCATATCATCGACCACAGGTACAAAGTTCTGCACCTTAGCCAAATTAATTAGATCTTCCATATCCGCATCAATCGAGACCGGCTTGTTATTCATACGTAATGGAACGTCCTTCAGCAAAAATTTTGAAGCGTTCTCAAACGAAACCTTACCCTCCGACTCTTTCATGTACCAGAGCAGATCACCTTCCGTTACCGTGCCAGCATACTCTCCATTACGGTTAAGAATCGGGACTGCTGTATAGCGGTGAAACTCCATCCTCTCAAGCGTTTGGCGCAGCGTAGAATCGAGCGTTACGCAGGCCACCTCCTGTTTCGGAAGTAAAAAAAATGCAATATTCATCTCTTGATCCTCCTCAAAGAGTTCCGAAGGAATTACGGTTCTTTAACTTCCTTTTACTGCCATGCCAATGTGATTATACGTAGCAGCTAAATAATAGTTCCAACTCATTATAACATGAAGACAGTAAGCAGCAGCCATGAGAATGTGTATGGCTGCTGCAATTTATTTATATGAGTTTAGCTTTCCAATTAGAATTACTGCGTAACTGCTGTTGCTTTGGGCTCGAGTGCATTACTTGCTTTTCCCGGCTCAATCAGTTGATCTACAGGTGTTCCTGCATTCATCCAATTATCAATCAGCGCCTTAGCTTCGCGCAAGTCCTCTTCATCAACGATATCATAATAAAGTCCGTCAATACGTTTTCCTTCGCCCATTACCGTAAAGCTTGAGATATCCATATCTTTGCCGCCCATAAATTTCTTGGCCAGACTAATAATCATTGAAGGCTCAATATCGGTCTTAAAATTATCGCCCATAATATCCAGCAGCTTAGGAATATTGCCGATTTGGCTGATCGATAACATTTTATTAGCTACGACATCAATAAAAACCTGTTGGCGTTTGGTCCGGTTAAAGTCACTATCTTCACGGTAGCGTGTATAGTTGAGTGCTTCTTGACCGTTATAATTCGACTTTCCACCCTCGATCGTAAACTTTTCATGGTCCTTACCCTTGTTTACAATATCCTTCTTGATTGGCAGCGGAACGCCTCCAATAGCATCAACGGCATCCTTGAGCCCTTGAAAGTTAATGGTGGCATAATACTGAATATCATGCTCCAGCAGTGCTTCCAGAGTATCCTTAGCCATTTGCTGCCCACCAAAAGCATAAGCATGGGTAATCTTATCTTTTTTATTATCGTTATGCCCAATAATCTCGGTATACGTATCACGTGGAATAGAAATAAGCAGAATTTTGTAATCCTCAGGGCGAACAACAGCATACATCATAGTGTCCGAACGTGCGGTTTCATTGTCGCGTTGATCAGTCCCGAGCAGCATCAGCGAGAATGGATCGCTTTTGTATACAACCGGCTCTGGCTTAACCTTATTCTCATCCTTAAGTGGCTGGTAAGATTCTTCTTTCAGCTTGCTTTCTACCCGATCGGACAAAAAGAGGTCAAAGGCTAATACGGCCAAAGAATTCCGAAACAGAAAGCCTCCCGCTATAACAACGACGAGAACAATTAGCGCAATGTATCTTTTCTTTATTTTTTTCATCTTTGATTCCTTCTTTATTGTAGAATAATTACACATACCATATATTTACAATTCCTCCTGATCGTTCTCAGGCAGTCATGGTTTTATTTCTCTCGGCGGCGAATTTACTGTCCCTTATTCCATTATCTTATTGTCCCCCCTTTCAGGAAATTCGGGTCATTCTAAATTATAGAAAAAAGTTTTTTTGCGTTTCTAAAATAATATGGGATAAAACAATATTTCTATTGTAATCACTAAATGGATAAAAAGAAACAACAAATACCGACATGAATAGGGAAAAAGCACCATACCAAGTAATAATTACTGGTATGATGCTCCAAATTTAACTTCGAATTCCAAGGGCATGTATAATATGTTTTACCCGTTCTCCATAATGTAAACCGCGGAAAAACCCATAATCGAACAATTTAGCAGCACCCTCAAATCGGCTGCCATAGGTCTCTGCCCCCATAACGACCGCAATAAGCCGGTGCCCCTCTCGCTGGGCTGATCCCGCAATACAATATCCCGTCTGGCTATCATATCCAGTCTTCAACCCATCTGCTCCATCGTATGCGTAAACGCCGCCCATACCTGGAAGCATAAGGTTGCTATTACTAACATATAACCCTTTATCCTTTAATTGCATCTGTGTACGACCGGAAATATTCAGTACATCAGGATGATTATGGATTAGCGCAGCTGCCAATTTGGCTGTATCCCTCGCTGTCATCATCGTCTGGCCACCGATATGCGTAGGCTGACGAATGATACCAAGATCCTTGCTCGACAATCCAGAGGCGTTGGTAAATACAGTATTAGGAGATAAACCTAAACTACGTGCTCTATCATTCATCATAAGTACAAAAGAATCCTCTGATCCTGCCATATATTCTGCCAATGCAACTGCAGCATCATTAGCAGAATAGATGGTGATGCCTTCGAATAGCTCCCTTACTGTATAGAAATCTCCTCGTTTTAATGAGAGACTCATACCTCCCATTTGACTGGCGTAAGCACTAATAGGGACTCTATCCTCCCACCTAAGGGTTCCAGAGGTTATGTGATCCAGCACAATCATTTCAGTCATTAATTTAGACACACTGGCCGGTGGCATAGGCACATCGCCGTTGATATTAACCCATATGTCTCCACTATCCATATCTAGCAGCACTGCTGAACCCGCGTCAATATCCGGTTTAAAGCCCAGCTCGATAGGCCTCCACACCGTAATTAAGACAACGACTATCAAAGCTGCACCAGCCCATATCAATATCCGTCTCTTCATCGTTGTCATCCTCCATAATATATATGACGAATGAAACAGCAATTTGATTTCACTTTTTGCGTAATTTTTTTTATTTTTTTTAATTTAGTCCTTTATCCACCATTTATTAGGCTCAATTATGGAGCCCAAAGAGTCAACACGCACACCTTGTAGACGTTTATTGACAGCAGTAATGCTTTCTCTTTCTGCAAAAAAGATCATTGGAACCTCTTCATTCACTAGCTTCTGCCATTCATAATAGATTTGTTGTCGATAATCTCTATCATATGCCTTCATACTTGTGCCATCGCGAATCAATTCTTCATTCCGCTCCGAGGACCAACGTGGGTAGTTCCACAAATCATTCTCCCTCCAGAGACCTGAAGGATCAGGATCATTAGCTAATCCCCATACCCCGTTAAACAACTCAATGGACGGATCATCAGCCTCTACTGCTTCATAGAAGGTATTGAGCTCTTTTAACGCCCCACCATTAAGCTGCACATCGAGTCCCACATTTCGCCAATCCTCCAGAATAGCAGCAGTTCGTAACTCCGCTGAATGACTGCCTAGCATAGAATCATAATGAATAACTAACTTTTCTCCTTTTTGATCCTCACGCAGCCCATCTCCATCAACATCTACAAAACCAGCCTCATCAAGCAGCTGCTTCGCTTTTTCCGGATCATAGGGATACGTGTTAATCTGACTGTCAGGGATCTTCGCCCAGCTTGCACTGGAAACCGGAGTTTCTATAGGCTTGCCTAACCCATGAGAAAATGATTCAATGATCCCCTCCCGATCAAGTGCATAATACATCGCCTGACGTAATCTTTTATCCGCAAATTTAGGGTTATCCATTACGATTTTTTCAGCTTCACTATCCCAATACCCAAATTTAAACCCTATATACTCATAAGCAAGCTCATTTGATTGTAAAATATTAATATTATCGAGTTCGCTCAGCTTTTCATAAGTATCTCGTGGAGCATTCTCTATATCAATAACGCCTTGTTCAAACAGGCTGATGATTTCCTTGTCATCAAATACCTTATACAACACACCATCCAATAAAGCCTTACCCTTATAGTATTGATCAAAGCGCTTCATCTCCACCCGCTGGCCAGGTTCAATAAGGCTCACCTCAAAGGGGCCAATCCCAATCGGATTTTTTCGCATCTGATCACTCTCAGGCATATCCTTAACGGCGACTCCAGTATAATATTTTTTATTCATCGGATACGGCCATAGATTATCAATCGTATTTACGCGGGCAGCTGTCATTGTTATTTTCAAAGTATAAGGATCTATAACCTTAAGACCTGTTATAGTCTTCGCCTCTCCTTTATGATAGGCTTCTGCACCTTGAATCATTTCCACACTATAATAACGCGATCCGGTATAGTCTGGACTAGCAATAGTCTCCATCGCAAATTTCCAGTCCTCTACGGTCAGTTCATCTCCATTATGCCAACGGATTCCCGGTTTAATTTTAAAGGTAAATATTCTATGATCCTCGGACTCCTGCCAAGTGGCGATATTAGGAACCGTTGATAAATCATCATCTATCGTAAACATGGCCTCAGTAATAAACTCCAGCACATGAAAATCATCTTCACCTTCATAAAAAGCAGGCTCAAAGAAGCCCATAAACGGCGATGAGTATCCATAAGTAACTACTCCGCCAGTCTGTGGCTTTTCGACCACCTCATTGTGATGTAAAGATAATGAATTACTGCTGGTACCTGCTCTGCTGCATGCTGACAATACTGTAGTCATCACGAGCATTGTTAACAAGAACCCGCATATCTTCTTATTCTTCATGTGTTCCTTCCCTTCTCTAGTTGAACGTATATCTACATCTAAGCTATGGAATAAATATTTACTGTAACAAAGTTTTAGAATGGTTACAATAACTTCTAAGCTTTAGGCCTATACTCCTGCTTGAATTTACGCATTTTTCATAGTATTTATAAAAAAAGAGGGACCTACCTCATAGGCTGATCCCTTTATTACATTATTCTTCATCCTTATGCGTAATTCTCAGGCCTTCGACATGCTTACGCTGCATCAATTTCCGCTTTTTACGGGTATCCTTGCTCTCAAAAATTATATCAAAGTCATATTCCTCAGGATACAGCTCATCTTTGGATAGATATGGCTTTAAACGTTTATGATTAATCCGCATTTTTTGCTTCTGGATCATCACTCCGACCATTCCTAAGTGATCTTTTTTCTCATAAACAATTCCTATCCGCCCCAGTGAAGTTACAAGAACGGCATCACCAATTTCATATTGGGTCTGCTTCTCCTTATCGCTCAGTGATTCCGCAGACTTTTCTTCTTTTTCAAAATCCTCTATAACAGGTGCAGTCTTCCCTTTCTCTCCCTCTTTGCTAAAAAGACTTGCCCATGCCGACCCATCACCTTTCTGCAGCCTTTGCTGCTGCGCCTCAACGATCTCCCACGATCGCTTGATAACGTTATCCTGGATACCCAGCTTTTTGGCAATTTGCAGAGCGTAACTCTCCCCCGCTTCTCCGATAGTCAGACGATACAACGGCTGCAGCGTTTCTTTGTCGAATTCCATTCGTGCATTTTGAAAACCGGCTGTCGCAGCGGCAAAGGCTTTTAGCTCATTAAAATGAGTTGTGACGATAATATTGGCCCCTTTACGGCTCAGCTCTTCCAGAATGGCGATTGAGAGGGCGATTCCTTCACCAGGGTCTGTACCTGCCGCCAGCTCGTCAATGAGCAGCAGCACCCCTTTAGAGGCATCTCTCAGCATTCCCTCAATACTCTTCATTTGTGCCGAAAATGTACTGAGTGATTGGGCCAAACTTTGTCCGTCTCCGATTACACTGATCACATCCGTAAAAACGGTAAACTCACTCCCCTCCTCGACCGGAATCAACAACCCGGATTGAGCCATGAGGGTAAGCAGCCCGAGGGTCTTGAGCACCACCGTTTTCCCGCCTGTATTTGGACCTGTAATGATTAGGGATCTATATCCCTTCCCAATCTCCAGGCTAATTGGAATCATGCCCTGCAGCATGGGATGTCTGCCTCCGTTCATCCTTAGAAAACCCCTATCATTTAGAGTAACCTCAGATGCTCCCAGCGTTCGTGCATATTTTGCTTTGGCAAAAATAAAATCATAGGTACCTGTAACCTCGATATTTAGGCGCAGTGCAGTTTGTTCCTGTTCTACCATGCTGGTCAGCATACTGAGGATCACAGCTTCTTCACGCGCCTCTTCTCCTAATAACAGATCCAGCTCAATCTGCATGGAGGCAATCTCCTCTGGTTCGATGAACACCGTCTGTCCACTTGTGGATTGATCAAGTACCGATCCCTTTATTTGCTTATGATACTCCCGCTTTACGGGGATAACATATCGTCCACCACGCTGACTATAAATATTCTCTTGCAAAATCGATTGATGGCGCGTCATGATCCCGTCAATTTTTTTATGAAGACGTTCTTTAGCTACGGCAATCCGTTTACGAACCCGCTCTAACCCCTTACTAGCTCCATCATCAATCGCCCCAAAGCGGATACAACGATCAATTGCTTCCCGCACATGATTTAATTCCAGCAGCGAGGAAGCATAAGCAGCTATCCGGGGAGCACTTTGCTCTTTAGAAGCCATATATTTGCGCAATTGACTACAGCTCTTTAGAAATGTAGCCACTGCAGTGAAGTCTTGCTCACTGTACAAATATCCAGTCCCCATTAGTGACATGATCCACTCAATCCCCTCCAATGAAGGAATCGGTACACTGGACCCCCGCTCGAGCAGCTCTTTAGCTTCAGACGTTTCCTCCATCGCTCTTTGAATCGAAGGCAAATAGGTCATAGGCATAAGCTCTTCTACAGTTTTCTTTCCTACATAAGATACCGCATGACGGCTAAGCTCGGTTTTAATAATTTCGTATTCCAACGTGTTTAGACTTTGTAAATTCACAGCAAATCCTCCTTATTGACCTAACTTTTTTTGGAACTAAATCTCCCTAACGCAAAAAGGACAAAGAATGCCACTATGGCAGTCCTTGCCCTTCTTTTTATGCTATTGTTCTCTGGCGTCTTAAGGTCCCCATAAAAGCCAGGGTGGCCGAAAAACAAAAAAACCGTGCTCTAAGAGCACGGTTAATTACAAAGAGAACAACAGCCGTAAAGAGGCCATATGACGCTTCGTGTGTTCTTAACTAAATCATCCACTGTTAGGAACAACAGACCTCTGCGCGAAACGAACTCAAATAGAGCACGTAAACGCCAAAAGACGAGCCTGCTAAAGCCTTCCTACTCCAGTGTTATGAAATTGCTAGTTAAGAACGGTCACCAACATCAATATTTCCCCTTTTGTTATAGGATAGCTGTAATTTAACACATTCCAGATGGAACGTCAACGTAATCCACACGCTGGCTTTTCACAACAAAAAAGCAGCCGGTTTCCCGACTGCTTCTATAAAACGTCCTATTCCGTTGTGTAAGGAAGCAACGCGATTTGACGCGAGCGTTTTACAGCAATGGTAAGAGCGCGTTGGTATTTTGCACTTGTACCTGTTACACGACGTGGCAAAATCTTTCCACGTTCGCTGATGAACTTCTTAAGAAGTTCAGTATCTTTATAATCAATGTGAGTAATCTTGTTCACAGTGAAAAAGCAAACTTTTTTACGCTTGTTGCGTCCACCACGACGTGCTGGTCTTTTGTCGTTGTCAGCGCCTTCTCTTGGTTTAAAAGCCATATTCTTTTCAGTCCTTCCTAATTAAAATGGCAAATCATCATCCGATATATCAATCGGTTTACCATCGCCCGAAAAAGGATCTTGAGTATTGTTGTTACGCGAGAAATTATTGTTGTTATTTCCGCGTCCAGCGTTACCACCGCCACCATATGCTGGCTCTTCAGGCATACTACTTGCACCACTTGAAGTATTTCCACCTTCACGGCTTTGTGAAGATTCCAGGAAACGAACATTATCAGCAATAACTTCAGTTACGTATACACGTTTACCTTCGTTATTCTCATAGTTCCGCACTTGGATGCGTCCTTCCACTGCTGTCAGACGACCTTTGCGCAAATAATTGGCACAGGTTTCTGCTAGCTGTCTCCAGGTAACAACCGGGATGAAGTCTGCCTCACGTTCACCGTTCTGGCCCGTAAAGTTACGATCTACGGCAAGCGTAAATTGAGTTACGGCAACACCAGCGGGAGTATAACGAAGTTCCGGGTCACGGGTCAACCGTCCGATCAAAATGATACGGTTCAACAATTCTGGTCCCCTCCTTTAGAGCGATTCATTACAAAGCTTGTCAAGATCTTAAGCAACGTCGTTCGTAATGAGATAACGAATAACTTCGTCAGAAATCTTCATAAGACGTTCTAATTCAGTAACTACTGCAGGTTCTGCATTGAAGTTAACCAAAACATAAACGCCATCACGGAATTTCTTGATCTCATACGCAAGACGGCGTTTACCTTGCACTTCGTGCTTTGTAATTTCCCCGCCATTGGAGATGATGCCTTGGAATTTATCGACTGCTGCTTGAACAGCTTCTTGTTCAATGTCAGGACGAATAATGTACATCACTTCATATTTGCGCATAATTTTCACCTCCTTATGGTCTGAGGCCCCTAATCACGTCAGGAGCAAGGAACGAGCACAAACATAGACTCGCACCTGATTAATATACCAAAACGAGCAGCAGAGTGCAAGCAATATTAATACCGGACAACCCTCCACCCTCTTTTTACATGAAAAAAAGCCTACCTGCGCACAATAATCAGTGAATTCATCTGCACTTAAGGAAGGAGCGATAATGATGGGCGAAAAGACAGAATATGAAAAAGGCGACAAAGCCCCCAATCCAGGCATGTATACAGAGGTAGGTGAAGCGCGAAGCTTCCACACCGAAATTCAGAATCCACAACATATTAAAATGGAAAAAGGGGACACCTTCCCCGAGACCAGTAACAAAAATCGGAAGTGGAAAAAGGTTGAAAAAGCACGTGTACATTAAATAAAAATAAATGTGTATAAAAAAAACGACATTACACATACTATACTCAGGCAGTACAAAAGAGAGGTGTGGTTCCGTTGGCCGTCGTAGACGAACACAATCACAGGATATCTGATTCAGCATCTATTGTTAGCTGGGAATAGTAGTGGGTTATTGTCTAAAAAGCAGTAACCTCAGCAACGCCTAAATCACTTTAGTCGCTATATACAGAGAAATTCCAACATCATTGATGTACTGCCTCTTGAAGAAGGACCCGAAAGGGCCCTTCTTTTTGCATGTTATGATCTTTTGCAAACAGCTCAGTGGACACAAAAAAACCTCCGTTACAGGAACGAAGGATTCATTAAAATGTTATATTATACTGAAGTGGCGGAGAGGGTGGGATTCGAACCCACGCACGCTGTGACACGCCTAACTGATTTCGAGTCAGCCCCCTTGGGCCTCTTGGGTACCTCTCCGCAGCAAAAATAATTGTATCATGCAGACATGCCATTTGCAAGCTTAATTATTGTCTGTATTTCCCTCTGCAGAACGCAGTACCTTCTTCATATTCTTCTCGAATTTCGCCCGGGGAATCAGAACACTATGCTGACATCCTGTACACTTAATGCGGATATCCATCCCCATACGAATGATCTCCATCTCATTAGAACCACAAGGGTGCTGTTTCTTCATCTGTACAATATCTCCAAGCTGAAAAACTTTACGTTCCACTACCCTTCCCCCTTTTTCCCCTCTTGTGTAGCTGCGATTTGGCGTCTTGATCCAGTGTCAGGCGTATCCGATACTTCCTGCTCATTTTCTGTTTTTGCCAGTTCAATTTCAGCCTTTGCTTCTTCTTCTGCCTTCAAACGCGCTTCCTCTTCGGCTTGAGCAGCTTGGGCCTGCTCTAGACTGCTTAGTTTCTCTAGTGCCTGCTTAATATCATTCTGAATCTGTCTCTCCGCAACCTCTTTTGCATTAGGTAAACAGCTAGCCGCTATACGAATTACATATTCCGAAGTACTCATGGACTGTATACCGAGCACATTAGGATAAGCAAGAACATTAGAGTTACGCTCTTCTATTCCTTTTAGAGCTTCTCCAATCAAACCTAGCGTGGCCTCCAAGCTCCGCTCCATTTTTACAGGAACATCAACTACAGCCAATGCATTCGAGAGAGAATAATTGGTCACGTTAGTGATTAATCCATTCGGGATAATAAATACTTCTCCAGTTGTGCTTAACAGTCTGGTTGTTCGCAGTCCAATTAATTCTACCGTTCCTTTATAGGTCCCCGTTTGAATTACATCACCCACTGCAAATTGATCCTCTAAAATAATAAAGAAACCTGTAATAACATCCTTCACCAAACTTTGTGCCCCAAAACCCACTGCTAAACCAAGCACACCCGCTCCAGCCAACAATGGTGCCAAATCGAAGTGGAACTCAGAAAGCACGAGCATGATCATCACAAAATTACAGATAACTGTCACTACATTTTTCATCAATTCCCCAACCGTAGTAAACCTTCGTGTGTTGGACAGAAGTCTGCCACCGGTTTTACGCTCAAGCGAACGATCAATAATATTAGAAACAATTTTAATAATAACCCGGGTTAAGAGAAAAATAACAAGAATCCGTAGACCCGCAAATAATACATCCGCCCACATATCAGCATCGGTAAACCAATTCCACACCTTATCTTTAAAGCGAATGGCATCTTTTAATGTATCCGCACCGGGTGTATCAGCCTCCAGTATCCACATATTCATCGCATGTACTCCTCCCTACCCCTAAATCAGTATGTAGTTCTCGTTGTGTTTTCCGTAGATGCCGCGTATTTCTATTTCCTGCTCAACTATAATTCTTTTTACCTCTTCCAGCGCATTTTGAAAAAACTGAATTGAAATTGCACAGCCTGCGGTGATCTCCTTCGGAGTTGGAAATATATCAATTTCTATTTCAGCATACTCAAGCAGCATTTCAGCACGAAGCGCCTGCTGGGTGGAGTCAAATGCTATTAACATCTCATCCTGCATATACGTCAAGCCTCTCCATAGGTTTATCGTCCTATCTCTTGCTGCTGGAGTATAAAACCCCTCTTCTATCCATATACTAGATACCAACAAATAGAATCACCTTTAGAAAGGAAGATGGTATGAACTCCTCATCCAAGGCTACAGCAGCGCAAGAAACGTCCTGTTTAAAAATATCACATACAGATCCCGATATCTATTCCGCAATTACTCATCGGCTACTTTTTCACTTTTCACGCACGCGTCCAGAGACTCAAATTATCGTCATCTGTGTAGGCACTGATCGCTCCACCGGAGATTCTCTCGGTCCTCTTGTTGGTACTGCCTTATCCCGTTTTCATAGTCCATTGTTTCATTTATACGGTACCCTTGAAGAACCGGTTCATGCCGTCAATCTTGAAGAGACTTTGTCTCTAATTAATGAAAAATATAATAACCCGTTTGTCATCGGAATAGATGCCTGCTTAGGTCACTCTACTAGTGTTGGCTGCATCCAAGTCGTTGAAGGTCCCCTCAGACCAGGAGCTGGCGTAAATAAACAATTGCCGCCGGTTGGAGATATCCATTTGACTGGAATCGTTAATGTCGGCGGCTTTATGGAGTATTTCGTATTGCAGAATACACGGCTAAGTCTAGTCATGCGATTATCTGATATTATCGCTACAAGTCTATATTCTGCTTTAAAACAATGGAACCTGCATGCTACTTCTGCTGCAACGCGAGAGTTATAACTTCTTTTTCTTCAGGCGATAAGGCATATTGTGATTCCCCATTTTGCATAGGCTTGGAGTAAATATATGAGTTCTCACGATTATGAAGGCTGGTTAATACAATGCCACTGCTATTGTCATCCAGAATAGCCACCGAGAAGCTCAAATCATTACCACGTTCACCGAAGGCATTATAACGCTTCAGAGCGATATTTGACTTCATGCCGCGGATTTTGACTTGGGTAGCTTCTATCAACGCTTTTTGCTCACGTTGTTCTTCTTCCAGCATGTCGCTTTGGTTCTTCAGATCAACCAGAAGGCCTTCCAGATCCTCCACACCGCTTCCTGCCATCATGGCCTCATATTTGCGCCGTATAGTCCGCAGCTTAGCTCCCTGGGCGATTACAGTCACTATCAGTACTAGCATAATTACTACGAAACCAAACACAAACCACTGCAACTGTTCATTAATTAATTGATTCATTTCAGACATGAATGGACCATCCTTTTTATTTATCTGCTGCGGGCATCAGCCATATAACTCATCCATAGCAGCTAGCATTCTGCTTATATTATGCTCTGTTGTATCTACGCCTACACTCGCCCGAACAGCACCACTTTCTAGTGTATCAACAGCCTTATGTGCCAGTGGGGTACAATGCATACCCGCTCTGACGGCTATTTTATACTCACGATCTAGACGGTGGGCGATATTCGCCGATTCTTCCCCATCCACTACAAACGACACAATTCCAGTTCTCGGAGCCCCTAATGTGGGCCCTAACAGTTTAATGTTTGGAATATGGGACAAGCCCTCCATCAGCAGTTGAGTCAGCTTCCACTCTCTTTCGTGGATAACGTTTGTCCCTATCGATTTTACCTTTTGAACACCAGCTAGTAAACCAGCAATTCCTACCGCATTTTGCGTTCCCGCTTCATACCGATCTGGGCGAACAGAGGGTTGTTCACTATTCTCAGATTGACTGCCTGTCCCTCCATGCATTAAGGGCTCGAGATCCAATTCAGGTGATATATATAGCCCACCAGTCCCTTGTGGTCCAAGCAATCCTTTATGCCCAGGAAAAGCTAATAAGTCAATATTCATCTTTTTCACATCAATATCAAGCGAGCCTGCACTTTGAGCAGCATCCACTAGAAATATAGCACCGTTTGCTTTAGCTAGATCTCCGATTTCACCAATGGGAAGTATACTACCTAGTAAATTGGAGCTATGATTACAAATTACCATTTTAGTGTTTGGTCGAAACGTTTTGCCCAATTTGTTCAAATCCAATTGCCCTGCTCGATCCACCTTCAGATAATCAACACTTATCCCTAGTGACTTACGTAAATATTCCAAAGGTCTCCGCACAGAATTGTGTTCAGTCATTGTAGAGATTACATGATCCCCTGCTTTGAGCGTACCTCTAATCGCCATATTTAATGCCATCGTAGTGTTTTGGGTAAACGCTATGTCTTGTGCATTAGAAACCCCAAACAACTCCGCCAGCAAACTCCGGGCTCTCACCAACACCCGTCCGCTTCCCATGGCCAGCGAATAATTCCCTCTGCCAGCATTTGCTCCCGACTGCAAAGCATTCATCATCGCAGCTGCCACCTCTGGAGGTTTAGGCCAGGACGTAGCCGCATGATCCAAATATACGAAGTCTTCCATAACCCCGCTCCTCGTCTCATACTCTTTTTCATTAAGAAGAAACAACGTTGTCGCCCTTTATTGATAATAACCTTATCTGTAGAAAATATAAGAATAATATTCAGCTGCACTTTATACATCCTTATATTTTGAAAAAACATACCCCTACTCATCCGATTACGGATAGCTCAGGATATGTTCTTGGCATAGATACCCATTTAGTTACCCAATAATTCTAACAATCTTTCTAAGTCCTGCGCACTGTAGTAATTTAGTTCAATCTTCCCTTTTTCCTTACCTTGTTTTATCTTAACCGTTGTTTTAAACCGTTCACGTAATACTTCCTCTACATTATCAATATAGGGATCACGTTTAACAACTTTAATCTTTGTACCGTTCGTTGGCTTTCGATCCAGATTTTTCACTGTTTCTTCAAGCTCTCTTACGCTCCATTGCTGTTCCACGCATTGTTCAGCCAATTGTTTAATAACTTCCGGATCTTTCAGGGCAACAATAGCTCGTGCATGTCCCATAGACATTGTTCCACGTGAAACATATTCTTTTACTTCTTCCGGTAAAGTAAGCAATCTTAGGAAGTTAGCGATGTGTGATCTGGACTTTCCAACTTTAAGTGATAGCTCTTCTTGTGTGAGTGAAAATTGATCCATCAAACCTTGATAAGCAACTGCGATTTCCATTGCATTTAAATTTTCACGTTGCAAGTTCTCAATCAGGGCGATCTCCATGACCTGTTGATCACTTAGATTTCTTACGACTGCTGGAATCGTAGGTTTACCACAATATTGCGATGCCCGGAATCTGCGTTCACCGGCAATGATTTCATACCCCTTCAAAACACTCCGTACAATGATCGGTTGAATCACGCCATGTTGTCTGATGGACTCAGCCAATTCCTGGATTGCTTCTTCATTGAAATCCTTGCGTGGTTGATAAGGGTTAGCCCGTAATTGGGCTAATGGGATTTCTACTACCTTATCATCTTCATTAATAGATAAAGAAGGAATCAGAGCATCCAGACCTTTCCCTAAACGTTTACTCATAAGAAATCACTTCCTTTGCCAACTCTAAATACACTTCTGCTCCCTTTGAGCGAGGATCATAAGTAATAATGGATTGTCCATGAGACGGTGCCTCACTTAAGCGGACATTCCGAGGAATGATAGTTCTGTAAACTTTTTCCTGAAAATACTTTTTAACCTCTTCGATGACTTGGATCCCTAGATTCGTACGGGCATCCAACATGGTTAATAGTACTCCCTCTATTTTTAAATGCGGATTAAGATTTTTTTGTACTAGACGCACGGTGTTTAAAAGCTGACTCAACCCTTCGAGCGCATAATATTCACATTGAATCGGAATGATTACCGAATCAGCAGCTGTAAGGGAATTGATCGTCAAAATCCCAAGGGATGGAGGACAATCAATGATGATATAGTCATAATTATTTTTAACCGTATTTAGGGCTTTTTTCAATTTCAACTCTCTGGAAATCGTTGATACTAATTCGATCTCCGCCCCCGCTAATTGAATGGTTGCCGGGATGATGTGCAGTCCTTCATTTTGAGTTTCAAGTATCGTTTCTAGAGGATTTACTTCATTAATGAGAATGTCATATATACAATTCGCTACGTCCGCCTTGTTGATGCCAACGCCGCTGGTAGTGTTACCTTGAGGATCGATATCAACTAGAAGCACTCTTTTTCCTAATGTAGCCATACCGGCACCTAGGTTCACAGAGGATGTTGTTTTACCGACACCGCCTTTTTGATTTGCTATGGCAATAATCTTGGACACTAATTTCACCTCGAATAGTTAGGAAGAATCTTCTCGTAGATCGCAAGTACAAACGGCCAAACTATGTTACTTTATATAGGCTAAAACTCTAAAATGCAGGACTGAGCAATACATCCTGGTTTAAGTCACACAAAAGGCGGCCAATCACTTTAAGGCCGCCTTCAGCTTTTGAAACAATTTATCTTTTGGGGATCTGGATTACAATCTCGTAATGGTCACCACGGTCATTTTCTGACGTTTTGATTTCCATACCTGAGCCTGACACCATATCAATAGATTGACGAATTGTATTAAGAGCTAGACGAACATCCTTGGTATAGGAGACCCGTTTTGACTTTTTAGTTTGCGAAACTTGTTTATAGAAAGCAATACGAGCTTCCGTCTGTTTAACATTTAATCCTTTTGCAATAATCTCTGCCAAAACTTTTAATTGCATTTCCACACTATCCAGTGATAAGAGTGAACGCGCATGTCTTTCAGAAATCTGACGTTCCATCAACGCTGTCTTAACCTCTTCAGGTAAGTGGAGTAAACGAATCTTATTCGCAATAGTCGACTGACTCTTGCCTAAGCGTTGTGCTAAGCTTTCTTGTGTTAATTGATGAAGATCAATTAACTTCTGATAAGCGACAGCTTCTTCTATGGAGGTCAAACCTTCACGCTGTAGATTTTCTATGAGCGCAATAGATGCAGCCTGAGAATCATTGAACTCACGGACAATAGCAGGGATCGTCTCTAAACCAAGCTTTTTAACTGCCCGCCAGCGCCGTTCACCTGCGATGATCTCATATATAGAATCTCGCATACGTACAACAATAGGCTGAATGACACCATGAGTTTTAATTGTCTGACATAACTCATCAATTTTGTCATCATCGAATATAGTCCGTGGTTGGTAAGGACTGCTAACGACCTCATGAACTGGTATTTGTTTGATTTCTTCTCCGCTGCTCCGCTCGTTAAACCCAAATAGCTTGGTAAATTGTTCTTTCATTCCGTTCATAACCACCTAATTTCGTTATAGTACGATCTTCTTGACCTTCTTCACGGAAAGCATATCGTACAGCAATCTAAAACATTCTGATATTATGGAATTACCTGTAATGAACAGGCATCATAATCTCTCCTTCTTTCGAACAAGAGTACAGAGAAGGAGTTATATACAAAATTAAAGTCTACTATGCTATTCTATCACTTTTCTCCACATAATCATATTCTCCGTAAAGACCTATTTTTCCTGCATTTTTACGGGTGCAACAACCAAATCAGCTTATAAATCTAATTTTTATCTAATTTGATATTTATCGATTTTTGTTATCATCAACTTCATAAAAAAAGAGCATTCCCTTTGTTCAAAGAGAATGCTCCTAAAGGAACTTTGAGTATCGGCAATGTTTCACGTGAAACATTATTTTATCAATGGTGTTTTGGCAGGAATTCCCGCTTTTCTTGGATATTTAGCTGGTGTTGCTCCTGTCTTACGGATCATAATAATATGTCGATCCGACTCCTCCACTGGTAAGCTGAACGACTCCACTTTGCTGAGTTCAGCACGAAGCTCTTTTAAGCTGTACTTAGCTTCGCTTAATTCCTCTGAAGGATCGCTGCCCTTCATTGCAGCGAACACCCCATCTTTGCGTGTGAAGGGAAGACAAAATTCATTCAATAAAGACAGTCTTGCTACCGCACGTGCTGTAACCAAATCATAGGCATCACGATGAGTGAACTTGCGCGCGACATCCTCTGCCCGCCCATGGATCAATTGTACATCAGTTAATCCCAATGTCGTACTTACATGCTGCAAAAATGAAATTCGTTTATTGAGCGAATCAACAATCGTTAGCTTCAAATGAGGAAAACATATTTTAAGTGGGATTCCTGGAAACCCAGCTCCTGAACCGATATCTGCGAGATTGGTGATCTCGTTAATATCAAGGAAAAAAGCTAATGAAATAGAATCATAGAAATGCTTCGTATATACCTGCTCTCGCTCAGTTATACCCGTGAGATTCATTTTTTCATTCCAGGTTACGAGTTCCTTATAATACAGATCAAATTGTGCTAACTGTTCTGCTGTAAGGGATATGCCTCGTACCTGTAATAGTTGTGTGAATTGAACTTCCGTATTATCCATAGCTTATCCTTTCGCCGCGGTTACCCGGTTGTAATGCTCAAGATATACAAGAAGAATGGAAATATCAGCAGGTGTAACTCCCGCAATCCGAGAAGCCTGCCCGATAGAGATCGGGTGAATCTTAGTCAGCTTCTGCCGCGCTTCCATCGCTAATCCATGGATTTCATTATAATTAATGTCATCTGGAATTTTTTTCTTCTCCATCTTTTGCAGGCGCTCCACATGTTGAAGTTGTTTTTCTATATATCCGGCATATTTAATTTGGATTTCTACTTGCTCCTTCATTTCTGCATCCAGCATCTCTGGTGATGGTGATACTTGATCAACAAAATTATATACAAGCTCTGGGCGCCGCATCAGAACAAGCAAATTACTGCCATCTACAATAGGTGCCGATTCATATTGCGCTAGTACTTGGTTTACATCAACAGGTTTAACCTTTGTTTCTTGCAGACGAACAATTTCACGCTCCACCCGTTCTTTCTTATCTGTGAAGTTATCGAAACGCTCCTGTGTGATCAAACCAATGTCGTAACCGATAGGTGTAAGTCTTAGATCTGCATTGTCATGGCGAAGCAACAAACGATATTCTGCACGTGAAGTAAGCAGACGGTAAGGTTCATTCGTTCCCTTAGTCACGAGATCATCAATGAGTACACCAATGTATCCCTGTGAACGATCTAGTATTACGGGTTCTTTGTCTTGCACTTTGCGTGCTGCATTAATTCCAGCCATAACCCCTTGGCCTGCTGCTTCCTCATAACCGGAAGTGCCATTGATTTGTCCAGCAGTGAACAGACCTGGAAGACGTTTGGTTTCAAGAGATGGCCATAGCTGTGTAGGAACCATTGCATCATATTCAATAGCATAGCCGTTACGCATCATCTCTACCTTTTCCATACCAGGAATGGAACGTAAGATAGCTAGCTGTACATCCTCAGGAAGACTAGTGGACAGACCTTGTACATAGTATTCCGATGTATTTTTTCCCTCTGGCTCTAAAAAGATCTGATGCTTAGATTTATCACTGAATCTTACGACCTTATCTTCTATAGAAGGGCAATAACGTGGGCCAGTTCCTTCGATAATACCTGTGAACATCGGCGCACGATGAAGGTTATCATTAATAATCTGATGAGTAACCTCAGAGGTATACGTTAACCAACAAGGAAGCTGTTCGTTATCGGATGATTTCGTTTCGAACGAAAAGAATTTCGGTTCATCGTCCCCTGGTTGAATTTCTGTCTTAGAGAAATCGATCGTATCACGATGTACACGTGGTGGAGTACCTGTTTTAAAACGCACCAATTCAAACCCAAGCTCCCGTAAGTTCTCAGAAAGCTTCACGGATGGCTGTTGATTGTTAGGTCCACTTTCATATGTTAGCTCACCCATAATCACTTTACCACGCAGGTAAGTGCCTGTTGTCAGGATAACAGTCTTACTATGGTATTCGGTTCCGGTCTTCGTAACTACACCTACACAACGTCCATCCTCAACGATTAAACGCTCAACCATCCCTTGACGAAGTGTCAAATTAGGCGTTTTCTCCATAGTTTCCTTCATTGTATGTTGATAAAGGAATTTATCAGCTTGTGCACGTAAAGCATGTACTGCTGGTCCTTTACCTGTATTCAGCATACGCAGTTGAATGAATGTCTTATCTATATTGCGGCCCATTTCTCCGCCAAGCGCATCAATTTCACGCACTACATGTCCTTTGGCAGGTCCGCCTATGGACGGATTGCAGGGCATGAATGCAACCATATCCAGGTTAATTGTGATCATTAACGTACTGCAACCCATCCGGGCTGCAGCCAGTGCTGCTTCACAGCCAGCATGACCAGCGCCAATGACGATAACGTCATAGTTGCCTCCATCATAACTCATGTCCTGTTTCCCCCTTGAAATTATATTAAATCGTGAATCTTATTTTCCTAAACAAAATTGTGAGAATATTTGGTCTAACAAAGAGTCAGCTGCAGTATCGCCAATTATTTCCCCAAGCTGTTCCCATGCGAGCCGTACATCGATTTGAATCATATCAATCGGTATATACTGTTCTGCAGCATCGTATGCATCTTGAAGTGATTTATAGGCTTTTTTGAGCAGGGCTATATGTCTCACATTACTCACATATGTCAAGTCACCCGATTCCAGCTTTCCACCAAAAAAGAGTGTCGAAATGGCATCTTCAAGTTTGTCTAGACCTTCCTCTTCCAGAACGGACATCGGTACAATGTTAGACTCTTCAAAAAATGAGAGCAACTTATCCTTATCCAGTTTGGGCGGTAAGTCCATTTTATTCATGATTACTAGGCACTGTCTACCGTGGATTTGTTCCATCAATGCCAATTCATCCTCATGCAGCTCTTCATTAGCATTCAGCACAAGTAGAATCAGGTCGGCGTCACTAACTGCCGCTTTGGAGCGCTCCACCCCAATTTTCTCAACAACATCCATCGTTTCACGAATTCCCGCTGTATCGAGCAGCTTAAGCGGTATATTATTTATCGTTATAAATTCTTCTATTACATCACGTGTTGTTCCTGGAATATCTGTTACAATCGCTTTGTTATCACGCGCTAATGCGTTTAGCAATGATGATTTACCAACGTTCGGACGTCCGACAATAGCTGTCGTAATCCCTTCACGAAGTATTTTTCCTTCATTAGATGTCTTAAGCAGCTTTGTTATTCCCTCCATAACCTCACTGCTTTTATCTTTAATAAATTCAGCTGTCATGGATTCTACATCATGTTCTGGATAATCTATATTCACTTCAATATGAGCCAGCATCTCAATAAGTGTATGGCGTAAAGCATGAATTCGATCCGATAAGGATCCGCTAACCTGTTTTAAAGCTACAGAAAAAGCCCGGTCAGACTTAGAGCGAATCAGATCAATAACAGCCTCAGCCTGCGATAAATCGATACGTCCGCCCAAGAAAGCACGCTTGGTGAACTCCCCCGGCTCGGCTAACCTTATCTCCTGCTGCAGAAGTAAATCCATCACTCTTCTTACAGAAATTACACCGCCATGAGCACTGATCTCTACTACATCCTCTGTCGTAAAAGAACGTGGTCCTTTCATAACGGTTACCAACACTTCTTCCATCTTCTCTCCGTTATCAGGACTGACGATATGTCCGTAATGAACGGTATGCGATTCCGCTTCAGTTAATGGAACTCGGCTACGAAATAATGGTGCCATTTGGGAAATAGCCTGTGGGCCACTTACCCGAATAATAGCAATTCCTCCCTCGCCTAATGCCGTCGATACGGCAGCAATGGTGTCACTAAGCATGCTGTTTTTCACCCCAAAACTTATATTTTTTTGAATAGAAACGTTCTTTTATTTTTAAAAAAACAATGACCCCTTACATTGGTCAAGGAGTCATTGCATCCATATAGTCTTTACTTCAAGGTTATAACGACGCGGCGATTTGGCTCTTCGCCTTTACTGAGGGTACTCACTTGCCGGTGATCCTGTAACCTGGAGTGGATAATCTTACGCTCCTGAGGAGACATTGGCTCCAATACAACCTCTTTACGAGTGCGAATTACACGTCCGGCTAAACGATCAGCCAGCTCTTCAAGCGTTTTTTTACGGCGCTCACGGAAGTTCTCTGCATCTAACACAAGCCGTATAAAACTGTCGGAATAACGGTTAGCTACAATATTAGCCAAATACTGTAGAGCATCGAGAGTTTGTCCTCTTCTGCCAATTAACAGTCCCAAATCTGGACCGGAAATTTGCAGAATCGTGGATTCCTTGGTGTGGACGATTTCTACCTCCACTTCGAGCCCCATGCTCTTAGCGACATCCACAATGAAATGAACGGCTTCTTGGTAAGCTTCCTCCACCGGTTGTCCGGAATCTTGGCGTGGCACACCGCCGATGGCCTCCTGTTTGCTCTCTCTTGCTGACTGTTGAGGCAGTGACGGAGCACTCGCCGCTGATGCCGGTGCGGCTTCGGCTATCAAGGTTAGTTCAACCTTGGCACCTTTCGCACCGATCAATCCCAGGAATCCTCTTGATGGCTGCTCAAGTACGTTGACCGTTACCCGGTCCTTTTGAACTCCAAGCTGGGTTAGTCCCCGTTCTACAGCTTCTTCAATGGTTTTCCCTGTTGCGACGACTTTGCTCATTTTGACTTTTTGGCTCCCTTCGATGACTTGTTGCCGCCTTTGCTCTTCGGAGCAGGACTGGAGTCATCTGTACTTTTTACAGCACTTGCGATTGCCAATTTGTGTTTATCGTTGTTGCGGTATAAGAAGTAGTTCTGAATAATAGTGTAAAGGTTACTGTACACCCAGTATAATGGCAAGGCTGCAGGGAAGTTGTACGACATCACGAAGATCAGAACTGGATAGATCATCATCATGAACTGCATTGGCCCTTGTTGTTGCACTGGGTTCATTTTGGTCATCATTCTAGTTTGAATAAATGTTGTTAATGCTGCTAGCACTGGCAAGATAAACAGATGATCCGGTTTACCTAGCTCCAGCCACAAGAAGGTATGCTCCCGTAGATGTGGATTATAGTAGATCGAGTTGTAGAGAGCGATAAAGATAGGCATTTGTACGATCAGCGGTAAACAACCCGCCATTGGGTTAACCTTATTTTCTTGGAACAAACGCATTGTTTCTTGCTGCACCTTTTCAGGTGTGTCTTTATATTTTTTCTGGATCTTTTGGAGTTCCGGTTGAATGGCTTGCATTGCACGCGAGCTCTTCACCTGTTTAATAGTAAGCGGAAGAATCAACGTGCGGACAATAATAACCATCACAAGTACGGCTAAACCATATTCTCCGTTAAACCAATCTGCAAACTTGTCCAAGGCAATGGCGAAATAATACACTACATTACTTTGCCAGAAGCCTCCATTCTTCAAATCCTCCGTAGTGTGCGTGACAGCAGTCGACGGAGCGCATCCCGACAGAACAGCTAACGACAACACCATTACCGTGATGAGGAGAAACCATTTTCCTCGTCTAGTCTTCATTAGAGACACTTCAAAACCCCTCTCTTAAACATTCCATTCCACCGTAAATCATACCATAATTATGAATACAAATAAACAAGCCTCTTAAGCACCCTTTATTTGCGGGAAGCCTTGAGTAGCTTGGCTTTACGAAGCACATGCAGCACACTTTTTTCGAGCTCTGCATACTCCATGGAAAGCGCTCCTTTTCTTACGATAAACACCATGTCTAAGCCACCTGCAATCTCAGGTTCATGGTGACGGACGATTTCCTTAACTAATCTTCTCATACGGTTACGGACAACCGCGTTTCCGACCTTTTTGCTAACAGACACACCTACTCTAAATCGCTCTACCTCTTTTTTGCCAAACCAATACACTACAAATTGATGATTCGCAAATGACTTCCCATGGCGGTATACACGACTGAAGTCGGCACGGTTTCGTAAACGTAACTTTTTGTGCACGGGAATCTCCTTCATAAAAATCCGGTTTAAGTGTCCCTCCGAATTTTTTCTTCTAATAGTATAGGCATTTGCAAGCAGCCATAAACGACTACATTTGCTGTGCTGAAATTAAGCTTCTATATATAGTAGGAAAAATAATTTCAACTTCTCACAAAATATTTCTCAATATACGTTAAATAGCCCCGCAAAGTGTAGCTAGCGCATTAAGCGAGATCCTAGACTTTTGCAGAGCAATAATAATAAAAAGCAGTAAAAAAAGACCACCGCAGTGGTCCCTTAGTGGCCTAACTTACGCACTCAAAACTTTTCTGCCTTTCAAGCGGCGAGCTGCCAGCACTTTACGGCCGTTTTTCGTGCTCATTCTTTTACGGAAACCGTGAACCTTACTACGTTTGCTCACATTTGGTCTAAATGTCGGTCTCATAATTGCACCTCCCTTACAGGAACTTAATTACTGTCATATAAGCAGAAACGGACTAAGCCGTCCTTATAGTAGGGACAGTATCTACAAGAATTATCATTTTTATATATCGAGACATATCCTTACAGAAAACACCTTTATATATTTAAACATATTTTATGAGCAAAAGTCAACCTAGTAACCGGCTTGTTCCTCCCCCTCAAGCTCAGGTGTTTATCCACAACTCTCCCCAGGAAAAAAGTAATCCACAAGATATGACAGTTATCCACCTGTGATCAAAAAATAAAGTCGACTACTCACAGTTGAGCACAACCTGTGTATAAAATTATCGAACCTTTGGCGTAAAGTGTCGAACCGTAAACAAATTATCAACAATATGTAGTGGTGTTCCTAATAATTGTACACAAGTGCTTGAATTTGTGGATAAAATAGCCCTGCTCATTGAAAAACAAGGGGCGTTTTGCTATGATGGTATTACTTTTGAATGTGAATAGATTTGTTTGTTCTCTTAATTATCAACAAGCTGTGGATAAAGTTGTGAACAAATCAAATTTATCCATATTTTTTTGTCTCTTCATATTGCCTACTGGGGATAAATATCAGCACCAACCTATTTTCTTCGACATTTCCACTTCATGGCTGATGCCACATTTGGAAGATTTAAAGGAGTGACAGTCT